>JAAEPZ010000173.1 GCA_024231955.1 bacterium | reverse complement strand
GCGTGCTACTTTGTCCGTGGTGGTCATGATTTTCCTCCCTTGGAATAGTGGTTGTGGTTAACCTTTTCTAAACCAAGCTGAGGTGGTCTGGCCACCGCTCTATTTAGTGGACATGTGTCAGGTGAATACCGTCACCATACAAGCCGAACAATCGACTCGTCTCATGGCTCAGCTCGATGGACAGCTTCGAGTGCTTGTGCTGACAGCTCTTCGAACAGGTATGCGCCGAGGTGAGCTTTTGGCTCTCAAGTGGGCTTGTGTGGACTTCTTGCACTCTGTGATCAGGGTGGAGGCTTCTGACTGGCAGGGGAAACTCGGACCGACGAAGACAGGACGAGCTAGAAACATCCCCATGACCCAGGAGCTGCGGGCAGCTTTGGAGAAGCACAGAAGGCATTCATCGGAATCGGAATTTGTCTTCTGCAACAGCGATGGAAAGCCGCTCAGGTTTACACAGATCAAACGTCCCCTTTATGCGGCATGCAGGGCTGCAGGTTTGCCGGAAGTGCAGTGGCACGTTTTCCGACACTCCTTTGCTTCGCAACTCGTAATGGAGGGGGTCAACTTGAAGGCTGTTCAGGAGCTGTTAGGTCATCGCTCTTTCAACATGACCCTGCGATACTCGCATTTGGCTCCAAACGTTCTATCGGAAGCGGTAGAGACGCTCACAGCTGCGAGTGAACGAGCAAAAGCCGCACCCTCACTGAAAGTGATCGAGGGCACGGCTTAAAGCGAAACGCTTGGTTTTAGGAACGAGGAGGGAACGGGGATTTGAAGTAACTCACAAGTCCTTGTTCCCAAATCGTCTTTCATGTAGCGGCTCAGGGACTCGAACCCCGGACACTCGGATTATGATTCCGATGCTCTAACCAGCTGAGCTAAGCCGCCAGCGGAGGACAGGCTAATCTCCGTCGCGCCGAAAGTCAAGAGGCGCACAGACGGAAATTGTGCTAAGCCGCCATTTTGTAGGCCGCTACCTCGGCACTTCACATCAACACGCACTCTTGCGCGCAGTGTCGGCATCTGCTAGATAGTAGGCATGTCCAAGCGATTCACTATAAATGACAGCCCCGCGGCCGGACTGCGGGGGAAAAAGATCGTCCTGGCGGGCTTCGGCAACCAGGGCGCCGCGCACGCGGAGTGTCTGCGGGATGAAGGGGTCGATCTCACCATCGGCCTTCGCCGGGATGGAGCGTCGTGGAACCTGGCCAGGGATAAGGGGTATGCGGTTCTCGAATTGAGTGAGGCGGCCGCCCTGGCCGACATCCTTCTCCTGCTGACCCCTGACGAAACCCAGGCCGAGCTCTACGAGCGTACCATTAAAACACACCTCCACGATGGTGCTGCGCTGGGTTTTGCTCATGGTTTTGCTGTCGGTTTTGGCCATCTGCAGCCGAAGCCGGGGATCGATGTCTTCCTGGTGGCGCCCAAAGCCCAGGGACTCAAGGTGCGCAAGCTCTACAAAGAGGGCCGGGGCGCCGCAGCACTCGTCGCCGTCGAACAGGATGCCACCGGCCGGGCCTGGAGCACCACCCTGGCCTACGCCGCCGCCCTGGGTTGCCTCCGCACGGGGGCTCTGGAGACCACCTTCCGCGAAGAGGCCGTCAGCGACCTTTTCGGGGAGCAGGCGGTACTTTGCGGCGGCATGAGCGAGTTGATTCGCGCGGCCTTCGATACCCTCGTCGCCCGCGGTTACAGCCCCGATGTCGCCTACTTCGAATGTCTGCACGAGGTCAAGATCATCGCCGACCTCATGCACTCCAGGGGCATCGACGGCATGCGCCGCGTCATCAGCGGCACGGCGTTGTATGGCGACACCACGCGGGGGAAGCGGGTAATTGATTCCCACGTGCGAGAAACCATGTCCGACATGTTGACCGAAATCGAGTCGGGCGACTTCGCCCGCGAGTGGATAGAGGAGCATTGCGCCGGTCGTCCGCGGCTTGGCAGGATTCTGGCTGACGATGCTGGGCACCCCATTGAGGAAGCGGGCCGCAGAGTACGAAATCTGATGCCCTGGCTTGAGGAGGATGAATGAGCACCCGTCTGATAATCATATCGTTACTTTTGGTTCTGGCGCTTCCGGTCATTGCCCAGGAGGAGGAGAACCCGGCAATCGTGGATACGACTCTCACTCTTGACGATGGCACGCTGATCCGCTACCGGGGCACGTTGATGGCGATCGATCAGCCGGCCGGCGAATCGCGCAACGAGGCGCTGCGCGACGAGCGCGTGCCTCTGGGCTACGGCTGGGACACCGTCACCACCTGGCGTGAAGGCGACCTTCGTCCACAGCCGATCACCGCCCCGGGACGTGTAACTACTGAATTCATAGACCTTTACTACAGCAAGTACATCCCCGAGAGGCCGGGGCTGAACATGGCCGAGTATATGGATTATGCGTATCACATCGTGAAGGATAACCTCGGCTGGACCCTGGATGCGCCGCTGGAGCTCTGGATACCACACGACGCGAAGGAATACGCCAAGACATACGGCCTCAGCTGGTGGCTGCCCGGAGACATGTGGCAGGGTGGAATTGTTCTTGAGCCGATTGCCATGATTACCGCCCGGGGTATTGCGTTGGAGGTGCTGACACGTCTCTATGTCGAGTGGCAAATCCGCGAACGAACTGGCGATCGGCTACCCTACTGGTTCATTTATGGAGCCGGCGCCATGTTTGGCGGCGAGGGTTGGATTCTCAAAGGTCAGGTTGACGCCCTCGTTGGTGTTGTCGAGATTGAGTGCGATCAGGCGACGATGATTCGTGATCTGGAGCTGTTCCGCGATCGGGAGATGATGCTGCGGGAGGCCGAAGTCCCTGGTACGCACGAAGCCGAGCGCAACAGATGCCGCATCGCTTTCTGGCGCTCCTATCGACTCGCGGAGAAGATCATCCTCAATGAGGGGGTCTCCACGTTCAGGAACGTGATTCAGGCCCTTGAGGACGACGGGGATCTGAGTTTCGCGAGTGCCGTGCTGAAGGTGTACGGCAAGGACATTGAGCAATTGATCAGCGACAACGAACCCTGGTAGAGCCGCATCGGGCGGTCTGGCCGGGCGAAAGGAATATCTTCATGGCGGATGAGGTCAGAGTACGATTCGCACCAAGCCCGACGGGCAACCTGCATGTCGGTGGGGCCAGAACCGCGCTTTTCAATTGGCTCTATGCCCGCAAAGTGGGCGGGAAGTTCATCTTGCGGGTCGAGGACACGGACCAGGGGCGGAGTACACTCGACTCGGTACTCGGGATCCTCAAGGGGATGCAGTGGCTGGGGCTGGACTGGGACGAGGGTCCCGAAGTTCCCGGCGACTACGGACCCTATTTCCAGAGTGAGCGTCTCGATCATTACCGCGGTTACGCCGATCAACTGATGGAGAAGCAGCTGGTCTATCCCTGCTTCTGCACCCCCGAGGAGATTGCCCGGATCAAGGACGAACAGGTCGCCGCCGGCAATGATCCCAATTACGACGGCCGTTGCGGTTGTCTCAGTCAGGATCAGGTCTCCAAGATGTTGGGTTCGGGGATGGATTACACCATCCGTTTCCGCACCCCCGACACCGGGGAGACCATCCTCTATGATCAGATCCGCGGCAAGGTGGTGTTCCGCAACGATCTGCTCGAGGATTTCGTCATCCGCAAGAGCGACGGCATGCCCACCTACAACTTCGCGGTAGTGGTGGATGACGCCCTGATGAACATCACCCATGTCATTCGCGGCGATGATCACATCAGCAATACGCCGCGCCATATCCTGCTCTACCAGGCTCTGGGCTTCAAGCTGCCCAAGTTCTTCCACCTGCCGATGATCCTGGGCAGCGACAAGCTGCGGCTCTCCAAACGGCATGGGGCCGTCAGCGTACATGAATTCGACAAGATGGGGATTCTCCCCGACGCGATGCTCAACTACCTCGCTCTGCTCGGCTGGAGCCTCGACGGCAAAACCGAATTCTTCACCAGGAAGCAACTGATCAAGGCGTTCAGTCTCAAGCGTGTGGGGAGCAACCCGGCCGTATTTGATCCCGCCAAGCTGAACTGGCTCAACGCGTCCCATTTCATGAAGCTGAGTGTCCATGACAAGGTGGAGGGCGTTTACGACATCATGTATGCGGAGGGTATGGATGTCCCCGATCTCGATGAGGATCTGGCGCATCAGATGGGCAAGATCATCAAACTCTACGGCAAACGGATCAAGAACTTCCCGGAGGGCGCCTGGACGCTGAAGCCGTTTTTCGAGACATATCCCGAGTACCTGACGGCGGCCGTAACCGAACATCTGACCGATGAACCCGCCGCCAGGCTGCAGGTGATTGCCGATCGCATCGAAACGATGGAGGTTTTTTGCGCCGAAGAGGTGGAGGACGTGGTCCGTGAGCAGGCGCAGGAGGAGGGGGTCGAGGCGGCCACGATCATCCACGCTCTGCGTGTCGCTCTGCTCGGGTGCAGCGTAAGCCCCGATGTCTTCAAACTTTGCGAGCTGATGGGACGCGAGCTCGTGCTGATCCGGATCCGTGGTCGCCAGTGGTCTTCCGACGGACATGGTCTCAAAACAGAGATCTGATTTTAACCCTCGGGGGCTTGCGAGACCGGGGGTTATCTGTTACTTTCTGCGTCGTTATTGCCCAGTCGTCTAACGGCAGGACAACGGATTCTGGTTCCGTCGATCGAGGTTCGAATCCTTGCTGGGCAACCTGCCGACCATGTATCGGCTCCGTTCATCGCATCGCGAGGAACGATCTGGGCCCCATCGTCTAGTCTGGTCAGGACACCGGATTCTCGATCCGGCAACAGGGGTTCGAATCCCCTTGGGGCTACCTAAACAAGAAGAGGCGGGCGAAAGCCCGCCTCTTCTTGTTTAGATCGCCTTGAGCGGTTGAGGAGCGTACGGGGTTCGGTCTTTCGCGCTCATGTGTTTTGCGCGAAAGATCTGTGAGCGGGCGATAGCCCGCGAGCACATCCCCTTGGGGCTACCTGTAAAGCGCTCCGCTGCAAAGACTTGCGGCGGAGCGCTTTCTTTGTTGCCTTGCCCTCTGCCTGTTTCTGCCCATTTTCTGCCCAGAACTTTTTCAGAGTATCCGATACAGACGCTGGCTTACGTTCCTCTGCCCGTTCCTGAGTATAGACGGTGTGGTAGGGGTCCTCTCCTGGTTAATCGCTCAGTCGGTCGTTAAGGCTGCCCTGAGTCTACGTCTTGCTAGGTGAGTTGCCCAGGGTACGCCGGAGACTGTTATACGTGAATCCAGCTACCATGGCCGGTGACGACTTCATATTACTGATGTGGAGAACACTAAACTAAGTAGCTAGATAACTTCCCGTAATACGTCAAAAAACCTGGCTGATAGCTAGATCAGCCAGGTTCATGTTGTGCCGGTAATGCGTAGATTGGCTGGGCGGCATACGCCTCCTCTATGGCTACTTATACCTATAGAATTACACTCTCTGAATAGACGCTCGACAGCTTGATCAATCCGACTAACCCTGAGGCGTGAGGGGATCCTCCTTGTTGTGAACGAGGAGACCATCCGCAAAGAATGTGTGGTTACCATCCACTTCGATATTAAATACTCGGACACCTTTATCGACTTTTTCTATGCAGACAATGTAGATAGTTTTGCCATCTTCCCCAGTCAAGACATCACCAACCCTCAGGTCTACCGTATTGCGCCATTCATGACCGACTTTGAATGGATGCGAACCGGTCACTCTGATCCTGCCGTTTATTACTAGGTACTCGTAGGCGAGAGTCCGGTAGACTTTGCTTACCTTGCTGTAGTTAACCTGCCCATCACTACCCCAGCTAAGCACAGCATCTCCAACGCTAAGCTGCTCGATAGAGGTGGCCCCATTGGGAGTACTAACCTGAATGCCGGCAAGAAAGCACCCCGATCCTGGGCAAGAAGAGCCTGTCACCCTGCAATTGTTTAAATGCATAGGTACGCAGCCCTCGTATCCGGTTTCAGTAGATTGGCACATCCAAAACTCTATACCGCCAGGCACGCAGTCCATGCACTGAGCATTCACTTGGGAAGGCACCAAGGTGACAACGATCAATAGCACTATAGCTATCAGTGATATAAACACATCATCCTCCTTCTTTTCTGGTCTAGACACTACTAATTATGAGAGACTGGTATCCTCCTCAATCCGCTACCAATTCACAGAGTATCTCACAACGCGCGGACACTCCCCGTCGAAATGCGCTGCATACACCTTACCGAGGTTGTCGACACATAGAATTTTAAAGTTGGCATCCCAATCGTGACTGGCTTGCAGTTTTCCCTGGGGGGTGAAGCAATCGACGAGCGTTTTAAACTCATCAGAGTTCCTTAGGTCTATTGCAGTGCATAGGAAAGCACCAGAGGGCAGGGATACTATTCCAGTGCAACCGCCTATGGATTCGTAAGTAGTGCTCTCAGCCGTGAACTCAACACGTGGGAGTTGGATGAAGTCTGTTTCCCGAAACATCCGACGCAGGAGCTCACCGCTCGGCGTGAATAGGCGGATCTCGTAGTGGCACATTGGGGCATAGAGTAAATTTCCATCGGATGTGAGATCAATAAACCCGCCTGCGCCAACGCGCTCCAGGCGAACATCGACGTTTTGTCCAACAGCAAATGAGTTGCAATAGGAAGACACCCACTTATGGTCCGAATTATACTTGTGAATTATTTTCTGTTCCATCAGGTTGCTCGATGATACATACAGGCAACCGTCAGCGCCGATAGCCAACCCCCGGATTCTTCCGGTCGCCTCTTTGGCTACGAACTCATCAAGGGATTCCCCTGATGCAGAAAACACCTTGATTCGAGAGTTGTCCGCGATATAGAAGAGATTGTCGGGTCCCAAGGCTATCGCCGAAGGGTTAGAAACCTCCCCTGGACCCTCCCCCTGACGGGATATCGTACGCAGTAAAGCACCGCTAGCAGAGAACACCTGAACCCGAAAGAAGCCGTAATCGAGCACATAGATCTCCCCATTATCGGAGACGGCGATATCAAAGATGTACCCAAAAGCGGGCCCCTCTTCAGGGTCTTCAACACCAATGGAGAGGTCTTCTGTCAGTTTTAACGCTGGGACTTGTTGAGCCTCTGAGGAACTATTGTGCGCTATGTCCACTTCGGCCAATGCGAAGCCTGAGAGCGAGACCGTTATCAAAAGAAGAATGAGTCGAGTGACGCATATTTTGGTGCAATGCACTATTCGTCCACGCTTTCGTCGCTAGTAAGGGTTTCCGGAGAAAAGCGGGGATAATCATCTAAGCATCTATTTGCCATTAATCCCCATTATCACGCCGAATCAAATCATGAGATGTATACTAATAATATAATGTTGCATGATTAATTGTATTATGTCAAGGGAGAGGTGGACCCCATTCTTTGGACAGCTCGGCGGCTGGTTTAAGGTGGATTCCCAGTTGTTGATCATGCCGCCATTCTCCGATTATAAACTTCCATCGGCGTGCTGTCGTCATCAAACAGCGAGTGAGGTCGTTCTTCGTTGTACTCCTTGATCCAGTCTCCGATCAGACGCTGGGCCGTAAACCCGCTATCCATCTCATTCAGGTAGATGCATTCGTACTTCAATGACCGCCACAGCCTTTCGATAGACACATTGTCCATCCAGCGACCGCGGCCGTCCATCGAGATACGGACGTCGGCTTCCTGCAGGGTCTCGGTGAAGGCGTCACTCGTGAACTGGCTCCCTTGATCGGTGTTGAAGATCTCCGGCTTGCCGTAACGATTCAGCGCTTCCTTGAGAGCATCTACGCAGAAGTCCGGATACATCGTGTTGCTCAGACGCCATGACAACACCGCCCGGGTCGCCCAGTCCATAATCGCCACCAGATACAGGAAGCCGCGCTGCATCGGGATAAACGTGATATCCGCGCACCAGACCTGGTTCGGGTGGTCGATCGTCATATGCCGCAGCAGGTACGGATAGATCCGATGCTCCGGATGTGGCTGAGAGGTGCGAGGCGCCTGATAGATCGGCGTCAGTCCCATCTTGCGCATCAGTCGCCGCACACGTTTGCGGCCCACGGCATAGTCCTGGCGTCGAAGCCAGCGGGCCATCTGACGTGAGCCGTAATACGGTTTGTCGAGGAACCGCCTGTCGATCACCTGCATCAGTTGCAGGTTGAACGGGGTTTCCCCTTTGCCCGTGTAGTAGAACGACGAGCGAGCGACCCCGACAAGGTTGCACTGATTGGTGATGCTGAGCCGAGGATGATCCGTTTCGATCACCCCTACCCTCCGTCCGTGGCTCAACGTCCGAAGGCTTTTGATAAAAAATCATTCTCCACGCTCAGCTGTCCGATCTTGGCGTGAAGCTCCTTCAACTCTGCGTCGCGAGCGGCCTCATTGCGATCGGACTTCTTGGCGAAGATGTCCGGCAAACTTTCCTGGGCTTTGCGTTTCCATTGGGCGATCATGTTCGGGTGGACGTTGTGCTTGGCAGCCAGTTCGGCCATGGTGTGGGCGCCCGATAGTGCCTCAAGTGCGACCCGAGCCTTGAACTCAGCTGAAAAGGTGCGTCGTTTTGACATCGGTTCTGTCCTCCAGTTGAAAGAGCGGGAACCACCTTAGCATACTGTCCGAAATCCGGGGACCACCTCTCATTTCAACTTCTTGATCCAGCAACAGGGGAAGTTTGAGCCGACCTCAGGCCGGTTCAAACTTCCCCTTGTTGGAATCGCCTCAATCATCTTCCGGCAGCTTCCCGTCAACCCGTTTCAGATCCATCAACGGACCAGTACGACCTGCTCCGTGACGACACTCCCCGCAGTCCGCAACCGCGCCAGATAGATACCGCTGGCCTGTGGTTGCCCCGCATCATCAAGACCGTTCCAGGTGAAATTATGGGTCCCGGCCGTAAATGTCCCCTGAGCCAAAGTGCGCAGCAGCCGACCGTCGGCGCCGTAGATATCCAGATCGATCCGGCCCGCCTCCGGCAACAGGCAGCGGAGGGTGGTTGTGGGGTTGAAGGGGTTCGGGAATATCCCGAGAGCCGATTGCGGCGGAGCAATGTCGTCCTCAATTGCGGTGATCACGCCGGCGGCCGCGGCATACAGGTCGCCGCCGCTACCCATCTCGTTGGCATGTACATGCTTGCCGCAGGCGCTGACATACACGTTGCCCCCGCTGTCTGAGCATATCGCCACATCGAAGATGGAGCCCGGGCTGTTGATGGCAAACACAGGCGTCGAACCGGTTTTCCTGAAGACCTGCACCTCGGGGATCAGCCCCGGCTCATCCCCCCAGGCGCCCATCACGGCATATTGCCCGGAGGGGTCGATGGCGACGCAGCTGGGCAACTCCTGGTAGCTGCCGGTCGCCAGCGGCCCGAGGAAAGTCCATTCCGGTGTGCTGCCGGTCGTGTCGTACCACTGCATTTTATTCTGGTTGTAACTGCTGGAATTCCAGGCGGCGACCAGAGCGCTGCCGTCAGTGGAGAGGGCGCAACATCTCAGGTACCAGTTCGAACCACCACCGCTGGTGGCCCAGGCAAAGGCGTAGGTGCTGCCGTTCCAGCGGTAGACCCTCATGGAGGACCAGCCGGAGGCGATGGTGGAGCCGTCACCGGAAAACGCCAGAGGGCTGGCCGAAGCGCCGACGCCGACGGTCCAGCGCTGTGTCCCGGTCGCCGTCTCCACCACGTAGAGCGTCGCCGAGGCGCGGACAACCACTAGCGAACCGTCGTCGCAGATCTCCAAAGCCCGCGGACTGGCGGGCGACGGGCAATCGAAGGTGGAGAGCTTCTCGCCGGTCTGCGCATCGAAACTGCAGAGGCGGACGTACGTGCCCGGTATGCTCAGAGCCACGGTCAGAATGGACCCATCCCGAGACATGACGATGCAGTACTCCTGAATCGAGCAATCGGGCAGAGCATAAGCCCACAGGGGCTGGGAATCCCCCTGCTCCCAGGCGGAGATTGTCACACCATTGATGGCGGGTGTTTCGGTCGCCGAGCCGAATATGTCCAGATCGCCCGAGGCCGAGGTGTAGGACACGCCATCGTTCACGGCCCAAAGCGGAATGCCGTCGCCGGTGAGATCGAACATGGCGACGCCGTCCCAGGCACCCGTGAAGAGCCGGTCGGCCATCGAAAACTCGGTTGAATAGAGGATGGTATCCTGGTTGTAGTGCCAGAGAATCTCATCGCGCTGCGATTCCGTCACGGGCGCCGGGGTCTCGGCATCGCCCGCAAGCCATTCCCGCTCGAGGAACTCACCTGACTCATCGTGAACCATTATCCGACGGGATTCATCGGCAAGAGCCGGGCTGATCAACACGGCGATCATGAAAACCTGGAGCGTTGAATTCAGAAAACGAATCATGGATTGTCCTCCTGATCAAATGCATAAGGGATGCAACTGGGTACAGAGACAGTTCCTATGGTGGCGATCAGTATACAGGCTCATGTTACATGTTTCAAACATTACACGGGCCATGGATTCCCGGACGAGGAGAGTCCCCGCCGGATTCAGGATCGTATCCTGAAGGATCACTCACTGCGATGCATGGTCGGTTGAACGCTCTCGAACCTGATTCTCCTTCGGTTCGAGCCGGAGGGTTTGCTATATATGCCCTGAAGATTGCCATCAACCTGCAGCAACCAGATCGTCAACCGGAAGAGTGTAGTGTCCAAAATGGATGATAGCGGTAATCTCACTAGTATCCCTCAACTGGAGTCTCTGCCCGAGGGGGCAACCCGGCGTCTCGTCGATGCGGGTGTGCTGCATCAGGCGGCTTCATTATCCGGTTTCGCCGAGCGGTATCGACGGGCAGGGACACCCCATACCGTTCATGTCTGGTGGGCGCGCCGCCCGCACGCCTCCATGCGCGCTCTGCTCTTTGCATCCCTTTGCGGCGACAGTTCACCCGACAAGGTCGCACTGCTTGAGGATCTCTGCTCGCCGGTCCCGTCCCTGGACACGCTGAATCAGGCGCGTGAGTACCTGTCTGGTGGCGGACGGCCGCCCCGTGTTCTGGACATGTTCGGTGGCGGGGGGACCATCCCCTTCGAGGCGGCCAATCTGGGTGCCGAAAGCCACTCCCTGGACAGCAATGAACTGTCGGTCTTCACGCAGAGGTGTCTGCTTGAGTACGGGGCTGGGCTTGATTCCGCTACATCGGAGCGCCTGCTGGCGGAGTCGGGAGAGCGGGTACTGGAGCGCCTGACGGTCGCCACCGCTCCGCTCTTTCCGGCGCGGGACAAAGTCTTCGGTTACTACTGGACCTACTCGCTGAACTGCCCAGCCTGTGGGGAGCGTTGCCGGTTATCGAGACGCCCCTGGCTGTCGCGTAAGCAAGATAAGCGGATCGCCGTACGCTTCGCCGCCGACGACAGGGGTATTGTCGGTGAGGTTGCGGACGATTTCGTCAACCCGTCCGTCTGGTCCGGTAGGAGCGGGCAGGTTGTGTGTCCCGGTTGCGGCGAGACGATCACTCGGCCCAGCATCAAGGCTTGCCGCGAGGAGTGCGTGGCTCTGGCCGGCCTCTCCGGTGGGCGCGGCGGCAAGACCTTTACCCCGCTCGCTGCTGCGGCGCTGCCTGCGGCCGAGTCGGTCGCAGGGATCGAGGCGGATACCCTCCGCGCAATCGGCGGCGGATTGCCCACCGGCGACTTGCCGCGCTGGTCGGGCATCGTCAATCCCGCGCTTTACGGCTTGGAGACATATGCCGATCTGTTCAACCCCCGCCAAAGGGCTGTCGCGCTGTTGCTGATCAAGGAGTTGCGTGACGAATATGGACGACTCATCCGGGAGAGATCGGAGCGGGAGGCGAAATTCGTCATCGGCATGCTGTCGAGTCTGATCGATCAACTGGTGGACTGGAATTGCCGTCTCGCCATGTGGATTCCCCAGAATGAACAGGTGGGACGCGCGTTCTGCGGTCCCGGCGTGGCGATGATCTGGGATTATATGGAGACCGACCCCGTGCTCACGGGTCCGGCCAACCTGCGGTCGAAGCTCGAACGGATCAAGGCGGGCGCTGCAGCGGCACTGCAACTTCCGGCGCCGGTAACCGTCCGGCACGGTTTTGCCCAGTCGCTGCCCTATCCAGATGATCACATTGATGCGGTCGTCACCGATCCGCCCTACTACGACAATATCTTCTATAACGCTCTCGCCGATTTCTTCTATGCCTGGAAGCGGCCGTTGCTCGGCATCCTGGAGCCGGAGCTGTTCAAGGCGACGCGCACCAATGCCGACCGGGAGCTCGTGGCGTCGAAGCAGAGGAGCGGTTCCGCGACGCGCGCACATGAGAGCTATTGCCGGGAGCTGGGGCTGGCGTTGACCGAGGCCGAGCGTGTGCTCCGCTCAGATGGCGTGCTGGCGCTGGTCTACAGCCACGGTTCGCTGCACGGCTGGGAGGCTCTGGTGCGGGCCTGGCGCACAACGAACATGCGGATCACCAGCGTGCAACCACTGAGCATTGAGCGTAAACAGCGCCCCAGGGCCATGAGCGCCCGGGCGGTGAATACCTGCATGGTGTTCACCGCCAGAGGGGAGCTGTCGAGTCGGGAATCAATACTATTTACGCAATTACAGGAGGAGTTTTCAGGAATTGCGGAGCATGTTGTCTCGACCCTTGATGCCGCCGGCTGGGGCGCGGATGACATCGGTGTCGCAGCGTTCGCCCAGGCTGTGGGGATGCTGGCCAATGTCGCCGGCGTGAATGCGTCCGCCGAATCGGTTTCCGATCTGGATGTTCTGACGCAACTTGCCCAGGATCTCAATAAGATACTGCCCGGTTTCAAGGTGACGGCGCGACAACCGCTTTGATGGAACATCCAGGGTGCAATTTGCTGCAGGTTCACCATCCTCGGACCTGTGGCGGTTTAATATGTATTTGTCTGTTGCTGGCGCGTTTGATGAGCTATAATTGCAATGTACGGAATTCAATACCATGATTGATTGCCAACCGGATACTCAGGAGGTAGAGATGTGAAAATGCTATTACGTTCGTCTTCTTTTAAGTATTTAGCCCTGATCTTGCTTTTGATGCTCCCTCTGTCGGCTGTCGCCAATCCCCTGCCGGATGGACTTCTCTTCACCCATGTTCAACCGGCCAACCCGGGGGAGATCCCATCCATTACCAGTTGTGATGAGATCATTCAGTACACTACGGCAACCGGTGAGATGGAGTTTGATATCTACCTGAAATCCTTCCTCTATGAGGAATACCTCGAAGTCGGGAATGCGCGAATGGAGTTGGAGTGGCCGGCGACCTGGACACTCCAGAGCTTCGATATCCCCTACGGGGGCACTTGTGTTCCCGACGTTTCGGGGAACCATGTCGTTCTGGATATCGATTTTGCCAATTGCTCGGCGGCGACCGGGAATGAGGTCCTTCTGCTGGCGCGCTGTTTCATAACCGTTGACGGTCCAGGCATACTCATGTCGCCCGCCACCAACACGGTTTCGGTATGCAATCCGGAATACGAGATGGAGCTGTTCGGATCGGTGCCCGGACATGCGGGTGTGGTATGCGACTACTACTACGAGTCCTGTACTCTCGATCATCTTTGTCGTCCCACCACGACTGTTGATGAACTCGACTTGATCGTCGTCTCCGGCGAGTCGACCAGCGCATCCATCCCCTACAGGGTCAGTACGGTATATCCGGGCGACTGCGGAGCAACGGTTGAGGGCAGTGAGGAGTGGATGACGGTCACCATGTCCGGTATCCAGGAGTGGGGGGATTTCAATCTGCTGCTCAATGTCGATACGGAGGGATTGGACCCGGGCAATTATAGCGGCTGGGTCAGTGCATCTAGCGCCGGTCGCGCCTGCACCTGGATCGATCTCGAGGTGTTGCCGCTGATTGCCGCCGAGGAAAAAACCTGGAGTGCGATCAAGGCGGAGTATTGATGTCGTTGACCGCCAAAGTATCAGTCTTGATTTTTGCCGCTGTGATCCTTGTGATCACGGCGGCTCACTCTTATGCCGCGATGCCGCTGGTCTTCGACTCCGAACTGATCCAGTTGGCGATTGAGGGCGATACGCTGCGCATCAGCGGTCTCTACCGTTTCATCAACAGATCCAAAGCGCCCCGGGTATCCTTATTCTACCCATACCCTGTGGACAGTCTGCTCGGCGCAGCCTGGACGGAGTCGCTGGAGTGGCGACCCTCGGCCGCGGATCCCTGGCGGCCGGTGCCGTTTGCGGAGAGTGGGTCCAGGCCGGGGATGCGTTGGCGACTGCCGTTTGCTGGTGCTGAGCGCCCCGAGGTCAGGACCGTCTACTGCCAGCTGATGCGGCAGCGCTATGCGCGCTATATCGTGACGACAACCTCCGCCTGGGACAGGCCGTTGAGGCATGCGCGTTTTGAGGTGACCTTGCCGCCGGGGGCTGTACTCACCAACAGCAGTTATGACTTCGAAAATGTTGACGGCGAACTGTGGGCCTTTGAGGCGGAGGCGTTTCAACCCGAAGTGGATATCATCGTCAATTGGGAGTTCCCGGAAGAGTAAATGTCCATCGAATCCGATATATTTCGCTCCAATGTCGCCTGAATGGTCAGAACAATAACTCAGGTTATCCCCAATATCCCATTCGCCATGCAGTTGGATCGGTTAATCGAATCGGACCCGAATTCAATATCACAGCCTAATCATGATTCTGGAGGCCTGTAGGGCTGTGATGATGCCTTGCACCTTCAGGTTCATCAGGAATCAGTCGAAAGAACGATTATGCAGTGTTGCTCGGATCATCTCGGGTAGATGGAGATTATTGTATGTCCACGCCAAACTTGAAGGTACGAATTCTCTTTCCCGTCAGTATCGCTCTACTGAGCCTGGTCGGGATATTTGGCGTGAACTACTACCTGTCCCTGCGATCCGCAATCACAAAGCAAATTGCGCAAGAGACCCATTCATTCCAGATCCTGTTCAGATCGGAGCTGAATAACAGTGCGGAGGGGATGCTTGCCACCATACGGACGATCACGTTGGATACTCGGCTCAGTGAAGCTCTGCGCGACAAAGACAGAGATTTCCTGATCGCCAATTCCGAAGAGCTGTATCGGGGTCTTCATGATGATCTCAATGTCACTCACTTATACTACATCGATCCCGACGGCTACAATGTCGCTCGCCTGAACGACCCCGAATCGTTCGGTGACCGCCACTCTTTGCGGTGCCTGGATGAGGCGATGGAGACCGGGCAACCGGCCTACGGAATGGAACTCGGGAAACACTGTACGTTCACGATGCGCGTGTGTTCTCCCTGGTTCTACGAGGGGGAGTTGATCGGATATCTGCAGTTGGGAGAGGAGGTCAACCAGTACATCAGCAAGCTGCAGACGGAGCTGGATATGGAACTGCTCCTCACTCTGGATAAATCGAATCTGGATCGCTCCAAGTGGGAAGCAGGCATGAGGATACTTGACCGGGATGCAAACTGGGGACGTTTGGACGACATGGTCGTCATCAATGATACCGGGCAGGGTGCAAATGAACTCATCAGCCGTGAAAAGGCATTCTCCAGCGATGAGACGAAGGTCAGGCATTTCAGGTTGCTGGACAACAGCACTGTGTATGTCAAGCCGACAGCCCTGCGCAATTCCCGGAATGAAGTGGTAGGGACTATTCATCTGATAATGGATTTGAGCGATATTCACGACTACCTGTTCCGTGCCGTGACGACGGTAATGCCACTCGCCGTTCTGATCGTAGCCGTTCTGATAGGTCTTGTGCGCAATCTGGTCAGCAGAATCGAAGCGAGGCTCGCGCAAGAGTTGACGGAGCGTCAACGTGCGGAGGAGGCTTTGAGGGTGGCGAATGTCGAGCTTGAGGATGAGGTGGTCAAGCGCACCTCCATGTTCATGAAAGCCAATGAAGACCTGTCGGCGCAGATCGAAGTCAGCAAGAGCGCGGAGGAGATGCTGGCGAAATTGAACGCGACATTGCAGGAGCAGGTAGAGGCACAGGTCGCCGAAGTGAAGGAGACCAACATGTCGCTGCTCCGTCTCAAGGCGGCTATGGAATCCTCCCCGGACTGCATATTCATGGTGGATGAAAAGGGTATCACGACCTTCATCAATCAGGCCGGCGCAGAGATGCATGGCTACAGCATTGAAGACCTTATCGGCAAGCCCGCCAATCAGCTGCACAACAAGGAGCAGGTGGAGACCGATGTGGCTTCGTTCATGAAGGTGCTGAAACAGAAGAAACGGTACAATGCCGAAGTGGCGCATACCTGCATGGACGGCAGGATCTTTCCGACCTGGACGATCGCATCGCTCATTGCCGATGAAGATGACAACTACTCGGGCGCGGTGATTATTGCCCGCGACATTACCGAGCGTGAGCGGGCGCGCGCAGCTCTCCAGGCGGCCTATGACTCCCTGGAGCTCAAGATTGAAGAGCGTACCCGCGAAATTACGGAAACCAATCTGAATCTTGAAAAGGAGATACAGGATCGCGGCTTCGCCGAAGATGCGCTTCAGGAGAGCCTGGACAAATTCAAACTGCTGGCGGAAAATCTGAAGGATGTGGTCATCAGCATCACTCCCGAGGGGTATGTCCAGTACACGAGTCCGGCGATATACGAGTTTGGCGGCTATGCGCCCGATGACAAGCTCAATGCCCACTTCAGCGAGTTCTTTGCAATGTCGGATGAGATGAACCTGGTGGAGAGCATCCTGGAGAAGGATCTGACCGGCAAGCAGACAAGCACTTTGGAGTTCCTGTTCCAACCCGCGAAGGGTGACCCTTTTCCGGTTGAAGTGAGCTCCAAATCGGTAATGCGAAACAGGAAGATCACCTCCTTCAACATTGTGCTGCGTGACATTACCGACCGTGTCAAGGCGCGAGAGGCTCTGGCGACCCGGTATCGCTATGAGATGGGCTTGAGCGACTGCTCCCGGTTTCTCCACTCGAATGACAAGAGCAGTCTGGAAAACGCCCTGAATAGCTTGTTGACCACTTTCGATTTCGATCGGATCGCCATCTTTGAAAACATCGACGATCCCGAAGTGGGCTTATGCTCTCGCCGGATGACTGAGACACTGAGCCCCGACATCTCCGCGGCCCAGTCCACCCTTACGGAGATTATTTACACAGATGGACTTGAGCGGTGGAGCAAGAAGTTGGCGGAGGGGAATTCCATTGTGGGGGAGGCGGATACATTCCTGGATTCGGAGAGAGAATTCCTGCAATCCTTCGGAATTCACTCAACCATGCTGTTTCCATTACATGTTGATGACCACTGGTTCGGTTTCCTGGCTTTCGAGGACATTCATCATGCTCGGGTGAGAGAGGAGGAGGAACGACGACTTCTGCGGACAGCTGTTGAGGTGTTTGAGGTGTCAATTCAACGCAGGAATTCGGAAAACGCCTTGATAGATTCCCAACGGTTCCTGCACTCGGTTCTGGACTACATACCAAGTATCGTATTCTGGAAAAACAGGGAATCGATCTATCTGGGTGGCAATCAAAACTTTGCGGATGATGCTCACATATCCACGCCTGAGGATGCCATAGGGCTATGTGATCGGGAGATGCCCTGGCGTAAATATGCGGACAAGTTCATCAAGGAGGATCGACAGGTCATGGCGACCGGGATCCCCGTGCTGAACAAGGAGCGGAGAGTGGAGGAGCTTGACGGACAGGTCAAGTGGATGCGCATCAACAAGGTGCCGATGCGCAATACTCAGGGTGAGGTGATCGGAATCCTCGGCACATTCGATAACATCACCGAACAGAAAGAGGCCGAGGAGATGATCCAGCGGCATACCGTGATCTTGGAGGAGACGGTCTCCCGCAGAACGGCCGAGTTGGCTGAAGCGAAGGATGCCGCCGAGAGCGCAAACAGAGCCAAGAGCGCTTTCCTGGCCAACATGAGCCATGAGATCCGGACGCCGATGACAGCCGTTCTCGGCTATACCGATATCCTCCTCGACGGATACATCAGTGCCGCACGCCGCCTCTCGGCGATCCACTCCATCCGCACCAGCGGCGAGCACCTGCTCAAGGTGATCAACGACATTCTCGACCTCTCCAAGATCGAAGCCGGCAAAGTCGAAGTGGAGTTGAGGCGCTGCTCGGTGACCTCTGTCCTGGCCAAGGTCTACTCGCTCCTGTCGCCACGCGCCTCGGATCGTGATCTGGAGTTGAAGGTCAATGTCGATGAGGAGATACCGGAATCCATCCTCACCGATCCCATGCGGGTTTCCCAGATACTGATCAACATTGTCGGTAATGCCATCAAGTTCACCGAGGCCGGTTCCATCAATATCGGAGTTCATCTTCTTGCGGCTGACAGCGACAACCCTTTGCTCGAGTTCGCGATCAACGATTCCGGTGTCGGTATGACCGATGAGCAGATCGCCAAGATCTTCAAGCCGTTCAGTCAGGCGGACATCTCGACGACGAGGAAGTTCGGCGGCAGCGGGTTGGGGCTGGTGATTAGTAAGCATTGGGCCGAACAGCTGGGCGGCGAGATTCAAGTCGAGAGCGAACTGTCGCAGGGCAGCACTTTCCGGATCAGGATCGCGACGGGTTCATTGGAGGATGTGAAACTGGTCTCGGTGACGCAGGAGCAGATCCGCATAAGTGAGAGACCCGTCGCGATGGCCACGACAATCCCTGAAAACGAACTGAGAGGTTGTCGGGTGCTTCTCGCGGAGGATGTCCCCGAGAATATCGATATCATCACATTCATGCTGCGCAGTGTTGGCGCTGAAGTTCGGGTAGCCACCAATGGCCGTCAGGCGGTCGATACCATCACCGGTATGATTCAGAACGGCGCTCCGCCCGATGTGATCCTGATGGATATGCAGATGCCGATCATGGACGGGTACAGCGCCGTACGGGTTCTGCGGAGCTGGAATGTCACTCTGCCGGTGATCGCTTTGACTGCCCATGCCCTGAGCAGCGAGAAGGAGAAGTGCCTCGAGGCGGGGTGCGATGATTTCGCCGCCAAACCTGTCGACAGGGTTGCGTTGATAGCCCTGATCCGCAGTTATTGGTGCCCGCACCCGGATTCCGAGGGGGACTCGAAGCTGCCGACCGGAAATGGTGAACTGCATATTTCCGACTTTGAACCGGATCGGAAATCGGGCGGAGAGTCCGATCAGGCCTCCGCGGAATCCGATCCGCAACCGACTGCGGCTGCGAGTGTGGAGCCGCTGATGTTCGATTCGGCGAGTCTGCTGATCCGCTGCGCGGGCAAGGCCGAATTCGCCGTGAAGTTGTTGACGAAGTTCCTGATCAAACTGGATGGCAGTCTGTCCGAAATGGAGGAAACCCTGGAGAGCGACGCCATGTCGGATCTATCCCAATTGGGTCACCGGCTGAAGGGGGCGTCCGCCAACCTGGGATTGACGGCCATCGCGGCAACGGCGAAGCGGATTGAGGAGGCGGGACTTGACGAAGACCGTGAAGCCTGCGTGGAGCTTCTGGAGTGCCTGCGAGGTGAGATTGCCGCAACCCGCGAGGCCATCCTCAGGGATCCGGACTTTGCGGCGGTGCCCATAAGCACCTGAATCGATGCGTCGCACCGGCAACACCACCACCCAAATGACAAAACCCCCGGCGGAACTGCCGGGGGTTTTGCCGTCAATCATCCGAACCGCTAGCCGAGGAAGCGTTTGATCGCCTCGACCTGAGCGTTTCCGTCGAGTCCCGCCTCGCACATCACCTTGTCGGCCTGTCCGCTGCCGAGGTAGTGGCCGTTGGCGAACGGGGAGAGCGAATGGCTCCGTCCCCGGCGAGAGGTGATCCAACGGTACATTGTCGGCATAGTGAAGCCGGTAATGCCCATCGCCTCCGCCGCCCGCGCTTCGGGGAAGATCGCTTCACGCTCCTCCTCGCTCAGCGTATCGAACAGTTCGGCGCTGGCCACGTAGTACACGTTCAGGTCAATACCCTCACTCTCCAGCCGGGGCAGCGCATCCTCCAGGAAGGCGTAGGTCACGCAGCTGCCCTGCAGCACCAGGGTGCCGTCGCCTTGACCTTTGGCGGGACGAAGCAGGTAGACACCCTGCACCGTCTCGTTCACGGGCGCCAGCCCCATGGTCTCCCGATCGAGGATCGCCTCGGTCGGTCGCGTCACGAAGGGTGCGATCACAGCCGGGCGCGCGGCCAGAGCCGCCGTGAACAGGGGCCAGACCTCGCGGGGATCCCAGGGCGTCAGCGTGATGGCGCTTCCGGCCGGGAAGTTCTCCTGCAGCAGCTGCAGCGGTTGCGGGTCGGCGTGAGTCGGGCCGTCCTCACCGGTTTTCAGACCGGCATGGGCGTTGACCAGAACCATGGGCGTGGGCGCCTGGTCGCAGGCCTCGCTCTTGGCGTGCGACCCGATAGCGTGCAAACGCGCCGGGATATGCCCCAGTGCCGCGATGAAAGCACCATAGGACGAACTGACGCCTACGTGACCATCCCAGGCTGAAACGCCGCTCATGATACCCGACATGCCGTCCTCGCAGATGCCGCCGGCGGCCAGAATACGAGCTTCGGGATTGTTCCGGGCGTGGAAGAAACCGGCGGGGAAGTTCTTGCCGGCTCCATTGACGCTGGTTGAGCCCAGGAGGTCGGCCGCAGCCACCAGTAGAGCGCCGCTGCTCAGGTCGTTGTAGTGGGCCATGGTCTTGCCCAACTCGCCACGCAGAGTGGTCTTGCCGCCCGCCGCGAGCAGCAGATCCTCGGGTACGGCCGCCGAGCAGGCCGCCACGGTGGCCGCCTCGAAAACACTGTCGAGGTCGGGGGCGTTCTCGCGAGGGGAGCGTACGGCGGTGTTCACCCTGTCCCGGGACGCCCTCAGCATCGTCGCCAGACCGTCAGTTAACTCGGTCTCCCTCTCCAGCAGCATTCGGATCTGCTGCAGCGATGCCCAGAAACCCGCTTCGAGCGCGGTATCATCGGCAGCGTCGGTGCATATGGGCCACTCGATATTCCCGGCCTCCCCCAGAGGGGCCAGCGATTTGAAGAACTCCTCGGAGCAGAGCTTGTGCCCGGCGCCGTGGGAGGCGCGACCTTCGAGGCCATATTGCCAGCCCTTGGTGGTGCGATGGACGATTGCCGTCGGTTGACCGTTATCCATGGCCAGCGCCCGTCTCTGGGCGGCGGCAATCTGTTGCAGGTCATGGCCGTCGGGGACGTATATGAGGTTCCAGTCGTTCAGCCACACCAGTTCGCGGGGATCCCATTGCACGTAGTCACCGGGTTCATTGCCGTCGCGGCAGACGCAGTCGGAATCGATCGACGCCTGATTCCAGTCGATGTGCAGGATCGCATTGTCCAGACCGGCCGTGCCGGCGGCGGCCAGCACCTCGCCCACGCGTCCGGGGGTGAGACCACCCTCGCCCTCGACGATATGTACGCGGGGGGCGTTGGCGCCGTAGTGGTCGCGGGCGGCGAAAGCCATGCCTATCGAGGCGGCCAGACCGACGCCCGACGCGCCGGTGGCCAGGCGGATGAAGGGGGTGGTCGGCGTGGGATGGCCATCCAGGGCCTTGGCTTCGAACTCGTTGAACAGTGGGGTCGCGGTGACCGGGTTCCGCCGGAAGCCGAGGAGGTCCTCCAGACGCAGACGTTGCCGCTTATCGGCGGGCAGCAGCTCGGGTGCGGCGATCCGGGCGATCTCGTCCCGCAGCGCCCACAGCGTATAGAGGCCCAGAGCCTTATGCCCGGCAGCCATGGAGAGCAGATCCGCATCCCGCCGCTCGGGTGCGGCCAGTTCGTAGTCCATCGACTGGAACACGGCGGTCGACATGGTGCGCCCGGCGGAGATCGAACCGCCGGGGTGGCCCGACATCGGAACGTAGTTGTAGAGAAGAGAGCAGATGGTTCTGTAGATGAGGTCGAGCTTTTCAAGGTGGGCGAGTTCCGCAGCGGTGAGGGGGGCCTCGTTACCCCCGGCCTCGTGGGAGATATCCACGTAGATACCCCGCCGCGGGCCAAATTCGAACGCCATCACAGTCTCCTTCCGCCGGGTGTGCCGGTCGGTTCTGGGTGGAAGCTCATTCGCCACCACAATACGAAGCCTACCCCTCGTAGACAATGGATTCCCACATCACAATCCGGTTTCCGACCAGAAAATTATCTCCGGCGCATCTCCCCGGGCGATTTCAGCCGAGATGGCGGACCGTATGCCGTTGCGGAATCATGGCGTTGGACGATTTCCCTTGTCAATCTTGTCGTTCGAACTCCATGTTGGCAATGACTTCCAATTATGGCCATCCGAAAGGGAGAGACCATGTTCAATCTCTGGAGCAATTGGGTTACCGGTTTCGGTCTGGGTTCGACGGCGACTCAGATGATTACTTTGACCGGCGAAATCCTGATAATGCTCATACTCTGCTTCGCCACCAACTTCATCACCAGGCGGATCATACTGGTCACCCTGACCCGCATCATACGGAGAACCAAGAGCACGCTGGATGATGCCTTCCTGGATCGAGGCGTATTCACACGCCTGTCGCACCTGGCCCCGGGGCTGGTGATCTATCTGGTCGGCCCGGCAGCCTTCGTGGATACCGAATCCATGGTCAGCCTGTGTCAGCGCATCGGTTTCGCCTACCTGTTGCTGGTTCTGGCCATGGTCGCCAGCGCCTTTCTCAACGCGCTCGTCGATATCTACCGGCACACCAAGGTGTCGCGAAACAGGCCGATCAAGGGCTATATGCAGGTCATCAAGATCGTCATCTATCTTGCCGTGGGGATAGCCGTGCTCTCGGCCCTGCTGGGGCGCTCGCCGGTCGTCATGCTCAGCGGTCTGGGCGCGATGACGGCCGTGCTGATGCTGATCTTCAAGGACAGTATTCTCGGTCTGGTGGCGGGAATCCAACTGGCGGCCAACGATATGCTCGGTCTCGGCGACTGGATCGCCATGCCCAAGTACGGCGCCGACGGGGTCGTCACCGATGTGACGTTGACCACGATCAAGGTGCAGAACTGGGACAAGACGATATCGACGGTCCCCGCCTATGCCCTGATCTCCGATGCCTTCGTCAATTGGCGCGGTATGGAGGAGTCGGGTGGGCGACGCATCAAGCGGGCGTTGAATATCGACATGAACAGCATCCGCTTTGCCGGTGAAGATGACCTGAACAGGTATCGTCGCTGGCACCTCCTCGCCGATTATATCGAGGGCAAGGAGGGGGAGATTGTGAAGTGGAACGTGGAGCACTCGGTGGCTGCCGATGAGCTGTTCAATGGCCGGCGTCTGACCAATATCGGCACCTTCCGCGCCTATCTCGAGGCCTACCTGCGGGCGCATCCGTTGATCCATGACGAGATGACCTTCCTCATCAGGCAGCTTGCTCCTGGTGAGCATGGTCTGCCGCTGGAGATCTATGTCTTCAGCCGGGATCAGGTCTGGGCCAACTATGAGGCGTTGCAGGCGGATATCTTCGATCACATCCTGGCGATGATATCGGAATTCGATCTGAGGGTGTATCAGCAACCGACGGGGGCGGATTTCGCGGCATTGACTGCGGGAGCGACGGACGGAAAACCGCACGGGCAGTAATCGGACCCGAATGATCCAGCCGCCGATTCACATGTCGATGACGGATCGGCGGCTGTGTTGCGCTCTGGCTATGCATCACCACGCTAGGTGTTGTTGCCCAATTCGGTGAGCAACTGACCGAGACCGGCCATCTCCTCTGCTGCAGCGGCATCGGGCATCGGCTTCGAACCGATTTCGCTGTAGTTCGGGTCCGCCGCCTCCCGGGGCTGTCGCCCGCCAGCCAGGATCTCCGCATCAGCGGCCGCGGCCTCGTCGAAGTGCTTGGCCAGGGCTCCCGATTCGTGGAGACGTACTATCGTGTTCACGATCTCGTTATCAAACAGCACATTCCGACCAAGCTCAAGCTCTTTGACGGCCAGATCAAGACCCAGTCCCGCCCGGTAGGGCCGGTTTGTGGACATCGCTTCGAGCAGGTCGGCCACCGCAAGCAACCGGACCTGCCACATGATCTCGTCACTATCCAGACCGTTGGGGTAACCCGAGCCGTTGAGCCGCTCATGATGCTGCAGCACGACCTTGGCCACCGGCCAGGGGAAGGAGATATCCTTGAGGATGTCATAGCTCATTTGCGGATGGAGACGCATCAACTCCATCTCCTCCAGAGTCAGCTTGCCGGGCTTGGAGAGAATCTCGGTCGGGATCCCGATCTTGCCGATGTCGTGCAGGAGTCCCATGAGTCGCAATCCCTGCAGTTCGTATGGGGAGCGTCCGAGATGGCCGCCGATGAACATCATCAGGTTGGCGACTCGTACCGAGTGCCCCTTGGTGTAGGGGTCGCGCAGTTCGACCATCCGGCTCAGCGCCTCGCAGGTGCCGATCAGGGTCTCCTCGAGAATATGCTGTTTCTCGAACCAGTCGCTGATGTTCCTGTCGACGCCACGGTATCCGGATACGTCACCCGCTTCATCGAAGATCGGAAAAGCCCGACTCTCTATGTAGAGGATCTTGTCGTCGGCATTCAGAACACGATAGACCATGCCGCGCAGAGGTTGCTTGTCCCTCTGAAGTTGCTTGAGCAGGGTGACGACCTCCTCTCTGTCCTCCGGATGGACATAGTCGGACGGTCTGCAACCAAGCACCTCTTCGGGTGTGAAGCCGATGACCTGTGTCAGGTTCGGGCTGTTATAGACGTACTTGCCCTCCCGATCGACCTCCCAGATATGGTCGACACTGCTTTCGATGAGGTCGCGGAAACGATTGTTGTGGAGAGTGATCTCCTCTTTCAGCTCCTGCGTGTGGATGAACTGGCCGATGAAATCGCCGCAGTGGCTGAGAATCATGTGATTGATGGAACTCGAAACCCGTTGTACGCCCCGACCGGCGAGGATCAGTATCGCCTTGACCGTGCCGAAGAATTTGATCGGTACGAGTACGGAATTGGTCAGGCCTTGGCTGTTGAGATTGACCATAAAGGGGAGAGGGGTACCCGGACTGCAGCTACCGATCAGCCGTGGGCGATCAAGGTAGTCATCCGGCAAGTCGCTCAACTCCATTTGGTCCGGAAGCAAAGTCTGCTCACGGTCGGCATGGGAGCCGGATTCGGTAATTTTCGAGAAGTGCCGATCGGATTTGAGATGGTAGAGACCGCCGCATTCATAGTTGTCCAGATTCAGGAAGGCCTGCAGGACCAGCTCCAAACTTGGTTCCGTCCCCGACACCGTGTTCAGAATTTCTCCAATCTCCTCCAGGATGGAGACATTGGATTCACGTTCGGCCAGTACCTTCCTGTATTTTTCGGCCTCCCAGATCTCATGCATTTGCCCCTGGACACCACACAGATTGTTGTTGACCAAAATCGGCGCCAGACAGAGACGGACCGGGATTTTACGATCTGCGACAACGATGTGGAGATCGGTTGAGGTCGGCTTGGCGCTGTTGCTCATCCTCGCAAAGATCTCCTCAAAACAGCGCTTGTCATCTTCGTGGAGAAAAGCCGACAGGTGCGTCCCGATGAGTTCGGAGGGTGGTTGCTCAAGCAGGACTCGACATGAGCTGGAGATCCGATCGATGCGACCGTCGAGGGAGAGGGTGAACACCGGATCCAGGAAGGCATCGATGTCGATGTTGAGTTGTTTGCTGTCCATCTTGTAAGCCGCCGATTAATCTGGCATGAAAGGTATTCGGCGAATCACTTGAAAGTATCATTCCAATTTCACAAACTTTGTAAATGACGGAATGACAGTGGTTTCTGTGTTCATTGCTTCTAAGGCCACCTGGAGATGGTGAACATTGTGGCGATATTCGGGCAGAAAACGTCCCTTACATGATACAGGACTATTTTTCTCTGAAGCCATTAACCATTGATATGGCGGCAATTATGGAATCCCCCCCAATCCTTTGGGGGTCGGGAAATCGCCGGGGCACAACATGTCGTGTAATTCATCCTCTAACTGGCATGTTTACACGGAGATGACTGAAAGACTTGAAGAAAATTCTTGCCAAAATCTCCAGATCAAGGCAAAAGATATGCGGTGAGAGAGGGTGACGTCTTTCCTGATCCGCGCCGGAGGGCTTAGGCAAATGATTCGTGAGAAGAAGATCAGAATCAACAAGTGTGGCGAAGAGGTCGATGGGACCATCTCGTACTTTTCACCCTACCTGATGAAAAAGCGTCGCGAGGCTGAGTTGCCCGGCAACAACAAGCAGGTTCTTCTCGAGTTGAAGTCCTTCGACATTGCCTCCACGTTGATCGTGGATCAGGAGGTATTGGCCGAGGGGCGCGGCTATGATCATTACGACAGTTTTCACTGTCTGCAGAGTCAGGTGGAGGAGGAGGATACGATGATCCTCGCTTGCGGCAACTGCAAGTTCTTCCTCTTTTCCGGTATGGCGCGGGATATGAGCAACGGTTCTCGCGGTTATTGCCTGCATGGACGCCTGGGTCAGAATCTTCGCCCCAAGGATATCCGGGAGATCTTCCACTGCTGCAACGAATTCACCTTCGGCCCCAAAGCCGAGCGTGAGGCCTACCGTCGGCTCTGGAAAACCAGCCTGATCGAAAGACCGCTCAGCGAGCGGCCCCGGATGACCAGGGATGAAACCGGCGGCAGCGGTTTCGGGAACGATTCCGATCGCCCACCTTCCCAGTAATTTTATCCGTAGTTGATGCGTCTACCGACTTGACCTATAGTCGGCCGATGTTCCGGCCGGTGTGCCCCTAGGGTCGGTCGTTGTCGTCCGCTTTGGAGTTGAAGAGGACGAGCTTGTTGAGATCTGTCGCCAGATCGGTTTGCCGATCGTAATCCCCGAGTCAGGACACCATGTGCGATCCTAACGAAAACACTCCGCGGCCACCGACAAATCCCTCCGATGAGGAGATCCTCAAAGTATGCATGAAGTGCGGCGGGGCCTGCTGCAAGTACATCGCAACGGAGATCGATGAACCCGTTACGTTTGCTGACTTTGAAAACATCCGCTGGTATTGCACCCACAAGGATACCTGGGTTTTCAAGGACGATGACTCCTGGCACGTCGTGTTCAACGGACCCTGCGAGTTCCTCAATGCGGATGGCAGCTGCGGCAACTACGATGATCGACCGCAGGTGTGTCGCGATCACCAATTCGGCGAGTGTGATTATTACCTGAACGGTGAGTTCGATCTCGAACTGCACACGCTTGAGGATGTGGACAATTACCTGCGTTTACGGTTCCCGAATCACTTTCGCAAGAAGCGTCTGGAGGCGAAACGCAAGAGCAAGGTCCGCGCGGATTCGGACGCATCCGAGACCTGATGAGCATACGCCGCCGCATCTCCCTGTTTTGCCTTCTCGGCGTATTGGCTATGGCGGGTTGCACCAATGAGGATGCGGAGATCGCCAATCTGCATCAGGCTCAACGGGATTTCTGGCGTGCGCGGCACGCGGCCCAGCGTCTGGATATCTACCCCAATCCCGGGTTGGTCGAGGAATCTCTGACTCGTTTTCGGGACCTGGCCCTGCACTACCCCGCCGACGATATCCCCCTTCATATCGACGATCCCGATTCTCCTCGGGTCAAGACCGCCCGTGTGGGGGCCATGGCCTCTCTGGAGGCGGCCGCTCTGCTGAGGGAACTTGGCCGCAGTGAGGAGGGTGTGGAGTTGCTCGAACGGGCTTGTCGACCGGATCTCCCCCTGGGGCAACTGGTTGAGCGGCGAGTGCGTCGCGGACTCGCCGACCTGCTTTGCCACAATGACGACCGTCGCGCGGCCATCGACATCTACCTGACCCTGTTCGCGCCCATCGCTGCCGGACTGCCCGCTGATGCCGCGGCTCGACCGGATGAGGAGTTGCTTGAGCTACCCGTCCGGATCCTGAAACTGGCCCGGGCCGAAGGGGATAGCGCTTACCATGCCCATATCGTCGCAAAGATACATGACTATCTCGACAAGGTCGTTACGCTCTATCCAGATGAGGATGCCGCCTGGCTGGCCCTCCTGGTAAGGTTGGATATCGACCTGGCGGAGGAGTATTGGGGTGAGGCCGTGGAGGGGCTGCAGCGGATTGCGGATCTGTTCCCCGAGCGGGAGCCCTGGCGTGCCGAGTTGCGTCGAGCTCGGCTTCTGGCTAATCAGCTGGGGCGGCTGGAGGAGAGCCGGATTGTGCTCAGGCGCTGGCTCGCCTCCGATATCCAGCCCGCCGTGGTCGAGGCGGCGCGTCAGTACATCCGTCTGCTCCTCGAAAGTGGACAACTGGAGGCCGCCGAGCAGGAAATACTGGCAATGAAGCAGTCCTTCCGTCATCCTGCGGAAAAGGCCGAACTGCTCTTCTTGCGCGGTATGTTTGAGATTCGGCGAGAGGCCTGGGAAGATGCGCGCGCCTACTTCGGACAGGCGGCGTCCGATCATCCCTATACGGCTTTTGGCCTGGCCGCCCAGTACAAGGTGGCCGAGGAGTGGGCCGACAGGGGGGAGGTTCGTTTCACGGCGAGAGCACTGGAACGACTGTTCAACGCAACGCGTCGCAACACGCGCAATATTCAGTCGGGTAACCTGGTGAGTTTGTCGCTGGAATACGAAAACCGAGCCGATTCTCTCCTCGGCACACTATCTGCGTCTGATGAAGCTATCATTGCCCTGCGCGAGAGGCGTGCGGCGGCCCGGATCGGAAACTGACGATTACCCATGATTCCCAAGGAGTCCCAATGGCTAACGAGGAGTTGCTGAAAGAGCTTCTCGGCGACGGAAAAAAACGGGAGTTTGATCTGGGCATCATGATGCGCACGGTGTGGCGCAAGAAGCACCTGATTCTCATTCCGTTCATTCTGAGCTGGATAATCGCTGCCGTCGGGCTGCAGTATATCCCCGCCACCTATCTGGCGGCGAGTTCGGTCGCCATCGAAAACAGCAGTAATTTTACCCGTGAACTCGAACTGCTCATCGATGATGGAGCCAGCCATCGGCAGGATGTGTCCGAGTTGGCCAAGGTTCGGGCCGAGATTCGCAACCAGGAGTTTCTCAACAGGGTGATCGAGGCGCTCGACCTGGGACGTACGCCGATTATTCGCGAGCAGGCCAGGCAACTGGTGGATGGTCCCCTGCACGATGTCACCCTCCAGAATGTGATCAACCGCCTGGCGGCGGAGGAGATCCGTAAACGCCTCGATGTCCGTTTCGGCAGCGCCGGCGTGTACAATATCCGCACCGAGAGCCACTCGGCCGAGAATGCCTATATCCTCAACAAGGTGATCACGCAACTGTACGTGGAGGATCGTCGGCAGCGTGAACTGGCCGAGATCACCGCCAAGGGTGATTTCAGTGACGAGCAGGTGGTGATTTACAAGGAGAAGCTGTATCGGGCCGAGCAGGAGCTCGAGAGATTCCGGACGGCCCAGCAGCAGACCGAGTCGCAGGGCAACCCCGTCTCCGCCGACAATGTGATAATGGCGCAAGAGGTGATGAACAGCTACTCCGAAGAGCTCTCGGGTATCGAAGTGCAGGTCGGTGGATTCAGGGTACAGCTCCGGTCCACTTTCGGCGTACTGCCCAGCAGCGAGCGGCTGCTGAACGATTCCACTTTGAGGACTCTGGAGAACAAGCAGATTCACACGATGCTGCAGAACCTGGTGGCATATCTCGCCGGGCGTCAACGCGCCAATGATTCGTTGACCGAATTCATCGAGGACGCCAGTGTCGGTCGGGACAGGCAGGGTTATCGTGAGCAATTGATCAGCCTGGTCGGCCAGATCTACACCAGCGAGTCGCCCCGTCAACGGGAGCTGATCGTCGGTTACTACTATCGGCTGATGTTGATGAGCGGATTCCAGGAGATCGTCGATACTCTGAACCGCTACGTCAGTAATTTCCGCAACAACTTGAGCGGAAGCCCTGCGATCGAGGCGGAACTGATCAGACGCGAGTCCGAGGTCGAACGCGCCCGTGAGTTCCTGGATGCCTTCCAGCAGCAATCCACAAGCACCCAGATCACGAGGGATATTCAGTCCAACCAGCTCGCGGCCCGGATCGAGGTCAGGGACCAGGCCATCAGGCCGCTCCGTCCGATCAAGCCCAACCGTCCCCGTCTGCAGATAGTCTTCATCCTGATTGGTCTCCTGACCGGGTTGGCAACGGTATTCCTCTCCGAATTCTTCAACCGTTCCTATAGCCGCATTGAGGAGATCGAGGAGGATCTGGGCGTATCCGTTCTGGGGACGATCCCACCCATGGCCAAGGGGCCGGGGCAGGCCAAGATCCAGAAACGGAAGAACATGCTGGTGTGGGCCCTGTCCATGGTGATGTTCGTCGCCGTGATGGTGGGTATGATGTTCTTCCTGAAAAACCTCCATTCACGAACCGAGCTGTTTATGGATCGTCAGGCCGTTGAGGAGATACTGTAATGAGTAAATCGGACAGGAACTCGTCCAGGAAAACTCTCCATGGTGTTGCGGGAAAACCGGGGAGATCCGAAGCTCCAAAGGAGCGGATCCCCGATTCCATCAAGGATACAAGTCGCAATATCTACGAAACCTGGGAGGAGGACGGATCCGCCGCCATCGAGTTTCGACGCGCCTACGCCAAACTCAGCTACGAAATGAAACAGGGGAACAAGCACTGTTTCCTGATGACCAGCGCCATGGCGGGGGAGGGCAAGTCCACGGCCGCCGCGATGATGGCGGTGACCATCGCCAAGTACCGCAACACCAAGACGCTGCTCATGGACGCCGACCTGCGCCGTCCGCGGGTGCATGAGTTCTTTCAGATGCCTGCACGCAAGGGTCTGGCCGATGCCCTGCTTGGCGATGTGGATATCATAGACACGATCAAGGATACGCAGTTCGAGAATCTCAAGGTTATCACCTGCGGCAAGCGGATTGCCAGCCCCACCAGTCTGCTGCAGGCGGATCGGATTGCGGATATACTCAGCGAATTGAAGTTCTACTTCGACACGGTGATCATCGACACCACGCCGGTGCTGCCTGTAAGCGATGCGGCGCAGATTGCCGTCGAAACAGACGGCGTCATCTATGTCGTCATGGCCGGGGTCACCCAGCGCGAGGTGGTCAAGCGGGGCTACAAGATTCTCAAGGACAGTAATGTCGATATAGTGGGGGTACTGGTCAACAACGCTTCTGAAGTGCTGCCCTATTACTACTCATACGATTACTACGATTACAAGTATTGATCCATTAGGAGACCAACATGAAGCGCTGTACACGCTGTATCCTGCCCGAATCGTACCCCGGCATCACCTACGATAGTGAGGGTGTCTGCAACATTTGCCATACCTACACTCCGGTGCGGTATAAGGGGGAGGCGGCCTTTCGCGAGTTGCTCGCCGACCATCCTGCGCAGGGTAAGTACGATTGTCTCGTGCCTGTAAGTGGCGGTCGCGACAGCAGCTATGTGCTGCTCCAGTTGGTGAAAAAATACAAGTTGAGGGTTCTGGTCTACAATTACGACAATGGCTTCGTCGAGAAGACCGCACGCGATAACGTCGAGCGGATGGCGAAGAAGCTGGGTGTCGATGTCATCTTTCGCAAATCACGGAGTGATGTTCAGAAGCGCACTTTGAAGCACTACACCCGGGTGTTCCTCGGCAAAACGCCGGGACATGTGGCCACCAACGCCTGCATCGGGTGCTCGAACGGCATCTGGGGTGGAGCTTACCAGGTCGCCAAGAGTGAGCGGATCCCCATTATCTGTTTCGGCGAATCCGAGATGGAGAGCAGTCGTTTCAAGCGGTTGCACGAGATGACCCCGTTCGAGAAGGGGATGTCCGCTCTGCTCAAGCCCATCAATTTCCTCCAGCGGAAGCTGGCCTATCGTGAACTGGAGCGGGAGTTCCCCTTCAAGAACCGCATGAAGGATATCCCCGAGGTGAATTTCTTCGGCTACGAGGAGTGGAACGAGGCGAATATCGAAAAGGCGATTCGTGAGGAGTTGGACTGGGAGCAGAAAGATGGCCAGAGCTCCTGGCGTTTCGACTGTCGCATTCACGCCCTGGCCAATCGGATGACCTACAACCTGCTCGGTTTCACCGAAAAGGACGAACTCTACAGCAAACTCATCCGCGAGGGGCAGATCGACCGCGTTGAAGCCATGCGACGGATCGAAGAGAGTCACTCCCGCCGCGACCGGGAGCTGGAGATTGCGGCAGGAGTAGTGAGGGAGCTGGAGTTGAGCGAAACCGAACAGGCTAAGATCATGGATTTCTGTCGCGGTCCCGTCAAACCGGACAACGCCTGGTAGCCACGCGGATCAGTCCCGGTTCACAACCTCTCCCGCGGGCGAGGCGAGCTGGATTTTACCCCAGAAATCGATGGGTTCGGGCATGGACGGCATCTCGCTGCGGCCGCCGCCCTTGCCGCCACCTCTACCTCCACCCATGCCGCCGCCTCTGCCTCCACCCATACCCCTGTCGGGTCTGCTCTGCTCCGAGCCCACCGCGGGGGGATCCATCGCCTCGGTTTCGAATCCCACACCCACCAGGTCACCCGGTGCCGCCGCCAGTGCATAGGCCGTGTCTCCCAATGAGGCGAACGGCAGCCGCAGTTCGTAGTAGAGCACACCCTTGTCGGCGCCAAGCGCCAGTTCGAGTCCCTCGACTTCGGAGAGCGTCAGGCGCTGATGCACCCCTTCGGCGATCATGAAATCGACCTCCATCGGGTTGGTTTCCTGGTTGACCATGAGGTCGGCCAGGTGCGGCAACTCACGCTGCGTCGTTTTCCGCCCCTGTTTCCGGTTGAGGCCGGGGGGGCTCGATCGCTGCGCACCTCCGGGGAAGCGCAGCCCGAACGCTTTTTCACCACCGCCGGCGGCATCAAGCCAGAGGGTAAAGCCCTGTTTCAGCATCTGTATCTGGTTGGTGCGGCTGCGGGTGGCGAGGCAGAGGTAGAGGGCATCCTCATCGTTGAGGAGGCCGACATGCATGTGCTCACTCTCCAGAAGATGGAGAGAATCCCGCCATTCATCGTGAGCCTCGGTGCGATCGAGAGTGCCGTCGATAACCGGCGCTTCCCCCTCCAGCCAGATGGAGGGCAGTGTCGCGCCCCCGCAGCCGACCAGCAGGAGGGGGATCATCAGGACCAGCATGAGGGGCACGGTCGACTTGGAGGTGATTCGGGCGATTCCATCCGGAGTGTCATGTTCCATCGTATTCCGCCTGTGGGTTGACGCTTGATCCGCAGCTGGATTCCAGTGATCGGTTCAGGCGTTCGGTTGATTGTGTGGATGTCCGACAGGGCTGGATATCCGCTGTGCATGTAGCCGGGCAGTTGCTTGAGCCGCTTAGATACAGAGACACCGGTTCGATGTCGGGTGCGGCAATTCGGATGTAAACGGGTGCTGCGCAGGCGTGCGATTGCCTGTCGCGGTTGGGCTGAATCCGTGAACGGACATCAGAAGGGGAGGCCCTGTCCGATTTCCGGTTCCAGCGTCCGGGCGAAGGCCTCGAGGCGGGAGCGGGCGGCGGCAGGCTCCTCGTCCTTGCCCAGCCTGGTCGAGAAGCGGATGAACGCCGCGTCCAGCGGTCGTCCCAACAGGGAGGCCAGGGCCAGTTCGAACTTGAGTCGCCATTCGCTCGTCGTCGCACCGCCACGAGTGCGATAGCGATAGAGCACCAGCCGTCTCTCCTTGTTCTTTCGGATCTCCAGAATGCCGGCGGGTGCGCTGAGGGCGTCGCACCTGTTCATTGAGAGTACATTCCAGCCACTGCCGGGATAGCAGTGGCGCGGGGAGTGAATCTGGCTGCCGAATTCCTGCTGCCCGAAGTAGCCTATGAAAAGCCAGTATGTGTCCTCTCCGCTCCGATAGCGGCGGTTGAGAGTCTGGTTGGCCCGGAGGATGTCCTGGATCTCATCGTCCAGCCGGTTGTCCTGTCCCGTCATGCCGGCTACGTTGAGTGGAATCCGCTCAAGGTGCGCCCGGGGATTATGTCGAGCGTTGCGGGTCTCCATCAGATAACCGCCGACCGCGGCCAGCAGAATTATCGCCAGCAGGGTTATTCTGACTCGGATTGCCGACGCCATCTCAACCCCCCTCCCAGTAAAAAGAGCAGTCCGATGCCGATGGCGAATGTGAGCAGCCCCATAAAGTTGTGAAGCGTACCCTGGAGGAAGGCCTCCCCGTTGGTGTGAACCAGGATTGCCGTGGCCACGATCCGCAGGCCATTGGTCAACATGGCGATCGGCACCGCCATCACTATCAGCAGAATACGCCACCTGATGAGCATCGGGATAAGACCGGCGGCCAGTACGGCGAAGGTGATCATCGACAGAAGGCTGCGGAGACCGCTGCAGGCGGTGACCACATCAAGGCTGGCGTTGTGCAGGTGAATGATGTTCCCCGTCCGCACCAGCGGCACGCCGATGAAGTCCAGCACTTCGGCGCTGGCGGCGGCGCTGGCCAGTTGCAGCGGGAACGCCGCGCGATAGAAAAGCACATAGGGTAGGGGGACGATGAAGATGAGAAACAGCATGGGGAAGCGGATGGTCCGGAAGCAGTCGGCACCCCACAGGCCACGAACCAGGCCCCAGAAAATGAGGAGCATCGACAGGCGAAGCGTAAACAGCTCGGCGGCGGCCTGACCCATCACGAAGAGCAGCAGCCCCGGTATCAGGAGAGGCAGGGAATCGCGCATGCCGGCGACCCTGTCACGGGGGATCCGTTTCCGGTTTCGCCAGAGGATAATTCCCGAAAGAGCGGGCACCAGCAGGCAGTGGCTGTAGTTATCATCCTGCAACCACTGGCCGAACAGACCGATCAGGGTTCCGCGGTAGAGAATCAGAAATGCCGTGAAGACCAGAAACGTCAGCACGTTTTCCGTTGGAAACGTCTTTTCTCCGACTCTGTTCTTTGATGTAAACTGCATCGTTTCCTAAATTTACTCGTCCTGCGGCCGATGATAGGTTAGAAACAGATGAATCGCGTATGAAAGGGATTCGGCTTGGCCTATTTTCTGACTGTGCTTCTCGCATTCTTCGCAATCTTCCAACCCGGTGTTCTCATACCGGCACTGGCTGCCGCACGCCCCTTCTTCCTGATCGCCATACTTGCTCTTCTGGCCTGGATGGTGGGACCAAAGCAAAGCTCGAATTTCAAGCAGGATCGGAAGTTGAGCTACTTTATCATCGGTTTCATCCTCGCTCAAACCTTTTCGATACTTCAGTTTTTCTATATCCCCTGGGTGATCGAGGTAACGATCGAGTGGAGCAAGCTGGGGATCGTCTATTTCCTGGTCCTGAGCCAGATGACAACCGAGAAGAGGTTGACCCGGCTATGGTCCTTCATATCGCTGGCCGTGGGGGTCATCGCCGTACAGGCAATGTGGGTCTATCACTCCCAGGGATTGGATCACCCCCAGCTCACGGGGGGCCGACTCAGCAGTTACGGCGCCTATAGCGGGGCCAATGATCTCGCTCTGATCGTTGTCTGCGCCTGGCCGATCGTCTTCAAGTTCATCGACCTGAACAAGAACATCTTCCTCAAGTTGATACCGATTCCACTTCTGCTTGCCCTCATTTATGTGGACATCCGGACGATCAGCCGTGCCGGGCTTCTGGGATTGTCGCTGGTCATGGGACTTTCGATGCTCCGCGGCCGCTCCCTGGGCAAGCTGGGCCGGTGGGCTCTGCTGATTCCGGCGGTGGTCATCGTATTCATCCTCGGCAGCAAGATGCTGCTGACACGCGGCGACGCCCAGGATTTCAGCGGCAAGGATGAGAGTGTGCAGAATCGTTTCGATGCCTGGTATGCCGGTGGGGCCATGCTCAAGAGCAACCCCATCATCGGCGTGGGGTCGGGCCGTTTTCCGGAGCTCTCCGACGACTTCGGAGCCGGCGCCGCCATCCAGGCGCACAATACGATAATCAAGGTTTTTGCGGAGACCGGTATCGCCGGCGGCGTCTGCTACCTTGGTATCCTGATTACCGCCTTGCTCAGCCTTTATCGATCATGGCGCCGTTTCGGCAAGATCAAGCCAAAAGGTCGGGAGGTGTTATGGGCCGAGGCCTTCGGTATATCCCTGATCGGCTTCTGCTTCAACACGCAGTTTTCGGTGAAAGCGCATGAGTGGTTGCTCTATCTCGTGGCGGCATCGGCACTTGCGCTCGAACATCTCTACAAGAAAGAGACCCTGATCTACATGCTGAAGGTGGAGAAGGCCATGGAGGCCATGGAGGAGCCCCCCGTTTCCGATGAGTTGCCGCCTGCCGGGGACAGCCCCCCGGGGAGTGATAATCCCCGAAAGGTCCCGGCATGATGTCTGCGTAGTGGTATTTCCCGTACATTCTGCTATGCTTATCTCGTGACAATGGGAAAGCATCAGCTTTATCGCGGCTTGATCTGCAATGGTCTTGTCGCCGGAGTGATGTGCATCTCTGCAATCTGCGACCTGTCGGATTTGCGGATTCGTAAACAGGAGCAATTCAAGCGTCAAGAGGTTGGTCATGTCCAAATCATGCAGACACAGTCGAGGCGAGCGCGGCTACCGGCCCACCGCCGAGCAGATTCATCAGTACTCGCGGAGGGATTTCCTGAAATTGAGCTCCCTGGCGGCAGCCGGCGCCTTCGGCTACCTGTCCCTGCCGGGTCTGGGCACCGTGCCCTCGGCTTGGGGTGCTCCTGCACCCGAAAAGGTGGTGAGGGTGCATTGCGGCTACATGCAGGATTGGAATTTCTCCTCGGATGAGTTCTGGGAACACGTCAAGATGCCCGTCATGAATGACATGTTTGCACGGGGTCTCTGTGAACTCACCGGACGTGAAAACATCATCCACGCCTGGGAGAACCTGCTGGTCGGCTATCAACCCGGGCACAAGATCGCCATCAAGCTCAATCTCAACAGTTACGATGAGAACGCCAACCAGACGGTGGAGATGGCCTATGCCGTCATCGAGAGCCTGAAGCAATTCGGAGTTGATGCCGACGACATGAAAGTATTCGATGTCGTGCGGGTCTTCCCCGACTATTGGCGGGAGCGCTGGGATTCCGATGTCGAGTACGTGAACCAGAACAATGTGGAGTGGGACGGCAACGCGACCGTCTACTTCCCGGCGATCAGCACCACCCACAGATTTCCGAAGGTGCTCAGTCAGGCGGACCATCTTATCAACGTCTGTCTGCAGAAGGGGCACAAGAGCTATGTCACCGGCAGCCTGAAGAATCATTTCGGCAGCCAGGAGGATCCATCGGATCTGCATATCGAGCGTTTCACGAACATTGCGCAACTGGCCTCGTCGGGGCATATCCTGGGCAAGACCCGTCTGATCGTCACCGAGGCGGCCTATATGACGTGGCACTACGAGGGTCGCACCTTCTCCGAGACCCACGCCACCGACCTGTTCCCCACTGGACCAAGCGGCCATTCGAGCCCCAACTATATGATGTTCGGGACGAACATGGTGGCCATGGACTGTGTTCTGGCCGACATCCAGAATCATGAGCGTGCAGCGAGGAATCAGCCGACCTGGCCCAACGACTTCCTGGATGAAGCTGCAGGGGCGCCCTATTATCTGGGCCCCCGGGAGGTCGGCTCCATCATCAACACGCCGGGCAGCTGGAGCGATGTCGACCTCAGTTACGATACTCTCGATTACTCGAGCTTCCATCTGCCTCAGGCCGACCGGTCGCAGATTGACGCCATGAATCTGAAGCTCAAGGAGGGCTTGATTCACTCGAGCCAGCTCCAGCATCTCATTGAGCGCTACAACGATCGACTATGACAAGCGATTGACCGAAGTATAAAGAAGTATAAAAAGGATGGAAGGACCCACGCCGCTTAGCGGAGGCATGCTTGGAAGCATTTGATTTCATTCCCGTAGAGGGTGAAAACCTCTTCTCGATTATCTACCGACCCGCCCGACGCCTGAACGGCGCCGGTGTGATCATGATTCACCCGGTCTGTGAAGAGAAGCTGTGGGTGGGGCGCGCCTCGACCAATCTGGCTCGCGCCCTCTGCGATGCCGGTGTGCCGGTGCTCCGTTTCGATCTGCGAGGATACGGTGACAGTGATCGTGCCCACCATGACATGAATCTGTCCACGGCAGCCGCCGACATCCGTGCAGCCGCCGAACATTTCCGCACCAGTGAGAACCTGACCGATCTGCACCTGTTCGGCTTCCGCTTCGGGGGCACATTGGCCCTGCGCCATGCCGCCGATGTGGCTGCCGCGTCCGTTGCCGTCATCAATCCTTTGGCCTCTGGCGGTGCCTATCTCAAAAAGGCGCTCCGCAGCAACCTCACTACCCAGATGAGTATTTTCGGCGAAGTGCGGGAGGATCGCGAGACGCTTCTCGCCAAAATGGAGGATTCGGGTCTCCTCAACATCGACGGCTATCATCTGAGCCGCGAATTCTACACCGATTGTTCTCAAATAGATCTCAGCAAAAAACCTGTCGATTGGCGGGGACCCGGTCTCGTGCTGTCGCTGGTGCGCAGCGAGGGGGCTGCCGCCGACGGCGACAGCCGCCGGGTTTTCGAAGCCTGCCTGGCCAGTGATCCCGCTTCCCGGTTGACCACCTTGCCCTACTCCCCGATCTGGAGCGAACAGAAGATCTTCGCCACAGGGTGCCCACAGCTGTTCGATCCGATTGTGGACTGGTTCACGAACAGTGCGCCGTCCCCCGGCAGCGAGGTGGGTTAATGCAAACGGTTTACGGGGTTCCTGCGCTCAACCTTGCCGAGCGGATTGTCACCTTCGAGAGCGACGGTGTGCGTTTGCCGGGGATCGTCACCAGCCCAACGGCAACCGGACCGGACAAGCTGGGTCTGCTTCTGCTCAGCCCCGGGCTCAAACACCGCGTCGGACCGCACCGGCTGCATCTGAAGCTGGCCCGTTTTGCCGCAACCAGAGGGCTCCATGTCTTCCGTTTTGACTTTCACGGCACCGGCGATGCCGAGGGTGAGCTGCCCGGGCGCGAAGTACCCGATCTGCACGAGAGGATCCAGAATGGGTTCTTCAAGGGGGATGCGGTCAATGCGTTGAGGGCCTTCAAGGAGGAGACCGGGGTCGAGCGGGTCATCGCCTGCGGTCTGTGCGGCGGGGCGATCACCGCCCTCTACCTGGCCGATGCCGATTCGATGGTGGATGGCATCATCGGTTTTCAGTTGCCCGTCAAAGTGCTCGATCAGGAATCCGATTTCGCGGATCAGATCAGTGAAGAGTACTCCGACTTCATTCTGATGCTCTACTTGAAGAAGCTGTTCAACCCCGATGCCTGGCGCAATTTCTTCACCGGCAAGAGCGAGTACGGCCTCATCCGGAAAACCATCACCCGCAGACTGGGCCGATTGTTTGGCGCAGGCGGGCGAGAGGGGGGAGAGCGCAGTATCCCCGAGGGGATCAACCGGATCTTTCTTCAGGCCTATGACAATGTCGCCGGACGTGTCAAGATGCTCTGGATCTACAGTGAACAGGAGCGGGCGCGCTACGATTTCGAGAGTGAATTCGAGAAGTGCTGCCTGGCGGGCAGTGAGCGCCCCTACACGAAGCGGATTATCGAGGGGAGCAATCATGAGATGGCCCCCGATGACGCCCAGGAACATCTGTTTGCTTTAATAGATGACTGGCTTGAACATGAATATGGAACACGACCGGGAGGAGCAGAGTGAAGCGCAAGGTGTTGATGATCAGCCACGGTTATCCGCCCGTCGGCGGCAGCGGTATGCTGCGTACCCTGAAGTTCAGCCGCTACCTGCCCGAGCATGGCTGGCAACCTCTGATACTGACGCTCAAGCGCACCAAACATCCCCGACTGGATCCCAAGCTGCTCGCCGAGGTGCCGCCGGGCACGCCCGTCTATCACTCGCCGGTCTGGAATGCGCTGGCCGCCATTGTCGCCTGCAGGAAAGTCGTCAAAAGGGTTCTGGGAGGTGGCGGTGCCGGGGCGGGTGACGCGACCGAATCCACCGGCGGCTCCACCGTCGAGGAGACCGGCGGCGGTGGACTGGCGCGAAAGGTGAAGGATTTTTTCACCACCCCCGACGGCTATGTCGGCTGGTACCTTCCGGGTCTGCTGATCGGACTCTGGATGATCATCCGTCATCGCCCCCGCGTGATCTACAGCACCAGCCCGCCGCCGACGGCCCACCTGATCGGTCGCGCCCTGTCGCGCATGACGGGGATCCCCTGGGTGATCGATTTTCGCGACCCCTGGACGCTCCAGTTCCCTGCGGGTCTGCTCACGACCCGCAAGGGGCGCATCTGCCGCAAACTGGAGCGGGATATCATGAGCCGCACGCAGCGTGTGATCGCCAACACGGTGCCCCTGGCCGCAGCGCTCAAGGGGGCCTATCCGGACTTACCCGACGACAAGGTCGAGGTGATCACCAACGGCTTCGATCCCGCCGATTTCGTTGACGATCTGGCCTCTCCGCCGGCCGACGGTCCCTTCATGTTTCTCCACGCGGGGGAGTTCTTCCCCGCACAGGAGCTCCGAGTTCCCGATCCGTTCCTGATCGCCGTGCGCGATCTGCTTGAGGAGGGGCTGCTTGCTCCCGATTCGGTGCGGGTGCGCCTTGTCGGCAGTGGCGAGTACACCACCATGCCGGCGTTCCGCGAACTCATGAAGTCTGCCGCGCTCAGCCGTTGCGTTGAGGTGATCGATTTCGTGCCTCACGGCGAGATACCCGCACATCTGGAGGCGGCTCACGCGTTGCTGCTCTTCCAGAACAGTCCGCACTTCCGCATGCAGGTGCCGGCCAAGACATTCGAGTACATCCGCGCCGGACGTCCGATATTGACAGTATCGGCTCCGGGTGCGACACCTGACCTTGTCCGTTCGGTCAAAGGCGGTTACGCTGTCGCCCCGGAGGATCAGGGTGGACTGCGGCGGGCGATTCTGGAGATCGTCGAGTTGCCGCGTCAGACTCTGCGACGGAGACCGGAGGAGCTGGACCGATTCAGCCGCGCGGGATTGACCCGACGGCTGGCGGGCCTACTGGATGGCATGATCGGCCTCGATCAGCGGTCGGCAAAGGGGACGGTACTCGACTGATGCATATCCTTTTCCCGTACCTGGCCCGGTACAAAGCCGTCAACTGGACGCGCTACCATCACCTTTTCGGCCAGTTGGCCAAGATGGGTCATCGCATAACAATACTGCAGCCGCCGCCCGCCGATCTCAACGAGACGAATTTCCAGGAGATCGAGGTCGACCTGCCCGACAACATCAAGCTCATCGACGTGAAAATGCCCGGCTGGCTGTGGAACCACACCTGGCCCAAGGATAAGCTGGTGAAGAAGGGTTCCTATGGGCTCCTCTGCCGCAGCGAGGTTGCGCGGATCATGAAAGAGGATCCTCCCGACGCTCTCATCGTCTACAACCTGCCTCAGGCTGGTTTGCTGCAGGTGCCGCCCGCCCCGGGCCGAGGGCTGGTGCGGATTTTCGATCTGGCCGACGACTACGAGGCGATGCTCAAGACCGAACTCGGCAAAGCCGGTTTCGGCCTGCTGTTGCGCTATGGCCGCCGGAAGCTCATCCATATGTTGAACGAGGCCGACCTGGTGCTCTCGATCAGCCGGGCGTTGATCGACGATTATCCCGATTACGATATCGGCCTGCTGCCCAATGGGGTCGATTTCGAACGTTTCGAGACGGTGCGGAAAGGGCTGATCCCCCGCGAGGCGAACGGCGGCAGGCGTCCCGTCATCGGTTATCTGGGCGCCTTCGAATACTTCATCGATTTCGAGATGATCTTCGGAACGGCCCGATTGCTCCCGGAATGTCATTTTCGCCTCGTTGGCGGCGGTCGTCTGGAGAGCTGGATCAAAAACCGGATCGTGGAGCTGAGGCTCGACAACGTCGAGGTGCCGGGTTCGGTGCCCTTCACCCAGGTGCCGGCCGAGATCGGCAGTTGGGATATCTGTCTCAACCTGTTCGAACGGATCCCAATCAGTCACAAAGCCAGTCCCATGAAGCTCTTCGAGTATCTGGCCATGGGCAAGCCCGTGCTGACCACCTCTCTGGATGAGGTGGAGCGCTACCAGATGGATTTCCTGCAGACAGTCAACACCCCCGAGGAGGCGGCTGCTGCGATAACGAGCTTGATGGCGGACGATTCGGTCCGCTGGGATATTGAGGAGCGGGGGCGGAACTGGGTGCAGGAGGTCTGCGACTGGAGAGATCTGGCGAACCGTCTGGTGGAGATGATAGAAAACACCGCAAGCCGGATGCGTTGATCGCATTCGGGATCAAACTTCAGGGGGATGTGCAAGATGATCAGAACGATAATTCCGATAGGCATTCTGCTGCTCCTGCTGGTGGCGGTCACCTGGAAAGCGTGGTGCTACAGGCAGAGCGCCCTCTCGGCCATGAGCAAGGTCGAAGTGATCAGTGAGCGCTTCACACGTACCGATTTCTTCGAAGAGGCCAACCGAGCCCGTCTTGAATCGGGTAAACGTCCCGATGTGGTGATACTCGGCGCATCGATTACGAGGCGCTGGAGTCCCGAGGGGAAACTCGGTGACCTTGATGTTGCGGAACGGGGTGTGGGCGGCCAATGGCCCAGCCACTACCTGCTCCGCTTCAAGCAGGATGTCCTCGACCTGCAGCCGCGCGCGGTTGTGATCAAGGCCTGCGCAATCACCTTCCGTCCCGGAGTGAGCTACAAGGGCACGCAGCAGGCGCTGCTGGATATGCTCGATCTGGCCGAGAGTGCCGGGATCAAGCCGGTGCTGGCCACATCGCTGCCGGTCCGCGTCGACGGCAACGTGGTTTACGATTCCAAGGGCAACAAGGACCCCAACGGCATCAACGGTCTTATGCTCCCCTTCAACCAGTGGCTGCGGGACCTGGCGGCGGAACGGGGGTATCCCGTGATAGATTTCTTTGCGGCGTTGGCCGATGAGCAGGGATTCCTCCCTGCCGAGCTGGCGATCGATGATATCCACCCCAATGACCTGGCCTATGAGACGATGACCACCACGGCCCGTGTCGTTCTTGAGGACCTACTTGGCGAAGGGAATTAATATGGCCAAGCGGCCGATCACGATCTGCCACGTTCAGACCACTTTCAACCCCGGAGGGTTGGAGAATGGCGTGGCCAATGTCGTCAACGGATTGGATCCGGATCGTTTCCGCTCCAAGGTGATCTGCCTGCATGAGCGTGGGGCGCTGGCCGACAGGATCGTCAATCCGGCGGCCGAAGTGATCAGCCTGGAGCATCCCGACCGTCTGGCGCCGGAACTGCCGCTCCGTCTGGCGAAGCTGTTCCGCAAGCTCAAGCCGGATATCGTCCACGCTCGCAACTATACGCCCAATCTCTATGCCTCCATCGGAGCCAGGCTGGCGCGGGTGCCGGTGCTGATCAACGGTGAGCATGGTATGGTGCAGCTGATCGACTGGCGCAAACGGATGGTGAGCAAGTTCATGCGCTGCTGGGCCGATCAGGTACTATGCGTGTCTCCCGGGTTGCGTGAATTTCTCTACTCCCAGTTGAACTACCCGCCGAATTCGGTGCATGTGATCATCAACGGTGTGAATCTGGATCGTTTCAGCACCCTCGAGGCCGATGGCATGGCGCGACGGCGTGAACTGGGGATTCCGGAGGATGTCTGGCTGCTCGGCACTGTGAGTCGTTTCTACGGATTCAAGGATCACCCGGCGATGTTGAGCTTCCTGGAGAGGGTGAAGGAGGTGGACGGCAAGCCGGTGCACGCAGTAATCATCGGCGATGGCGCCGACGTGGAGAAGTTCCGGGCCGACCGCGATGCGCGCGGACTCACCGACCGGGTCCACATGCCGGGCTTCCAGCAGAACATCCATGAGTATTACTCCATGTTCGACCTGTTCTGTCTGCTCTCCATGGACAACGAGGGGACCAGCAATGTGATTCTTGAGGCGATGGCCGCCGACGTGCCCATTCTCACTACGGCAATCGAGGGGAACAGGCATCTCATCCGTGACGGCTGGAACGGTGTCATCGTGCCCCCGATCGGGGAGCCCAAGATTGACGCGATGGAGAAGCTGATTCCGACACTGCTCCGGGATTCCGAGCGTTTGGAGGAGCTGAAATACAACGCCAGGATATTCGTCAACGAGCAGTTCAGTCTGCGACGGATGATCGGCGAGTATGAAGATTTCTATACTGCGCTGCACGAGGGGCGCCCCGTCTCCTGAGAGAGCTGGTACCCTAACTCGGGTATATTCCCGACAGAGCTCGGAGCCGGACAATTCACATCATCAAGCCCGGCAGACGGATCGTTTGCCGGGTTTTTCTGACAAATCGGATCAAGTCCGAGAGATATTATGCTTTCATAATCCCCGATTTCGCTAAAAGCACCTCTTTTGCCCTGTCTTCGGGAATATTACCTTGCAGGTTGCCAGATCTGGGGGCATTGTTGTTCGTCCCACTTTCCCGGCCCAGTAACTACAAGCGTTTCAGGGCCTTGGGATCGGGAAATCCCAGCTTAATAGGCATGAAGATTGTTCATCCATGGATACTTCTTACGCAGTAACCGTTTCCGGAGCATCGTATCCTGAAATCCGAGGTACTTCCATGCCAGGCCGAATACAGTCTCATACTACGCTGAGCATTCTCATCCTTCTGGGGATCCTCCTTTTTGCGGCATCCGCGTCGGCGACAGCCGTGCCGAATACCGAACATCCCAGGATCTATCTCACGCAGGAACGGATCGACCGGATTCGCACCCAGCATTGGGGTGCGAACAGTTTCGAGTGGACCGAACTCATGCAGGTCACAGCCCGCACCGACATCGATGGGATCAAGGCTCAGGCCCTGGCCTACGTCATTACGGGCGACGAGAGCTATGCCCAGACGGCAGTGCAGAACCTGTATGATGAGATGGAGGATAATCCGGTGATGACCGTGACCTTCAACTCGGTCGGCCGCAAGTTCAACGCGATGGCCCTGGCCTACGACTGGCTCTACCATTCGCCCCACTTCGATGCGGCGGCCAAAGAGGACCTGATCGAGTACGTATCGCAGGTCCCCAGGGACGGCAGCGGCAAATGGAACTGGTATCCCGACGGCACCTATTTCAACGGCGTCTCCAAAGTGCTGTGGGGGCCGCCGCTGTGGGGTATCGCCACCTATGGCGACAACCCGGCCGCCAACGACTTCATGAACAACGGTTACGAGAACCGCTGGCTGTGGATTCGCAACTCGCTCGGTTTTGGTCCCGACAACCTCGCGGTTGTCCGCGGCGGTTGCATGCCTCAGGGGATGGACTACGGCGCAGGCACCCTTTCGAACATCTGCCGCTACCTGGCCGCTTACGAGTCGGCCACAGGGGTGAGTCTATTCGACGAAGCACCGGCTCTCAGGGAGTACATGGAGTACTTCATCAAGAGCTACATCTATACCGATGACTACATCCGCCATCCGGAACATGGCCACAATGCCTATAAGCGCGACGGCTATCTGCCCAATGCCACCACCGCGCTGCTGATCCTCCAGGATCACTACGACTCGACGCAGGAGGCCCGTTGGGTGTCCTGGTGGTTCAACAACATTGATGGGGTGGACCGCTATCCCGCCACCAACGATCGCTACTTCGCGGTTCTCGATGTGATCTTCAGCGACCACTCGATTTCGCAGACGAACCCCTTCTCCGAGCCGCTCTCCTACTTCGCCGAGGGCAACGGCATGTGGATCAGCCGCTCCGACTGGACCGAGGGCTCCACCGAGACCCAGACCTTCGCCACCTTCCGCGCAGGCAACTGGACCTGGTTCAACCAGAACCATTGGGATCAGGGCAACTACACCATCTATTCCCATGGTCAACCTCTGCTCATCGATGCCGGGCTGTATGAGGGCGGCGGCGGCTTCACGGTGGTCAACTATCACCACCAGACAATCGCCCACAACTGCATCACGGTGAAGGATCCGGAGCAGACCAAGGCCTGGCACTTCTACGATTGGGAGCTGGAGAACTACGAGAATACGGGCGGGCAGAATCGTCCCTGGCGCTCGACCGAGCCCAATTCGGTACTGGACGGCGTGGTCAAGGATTCCAGCACGCCCCGGTATCAGGGCGAGTACCTGCACGACATGTCCGATGTTCTCCGCAAAGCCGACAACGAACGCTACACCTACGCCTTTGCGGACATGACCAATGCCTACGCCAACGAAAGGTGGGAGCAGGATTATGACTCCTTCCATCTCGGGCGTGTGGACTTCCGTCCCAAGGTGACCAACGTCACTCGCCACTGGTTCTATCTGCGCGAGACACCGGGCAACGATGACGAGTATTTCGTCGCCTTTGATCGGGTGAGTAGCGTTGATGCCGACTTCCAGAAGATGAGCCACCTGCACTTCATCGGTGAGCCGATGATCATTGGCGGCATGCGCACCGATGTCGAGGTGGAGGGTCATATAGAAACCTGGAACGCCGATGCTTTCGAAGTGGAGCTGGGCGGCGCGGTTCTGCACGGCAAGATGCTGCTGCCCGAGGATATCCATCTGCGCAAGATCGGCGGAACCGGCTACGAATACTGGGTGAACGGCACCAACTATGATCCCTGGCCCGCAAGCGAAAATGAGCTGGGCGGCGTCTGGCGGATGGAGATCATCCCCGACGAGGCCCGCAAGGATGACCTCTTCCTCACGGTTCTCCACCCGGATGGCATAGGTGCGGCGACCCCCGAGATCGACCGCGTCTCCGCCGGCGGCTTCGAGGGTGCCCACTTCGACGGCTGGGTGGTCATGTTCTCCAACGAGGAGACCGACCGGGAGGATCTCACCTACTCGATCAGCTCCGGCGGCGAACTCAATCACCTGATCTGCGACATGAAGGCCGGCTACAATTACAATATCTACCGCGACGGAAGTTCGCTGACGACCGTGAATGCCGGCACCGACGGTATCGTCGAGTTCGAGAGCCCGGGTGGCGGCAGCTTCCAGGTGACTCAGGGCGCGTTTCACGAGGACAACGAGGGCCCCGTCGATGCCTCCATCTCCATAGGCGATGGCGATTGCAGCGGACGGCAGGCGTTACTGCATCTTGCGGCCACCGATGAGGGCTCCGGCATGGTGGGCGGACTCATGCGTTTCAGCGCCAACGGTTCGGACTGGGCCGATGCCGTCAATTACCAGACCACCTATTACTGGAACCTCACGGGGGGGGATGGCGCCAAGACCGTCTATGCCCTCTTCGCCGATGCTGCCGGCAACTGGATAAGTGAACCCGTGAGTGCGAGCATCACGATGGATGACACCGCTCCGACGGTGGAGTTCTCGATAGTGGAGAATACGGTGACCGCCTCGGTGGTCACCCTGCATTGCTCCGCCGATGATGCCGGTTGCGCAGGTGACAACATCAGCATGCAGTTCAGCAACGACAACTCCAACTGGAGTGCGAAGCAGCCGCTGACCTCCTCGGTCGATTGGGATCTGGAGTCAGAGGCGCAAGGCACCTACGAGGTCTTCGCCCGCTTCTACGATGAGCTCGACAACATGGCCGGGCCCGTCAGCGATACGGTGGAGATGATTCCGCCCCAGACCGACAGCACTCCGCCGACCGGGACCGTGACGATCAACGGCAGCGGCTGCCATGCCGATCCTGACGTGGTTTTGCTGCTCAGTGCGGCTGATGCCGAATCCGGTATGGTGGGTGGCCAGATGCGCTTCAGCAACGATGGTGAGAGCTGGTCGCAATCCTACGATTATGCCGTTTCTCACGATTGGACTCTGACCTCCGGCAATGGCGAAAAGACGGTTTATGTCCTCTTGGCCGATGCCGTGGGCAACTGGATGACGGAGCCGATCACCGACGACGGCTACACGCTCGACGATAGCCCCCCGGTAGCGGAGTTCGACGTGGTTGAAACCGCAGTGGATGGTTCCGAGGTGACCCTGGCCTGCTCGGCTTACAATACGGGCTGCAGCGGCGACAATGTATACATGCGCTTCAGTAACGATGGTATCTCCTGGAGTCAGCCCGAACCGTTGACCGCAAGCCGAACCTGGGATTTCCATCCCCAGGGCGACGGTCTGTATACGATCTACGCCAGTTTCGGCGATGAACTCGACAACTGGAGCGATCCTCTGTTGAGCGATACGGTTGAGCTGACCCTCCCTCCCGACGACCAAGCGGCACCGACTCTGGGATCTCAAAGTCCTGCTACCGATGCCGTCGATGTGTCCACCGTCGATCCCATCAGCTGCATTGTTCGCGACCTCGACAGTGGATTGGACCTGGCGAGTTTCAGCATGGAGCTGGATGGCACCCAATTGAACCATATCGGTATCCCCTTCAGCTCCGGCCGGGTCATGTTCAGCGCCGATCTCCCCAGTGAGTTGGAGCCGAACACGCTGTTCAATGTGGTTATCAACGTGGCCGATCAGGCGGGCAATATGCTGGAGACCTCCTGGAGCTTTACCACCGGCGCCGGTTCAGAGGATACTCAGCCGCCTCTGCCGCCTACGGGTTTGAACTGCACGCTTAATGATCTCTGCGATATCTATGTCGTCTGGGATGCGTCCTATGATCCCAATGTTGTTGCCCATCGGGTTTCCTATGGCGAGTGGCCGGATGGTGAGGCCACTATCCTGAATTTCCAGGAGCAGATCGGTGCCCTGATTCCCGACCTGCCCGATGGCGAATACTGGGCCGAGGTGATCGCAGTGAACAATCTGGGTGAGTGGAGTGCCGCCTCGCGCACCTCTCAGGCGATAGAACTCACCTGCGACAATCCGCCCGAGGAGCCTGAGGATCCCGAGGAACCCGAAGAGCCGGAGACACCGTTCAAGGCAACCGGCGCAGGCGGCATCTGGCCCCCAGGTGTGATGCAGAGCAACATCCATGCGCCCCTGCAGGTCAGCGACCTGGCCCGAGGTTGGACGGTGCGCATCTTCACCGTCAGCGGGCGTCAGGTCAGGAGCTTCACCGCCGAAACCGACGGCGAGAATTTCACCTGGGATCTTCTCAACAGGAGCGGGGCCATTGTTTCCCGCGGACTCTATCTGGTGCGGGTTTTTGATGCCGATGGCACAATGATCAACGAGGGCAAGTACCTGCGCCGCTGATCGATTCCCGAATACACTGAATTTTATAAAGGGCCCCGCCGCAAAGGTGGGGCCTTATTTGGATATTATGTTCCCTGTACCGGGATTCACTGCTAGAATACCTATGATCCAAGGTTACTGACAGGTGTCGCTGAATGCCGTTTGGGGGCATTTTACCGATTATGACATTGGAGGATCTGATGAATGGAGAGCGGGCGTTTTCCCAGGAAACAATGAGTGATCTGTCTACGCAAATCCTGGCGACACTCGGATCCGGTAAATCTTCAGAGCAGATGATCCCCGAGATTGTATTGCTTGTGCAAAAATTCACGAGTATTGAAAGTGTCGGCCTGCGCCTGGCGGATGGGTTCGATTACCCATACTACTTCACACGGGGTTTTGATCAGGATTTCGTCAATATGGAGATGCACCTTTGTGAGAAGGATCATCGAGGTGAGCTTATTCGCGATTCGGAGGGCAATCCCGTGCTTGAGTGCATGTGCGGCAATGTCATCTGCGGGCGGACGGATAGGTCTCTCCCTTTCTTCACCGAGAAGGGGAGCTTCTGGTCCAACTGCACTACCGACCTGTTGGCCTCGACGACGGATGAGGACAGACAGACACGAACCAGAAATCGATGCAACGGTGAGGGCTACGAATCTGTAGCTCTCGTGCCTGTCATGGTCGAGGGTAATTGTTATGGACTTCTTCAGCTGAATGACCGCCGTAAGGATATGTTTTCGCTCAAGCAGATTCACATGCTTGAGGGTGTGGCGGTGAATATTGGCCTGCTCGTCTCCATGATCCGGGCAAGGGAGCACCTGGCAAGTCAGGCTGCTGATGTAGTGCGCGCGGCGACCATACGTGGCGACCTGCTGGAGCGGCTGGCGAGGGAGCTCCGCGAAAAAGAGCCATCGCTTCTGTCTGCGTCCAGAGAGGAGAGCATATTGACCAAAATCGACCATCTCCTTGAGGAGGTTGAAACCCTGAAGGGGATTGTTCCGATCTGCTCCATATGCAAGCGGGTGCGGGTGGATACGAGCTACTGGACTCAGGTGGAGGCATTTGTCCAGGAAAGGAGCAAGGCGGAGTTCTCCCACACGTTTTGCCCCGGCTGTTATGACTCTTATTATGCTGAGCAACTCGGGGATTGCCGCGCCAAAGGGGCAAAGGGGTAGGTTGACCGTCTCTGACAGCCGCTGAGGTGTCGCAAGCTCAGTGAAAATCCTCAACCAGGATAATGTCGCTCTCGGCCATGACCCTGGTCAGGGCCACTGTGCAACCATCCGCCGAAATGCTCAGATCTCTGTCGGAACCGCGGGGCAGCTCACGGATTATCTCGGGCTCCCGCGAACCCTCAGCCAGCAGTTCCAGGTACGTCCGACCGAGATGCCCTCTTGAGCAGAGTAGTCCCCCCCGCACGACGGCCAGACCCAGATGCTCGCCCGGGCGGGAACCGCACAACTCCACCCAGCTCCCATCCTGTTCACTCCAGCGGCCGATGACACCGTCCCATCCCAAACTGAAGAGCTCTCCCGTCCGAGATTCGCACAGACCCACCAACGCGGGCCAATTCATATCCTCGCTGCGCGTTCCATCAGGTGTGACGCGACGAACATCCGGATTCCGTTCCGATCCGGTCGCCAGGTACAGCCAGCGGCCATCCCGCGACCAGAGGAGCACCCGCTCGTCCTCATCCGCAATGTGTGGAATTGAAACCCGCGCTCCCTCCAGCTCCAGGATGCGCACCTGGAAGCGGCCGGCGACAAGTAACGCTACGGCAATGCGCCCGCTGTCGGGCGACCAGCTCAGGCCCGCTATGGGGGGACCTTCGAAGTGGCTGACCTGGCGGGCGGCTGAGCCGTCAACCGCGGCCACCCACAACTCCCTTGTCCCCGAGCGCGCCGAGATGAATGCCAACCGCTCGCCGGAGGGTGAAAACCGGGGACGGAAATCGCTGCGGGTCGAACCGACGATGGGGTGAGTTCTACTGTCCGGATCGCGCCAATCCAGAACCTCGATATTGATATCCGTGGCGTGACCCTCGAAAACCAGCCGGTCGGCATTGGTCGCCAGACCGGGGCGCAATGCGACCTCGCTCTGACAGGGGAGACGTGTACGCGAGCCGTCGGCCAGCGTCAGTCGCCAGAGCTGTGCGTCCCCCTGCTCGGCTCCACCGTAGATGATGTGCCTGCCGTCCCTGGTCCAGTCCAGGCCGAAGATCTTACCCACCCCCGTCGTGAGTTCGGTCTCCCGTGAAGTATCAACCTCCACCAGATGGAGCGTTTCATGGAAGTTGTCCAGAGTCCGGGTGAAGGCCACCCGCGAGCCATCCGGCGACCAGGCAGGATCGATGTCATAAGCGTGCGCTTCGGAGGGGTTGCTCAACAGTCGTCGCTCTCCGGTTTCGACATTGAGCAGGGCGATGCAGGTCGTGCCGCCCCCTTCGCAGGCCGCCGACAGAGCCAGGAGCTTGCCGTCGGGCGACCAGTCGAGGCCGTTGGCTCCGCCGTCAAAGTCGGCAATCCAGCGTGCCGCGCCGCCGAGGGCCGGTATCACGTAGATTCCGCTGCGTTCTCCGATCCCGAAATAGGCGATGGAGCCGCCGGTGGGTGACCAGGCGGGACAGAGTTCGTGCCCCGTCTCGGAGGTGAGCCGGAGGGGTGGACCACCATCACATTGCTCAATGTAGATATCCAGACCGCGACCCTCGCCGGCATCGCGCGAGTAGGCCAGCCGCGAACCGTCCGGCGACAGGGCCGGGCGCTGCTCCGTGCCGGGCAGGTTGGTCAGGGGACGTCCCCGCAGCGCCGTACTGAGAGGCGGGTCGTTCAGCATGGGGAGGAAGCTGAGTGCGATGACGGCGATGAACGTCAACAGAATCAGTATCAGCGCCAGACGCTGTCTGCGGTTTTTGCCTTCGCTTTCCGGAATCGGCGGAAGCGGGGCGGGCTGCTTCGTCCCGGATTGCCGGGTCGAGGGTTCGATCGCCGCCACCAGACAGTAGCCCCCCTTACGGATGGTCTCGATGATCTCGGGCGTATCCCGATCGGCTCTGAAAGCCCGCCGCAGGTCGGAGACGGCGCGGGTCAGCGCATCCTCATTGACGACGGTATCGGACCAGACTGCGTCTATCAGCTCCCTCCGCGACAGGACCTCCCCCTGGCGGGACGCCAGACAGACCAGAACATGCATGAGCCTCGGTTCAAGCTGAACATCCCGGCCGGCCTTGGTTATTTTGTTGCGGGCGGGATCCACCAGCCAGCCGGTGAGCCCGAATGGCGGCGTGTCGATTGAGGCGGGAAAGCGATCGGGCATCGTTCACCTGTTGCTGGGTTTGGTTGATCTCCTGATTCAAGCTAGGGCATTCGTGGGGGGCACCGCAAGAGCCGGAGCTGTTCAGGAGGTTATCCGGAGCCGCTCTGCAGGCCGCAAGTTATTGTGATGGTTATAATTCCACCAGCTAAAGCCATGGAGGAGATATGACCGTCAGACTGATTTGCTATGTGTTGCTTACGACACTGACGCTGTCCGCCCCTGCGCGGGGCGAGGCCGAGTTTACCGAATTCCTCATCGATTCACTTACCTTCGGTACCGCCAGTGTCCAGGGCTGCTTCATTGATGAAGATATCCACATGGATATCGCAGGGGCCGTGATCGAAGACAATGATGTGGTCTGGTGGCGCAGCGATGGCGCCGATCCGCCGAACTGGACCAAGCACACCATCGACACCTACCTGTCCGGCGCTCGGTCGATCTATACCGAGGACATCAACGACGATGGCCGGACCGACGTCGTGGCTGCCTCCTACACGGGACGCCGGGTGGCCTGGTACCGCAACGAGGGTGGCGATCCGGTCGAGTGGACCCGCTTCTGGGTGAACACGTCCTATTACCATGATCCCCACGAGGTCTGCGTCGACGACCTCAATCTCGATGGCTACATGGATGTCCTTGCCACCTCATCCTCTCAGCATGATGTGGCGGTCTGGTTCGGCGACGGTCAGGATCCGCCCAACTGGACGAAGCAGACGGTGCGGACCAACTTCAGGATGGGCAAATCCGTCCGCTCGGGCGACATCGATGGTGACGGTCTGCCCGACATCGTGGGCGCGGCGCTGCAGGACAACGACGTCATGTGGTTCCGTAACGACGGCGGCGATCCCATCGTCTGGGAGCCCGGGCTCATCGACGGGGATTTCTACGGCGTGCATCGCGTGCAGGCCGTGGATATGGACAATGACCTGGATCTTGATGTCGTAGGAGCCGCCTACCTGGGCAACATGGTCGCCTGGTGGGAGAATGTGGACGGCGCGGGCGGCGACTGGACCCGTCACAATGTCGGGTATGGGGTGAATAAGGCCTGCGTCGCGGCTGGAGCTCTGCTGGATGATGATGAGATCATGGATATCGCCGCGACCGGCCAGCAGAGCGACGAGGTGTCGGTCTGGTATCGCGAATCGCTGACCGCTCACACCTGGACAAAGCGGGAGGTGGATGGGAGCTTTGACCGTGTATGGCCTCTGGACATCTGCGACCTCAATGGTGACGGCAGGGAGGATATCATCGCGGCCAGCGGCCATACCGGCTGCAACAGGGTCAAGTGGTATCGCAACGAACCGACGACGGCGATCTCCGGAGAGGTGCCGGAACTGCGCGGGGAGCTGCATGTCATCCCCAACCCCTTCAACCCGCAGACCTCCATCAATTTCACGCTGAACGGCGCCGGGCACGTATCCCTGGCGGTTTTCGATTCCCGGGGACGGGAGGTGGCTCACCTGCTGGAGGAGCATCTGCCGGCGGGTCGTCACTCGGTGACCTTTGCTGGTGATGATCTCGCCAGCGGCGTCTATCACGTGCGTCTGAACTCAACCGCAGATCGGCTCGCATGCAGATTGGTCCTGCTTAAATGATCAAGCATGATCGCTCTTGTGCGAACCTGACAGTGCCCCCGAGCCGTTTTCCGGTTCAGGGGCACTAGCGGTGATGGCGGGCAATCAGCCCAAAGGTCGCTGCCCGATTAATTGATCGCATGCAAATTAGCCTGTCGAGCTCTTGCCAACCGTGAAGTAGTCCTCTACACTCGCTTGATAGAATCCGATTTACATCCGGATGCCGGTTCAGGTTATCTCTCCGGCCGCCACCCATCCTCCCCAGTGCCGCTTCTCGGCCGGAATCGTCATTGTGTTCGCCTGATCCAGGCAGGCCTGTTGACCATCAAGGTCATTTCGGGCTCAAGGTGGTTCATGATGAAAGGGAATTCTTATGGGCACGATATTCATCAGTCATGTGGCGGAAGATGGACCTATCGCACTTCATCTGGCTCTCGGTCTGGAGAGGAGGGACTACTCGACCTGGTGTTACGAACTGGACAGTATCCCCGGTTTGTCCCATATGGACCAGACGCTCCAGGCCATTGAGGAGTGCCAGATCTTCATCCTGATCATCTCAAAGACCTGTATCCAATCCCACGAGGTCACAACGGAACTGACACGCGCCCAGGATCTCGGCAAGAAGGTCATCCCGCTGTTGAGCGCGATCTCCCATGATGAGCTTTCGGCCAAGCGTCCGGAGTGGATGCAGCGTCTAGGAACGGTGACTTGTGCGCCCATCCCCGGCGACCCCGCCAGTCTGGTTCCCCGTCTTGAGAAGGCGTTCAGCGTTTTCAAGATCAATCCGACCCCCGTGGACGAGATCTCCAAAGCGGAGCGAATTGCCAACTTCGGTAAACTGCTCTCGGAAAAAGGGCAACCGCACGTTGCCGTGGCGAGTCAATCTCAGCCGGAGAATAAAACGCTCCTGAACAAGCTGCAGAACAAAAAGGTGTCCAAGGTGGAGCATTCGTACGCGGATGGCGCCAGGCATGTTGATGAACTGACCGCCGTCCTGGAGGATGTCCTCAGGGTGGAGGGTCTCGATACGCAGACCGTTCCTCACGATACGGATGTGGTCATACAGGCGAGAAAAGTCCCGGATAATCAGCTGATCAAGGTGCTCAAGACCGGGTTGGGACTTGAGCTGGCGGTTACGGTCCACCTCAGGTCGCTCGGTTCCGATCTTCAGGTCACGATCGCGCCCAGCAAATGGGCCGACAAAGCCACCGGAGCGGCCATAGCCCTGGTATTCTTCTGGCCGGCAGCCATCACGACCGGGTGGGGGATGGTGGCGGTGCAGCAGGTGATCGACCGTTTGGACGGTCGGGTTCAGAACTTCTTCGCCAAACGGGCGGGCCGGTAATCCGAGTGGGTAACGCAATCTGAGAGGATGTAATGGATCAACATAAATTCGATACCTACCTGGAGCGGCGGTATGAAGATCAGATCAAGTGGTATGACAATCGCGCTGCCCGCTACAAGAAGCTGTACAATTTCTTCCAGTGGATCGTCATCATTCTGGCGGTCATTCTGCCGGTATTGATCTCCACTGCTCCCGAGCGGTATCAGTTCGTCAGTGTCGTCGTGTCCGTAATTCTGGCCATCAGCACCACCGGGTTGAAGACCTTCAAATTTCAGGAGAACTGGCTCAACTACCGAACCACGGCCGAAACGCTGAAGAAGGAGATATACTACTACGATGCCGAGGTGCACGACTACGCCCATACGGAGGACAAAGAGGGGCTGTTCGTCAAGCGGATCGAGTCATTCATCTCCAAGGAGAATACGATGTGGGAGTCGGTCCAAACCAAAAAGGATGAGGGTGAGCAGGCGGAGTCAAAGGTCGGGTAATTCCGGTTTTGGTGATGGCGATTAGGGGGGGCTCAGTCTCATCGTCCCGGCGACCCGGGATCATATACCCGTCGCTCGGGCAGATCCTTGTCGTCCCACTCACCCGCGAACGGTTTGCGCAGTTTCTCCTCGGCGTAGTAGCGCACGAGCGTCGACAGCTGGATGAACAGAATCGCCACCATCACCAGACTGTTGAGCAGCAGCAGATAGAAGATCAGCTCGGGCCTGAACCTGGTGATGATGCTCACCCGAGCGGCGGCCACCCACTGCAGCGGCAGAGCCAGGAAGAAGGGGATCATGATCAGGCAGATCATTACCCAGATGTTCTGCGCCGCGAACTTGACGCTGGCGACGAGGGAGGCCTTGAGACCGCTGTCGAAGGCCAGAAGCAGGAAGGCCGCATAGGCCAGGAGGATCTCCGCCACGAAGCCGATGCCGTAGCAGGCCAGGAACAGCCCGCGACCGGCCGATGCGCTTTCGATCACCGGCAGCAACAGGTGCTTGACCGCGATCAATGGTCCGAGAAAGAGCGCCAGACTGATCAGGTTGATCACGAACAACCCCGGCCAGCGTCTGAGCACCCGTATCCAGATCCGCTCCCTTGTCACCTGCCCCCTGGTATGCCATTGCATCAGGTAGAGAAGACTCACCCCCTGCATGAAAATTCCCAGTGTGCCGGCAAGCGCCATGTAGAGACGCTGGTGCAGATCGGGCAGCAGCAGATAGAAGCCTGGATATTCGAGGGCATCAAGACCGAATGCACCCTTGAACGACGAGATCAGCCAATCCCCACCAGGCAGGTCGGAGAAGTGTGTAAGAAAAGTGAGACATATGGCCTGTATTGCCCAGAACATGAGCAGGGGGAGCCAGTTGCGCCATGACGTGAAGCTGGCTAATCCTTCATAGTAGAGCAGGCTGACTTTCTGGATCGGATTGTGCAAAGCGCTCCTTCAGGTTGACAGTCGCAGCCTAGACCATTTGTGATTGTCACCCAAGTATTTTGATGGATGCCGGTCCGTCACCCTGATATAAACGGGAAGATTTGAGCGCACCATTGCTGCCAGCCAACCGGAAGAGGTAATCATGAGTCCAGCCAAAACCAAAATCGCCGTTGTTGTCGGAACCCGTCCCGAGGCGATCAAGATGGCGCCGGTTATCCGCGAGCTGAAGGCCAATCCGGGCCGCTGGGAGACCATCGTCGTGGCCACGGCCCAGCATCGTGAGCTTCTGGATCAGGTATTCCGACTCTTCGATATCAAACCGGACTTCGATCTCGACGTCATGCGTTCCGGCCAGAATCTCTTCGATATCACCGGCAAGGTGCTCTCCGGACTCGAAAAGGTCTTCGAGGAGTGCAAACCCGATATGGTGCTGGTCCACGGCGATACCTCCACCTCATTTGTCGGTTCCCTGGCCGCTTTCTATCTCAAGATTCCCGTCGGTCATGTTGAGGCGGGTCTCCGTACGGGTCAGCGCTACAGCCCCTTCCCCGAGGAGATCAACCGCCGACTGACCGGTGTGCTCACCGAGCTGCACTTCTCGCCCACCTCCCGCTCCGCCTGGAATCTCCGGGGTGAGAGCGTGAACAGCGACAAGATCCTGGTTACCGGCAATACCGTCATTGATGCCCTGCTCACTATAGCCGCCCACGAAGAGGAACCCGCCGGGCTGCCCGATATCCCGCTGGACGATGGCCGCAAGCTGGTGCTGCTGACGGCTCATCGCCGCGAATCGTTTGGCGCGCCCCTGGCGACGGCCTTCAAGGCTCTGGCCGGCGTCATGAAGGCCCACCCCGACAGCCATCTCATCTACCCCGTGCATCCCAATCCCAACGTCAAGGGTCCGGCCGAGGAGATCCTCGGGAACCTCGACAATGTCACCCTCACCGCGCCGTTGGACTACGCGCCGTTTGTGTGGCTGATGAAGCACGCTCACGTCATCGTCACAGATAGCGGCGGCATTCAGGAGGAGGCGCCCAGCCTCGGCGTGCCGGTGCTGGTTCTGCGTGAGGTCACCGAACGTCCGGAAGCGCTGCGCGCGGGCACGGTCAGCCTGGTCGGCACCAAGTTCGAGACGATCACCAGCGAACTGACCGAACTTCTCGAGAGCCCCGAGAAGCATGCCGCCATGGCCAACTCGGTCAACCCCTACGGTGACGGACATGCATCGCATCGGATCGAAGCACGTCTGGCTCACCATTTCCTGGGTGAGACTCTCCCCGAACCTTTCTCCGTGAGTGACTGATGCTGGGGATCGGACGTTTGCGCCGCACATGGCGGCGATTGCAGGGGAGGCTGGCCATGCCGGGAGCTTCCCCGACTCCGGCCGCTTTGCTGGCCGGTGTGCTGACGTCGGAATACCTGGACGACCAACGCCCTAATGCAGAATCCCTGCGCGGGGCGTTTCGCCCAATCCACGATACCGACGCTCTGGCGGCCTTGACCGCCAATCCCGCCGCCGATCTGGGTTTGAGTACGATAGCAGCAGACATCAATGCCGGGCGGCAGCCGTTTTTTGACCATCATCTGGAGCAGGATCTTCTGCCGGATTGGCTGGCGACGCCCGGTGGCGGTTCGTGGCCGCTGTTGCCCGCCAAAGTCTATGATCACGCCGACTTTCTGGCCCACGGGGACATCCGTCTGCTCTGGGAGCTGGGTCGCCTTCAGGCCGCTCCCGCCCTGGCCGCGCATGCCCGTCTGCAGAGCGACGCCGAATCGGCCCGCCAGGCACTGCTTCTCCTTGCACACTTCCGGGATGCGAACCCGGTGGGGTGGGGTCCCCATTGGATCGCCGGGCTGGAGTCCGCTCTGCGGATCTTCTCCCTGCTCTGGACCTGGCAGCTATTGCCCGCCGAACATCTCGATGACGAAACCGCTCTGCTGCTCACGGCCTCACTTCTGGAAAACGGGCGCTTTCTGGCGGAGCATCTGTCCGAGAAGGAGATAGCCAACAACCATCTCGTGGGTGAGGCCGCGGCACTCTATGCCCTGGGATCGGCTCTGCCGGTGTTTCCCGATTCGGCAGCCTGGAGGGAGCGGGGGCTCAGAATACTGCACCGCGAACTGCCGCTGCAGGTGTTGCGTGACGGCGTGTTGGCGGAACAGGCGGTCGAATATCACCGCTTCGTGCTCGAATTCTATCTGCAGGCTCACCTCTGGGGACGCGCAGCAGGTGATGATGCCTCCGACACCTGGCTTGAGACAATGCGATCCATGTTCCGTCCGTTGGCCGCGCTGTATGGTCCGGATCTGCAACTGGTCTCCCTGGGTGACGACGATGCCGGACGTATCATTCGCCTCGACAATCGATCCCGTCGCGATGTGGGTGGTTTGCTTGCGCTTGGCTTCCACCTGCTCGGAGTGCAGAATCTCGGCAAACCCGCCCAGACACTTAATGGCGAAGCGCTCTGGCTGGCCGGCCCGGTACCGATGCCGGAATGCTGCCCGGGAGACCTGCCCGCTCTGGAGAACTTCCATATGGCCGGATGGCACTCGGCCCGTTTCGGTGAGCGCTGCGATACGGGTATCCCCTCCGGGCATCTCGTTTTCAAGTCCGGACCCATGGGGCGTGGTGGTGGCGGACACAGTCACCTGGATCAACTCGCCCTGACCGTTTCGTACGGTGGTCATCCAGTTCTGGTGGATGCCGGCACCTGCCTCTACAATGGCTCCCAGGACATTCGCGATCACTTCCGTGGCGGGTTGGCGCACAATATCCTCCGTGTGAACAAGCAGGATTCCGCCGAGCCGCACGCCGCTCCGGACCGTTTCGGTTGGAACCGAAAAGGGTCAGCGGAACTCAGGGACAGCGGCTGCGCCGGATCGGGGTATTTCTGGGAGGCTGTTCGTCACGGAGATCGGGGACCGGGTAATGAACCATTGACGGTTACCCGCCGCGTGACGATGCTCCGCGAGGGGATTGTCGTAATCATGGATTCGGTTCAGACCTCAGACACCGGACCCGAGTTGCTGCATCTGAGTCAGCAGTGGCTCTGTGCGCCGGGCTGTGAACCGAACTGGGACAAAACCGGCACCACCACGACCGGCATGAAGGGGATGACCTGCCGTCGTCTGACGGTCTCTTCGGTGGCGGATCCTGTTCTGATCGGTCACTTTTACGGCCCCGAGGCCTTGGAAACAAGGGATAAACCCGGTTGGTTCTCGGATGACTACGACAGAAAAGAGCCCGTCTGGCAGCTTGCTTTGGCTGGGCAGACTGCTCCGCCGTGGCTTTTCGTGACGGTTTTGGCCGACCCCAGATCATCTTTCTCATTAACTGAAAGTCGTTTAAGTGGGGATGTCGGGAAAATTGTACTGGAGATGTTCGGAGAAGCGGACGAAAACAGAGTAATCGACCTCCCCTGGATTCAGGCGGAAGCGATGCCGCATGATTAAGCAATATGAAAGAGCCCATCAGGGGCCGAACCCGGGAGGGAGGGGCTTGCGCGATACGGAGATGTGCGTGCCGGACCCACTGGAATGAGTGAAAAACGCAAAGGGGTGATTATCACGAACCTGCTGCCTAATCCGGTTGAACGGACCAGAGGTATGTTCGTATGGCAGGAGACGTTACGCTTATTGAAGCGTTACGATCTTCGTGCTATCTCCCCCTTGCCCTGGGTGCCGGCGTTCATGCGCAATCGCCCCCGGTTTGCTCATCATGTCGTTCCCAGTCAGGCTGACATCAACGGTTTCACTATTGAGTACCCCCGGCATGTCGTGATCCCGCGCATACTCCGCTCCAGCTATGGCTTGCTGCTCAAGCTGGGTATCACAGGTGTCTTCGAACGGTTGCGGCGGGAGCACAAACCCGATTTCATCGTGGCCCACTATGCCTTCCCGGACGGCTGGGCGGCCTGGCGTCTGGCCAGGAGATACGGGATTCCCCTCATAATCAAAGTGCGTGGTTCAGACGTCAATGTGTTCACCGATGAGGCGTCCCGTCGCAAGCATACTCTGGCCGCCCTGCGCGGTGCGGATCATGTCGTGGCGGTGAGCCGTGCGCTCAGAAACAAGATGATTGCACTCGGCCTGGCGCCGGATCGGATTACCGTCGTGTCCAACGGCATCGACAGCACCCGTTTCCATCCCCGGGACAGGGCCGCCTGCCGCTCGGAGTTGAATCTCGAACCCGATCCGTTCATCTTCCTTTTCATCGGTTCGATGCGTAAGATCAAGGGGGTCTTCAATCTGATCGAGGCGTTCACCGCTCTGCCGGATGACCTGCGCCGACAGGCGCGGCTGGTTATGATCGGCGACGGTGAACTGCGACAGGAGGTCGCCGACCGGATTGGCGCGCTGGGGGCGGATTCCGGAATCACCCTGCTCCCGCCGGTCGATCACGACGGCATACCCGCCTGGCTCGGCGCGGCCGACTGCCTGGTGTTGCCCAGCGTCATGGAGGGTTACCCCAACGTGCTGGTGGAGGCGCTGGCCTGTGAGCGGCCGGTTATCGCCTCCCGCGTGGGTGGCATCCCCGAGATAGTCCGTGATGGCGAAACCGGCATTCTGATACCCCCCGAGGAGCAACCACTCCTCACCGGCGCCATGCGCACCATGCTTGCCGGCTTCCCCTTCGATGCTGCGGCCGCCGAGGCTGCAAGCCGCGACTGGGAAGCTGTCGCGGACGATATGTCCGCCATTATCGAGCGAATCGTAGCGAACCGGCAGGGGGGTGTGCAGTGAAGATTCTCTATCTGCATCGGACCCAGGCCAAGAGTGTCGAGCGGGTTCATATTCGCGGCATTGTCGATGCCATGCGCGACGCCGGGCATGAGGTTCTTGTTGTCGGCCCCCCCGGTATCGACCCCTATGCTCCGGTTCAGGAGAGCACCGTCTCGAGTATAGTCTCCCTCTTTGCCAAGAGTGCGCCTGAAGTGCTTTTCGAATTTGCCGAGATGGCTTACGACCGCCGTCTGATCGGCAGGCTTGCGACGGCGGTTGCGGAGTTCAAGCCCGATCTGATCTATGAGCGCTACGCCTTCTTCGGCGCCGCCGGCAGCAATCTGGCCTTGCGCCTGGGGGTTCCCCATGTGATCGAGGTCAACTATACCTGTGACGATCCCCTCGTTCGCCGCCGCAGCCGACTGCTCATGGCGTCTGCCCGCCGCCTCGAACGGAAGATCTTCGGGCGGGCCGCGGTGCTGGCCTCGGTATCCAGCCGTCTCAGCGAGCGTCTGCTGGATCGTGGCGTTGCGCCGAAGCGGATCGTGCTGACCCCCAACGCCGTGTCTCGCACCTGGCTGAGTCAGGCTGCCGACATCATACCCGCCGAAATGCCGGCCACCTTTGGCGATGTCCCCGTGACGGGTTTCGTCGGCGGTTTCTGGCCCTGGCATGGTCTCGACCGTCTTGTCGCCGCCGCAGCCCGTGCGCGGAATTCCGGCTGTCCCACTGCGTTGCTGCTGGTTGGGGATGGTCCCGAGCGTGATCGGATCATGGCCATGATCAAGGATGAGGGTCTTGAGGACCTTGCTTGTCTGCCGGGCAATATCGAACATGCCGGCCTCCCGGCGTGGATTGCAGCCATGGACATCTGCGTGATGCCCCATTCCAACGATTACGGCTCGCCCATGAAGGTTTTTGAGTACATGAGCCTGACCAAGCCGGTGCTCGCCCCCAAGTTGCCCCCTCTGGAGGATGTCATCGAAGACAATGTCAGTGGTCGGCTTTTCGGGAACTACAGCACGGCGGCCGAGGGGAGCGATACCCTGGGCGATGTTTTGATCGAGCTGCTCCGTGATGAGGAATCCCGATCGCGAATGGCCAGGAATGCGGTTGTCAGAATGTGGCGGGAGTTTACCTGGCAGGCCAATCTGAACAGAATCTTCTTCGTGCTGGGTTTGGCATCACCTTTCCCCGACGATGACGCGGGATGCGATGATGCTTAAGCAATTCTGCCTGGAGACGGCCGCACGCATCGGCATCCTTATCTATGGTCTGCTGTTCCGGCGCAAGGCGCAAACCTACCGCTTTGATATCTGGTTGCGCTCCTGGGTGCGTCGCCGTCTGCAATTGGACGGCAAACTGCCGCCGGTGGCCCCGGGCACCTGTCGCGATGTCATGTTCTGTTTCGCGGACCATTTCGAACCGGGCACCAAGAATGCCACACCCGATGTTTCGCAGGAGCGCTTCAACGCCTGGCGCGATCTCTATCCGCCGCTGGCGCGCAGTTTCAAGGATGCCGATGGGCGGCACCCTCAGCATTCGTTCTTCTTCCCGCCCCATTACTACTCGCATGAGTTTCTTATGGAACTGGCCGAGATGGACTGGCAGGAGGTGGGTGAGGTCGAGCTGCATCTGCACCACGAGAACGACGACAGCACAAGTCTGCGCGCGCTGCTGGATACCACCCTGGAGCTGTTCGAGAGCTATGGCGTGTTTCGGGTTCAGGGCGGAACCGTCGGCAGGCAGTTCGGATTCATCCACGGCAACTGGGCGCTGGACAACTCCCGCCCCGAGTACTGCGGCGTCAACGATGAACTGACGATCCTGCAGGAGTGCGGATGCTATGCCGACTTCACTTTTCCGAGTCTTCACGAATCGCAACCGCAAATGGTCAACTGCCTCTACCGGGCACTGGATGATCCGCATGTGGCCAAGAGCTACGATATCGGGTCGCTGATGACCGCCCAGACCGCGGATCGTCGCGGGCTCAACCCCAACACCGGGTTGCCTATTCTCATGGGTCCGATTGGATTGAGGCGCAAGAGCGGCTTCCCCTGGTTCTCGGTGGAGGATGCCGATGTGACGGGTGAGGGGCCCGGCACCCCCGAGCGGGTGCGGAATTGGGTGAATGAGGGGATCCACGTGGCGGGTCGACCCGAGTGGCTGTTTGTCAAGGTCCATACTCATGGCGCCCCCGAGCGCCACAGGGATGCTCTACTCGGCGATGGCGCGAAGGCCATGTACGAAACGCTGTGCAAGGAGTTCAACGACGGCGGGAATTTCCGGCTGCACTTCGTTTCGGCGCGCGAGATGTTCAACATCGCCCGTGCGGCCGAGGAGGGGTTGTCGGGCAACGCCGGCGACTACCGCGATTACGAGATCAAACCCTATCTGACCCGATCGCTCCTGGTGAACGGTCAATACCATGCGTCGGGTTTCCTTCCGGCATTGGATGATGCCAGAGCCCCGCGGGCGGATATCACTCTGGATGCGCCGCAGGCCGGTTCGAGCATCCGGTTCAAGGTTGGTCTGCTGCGCCAGATCAAAGGTCCGCTCTCCCGGCTGGTCAGCCTGCCGGATCGCCTGCGGCTCGAGGGGCTTGGCGGTGAACTGGAGATCGCAGTCCGCTCGGGTACCGAGTTGACGCACTGCGATGGTGAGCGCCTGGTGCCCGCTAGCGAGGGGATGATGGATCCCGTCAGTGGCCTGGTGGATCGCTATCGCGTGCGGACAGCCGTTGGTCGCCCTCTGGATCTCTTCATCAAGCCCGGAGGGAGCCCGTGAAGCAGATCAAGATGCCGCGGTTGAATCCCCTGCAGAGCTTCATTGTCGATCGGCATGAGTCGCGCCCCCTCATGGCGGCATCGACGGTGCTGTGGCCCCGCCAACTCTTCAACTCCTTCATGAAGCTGACCGCCGCCGAGCCGTTGCCCTGGTTGCGCAAGAGGGCGGCCTTCACTTTGAGTTTCGATTGTGATTTCGTCAAGGATGTCGAGGCGTTTCCCGCCGTGCTCGAGTTGCTGAAACGGTATGAGATTACGGCCTCATTCGCCATCGTGGGCGTCTGGGTGGAGAGATTCCCCGACCTGCACAAGGCGCTGGTGGACGGCGGACATGAGATCGTCAACCATACGTATAGTCATCCCGACAACGAGGAGATCAACCCCGGCCGCAAGTTCAGACTCATCAGCCTGGACGAGAAGAGAGAGGAGATCGTGCGTGCGCACGAGATCATCGACCGCGTGCTCGGTGTGGAGTGTCGCGGCTGCAGGATTCCCCACTTCAAGGACCTCTTCACGCCCGAGATCTACGGGATCATCTCCGAACTCGGTTACTGTTTCGATTCCTCCACGCTGATGACCGGCGTTCGCAGCGGGGGCAGGCCCTTCCCGGTCGAGGGGTATGACGGGATCTGGGAGATCCCCCTCACCACCTGCCCTAAACACCCGCTGACCGTGCTGGACACCTGGCACAGCCTGCATGCAGAGCATCTGTTCTATAGATTGAGCCACAGTACGCCTCAGCAATTCTGTAATCTGTTCGATGAGGTGATTCTGGCGGCGCTGCGCTACGGCGGCTATGTGAATGTCTATCTGGATCCGTGGGATGTCCCCACATTGACCGGTATCGAGGATGTGCTCGCCCGCATCCGGGAACGACGGGATGAGCTGGAGCAGGTGGTTTACGGAGAGCTTGTCGATCGTCTGAACGCCTGCGCGGGAGATGGAACACCATGTGCGGAATAGCCGGTTTCATTGACTATCAGCGCCCCGTTTCGACCGACATCCTCAAGGCCATGACGCGGCGACTATACCACCGCGGCCCGGATGCGTTCGGTTTGCGCATGCAGGGCAAGGCCGCTCTGGGACACAGCCGCCTCTCTATCATCGACCTGACCACCGGCGATCAGCCCATGGGCGAACCCGGCGGCCGTTGGTGGCTCACCTACAATGGCGAAGTCTACAACTACATCGAATTGCGGGCCGAGTTGGAGGCCAGGGGGCACGTCTTCCACACGACGTGCGATACCGAAGTGGTGTTGCATCAGTTGATGGAATACGGTCCAGCTGGTCTGGAGGCGATGAACGGCCAGTGGGCCATCGCCCTCTGGGACAACCGGGAGGAGAGCCTGCTCCTCGCCCGCGATCGCTTCGGCATCCGCCCCCTGCACTACTGGCGCGGTCCCCGGGGGATCGTGTTCGCCTCGGAGATCAAGGCGCTGATGGCGCACCCGGATGTCCCCCGCGAGATGGACAACGAGAGTCTGTTGCAGGTGTTCCGCTACTGGACCTGCCTGCCCGGGCGCACGGTGTTCAAGGGGATTCGCGAACTCAAGGCCGGACACTGGGCGAAGCTGACGCGTGACGGCTGGACCGAGCAGCGCTGGTGGCGTCTCCCCTTCGGTCAGACTCCCACCGAGATGACCGAGGATGAGGCCGCCGACATCGTCCGTGAAAAGCTGCGCACCGCCACATCGCTTCGCCTGCGAGCCGATGTGCCGGTGGGGGCCTATGTCAGCGGCGGGATCGACAGCTCGCTGCTGGCGGCGTTGATCAAGGATGAGAATCCGGGAATGAAGACCTTCTCGATCCGCTTCGCCGATCAGGTGTTCGATGAGACCGGTTACCAGAATCAGATGGCCGAACATCTGGGGAGCGATCACCACCATATCACCGTCTCCGGTTCCGATATCGCCTCGGCGTTTCCCCGTCTGGTCCGGCACGCCGAGAAGCCGGTGTTGCGGACCGCGCCGACACCCCTGATGCTTCTGGCCGAGAAGGTGCGGAGCGAGGGGATCAAGGTGGTGCTCACCGGCGAGGGCGCCGACGAGGTCATGGCCGGTTACGATCTGTTCAAGGATGCCAAGATCCGCCACTGGTGGGCGCGCCGTCCCGAAAGCCGCCTGCGGCCGTTGCTGCTGTCGCGCCTCTACCCGACCAGTCCTCTGCTGGCCAAGGCGGGGCGGGCGGATTATCTGCACAAATACTACGGTCGGTGGATCGACAATCCCGCCGATCGCGGCTTCAGTCATCGTCCCCGCTGGGACACCATTGTTGGTGTGCTGGGCAATTATCTCTCGCCCGATCTGGGTTCTGCTCTCGCCAATTGGGAGGGCTGGGACAGCGAATACCTCGATGGCCTGCCCGTCGGTTTCGACGACTGGGGACAGCTGGACAAGGCGCAGCTGCTGGAGGCCGAGACGCTGCTCGGCGGTTACCTGCTCAGCAGTCAGGGTGATCGTCCGGCTATGGCGCACAGCGTCGAGGGGCGGTTCCCCTATCTGGATCCGGAGTTCGTGGCCGCGGCCGCGAAGATACCATGGCGCCGCAGATTGCCGGTTCTGCACGAGAAACAGGCGCTGAAGGGCGCCGCGCGCGGAGTGATCCCGGATCAGATCATGGATCGACCCAAACAGCCGTACATGGCGCCCGATGCGCCCTCCTTCTTCGGTGACGACTCACCCGCCTGGGTAGGCGAGATGCTTGCTACGGAACGGATAGATGGTCTCGGACTATTCGATTCCGCGGCCGTCGGCACTCTTGTGAGCAAGCTCTCTCGCAAGCGGAGGGGGCAGATCGGCTTTCGTGACAACATGTTGCTGGTGGGTATCCTCTCGACCCAGTATCTGGTACATGAATTCCTGGAGGGCGGGCTCGAACCGACCGGTGACGAGATTTTCCGCGAAGCAGTTCCCCTGGGCTCATAGAGTCCGCAAACTCAGACACGAGGTATCATGCAGGACAGTATCCGCAAATTCATCATCGAAAATTTCCTGGCCGGTAAGGATGATCCCACTTTCAAGAACGATGACTCCTTTCTGGACTCGCGGGTGATCGATTCGACCGGTATTCTCGAACTGATCGATTTCATCGAGGATGAACATGGCGTCAGTGTCGAGGATGATGAGATGACTACGGAGAACTTTGATTCCGTCGCCAAGGTCGCGGCGTATGTCGAGAGGAAGATTGCCTGATCATGGAAGCAGTTTGGTCATATCTGGAGGAGGCGCACCGTCGCTTCCCCGAGAGAGAAGCGGTGGTTTTCGGCGATACGCGGTGGACCTACGCAACCCTCTATCGGCGCTCCCTGGGGCTGGCGAACCAGATGAGCGCGATGGGGGTCGGCGCCGGTGATCGGGTCGCGCTGCTGTGGGAGAACTCGGCGGAGTACCTGAGGATCTACTTTGCGGTTCAAAAACTCGGTGCCGTTCTGGTTGGTCTCAACCCCGTGATCGATGCCCGCTATCTGGACAAGGTCTTCGGCGATTGCGCGCCCAAACTCCTTGTGGCCCAGGTCAAGTTCGCGCGCCGTTTCAGCGCCGATCTGAACGCCGCAACATCCCCGCCTGCCTGGCTGGTGGATGCGGAGGGGCTTGAACTGCCCGCCGGCGCCGATTGCGAGCTCATCGAGGATGATGAGCTGAGCGAACTGGAATGCCCTCTGCCCGGCTATGAGGACAATTCACTCATACTTTACACCTCAGGCACCACGGGCCAGCCCAAGGGTGTCACACTGTCGCAGCACAATCTGATCGCCAATACGGACTCCATCGCGGAGTACCTGGAGCTCGACGAAACCGAGCGCGTGATGGTGTTGCTGCCGTTCTACTACTCCTACGGACATTCGCTGCTGCTGACCCATGTCGCGGTTGGTGGTTGCCTGGTGATCGACAATCGTCTGGCCTTCCCCAACAACGTGCTCGATACGATGGAGCGGGAGCGGGTGACCGGCCTGCCCGGCGTGGCGGCCACATTCACGATTTTCATGACCCGCAGCAACCTGGCCGAGCGGAGTATCCCCAGTCTGCGCTATTTCACGACCGCGGGGGGCGCCCTGCCTCCGGCGGGGCTGAAGCGGCTGCGTGGACTGCTGCCTACTGCCCGGCCGATCATCATGTACGGACAGACCGAGGGCACTGCCCGGCTCTCCTACCTGCCGGCAGCCGAGGTCGACGTCAAACCGGGTTCGATTGGGCGCGGTATCCCCGGCGTCAAACTGGAGGTGCTGGATGATGAAGGTCGTCCCACCGCGCCGGATGTCACCGGTGAGATAGTGGCGTCGGGTGAGAACATCATGAAGGGGTACTGGGGCGATCCCGAGGAGACCTCCAATGTGCTTGACGAGCAGAGGCGTCTGTGGACCGGGGATCTGGCCCGGATCGATCGGGACGGCTACATCTATGTGGTTGGTCGGAAGAAGGATATGATCAAGAGCGGGGCCTTCAGGATCAACCCCAAGGAGATCGAGGACCTGGCCGCCGAACTGGCCGGTGTCGTTCAATGCGCCGTGATTGGTGTTGAGGACGAACTGCTCGGCGAGAAGATGGTCGCCTGCATCATCCAGGAGTTCGAGGAGCGTCTGGAGATCAAAGAGGTGAAGATGCACTTCCGCAAGCTGCTGCCCCACTGGAAGCAGCCGCAGGAGATCCTGTTCATGTCCGATTTCCCCCGAACCTCTTCGGGCAAAGTCAGGAAACATCTGCTGAAGGAATCCTACCTGGCGACGATCTGAAGCAAATCATAGACATGAAAAACCCCTTCGACTTGCGACGAAGGGGTTTTTTGTAGATGTATTTGACCGTCTGCTACTTTTCCGTCCTCTTGCGGCGGAGCAGGCGGGCCAGACCCATTGCGCCAAGACCCAGCAGGAGGCCGGTCGCAGGTTCGGGTACGGGGGCGTTGTCGTCAGGACGGTTTTCCGCATCGATGGGATCGAGGCCGCCGGGATCTCTGACCGAAGTGCCGAGGATGGGACCGTCGGGATCATCGACGACGGGATCGTCATTGCCGTAAAGATATTTCCCGTTGCCGGAGTCCATGGCGCCAGGCTGTCCATCGTCGAAAAGTTCTGTGCCGTAAATGGTCTGGTCAACGCCGGCCAGAACGGGTGCAGCAAGGAGGCACAGAATACTGACCAACATTATTGTTCTTGTCATCGAGTTAGCCGTCCAGTTCTTTTTCAAAGTTCGGTAAAACCGTTGTCAAGCAACGTGCGGAAGCTAGCCGAACATGTGAAATAACACAAGCACTATATAGGGTCGAAATAGGGTCGAATGCGTAAGTGGGAATTGCACGGCGACCCTGTTCGGATTCGGGGAGAGAAACTCAATAATCAAATCTCCAACCCCTTGAAGATAGGTATGCAATTAACATTCCCTCATTTCTGCTGAAGGTGACGGGTGATGGGTCCGATAAACCTCTAGACAGGCCCAATAATGCCTTTTAATGTCCCTGTGTTCACCATTACCGGGAGGCCTTCGTGTCTTTGATGAATCTAGGTTGCAGCCGAAAAAGTTTGATTGTCATGGCGGCGGTTCTGTTGTTGAGCGCTGTCCCCAGCTTACAGCTTGCGGCACAACCGGTTGCGGATGTTGACCTCTACAGGATAGGTTCCAGGGATGTTCTGACCCTGACGGTGTGGCAGAAAACGGAGCTGGATCGCGAGATGGTAGTGGATGAGGGGGGCAGATTGAATGTGCCCCTGATCGGCTATGTCAACGTGGAGAATCGGACACTGTCCGAGGTGCAGCAGGAGATCCTTGAGGATATCCAGATCTACCACCGTGAAGTCACTCGCGTCTCGCTGGAGGTCAAGGAGTACAACAGCAAGGCGATCTTCGTTCTGGGTTCCGTCAGCCAGCCCGGGAAATATGCGTTGTATCCGGTCCCCGATGTCTGGAGCGCCATTCGCGAAGCCGGAGGCGTATCGCCTCAGGGCGATCTGAGTCGGGTGCGGATCACGCGTCTGGTGAACGGAGAACGGACGGTTGAGATCGTCAATCTCCAGGCGAGGATCACCGCCGGCGGCACGCTGGAACCGATCCCTCTCCATCCGGGCGACAGTGTTGACGTACCGCCGCAGCCGGCTCTCGCCGGCGCCTATATCGGGCGAGACAGCGTCTACGTCCTGGGTGAGGTACTTCGTCCCGGCATCTACAGGCTGGAGGCCGATAACCAGGATCTCCTCGGGTTGATTCTCCAAGCCGGAGGTCCGACCGACGATGCCGACATGGATGAGGTTCTGCTTCTCCGTACGCGGGCCGACGGCAGCCTGATCCGATTCGAGTTGAGCATCAGCGAGTACCTGGATGACGCGGATCGGACCGATAACCCCAAAGTGTTGGCGGGAGATACGATCTATGTCACTCAGAGCCGGCAGTTCTCACGTCTGATACGCAATAATCTGGCTATTCTGACAGGGCTGGCTACTTTGGTGACCAGTATCATCCTGATCAATAACAGCTCCAACTAGAAGTGTGGCCGGTATCAGACTGAAAAGAACCTTCCTGTTCTCGATAATCGCCGGGATGATCGTGATGATTGTCATGGTCTTTCTGGCTGATTACGAAGAGACCATGACGGCCCTGAGGGGGATGCGCCTGTCGTTGTTGCCCCTGTTGCTGCTGCTGTCGCTGGGCAACTACATTTTCCGCTTCTTCAAGTGGTCCTATTTCCTGCGATTGCTGGATATTCGCCTCAAACTCGCCGACAGTATCTCCGTTTTTACGAGCGGTTTCGCCATGTCCATTACTCCGGGTAAATTGGGTGAGGTCTTCAAGTCCGTGCTCCTCAAGCAGATAGTCGGCGCCCCTCTGGCTCGAACGGCTCCTGTGGTGTTCGCTGAACGCTATACCGACCTGGGCGGCTTGCTTCTGCTGGCCTCGATCGGGGTCTGCAGCCGCGGATATGGCGGCTGGGCCTGGGTTGTCGGCCTGGCCCTGATGGGACTGTTTTTCGCCATCATCACCTCACGTAGGATCGAGCGTCTGCTGCTGACGATACTCGGTCGAGTCAAGCCGCTGGCTCGGTTCGTTGAGCCGGCGACCAGGGTCCTGGATAGTGCACGTGTTCTGCTCCATCCCAAGAACCTCCCGCCTCTATTGCTCCTGAGCGCCGTTGCCTGGTTCTGGGAGTGTTGGGCGCTGGTTTTCGCCCTCGAGGCTTTTGGGGTTGCCCTGGGTCTGGCTGATGCGGTTTTCATCTACTCCCTGGCTACTCTGGCGGGGGCGCTCGCCTTCCTGCCGGGTGGGCTTGGTGTGACGGAGGGTGGGCTGGTCGTAATGTTGATCACCAAATCCGTGGCAAAAGGGCCGGCAACGGCCGGTACTATCCTTGTCCGCTTGACGACACTCTGGTTTGCTGTGATTCTCGGTATATTAAGCCTTGTCTGGTTGGATCGACGTTGGCATTTTGGATCCCGTCTGTGGCAAGGTTTCCAGAACGTCCCCGATGCGGAGGATCGTGTCGATAAGTCTTGATCGGGTTAAGGAGTCAGTCGTGCTGAGAAGTGTAGCAATTGGTTGTCTACTGGTGTCGGTGGCCGTCTCGGCTTTAAGCCAGGAGGTTGCCTTCGATTCTCCCAAAACCGATCTCCCGGTTGAGCTTTCCGGTGCATTCGAACTCCGGTCTCTAACCCCCTTTTCCATTGATGGAGCAGAGGTATTCTCCAGAATCGAGGTCGGGGGCAGGGGCTTCGAATATCATCGCGCCAATATCGACTGGGGAACCGATGGACGCCCACAGCTCAAGAGCCATCGTTTTCGGAACACAGCCCTCGGTACCGTCATGCCCGGGATGGGTAGCTATCTGTCCGGACGCCGCCTTCACGGCTTGTGTGAACTTGGCGGACTCTCCTATCTCGCCGCCAACACGCTCCTGACCTCCCTGGAATACGACGATCTGATCGTAGACCATCAGAACCTGCTCAACCGCTATGAGATCATGTCCGATTCCCCAATGCGGGAGCGTCTGGGTGTGGAGATCGAGATGATCGCAGGCCGCAGCGATAAGCTGGAGGAGCATCATCAACTGCAGAGCATGGTCACCGGCGGTTTCGCGGTCGCTTTGATATTTGAGGGTTGGTGGCTGAACAGCCCGTTGCGTGCGACTACCCGCTCTGACCAGATTTTCCTCCGCGTACCGCGTCTTTCGCGCGCCAAGGCGGTCTGCGCCTCGATTCTCTGGCCCGGGATGGGACAGGCGTATCGCAGGCAAGCTCGTGCGACCTTCTATTCCGCGGTCGAGATCTACCTTGTTCAGGGATTGCTCGACAGCTACCTGCGACAGAGGAAACATCTCTCGGATCGCAGTATCCTTTATACGTACCTGGCAACCGATGGCCTGAGTCCGGCGGACAGTCGTGAGCTGACACGGCTTGATGATCTGGTGAGCAGGGCTGACAGGGATGTCAATCTTTATGCGGGTCTGGCAGGAGGTGTCTGGCTGATCAGCGTGCTCGACGCATTGATCAACCACCCCTCCGAGGGCCCGTCAATCAGGGAGAATCAGCTAACGATGGCAATCTCTCCCCTGGGAAGCCCCGGTCTGGCCTGGACCCGCACCTTCTGACGGGCTGTCGATTACCGGCGCCGCCCCTTTTTCCGCTCTCCCCATATTGCTGTGGATCCCCGTCCCGAGGTGTATCCTCGCCCCGGTTTCGAGTAGGGCGAGGATACTTGGCGATACTCAGTCCGCCGAGTTTTGCATATCGGGAATCGGCTGCTCGCAGGCGAGCAAATCTGCATCATTCGGCCCCGAATCCAGCCCGATAATCCCATTTTTTGACCCCGGTCGAGTTCACTGGGACCAGCGCGTCTTCAGAGGTATTCCCTGTAGGGTGGAAAAATACTTGCCAATTCCACGGATTCGGGGTTGGATGCGTCTGGCTCTCTATTGACATTTTGTTCTTCTGCTTTTGATGAGCCCCAACAGGGCATTTGAGGACGTTTCGAGAATTTGCAGGATATTACATGGTTGGCATATGCCCTGCTGTAAGCGTGGTGTTCGCTTCACTTTACATCTCTCCAGGGATGGCCGAATCAAATCTTATGGACTTTTTCGAGATAACGTCAGGTCTAGAACACCAGCGCCGCGCTGCACCTCGTAAGGACAACATCATGCGCAAGTTGTGGATTTACATCCTCTTAAGCCTCCTGATCATTGCGGGCTTCACTATCCCCTGTTCCGTGCTGGCCTCCACTGGAGCCGGTGGTAATGCGGCCGATTTTCTGAGTATGCCGGTGGGCGCTCGCGATCTGGCGCTGGCCGGTGCTACGGCCGCACTGCCAGGTGATCTATCCTCCATTTTCAAGAATCCCGCTCTGCTGGCAACCGATCGGGGGGTCCAGCTCCAGTTCAGTCATCAGGAGTGGTATCAGGGGCTGCAGTATGAAACCTTCGCCCTGGCGACATCCCTGCCGCAGGGGTTGGGGCGGGTTGCCCTGCATTGCCGATATCTGCATCTGGCGCCGATCACCGTCTACGATTCCGCGATGGCGGAGGTTGGTGAGGTTGATGTCTACGATATGGCTGCCGGGTTCAGCTGGGCCGGTCGTTTTGTTAATCGGGTCGATTTGGGGGCCAATTTCTACAATGTCCGCCAGTATCTGGCCGGTGACAAGGCCTCCGGGTGGGCAGGCGATGTTGGAGTCGGCCTGGTAGCCTCCGGTATCTACATGAGTGCCGTCGCAAGCCATCTGGGTAATGGCATCGAGTATGAAGATGGGGAGAGCTACAAGCTGGACCGTGAGTTTTCCATCGGTGCCGCCCGTTTCTTCCCCAGAACCGGGCTGACCATAACGACAGAATACTACAAGCCGCAGTTCTGGGGGGCGTCCCTGTGTTCCGGCGCCGAGTATCTGTTTGCCGACCGTCTGGTCCTGCGTGCAGGTTATTCCCACCTTCTGGAAAGTGAAGGCGAAACTGCCGGGCAGCTCAGTTTTGGCGCGGGCGTCAATGTGTCAGGCATCACTATGGACTATTCCTACCGATCGCACGAGCATCTGGGGGATGTTCACGCAGTGAGTATCCGCCTTCTTGGTGGGGCAAAGTTCTCCCCTTTTAAATTCTTCCGTCCCTCTTTAGGCAATTGATGGCAGTGGGCATCTGCCCTATCTTGCCAGTGTCGAAATGTCCGAAGGTTTTCGTGTAAGAGATGGGATCATTCTCATCTCTTGTGCGTGTTATGAACTACACCCGACCCCGTTTATTGCGATAGTGAAAAAAATACTGAAAAGTAGCTTACTTCCCTTGTTTACAGATTGGGGGAAATGATATACTGATCCACCTAAATAGCCCGTCAGAAGATATGATGATGACGGGGTGCGAGTGAGGTGGTGACTCAATTTCGCGGGATGCACAAGCATCCGCACTTGGCCAGGGGGGGGCAAGAGAAATTGAGATCGCTGGTTTTTTTTAGGCGAATGTTGCAAAAATGTGTGCTGGCTTACATTCGCCACATCGAATGAATGGTATCGTGATTTTGGTATCGTGATTGCGTCTAATCACATGGATTAATAACATCAAGCATCACAGACGTGGTTGGTTATGAAAAAAACAGAACTTGCAGATGATTTCCTGGAGTCTTTTCGCAGTAAGGACCGCCCCCAACTGTCCACTGTGATCAACCCTGACAGTGACCCTTCACTGAAGTGGTTGAGCCGTCATGGATATCGGGGGAATATCGTCAATGAACGTCAGTACAGTCGATTTACCCGTTTGATGATCAGATTTTTCGACATAATCTTCTCATCACTGGCGATTCTGGCACTCAGCCCTGTATTCCTGATCGTGGCTCTCATGATCCGTATCGAGAGCCCGGGACCGGTGCTTTATACCCAGAAGCGCACGGGTCTTAATTTAAGGACCGGCGATCGCCGCGGTGGTTCCAACATCAGCGCCTTTTCGGAACGTCGCAAGAACGATCGTCGTCAGGCTGAGGCGCATGGGCGCCCCTTCAAGATCTACAAGTTCCGCAGTATGGTCAGCGATGCCGAGAAGAACGGAATTCAACTGGCCAAGAAAGACGACGCCCGGATCACGCGCATCGGCGCTTTCATCCGTCGCACCCGTATCGACGAGATCCCGCAGTTCTTCAATGTCCTGATGGGCAACATGAGTATCGTCGGTCCCCGTCCGGAGCGTCCCGAGATCATCACCTATCTGGAGGAGCAGATCCCCGGATATACGGATCGTCTCGGAGTGAAGCCCGGCATCACGGGGCTGGCCCAGATTCGCAACGGTTACGACACCGATCTTGAGCATATCCGTCGGAAGATCACGCTGGACAAGTACTACATCCAGAAGTGTTCCCTCCTGAATGATCTGAAGATCATCGTCAGAACGGTTCGGGTTGTCATCAAGGGTGAGGGGGCGATGTAGACAGTCTCTACATGGCTTACGAATTTGGCGGAGCCTGTCGGGCTCCGCTTTTTTTTGTCCATGAACAGGCTATATGGTTAGTTGATCAGGAGGGTAGTGGGGATGGCGACCAGGTCGAGTTTCTTGACGCCCCACTCGGCTGCGGAGCGTCTGTCGGAAAACCAGATATCGGCCCGACGAGTATAGCGACTGTTCATGCAATCCTCGACGGTGAACTCTCCGAAGCCCTTCAGGTAAACCCGGTCGCCCCACGTGAATGGAGCATCGGGGTTGTAGCGTTGCAGCAGGTCGCGGCTCAATGCGATGATGCCCGGGCGAACCTGTTTGTTTGAGGCGGTGATGAACGGATCATTATCGCATTGATCCCTTGTGCTCGAATAGCCCGTGACCACAACCGGGAAGCTGATCTCATACTTGATGCCCACGAATTCATCGATCACCTCCCAATCGGGATGTCCCTGAATCGCGACGACAGCGGGTTGCTCCAACGCCTCGGCACCGGTGTTGACGGGCCAGAGATCGACTGGGCGTAGTCCCACGGACAACACCAGAGTGAGGACAGGTGCGAGTAGTAGTTTCATGACCATCCGGGTGATTGGGTTAAGAGCGTTAATTTTATCCTGTCTGAGAAGGGCGAGTCAAGGTGCTTGATGATCGATCTCGGTGGCGAGAAGCTACTGGCAAGGATATTGCAATGACCGGATGTTTCGGGAAGTAACAGGGAAGCATGGGTTGCTTCAGGGCCTCTATGTTGATTACAGTGAATATATGACTGACAAAAACAGAGACAGGACGAGCTTGAACAGGATAACCGCTCCGCATCACTTCGAGCAGTTCGTTAAGAAAAATCACAGGATCTTCGTCAATCGCAACCTCAGGATGAACAGCATCCGTTGGGTCGGTTTCGACCTGGATCATACTCTCGCGCTCTACAATCGCAATTTCATCGAGGCGTTGGCCTTTGATCTGGCCAGAGAGGTCCTGGTCGAGCAGAAAGGCTATCCCGCTTCACTACTGGATATTCTTTACGATCCCGCCTTCGGCATCAGAGGGCTGGTGGTGGACAAGAAGCTCGGGAATATCCTCAAGATGGATAAGTTTCATTACGTAGCCACCGCCTTTCACGGAATGCGTCCCCTGTCCAAAGAGAACAGGAAGGAGCTCTACACCAGCGGTGCATTGAAACTCTCCAGCGATCGGTTCTGGAGTAGCGACACTCTCTTCGGACTGCCGGAGATTGCTCTCTATGCAAGCGTCGTGGATCAGCTCGAGTTGGAGGGGTGGCCCGAAGGCCTGACCTTCCGGCAACTGTTCACGGATATTCGCTATTCGGTCGACCTCGTGCACAAGGACGGCACTCTCAAGGAGATCGTCATGCCGCGGATGTCCGAGTGCTTCATCCGCGATCCCAAGTTGCCGTTTACGCTTGAGAAATTCAGACGCGAGGGCGTGAAGCTGTTCCTGCTCACCAATTCGGATTACAAATACTCGGATACCGTTTTGTCCTGGGTTCTCAATGATGATTCGTTGAATCGTCGCTGGTGGGAGTATTTCGACCTGATCGTTGTCGATGCCGGGAAACCCGGATTTTTCGATGAAAGTCACAACTGGGCACCATATGAGGATGAGCGTCATAACGTCCCGTGCTTCTCCGGGGGCAACTTCTCAATGCTGCAGAGCCAGATCGGTGCTCGTGGCGATGAGGTGCTTTACATTGGCGATCATATCTTCGGCGATATCCTCCGCTCCAAAAAGACCAGCGGGTGGCGAACGATGATGGTGGTGGAGGAGCTTGAGTATGAGATCCTGGCCATCATGGAGAATGAGCAGGATCACAAAAGACTGGACAAGATCCAGATCAAGAATGCCGACTTGCAGGAGACTCTGCGCGAGTGCAAACATCACCGCGACAAGCTGAGCGAAAAGAAGATCAGTAATTACAAATCGCTGACGCCGGATCAGTTGGACGAGATCGACGCGCAGTTGGAGGTATTCGCCGACCAGGAGCGTGAGATTGAGGGGAAACTGACCAGAAAGCTCCTGACGATCAAGGAGGTGGAGGAGACCATCGATGCGCGGTTCAATCCGTACTGGGGGCCGCTCTGCAAGGTGGATTCGGAGTTGAGCAGGTTCGGTGATCAACTTGGCGATTTTGCCTGTCTCTATACGTCCCGGGTCAGCAATTACCTCAATTACCCGCCGGGCAAGTTCTTTCAAAGCCGCACGGAGTTCCTGCCCCACGAACTCTGATGCCTGGGACATACATCATATAAAGGCGCCCCCTCCTTCATGGAGAGGGCGCTTTGTCTTGGTCCGGGTGACACTCGGATCGGTTACCGGAGTCATTCACGACGGCATTGAGCTAGGCATCCGTCAATGGAGATAGATGGGCACACCCAGTTTGTGAGCGATACGCAGAGCCCGATGCAGCCAACGGTATTGCAGGTAGGTGCTGCAATGCCTGGACATCTCCGTTACCCGGTTCTCCGCCAGGGAGTTGTATAGCACTCCCGACAGGAAATCGAGATAGATGCTCATCAACTCCCGGGGAATCTCACGGCTGTAGCCTGTGGTCTCACTGTTGGGGGAGGCCATGCCGAGCAACGCGTGCAGGATCTGGTCGGTGGTGATCCCGTCACCAGCTCGCCTGAAGCTGATGGTCTGAGTGCGCTCCAGCAGTCGCGTGTCGTTTTTCAGTACGGTCTCCCGCAGCCGGTGCACCGCCTGGCCGTCAAAGGGGCTGTCACGGCGCAGAATCAGGTTGAGCAGCGTAGGCCACTCCTCCTGGGGTCTACGGTCGATCACGGTTTGCAGGCGGTCACTGATGAACTCCTCGAAACAGGAGAGGATCGGGTAGTTGATCCGCCCGACGCAACCAAATTCCTCGGCTTTGGGGTCCATGTTGGCGGGGCAGTTCTTACACCTCTCGATCCGCATGGGGATCTTCTTGCTGATTTCCTGAAGATCCTTATAACGGAACGTTCTTTCCTCGGGCTTCAGACCCTGGAAAGAGGGCATGTTCCACTCTTTCTCATCCAGATACTTGTCGGAGAGTTCCGGATGATCCCGCAGATATTTGCAGATCATAAAAAGGAAGGTCCAACGGCGGAGGCCGGACTCGCCCAGCTCTTTCCTGTTTTCACAGGGGTAGGAAATTACATAGTCGATGCCCAAATAAACCCCCCTATACGGGCGAGATCAGGTTGCTCTAATCGCTTCGATCGGATCCATCCGCGCGGCTTCCCAGCCCGGATACAGCGTGGCGACCAAACAGACCACCAGAGTTATCGTACCCACCAGGATGAAATCAACCGGATTCAGCAAAATCGGGACCGTCTCAAGAACAAAGAGATCGCCGGGGATGCGAAGCGGGAACCGTTGGAGCAAAAATCCGATCAACCAGCCCAGAAACAGACCGGAAGCCACACCGATCAGGCCGACCAGCCAACCCTCCAGCACGACCCAGCTCATGATTCCCCGTTTTGTCATGCCCAGTGTACGTAAAATGCCAATCTCGGCTCGCTTTTCGCTGATCATCAGAGTCAAGGCGCCGATAATCCCCAGGCTTGCCACCGCCATTGTCAAAACCAGAAAGAGGTACATCAGCGCCTTCTCCCGGGCCATGGCCTCAAAGAGGACGCTGTTGCGGTCCAGCCAGGTCTCCGTCCGGAAATCCGTGAACGCCGGCAGCGCCAGCAGGTCGCCGGCGACCACACCCGCTTGCCCCTGACTGTCGCACTTGATGCCGATCCCCTGGGCTTCACCGGCGATCTGCAGGAATTCGGCCGCCTTGTCGATCTCAGCAATGGCCATCGTGCTGTTGAATTCGGCCAGCCCGGCATCCACGAGCCCCACAACGAGCCACCACTTCTCGCGCCCTTGAATGGAATCAAGTTGTCCGCTCCGGAACGAAGAGGCCGCGGGCACCACCATCCGGAGTCGTTGACCCAGACCGATTCGCAAGGCACCCGCCAGATCGACGCCGAGAAGAATGCCCGGATCCGCGTTTGCCCCCTCAGGCAGAACCCACCCGGGATCGGGTATGAAGTCATTGAATTCAGGGTGGCAGTTCGTGAAAGTTCGTGTGACCGTCAGCTCCCGCTCTGCATCGACCCCCTTGAGCGTGGCGGTCTGAATGCGACTGCGACCATCGCGTCCCCGGTGCACGAGAAGCACCTCCGAGGAGACGAAGGGGGCGGCTCCAACGACATGCGGTTGACGGGACAGGTTATCCAGTAGCGGGGAGATTGCGGGGATGCCGGAGGCCGATCGCGGCCGCAACTCGATATGGGCTTCGCCATCATTCAAAAGACCGGCGAGTTCCGCTTCAAGTCCATTCATAACCGAGATAATGACGGTCAAAGCCAAAACCCCGACAAGGATACCCCCCATCGCCACCAAGCCGGTCATTGTGACGGCTCGGCCGCGATGGGGGGTGTTAAGATGACGAGTCGCCAGATAAAGACCCAGGCTCAAAATCTTCCCCGATTGTTCAGTTGCCAGCCTTCATGTTGCGGAGCTCGATCAGGCTCTCCTGCCGCTCTATCTGTTTCAGGGCGTAGGCACCATAGGTGGGATCATCGATGACCATCTCAAACAGCTCGATCGCCTCTTCGTACTTCTTCTTCTTTTCCATTGCCTTGGCTTTGGTGCAGATCAGGCCGGCCCTTTCGGAATCATTGGCTACAAACTGGAGACCTTCATTGATGACCTTGATCGCCTCATTGGGTTTGTTGGTTTTGTTGTAGAGTTTGGCCAGTTCCTGATGAGGCATGTTCTTCTTGGGCCGATCCTTATCCTTCATAACCCGAAGCAGATTGCAGGCTTTTTTCAAGTGGAAGATCGCATCTTCATCACCCCTGGGAGTTTCCTTGTAGCAGTAGCCGAGCATCAGATTGATTTTGAAGTCGGTTGATTTTTCGGCAAATCCGATCTTCAGATGCTCCAGGGCCTTGTTGTAGTTCTGTTTGTTGAAGTACAGCAAGCCGAGATTATAACGTCCCTGGGTGGCTTCGGGATTGACCTCGAACGCGGTTTCCAGGTGCTGGATGGCCTTGTCGTAGTTCTTCTTGGAGCGGAACAGGTTGCCCAGCATGAAGTTGGCTCTGAAGATGATATCGGTATCTTCGGTCTCGGTATTTGCAACCTGGTTGAGGAGCTGCTGCGCTCTGGTCTTGTCGGCTTTCTTCTTGTTCTTCAGAAGAATGCTCGCCAGATTGACCCGACAGAAGTTGTTGGTGGGATCACATCCGGGCGAACCGGGTTTGCCGACGACCTCTTCATAAGTGGTGATGGCTCTGGTATTGAGGTTGAGGCGCATATAGACATAGGCCAGGCTCTTTGTGACGTCACAGTTGCCGGCGGAGGCGCGATGGGCTGTTTCGAATCCCATTTTGGCGTTTGGCCAATCCTGAAGCTGCATGGCCGCATTACCGAGTCCAATCCCGGCTTCAAAGCTGTTGGGGTCCAGGTTGCGAGCCTTGCGGAATTCGAGAATGGCCTCTTTGTACTTGCCGTTGCGCAGATATTCATTTCCGGATGAAATAGCCTGATCAGCCCCGGTGCCTTGCGCCAGGATGGTGGCTGGGATTGAAAGCAGGATCAGAACGGTCAGGGCGAGGGCAAAGCGCTTGATCATCATAAGAGTTCCTCTGGCTTTGAAGACGGTTTGGAAAGAGCATCTGAAATATACAAGAGTGTGTTGAAACGATCAAGACTATGGCTGAGAGGCTTTTCTTGGATTTCGGAATAATAGCCTGTATATTGTAGAAAAGCCCTCCCTGCTTCCGAAAGAGATGCTGTATGTGCAATTTCCGTAAATTCAATCCGGCATCGCTCATCATTCCGGCATTTCTATGTGTTCTCTTCCCGGGATGTTCCAAAGAGGATTCCTATTCAGACAGGTTTCCCCCATCGCTGATCTACTATGAACCCAATCAGGTTGAGGTGGTGCATCTTTCCGAGGAGGAGGATGTGGACTTTCACATCCAGGGGCGAGGTGGAGACAATCTCGAATACGCTGTTCATGTCAGCGCGCCGCAAATCGGACTGGTTGATACTCTTGTAGCGAACTCTAATCGATTCACATTCTTCCCATCCGATTTCAAGTTGTGCTGGCCGTATTATGAGGAGAGCGTACCGCTGAATCTGAAGATGACCCTGATGGATGGGGATTTCCAACTGGATCATACTTGGGATGTGGTTGTCGAAATGGTGCCTGGAGCCAAATTCCAGGTGGTGCCGCCGGACACCAATCTTGTCATTCCGGCGGGCCTGCCGGTTCTGTTCCACATGATTGTGGAAAATGTAGAGGCCGAATTCAATTACACGTTCCGTCTGAACTCGGCGCTTGTATCAAATTCGGCCGAGTGCTATTTCGCCGCGGATGGCCTGGGTCTGTATACGCTTGTCGGCCACGTCTGGTGGAGGGATACGGATGGGGAGAGTGGCGACAGATACTTCACCTGGAACATAGAGGTCGTGCCGGGCACCGATCAAATGCCTCCCGATCGCATCAATAACCTGCGGGTTGGTGCAGGCGAGGAATATGGCTGGGTAACCATCGCCTTCACTCCACCTCTGGACAATCCCGATCGCGACCATGTCTACCGTTATGAAATCCGCTATTTCCATCGGCCATTGGTCGAGGATTGGAGCTCAACCTATCTCGGAGACCTGATCCCGGCAGTTCCGGGGGAATATGAAGCCCGCCACAGCTTCTTCGCCGGTGCAGTCGGCGATACCGCCTGGGTGCGAGTGAAGAGTTATGATCGCGCCGGCAACAGCTCCGAGTGGAGCAACCTCGCCAGCTGCAAGTCGGCGGGATACCCGAAGCGCGGAGTCGTCTACGACTGTGAAACCGGATTGGGTCTTCCCGGCATAAGGGTCAAGTATGGCAATGTTCTGGATTATACGGATGGCAACGGGGAGTTCTATTGCACAAATCTCCAGATGTATCCCGAATCGCATGGCTTCCCACCCGGAAGCGTGATGGATGAGGATCTCCACCCCGTTTCGGAGGAGCCAGCGACCCCTGAGCAGTTGGGGGACTGGTTTGACCTGGAGGATTATCGAGCGATCAATGATTCCACCGATATCCGATTGGGGATGTTCAAGACCGATTCATTCGGTTTGGAGAGTTACCAGGATAATTTCTGCCTCTATTTGGACCACATTATGAGACTCCACAGCATGATTGACTCCGGACCGGGGGATCCTCCTCCTATCGAGAATACGGGGCACATGATCAGACCGGATTATCCGATGAACGTGATGGTGCCGGATCTCATCAACAATGGGATCAACTACGGTGAACTGATTCGTGAGGCCTTGGCTACCTGGGAGACGGAGACAGGGGTCAATATCTTCACCGAAACCGATGTCCCGGCCGATACCGATCTCTACTTCTATCTGCCGACCATGACGGATACGAGCGGGGTTGGAGTTTATCAAATCGATGCGTGGAATATGGAGACGTACTGTCCGATCAAGGCGGGAATCACGATTGTCGCCAACGCCAGTTCGCCAGGCAGCATCCCCGGCATAAAGCGGGTTCTCCTGCATGAATTGGGACACGCCATCGGTATCTGGGAACACAGTCATGAGCATGATCACATCATGAATACGATGCCCACGACCAACACTATCCATCCGGCGGAGATCTATCTGGTTCGGTGCATGGCCCATATTGCACCATGGGAGGTAATCGACCTGTCCATTCAGGATTGATGACCTCACCGGCGATTGAAAAAGAAACCGGCCCACATTGCGTGAGGCCGGTTTCTCATATCCAGTACCGGTTGGCGCTGGATCCCTGGGTAGGTCATTGCCCATTGCCTAACGCACAAGCATGAGCTTCCTGGTGTCCGCGATGCCGCTATCCAGACGCAGTCTTGCGAAGTAGCAGCCGCTTGCCAGAGATTGACCCTCATTGTTCCTGCCGTCCCAGGTGAAGAAACCGGGTCCGGCATCGAGCGGACCCGAGTGGAGTGTTCGGACTTTGCGCCCGGAAGAATCGAGAATGTCCAGGTCCACCTGACCACTATGTTTCAGCTCATAGCGCAGACGGGTATGCGGATTGAATGGATTCGGATATGGAGCAAGCAGGCGAGCAGCGATAGCGGGCACTGCGGATGGCTCATGCACATCCGTAAGGTTGAACCCCGCATCTTCGAGAATGTCATACAGGGAGGGTCCATCCTCTACGGGGAGCGCAGGGGGGATGGGATCAAAACCGTCGTAGAGATACTCACGAATGCTGTCAACGCTGATGAACGCGTGTGTTTCGTGATAGGCCAGGTCGGCAACCACCAGGTAGACCGTCTCGCCTATCAGGGAGCTGCAATCCCAGAGACGCGGGGTCATGGCGAAGCTGTCATTGCCGGATTCCAGGAAGCAAAGCGTATCATCCAAGTCGCTGAACAGAGCAACGAAACATCGACCAGGCAGATCGCCGCCGCCGACGAGTAGACTGAGTCGATCCTCCGTGAGGACAAACGGTTCGCTGCGCAATAGCCCGGTTGTCAGGTTGCCCTGCGTTGCGCCGGGCACTCCGGTGACCGGATTGCTGAAATCCTCGTAGGTGCTGAGAAAGGCGTTGCCCTCGAGATGGCTTGGTGCGTCGCGATAAGAGGAGTTGTCGCCCCAGGTCGGTTGATTGTCGAAAGCTGATCCGAAGACGATTGTCCACTTGTCAGACAGGCCATCCAGGTTAATGACGTCGGGGACGTTGTTGGGCGTTTCCAGATCGATATTGCTGAAGTGGTAGTAGTAAATCGGAACCCCATCAGGACCGGTAACGGCGTTGTGGCGACTGAACAGATCCTCATCGTCAAGACGGGTGATCTCGGGCGCATTGCCGACATCGATGATGGTGAGGTTGTCCTTGCTCCAGTTACCCTCCAACGTGGGGCTTATCATATGGCTGGTGCCCTGGACACCCTGTTCGGTGAAGAAGAGGTGATAGAGCTCATCGTAGTACAGCAACTGCACGCTCTCCAGTACCGCGCTGCTGTCGTTGATGAACAGAGGGTCGAGGTCTTGCCAGGCGACCATGTTCTGGCTGACGGCCAGGCTGATGGCGCCGTCTCCGGCTGACGTTGAGGATGTGTTGAGAAGATAGTAATCGGGGGAGCCATCCATACGGAAGATCTCCGGATCGCGACAGTTGCCCCAGTCGTCGGAGGTCCAATTGGACCAGTCGCCAGGGTGGTAGATCGGATTGAAGGGCCAGCGGTACCACCTGTGGGCATCATAGCTGTACGCCATACCGGTCTGTTGACTGATCTCATCATTAACACCGGTGTAGAACAGGAACCATTTGTCGTCTTCCGGATTTCGCAGTATCTTCGGAGCCCAGATGGCGAACTCCTCCCAGGAGTTGGGCATCTCTGAAACCGGCAGGATGCTGTCCACCCGCGACCAGTGTCTTAAATCGGGACTGGTCATGTGACCAAGCCACGCTTCGGTTCTCAAGAAGTAGTTGCTGGGCGGGAAGCTCTCTATGTAGAAGACGTGGTATAGATCATCAATCTTGATGACTGAATGGTCTTTGCATTGAAGACCCTTGGGCGCAACGAAATAGGGTTGTTCGAAATCGAAAAGAGCCTGCCCCCAAGCGTTTCCGCTCAACAGGAGCAGAGGGAGGATCAGCAGCGCAAGCAGCGTCTTTCTGGATGGCGAGATGCGAATAATCATTCAGTAATACCATGCCCTGATGCGGTAGACATATCATGCTAATGCTATTGCGAATGCCGGATAATCATACCAGAGAGAATGGGGTAACGTCAATCGAGGTAGAGGGTTGTGATCGAGCATGGGTTCCCGTGTGTTGACCGGAGCGACCGGTGGATACTCACGGTATCCCGTTGTATCCTTTAAAAAAAAGGGGTGTGCCTGATCGGCGCCAGGATGAAGGTCATCAAGGCCGGCAAAATCGCCGGGATTCAGATTCGAATACACCCAACGCTCCCCTTCCTCCTGATGGGGTTAGGTATCGTAGAGGGTTTCCTCTCCGGAGTGACGGCTGGCCTGGAGGTGATCACGGGGTTGCTGTTCCTGTTCATCTTCGTGCTGTTGCACGAGTTGGGGCATTGCCTGGCCGCCGGATCATTCGGAATTCGGGTCGGTTCCATTACCTTGTATCCGTTTGGTGGTGTTGCTGCCGCAGGCAATATCCCCCGGCAGCCAAGGCAGGAGATCCTGATCGCCATCGCCGGCCCGGCTGTTAATCTGATATTGGCTATTCTCATTGTCCTGATTTTGTGGCTGTCCGGCAGCCCGTTGATTGACCTTTCCGGTGAGATTCCCCTGCTCACATACCTGCTCTACGCCAATATTGCCCTTTTGACGTTCAATCTGATCCCGGCCTTCCCTCTGGATGGGGGGCGTGTTCTGCGTGCCGTCCTGGCGATCAAATTGCCCTACACCACCGCAACCCGGTGGGCGGTTCGGATCGGGATGCTGTTCAGCCTTATCTTCCTGTTGATTGTACTGTGGAAACCCCGGTTCATCATGCTCGGCGTGATCGGGATTTTCCTCCTCTTCGCCGGGAGACGTGAACTCAGGAATGTGAAGTTTGAGGACATGGCGAAGTACAGTTTCGTCAGGGAGCATCTACGTCAAACCCCCTGGTATCTGGCGGATCGTGAAACGACCGTCGGCGAGGTGTGCGCCGCCTTCGCCGACACACCCGAACTCGAATACTGTGTGGTTGATCTGGAGGGCTTCATGTATGCAACCCTCACCCGCAATGAGGTGCTGTCTGCCTGCCTGGCTCTGCCCCACTACCTGCGGATTCACCGGATTGTCGACAATTCGAACCGACCCCTGACTGCGGACACACCATTGGGTCAGGCTCTGCCGCGCCTGCGCCAGACGACGGGCGGGTGGTTGCCCGTGATTGACGATCTCGAAATAGTCGGCTTGGTGTTCCGCGAGGACCTGGAGGCTGTATTCCCGGTGAAGGTGAGGTGATCAGGGGGCTGTGGGCTCGATCATTACCCCCAGGTGCAGGGCGAACCCAACCAATGCTCGAGTACAATCGGTGAGGAACTCGGGATTGATCACCCCCAGGGTGTCGGTGGCCGTGTTGGCGCCGGGGTAAGCGTCGTATGGTTCATCCCCCAGCCAAGCGCCCTCGTGAAACCATACGGCATTGAGACCGTACTGCCTGAACGATTCACAATCGGTACTTCCATGTTCATGAAACGCAGCGGCCAGGGTAGTTGAGACTGTGAGTTCCCGAGCCATATCGACCATCTCCTGCGCCAGGGCGGCCGTTTGCTCATAGTAAATCAGGAATGCATCGTGTTCATCCGCGTCGTAACCGATCATATCGACATTGACCAGGCAGATCAGGGAGTCGCCATTCTGCGGATTACGATACCGTTCTCTGGTATGCCTGCTCCCAGCCAAACCGGCCTCCTCGGCGGCGAAGAAGATCAGCCGCACGCTGTTCTCCAGGGGGATGTCCTTGATGATGCGGGCGAGTTCGAGGAGGGCGACCACGCCGGAACCGTTGTCGTCGGCACCAGGTGCTATTGTGGTGGAATCCCCATTGTAGCCGTACTCGAAGTCGATGCTGTCCCAGTGCGCACCGATGAGGACCTCACGTTCCGGATACAGGTTGCCCGGAAAGAGAACCTCGACATTGGCCGTCTGGATATTGCGACAGATATGGAAGAAGCTGAAGCTGTCGAGATGCGCCGGGGTGTTGTTGACCGCCAGCGTCCGCGTCAGGAAACCAAGCGTGGCTGCCGTGCCGGGATCGTGATGCATGTATCGGGTTGGGATCGAGGTGAGCGAATCGAGGTCGGCCATCAGGCGTGCTTCGGATACTCTCCCGGCACACCAGGCTACGGTAATGGGGTTGGAACTGTCGGGATTTTCGATGTTCGAACAGGCCACCATCAGTACCAATAAGGCGCAGCAGTATGGGATAAGTCGTCTCATACGCGAACAATAACCGGGTCAGGGATGCCTGACAAGTGGTGTTGGTGTTAATGTTGCTTGCACCGACACTGTCTCCCCCCTAGAATCGGTTTGACGATTCAAGCCGGATCGCACCAGGAGGAAGGGATGAATTGCCCTAGATGTACCAAGGAAATACCGGATGGCGGCAAGTTCTGTCCGGCCTGTGGACTGGACCTCGAACTAATCAACGAGGAGCCGTTCCAGCAGGAAGCTAATACCGAAGCCACGGATTTCTCCGTGGCGGATGAGAGCGAGTTCTCCGAACCCGCCTCTCAGTCGGCCGAGGAGTCTTTTTGGACAGGCTTTCTGGAGATCCGGGAGTCCCGGAACTTCAAGCGGCCATATCTGGCCGCGACCATAGCCTTCTTCTTCGGGCCCTTTACCTATCTCTACCTGGAGCAGATGAACTGGTTCTGGGTCGCTCTTCTGGGCGGGTTGACTCTGGCGATCCTTACTCAGTTGAGTGTGGTCCCGCTGCTGATGATCGGTGGCATGCTCCACAGCTTTGACATTGCCCAGACCATGAACGGCAGGCGCTCCGAATTCGGCTACGAATAAAACGACTACCAAGTCGCTCGAAACACATCACCCTGTATGGGAAGTGAAAATGAACTGGCAGGTCCATCTCAAGCAAATGGAAGAGTATTATCGATGGAAGCGGGATCACCATCCCGCATATCCGGACCTCATGCTGGAGTGGGGACTTTTCCATCATCTATACGGAAATATGGTGGACGATGCCGACAGCAGAACCTCCACCATACAGGAGGGATCCGCCACTCTGAAAAGATTGCAGGCTGATGGTTGCCAGTTCTTCGACCTGACCTGTTGGGCGGACTGGGCTGCAACGCATTACCCCGAATCCGGTGTCAGTCCGACGGCGCCGACACCGGAGGAGATCGAGAACCAATTCCGGTCGGGTGGCGACCTGGCTCAAGCCACGATTGTGGATGAATTGCTGAGCCGGATCGGCGATCTGGGCGATGCTCCTTCCGCAGTTCGACGGTCGGCTCTTTGCCCCGCTTTTCGTCGCCTGTATGCCTCGATGGCCGAATCGAGTGCGCATCGCGGCGATGAGGAGATTGCAGAGGTCTTCTTTGCCTGGGCCGTTCTTGTCGGCGGGAATACCGCGAAGTACTGGGTCTATGAGATTCAGCTGAACAAGATCATGGGGCGGCAGGACAACCTCATGGAGATCCTGAATCAGGGCCTGGGAAATTACCCCGATGATATCGAACTGGTGCGAGAGATGGCTCTTGAGATGGATCGCCAGGGTGAAACCGGGCGGGCAATCGAATTCATGTCCCGAGCCGTCGAACTCAGACCGGCCTGGCCCGATCTGCGCTATGATCTGGCGCGCATGTATCAGGAGAGCGAGAGTCCGGAGGAATCCCTGATTCACTTCGATAAGGCTCTGGAGATAAACCCGGCCTATGCCAAAGCCGCCGTGTCACAAGCTGAAGCGTTGCTGCATGTCGGTGATGTGGAGACGGCCGAAAGACGACTCCTGGATCTGAAGGAGAAGGATGTCGAACCCCGGGAGGTGTATCGACTTCTCAGCCAGGTATATGCCGAGAGGCAGGACCACCGTCGCGCGGAGCGTTTCGGCGTTCTGGGGCAGGACACCGACAAATAGCCCGTTCGTTATACGGCCTGCCGAATGTATCCTATTGGTAATATGAATTCGAGTGAGCCCTCTCGGCCCAGAGCCGGTGGGGCTTTATGGTTATTTCCGGTTCGGGCTTCATCTTCTGGTTTCCCCGGGTTCCCGATAGTGCCCGTTGAATCAGGCTTGATCGGTTTATTGAGGAGTTCAGCATTGGGATCTGCTATGATTAATGACTCTGAGAGGAGTCCCATGATCAACAGAGTCGTATCCTGCATCAAATCTGTTCTGCTTCTGGTGGTTTGTACGATACCTGTACACGCTCAGGTTCTTTTTGATTTTGAACAACCGTACTTCGTCGAGGAGGTCGGCATCTATTGCAAGGACCACGCTGTGGTCAAGCATGAGGGTGTCTACCATGTTTTCTATATCCAGAGCTATCCTCCAGGGCAAGGCGGCGGAATGCGCTCGGAGAAGTGGTTCGGCCATGTGACGAGTTCCGATCTTCGGCATTGGGAGCGGCAACCCAATGTGATGTCTGTGGATGTCGGTTGGGCAGAGGAGTGGGAGAGGGAGGCGGTTTGGGCGCCCAAGATCATCGAGGATCCCAACAGCTCCGACTGGCTGATGTATTATACGGGAGTCAATGAGCACATCGCCCAGCAGACAGGTCTGGCTTCAAGTAACGATCTTTACTCCTGGTATCGCTTCAACGGTAACCCCGTCTACTACCCCCGGAGTTGGGCCAGCTGGGACATCTCACAATGGTCCAACTGCCGCGATCCGGAGATCTTTCACGCCGATGGCGACGAGAATTACTATCTGCTCAATACCACGGAGACCAGCGATGGCTTTGGCGCCATCAGTTATGCGACGAGTACCACGCTGAGTACCTGGCAGGATATGGGGGCGCTTTTCGTCAACGACAGCAGCAATGTCATGGAGAGTTGCCAACTGGTCTTCCGCAATGGGATATACCACCTCTTTTTCACTGAGGAGGGGGAGCAGGGGATAAGTCACATTGCCAGCCCGACATTGGTCGGCGGTTTTTTAAAGGAAAATCGTCGTTATGTCGACTATGCGCATGCCTCAGAGATTACCGAGATGCCAGGCGATGAACCCGACCTGTTCAGTCGGCACAGCGCCGAGGCTTCAGTTGCCGGCGCCACGTACTACTTGCGCTTTGATCGCATCAACTTCGACACTGCCGATGATGTGCCGGAGCTCATCTCGCTGGACGGTCTCCAGGATTGCTGGAGCATCGTTTTCGGCAACGCATTCGGTCAGCAACCCACCTGGGGTGATAATCCCTTTGAGAGAAATGGCATACACAGCAACATTGAGGGCAACAGTTACCTGAGCACGTATGAAGCCTTCCCCGATCCCACATACTTCCCTATGGGGAGAATCCAGGGCAATGTCCCTACGGGGATGATGCGCAGCACCTCTTTCACCGTGACCGGAGACAGGATGAGTCTGCTGGTCGGTGGGGGCAACAAACCGGGTCTCTGCTTTGTAGCCCTGGTGCGCTCACGTGACAACAGGGTCATGCTGTGGGAGACCGGCAACGACGCCTTGGGCATGGAGCCCCGGCTCTGGAATCTTGAATCGCTGCAGGGCGAGACCATGTATGTGATAATCGCCGATCTCAGTTCTGACGTATGGGGCAATATTGCCACCGATACGATCAAGGAGTATGACTTCTCCGGCTCCGATCCGATACCGCCCAGTGACCCCTATGAGGGTCCTCTGCTGGCGCAGGTTCTTGTCGATGCGGGGTTTGATCCGGTTGGTGTGCCTGAGCAACCCTCCGACCTCCATTCGGCGCGCCTCCTGATGCCGTATCCGAACCCTTTCAACCCCAAAACGCGCCTGCGCTACGAGCTTGATCAACCGGGTCATGTCGATCTGATCGTTGTCGATGCACTCGGTCGTCGTGTGCGCGAACTCCATTCCGGTCCTCTGGATTCCGGTCCGGGGTATTTTGTCTGGGATGGTCGGAATGATTCCGGAGATCCTCAGGCGAGCGGGGTTTATTTCGCCATGATGAGCTTCGAACAAAAAGAGGCTTCCAGCCGTAAACTGGTGCTGGTCCAATAGGTTTGACGGTGCCCAGGTCTGTTCAATAGCGCCTTTTTCTCAATGTGACCCGCCCGGCAAGTGGAACACGCACGTTCCACTTGCGTTTTTTTTACTTCCCCCTTCTGAGAAATAGTATCATATTAGTGCAAAGAATAGGTCGTGTAGCAAATTGTGTTAGGATGGGAGATCCTACTATGGAGTTCAACAGTATTATTCGGTCTGATGACGGCAACTCGGTCGGGTCCGACTGGGAGCAGAAGGTTGCATTGCTTGTCGATGACGATAGAGATTTTTGTGAGGATCTTAAGCTTCTGGTTGAGGGATGCTATTTGCTCGAATCCGTTCACACTGCGATGGAAGCACGCTCTTTTCTGTTGTCCCGAACCGTCAATGTTATCCTTCTTGATGTTGACCTGGGTGAGGGGGAAGATGGTCTGGAATTGCTGGATCAGCTCCAGATCAACTACCCTGAAATACCTGTCATCATGATTTCGATCGATAAATCGGTCAAGCGTGTGGTCGATGCAATGCATCGTGGCGCGGATGGCTATCTGGGCAAGCGGCCGACCAAGGCCGAGTTGGTTACCAATCTGGAGCTAGCCATCAAAGCCAGACGTTCCCATATCCGAGCCAAAAGCGATCGCAGTAGCGTCCAGACGGAGGAGTTGATCGGGAGCAGCGCATTCATAAAACGCCTGCGAATGGATATTGAGCGATTCGCATTCTTTGACAGCACGTTGATGATTACCGGCGAGCGCGGTACCGGAAAGAAGTTGACCTCCCGCTTGATCCACTCCATCAGTGCACGGCGCGATGAACCCTTCATGGTCGTCAACTGCGCGGCCTTTCCCGGCGATCTGCTGGAGCGGCAACTCTTCGGGTATGAACAAGGTGCTTTTCAGAATGCGCAGAAACGGCAGTGCGGAATCCTGCAGGAGGCCGGAACCGGGACGATCTATCTGGATGGCATCTCGGAAATGGATCTCGATTGCCAGACCAAATTGCTTCGTGTCCTGATCGATAAGTCTTTCAAGCCAATAGGCAGCCAGCACAGGATCCCTTTCCAGGCTCGCCTCATTGTCGGGTCCAATCGCGATCTGGTGAAGGAGATGCAGAAGCGCAGATTCCGCACCGACCTCTATTATAGGATCAATGTCCTCAAGCTCGATCTGGCGCCACTCAGGGAGAGACTTGAGGATGTCGAGATGCTGGTTCACTATCTCGTTCAAACGAAATCACGCGACCTCAAACGGAAGGCGCCGGCGGTTGAGCGCGATACGATGTTGCTGCTTCAGGCCCAACCCTGGGTCGGCAACATTCAGGAACTGGGCAATGTTATTGAGAATGCGCTGGTTCACTGCAACAGTCCCCGGCTTCGGGTGACCGACTTCCAGCATCTCATCCAGGAGAACTATTCCGGCCTGTCATACAGTGAAGCCAAGGCGCAAGCCAAGCGACTGTTCCAGGAACGCTATATCTCATCGGTACTCAAGGCCACAGAGGGGCATGTCGTCAATGCGGCCAAACTGATGGGGGTACCTCGCCAAACCGTTCATCGCCTGATGCGTGATCTTGGAATCTCCCGACGCGATTTCGTGAAACCCCGGAAGGCCGAGCCTCGCAATTTCACGGAGGACCACAAAGCTGCCGGATCCACGGACTGATATCCCAGCCTTCGCGCAACTGAATGATAAAGGTGCGATTTTAGACAGCCTTTACACGTTGTTGTGATATGCTGCCACCATGGAACTATTCGATCGAACTCCCCCTGCTCCGCTGGCGGATCGTCTCCGACCCCGTGACCTCGATGGTTATGTCGGCCAGGAGCATCTGCTGGGTCCGGGACGCCCGTTGCGTCGCTATCTCGATAGCGGCACCCTTTCCAGTTCATTGATTTTCTGGGGTCCGCCGGGAACCGGCAAGACCACTCTCGCCCGGATCCTTGCCGGCATAGTCGACGCGGAGTTCGTCAACTTCAGCGCAGTGACCAGCGGCGTGAAACAGGTGCGCCTGATGGTGTCTGCCGCTCGGGATCGCCTTGCCCTCAAAGGGCGACGAACCATGCTCTTCGTCGATGAGATCCACCGTTTCAACAAGGCCCAGCAGGATGCCTTCCTGCCTCACGTAGAGGATGGCACCATCATTCTGGTGGGTGCCACAACCGAGAACCCCAGCTTTGAGGTGAACAGCGCGCTCCTGAGCCGCAGCAGGGTTTTCACCCTGAAAAGTCTGGGGGTTGAGGCGGTTCTCACACTGTTGCGTCGGGCTCTGGAGGAGGAGGAGGCGGGGCTGTCGACTTTGGGATTGACGATCGAGGAGGGCGCACTCGAATTCATTGCAGAGGCGGCCAACGGCGATGCTCGAGTTGCCCTGAACTCACTGGAGCTGCTGGCTCACGGTCTGCAGCATGAGGAGCACAAGGTTCTGACCTGTCGGTTGGTTTCGGAGTTGATGGAGCGCCGCAGTCATGTCTACGATAAATCGGGCGAGCAGCATTTCAATCTCATCAGCGCGCTGCACAAGAGTCTGCGGGACAGTGATCCCGACGCCTCGCTGTACTGGGCAACCCGGATGCTGGAATCGGGGGAGAACCCGCTCTATGTGATGCGTCGTCTTGTGCGTTTCGCCAGTGAGGATATCGGCAACGCGGATCCCCGCGCTCTCCAGGTGGCGGTGGCTGCGATGCAGAGTGTCCACTTCCTGGGGATGCCGGAGGCGGATACGGCCGTGGCGCAGTGCGTCACCTACCTGGCCACGGCACCGAAGAGCAACGCCGCGTACAAGGCGATCAAAGCGGCCAAGGCCGATGTCGAGAATCTGCCCGACGCTCCCGTGCCCCTGCATCTGCGCAATGCGCCGACACGGCTGATGAAGGATCTGGAATACGGCAAAGGGTATACCTATGCGCATGACGATCCCGACGGCGCGCTTCTCCAGAATCATTTCCCGGATGAGATGGGTGCACGTAAGTATTACCATCCAACCGACCATGGATACGAATCACGGATCCGCGCCTACCTGACCTGGCTCGACGAGCGTCGGGCGAAAATACGGACCGAGCAGGATTCTTGAAGTCTGCTCCCACGTCTTGAGATGCAGGCATTGGTTGTCGGTCGGGGCAGCGAGGAGGTTTCGCTTGAGCGAGAAGAGACTTGTTTTCAGGCCTCTGACGGAGGGAGATATTGCTCCGGCCATCGAGATCTGGCTCCGCGCCGGTATCAGTCTGACCCTGAGCGATCGTCCCGAAGAGATCGCAAAACTGCTCAAAAGGAACCCGCGTAGCTGCATCGGCGGTTACCTGCCGGAGTCCGATCGGCTTGTGGCAACGGCGCTGGGAACCTGGGATGGTCGTCGGGCCAACCTCTGGCATCTTGCGGTGGATCCGGTTCATCAGGGGTGCGGTTATGGTCGGGCTATAATGGCGGAGCTGGAATCGATCTGGCTGGACATGCGGGTCGTCAAGGTCTCCATGTTCTCCGCCGAGGAGACCAATCGCGACGTCGAGAGCTTCTACAATCGACTGGGCTACGAGAGCCGCAACGATATCTTCGTCATCAGCAAGATCCTCAGGGATGATTAGCCAACGACATTCGACCAGGGAGGGCGAGTTGAAAAAGGATTGGTGGAAGAGCTTCTTCAGCGGGTTGTGGCTGGAATATCAGAAGGGGATGGATTCGGAGGAGCGCGTGCTTCCCGCCGCTGATTTCCTGGAGATTGCACTCAAACTCGAACCCGGCACACGGATCCTCGATGCACCCTGCGGTGAGGGGCGCCTGGGCCGTGAACTTGCCCGGCGTGGGCACAAGCTCACCGGACTGGACGCCAACTCCTCGCTGTTGCGTGAGGGCCGCAAGCTGGCCAAGTCCGAGGGTCTGGCGATGGACTTCATCCAGGGCGACCTGCGTAAGGGTTTGCCCGGGCGCAAGCGTTTCGACCTGGCGCTCTGCTGGTGGTCGAGTTTCGGTTACTTCGACGCGGAGGACAATCTCCGTCACGTCAAAAGCATGGCGCGATCTCTGGCTCCGGGCGGGTTGTTCGTCCTCGACACTCACTCGGCCGAGACATTATTGCCCGGCTTCGAGGAGCGGCAATGGGAGGAGGTAGACGGGATCGTGGTCACATCTCTAAACGACTATGATGTGTATACAGGCCGACTGGAGACGGAGTGGACTCTGATTAGAGAGGGCAAAACCCGACAGCAGAACTCGTCCATCCGTCTGTACACCGTGAAGGAGCTTTGCGATCTGTTCACCGCTGCCGGTTTCACCGACTTTCAGAGTTTCGGCAGTCTGGAGGGTGATCCATTTGAGTTGAATGCCGAGCGACTGATTTTCGTTGCTCGCAAGCCCTGATCGGGTATGCCGAGATTTGAATCGCCGGGATGGATCTCCCTGTCCACCGTCAGGAAAACCGGTAAATTTCTACTATACAAGAAATCGGCGTTTTGTTATCCCTCCGTTAACAGATTGCCGCAACCCTGCTTAGGGACTTTCTCCTTTTTAGCCCTCGCAGACCTGCTTATCAGAGTCTAAACTGTGCATTCTGTAAGCTCGTCCCCATGCTTTGAGAGGAGCAGGTGTGAGGTTTTTGATAATTACGATACTTTCATTGAGCCTGGCTGCTCCCGTCTGCCTGGCTCTAGAAACCAGTTCCACGACCGCGGCTACGGGTCCCATTCTCGATCCGGACAATCTCACTTCAGAACAACGCATGGAAATGGAGGCCGAACTGGCCTCTATCAGGGCGGAGATCGCCCGCTTGGAGCACACCTGGACAGCCGGTGAAACCAGCTACCTGAGATTGTCGCGTGAAGAGCGCGATCGTCGTCTGATCCAGACTCCATGGCCCGAGCCCATCCGTGGCGCGACGTCTGACTACATCTTCCGGGGATTCGATCGCGACAGTAACGGTCTGGACTGGCGGAACAACGACGGTGACTTTGTCACCGGCATCCGCAATCAGGGTGAATGCGGCTCCTGTTGGGACTTCGCGGCAACCGGTTCTCTGGAGAGCGCCTTCCTGATCTCAATCGGGGGCGGCAACGTACCCGATTTCGACCTGTCCGAGCAGCACGTGCTCTCATGTATGGATGACTATGGTTTCGGAAGCGACTGCGGCGGCGGCAATGCCGCCGATGTCTACTGGTTCGCTACAAACGTCGGCATGATCGAGGAGTTCTGCCTCCCCTATCAGGGTAACGATTCATATCCCTGCGGAGAGATCTGCGACGACAGCGACGAGCGCTCCTACACCTTCGACAGCTACGGCACCGTTTGCTCCGGTCTCAACATCGAGGCGATCAAGGACGCGCTTCATAATCATGGCCCTGTGGCGACCACGATGACGGTCTATGACACCTTCGATGCCTATACTGGGGGGATCTACGAGGCTAGCGGCAGCGTCACGGGCTATCACGCAGTAACAATCATCGGGTACAACGACACGCATCGGTACTGGATCGCCAAGAACAGCTGGGGACAGGGTTGGGGCCTGGGCGGCTTCTTCATGATGTCCTACGACAGCGGTTGCTCTTTCGGTAACTGGACCACCTACTCAACCCACAACTCGGATGATATGGGATCCTTTGCCGCCTTCAGGGTGAACGAGCATCGCCCCCATACCGGCGATCCGGTCCACTTCTACAACCGTTCGGTGGAGATCAACGCCACGATCACCAACTGGGAGTGGGATTTCGACGGCAACGGCACCATCGATGCCACCGGCCCGGGTCCCCACATCCACATTTATACCCAGCCCGGCATCGTCAGTCCCTGGCTCCGGATCACCGATTCCAGCGGTCAGCAGGATATCGCCGATTACACCGACTTGATGACCCTGATCTTCGATGGCCCCGTCTGGACCATTGACGACGTCAACGGCAGCGATTACGGCGACGGCAGTCCCGGCAATCCGCTCAAGCGGATTCAGATGGGGATGAATGTCGCCGCTGCCGGTGACACCGTCCTGGTCAAACCGGGCGTGTATTCCGGTATCATGAACAATGAGCTCAAGGCCTACGGCAAGGATTTCGTCCTCAAAGGCGATGGCGCTTTGGGCGATATCGTCATTGATGGCCAGGGATCTGACCAGTTGCTCCTTTTGAACGGTGGCGAGGGTCCCGGATGCAGCATTGAGAACTTCGTTCTGCGCAACGGTTTCGACAATGTCGGCGGCGGTGCGGCCTTTATCGATGAATCCTCCCCGTCGTTCGTCGGTTGCCGGTTCGAGAATTGTACCGTTGATCCCAATCTGGTCACCGATGGCGGAGCCGTCTGGAGCAATGGTGACGCAAGTTTCACCGACTGTGTATTCCAGAACAACACATCGCTGTACAACGGTGGCGCAATCCATGCCGCGGGGGGCACTCTCACCCTGACATTGTGCGACTTCATTCAAAACGGCAGCGACCTTGGTGGTGCCGTCAGCGCTGAGTCGTCCTCCACACTGAATGTCGACAATACCACTTTCTCGGGCAATTCGGCCGAGAGTATGGGGGGCGCGGTTTATGTTCAGGGGCAGGGTGAATTCGATGCCTGTCTCTTCACCGACAACCAGATTCTCGGAACGGAGGGCTTTGCGGTTGGGGGCGGACTGGCTCTACCCGGCGCTGGATCGATTCTGGTCATGCGGAATTGTATCCTGACGGGTAACACGGCTCCGATGGGTGGCGCTCTGTTCCTCGGTGATCTGAGCAGCAGCTCCGCGCGACTTGATCATCTCAGCTTCTGGAATAATCAGGCGACCACCATCGGCGGCGCGATGGTTGTCTTTGGTGAAGACCTGCAGACCCGGAATTCGATCTTCTGGTCCGACGATGCCCTCAATAATTCCGAGATCATGTCACCGGGCGTCTCCGCCACCGCCTTCCGCTCCTGCATTATCCAGGGCGGGCACATCGGTGAGAATATCATTGACCAGGACCCCATGTTTGTCGATCCGGTGAACGGGAATTTCCGTCTGGACATCATGAGTCCCGGTATCGGTATTGGTGTGAGCGAGAATGCGCCGCCCACCGATTTCTTTGGTGAGCCGCGGCCACAGCCCGAAGCCTCTCAACCTGATCTGGGAGCGTGCGAATCCCCGCTGGGCGACGAGGTGGGGGTCGAGGAGGAGATGCCGACAGGGATGCACTTTGTGGGGATCTATCCGAATCCGTTCAACCCGACCACCACCATCTCCTTCAGTCTGCAGGAGGAGGGCGATGTACTGCTGAGAATCTATCTGACCACCGGTCGTCTGGTCGCCGCGCTGCTTGACGAGAGGATGTCATCCGGTCGCCATGATATCTCCTGGACCGCTTTGGACGAAAACGGCAATCAACTGGCCAGCGCCCTGTTCCTGGTGCGGCTCGAGTGTCGTTATCCGGACGGGCGGGAGGAGATCAAGATGCAGAAGGCCATTCTCATCAAGTGACCGGAAAATCCCACACCGACGCTCCAGCAAAGTTACCCCGAGCCGTCTCAGCGGCTCGGGTTTTTTTTACCCGGGTCGTCTCTGGTGATGGGGCGATCCTTGTGAATCGCGAACCGTTACAAAGAAAGCCCCCTCTTGGCAGAGGGGGCTTCTAGCCGGTTGGGATGACCGGCACTCCCTGGAAGGATGTTTGCCTGGCCGGTGTATCGGATCAAATCGAAACACCGTGCAGGCGACCGGGATATGGCAAGCAATATGCCCCATATCGGAAAATATTATAAATGTGTGATATCGCGCGTCTTCCAAGCTGCCACGGGAATATGGTTATCTGCTTATTCCCCTCCAGCGGCAGGATACGGTTCGGGTGCAAGGATTCTCACCATGTTAAATACTCACCTGTCGTGCTGGGCCATTCCGCGCATGGGGACGAAGCTGACGCTGATCAAGGCGGTTCGCATCAGCTGCTCCCCCTGACGCTGCAACAGGATCAACTCCTGGCGGATATCCCCAACGGGCATGATCAACCGGCCGCCATTGACGAGTTGTCCGGTCAGGTCGGGCGGGATCACCGCCGGAGCGGCGGTCAGCAGGATCGCATCGAAAGGCGCCTCTTCGGGCCAGCCCAGCCAGCCATCCCCGACCCGCAGCTGAACCTCATCATACCCAGTGGCCGAGATCGCTCTCCGAGCGGTGCGGCTCATCCGGGGATCTATCTCAATGGACCAGACCCGCATCCCCATCTCGGCCAACACGGCCGCCTGATAGCCGGATCCAGTCCCGACCTCCAGGACCCGAGAACCGGGGGCAAGCTCCAGCGCCTGGCTCATGTAGGCCACGATGTAGGGCTGGCTGATGGTCTGCCCCGGCCCCAGGGGGAGGGGACAGTCCGCGTAGGCATGAGGACGTTGATCGGGCGGGACGAAGAGATGGCGAGGGACGATCGTCATCGCTCTCAATACGGTTTTGCAACGAATATCACGGCTTGCGAGTTGTTTTTGAACCATATTCAGCCGTTTCTCCTGCCAGACCATGCTCTCCCATTTCTGCGATCCGGTTAATCCTGCTTGCTTAAGGTTTTACATTCCGCGTTATTTGACGCGGGGGGACAAATTCAGTAACTTGGGCCTGTCTCGAATCTAAGCAGGAGGAGCCCTCTCAATGAAAACCCGATTCTGTTGGATCATAGTCGCATTACTGATTCTAGTCGCAGTCCCCTCATTTGCCGAGCCCGGAGTGCCGGGCGTCCCCCCGGAGCTGGGTGGTCCCGGTTTCACCGGTGACGGCTGGGAGACCGGCATCGCCACCTGTCCGGGTAGCCCCGATGCAGTCAAGGGTGGGCGCATCAGGATCGCACTGCCCGAATTTCCCGCAACCCTCCGAACGGTGGGTAAGGATTCCAACAGCACTTTCCTCTCCTCGGTCGAGGTTCTAATCTTCGAGCCCCTGCTGGCCCTGGATTCGAATACCAACGATATCATCCCCAGCCTGGCAACGCACTGGAAGGTATCGGAAGACAAGATGACCTTCAGCTTCCGTCTCAACCCCGAAGCCCGCTGGTCCGATGGCGCGCCGGTCACCGCCGACGATGTGATCGCCACCTGGCGTCTGCATACCGACGAGGGCATTCTGATGCCCTACGACAACCTGCTTTACGGCAAGTTCGAAGAGCCGATCGCCGAGAGCCCCTACCTCTTTAAAGTCACGACCACGGAGGAGAACTGGCGTCACTTCCTGTACTTCGGCATCTCGATGGCCATCCTGCCTGCTCACGTCATCGGCGGCATGACGGGCTCCGAGTTCCTGGAGGAGTTCCAGTTCAGTATGCTTCCGGGCACCGGTCCCTACGAACTGCTTAGCGAGAATGTCACCACCGGTCAGAGCCTCATGCTGACCCGTCGTCCGGATTACTGGGCTGCGGACGCCCCCGAGAACGTCGGCGTCTACAATTTCGACGAGATCGAGTGGGTTGTCGTTCTCGACGAACGTCTTACTCTCGAGAAGCTCAAGGCCGGCGAGATCGACTTCTATCTGGTGCAGCGCGCCGCCTGGTGGGCCAATGAATTCAACTTCGACGAAGTCGAGCGCGGCATCGTTCAGAAGCGGATGGTTTTCAACGAGCAGGTGCAGGGTGTTTCCGGTCTGGCCATGAACCAGCGGATGCCGCCATTCGACGATGTGCGCGTCCGCAGGGCCATGAACTATCTCTATGACCGGGACAAGCTGATCGAGAAGCTGTTCTATGGACAGTACCTCAAGATGAAGAGCTACTTCCCCGGTGGCGCCTATGAAAATCAGAACAACGTCGCCTTCGAATACGATCCCGCCAAGGCCGTGGCTCTGCTGGCCGAAGCCGGGTGGAAAGAGCGCAACGCCGATGGCTGGCTGGTCAACGAGCAGGGAAGTATTTTCGAGCTCACCATGACCTTCGATCAGCCCAGCTGGGAGCGGATCCACACGGTCCTCCAGGAGGATCTCGCCAAGGTCGGCATCAAGCTCAACCTGCAGCAGATGACCCGCGCCACTCAGTTCACGAACACGATGGAGCACAACTTCGTCATCACATTCCAGAGCTGGGGCGGACTCTTCTGGCCCAATCCCAACAGCTCCTTCCACTCGTCCAACGCGGATCCGGCCAATACGACCAACATCACCGGCATCAAGAACGCCAAGATCGATTCCCTCGCCTATCTGTACGACAATGAGTATGACCAGGCGAAGCGGGAGCTGCTGATTCAGGAGATCGACGCCATCATCTTCAATGAAGAGGTGCCCTACGCCCTGGCCTGGTACGGTCCCTTCAATCGGATAGTCTTCTGGAACAAGTTCGGTTATCCGGATGGAGTCCTGGGTCGGTCCGGTCGCTACACTGCGATTCAGAGTCTCTGGTACCTCGACCCGGCCAAGGAGCGGGCGATGAACGGGGCCATTGCGGATCCGGCCAAGGCGCTTCCCGTGGGCGAGACCAAGGACGAATACTGGCTGAAGAAACTCGGCAAGATGTAAACGACATACCTCAACAACGGACCGAGTCATGACCAGTTATTTCATCCGTCGTTTCCTGCTGATCATTCCCACGTTCCTGGGAATCACGATTCTCGTGTTCACGATTATGCAGATGGTGCCGGGCGGTCCCCTGGAGCAGGAGCTTCTGAACCTGCAGATGGGGATGGCCATGTCCGGCGAGACAGCCGGCGCTTCCAATGACATGGTGGGGGGCACACAGGTGCCCGCCGCCGCCCTTGAGGAGATGGAGCGCTTCTACGGCTTCGACAAGCCCATCCAGATCCGCTATCTCCGGTGGCTTGGCCTCTGGCCTCGCGACATGGAGGGGATCAGTGTGCGCCCCGACCAGTGGAAGAAACTCCAGAGGGGTGTCAAGGTGCGTGCAGTCGCCGCCGAGGGCGCTGACGGATCGCTCGACAAGGGCGACTACAATCTGGAGTGGAACTTCACCGATCTTAACAAGAAGTGGGAGGTCGCAGAGGTGCTGCCGCCGACAGAGGCGGGTGGCGATTCGACCATTATTGCCGCCTGGCTCAAGTTCGCCGGCTCCTGGGTGCGCAAGATGGAGGACTCCACGGCCCTGAAGCCGGGTGAGTGGACCGATCTGCCGGGCAATGTCAAGGTCAAAGCCGAGTACGCCGGCGTCGAGGAGGGTTGGCGGCTTGATCTCGACACCTCCAAAGTGCACGACAAGTGGAAGATCACCGATATCAAAGCGGCGGATGATGATCATCCCAACATGCGGATAACGGTCGCCTGGACCAGATTCAGCGGGCTGCTCACCGGTGATTGGGGCAAGTCCTATGTCTATGCCCAACCGGTCGGCAAGGTGATCAAGAGCAAATTCCCCATCTCCATCTACTTCGGTCTGATCGGCTTCCTGCTCAGCTATCTGGTCTGCATACCGCTCGGCGTGATGAAGGCGGTCAGGCATACTACCCAGTTCGATTTCTGGTCCAGCACCATCGTCTTCCTCGGCTATTCGATCCCCGGGTGGGCGCTGGGCGCGATTCTGCTGGTGCTCTTCGGAGGCGGCAGTTTCTGGAATGTCTTCCCTCTCGGCGGCTTCCGCAGCCCGGGGTGGGAGGAGTTCTCGACGTTCATGAAGATCAAGGATCAGGTGCACCACACATTCCTGCCTGTGCTGGCCTACGCGGCTCCCAGCTTCGCTACCCTGACGGTGGTCATGAAGAACTCGCTGATGGAGAATCTGGGGCAGGACTACGTGCGGACCGCCTTCGCCAAGGGGTTGGCCGAGAGAAAGGTCGTGTTCGTCCACGCCTTCCGCAACAGCCTGATCCCCATCGCCACGGGCCTGGGGCATCTACTCAGCATCATCCTGGCGGGCAGTTACCTGATCGAGAAGGTGTTCAACATCCAGGGCTTCGGTCTGCTGGGCTTCACGAGCATCGTCAAGCGGGACTACCCGGTAGTGCTGGGGATTCTGGTGATCGGCAGCTTGCTGCGTCTGTTCGGAAATATCATGAGTGACGTTCTCTATGCGGTCATCGATCCGCGCATCCGGTTCAAGTAGGTTGAAGATGGCCAAACAGAAAAATCAAAACAATGTCTCGACGACAATCTTCCGTAAACGGTTACGGAAGTTCCGCACGCTGAAGCGCGGCTACTATTCGTTCCTGGTCTTGCTCGTGCTTTATGTCTGCTCCTTTTTCCTGCCGTTGATCGTCAACAACAAACCGTTGTGGCTGACCTATGAGGGGGAGACCTACTTCCCGCTCACCAACTTCTACGACGCCTCCACCTTTGGTGTCGAGGGGTTCGGCGAGCCGGATTACCGTCTTCTCAAGACGAAATTGGAGGCTGACGGTACGGGCAAGGTGCACATGCCGCCCTACCCCTACCATCCGAACGAGTCGCTGCTCTTCCTGCCGGGTGAGCCGCCCCACGCGCCGAGCGGCGATCACTGGTGCGGCACCGACAACCGTGGACGCGATGTCTTCGCCCGCCTGGTGTACGGCTTCAAGATCTCGATCAGCTTCGGTCTGCTGGTGACGGTTTGCGCCTATACGATAGGCATCTCAATCGGCGCGATGCTGGGCTACTTCGGCGGTCGTTTCGATATCCTGATGCAGAGGATCATCGAGATCTGGAGTTCGATGCCCTTCCTCTACACGATCATCATCGTCACCTCGATTCTGCAGCCCAACTTCCCGCTGCTGGTGATAGTGCTGACCTGCTTCGGTTGGATGGGTATGACCTACTACGTGCGCGGCGAGTTCTATCGCGAGAAGGCGAAGGACTATGTCGCCGCGGCCATCGCATTGGGCGCCAACAACAAGCAGGTGATCTTCAAGCACATCCTGCCCAACGCGCTCACGCCGGTTATCTCTTTCGCCCCCTTTGCCATTGTCGGCTACATCAGTTCGCTGGTGAGTCTGGACTATCTGGGCTTCGGCCTGGCGCCGCCGACGCCAAGTTGGGGACAACTCGTCTCCCAGGGGATGGATGAGATTACCACCGCCTGGTGGCTCGTCATCACGCCGCTGGGCGCCCTGTTTGCCACACTACTCATGGTTGTCTTCATCGGTGAGGCTTTCCGTGAAGCCTTCGATCCCAAGATCTACTCGAGGTTGAGATAATGTCCGAACGTAAGAAACTCTTCGAGATCAAGGGGCTGAAGACGGAGTTCCACACCGAGGCAGGCACCGCCACCGCCGTCAACGGCATCGACTTCGACATCTTCGAGGGCGAAGTGCTGGGCATCGTGGGCGAGTCGGGCAGCGGCAAGAGCGTGACCGCCCTCAGCCTCACACGTCTGATCCCCACACCACCCGGTGAGATCGTCTCCGGTTCGGTTCTCTACAAAGGGCGCGATCTGCTCAAGCTCTCTTATGATGAGCTGCACAAGGTGCGGGGTAAGGAGGTGGCCATGATCTTCCAGGAGCCCATGACCAGCCTCAACCCCGTCTTCACGGTGGGCTATCAGATCTCGGAGATCCTGGCCCATCACGAGGATCTGAGCAAGCAGGAGATCCACAAGCGTTCGGTCGAGATGCTGAAGCTCGTTGGGATTCCCAACGCCGAGAAGCGGATGAAGGATTATCCGCATCAGTTCTCAGGCGGCATGCGTCAGCGTGCGATGATCGCCATGGCCCTGGCCTGCAACCCGGCGCTGTTGATCGCCGATGAGCCGACGACGGCTCTCGATGTGACCATCCAGGCCCAGATTCTGGACCTGATGCTGGAGATGAAGACCCGGCGCCAGGAGGCGGCGGTGATGCTCATCACGCACGATCTGGCCGTGGTGGCCGAGACCTGCGAGCGGGTGATCGTCATGTACGGCGGCGTGATCCAGGAGGTCGCCGAGGTCAACGAACTCTTCGAGCGCCCGGAGCACCCCTACACGTTGGGCCTGCTCAAGAGTCTGCCGCGACCCGATCTGAAAAAGGATCGTCTCAGTACGATCCGCGGCATGGTGCCGAGCATTCTCGACATGCCTGTGGGCTGCAAATTCTGCACACGCTGCGACAGCGCCACCGACCGTTGTCAAACCGAGGAGCCGCCGATGCGCGAGATCGCGCCGGGTCACCTGGTTCGCTGCCACCTGATGGAAGAGAAGTTCTGATGTCTGCAAATGGTAAAGAAGCACTGCTGAGACTGAATCATCTTGACGTCCGCTATCCGATCTTCGGGGGCGTCATGTTGCGCAAGGTGGCCGAGGTTCACGCCGTTGATGATGTCAGCTTCGATCTTATCGAGGGTGAAACCATAGGTGTCGTCGGCGAGTCCGGTTGCGGCAAGAGCACGTTGGGTCGGGCCATCCTGAATATCCTCTGGACGACGGCGCCGGATGTGGAGATCAACGGCGAGGTGCTCTTCAAGCGGGATGGCCAGTGGCACGATCTGATCAGCAAGAACCGGCGCAGCCTGCGCCCCTACCGCAACGACCTGCAGATGATCTTCCAGGATCCCTACAGCTCGCTCAACCCGCGCATGACGGTGGGGCAGATCATTGAAGAGCCCATGACTATCCATCTCAACATGACCCTGGCCGAGCGGCAGGAGAAGGTCGGTTGGTTGCTCGACAAGGTGGGACTGAGCGCGGAGCAGAGCCATCGCTATCCCCACGAGTTTTCCGGCGGACAACGTCAGCGGATCGGTTTCGCCCGCGCCCTGGCGACCAACCCGAAGCTGATCATCGCCGATGAACCGGTAAGCGCGCTGGACGTTTCGATTCAGGCGCAGGTGATCAACCTGCTCGAGGATCTGCAGGATGAATTCGGCCTGACCTACATGTTCATCGCCCATGATCTGAGCGTGGTCGAGCACATCGCCGATCGCATCGTGGTGATGTACCTGGGCAACGTCGTGGAGATCGGCAGCTCCGAGGATGTTTACCACAACCCGATGCACCCCTACTGCAAGGCGTTGATCTCGGCCGTACCGCTGCCCGATCCTTCGCGCAAGGGCAAGGTGGAGCGGATCATCCTGCAGGGTGATGTCCCCACGCCGATCAACAAACCGCCGGGTTGCAGCTTCCGCCCGCGCTGCCCCATCGCCAAGGCGGAGTGCGCCGAAGCGCAACCGCCGATGGTGGAGCAGACCCCTGGCCACTTCGTCGCCTGCCCTCACTTCGATGAGATGAAGAAGGCGACCTGACGCTAATAACCATTCGTTTGAACAGAACCCCCGCCTCTTCAGGCGGGGGTTTGTTGTTGTATGGCTATCGACGGCAATCTCCGCAGCAGGGCAGGCAAGAGTTTTGCAATTCTGAAAATCGCCCTGAGTGTGATGAAGCTGGGCTTGGGAGAAGCCGACCGGGAAACCGATGTCAAACCGGCAGATAGCACTTGGGGCTTCACAAGAATTTCGATGTGAGGTGCGGCGCGGGCCGAAAAGAGACAGTGGAGCGGATGGAAATTTACCAGTGCCTGTCAAGTATGTGGCCTCTGTTGGGCGAGAGAGATGAAGCCCGGAGAACCCATACGGCGGAAAGCGAGAGCGGGCAGATGAGCAAAAACGGGAAAAACGGATCCGGCTTGAGTCAGCGATTGATCAGTCTGGTGTTCCTGCTGGTGTTGGTTGCGGGGATCGCCGGCTACATCCCCGTCCGGAATATTGAGACGGATGTATCGACGCAGTACAGCAATCACGCCCAGGAGGTGGCCAAGTTACTCGGCGCGGAGCTGGATCGATCCAGTCGAGCTGTGCAAACGCTCAGCCTCGACGAGCGTCTGCACGATCGCAGCGCCTGGTATCGCTCGTGGGAGAGCAACTCGATCGTTCAGGTTCTCAATGATCATATCGACGTGCACGACATCTACTCCCTGATTATGCTGGTCGATACGCGTGGACAGTTGATTGCCGTCAATGATCGCGCCGCTACAGGCGAAACCTTTGATCCCGCCAAACTCTACCTGGGCAACTACCGCAGCACTACCTGGTTCAGAGCATTGGAGAGGGAGAATTATCTCCACTCCTCCAACACCGAAACGACCGGGGATCCGGCCGACGTACCCGTTATGATTGAGGACCTCCATCTGGATGAGATGATCGAACTCTGCGACCTCGGCTCCGACGGGCGCACCATGAGCTTTTCCGTCCCCCTGTACGAAGAGGGCAAGGTGATCGCCTTCCTGAATCAGCGGGTTCGTTTCGCCGCCGTGGAGGATTTCTGCGGATTCCTCAGACAGAGCAGCGATCATCTGGTCGGCGACCTTGGCGTCATGGTGCTGGACGGATCGGGTCGCCTGCTGGTCGATTTCGATTCCGCCGGGACGAGGACCAGGAAAGATCAGGCACGCGATTATGGGTCCATCACCACGAATCTCGATTCCGCCGGCAGCAGAGCCGTGCGCAACGCCTTGAACGGCGAGTCGGGTTTCACCTGGCGCTTCACCGAAACGGGTGGCGAAAGGAAGGTGGCTGCCTATACCCATCTCCCCATTCGGGCGAGCATCCCCGGACCCGACTGGACCGTGTTGGTGTCGGCGTCCCATGAGAGAATACTTGCGGCGACGGGTATCACCCGTACGCGCAGAACCATGGCGGGCATCTTCGGCCTGCTGGTGATACTGATTATCTGCGTCACCATGCTTGTGAAGCGGGATAGAACCCGCATGTCGCTCAGACGGGCACGCAGGCAGGTGATACTCGATCAGGCGCGATCGCAGACAACTGCACCGCATGGGCTGGAGATGCTTGGTGTACAGGCCGGACCAAGTCGTGTCTCCCCCTCCTCGATACCCGATAACGCGCATTCGCAGAGTTCGTTGCCCGGCGCAGTCGGTAAAAACGATCAGGTCGACGAGTGGCATCCGACTTTACCCGTTCGGGAGACGCCCCAACCCCAGGCGGCGCCCGTAATTGACCCGAAACCCGTCGCCAAGACGGCCCCGGTCGCGCCCGAACCGGTTGCTGCCGTTCCCGACGGTACGGACAACACGCGCATCATCAAGCGTCAGCTCGAGGAGTTGAGTAAATCTCTGCTGGCGCAGGACACCATATCGGACAGCATCAGGATCGCTGAGGTACGGGAGAGGAAGCTGAAGGCCGTGGCTGATGAGGCGATTGAACGTGTTGAGTTGGCGGAGCGGGAAAACCAGGTGGCGACGACTGCCAGCGCCGCTGCTCAGAGAAAACTGGACGATGCCCGCACGGAGTGGCAGAAGATTCAGCTCTCTCTGGCCGAAGCAATTGATGGTCGGGAAACCGATACGACGCGCCTTGAGCGGATTCATGGCGAAGTCGAGGATATACGGCGGGAGACCGCAAGAACTCTGCAGGAGAGCGATGACCTGCGTGAGGATCTGCGCAGCACCAGGCAAGAGTGCATATCGCTCCGTGTGCAGGCGGAGGAGTTGTTGATTGAGGCCACCACGCTTTGCGATCAGGTCTCCGAGTTGCGCAATGGGGTGGCGGCTCTACGCCATGAGAAGGAGCAAGCCGGGCTGGAGGTCGCCGCGGCGAGAACAGAGGCCGAGTTCACCAGGCAGATGTCGATGGAGGCCCGCATCAGGGCCGCCCAGACCCATCAGGAGCATAGAGCCATGGCCGCCATGGCCTCGGTGTCCCACGGCGCCCCGGTGGTTGCCGAACCATCCGTGACCGCGCAGGAGCAGGTTCAGCCGCAGATGGTGAAGGGGACTGAACCGGAACCGGAACAGGCGACTGTCGCGGGCTTCAAGAGTTTCAACGCCAAGCCGAACGGGATCAGGCAGCGCAGCGTGATGACATATGCACTGGAGGATCTGGCGCGTGACCTGTCGGAGGCCACTGGCGATGAGGTGCATGTCAGCGAATACGATGTGGAGGCCATGCGGGTCCAGGTGAGTGAGACGAAGATGAAATCCATCCCGCGTCAGCCCGAAGCGTTGGGTGCAAGCAATTCGCTGCATGGTGGTGGCGTGCGGCCCATGCCCGAGCGTCCACGTCGCACATTGCCCTCGGCAAAGGGCGCCGGCGCCTGATGGCTTGAGCATGTATCCGATGAGTGACCAGCGAGGACCCGGACAGTAGATCTGTCCGGGTCCTTTTGCATTCAGACGGGCAATTACCGAGGGGGGGATAAGACAGTACCACCGAATCGGAGTGGGGAATATTGCCGAACGATTTGATTTGAGTTGAAGATGGGGGTACAGTTCTGCACTTCAACACGAGCTGAGAACCGATGTCCGTACTCGTCCGAATATCTGCTCATTGAACTGGAGTCGATATGCGTCTACACCAACTGCTCTGTATTTGTGCTTTGGTCATTCTGGCCGGCTGCAGTCGGACCGGAGTACCTCTCTCGCTGTCGAGGGTCGCCCACGAGGCTGATCTCAAGGTGTTGCCCGACTTCAATGATTACATTGATGACGGAGCCGTGATCATCCTGGATCACAGGACCGATCGATTTGCCTACAATAAGTTCCGGCTCGTACCCAAACGGACAGAGCACTCGATCATCATGTATGCTTCGGAGAGAGGGAACCGTTGGCTGACGCCGGCCATCCGTCTGGATCATGGTGACGAACTGGAGTCGTTTCACGCCAGGACAATTCTGCCCGGCGGGAAAAGTGTCGAGTTGAGCATGACGGATCTCACCCCGCTCCATAGCGCGCCGGATCGCGGGGAATTCATGAAGAGCAGGTCGCTGGGGTTCACATTCCGGGATGTCGTGCCGGGGGCGATTCTGGAATACGCCTACAGCGTCAGGTCGGCTGACGAATTCTCCATGATCGTTGTCTGGGACATTGACCATGCAATCCCCTGTCTACGCAGCAGGTACTCCCTGCAGATACCGGAGAACATGTCGAGGGGAGAGGATCTCCAGTGGCTGGCCCGTGATCGCAGCCTGGATCTCACCCCAGTCATGAAATGGCGCATCAGCGACACCGGACCCAATATGCTCTATCTGGACTGGGTTCTGTCGGATCTGCCGGCATTGGTGCATGAGCCCTGCATGCCCCCCCCGGACGAGGTCAGACGGTACGCCGTCATAGGGCTCAAGCCGAAGAGTTGGACCGACTATGTTGAGTGGTACTTGTCGCAGGTCGGCAGCGGCCATGATGCGAGCGGGGAGATTGTCGATCTGGCCAGGGAGATCAACATGGATCGTCTGGTGAAACGGGAGAAGATCCGGAATGTCTACAACTACACGCAACGCAATTACCGGTATGTAGACGTCGATATGGGCGACAGCGGCATCGTCCCCAATCAGATTGAGGATATCGTCGAGCGCAAGTACGGCGACTGCAAGGATATGACCGCGCTGAACATCGCGCTGCTGACCGGGTTGCGGGTTACGGCCTATCCGGCTTTGGTCGATTGGCGGGTGCGGCGTGAGCTTAACGCCAATATAGCCTCGCCCCGATTCGACCATCTGCTGACCTATGCCAAGGACGATCAGGGCAATGAGTTCTGGCTCGACTCCTCCGCCGGTATGTGTCCGCTTGGAATCGTCAATCCGAATCTGACGAGAGTGCCTGCCCTGGTGATCAAGCCGGACGGCGGGTTTTTCATCAAGCGGATTCCCGCCAACGGTCGCGAATCATGCGCCATCGACCGCACCGTACATGTCGATATCGATGGTCAAGGACAGCTTTCCGGGTTCGTCAAAGTCAGGTATTCGGGATTGCAGGCCATGATTCTGCGTAATCGGTTCGGGTCAATAACCGGGAGCAATCTTCAGGATGCCGTGCTGGGTCAACTGGGCGTCAATGATCTGCAACTGGAGATTCACGACTTTCGCTGCGGCGACATGCGGGAGATCAGCGACAGTCTCCATGTTGATTTCAACTGGTCGATACGCAACCGCGACAAGAGTGTGGGGCAATGCGCCATCCCAGCGGAGTTCTTGCGCTTGTGGGACCCTCTGCCGGATTTCGATCCCGTCATTCGTCACAATCCCGTGCGCTTGCCCTATCCGATCCTGATCCGCGATGTCATGGAGCTGGACTGGAGCGGGACCAACTATGAGCTTTCGGCCCCGCCGACCTCCCCGGCACTGGAGTACGGTTTCGGCTCGTTGGCCTGCGCCATGACCTGGATCGGAACGGAGGGGATCGTGAGACATACCCAACTCCATATCAATGACATCACCATCGGCAGGGATGGATTCGAGTCGTTCGCCAATCTCTGCACAGCTATTGCGCAACTGAATAAAGAGACAATTGTTTTGACTGCCGAGTGATCTCCCTGTTTCCCGGCACAGGAAAAGGGCCGCTGTCGTGAGACACCGGCCCTCTCCGAGATCGATATTCATGTTTCTATAGCGGCATCAGCGATGAGTGGGGGATCCAACCCTCGAGCGATTCGCCCAGACTGACACGCACCCAGCCGCTGCGTATCTCGTGCATCCGCAACTCGGCCCCTTCGTGAATCTCAAAGAGTGTGATGTAATCCGCGCCCGGTCCCGACTGCACATTGACGGCCGGTGCGACCAGAACAGCTTCGTGACTGCCCCAGTCCTGCCATTCCGCCCTGATGGTCACCGCCCAGATCGAGGGGAGCAACACGGCCAGGAGGATCAGCCACAAGCGGAGACTGGGCCAGCCGACTCGACGGGAGATGCCGACAATCAGCAGTGCGACGAAGATCCACAGCAGTGCGACGCTCGACACCGCCAACTCACCCGGCGAGATGCGACGGCGCAGACCATCCCAGGCTCGTTCGAATGCGCCGGAGAGGGCGGCGTTGTCGCCGTCGACGCAATGGCTGCGGGCGAGCAGCAGGTTGTCGCGGATCTCCTGATCTCTGGGGGCCAGCCGCAATGCGCGCCGGTAGGCCAGAATCGCAGGACCGAAACGACGTTGCTGGTAATAGCTGTTGCCCAGATTGTACCAGAGGCGACTGTCCTCGACACCATCGGCGGCCAGCGATTCCCAGATGCGCCCGGCCTCCTGGAATTCGCCGGTTTCGTAGATCCGGGCGGCCTCGGCCATACGGATCTCCACGCTGTTCTCGCTCTGGGCATGGGCCGTAAGACCGATGGCGAGCAGAAGGCAGGGGAGCAGTTGTAGCAGAGTCGTGAACGGACTCCCCTTCCTTTTGGACCCGGCCCCGATCTCACCCTCCAGCTTTTCGACAACATCGGTCGCTTCACCGAAGAGCTTGTCCATGGTCGAACTCTTTTCCGCCCCGGGAGCGTAGCGGGCGAAGTCGATCCTGCCGAGCAGGTCGATCAGATTGCGCCGGGTCGTTTCGCCGACACCGATGCCGGCCAGACCCGTTACGATCGAGTCCTCGGTCAGACCGGCGGCGGGGCAGTCCAGCCTGTCGGCGAGATAGCCGCGCAATCCGGAGGTCAGCTCGAGACAGAAGTTATCCAGGTCTCCGGTCTGGCGCGCCTGGGCGGCTGACTTGAGACGACGGTCGGCCAGTTTGCGCGCTCCGCGTGCGCGGGTGCCCGCCCGATCCGCCAGACGCACATCGGTGCGGCGCCGCCAGATCAGTGCGCCGATGAGCAGAGGGCAGGGGAGCAGCAGGCTGATCCAGAACGCCCCCGAGCGGGGAAAACGTCGTCCGTCGTTGGCGAGCAGCGGAGCAGTCTTGATGTGGTGAATATCCTGCCCGAGCAGCTCGACGCGCTCCGGGCTGAGATCGGTGAACACCACCGGGTTGGTCTCGACGCTGGAGGAGGGGGCGATCGTCAGCTCGTAATCCTTGGTGTGGCGGTTGCGGTATTTGCCCGCGACGGGATCAAACCAGGTGTAGTCGATCCCCTCCAGCGTGAACAATCCCGCCTCCTTGGGGACGACTATGATCGTCCACTGCTTGAAAACGCGGATCATATCCTCGTCAATCGAGGTCTCGCTGCGCAGCTCCGGATCGTAGTACTTGAACGCCGCGTTCCGCGGCATCTCCGGTTCGACGAATGCGCGAGGGTTGCCGGAACCGGCCAGTCCGATGGTCAAGGTGATCGGTTGCCCGACCTCGTAAGGCCCCGGTTCGATCCGCGAATCGAGTCGCATCTTCGTTGCCACCAGACCGGAGAAGGCGGCGGGGCGATCTTGAGTCGGCAGGGGTTTCACCTTGACGGTGATCTCCTTGGTGCGAAGTATCCGCTCCGGTCCCGCATCGCTGAAGAAGCTCCAGGTGTTGCGGTTGCGCAAGCGCACACTCACCGTGGCGGAGCCGATGGTCTTCTCCCCGGGGTCGCTGGGGAACAGCGCCGAGCGCAGTTCGGTAATCGCGTAGTCGCGCCCGTCGACCTTGCGGATCGCGGAGATCTCGTCGCCCAGCGGTTCGTTCCAGAATCCCTGAATCTCCGGTGCGCTGTACTGGGGCGTGCCGAGAAAACTGATGCGCGGATTGCGGAACAGCCCGAAGTGGTGGGTGAGTTGCTGCCCGACGTAGACCTCTTCCACATCTACCCAGGAGCGGATGAACACGTTGCGGTCCCTGTCCCCGCTTTCGTCTTCGCCCCCCTGCTGCCGGGGATGGCGAACCGGCGCATTCGTGATGCCCGGTCTGCCGGTGGGTTGATTGGTGTTGTTCGATGCGCGAACCGAGACGCTGATCGGTCGGGTGTAGTAGTTCTTGCCCTTCACCTGTACCGGTATGGCGGGAATCTCCAGTTTACCCGATCTCTGCGGGATCAGCGTGAAGGTGAACACCTTGCTGGAGGTGGAGCGCCCGTTGACGAAAGAGAATTTGGAGGATGCGGTGGTGCCCATCAGCAGGAAATCATCCATCTCGGGCAACGCGGGCTGCCTGGTCGAGCGCGTGGCGCCGGGCACGGTGATGTTGAGATTGAAGGATTCGCCTTCATAGAGGATCTGCCGGTCCAGTTCGGCCGTAACGCTGACATCCTCGGCCAGGAGGGCCAATGGCGTTGCCAGCAGGCCGACCATCAACAGAATCATGAATGCCCGCAGGTTTGGCATTTTACCAGTCCTTCTCCACGTTCTTCTTATCGGTTTTCTGTTTCTTCAGCCGTTCGGCCTGCAGCTCTTTCTCCTCTTCCAGCATCGCATCGAGAAGTCGCTGGGCGTCCTCCTCGCTCATCTCATCCTCTGCGGACGGTTCGGGCTGCTGCTCCTGGGGCTCAGGTTGCTCGGATTCCTGCTCCTCCTGCCCCTGCTGCTGTTGGGGCTCCTCCTCCTGCTCACCCTCTTGCTGCTCCTGCTCGGACTGATCGCTGTCCTCGGGCTCCCGCTCCTGATCGTTTTCGCCGTCGCCCTGATCCTTCCCCTCCCCCTCCTGTTGCTGCTTGAGGAGGAACTCGAAATTGTGCTTCAGGTCCATGTCCTCCGGATCGAGGATCATCGCCTGCGCCCAGAGCTCCATGGCCTGCTCGGCCTGTTCGGCCATGACCAGGGCGTTGCCCAGGTCATAGAGCACTTTCGCCCTCTCTTTGTTCCCGTCGGCGAAACGGAGCGCCTGGCTGTAGGCGGCCAGACTCTCATCACCGCGACCGGCCCGGGCTAGAGCCCCCGCCAGGTTGCGCTGCAGGATGCCGTTTTCGGGACGCTTCAGGGCCTCTTCGTGATAGGCCTCGACAGCTTCCTCGAATTTACCCTCCCACACCAGTTCGTTGCCCTTGGTGTTGGCGCGGGCGGTGGTCAGATCGACCAGCGGCGCCTCCTCCACCTCAACCGGAGGCTCAGGCTGCTCACCGTCTCCGAGAGCGGGTGGAGCCAGGAGCAGGATAGTCGAGAGGATGATACAGTTTAGAAGCGTCCGGTCCATACCAGCTCCTCCCTCTTGCGTTCGCGGATAATCGCCTCCAGAGTCAGCGCCGTCAATGCCAGAGCGACAAAGATCTGATATCGTTCGATCGGCTTGCGAGCCTGTCGTCCGCTGAGTTCACGGGTCTCCATGGTGGCGATGGTGTTGCGCAGGTGCTCAAGATCGAGGCTGCCGCCGCTGGACTCATAGTATGCGCCACCGGTGATGGCCGCCACCTGCTGCAGCGTGGAGCGCTCAAGCCTGCTGAATACGGGCTTGCCGCTCCGGTCGCGCAGGTTCTCCTGGAGCGCGCCCGTCTCCTCGTGACGGATCGGCACGGTGTGTCCATCGGTCGTGCCGACGCCGATCGTGAAGATGACGACACCCGCATCGGCGGCCTCGCGCGCAACCTTGAGGACATCCCCTTCGTGACCCTCGCCATCTGTGACCAGCACCAGCACCTTGAAGCGGCGGTCGTCACTGTGGAAGGCCTGAATGCCCCGCTCGATCGCCTTGGCCAGGTTGGTGCCGGGCGTGGTGATCGAATTGACGAAGATACCGTCGAGGAACAGACTGGCCGCATCGGAATCCAGCGTCAGCGGGCAGTTGGTGATGCTCTCGCCGGCGAAGGTGATCAGCCCCAGGCGGTTGCCGCGCAGAAGCCGGAAGAGATCTTCGACCTCACGCTTGGCGGCCGCCATCCGGTTGGGGCGCAGATCCTCGGCCAGCATGCTGCGGCTGGTGTCGAGGGCGACGAGTACGTCCAATCCCCTCCGCTTGACCTCGGCCAGTTCGCTGCCGATCTGGGGGCGAGGCAGAGCAAAGAGCAGAGAGGCGAGTCCGATCAGGAACAGGGCGGCCTTCCAGCGGATACGCGGCTGGTCGAATCCCGGCACCATACGGTGAAAGAGGCGGCTGCTGATCAGGGCCTGCTGGGCTCGGCGTCGCCGGCGGATGGCAAGGGCGATCAGAAGCAGCGCCAGCGGGAAGATCCACAAGAACCAAAGAAGGCCCGGTTCGCCGAAGCTCATGGCAACCTCCTTAGAACGAAGTGACTGAGCAGAAATTCACAGACCAGCAGCAGAACGGCGGGGAGCAGGAAGAGGGTACTCGCCTCATTGTAGTCTATCCGCTCGACGCTACTGATCTCGGTCCGCTCGAGTTGATCGATCTCACGGTAGATGTCGGCCAGGCTCTCGGAGTTCTGGGCCCGGAAGAAGCGGCCGCCCGATGCGGCGGCGATCTCCCGCAGTGTGGTTTCGTCGAGGTTGGTCTCCACGTACTGGTACCGCTTGCCGAAGATGGCGTCGGTGTAGGGGTAGGGGACCTTGCCCTCCTTGCCGACGCCGATAGTGTAGATTTTGATGCCCAGCGATGCGGCCGCCCGGGCGGCGGTCAGCGGATCGATGCTGCCGGCGTTGTTGTCGCCGTCGGTGAGCAGCACCATGATCTTGCTCTCGGCCTCGCTCTCACGCAGACGATTGGCGCCGGTGGCCAGGGCGCTGCCGATTGCCGTGCCGTCCTCCACCACGCCCATCCGCACCTGGGTCATGAACTCGAGCAGGAGATCATGGTCCAGCGTCAGGGGGCAGGCGGTGTAGGCCTGTCCGGCGAAAGGGACCAGGCCGATACGATCGTTTTCACGTTTGGTGATGAACTCCGCAGCCTGCACCTTCGCCTCTTCCAGGCGATTGCGGGGGCGGAAATCCTCCCCCTTCATCGAGGTCGAGATGTCGATGAGCAGGACGATATCCACACCCTCACTCGTGACCTCATGCATCCGCGTGCCGGACTGAGGGCGCGCCAGAGCCAAGGCCAGTATGGCGATGACCAGGATGCGCAGGACCAGCGGCAGGTGACGCAGGCGCGCACGCCCGGTGCCGGCGTGCCGCTTGTGCAACCGGGTGTCGGACATCAACAGACTGAGGTGATGTACTCGTCGAAAACGCCACCGCACGTAGATGATCAACGGCACGACGATCAGCGCGATCAACGCCAGGGGTATTGCGAAACGTTCTATCATGTTTCATCCCCCCCGTCTTGTCCGCCGCTCTCCTCGGCCACCTCATCACCGGTAATGGCTTTGACCGCAGTTTCCTCGGTCTCGCTCTCCCGGAGCGCAGCCTCCCGGGCCGCAGCCTCCCGGGCCGCGATCTCGAAGGGGAGCGGGTTGCGAGTGGCCTTGACCAGTTGCTTGCCCAGCTGCATGGAGTCAATGCACTCCGTCCGTGTCGGTTGCCGGTGGGCGAACTTGACGATGTCGGCCCGATCAAGATCCCCGAGCAGCGGATCACGCAGCGCCGCTTCGAGTTCCAGAGTCGGAGGGGAACCCAGAAGCGCTTGGCGGATCTCCTCACTCGTCCAGTCGATGAACGGCAGGGAGAAACGGCGACTCATGTAGTGTCTCATTATCCTGGACAGGCGGAAGTAGTATTCGTGGAAGGCTCCTCGCGCGGGGAGATCCTCGAGAGCCAATGATTCAAACGCCTCCAGCGCTTCGGTGTCGGCAGGGATGACATACTCCGGCACCTCGGCCAGCTTGCGTCGACGCAGCCACCAGATCAACAGGCCGATGATGATCCCGAGGGCCAGCAGAATGGGTAGCGCTATCTTGGCGATAACCGGCAGCCAGTTGCCGCGCAGATCGCCGGGCGCTTTCCAGTCGCGCAGAGCGGTGCTGTCGACGGATGCGGCCAGCACCGATACGCATTCGACCTGGAGCGGGGCGGTGGCAATCTCACGCACATCATTCTCGCCCGTCAGCTGGTAACGGAACAGCTGCGGAGGGAATTGCAGCGTATCGGGTCTGAAGGTGGTGAACTCAAGCCGGTAACGAAGCGTATCGGGGGCGGAGGCGCCGCCGGGGATCGTGTCGGCCACGGCGAAGACCGCTGCGAGAGCATTGAGGTCGCCGCTCGTCAGTTCATCCTGCGGCGGTTCCACGCCGGCCTCGACCGCCTCGGCGTTCATCAGCGGCAGCAGCGTACCCGCATCCCACTCCGGCGGAATAAGACTGCCGCCCTGCGGCAGGACAATCCGCCAGGTAAGGCTGTTGCGCTCGCCGATTGTCATGATGTCGCGGGCCAGGAGACTCTCCACAATGATGCCCCGAGCCGTGCTCTCGTGGTAGCGGGGACGGGCCGCGCCGGTGAGATCAGCCAGCGTGGGCAGCGGCAGCTCCCTCAGCTGAGCGCGTGGGGTGATCGGTATGCTCGGGGCCTGCTGCTGGCCGGGCATACCGGGCATACCGCCTGGTTGCCCGCTCTGTGTCGGGGCGGGCTGGATTGTCGGCGGCGGTTGCTGCTGTTGCGTCTGCTGAGCCTCGGCGCCGAAACCCGCAAAGGTCAGCATCCCCGCCAGGAGCAGCCGCAGGCCGCCGCGGCTCATCCGCTTCATCCGCTGTTTGAAGAAGCGTACCAGCGGATGGATCGTGTCGGTGGTGACATCCAGGGTGATCTCATCGACGCCATACTTGCCGAAGATGCGCCCCAGGCTGTCCCGCCTCTCCTGGGCCTCTGCGGCGAAGTGTTTGCGCACCAGCCTGTTGCCCGTATCGAGCCAGCACTCCTCGCCGGTTTCGGCGTCGTGGACGTTGAGCAGGCCCACATCGGGGAGACTGTTCTCCCGAGGATCGTGGATGTTGATCGCGATCAGGTCGTGACGCCGCGCGGCCAACCGCAAGGGCACCTCGAAATCGGGTGACATGAAGTCGCTGATCAGGAAGACCACGGCCTTCCGCTTGAGGAGGTGCTTGATGCTCTCCAGCGCGACACCGAGATCGGTGCCGTCGCCCTCGGGATGGAAGTAGAGCAGCTCGCGGATAATCCGCAGGACGTGCCTGTGCCCCTTCTCGGGCGGGATGTATTTCTCGACCCGGTCCGTGAAAAAGAGGCAACCGACCTTGTCCTGGTTGCGCACAGCGCTGAAGGCCAGCACGCTGGCCACCTCTGCGATGATCTCGCTCTTGAGTCGGTCGCCGCTGCCGAACAGGCCGCTGGCGCTGGCGTCGACAACGAGCATCAGCGTCAGCTCCCGCTCCTCGCGGAACCGTTTGATGAAGGGTCGGCCCATGCGGGCCGTGACGTTCCAGTCGATGGAGCGGACATCGTCACCTGGCGTATACTCCCGGACCTCGTCGAACTCCATCCCCATGCCTTTGAAGACGGAATGGTATTCGCCGCCGAACAGATCGTTGACCAGGTGACGCGTCGATAGCTCGATGCGCCGGACTTTCTTCAGTATTTCAGCTGGAATTCGTTCTTCGTTCGCCATACTTCGCCTACGGCACCTCAACGGTATCGAAGATCTTGCCGACAACCGCATCGCTGTCCAGCTCCTCGGCCTCGGCCTCGTAGCTGATGATGACGCGGTGACGGAGTACATCCAGGCCGACCTTCTTGACGTCCTCAGGTGTCACGTAACCGCGACCGCGGAGGAATGCGTGCGCCCTTGCGGCTTGCGCCAGATACAGTGTGGCACGGGGGCTGGCACCGTAGGAGATCAGATCCTTGAGCTCGCCCTGAGGTTCGCGGGTCGCGAATACGACCGAGATGATGTAGTCCTTGATCTTCTCATCCATGAAGATGTCGGCCACCAGTGCGCGGGCAGAGGTGATCTGCTCCAGGCTGGCGATAGGGGCGACGCAGGGTTTGTTCAGACCACCCATCCGGGCCAGGATCTCCTTCTCATCGGTGCGGCTCGGGTAGCCCACCTTGACCTTGAGCATGAACCTGTCGACCTGAGCTTCGGGCAGAGGGTAGGTGCCCTCCTGCTCGATCGGGTTCTGGGTGGCCAGGACCAGGAATGGTTCGGGCAAACTGTGACTCTCCTTGCCCATTGTGACCTGGTGCTCCTGCATGGCCTCAAGCAACGCGCTCTGCACCTTGGCTGGTGCGCGGTTGATTTCATCGGCCAGAATCAGGTTGGCGAAGATGGGGCCGAGGCGGGTCTTGAAGTCACCGGACTGGGGATCGTAGATCTGTGTACCCAGCAGGTCCGCGGGGAGAAGATCCGGCGTGAACTGGATCCGTTGAAACTTGGCCTGGATCGCACCGGCCAGGCTGCTGACAGCCAACGTCTTCGCCAGACCGGGCAACCCCTCGAGCAGGACGTGCCCGCCGCAGAGGAGGCCGATCAGCAGGCGGTCGACCAGGTAGTGCTGTCCGACGATGACTTTACCCAGTTCATCCGTGATCTCCCTGACAAAGCGGCTTTCCCGCTCAACTCTCTCATTGAGAACTTCGATATCGTAGTTCGTCTCCATTGAGGCGCTCACCTTTGAATCATTGCATGTTTGTGGATTTAGGGACGTTATCAGTCCTGTGTGGCGAAGGTGTGTTTACTGACTTCGCCCGCGTAAGTTCCGTAATGATATATCACAGCAACTTGATTAGGACAAGTCCTTGACCACCAAGAGGTTGTCGGATTTCCAGGTTTGGGTCAAATCGTTAATAAGTCTATTTGGTTTTGATAATACTTTCCGGTTTACCGTAATTAGATATATGGCCCGTAAGGGGGTGAGATTCAGCTACTTGAAGGGTGCTATACCTTATGGGATTTCCTCCGAATTTTTTTCAAGTTTCATGTTGTGATGAGTGTGGGGGTTGAGGGTAAGATGACAACGTTAAAAAGAAACGAATCAGGGAGGGAGTGACATGGCAGTCATCAGGGATCTTGACGTCAACAGCTTTGACATGGTGATACAGGAGTCGCAAGTCCCTGTCCTGGTTGACTTTTGGGCCGATTGGTGCGGTCCCTGCAAGGCCATGGAGCCCATGCTGGAGGAGATTAGCGGACTGATGGGCAGCAAGGTCAAGTTCGTGAAGGTTAATGTGGATGAAGCGCGCAGGATTGCCATTCGCTATCACGTGCAGAGCGTTCCAACCCTACTGGTTTTCGATAAAGGCCGTCCCGTGGATACAATCACCGGCGTGCCACCCAGATTCAATCTGGTATCCCGAATCGAAAAACATTTGTAAGAACTATAAACTGTCCTGTTAGTGCGACGGATAAAGGAAAGTAGAACGAAAAAGGCGGCTTCTTTTGAAGTCGCCTTCTTGCGTCTGGCCCCTGTGGGTGCTAGCCTGCACCAATCATATTGAAAAGAGAGATGTAGCATCATGCTGAAGATTTACAGACGATTACTGCGATATCTACTGCCCTACTGGCGCAGGGTGATACTTGCCGTTTTGTGTATCATCCTGGCCTCCCTGCTCAGCGGCGGGTCGTTGACGCTGGTGGTGCCCTTTCTTGATACACTCTTCAATGTTGATAATGTCGAGATGACCGTCGCAGCCCCCGCAGTGGTTCCCGATGCCGTCGTGGATGAGGGCGAGGGGCAGGAGCTGATCTCCCGACTTGAACGGCAAGGTGCCGATCTGAAAACGCGCGCCATGGCCTGGCTCGGCCAGGGCACCCTCATGGAGCGGCTCAACCGGATTATCCTGTGCATCTTCTTCGTGTTCCTGGCCAAGAACCTGTTCAGTTACCTTGATGCCTATCTGGTTCATTACCTTGAACAGCGCTGCCTGTTCGATATCCGGCAGGATGTCTACCGCCGCCTGCAGACACTGCCGATGAGTTTCTTCAGCCGCCAGAAGACCGGCATGCTCATCAGCCGTGTGGTCAATGATGTCAATGTCCTCCGCGGAGCCATCATCGGCGCCACCGCCAAGGCGCTGCGCAACGGTGTTCTCATCTTGATCCTGCTCATGATCATCTTCCTCGACAGCTGGAAACTGGCGCTGGTGACGATTCTCGTAGTGCCCCCCAATGCCTGGCTGCTCCGCCGCCTGGGCAAGCTGCTTCAGCGTGACAGCACCCTGATCCAGGAGCGGATGGGGGATATGGCCGGTTTGATCCAGGAAACAGCCATCGGCGCTCGCGTCGTCAAAGCGTTCGGACGGGAGCAGGACGAGGTGACCCGATTCCGCGGCTTCAACTGGGCCTATTTTGCCGGAGCTGTCCGCTTAAAGGCGCTGGGGGCGCTCAATGCTCCCATGAGCGAGATGCTTGGACTCATCTCGGTGATGTTCGTCGTCGGTTACGGGGGCTGGCAGGTGATCCAGGGTGATCTGGAGGCGTCGGTGCTCATCCTCTTCGTCACGGCGGCCCTGGCGATTGTCGGCCCGCTGCGGAAGATCGCCGAACTCAACCAGGTGTTCCAGGAGGGGGTCGTAGCCGGGCGCCGCGTATTCGACCTGCTGGATCAGGACAACGAGCTGACGCAACTCGAGGGTGGCGAGCGGCCCGGGCGGTTGAACAGGGTGATCAGGTACGAAAGTGTGGGCTTCTCTTACGATGAGGGGCAGCCGGTGCTGGAGGATATCAACCTCGAGATAGCAACAGGTCAGGTTGTGGCTCTCGTCGGTCCCAGTGGCGGCGGCAAGAGCACGCTGGCCGATCTGTTGCCCCGATTCCACGGTGTGGCTCATGGCCGGATCACGATGGATGACCGCGACATCAGTACCTTCAATCTGCAGGAATGGCGGGCGAAGATGGGTATCGTCACCCAGGATGTGGTGCTGTTCAACGATACGATCTACAACAATATCGCCTATGGACGCCCCGAGGCCACCAGAGAGGCTGTCGAGCAGGCCGCCAGAACGGCCCGGGCGCACGATTTTATCCTACAGACGACCGCCGGCTACGACACGACCATCGGCGAGCGGGGGCTTCAGCTCTCCGGAGGCGAGCGGCAGCGCCTGGCCATCGCCAGAGCGATACTCCGTGATCCGGAGATTCTGATCTTCGACGAGGCCACCAGCGCCCTGGACACCGAGAGCGAACGGCTGGTGCAGGAGGCGATAGAGCGTCTGATGGCGGGCCGGACCAGCCTGGTCATCGCCCACCGTCTCTCCACTATCCGGAGCGCGGACAAGATTGTGGCCATTCAGGATGGTCGGATCGTCGAACAGGGCACTCACGACGAGCTTCTTGCCGTCGGCGGGCTTTATCGTCAACTGCACGATATGCAATTCAAGGATGAATCATGAGGTCGACAGACCCGGAGGTTTGATTTACCTTGTTTACCCACAAGAAGGACGATGTCTGAAGGGTGCAGGACGACGCTTTTGTCGTCGCCGACGCCATGGGTTCCACGATTAATCTCCCGGCGATCGGTTATGATGCAACCAGGACAGCGCAACCGCTCAATCCCGCACCTGCGCGGAGAGACGAAACAAAGGATGTAAGACATGTCCGAAGGAAAAACACTACATGACAGAGTAGAAGCAGCGCTCGACCTGATCCGTCCCGTTCTGGTCAGGGACGGCGGCAACGTGGATCTGATCTCCGTTAATGATGACGGCGTCGTCGAGGTCAAGCTGGTGGGTGCCTGTCACGGATGTCCCGCTGCGGCCATGACATTGAAGGCCGGTATCGAGGCCACGCTCAAGGAGCAGGTGCCCGAGGTGACGAACGTCGTCAGCGTCTAACCGGTCGCTCACCGCTTCGGAATGAATGCACAGGTCCACGTCTCGTATGGCGTGGACCTTTTTCGCGCCCGTCATTCGGCGAAAGCCGGGTGGTAGCGGGCAATCCCCTCAAGCTCGGGAATCTCCCCTCCCAGGAAACTGATCATGAAGGCATCGCCGACATCGGGGTACTCGCAGCCGATGCCGTACTGCGCTGCCGGGTCGAACCCGAACCGGGGGTAGTAGTCTGGATGACCGAGTACGATCACGAAGTCGTACTTCCCGTTTGTCGCCACGGCCATCCCCAGTCTGGTCAATTCCGAACCGATACCGAGGTTCTGATAATCCGGCACGACCGCCAGAGGCGCCAGCCCCAGGCCGGTGACGGATGGCCCCGTTTTGTTTTCGATCGTGGCGGGCGTGAACAGGATGTGGCCGACGATCACATCATCGACCTCGGCGACCAGCGAGATGATGTGGGTATTCTGCTTGCGTAGATTGTCGACCAGCTCGGCCTCGGCGGATGTCGGGAAGGCCGCCGTATGTACCCGATGGATCGCCGTGGCGTCCCCATCGGCCGCAAGTCGAATATTAACCTCCATACGGTGACCTCCTGGTTGATGTGGGCTGATTGGCACTGGGAAAGTATACAAGGTTTTGGGCAGAATGAAATCCTGACTGTTAATTATATCGCCTGCCCTTTTGACTTTGCTCCGCGCGGCAGGTTGACGATACTGATCCCCGTCCAACTACTGCGGAGGGTTCATGTCTGTTTTGCGGTGCCTCGCCATCATGTCCGTTTTCATGTGTGTCGGCTGCGTGTCCCTGGCCGCCCCCCTTGACTGGCTGGATCGTCTTGCCGTCGCGTCGCCGGAGGCGAGTGGCCCTCTCGCCGACAGTCTTCTGGCCGCATTGCCCGGCGGCACAACGCCCTTTCTCGAGGATTCTCTCGCCCATTTCATCTACCGGGAAAATCACGCCAAGCCGTGCGGGAGCGTGGTCGTGGCCGGGGACATGACCCATTGGCGGCCGACACTCGCATTGACCCGCGTGGGCCGCAGCCCGATCTGGCATGCGGCATTCGCCTGCCCGGCCGATACGCGGGTCGATTACAAATTCGTCCTCGATGGCGGCGAGTGGATCCTCGACCCGCTCAATCCGCGCACCGTGCTCGGCGGGTTCGGTCCCAATTCCGAGCTGACGATGCCGGGGTGGTCCGGCACACCCGTCAAGCCGGCCGACGAACTGCCCGCCTGCGGCGGTGAAACGATAGCTGCCTTTCCCTGCCCGCAACTGAATGGCGAGCGGAGGATCGAGATCGTCACCCCGCCGGGATACGATGGGGTCAAGCCGCACCCGGTGCTGATAGTTCATGATGGACTCGAGTACATCAGTCTGGGGAATTTGAAACTGACACTCGGACGGCTTTCGCTCGAGCATCCCGACCTGTCGCTGCCGATCTGCGTCTGCATACCTCCGGGGGACCGCATCGCCGAGTATGCCGGGGCCAAGCGTGAGGCGTTCGGTCGGTTCATCGCCGATGCAGTGATCCCATTCGTTAACGAGCACTACGCCACCAGCCCGACGGATCGCACCATGTGGGGCTGCCTGGGCGCCAGCAACGGCGCCAACGTTTCGCTCTATCTTGCCTGCACTCATCCCGACCTCTTCGGCAACCTGCTGCTCATGAGTCCCTACCTGCCTGCCGATCTGCAGGATCGTTTCGCCGCTCTGCCGTCGGGGAGATTTCGCGTCTACATGAACTGGGGAACCTATGATCTGCCGCAGTTGATCCCCCTGATCGAGACGTTCGAGACCCTGCTCGATACTCACGGCGATGAGCATCTGGCGAAGCGTTACAACGACGGTCACTCCTGGGGGTTCTGGCGCGCGACTCTGGGTGAAGGGCTGCAGTTCCTTTTCCGGGAGCAATGAACGGGGCATATCGTCCGCAGGCGCAAGTTTACCTCGCATAATACTTCGAGCATGATACTCTTCGGCGACTCTTAAGGAGGGTCATCAACTCAGGGGGACTTTGGTGTAAGGCGGGGAGCTATTCCTAATCCGACATTGAAGGAGGCCGTGATGACACGCCCACGTTTGCTTGCCGCTCTGGCGGTTGTTTCGCTTTTCATGTTCAGCGGTTGCGGGACCGATGTTCGGCAGGGCATCATCGGTGAGTGGAGGGGTGAGACTCCCAAGCAGGACTTCCATTTTTACGATGACGGCAGAGTCGAACTGAATGACCTGCAGCACTCCACCTATTCGGGAGTCTATACGGTTACGGGCGGCAATCAGCTGACCTGTACTTTCGACAGTCCCATATTCACCGAACCGATAGTGATGACGGCGAAGATAACCGGAGACAAACTCATCCTCACCGCCGATACGGGGAGAGAGGAAATTTACTTCAGGAGGTAACCGTCAGGCCGTTGGCGGCTACGTCAATATACCTGCAGTGGGCAATCCGAGGGGCCGGGACAACAGATTCGCGGCGTTCCCGTCCGCTTGTCGCCACTGACGCGGACAGGGCTATCCACCCATATCCAACACCCGTTTCCGACAACTCGTGATGATGCCGATGAGCGGACACGGTCGGGCGATCCTGAACGGATCGCCCGCTTGCCATGCGCCTGCGACCTGCCGCTCAATACAGCGCTTTGATGCGGCTCCAGTCGGCGGTTTCGGTCGAGACGATATCCTGAAAGACGATGTAGGGATTGTCCATCCCCGTATTCCAGTACTGGTTAATGAAATACAATTGCGGATCCCCAAAGTAGAAAGCCACGAAGCCGACGTCGGTGATCAGGGCATTCCAGTCGGGATCGACGGGCGCATCCACACCCAGGCTGATGGTGATCCAGTCGGCGGGCAGTTCGGTGGCGTTGCAGGGGACGTCGAAACGATACCTGAGCCAGCCCTCGCCCGGCAGGGGAATGTTCGTATCGCCGACTTTGACGGCCGCCCAATCATCCGTGTAATCGAATGGGGTGCCGCCATCGTGGATCAGGGCCAGCGACAGAGGGCGTCCGTCGGCGGAGTAACCGATCTGATGCAGGATGATGTCGATGCCGAGTTCGGTCACCTGCTTGGTGCGGTAGTTGCCGTTGAAGATGTTCGGTTCGGCGGAGAAAGTGCGGGCCGAGGGGATGAAGGTGTCCAGGCCCTGAACGTGGCGGTAGGCCAGAGGGTTGCCCCCTGTTGTCTCCAGCACGTCATAGCCCGAAATCTTCCAGTTGCCGATATTGCTGTCCTCAAAACCCTCGATGAATTTCGCGGCCTGGGGGGAACTGCCGGTGAGGATAGAGAGAAACAGAGCGATTAGCAGTGTAGCAGTATGTTTGAACATGTCGTCTCCTTGCAATGGGGGGGCAATTCAGACTCTATTATGTTACCTGATTAACACCTGAAACACAAGTTGCAGGTGGATGACGCGCCTCGAGTTGCGAAAAGGGGAACCCCACCCTCCGCCGGGAGAGTGGGGCGTACGTGTTCCCGTCGATCTACTCGCTATCGAACCCCTCAAGGCGTTCCAGCGGAATATCCAGCGCCAGAGCCGCTTCCGATTTGTCGCCGTCAAAGTGGGCGAGGGTTTTCCTGATGTGCTCACGCTCAACCTCGGCCAGCTTGCGCGGTTCGAAGCCGACCGTCCGCCGTTTGCCCGACAGCAACATGTCGCGCATGTAGGGGGCGAGGGAGTCGACGCCGATGATGTTGCTCTCCTCGTTGCGCAGGGCCGTGGCGATGATGTCCCGCAGCTCCTGCAGGTTGCCCGGGAACTCGTAGTTGAGGAACAGATCGAGCAGACGCGGCTCGAATCCCTTCATCACCCGTCCATCCTTGTCGGCCTCCGTGCGGAGGAAGTGCTCGGCGATGTTCTCGATATCACCCTTCCGCTCCCTCAATGAGGGGATACGCAGTGAGTGGACCATCAGGTGGTAGAGCAGATCGTGGGAGAATGTGTCGCTGAACCGCTCGTCGCTGAGATCGTGTCGCGAGGAGGCGATGACGCGCACGTTGATCTTGCGGATATGGGTGGATGATTCACGGTAGAACTCCCCCGCCTTGATCACCCGGTTCAGACGTCGTTGAACCGGACGGGTCAGGTCCTCGATGTTGTTGAGGAACAGGGTGCCGCCGTCGGCCTCGTCGAGGAAGCCGGGGTGCTCCTCCAACTGGCCGTCGCGGTTGCGCGTTTGTCCGAAAAACTCGGCGGCGAACCGCTCGGCCTCGAAGGCCGCCGCATCGACGGCCACGAATGGACCGCTTTTGCGCGCGCTGATCGAATGAACGGCGATGGCCAGTGAGTTCTTGCCCGTGCCCCGCTCACCGATGATGAACAGGCAGAGGTCGCTGGGCGCCATCCGCTCCACGCGGTGGAAGAGGCGGATCATCTCCTCGTCCTTGGTGGGCAGATGGTCGAACGCCTCCCTGTTGGTCAGGTCTTCGTGCTTCAATTGCTCGGGCATCTCATCGAGAGTGCCCAGGGTGGCGCCGTGCTGGATCGCCTTGTCCAGCACCTCGAGCAGGTAATCGTCGTCAACCGGTTTGGTCAGGTAATCGAACGCGCCGAGTTTGAGCGACTTCACGGCCAGATCCACATCATTGACGCCGGTCAGGATGATCATCGGCGTGCTGATCTCCCTCTCGCGGGCGAGCTTGAGGATATCCATGCCGTTGAGCCCCGGCATATCCATGTCCAGCAGCACGGCATCGAACGTCTCCCGCTCGAGCAGGTCGGGCACCTCGCGCGAATCGTTGATTATGGTGGGCTCATAGAGCTCGGTCTGCATCAGAAAGATCATGATGTAATTGGTGACGGCGACATCGTCATCGACAATCAACAGCTTGTGCATGGCCAACTCACCCCTCTTTGAGAACCTGATTCGTGTCCAGCAAAGGCAGCGAGATCGTGAAGGTGGTGCCCTCGCCCAACTCGCTGTCCGCGCGGATTGTTCCGTTGTGCTCCTCGATGATCTTGTAGGCGATTGACAGTCCCAACCCCGTGCCGCCGCGGGCGCGCTTGGTGGTGAAGAAGGGATCGAAGATGCTCGCCACGGTGCCCTCGGTCATCCCCTTGCCGTTGTCCTCGACCTCGATCGTGATCGTATCGGGTCCCAGACGGGTGCTCACCTCGATCATGCCGCGCTGATCCTCGGGCATGGCCTGACTGGCGTTGATGATCAGGTTGATCAGCACCTGTTCGATCTTCTGCGCATTCCCCTTGATCTCGGGCAGCTCGGGATCGAGATCAAGTTCGATGTCGGAGAACTTGTGCACCTGGTTGTGCACCAGCCGCACGCTCTGCTCGATGATCGTGTTGATGTCGAGCGTGTCGTTGAGCAATCCCTCGTCCTTGCGGGCGAAACGTTTGAGATCCTCGACAATGCGCTTGATCCGCTCCGAGCCGTTGGCCATGTCATTGACCAGCGTCTCTATGTGGGAGCGGAAGAAGTCGTACTTCAACCGCGCAACCTTCAGATCGGGATGGGTCTTGTAGTACTCGTCGACGATGGGCAGGAGATCGTCCATCGCCTGCTGGATGATCTTGACGTTGCCGCGGATGAACTGGTTGGGGTTGTTGATCTCGTGCCCGATGCCGCTGACCAGCTGCCCCAGAGAGGCCAGCTTGTCGGCCTGTTGCAGTTGCTGTTCATAGGTTTTCTTGTAGGAGATGTCGCGGTAGAACTCGATGATGCCGTCAACCTCATCGCCGTCGGCGTTGAAGATGGGCAGGGCGTGAACTTCGTACCAGGTGTCCTTGTGCTGGATCTCCATCGTGATGGGTATCTTCTCCTTGAGGATCCGCTTCAGCCTGCAGTCGGGACAGGGACGCTCGCTCTCGAAGAATGTCTTGTAGCAGGGGTCGCCGGGTGTGACGTGATCGCGATTGGTCATCAGCACCTTGCGTTTGAGATCGATGATCGCGACCGTATCCGGTATCGCCCTGAACATGGTCGTCAGATGGAGCTTCGATTCCTCGAAATTCCGATTGGTGCTGTCCAGATAGGCGTTGACCGTATCGAGTTGCTTGCGCATCTCCTCCTGCTGCTCGCGCTTGCCGGCAAGGTTCTCCGTCAGCTCCTTGCGGTCGATGGCCCAACCCAGCATCCTGGTGATCTCGCTGAGCATCTTCTGCTCGGCGGGCAGCATGATCAGCCCGCTCTTGTCGTAGCCGGCGACGATCTCCCCCGCCATTTTCGAGCCGACCAGGAATTTGCTGCGGATACGATCACCTTTCGGCTCCGAACCGAAAGTCTGATCGCGCAACGTGGAGCAGATCACAGCCTGCTCCGGATACTGCAGTCCATCGGCGATGTAGCGCGGCAGATCTTCGAAGAACTCCGTGAGGTTGGCCGAGTTCTCGACCCAGGTGGATACGCTGTAGATGCAGGCCAGCTCCTTGGCCCGCTCGGCATCGTCGCTGTCGAAATTGTCGGCCTGGCTGTCGAGCACGGGGAGCTGCTTGCCCAGGAACAGATAGAACTTGCCCCCGTCCCATTCGGTGAACAGCGCCTTCAGTGTGGTGGAGTGGCCGTCATCGGTAGGGAGGAACAGCAGGTCGGGTTGGCGAGATTCGCGGATCTTGTTCACCACGCGATGGAACTTGTTCAGAACGTCTTCAGGAAACAGCTCGGTCAAACTCTTGCCCACCGCCTGATCGGCATCGAGACGGCAACGTTCCCCGAGCATCTCGCTCAGAAAGAGCACCCTTTCGGATTCATCCAGGGCGAGGAGGTAGTCGAAGTTGGAGTCGAGCAACTCGAGAATGCTGGGGAGCGGTATGTTCATCATTCTGATCTCCGCGAAACGAAGGGGTGATGAGCGACGCCGTGATACTAGCTGAACCGGCCACGCTATCCAATGCGGAAATGCACCACCGGCCCAATATCGGGACGACTTGACATGGGGGAGATATCCGCTACTATACCGGTATCCGCTTCTCGTCCACCCTGACGATCTCCCCCTTTCGCGGCTCCTCCATCATCAATCCAGCTCGGGCCTTGCGTCGACTACGCATGCGGCCGCCTGCCCCTCCGTACGCCACGGACCATTCCCGGCAGATGTGATCGAATGACCCTGGACGCCCTTTGGTGCGTCTGAAGCCAGATATCCCCTACAGTAAGGGGTAACCGAGAGGATTTTCCGTGGGTATTAAAAGTACGCCGGCCCCTCAGTTGATGATGCAGTTCATCACCGCCAAGTGGATCAGCAAACCGATTCACGTAGTCGCGCAATTGGGGATAGCCGATATGTTGACCAGTGGAGCAAGGCATGTCGATGATCTGGCGGCGCAGTGCGGCGCCCGGGCGTCGTCTCTTTACAGGATTCTCCGTGCGCTGGCCGGCTTGGGGATCTTTACGGAGGTTGAACCGCGCAGCTTCGGTCTGACACCGGCCGCGGAGTGTCTGCGCAGTGGTGAGATGCGCGCCCTGGCGCTTTTCCTCCTGTCGGACTGGCATGAGCGGGCCTGGGAGAAGCTGTCCCACACCGTGGTTTCCGGGGAGGTCGCCTTCGAGGATGCGCACGGGCTGACGGCGTTCGACTGGCTGGCGGAGCATCCGGAGGAGGCTCGTATATATAACGAGGCCAACGGAATCAAGGCGGCTCGCACCCACGATTGTTTGCTGGATGTCTGCACTTTCGCCGGTGATGAGACAGTTGTGGATGTCGGGGGTGGGACCGGTGCATTGCTGCTGCGCATTCTGGCCAAGTACCCTGAGGTGCGGGGGGTCGTCGCCGAGACACCGGTTGTGATTGCCCAGGCAGAGCGGTACATCGCAGAGCGGGGATACGCGGCCAGGTGTCGAGTGGAGGCCTGCGATTTTCTGAAGGCGGTACCCCCGCAGGGGGATGTCTACCTGCTTTCCAACATCCTGCACGACTGGGGGGATGACGACTGCGTGCGGGTCCTGCGCAATTGCGGCGCCGACATGATGTCGGGAGGGCGCCTGCTGATTGTCGAGATGATGCTGCCGGAGGGGGAGCGCCCCTCCATTGCCCACTTGCTGGATCTGGAGATGCTGGTGATGGGGCGAGGTCGCGAAAGGACTTTGCAGGAGTACGAGGAGTTGTTGGAACGGTCGGGTTTCGTGCTGAGTGAAGTCCTCCCGGCGCGAGACGAGATTGTGGTTCTTGTGTGCACACCGACCGAATAGACGATACGCAAGCTCATTGATACCCTGCCTGTTGAAATGCAACGGGCACCCGGAAGGGCGTTTGATGGCTGGTTGTAACTCATGCCCGCATATCACCCTTCAAAGCAACTTCGGTTACATAGTCGGATCGGGTTAATCTTCACTGTGTTGCTTGCCTACCTCTTCCGTGATTAATTACCATGTTCCACATGCAGAGCTGCTTGTAGATTAAGGGCCGACTCAAATTCACGGAGACATCGAGCGAGTGACCTGCGACAGACTGCGCGGCTGTGAACGGGTCTGCCCGACCGAGGCGATCAAGATCCGCTGATCCTTCACTATCTCAACAGAAATGCCATGATCGGCGGATATGGAAAACCGACGGGGGATGTGCGTCCCCCGCCGGTTTTGTGGGCTTTGCCGGAGATCGGAACTGCTACTCCGTCTCCTCCACGGGTGGTGTGGGGGACTGTTCATCCTTCGCCTCGTCCGCTTCGGCCGCAGCCTGCCGATCGGCAATCTTGCCCAGGTACTCGGGCAATTCCACACCGACGTTCTTCGTCAGCTCATGCAGGGGCGGCAGCGATCCGATGATGCCGGAGAGGAAATCGGCCGTGGCGGTCTTGCCGTCACCACTGCGGCCATTTTCCCAGACGGTGATCTTGTCGATCTCCAGGTTCGAGATCGCCTTGACCTGCTCCTCGATGAGCTTGGGCATCTGTTCGGTGATCATCAGCAATGAAGCCAGTTCGGCCTTGTGCTGGGCGGCATCGACGATGGCGGAGAAACCATCGGCCTTGCCCGTCAGGATCGCCTTCAGACCCACGGCTTCGGCCTCCATGACCGAACGGATACCGTCGGCTTCGCCCTTCTTGGTGCGGCGCACCTTTTCGGCTTCGGCTTCGGCGATGGTCTCGATCCGCTTCTTCTCGATCTCGGCCGGTACGATGATGTTTGCCATCTGAGTCGCCTTTTCGCGGTTGGCCCGCTCGACTTCGGCGATCTCCTCGGCCACATAAGCCAGCTTCAACGCTTCGGCGGCTTGCACCTTCTCGGCCGAGGTGGCTCGGCGTTCGGCCTCCGCCTCCCGTTCGCGTCGCTCGGAATCGGAGTTGGCGATGGCCACTTTCGCGTCGTTCTCGCCCGTGACGGCGACGGCGTGCGCGGCGGCGACCTGCACCCGCTGCTCCTTCTCGGCTTCGGCTTTGCCGATCTCGCCCGCCCGCAGCTGCTCGGCGACCTTCCGCTTCGCGTCGTTGATCGCCCGCGCGGCGGCCTCCTTACCCAGCGCTTCGATATAGCCGGATTCGTCGGTGATATCCTGAATGTTCACGTTGATCAGCCGGAGACCGACCTTCTGCAATTCCCCCTCAACCCCTTTCGTAATATTATCGATGAGCTGCTCACGATCCGCGTTGATGTCCTCGATGGACATCGTCGCGATAACCACACGCATCTGACCGAAGATGATGTCCCGCGCAAGCTCCTGCACGTTGGTCATCGACAGCCCGAGCAGACGCTCGGCCGCGTTGGTCATGATGCCGGGCTCGGTGGAGATGCCGACGGTGAAGGTGGAGGGTGTGTTGACCCGGATGTTCTGCAGCGACAGCGCGCCCTCGAGTTTGATCTCGATGGGGATCGGCGTGAGATCCAGGAACGCGAAGTCGTGCAGGATGGGCCAGATGAACGTGGCGCCGCCGTGAATGCACTTGGCCGACAGGCTGGTTTTTCCCGCGCTGCCGACTTTGCCGTAGACGACCAGGATCTTGTCCGACGGGCATCTCTTGTAGCGCTTGGCGAAGCTGATTATGGTTACGAAAAAGACGAGTACTATTGTTCCGACAAGGATTAATGGTTCATATCCAGCCATTATTTCACCTCTTTAGCTTGAGCCGACGGTCGGCTAATTCGACAGTGTCTCCACCAGTAATACGCGTTCCGTTACCAGACCCTTGACCCGAACTTTGTGGCCGCTGGGGATCTCATCGGGATTCTCCGTGCAGGCCTGGATCACCCGCAGGCGACCCTGAATCATGACCTCCACCTGTCCCTCACCGCCGCCGTTGCCGGGTATTCTGATATAGACGCTTCCGATCTCGCCGATGGCGTTGCGGTAATTGAGGCTGCCGCTGTGACGCAGACCATAGAGCGCCTTCATGAGCAGGAAGACCAGCCACATGAGAATCGCGCCTACCGCTACCGCAATCGGGATCGCCAGGAGGAGAGCCAGGCCGGCGTTGAGCGTCAGCGCGCCCGTCCAGCCGAAGCCCGCCATAAAGGCGATGATAGTCTTCACGGAGAGGACGTGGAGCCCGTCGGCGTCATCGAGACTGACATCGCCATCGACATCCAGGTCGCCGTCGGCATCAAGGTCATCACCTAAACCGAACAGCGAGAGGATGAGTTGAATAATCAGGATTGTCGTGGCGAGAATGCCGATGCCGTAGAAAATCTGGAGTTCGAGGGTCAGTTCAACCCACCATTCCATCATGTCAATCACCTCTTTCCTGAGAGCGTTAGACGGGGCGAGAGTAACGGAAAATTGATTACGGATGTACTGAAAACCCACAAGCCGATGAATTATTCACCGGATGCCGCCGCGATCTCCCCGATTCGGGTTTTGGGGCAGCGATAATGCCCTTCATAGGGCGGGATGAATAAAAAACCGGCGACTGCCTGGGCAGCCGCCGGTGTGACTAACTTGCGTCGGTGCGCGCTACCGCCGCTTGCCGACGCGGAAGTGCTCGATGCCGACCTCCTGCACCTCGCGCTTGTAGTGCGCCATGGCCGTGAGCGACGGCGTGCGCGGGCTGGCCTTGACCGTGAAGTCCACGGTGGTCAGCTTACCCTTGCCGTCCCAATTGCCGACGCCATCGAGGTAGAGGGCAGCCTTGTCGCCGAGCGCCTTGCGGGTCGCCTTGACGATGGCCGCGTTGATCTTGTCGAACACGGCCGGGGCCTCCACTCCGAGCGTGGAGGCGATATTCTGCAGCACCTGCCAGGTCTTCACGCCACCCAACGGCGTAACCGCCGGGTTGAACCGCTGCATCTCACCCTCGAAGTTGCAGCGTGTGCCCTCGGATTCGAGGAACGTGCTGCCCGGGATAGACACGTTGGCGAACTGCGTCGTCTCGGTGAGCGCCCAGTCCACGGCCACCAGATACTCGATGTGGCTGAAGTAGGAGGCCAGACGGCTGTAGCGCATCGGATCCTCGCCGATGATCAACGCGCCGCGGATCTTCCCCTCGCGGAGCATCGTCAACAGCTCTTCACGTGTGCGGGCGCCGGGCAACTGAGGCGCCGCCTTGCGCCCCGCCTGGAAAGCGGGATCCGCGCCGGTGATGCCGACACCCGCGCCGTTGGCCGCCATGGAGGGGAGCACCAGCTCCGCGCCGAGCCCCTTGGCCCGCAGCAGCAGGGCCAGGTTGACCAGCGTGTCGATATCCCCGGGCGATTTGTCGCGCGAGCGATCCTTGCTGTGGATGAAGACCACGTTCTTCGCGACCTTGAAGGCCTCGATGGCGGCCTTGATCCGCCGCTTGTCCACACCCGACACCGCGGCGATGTTCTCGATGCTGTAGTCGTGCTGATCGGCCAGGAATTTCCCGCCGCCGTCCAGCTTGGCGATCTCGGCCCGGTCCAGGTGACCCTCCTCGATCAGACCCTGGATGATGCCGTTCCACAACTGACCTGCGCGACCGCGCATGGGATCCAGCGCCACGGCGGCCATGGTGTCCAGAGGCGATTCGGAGGAGCCCGAGGTGATCAGTTTCGCACCCGCCTTGACCGCGTCGATCACATCGACACTCAGCACCATGACGTCGGCCTGCATGTCGGAGTTGTTGATCACGATCAGATCGGCGTCGGCAATCGCTTCGCGCCGCGCGGTGGAGGCGGTGAAGCCCAGAGCCTCGTCCATGGGCGCGGAGCGCCCGCCGGTTTCCGCCAGCGCCAGCGACGACACGTTGCCGGTGCCCAGACCTTCGCGGGCGATCCGCCCGGCGAGGTACATCTCCTCGTTGCTCGATTCGGGATGGATGAACACCGCCACCGCCTCCGGGCCATGCTCGGCGACGATGGCCTTGAGACCATCGGTCGCGACTTCGTAGGCCTTGCGGAAGCTCACCTGGTTGTGCTCCACGCCGTCACGCAGACGGGGCGTGTGGAGACGTCGACCACGGATGAACAGCTCGCTGCCGAAGCGGCCGTATTGACAGAGGTAGTCGCCGGGTTTGCCCGAGGACTCCACCCAGTAACGATCCTCGCTGATCCGCTTCACGTTGATCCCGCAACCGATCGAGCAGAATCCGCAATGGGAGGCGATGGTCGTCGCCGTCAAGGCTGCGCGGCCGGGGAAGGGCTGCTTCATCGTCAACGCGCCCACGGGACAGGCATCGACACAGTTGCCGCAGGCGATGCAACTCGTCTCGGCGAGCGCATCGTTCATGGCGGGGCGCATCTCGGTTTTGAAGCCGCGATTGATCAGACCCAGCGCCGACACGGGGAGCACCCGGCTGCAGGTCCTGACGCAGCGGGCGCAGAGAACGCACTTGTTCGGGTCGTAGTTGATGTAGGGGTGCCGATCGTCGATCTTGTGCTTCCGCACCTGCCCCTTGAAGTGCTCCATGTCCACGCCGTACTCCTCGGAGTAGAGGCGCAGTTTGCATTCGTCGAAATCGATGCACCCGCACGACAGACAGCGCCCGCACTCGTGGGTCATATCCTCGTACTCGAAACCGGTCGCAACCTCATCGAAGCTGCCGACGCGCTCCTCGACCTCAATCTCGTTCATGTGGTGGCGCGGGCTCTGCTTGATCTCGCCCAGCTCCGCCTGACCCGGCTTGCTCCAGAACTCTTTTCTGACGATGAAGGGATCCCGTTCCGACTTTTCGCCGGAGAGATACCGGTGGATGGCCACAGCCGCCTTGCGGCCGTCGCGGATGGCGTCGATGACCACGGTGGGACCGTCGTCGGCGGCGTCACCGCCTGCGAACACACCCTCCACACTGGTCTGCATGGTTTTCAGGTCGACGTCGAAGGTCTTCCAGCGGTTCACCGTCTTCGCCACCTCCGCGCTGCCCTCAAGCAGATCGTCGACGATCGGCTCCTGGCCGATGGCCGACACGGCCAGGCGGCAGGGGAGTTCGAACTCCGAACCCTCCATGGGCACGGGGCGGCGACGCCCGGAATCATCCGGCTCGCCCAGCTTCATGCGGATGCACTTCAGCGCCTTGAGCTTGCCACCCTCCTTGACGATCCCCACAGGGGCCGCCAGCTCCATGATCTCGACACCCTCTTTGATGCAGTCCTCGATCTCGAGTTCGTCGGCGGGCATCTCGGCCTTGGTGCGGCGATAGAGCAGGATGACCTTCTCGGCGCCCAGCCGCCAGGTGGTGCGGGCGACATCCATCGCCGTGTTGCCGCCGCCGACCACGACGACGGTGCCGGTTTCGGGTGTCGGGTTCAGCGCCTTGTCCACCAGGTAGTCCGCACCTGTGACGACACCCTCGGTGTCGCGTTCGCCCTCGACCCGCATGTCCTTGCCGGCGAATGCGCCGATGGCGACGAACACCGCGTCATGCTTCTCGCGCAGCTGCTCGATGGTGATCTCGCGACCGACACGCTGACCGGTCAGGATCGTGGCGCCGGCCCGGCGGACGTAGTCGATCTCCATGTCGAGATCGGCCTTGGGCAGACGGTATTCGGGAATGCCGTAGCGGAGCATGCCGCCGGCGTGGGGCATCGATTCGTAGATCACCGGATCGTAACCCTTGAGACCCAGGTAGTAGGCGGCGGTGAGACCGGCGGGGCCGCCGCCGATGACGCCGATCGTCTTGCCGCGCCCGGGTTCCCGCACGGGGTCGCCCTTGTAGGCATCGGGCTGATCGGTGACATAGCGCTTGATGTAGTTGATCGCCACGGGCTCATCGACATCCTCACGACGACAAACCATCTCGCACTTGCGCACGCAGATGCGGCCGCACACCGCGGGCAGCGGGTTGCGCTCCCGCACCAGATCCACGGCCTTGCGGCTTTCGCCCATCGCGGCCAGCGCGATGTAGCCCTGCGCATCGACACCGGCGGGGCAACCCTCCATGCAGGGGGAGACGCAATCGGCGTAGTGGTTCGAGGTCAGCAGCTCGAAGGCCGTGCGGCGGGACTTCACCACGCGCTCGCTGCGCGTCTGGATCGTCATCCCCTCCATGACCCTTGTGGCGCAGGAGGGGAGCAGGTTGGGGCGCCCCTCGACCTCGACCACGCAGACGAAGCAGGAGCCGTAGGGCTTCAGCTCGGGCGAGTGGCAGAGGGTCGGAATCTCATCGAGCTTGTGCTCCTCGACAGCTTCGAGAATGGTCTGTCCGGCCTTGGCTTCGATCTCCTGACCGTTGATGACAAGCTTCACCGTATCCATTTGTTCTCCTTCGACGGAATCTGCGATTCCGTAACGGGGGCTCAGTCGGCCCGGCTATGCCTTGTGGACGGCGTTGAAGTTGCAGGACGTGATACACTTGCCGCACTTCACGCACTTTTCCTGGTCGATGATGTGTAGTTCCTTGGCGGCGCCGCTGATGCAGTCCACCGGGCAATTCCGGGCGCAGATGGTGCAACCGGTGCAGTTTTCCGCAGAGATGTTGTAGCTGACGAGCAGCCCGCAGCTCACGGCGGGGCAGCGCTGTTCGTTGATGTGCGCCTCGTACTCGTCGCGATAATAGCGGATCGTGGAGAGCACCGGATTGGGCGCGCCCTGGCCCAGTCCGCAGAGACTGGCCTCCTTGATCCGCTCGCCGAGATCCAGCAGCAGGTCAAGATCGCTCTCCTGCCCCTTGCCCTCGGTGATCCGCTCCAGCACTTCGAGCATGCGCAGCGTGCCGATGCGGCAGAAGGTGCACTTGCCGCAGGATTCCTCCTGCGTGAAGTCGAGGAAGAAGCGGGCCATGTCCACCATGCAGGTGGTGTCGTCCATGAACACCATGCCCCCCGAACCCATGATGGCGCCGGTAGCGGGGATGTGTTCGAAATCGACCGGCGTGTCCTGAATGCTGGCGGGGATGCAGCCGCCCGAGGGGCCGCCCATCTGCACGGCCTTGTAGGTGCCGCCGTCCTTGATCCCGCCGCCGATGTCGTAGAGGATCTTCTTGATCGGCGTCCCCATGGAGACTTCGGCCAGACCACCTTTGACGATCATGCCCGTGAGAGCGAACACCTTGGTGCCGGGGCTCTTTGCGGTTCCGAATTTCTTATAACTCCCGCCGCCGTTGACGATGATCCACGGCACGTTGGCGTAGGTCTCGACGTTGTTGTTGTTGGTCGGCTTCTGCCAGACGCCGGCCTCTGCCGGGAAGGGGGGGCGGATCCGCGGCATGCCGCGCTGCCCCTCGATCGAGGCGAACAGGGCCGTCTCCTCGCCGCACACGAATGCGCCGGCGCCCTCCTTGATCGTGACGTCGAAATTGAATCCGGAGCCGAGAATGTTGTCGCCCAGATAGCCGTTTTCACGTGCGGCGGCGATGGCGATCTCCAGGCGTTTGATCGCCAGCGGATACTCGGCGCGACAGTAGATGTAGCCGAAGCTCGCGCCGATGGCGCGGCCGCAGATCAGCATCCCCTCGAGGACAGCATGAGGATCGCCCTCGAGCACGGCGCGATCCATGAACGCGCCCGGGTCGCCCTCGTCGGCGTTGCAGACCACGTACTTGGTGTCGTTGGCGTAGCCTGCGGCGAAGGACCACTTGAGGCCGGTCGGGAAACCCGCTCCGCCGCGACCGCGCAGGCCGGAGTCCTTCATGGTGGTGAGGATCTGCTCGGGCGTTATCTCGAGCAGCGCCTTGCGGGTGGCCTCATAGCCGCCCTGCGCGAGGTAGTCATCGATCCGCTCGGGATTGATGATGCCGCAATTGCGCAGAACGATCCGCTCCTGCGGCTCCATGAAGGCTTTCTCGTCGCCCCCCAGGTTGCCGTCCTTGTCTATGCTGTAGGCGACCCACTCCTCCTGTACCTCGCCACCCTGCACGTGCTTTTCGAATATCGCGGCCGCGCGTTCGGTGTCGACATCGCCGTAGATGAAACGGCCGTTGTCGTCCGCCACCTCGACCAGCGGTTCGCGATAGCACATGCCGATGCAACCCGTGAAGGTGAGTTCGGAATCGGTCCCGCTCGTCTGGAGGAGCTCCTCCAGCTTGTGGAAGGTGTCGCGTGCACCGGCGGAGATGCCGCAGGTGCTCATGCCGACAATGATCTTTGACATTGGATAAACTCCAATCGCTTGAACGAAGTACGGTGAACCGTGACGACTGCCGACGGACTGCTAGTTTTCGATCGGACCGGCTTCGGCCGCGAGCCGCTTCCTGGCTTCGCGACGAACCTTGCGGACAATCTTCCGCGCGCCGGCCGGTGTGAGCTGGCCGTAGGTTTCATCGTCGATGAGCATGGCCGGTGCGAGGGAACAGCAGCCGAGACAGGCGACGGTGAAGAGGGTGAAGATCCCGTCCTCGGTAGTGCCGCCGACCTCGATTCCCAGTTCATCCTCGAGAGTCTGTAGCAGAGTCTTGGCGCCGGTGACATGGCACGCGGTGCCGGCGCAAAGCCGGATGACGTGCCGTCCCATCGGCTGCAGTCGGAACTGACTATAGAATGTGATTACGCCGAAGATGTCGGACTCGGGGATCGTGGTGACCTCCGAGATGTACTTGATCGCCTGGCGCGGGATGTAGCCGAAGTGCGCCTGGGCCGACTGCAAAAGGGGGATCAGTTCCCCGGGTTTGCCGTCGTAACGCCACAGGTGATAGCTGAAGTCCGCCTCTTTATTGTACATGTTTCTCGTCTCCAAAAGCGGGTGCGCCGCCACGAGGACGGCGCTTCGGGTCCGCTAAAAATCCATGAGTTTGATGATGCTTGCTTCCTTCACGCGGAGGACTCCGTCGATCTGGCTCAGCTTTTCGACGATGCGGGGGGTTTTACCGAACGCACCGCTCTCGGTGATGATCCCGATGAGGCGGGAACCATCGTCGATGACGTCACAGAAGATGACCTCATCGAGGAAAAACAGGGTCGTGAAGATCTGTTGAATCGACTCGCTGTCGATGTCGACGATCACGTAACTCTTCGTGCCCGAGAGCTTGGGCATGTTTTCTACGGCAGGCGCCTTCACCGCCTTCTGATAGATGCCCAGGAACTCTTTGACGTCACGGTCGAGTTTTGGGCGCTCGACCGCGGACTGGGAGACGACTTCGATACCCTCGATGGCGGTGATCTTCTCGACCAGCGCCGTCATCTCCTGCGGCGATCCCGCCTGTACGAGCATGATGATGTCCACATCGCCGCGCACTGCATCGCAGGAGGTGACTCCGGGCATCATATAGAGCTCTTTATAGATCTCCATGTCGCGGGAGGGGTCGCCGATCCGCAGCGTGATATAGGAACTGATGACTTCGCGGCTCTCGCCCGCATCGTCGGCGATCTCACCCGCCGCGGCCGTGGTGGCGCCGGGGTTGAGCTTGTTCAGGGCCTCAACCAGTTCGGGGATCTCGAAGGGCTTGTCCAGGAAACCGGTGTTGGATTCGGCCAGCGCGGTGGCCTCGAGCACCTCGTTGCCGAACCCCGTGATCACAAGTACCGGCAGCTCAGGGTATTCGCTCTTGATCACCTTGAGGATTTTCAGACCGTCGATATCGGGCATGAAGATATCCGTGATCAGATAGTCGTAGCCCTCGCCGGCTTCGGTGCTCCGATTCAGCTCATGGATCGCGGAGATGCCGTCGGGACAGGTGGTGCAGGTGGAACCTTCCTGGGTCAAACCGAATGTCAGGTTTCTACGAATCTCAGCTTCATCGTCGAGAATCAGTACTCTGGGACTCACCGCAGCCTCCTCTTTTGTGATGTATGGGGATGTGAGAATCGCCCAATTCCTGGATAGTTCAATCTCGGGTTCCGATCTCTGGATCTGGTCGGCTTGGAACGCCTCTATTTAATCGACGGAACTGGGTGAGGGCAACCCCTAAAGAGGTTTTTCCCCCGTGAAGGGCTGTCACTGTCCTCCAGATTTCAGTAAGATATACCTCAATCGCAGGTTGTCGATTAACTGAGCACTGCGCCCGTTAAGTGGGTGGAACCGAATGCGTGCTTCTTGACTGAGGCACCGTCATCTGGTGCAATGGAGAGGGTGACGCTTCAGTCCCTCGTCGGCAACGGCCGGAAGATGCCGACTCCGGGTTTGAGCGCCGGAAGAAGAGGTTGTCCAGTGCGTCCGGTATACTTGCATTCGCTCAAGCATCAGCCGGATACTATCGTCGTGTGGAGGTCGCTTACATGAAGATCCGATTCAGCCGGTACCCGGGTTGGGTTCTGCTTCTGGTATTGTTGTTGCCGATTGTTGCCCTGGCTGATCCCGACTTCAAACGTCTGGCGCTGGATCAGGAGGAGCAGATCCTGGAGGACAGGCGGCACTTGCATCAGTATCCCGAACTATCGCTCAGGGAGTTCGAAACGCAGGCCTATCTGTTGGCGGCGCTCGAGCGGATTCCCGGCGTCACTCTGGTCGAGGGGGATTGGGGAACCGGCGTTGTGGCGATACTGGAGGGCGGTCGGCCCGGACCATTGGTCGCCTGGCGCACCGATATGGACGGGCTGCCTGTGACCGAAACCACCGGGCTCCCCTTTGCCAGCACCCGTCGGGATACGGTTAAAGGCGGCAAGCAGGTGGGGGTGATGCACGCCTGCGGGCATGACTGTCACATGAGCGCGGCGCTGGGGATCATACGCGCGCTGTCCGAAGTGCGTGCCGAAATGCCGGGTCGCGTGCTGTTTATCGGCGAACCCGCCGAGGAGATCGGCGCCGGCGCGAAGCGACTGCTCAGGGCGGGGATCTTCGAAGATGGCCGCAAGCCCAGAGTCGTGTTGGGGATGCACGTGCACCCGACGCTGGAGCTGGGGACGGTCGGCTTCTGCCCCGGCTGGGCCACCGGCAACGTGGATCGCTTCCGTCTGGTCGTTAAAGGTGATGGCGGTCACGGCGCCTACCCGCATCTGGGGGTGGATCCGGTTACCCTGGCGGCCAGGATGGTGCTGGCTTTTCAGAGCCTGATCAGCCGTGAAATCAATGTCAACAGCAACGCCGTGATCTCGGTTGGACTAATCGAGGGTGGGGCCAAGAGCAACGTGATTCCTGACGAAGTGGTGATCGAGGCCACAGTGCGTACGCACGATCAGGATACCCGTCTGTTGGTGAAAGGGAAGATCGAAAGGACGGTTCAGGGGCTGGCCATGGCGGCGGGCGCCCCGGAACCCGAGCTCGACTACCATCTGGGCACTATCGCCGGATACAATGATCCCGAGCTGGTTGAGCAGGTGCGGGCGGTGATCCGCCGGCAACTGGGTGACGGTATGGACGTGCGGTATGTCGCGGGTCTGGGGGGCGAGGACTTCGCCTACTTCGGACAGCGTGTGCCGGGTTTCCAGTATCGTGTTGGTGTAGTCAGCCCAGATGATCCGGTGATGAACCTGCACAAGGGGGATTTCGATCCGGACGAGCGGGCGCTCGTGATCAGTGTCGAGGTGGGCGCGGCGGCGATCTGGGACCAGTTGCAGAGGGGTCAGTAGTGGGAAAACCGATTCCCAGAATGGTCAGGATGGAGCGTCATCATCTCAACAACGTCGTGTTGGCGCCGTTGATGTCCGGATATTCGATGCGGGCATTCCGACCATCCGACTGGGATGACTGTATTGATCTGATGCTCAACACCCCCGATCCCACCTATACGGCCGGTCCCTGGGATGATGTTCTCTGCCGCAACTCCATGGCCTTTTCGGCGGATGACCACCGGGACTATCCCGGTGGCCGGGGTCAACTTGTCTTCCACGGCGACCAACTCGTGGCGATGGCGCTGGCCAGCGGTACCGGTTACCTCAATCAGGTCTACACTTTGCCCGAACATCAGCGTCGGGGGTTGGCGCTCGCCGCGGTTTCCGCCGTACTCGACGCGCTGAACCGGCAGGGTGTGTTGCGTTGCTTCCTGATGGTCTTCGAGAACAACATGGGGGCGATCGCCTGCTATGAAGCTCTGGGTTTCCACCAACGCAATGCCGGTGCCTGACGCTCAGGGTTGGTCTCTCCAGTCGTGCTGAAACCGCACGGACATCCAATGGTTTGAAATTTGCATAATTGTAATCCGATGAGCTAACACGTTTATTCACGGTTGGTTACTTCTTCCGACCGGGAAGGATATTCAGTCAAAGGGGTGGAAATGTCCAAGTTGGTCATCATTGGAACCGGCAATGTCGGAGCGACCTTTGCCTACAGCGCCCAGTTGTCGGGTATGTTCACGGAGATTGTCCTGATCAACGAACCGCCGGAAGTTGCCCATAGTGAGGCTCTTGACCTCAACCACGCACTCCCCTTTGTCAGCCCGGTCAAGATATATGCTGGAACCTGGAAAGATTGTGTTGGCGCTGATGTGGCCGTCATGACCGCCGGTTCAGGCCGTCGTTCAGGTGAGTCGCGTCTTGATCTCATCACCCGCAACGTATCCATAGTGGAGTCTATCTGCGAGAAGATACGGATTCACATGGAGAAAACGCCGATCATCGTCGTGTCCAACCCTGTCGATGTTATGACCTACATCGTCTGGCAACGCACCGGATTCCCGCGTAATCAGATTATCGGTTCGGGTACCGTGCTCGATACCGCCCGCTTCCGCTATTTGCTGTCCAACCGGATGGGAGTAGATCCTCGAAATGTCCACGCTCATGTAATAGGTGAGCATGGCGACAGTAGTGTCTTCCTGTGGGACAGCATGAAAGTGGCGGGTGTCAGCCCCGAGAACTTCGTTCCCGGAGATTCCGATCTCGGCCTCAATTTCAGGCAGGATGTCGAGAACACCGTGCGGCAGTCAGGTGCGGAGGTGATCGCAGGCAAGGGGTGCACCATCTACGGCGTATCGCAGGCCGTGCTGCGTATCTCGGGAGCTATCATCAGGAATGAATCTTCTTTGCTGACCGTCTCCGTTGTCCTTGGTGGGGAGTTCGATCTCACTGCCGTCAGCCTGAGTGTCCCCTGTATTCTGGGCGATCAGGGGCTCAAACGTATTCTCCCCTGGCCATTGTCGCAGTCCGAAATCGATGGCCTGCAAGCCTCCGCCAAGGTGATTCAGGATTCGTTGATCCCGGTGGCGGTTTAGACAGTATTCAGCACTACCTCTGCTCAGGACCGGTCTTCGACCGGTCCTTTTTGTTGTCCTTACTTGGGAGGATAGCGGAAGTGTAAGAATCACAAGCAGTTACTCCAGTCAACTGTCACTGGTATATACAGAAACAGCACATCTGGTATGGCGCAGATGTGCTGTCAATGGTGATTGGAGTAGATCGATGGATCGAAATGCTCATGATTTCAACGTTTCCTCATGGCCGCTTTAAAGGGAATTCTTTGAAAAACGATATCCCCCGGTGCAAACGCCGAGTTCCTGGGACTAACAGCGGAACTCCCGGCAAATCACGAAGTGCGCTCCCGGATACTGGGAATCGTCTCGGAGAGGAGATCGGGCCGGGAACATCACTTGCAAGTATGCGGGCATGCAAATACTCAAATGGATTCTCCTCATCACGATTCTGATTTGCGGAGCGCTTCCGGCTTCGGCAATACACACACTCGAACCCTATGGACCCGGGGCCAGCTATCTGGAAATCCAGGCTCAGCGCCGCTCACACGGCGCCGAATCCGATTCTCTGCGGGGGTGGAGCGTCGAGCTTAAGCCGGGTTGGGGGATCAGCTCCTCGCTTTCGACCTATCTGGAGGTCGGTCTGATCAGCACCGACCGCTATGATGGTGGCCTGGATTTCGTCACTCTCGGTATTCTGCGTAATATTTTCGACCGCTCCATGAGGGGCGATCTGATAGCGGAGATCCAGGCGCGAGGTGAGGGCCTGCGGAGGAATATCCGCAGTGTGGGTTACGAGTTGAATTCGGATAGCGAGCAGTGGGGTCTCTATATGCGGGATCTCTGGTCATGGCAGGGTGATGGAGAGGATCTCGCGGGCGATGTCATTGTCGGCAGATCGCGATTGCTCACCGAGGGGATATGGATGCAGATGAGTCCGACCGTCCAACTGCTTGTGGAGGCCACCCAGGAGAATCTCTCCGGTTTTGATACCATGAACAACGGCACCCGCGACACGGCCTGGAGCATCGGCTACAATCGGAATCTCACCGAAAACGTCGTCCTGCTCATGGAGGCGCGACGCTCGAGCGGGCCGGCCGACGAGAAGGTCTGGGATTACGGCTTCGGGTTGATGATGAACTGGTGACCCGGAACGGGCAAGATTGTACCCGGTCCACTGCGGCACCCCTTCCCCGGCAGCGATCCTCCTGTTATCCTGACCCGGTGGTCAATACCCCTCCGGGAAGGATTCGGATTAATGACATCAGGTCAACTCCCACGATTTACGCGACGGCATACAGTGCGTCTGTGGCTCTCAAGGCAGGGTCTGTTGCGCCCGCGCGGCGCCCGTCTCACGCGCGACGCTTTCGTTGATCATCTCGAACGCACCGGCGGCCTTCAGCTCGACAGCGTCAATGCCGTTGATCGCGCACATTTCCTGACGTTATGGAGCCGTTTCGGCAACTACGATCGCGAGACTGTCGATCGCTGGGTCGGTCCCGATAGGGTGGCCTACGAGTTCATCGGTCACGAAGCCTGTATCCTGCCTCACAGCAGTCTCCCCTACAGCCGTCGCCACATGCGCGATTTCAATCCGCAAAGTCAGTGGTGGCGGGAGCGCTTGGGTGATCCCGCCGTTCGCAAGGCGGTGTTGAGGAGAATCCGTAGGGAGGGGCCCCTTGAGAGCGCGCAATTCAAGTCGGCTGAGCGGGGACCTGCCGGTGGCTGGTGGGGCTGGAAAGAGGAGAAGATGGCGTTGGAGTGGTTGTGGCGCAAAGGTGCCCTGGCGGTACACGAGCGGCGTCACTTCCGCCGGTTTTTCGACCTCGCCGAGCGGATCTACCCGCCCGGACCCACCGCACGGCAGACAGAGTGGGCCGACAGCTGGCTGTACCGCGGATTGTCGGGCAACGGCATCGCGCCGGAAGCGCATCTGCAGAACTATATAACCTCTCCCCGGCTCAAGGCGCCGGAGCGGCGGCAGGTGATCGAACGCAACCTGAGAAAGCGGCGTATCGTCCGTGTCGAGGTCGAGGGGTTGAAGGTCCCCTGTTACGCACTGCCCGAGATGGTGGAGAATCTTGAAGATCTCCCCGCACCGCGAGGCACGAACCTGATCTGCCCCTTCGATTCGTTGCTCTGGCAACGGCAGCGCGCCGAGGATCTGTTCGACTTCCACTATCGAATCGAGATCTATGTGCCCCAGCCCAAACGGAAGTTCGGCTACTACGTTTTGCCGATCATGCATGAGGGGCGATTGGTCGGACGGTTGGATCCGAAGATGGATCGCTCGCTGAAAGAGCTGCGGATCAACGCGATCCATCTCGAACCTGATTTCAAGCGGGATACCCGATTCGATAAGGGTCTGGGAGATTGCTGCCGTGAGCTTGCGCTGTTTCTTGGGGCCGATAAGATCAAGATGCCCCGCGGATGGGGCAAGTTGATCTGATCGGGCGTGCCTGTGCGGACATGTCTTTCGGCAAAGCGATTGTGGCATAGCCCCTGCTGTGACTCGATTGCTGATGACCCGGCAAACGCATATCAAGGAGACCCGCATGAAACACCGCGCCAGACTTTCACTCCTGACCTTGATTCTCGTCGCCATGTTGAGTGGCTGCGCCACCGCCGTCTATGTGCCGAATCCACCTCCCGCCTGCAAGGTCGAGCGCAAGGGGCCGCGCCCGGGCGCCCGTCACGTTTGGGTGGATGGACACTGGAAGTACAATGGACACCGCTATATCTGGGTCTCAGGACACTGGGTTAAAAAGAAAAAGAGCGGCGTCTGGGTTTCCGGCCACTGGGTTCAGAAACCGCGCGGCTGGGTCTGGGTGCCTGGGCACTGGAGATAATCGCCGACCATTGGATTTCCCGGCCGATCCCTGCGACAGGGGTCGGCCGCTCTCTTGTTGGGGAACGGGGGCCGCTCAGGTCTCCCGCTCTGCAGGTGAACGGCTCTCCGAATCCGGGGGATGAGGTCCCAAAACGGACGATCCCCGCCCCATTTGGTCGCCCCAAACCGGGAGGGGATATTCCCCGCGCTTGACAGCATCATCAATGTGCTGATTATTATACCGATGAATTTCCGTCTCCAGCACTTCCCGGGAGGAAGCATGATCATCGAGAAGTTTACAGTTGGTTCCTTTCAGGAAAATACATGGCTGGTCGGCGAGTGTGAGGGTGGGGACGCTTTTGTCGTCGATCCTGGCGGTGAGACCAATCGGATAATCGATTCCGCCGCCGCCAAGCGACTCAAGATCAGGGCGGTCCTCAATACCCACGGGCACATCGATCACATAGCCGGTGCTGCGGAGTTATGTACGCAGCTGGCTATCCCGTTCCGGATGCACGCCGACGACAACTTCATGCTGGATTCCATTGATCAGGCTTGCGCCATGTTCGGTCTGCCCTCAATCGAGGCTCCCGTACTCGGAGACCCGTTGCAGGATGGCGAGATCATCAAAATCGGCGGGATGGAGATTACGGTGATCCACACACCCGGACACTCGCCGGGCGGTGTGAGTCTGCTCGTCAACGGGCATCTATTCGCCGGGGACACCCTCTTTGCCGGCTCCATCGGCCGCTCCGATCTGCCGGGCGGTGACATGGACACGCTCATGACCTCGATCACCGACAAGCTCATTGATCCGTTGCCTGCCGGTACGATCGTGCACTGCGGTCATCTGTCGGATACGACTCTGGCGGAGGAGGCGGCGACGAACCCCTTCATCCGTCAGTGGCGAGGGTAGAGAGCGGGGGATCGCATTCGCGAGATCGGGTCCTCCATCTGTGATGGATATCAGCCATTGCCGAATCGGCACTCAATACTGTAATGAACATGAACAGCCTTCGTTCAAGATGATTTTTGGCTGACGGCGACCCGTTAGGGTACAAGCGACGGGGATATACGACGGTTTCGTGTTTTTGAAATCTTCCGTTTGTGCTGGACTTTAACACCATATTCTTCCCATCCGCCGGGGCACCTGCTACAATTATGTAGCATTTCCAATCAATCACGAATATTTGGTTTCGCTGCACATCTCGCGAATCCAATGTAATTAATCCGTACAAAGGGGTACCCCATGGCGAACGCGCTATTGAAAAAGGGTTCCATCATGCTTGGGCTACTAAGCCTGATGCTCATGATTGTTCTGCCTGCTGGAGCCTTCCAGCCCGTTTCTCAAAGTGAGTATGAGATACTGTTGCCCGCATGGGATCAGTTCGGTCATGCCAGCTATGATCGTGATGCCGGTTCCTTCGCCGTCACCAATTCATTGGAGAATCGGTACGGCGGCGAGTGGCGCGTACACTCCTGGAACGCCCAGACCGGCACTCCGCACTTCGTCTATGGTACCGCCGCCAAAGTCGCCAACGGCTTCAGCAGTCGGGCAGGTGTTGAAAGTGTGGCGCGTCAGGTCATCGCAGACAATATGAGTATTCTCAGAGCGACACAGACCGACCTGCGCCTCACCGAGACCCCGCACGCTTTGGGCAAGTGGGCCGCGCACTTCCAGCAGACCTACCAGGGTCTGGATGTCTGGAATTCCAAAGTCCGTCTGGTCTTCTCCGACGCCGGCGACCTGATGCTGATGGGCT
>JAAEPZ010000172.1 GCA_024231955.1 bacterium | reverse complement strand
TGGTTTGGTGACCAGTCAGTACGCCGAAGCGGGAGGCCTCGGGACCCCCGGGCAGCCCCGGAAATACTATGCACCGCTGCCGCAGTTGGAAACACTGGTGCTGTTCGCCGATGAGGATGCAGACGCCATGTTCCGCCGACACTTCAAGTTGGGAATGCCGAGACTGGAGCTGGGGCAGTACCTGATTACTCAGGGAGCCCAGGTGGATATGACCAAGGTGGGTCGGCAGATGCTGCAAGCTCGAGAGAGAGGAGTGCAGCAAACGGAACCACAGACGGGGCGCAGAGGCCTGGTAACGACGCTGGATCAGATTGACATGTTCCGCAGCATTATCGGAAGTGAAATGGGAGATCCGGTGCCGCATCAGCAGCTCCCTACGACGATGGACGAGGTCGTGCCACCGACATTGGCGGCCGCCTTCGGAGAAGGTTTTTTCAAACGACCGCGCCAGCCAGTGAAACAGTTCTACATCGATCAATCGGGGGCTGCCCCACCGGCGCAACCGAAGCTGGGACGGCCAAGAGATGTGTCGCC
>JAAEPZ010000171.1 GCA_024231955.1 bacterium | reverse complement strand
CGTCCCCGTCCGCAATGTTGAGTTTCCACCGCAGCCCTCGGCAGAGCGTGTGCGGATCGGCGTCAACCGGCAGTTTCCCGACGTGGCATCTCCGCCAACTCTGCCCTACCCGAAAGTGGATGGCCCAACCACGATCCCCGCTCCGCCGTCGTTCGACTCGCAACCGGCGCAGATGTCTCGTGGAGCCGCGACGCAGGAAAGGGCAGCGCAGGTTCCGGCGATGAGCACGACGTCGCTCGAAACGAAAACCGACCGGCAGACAGAGGCGGTGAAAGCAGGAAATGAAGCGTTAATAGATGAGATTCGAGGACTGCGCAGCGACTTACAGCACGTACCCAGAACGCCCCAGAGTCCTCCACGTCCCGATAGTTCATCCGTAGCAAATATGACGCATAGCTGAGGCTTACCATGAGCGACGAAATTCTCCGCAACCTCCAGAATCAGACCCGGCTACTCGCTGAGGAAATGTCGATCCTCCGGGCGCAAATGGACTCCGGCGGGATCATCCAGCCTGCCGAATTCGGTCGCTCGCGTCCTGGCCTCTGGGGTGTTCTCGATGGCGAATTGAAGACGGGGAGCACAGCCGACGTGGTGCTCAAGCGACGCACGGCAGCAGGGAGCTGGGAGACCGTTGGCACCATGGAGAGCGTTCTTGCCTCACCGGCCTTGTCCGGGACACTGCCGTCGGGCAAATGGGTCAAGGTCGAGTGGTTTCCGGCCGACGGGCAGGCGTATGCCTCCGGGGCTAAGGGGTGTTCGCCGGTCGAAGGCAGCGGACCTTGGGGTGCTGATTGGACGCACTGCTGCTGTCCGGACGACGAGGACATCACGGTCTCATGTTGCAGCGATTACGGTATCGTCCAAGACTGGTCAGTTGACTTAACAGGCTGCTGGGCCGATATGTCGGTCATGCCTCCACCTAGCTACTGCGACTGCGGCGAGTACTGCGGATTTATGAACAATGAATTCGCGCTAACCTACACGGAATCGCCTACAGTACTTGGCTCCATGATGGGTGGCGATGGATGGTATGCCGCTGGAGATTTGCCGGGCTGCATCGGCCCCCACGGGCAAGTGCAATACTATATCCTGTTCGGCGTTGGCTGCACATCCGAAGTGCCCCCCAAAGTGTCGATAGGACTGCAGGTCGGCGTTGGTACTTCAGGATCGTTATCGGCGACTTGGAAAGGCTGGGGGTATGCGGCTTCATTCAACGAGGGCGACACGGACCCGTGTCCGACCGTTGACAATACATGCCTTGACAGACTCTGGGATCCGGGCAGCGGCTGCTCTAAGATAAGCATCACCGGCACTGCTGGCGGTGGCGGCGCAGGTGCTTGTTGTAGGGCAATTCATGGATCGACGGCCAAAGCAATCAGGCAGGACTTGTGATGTATTGCGACTTCGCGGCGAACGACAGCCAGTGGAAATGCACCCTCTGCGGT
>JAAEPZ010000170.1 GCA_024231955.1 bacterium | reverse complement strand
TTCAGAAATCGGCCCGGGCAGAACAACTGCCGCAAGTGATGTTTCAGCGAGGAGGACGAGGTGAACGAGGAGGGCAAGGTGGATGAGGAGGACAATTTCAGGGACATGGAGGTTGGGCTGGAAGGTCGTTTCGCGGATGTCTGTTGACCTTCGCTAAGCCGACATTCCTGAGTCAACTCGCATGCACCGCGACCGAATGGGCATCGATGCCAGCACCTACGATACAGAAGCCGAAAGAATTTGCAGAAGCGCTGGAAGCCACCAGATGAGCGCAGAGACAGAGCCGAGGAGGATTCGCCATGCCGAGTGGACCGGGGTTCCACCCATCAGCATCCACATTTCCGGCGATCAGACCGTGGGACGATCCTAACTACAAACGTTTAGATCCGAGAGAGAAACCGAAAAAGATGATGAAGAAACCGCCGGGTGTCATAACGCCGCCAGCGCTGAAGGAGCTGCCGGCTGACTTCATTCCAATGGGCGAGAGACCCATCGCTGTACAGGACTACGTGCGGGA
>JAAEPZ010000169.1 GCA_024231955.1 bacterium | reverse complement strand
GATCAGGGTTTGATACAGGCGCCGATGCAGCAGATTCGAGTGACGAGAGTTGCGGCAGTTCCGATCCAAGAGAAGACGCAAACGCGCAGACGAACGCAGTCGTTGCCGAGACAAGCGGATCGAGGGGCTGGGCAGCAGCCGATGAGACTTGCACCGTCGCCACATAAACAGCCACACAGCCCTTCTCCTTCTCAGCAAAAGAAACAACGTGTCGACGCGGTCAAGAGAAGAACTCAGAACGTTGAACAGGCAAGGGGACCGGCTATGGGCGGTATCGGACGGGGCGGACCTAGCTACAGAACGGTTTTGTTACCACAGGCTTCGCAACGTCAGGCGAGCATACAACCATCCACACCGATTCCTAGTAGCAATGTTTTCCAGCAGACCTTCGCGACCACAGCAGTGCAACTGGCGCAGGACACGATGCCAGGGGGTTTGCAATCGACGATTTCGATGGCGGAGACATTTGGACGCGGTATTCTACCAGTGGGAACGGCTAGAGGATACCAGATACCGATGGATACGAGTGGACCGATGACACCGGG
>JAAEPZ010000168.1 GCA_024231955.1 bacterium | reverse complement strand
TGGAGACAATTCTGCGCGGATTGATGATCCGATTCGTTTTTTCAAGCCAGGGATGGTTCGGGAAACGGGCGGCGCCTTCAGCGACCGTGCGGCGTACAGCCCCTGCCTGGCCGCTCGCCAGCAGGGAGCGAATCGCTTCGACGAAGTCGTCGGCCGAGGTCAGGAGACTGACGTCGAATCCTCCCACGCTCGAATCCGCTGCTGCCGCGCTGCTCATTCCAGATTTCCTCGGTGATCACGGGTTACCCTCAAGATCGAGAGTGCCTCAATCAGTATACGGAGATCCTGTCATGGCTTCAACAGCCGCTCCGTCAGCCGGCGTCGGAGTGCCCCCTCCTGAGTGTTTACGGCCGTAAACACTCGCGCGCGCTCCTGAGACCAAACACCTCGATGTAGCCCCGAAGCGCGTCCCTGAGACCGGCGATCGCTGCTTGTTCCGTCTCCCCTTCGCCGTATGCGGGAATGTCGGGAACGCGTGCGGTGTAGCCACCGAACTCGGGGTCCGGGATCAGCTCGATGGATAGCTGCATGGTCTTGCTCCTCCACTCAGGTGTCGCTGCCTTCAGCAGTCTAGCATTTGTGGTCCGCGCCAGTGCATTCGCCGTCGGCGCCGAGCCGGCGATCAAGTATGCCCTGGAGGAGGTGCACAACCTTTCGGCCCGCCTCCCGAGTGTTTACGGCCGTAAACACTCGCGCCCCCTACTGGCTGCGAGTCGTGAGGCAATCTCCCGGGCGGACTGTACGATAGCTTTCAAGAAAAACAATTTCCCTCGATGTCCGGTCGTGGCGACCACGGCTACGCTGGGAGCGCCGGCTTCCAGCCGGCCCGTGGGCGAAGCATAGCGCGTACCAACGACCTCGATCGCGCTGGGAGCGCCGGCTTCCAGCCGGCCCGTGGGCGAAGCGCAGCGCGTACCAACGACCTCGCTCGCGCTGGGAGCGCCGGCTTCCAGCCGGCCCATTTCGAGGTTCCTGAGCGAAGGAATCGCCCCAACTCATTCAGCGATGCACTCGACGATCTAGCACGGTCCGTCCCCTGAGTGTTTACGGCCGTAAACACTCGCGCCTGCTCCTGAGCGCGCGAATAGAGGAAGTCGTCGTTCCCGAAACGAGCCGTACCCACCTCAAAGCCGGCTTCAGCCGGCGCCGTCGAAATAGCACGGTGCATTTATGCCCGTGCGGTCGTACCGCGGCCACCGAACCGCCGCCACGGCCGGGAGCGTTGCCGGTAGGGCTCGCTGCCGTCTGAGTGTTTACGGCCGTAAACACTCGCGCACGTCGGCGAGGATCTGTACTGCGTCAGCTACAAGGCGCCGAAGTAGAAACCGTTGGGCGCAACCGGCCCCGATCAGAGTGCGGAAAATGGAGGTCCAAGCCCTCGTGACTGCCCGTATTTCCAGCCCGGAGGGCGACATATGGTAGCCTGGGAACTGACCCGGCCCCAGTGTGAGCGGCCCCAGGATCCCATAACCTGTTGATTACAGAGAGGTTACGGGCGCCACAGGCGCTCTGTCAATCCAGGGGGAGCCGCTTGAGCAAACAATGAGCAAACATCTGGGGGCGCGTTCCGGCGTAGTGGAGCGCAGTCTGGCGGGTAGGTGCCTGGGGCATCCCGCCGGCGCGCACTCGATCGCTGCGGAATCGTCGTACTTGCCACGATCGTCGGAACCCGATATTCTTCAACGGTGATGGCTGCCAACCGGTCGCCGGAAGCGACGCTGAGACGATCCGAGCATCGGGAGCTGGAGCTACTTCGGGTTTCAGAGCCCAACGCCCGAGGCTCATACGGCCATGGACCGCTCCGACCGGCCGACCACCCCGCGAGCCGGGTACCGCTCCCTACAGACCGGAGACGGCGGTTCAAGGCGATCCGGGCTTCCCTCCCGATCGGGACTGGGATGGCTTTGCAGTCCTCGGCGTTGGACAGGCTCCGTGGTAGGTGGCAAGCCCTCGCCCCGTTTGACCGTTGGGAAGGATGCATGGCGTGCCTTTAAGTACTTTATTTTCGCCGATTTTCGGGGTCTTCCCAAATCCCGCCTCGGGTGATAGGTGGCAATCACTTGCCACCTATCACTCTTACCGGTCCGGCTTCAGCGTGCTTCTCAGAATGTTAGCCAGAGAAAACGATCGACCGCGAAACCTCTAACAGCCTCAGAGGAGTCAACGCCATGCACCTGCGCTGCCTGTTCTCTCATTTGTGGCGATGTACTGAAAACCCGCAAGTCATCCAGTGCGCGAGATGTGGCACGGAAAAGCCAACCCAAGCACGAAAAAACTTCATTCATGACTGGAGATGCGCTGGCAGCGACCTGGTGAAGTGCGCGCGATGCCTACAAGTTGCGCCGCCTGCGACCATCCCTCGAGAAGCCGTATCTCATGACTGGCAACCAAACGAATGCACAGGTAAGAAATGTATTTGCGGAGAAGAGTATGGTCGGCACGAATGGGAATGTATCGGGAACGCTCGATTGAAATGCGCAAAATGCGAGCGAGAAACCGATGCGCATTCGGTAAATCCAGCTTCCGTTTCTCACGCTTGGCAAGTCGCCAGTGAAACAGTCGATAAGGATGGCCATACAATACTGCGCGAACGATGCGCGCATTGCACTGAAACCAGAGAAACTGTCACGCATCCTCCGAACGGCGACGCGGTTGACAGTTATGATCCGGATCCAGAGGAATGCTATTGTGAATGCGGCTTGGTTGGTATGGGATGCACCTGCTGAACGTAGAGAGACAGTGACTGGCCATGAGCTTTGAAAACGACCATGTCTTTTGGTACAAGGGGGCTAAGCTGTCCCTTTCTGATAGAGATCTCACATTAACACACATTTTGGATGCGAACTTCCTCGGACTAATCTGCCATAATTACAGGCGCGCGATAACCACCAATACGACTGAACTGAACTCACAACAACTTGTAGCCGCAGCGGAAAACGAGCATATTTCAAGGAAAAGGAATCTCCATTTTGCGTACATCAACATATCCCATAAATGTAACTTGCGCTGTAAGTACTGCTTTGCTGGGGGTGGTGGCTACGGGGGGAAAGAGACTCTCATGGATTTGTCAATGGCACACGCAACGGTTGATTGGCTGTTTTCGACTTGTCCGTCGAAGTCAGTCGGTATTAACTTCTTCGGGGGAGAACCGTTAGAAAACGAGGAGGTGTTGACGCAAGCCATTGCTTATGCACAAGGACGATCCAAGGCTACTGGAAAGAGATTGCGGATCATTGTCAGCACGAACGGGACGCATCCGCTTACGGAGCTAGGCGAACTACTACGCGGCACTAGCCACACTATCGTTGTAAGCATCGACGGTCCTGCCCGCACTCACAATGCCAATCGTCCATTTCGAACAGGCCGTCCTAGCTTTGACACCATCGCTACTAACGTTCATGAATTCCTGAATACTCACGGGGCAACAAACATCGTCGCCAAAGCTACTTGGAGACCACGCAATTTCGATTTGCTTGAAATAGCCGAATGTTTAAGAGCACTGGGGCTTTCGCGTTTCTACGTACTTGGAGAATCGCTCTTACACGCGTTCTCGAGCGCTCAACCGCGAAAATGGTTGCGAAATCGGCATGAGGCGCCGTCTGCTTATTCAATTTTGAAGCAATATGACCAGCTGTTTTCTTGGTATTGCAGGATTCTGGATGCCGGAGAACAATTAGTAATTGAACCGCTACACTCACTAATGAAGGCGATTGAGAGCACTAAGCCGAGTCGCCATCGGTGTCTGGCCGGAACTTGCGGCTGGTGTGTGACACCTAGCGGGGATATCTTTCCCTGCCATCGGTTCGTTGGAAGAGAAGAATACATTATGGGGAATGTACTTTCTGTCGGCCATCACTCTCCGAAGTTGCCTGAAAACGATGTGGGAGAAAGAATGGCGTCTCCTCCGAGATGCCGTGCCTGTTGGGCAAGGCATTGGTGCTTCCAAAACTCTTGCGTCTACGAGTCGCTTCTGAGAGAGGAGCAAGACATTCACGACATTCAGTATTTTGGCGGAAATCGAGGCGAGAGGTTTTGCACGTTGATGCAGCGTCTTACCGAGATGGCCTGCTATTACACTGCAAAAAGAGGAAATTTGCCTACCAAGTCAGTGCCCGGCCCTTGAAATCGCCCGGCCCCCGGTCGCGGGGAACGGGACGCCCCCGTTCCGCCCTTCGCCCTTGGTCGGGTTCACCAGCACGAGGTGGGGACCCCGGACCGGCATCAGGGCCGCAACGTTGCGGATCGACCCGCCTATATGGTGCCCGCCTATATGGTGCCTGACGTTTCTCAAATCAAGTAAAATCAGTTAGTTAAGCGGAGAAAAATCATTTTTGACGTTACTGGCGGCATGGTTGACTATTTACATTTTTATCTCACGCAGTTTCAGCTAGATACGCATTGAAATCTGTCGCCCGCTCGCCTCTCTACGCGGAAGCGTGGTGCATGTCAACTAGCCTATCCCCAGTAACTTAACCACTGCCTGAGGGATCATGGGGTAACTCGAACCCCTTGAGCGGGCCTTTTAGCCGTCCGGACGATCGAAATGGCGGCGCGAACCGGAAAATGGGGCCGCGGTGGGGGGCTGGAGCGGTAAAAGCCACCTGCCGGGCCTTCGAGCAGACACAAATCGCCCACGGGCGCTTCGTCGAGCGCCGCGAGGGCGATTTCCTTCAGAATTCCTTATATGGTGCCGGACGATTCTCAAATCAGGCCAAAGAGATCGTGGCGAATCTCGGTGGGGGAGAAGTGCGGATTCAGGATCGGAAGGGCAAATGGAGAGACTCCGACACCGTCGCTCCCGGGAATGATCCCCGTTCATCACCGGATACGCGGCACTGAGTGTCGGCTCAAATCCGAATCCGCTCCACCTGGTCGAGGCTCACCCGCCGCCGGTCCGGTTCCGAGGAAAGAGTGGCAGCAGATATCTACCGGCAGATCCGCATCCCGACAGCGGCGGTTGACCAGGTCGGCTCTGACCGCGAGAAGAGCGGAAGAGGGGGCCGGCCCGTCGCGATCGCCGTCTTGATTCGGCATTGCAAATCAAGATGAGCCTCTGCCTAGACTGGCTTGGAAGCCGCTCTCGTCAGGGGTTGACTCGATCAATCGCTCTCGAGCTTAGGTGAGCTCGTCAGAGGCTTGAAGTCAGCGCGGTGGCCGGTGTCTCTAAGAGTGAAGGCGGCAACGAGGCCGCCGGAGCCAAGAAGGAGGCAAATCGAGATGCAACGCCCAGCCAAATCGCTACCCTCTCTGGGAAGATTCAAGGTCCTGTTCCGGGGCCGGAACCTCACCATCTACTTCGAAGTTGCGATCCCGGCGGCATTGATCGCGCTGCTTCTCTGGATCGCCATGAGGTAGGCAGGTGCAGATCGGATGCAGATTTTTCCGAGCCAGTTGAAGTTTTCCGCCTCTGGCGGGTCTCTCTCTTCAAAGGAACCCTCTCGGGGGGTTCCTCTCGGGGCGTGCTACGTGATATACGTGATGGCGCTCATGGGAAGGCGACGATGAGACTACACTCCCCATCTCCAGCACTAGGAAGCCGACGATGGACGGCGAGATGGGGAAGTAGCGTCGACGTCGACGTCAACGATGTCCGCCACCAGCTGTTGGTATCTGGCGCGCCCCCTTCAAACTCGCCAAAGCCGCTGAGAATCGTGTCCGAGACCACCGCGGAGTGGTGCAGATTTTTTCCGAGCCAGTTGAAGTTTTCCGCCTCTGGCGGGTCTCTCTCTTCAAGGAACCTCCTGAGAGGGTTCCTCTCGGGGTACCGATCGCCACCGGTCGGCGCGCCACGCTATGTACATGAGACGACTATGGGAAGCAGACGATGATGAGATTATCTCCCGATCCCCAGCACCAGGAAGAGCTCAACTCACAGGGTCATGTCCCAGAATACCAGGAAGAACTCAATTCACCGGATGATGTCCCCGAATACCAGGAGCTCAATTCACCGGATGATGTCCTCAAATATCAGGACTTAATATTTTGGCGCATTGTTCGGATTCTGGGAGACCGATATTCTGACCTTGTCGATGATGCTATTCAGGAGACCAATCTCAGAACCATTGAGTGGCTCAATAAGGGCGGCACTATACAATATCCTAAGGCATGGTTATCTACGGTTGCACGCAATGCAGCGCGCAATATGATTCGCAGAGAGAGCAAGCAACCGGAGACTTACGAGAATACCGAGATAGAACTCCTTCCAGGTGTGCGAGACAATTCTGAGCTCTTCCCTTTCCTATGGGCGCTATTTTCTCTGCTCACTCCTATCCAGGTTGAGATTTTTGTATGCGTTATCGACGGCAAGCGTAAAAAGGACATCGCAAAGCAATTGGGAATCAAGCCGCCGATGGTAAGCTACCACCTTCAATGTGTTAAGGGAGCCATCCGCCTCCTGGATGACCCGGATCCGGACCCAAATAGGCCTGGTTCTGCAACTAAAGAGAGGAAAGTAGGAACAACGATGGACGCTATGACCAAGGCTTGGGAGCTAATCACGAAGCTCAACGGGCCGCGCCTGACGGCGCCCCAACTCACTGAGTTCAAGAGCCTGCTTCTGGAATTGCCCGCCTTTCGCGAGGTTAACGGGTTACCGCCGCGGCCAGATATCCGCAATGCGAGAGACATCCTGCGGATTGTTCAGTCGGCGCTCAACGTGGAGGACGAAGAGAGAGCCACGGAGAAAACTCCTGAGCCCGGTCCAGTCACGGAAGCCCTTCGGTATCTCTTCACCAGCGATACGGCCGAACGACGACCAGTCCTGAACGCAGACAGCATTGCGAGAGAAATCCTGAGGATTGTTGACAACTTTGAGAACGAAGAGAGAGCCACGGAGAAAACTCCTGAGCCCTCAGTGGGTCTGGCGTATCGAGCTCCTGGTGATGTATGCACCTTCGACGACGGCGACAACGACGACAGAGCCTCCGTGTGGGATCGCGGCAGCGGAGGTGACGAACGACGTGAACGACGACCGGTCCTGCTAGTAGGTATCGGGGAAGATCCCGATGAAATCCCGGAATGGCGAGCGGGGCTCTTCAAGCTCCCGGGCGGCAGGATAGGCAAGACGACTCTATTGAGTCATCTATACATCGGCCGGAACGAAAAGGAAGATAGCGGCATCGGGAGAGGTAAGCTGCAAAACGATCCTAAGCAAGATGAACGTATGTCGCGTCGATTCGTCGAGGCTGTCGTGCGGGATCGAGGCAGCGGAGCGGGCGTTGAGCTCTTCAAGCGCCTGGCCGAACTCTGGGAACCTGAGGCTCGCGGTAGTGGACGGCTGGCCGAGCTCGGGGCCGAGGTCCTCCATTTCTCCGCCCACGGCACCGACCAGTTCGTCAAACGTCTGGGAGACGAGCCGGTCTTTCTGGGGTTAGGTGGTCTGGTTCCCGCGCGGGATCGAGGCAGCGGAGTGAGCATCGGGGACGGCAAGGAGGCCGGCGTAACTCGTTCGGCGTCTACGTCAGCGGGCCCGGCGTACGGCGACAACGACGGCAGCGCCTCCGCACGGGATCGCATCGGGGATGTCCGAAGGCCGTTCGGCGGGTACACCGACTTCTACGCCCTCGCGCGGGTCGACGACTCGGGCGACATGATCGTCGATGGCGGGATGGGCAGCGGCAAGACGACTGGTTTCCGCGACGGCCGACGTATGCACTCCGCCGACATCGACAGCAGCGCCACCGCGCGGGATCGCGACGCCCAATATCTGATACTTATCACCGGCGAGCCGGCTCGCAAAAAATCCAGCGCAAAATCCCGGCGCCAGGCCGGGAAACCGGAAAAAGCCGGGGAGCTCATCCCCGTCGACACGGACAAAGTCGACGCGGCCGTCCGCTACATCAACGAGAGGACGATACAGAGCGGCATCGAGCTCGCCAGGGAAGTCGGCGACTACGTCTTGGAGACCTTCTTCGACGGCGACTTTGCCAGCTTCACCAATCCCAGCCGCAGCAAGTCGACGAGCTTCCGGGCGCTGCTCGAAAGGCAGGACCTGCTGCTCGGCCACGCGCCGATCTACGGCTTCGGCCGGGTCAGCCATCAGCTCAAGACCCTGCCGGCCGAGGTGGTCTCCCGCCTGACCCTGATTCAACACCGGGCGCTCCTGCCCTTGCCCGATCCGGATCGCAAGGAAGCCATGGCCCGCCGGGCATTGGACGAGGGTTGGTCCGCCGAGGAGCTGGAGGCGCGGGTGAGCGTGGTCACGATAATTGATACTATTGTGGTCACGATAATTGATATGGTTGGCGGAAGGTCCCGGAGAAGAAGAGACTGGTTAGAGAAGAAAAGGGTGGAGAGCTGCCCGGAGCTGTTCATCGGTGAGGTCGTCGGGGTCGAGTCCGTCGGGGATCGAGGCAACGGACAAGTTGGGATGAGTGGCCATGCCCTGGCAGATGCGAGACGCGGCTTTTTTGCCGGCGGGGTCGCCGTCTATCATGACGATGAGCCGCGTGGTGGGGAGTAGGAGCTGGCGTTGTTCGGAGGAGAGGTGGGTGCCAAGGAGTGCGACAGCGGGGAAGCCGATTTGGTCGAGGCGCATGACGGCCCATGGGCACTCGACGAGGATAGTGTTGCGTTTCAGTACCAGAGGCGGGCTTCGTTCCACCGAAAATGGCAGTGGATCGGCGCGGCGTGTCACCCAGCGGAGGGCTAATCTGCGAGGCTCAGAAAGCCGAGCGGGACGGTTATCGGCGGTTCTGGATCCCATGAAGAAGATGACTGGCTAGAGAAAAATATGTTCTCGGATCTTCGCCAGCTCGTAGTCGCTCAGGTCGTCGGGGTCAAGGCCGCCCTATATGGTGCCTGACGATTTTCAATTCAAGTAAAATCAGCTAGTTAAGCGTCAGGAAAATTGTTTTTGTTGTCATCGGCGGCATGGTTGACTATTTATATTTATATCTTACGCAGTTTCAGCTAGATGCGCATTGAAATCTTTCGCCCGCTCGCCTCTCTACGCGGAAGTGTGGTGGATGTCAACTAGCCTATCCCCAGTAACTTAACCACTGACTGAGGGATCATGGGGTACCTCGACCCCCCTTGAGAGGGCCTTTTAGCCGACCGGACGATCGAAATAGCGGCAAGAACCGGAAAAGGGGTCGCGGTGGGGGTCTGGAACGGTAAGAGCGGCCTGTTGGTCCTTCGAGCAGAGACAACTCACCCACAGGCTTCGTCGAGCGCCGCGAGGGCGATTTCCTTCTGCGACCGAGCCCTGCTCGGTCATTCAGCTCCGCGTCGACCTTGGCCGGGACTCACCCCGTTCCACGCCTGGTGGAACGGTTGGCGCCGCCCCGTGGACGATCTGGAGATCCGGTACAGTGCCGTCGCGATGGCCCGAACGCTGAGCTGGCTCCACTTCTCCGACCCTTAAGACGCGAAGCTTCCGTTCGTGGGCTTTGCCCACGAGCCGGCTAGAAGCCGGCGCTCCCAGCGCGATCCCGCTTCGGGCATTAGTCCTCGCGGACCAGGACCTCGTCCACCACCAGGATCGCCTGCCGTCAGCGGTCGCCGTGCGACGCCGGCGTGCGCGCGCGTCGTCCTCGAATGGCTGCCGCCGGGACAGGAGGTCCTCGGCGCGTGCGAGGTGCACCGTCATCTCGCGATCGACCGTCGCAATGGTCTGCTGGCCACGTCGGCGACTCCGGCGTCGATGATCGAGGTCCGCTCCTTCGTCGACTTGCCGGCGCGCTATGCCGCCTGGGCGGCGCGGGCGGGCGTCACAACGGGATCGCCGCACTTGAATCCATAGAGTCGATAAAGAATGCTCAGGAGGCTAGATCGTGAATATATCTCGAAACAGATAGGTTTTGGAAAAGCTTTCATCCTCTTCCCGGGACGGAAAGAGCTCCGAAAAAGGCGCCATTCTCTCTCTGGCGGCAAGCATTTTCCATTTTCCCGATTGGCCCCTCGGCGGGCGGTTCGCGATAGGAATTGGTCAAGGTAACGAGGCGTGAGCAGGGTGATGACGGTCATCGAGGACCCAAACGCCGATCCACTGCATAGGTGCTACGCATCTGTCCGGCTGTTCGGGCGGCTCGCCTCCTCGGCGGTGGGAACGACCCGCCGGGAGACCCGCTGACGGTTGATCTGCGCCGGACCCTCGGTGACCTCGATCATCGCCTCGACGAGCTCCTCCTTGTCGTCGAACCGCCAAGCGTCTACTTGTCCTTCGTGTCCGTCGCCGAGCTCGACGACGCCGTAGGCCGCGAGCGGATCGATCCGCAGTCGCCGGACCAGGCGTCGAGCGCGACCCCCTGCTCGGAAAGGTTTTCACTCACTCCGCCGCGAGCTGCTGCGCGAGCACTTCCGGCACCGACGCCAGAAGCTGCGGGAGCTTTTCCGGCTCCTTGCCCCCCGCCTGGGCGAAATCCGGACGGCCGCCGCCGCTGCCGCCGACCACGGGCGCCAGGCTCTTGACCAGCCGGCCGGCGCTCAGGCGATCCGTGAGATCCTTGCTAACCGTGACGATCAGGCTGACCTTGCCGTCGGCGCGCGAGCCCACCACCACCACGCCGGAGCCCAGCTTGTCGCGCAGGCCGTCGGCAATGGCGCGCAGCTCGTTTCTCGGGGTGCGCGGCAGCTCGCGGGCGAGTACCCGGATGCCGTCGACCTCGGTCTCGTCCTGGGGCTCGGAGCCGCCGGACGCGAGCTGCATGCGCAGCTTCGCGAGCTCGCGTTCGAGGTCCTTGAGCTTGCCCTTGAGGCCACCGATCTCGCTCGGAACGCGCTCGGCCGGTACCCCGAGGTCCTCCTCGATCGTCCCCAGCTGGTGCCGGAGCCCGCGTACCTCGGCGAAGGCCACCTCCCCGGTCACGGCCTCGAGGCGCCGCACGCCCGAGGCGATGCCGCGCTCGGAGGTCA
>JAAEPZ010000167.1 GCA_024231955.1 bacterium | reverse complement strand
CCTCGCGGTGCTCGGCCAGCCGCCCGCGAAGACCCGGGTCGCCGAGCCTGGATCCGCGCCGCCAAAAGCGCCGCGTTCACCGCGCCATGCCCGCCGACGCCCACCGTCGCCACCGGGACCCCCGGCGGCATCTGCACCGTCGACAGCAGCGCGTCCAGCCCGCCCAGGGTGCCCGCCGCCAGGGGAATGCCGATCACCGGCAAGAGGCTGCGCGGCTTACTACCCTCATCACTACCCTCATTCGGAGTTACTACCCTCATTCGGAAAATAGTGCCACCGTGACCCACGCCCTCGTCCTTGGCACCGGAGCTCGCTGGCGGCTTTCATCTGGGTCAGTATCTGTCGGATCCAATCCCGGCCCACCCCCGGGCAGGCATCTTCGATATCGGTGAGGCGGAACTCCCCGATCTGTCGACGGACCGCCTCGCGGACGGCTTGGGCCTTGGCGCCCCGGGGGCTTGTCATATCGCCGAGGCGGTTTTCAAACTCCTGGTACGCCGTCTTGATGATGTAGAGAAGGAAGTTGGTGTAGGGCCAGGGATCGTGACGGCTGTCGTGCCAGCCTCGTGAGCTCTGTTCGAGAGTTTCGTAGTAGCGGTCTTTGTTCTCCTCGATCAGCCGCTCGAGACTGATGTAGCGGCCGACCTCGAAGCCGAGGTGGTAGCACTGGAGTAACAGGAGGAGACGGGAGACGCGGCCGTTGCCGTCGCGGAACGGATGGATGCACAGGAAGTCGAGATTCATGCCACCCATCAGGAGCAGAGGGTGGATCCGGCGTTCTTCCAGGCCGCCGGAGAAGAGCTTCACGTCTCACGCAGCGCGGCGGGGGGCTCGCCGGGCACAACCGTCTTGAATCGGATCCGCTCGCGGCCGTCGGAATATCTCTCGATGATGTCGCTCGCCCGTTCTTTATACCTTCCGGCATCGAAGCTTTGCCGGCGGGAGAGGGCATGGAGACGAAGGACGGCCGCTTCGTCGAGCGCCATCTCGGTCCCCTGTTCGTGGATGAGCTTCAGGGCGTCGCGGTAGCCCCTGACTTCCTCTTCATTGCGATCACGCAGCAGCGGCTTGCCAAAGACAAGAGTGCCGATCCGTGATCTTTCCACGGTCACCCCTTCGATCCGGTTCGAGGAGACGGCGCTCTCGATGATTGCATGCTCGCGGAGCGCCTTGAGCCGCTGCGGCGACTGGCGGGTGAAGAGCTCTTGCTTGCCGCGAGCCTCACCCAGATCGGCCAGGTACCAGGCAGTCGATTGGGGCAGGTCGGGAGGACGTGTGGCGAAGAGTCGTAGAGTTCTCATGGTGTCTCCGAAGTCCGTTAGAACGACTCTATCCGACGGATTCGGCTTTGGGTCAGTCCGCTACATCTCGCGGACGATCCCGGCGTCGGCTTCGAGCACCTTGGCCCGCTGACCCTCGCGGTGCTCGGCCAGCCGCTCGCGAAGACCCGGATCCCAGAGCGCCAGGATCCGCGCCGCCAGAAGCGCCGCGTTCACCGCTCCGTGCTCGCCGACGCCCACGGTGGCCACCGGTACGCCCGGCGGCATCTGCACCGTCGACAGCAGCGCGTCCAGCCCGCCCAGGGTGCCCGCCGCCAGGGGAATGCCGATCACCGGTAAGAGGCTTCGCGACGCAGCCGCCCCCGCGAGGTGGGCCGCCAGCCCGGCCGCGGCAATGATCACCCGGACGCCGTCGGTCTCGGCGCCGGTTCCAACATGTCCGGCCAGGTCACTTCCGAGGGGGCAACGTCAGCGGCCGTGGGCTCAAAGGACCTCAGGCAGTAGCCGGGCGCTGTGGATCACCGCGATGACATCGATCTGATCCGACAGGATTCGATAGATAATTCGATAGGAACCTTCGATCACTTCCCGCATATCGTCCCGGTCCTACTCCGGCACTTTGCGGCCCGAGTACGGAAAATCACCGATCTGTTCCGATCGCCGTGTCAGCCGATCTACCATCTTTCGCCCATAGTAAGGTGAGTTCTGGGCAATATAATCGAAGATCCCTATCAGGTGAAGGCTGGCGTTGTCGGTCCAGTGGACGATCATGGCCGGAGTCCGAATCGGGCGCGGACTTCCTTGACGTCTACGGTTCTTCCGGCGGCGCTGTCGGCAAGGCCTTCCTCGATCGCTTCACGAACGTAAATCTTCTGCATGAGGTCTTCCCAGGTCGCGGTGTCAGGTAGCTCCTCGACCAACCGCACCGCCTCCGTCTTGTCGATCTGCTGGGTATGCACTGCCTGTCCTCCTGCTTTCATCTTGGTTCGCCGGGGTGCCGGAACGCCGGAACACCGCCATCCGGCCCAGTGCCCGACGGCTGGATTGTATCCCACAGCCGATCCCTGCCGCCAGCCCGGCGGATCGCCGGATCGCCGGCCCAGGAGGACCGGTCGAGGAGGGTGGCACCTTCGCGCCCCCGGTCGCGCCACCCGGTACTCGCCCCCGGCCGTGCCACCAGGTACAATGACCCTGGGAGGCGGTGCCGGCGGTCATGATCCGACCGCCGGCGCCGAGGAAGCCGAGGAAGCCATGGCCAACGCGGAACAGATCAAGGCGCTTGTCCGGAGCCACGCCGCAGGCGACGACACGCGGTTCTACGCGGTTGCGATGCAGGTCGCTGCCAAAGCAGCGCGCAGCGGACACGGCAAGTTTGCCGAAGAGCTGCGCGAACTGATCGACCGGATCAAAGCGGGAGCAGCGGGGGCGCCTCCGCGGGTCAAGCCGGTTCCGCTGGCCCAGCCACGGGGTGAGCTGGCCGGCCTCCTGACGGTTGAATACTCCAAAGCACGGCTCTCCGACATGGCGTTGGCCCCTGCCCTTCGGGCGCGGATCGAGCGCATGCTCCTGGAACAGCGACAGCGCGAGCGGCTCCGGGAGCACGGCTTCGCGCCCCTGCGGAAGGTGCTGTTGCTGGGTCCGCCCGGGACCGGCAAGACCATGACCGCGGCCGCCGTGGGCGGGGAGCTCGGCCTGCCGCTGCTCACGATCCAGCTCCATGGGCTGATCACCAAGTACATGGGAGAAACCGCGGCCAAACTACGCCTCATCTTCGACGCGATCGACGAGAGGCGAGGCGTTTACCTCTTCGACGAGTTCGATGCCCTCGGCGGGGAACGGGCGGCACACAACGACGTCGGCGAGATCCGTCGGGTCCTGAACTCCTTCCTCCAGTTCCTCGAACAAGACGACTCCGACAGCGTCGTCATCGCGGCGACGAACCACTCCAAGCTCCTCGACCGGGCGCTGTTTCGGCGTTTCGACGCCGTCATCGAATACAGCCTGCCTTCGCAGGAGATCGCAGAGCAGGTCATGAGAGCGCGGCTGTCTATGCTGGATACGGGCAACGTCGACTGGCAAGCTGCGATTCAGGCGGCGGAGGGGCTCAGCCACGCGGACGTGAGCCATGCATGTGAGCAGGCGGCCAAGGCCGCGATTCTTGAGCACACAACGGTCGTCAGGACCGAGGAGCTCGTCGGAGCGCTGAGCGAGCGCCGTGCCAATTCAGGCGTCACGCGCAACCGAAATGCAAGAGCGCCGCCAGATCGGAGGTGGCAAGGCATCGACATCTTGCCCTTTACTCATCCTAATCCGATGAGTACGTAGCCTGCTAACTGTCGCAATTCAGCGTCAGTCTGTCAGGCTCGGAGGGCAAGACCATGTTGCCAGCAATCGATCCAATGGGCTAGCTGCTAGCTGAAGCTGAAGTTTAAGTTTAAGTTGAGAGGGCGGGGAAATTTCCTCGCCCCTTTTTGGTGAACAGCGATGAGAGTAACTGAACTGCTTGCAGAGTGGATGGAAATTTTCGATTTTTGGCGGGAACAGATTTTCCATCAACCTATGGAAAGTCTGGAAACGGCAATAGCGTTGCAGAAGCGAGGACAGAAAGTGTCACAGCTGATAGAAGGACTTGGCCTGATATCAGTAGGGTCATCCGCCTTCGTGAACGACCAGCTGGATGTTGCTGATAATTGTTTCCGAATCGCTCGGCTTCTACTCAGTGAGTGTCCATTGGAGCTGGCCATTGCATTGCGGAAACACGCCGCGGTAAAGAGCCGTCTCGGGGTGAAAGATGAAGCTTTCCGGCTCCTCAATCTAGCAGAGTCGATGATAGAAGAAGAGTCGCGAATAGGGGAGAATCAAGCCCGCGAAGAACGGGGGAGAATTATACTACAAAGGGGCGCCGTATTTCACCGTTATCAGGAGTATGCCTCGGCGATAGATCTCTATATTGAGGCCATGAAGTACCTCGATAAGCACGATGAGCACTATGCGCTCGCCTTGCACAATTCGAGCGTGGCCTTGGTGATGCTTAGGAGTAATCCAAGCTGCCATGAGGTGGCAGAAAGGTTAGCCAGAATACGGAGGGACATCGGATTCTCTCCTCGGTCTCGCATTACCGTAATCGCAGATTGGTTGGACCTGTTGACGGGCATCAGTCTCGGCCACCCTGAGCGCGCAATTAAACAATTACCTTCGATCAGAAAGCGGCTCTCGAAATGGGGCTACCCAGGCTCTGCTACGGTCTTATTGGAGATCGATCTGGCGCAGGCATACTATCGGTCGGATTTAAAAAAAGAATCAGTGGAAGCTCTTGAGAGAGCAGCATCCAGCCAGGCGGGCAATATTGCAGATGAAATTCGCTTACATATTGAAAAGATAAAAAGGGGACTTCAGGTTGAACCATGGGACGTCCGGCATCTCGCGAGCTTCACGACCACGCAGTCATCGACTGATCGGCCGGAACTTACCCGCTGGGTTGGCGAGGTCGTGCGTTCACTGATTCCGCGGGTCATACCGCAGGCAATTTCACGGTCTGACGCCTCGACTGAACGAATCTGACTCTATGCCGCGTACTTGCCGTCCACCAGGTGGCGGGGGAAGAGTGCCCGGACGGCCGAGAGACGGGCTCAGGCGCGTCCCGCCGCCTGTCTTTCGGCCGCCAGCGGTCCGTCGAGCCCGGGCGGTGGCGGGGTCCGCCCTCGGCCGCCCTCAGACTTGATTCGCGAGCGAAGTTAATAATTCAACCTATGCTCCCGATCAGCCAAAGCAAAACACGTGTAAAGTCACGTAGAATTCCGTGAGCTGGTCGGGTGGTGCCGAAGTCTCCTGAATCAGGTGAGCTCTCCTCAACTCAAACGTGATAGAACTATCGGAGACTTCTTTCACGCGAACAGAAACAACCTCCTCTTCTTGGTTGAACTCCAGGACAGCGTGCGCGATACCATCCTTCTCCTGGAACCCACTATCCCCCGGGGCCTCAGCGATAGCGGAGAACCTGGAAAGGTAGCCCTGCTGTCCGGACTTTCCTATTATGTGCGTCACCGGACCGACCCCAGATTGGATGATCTCCGTCTGGGATAGCTCGGCAAAGCCTGTCGTTATTCCGCCGTGGGGACGTATGATCTTGTCAAAGGGCGACGTGACCGTCCCATTTGCCATTACGTAGTTTGTGCGGAATCCAAGATCAATCTCTCTGATGGCTCGATCCTCGTCCGCTTGGCTAAACGTCAATGATATGAGCTTGCGATTGGCGCGGCTCCCGAAAATCTTGCCGCTTAATTCTTCGTGTAGCTTGTCTTCGGTGATAGCGCCATCCTGGATATGTGCGGTTTTAATGCCGCACCCACGTTGGGCGTCCTGTCCTGTCTTTCCACCGTCTGCCTCGGCAATTTCAGAACTCGCTACCGAACCTCTCGCGAGCTGGCGCCGGCCGACGGAACCCTTCGCCAGCTTTCCGCTGATGGTCTCGGCCACGCGGAGCGCTCCCTCCACGTGGAGATCGCCTTGGATGCCTAGTCGCTTCTCTGCGTCGGGCCTCAGTAACAGAATAGAAGGATCGGTAGTATGCGAATCATTCAAAGTGTTGTTTTCGTCTTTCATGTTTGTCTTCCCTTTTGGTTAAACGTAAAATCTATATTGCGGACTAATCGGACCAGTAAGTTCCTCTAGGGGCGAGGACGAAAAATGCTCCCGCAGTAGGTAGGTTCTGAATCGCACTCAGGTTCTTCGCCCCACTGCGACCGTTTTCGAGGACTGAGAGCGAACCGCTCCCTTGGATCACACGAGGTGCCAGGGAGGGGCACGTGCTCTCGATTCTTCCGCGTGTCTCCCATGAAGCGGTGCTGGCCATTCGGACAGAGTGCTGATCAGAGTGAAGGAGTGGGGCGTATCGACGAAATGGATACGCCGAGCGGCCCCCGGGAGCGGTGCCGAGCGGCTTCCTTCGGTGCCATAGACCGTGACCGGCCTCCCCGGGGGACCACGGGGTCTACGTGTCGGAGGAGGATGAAGGTCCACTAGTTCGGATCTCCTACGGCACCTCACGGCTTTGGAGGGCCGAGTCGTTCCCAAGTATGGCCAGGCTTCTGGGTTGGGGGGAGCTTCTCGTCACGAGGCTCAATGGTCACTTGCCGGGGTGAAGGGAGCTTCCCTCCTCTCGGGCCACGTTCGATGTACTCCCCAGACCGTCCTGGTATCTCGCCAGGTCTTTGGAGTGCTGCCATTGATCCTCCTATCTGTGCTACGATGACATCGACAGGACGAGAGAAATGCCCGTCCCATCGCTAACCCTGACAACAATACCACTATATGTTGGGCTTGTCAAGGCGTCAGACTACGAGATCTTGCCTTCGATGGCATCTCACCATAAGATCTGATGAGGAGGAGGGGAAGCCAGGTCTGGCTGGCGCCCCGGAGTGCCATCGGGATTCCGGCTGCATCTTTACCGGCGACAGTCAGGCCATCATTCAGTGTGCCCGGCCCTCCGACCGGCCGGACTTCCAAACCCCGGGCCATGAGCTGCTCAGGGCAAGGGCGAGCACCCCGCCACCCGCGGTCAGAAGCTGGCCGTCCTCAAGCCGGGAGCCGGCATGGGCGCTGGTCGGTGTCAATTACGCGGTAGCCGGCAAGATCCCGGGGCATTGGACCATGCGACGCAGCCGCTCCGCCAAGTCGACCCGCTCGACCACGCGCGCTTCGCGAAGGCGCTCTACCAGATCCCGGACAGGTCCTGACTCGAGGATGGGGAGGAGATCCGGGCACAGCCGCGCGACGGCGCCTTCCGGCGCGTGCCTGGCCAGTTCCGCGGTCACGGCAGCCGCCTCGGTGTGCATTTTCAAGCGAATGAACTTCTTGCGGGCCTGATTGAGCAGGTTTCGGGTGCGACCCTTGCGGCGGCGATTGTGGAAGCACAGCAGCGCTTCGGCCCAGAGGAGCCGACCGCGCACGGCGGGGCAACGGGGCGGGAGAGCGACGCGGAGATTCTCCAGGTGGTGGGCGGCTTCGTCGCGGTCTGCCTGATCACCCTCAATCAGCGCGTTGATCAGCAGCGAGAGGGCGGCGACTTGGTCATAGGGTCGATCCTCAGCGTCGACCTTGTCGAGTGCCCATCTCGCGTCATGCACGGCACTCACCGCGTCTCCCACGTACAGAAGGAGCATTCCGCGGTTGATTCTTGCGCGAGCTTCAGCTTGGGATCCCGAGGCGGTGCTCACTGCGGCGTTCACCAAGTGGATCGCTCTGCGGTGGCCAGCAGGATCGACCGTCCCGGCCGGCTGACGCGCGAGTTGCCCGCGCAGGATGGCTTCACGACGCAGGACGTCCGACTGAACGTCGTTGTCGGGACAGCGGCGCGCGTTCTTCAAAGCCTTCGCGAGCGCCCGTGACGCCTTGTCGAGCTTACCGGCAGCTCGGTAGGTCGACCCCAGGACTCCGTACGCCAGCGCCAGGCAACAGCGGTATCGAATCCAGCGCCTTTCCTGCCGACGAACGACCCGAAGCGCGAGGCGTACGCCTATAACGGCCAGTGGAAGAGCCTCAGTCGGATTGAAGAGGGCAGTATCGGTGACGTGGCGCAGCCAACGCCGGCAGACTGGCTCCCGCCAGTATTTCGGCTCGGCAAGGGCTCTTTTCGGTTCGGCGATAAGCTCGCGAACCTGCCGGACACTGCGACGTTGACGTTGCATGTACGGATTATTCCACAGTCGCCGGACCCGGGGCGACCCGGGTCCGGCGAATCGACTCAGCCGTCGTAGATGATGACGGGGCCGTACTTCATGGCGAGAACCTCCTTGCCGACTCACTTCCGCCAGCGGTATTGCCGACGGACGGAGCCCGTCTCACCACTCTACCGACCACGTGGTCGGCTGTGTTCGCAGTCTGAATGCTGGCGAAGATTTCGACGTGACCGACTCAATCTTTGCGGATTCTGGTCGGAGTCGATACCGTCCTGTAATCGCAGATGGTCTGGTGAACCGACGGAGAAGGGGGAACAAGATGACATGCGGGCTGGGAATCGTAGAAGCGAAAACGGTCCTGCTCGCGGCCGACAGCGCCGCGGCATCGCTCAATAATCCGGAGATCTACAACCTGAAGACCGCCAAGGTCTTCCAGGTCGACTCCTACGGCATCGTCTACACGACCTCGTACCGGCTGGGGCAGATCCTGCGGTACGAGACCGAGCTGCCTGAACCACCGGAGCATGATCTGGAACGGTTCATGGCCACGGCCTTCGTAGATTCCATCAGGCGGTCTCTCGCGGCTGCCGGGTTCGATCGCGGGCTCGGGGAGCACGGGTCGATTCTCGTCGGCGTCAGCGGTCAACTCTTCACGATCGGCACCGAGCTCCAAGTAGCATCGGAGGCCACGCCGTACGCAGCGGTGGGGGCTGGCCGTTACGTCGCCTACGGAGCGCTCTACGCCCTGGAGTGTTCCGGAAGACCCGCGAGAGAGCGAGCCGAGATCGCGCTCCGGGCAGCGCAGAAGTTCTGCCCGGTGGTCCGGGAACCCTTCGTTTTCGTCCAGGTGTAGCTGGGCGGTCTCAAAATATGGGCCTGCAACATTGTACAGTCGAAATATTCAAACTGACCCACTACCGTCGAGTCTGCCCGTTTGTCGCCCCTGGAAATGGAGCGTCAGGATTTGGTGCGCCCTGTCGACCACGTGCCGTAGTATGCTGTCCATCTGAGCGCCAGCGGCACTGCCACCCCGGTCGAACCTCAGGGGAGATTCGCCGACTTCGGCCGATTGCAATCTGCCGGCAAATCAGAGACCATTAGCGATCGAGGCTTCTGAGGAGCGCAATGCCCACGCCGAACCCCCCGTACCGAGCGCCAGGGATCGATTCGCCCGACCCTTTTCTTTTCGCTCCCTTCCTCGCTTCCCTCGCCGCCGGCGGCATCCGGCCGACGCTTCGCGACTACCAGCGCATCAGCCTGGCATTGCGGGCGCGAGGTCCGTGGACGGTTGCCGGGCTGCGTGGCGTGCTGGGGGCACTGCTGGTGCGGGATCCGGACCAGGATGAGGTCTT
>JAAEPZ010000166.1 GCA_024231955.1 bacterium | reverse complement strand
CGCGATGGCGGCGCACTTCCAGGAACTGCTCGAAAGCCTCGTCGCGGATCCGGATGAAATCCTTTCGCAGCTCGAGCTGCCGACGCCGTTGGCTTCTGAAACCATAACGCGACTCGCGTGAACGACGCTGGGAGCGTCGGCTTCCAGCCGGCCCGGGGGACGAAGTCCCCCTTACCGATGCCGGGCTGGTCTAGAGACCCGGCCGGAAACCCTTCCCTCAGGGTGGCAACCCCGCAAGGTTCAACACTCCACAACAGACACCAACACGAAACCTCTGAAAAATAGGGAAATTTCCTACCATGGGGGTTGTGGTCTTAGGTGATGCGTGGTCTAATATTGAAGTCACTTTCACCATGAGTGCACCACGAAGGAGCCCATGGCCTACATCCAAGAGCCCGGCGACGCCGACGATCCCGGCGTCACCGCCTTCGTCCGGGCCACCGACAGCCGCCCGGGCCTCGACGAGCCCCGACGTCGCAGCGGGTGGACGAGGGGCCGGCCATCCCGGCGACGCCGACGATCCCGGCGTCACCGCCTTCGTCCGGGCCACCGCCAGCTGCCAGGGCCTCGACGATCGGCCGGCCCACCGGCGGGAGCTCGGCGATCGCGGTCCGGGGCACCGTCAGCCCTTGGACGTCGACGAACCTGGCGTCACGGCCTTCGCCCGGGCCACCGACACCCGCCTAGGACGGCGGGCCTCGAGTCGACGCCCATCGATTTTTCTTCGTCAAGCCCTTGACTTCGGCGTTTCATGGCGTCAAAATCCGCTTATCGTGCGTGAGGACCGTGTCCGGTTCGATGCACCGCTTTTCTGTGGTCGAGAGCAGGATCTTCCGGTTCTACGCCGTTCGGCGCTAGTAGTGAGCCAGATCGCCAAGGGCAACACCCTTCTCGGGATTGAGGCGAGCGAGTGGTAAACTACGACTTCTTCGCGTAAGAAGTGCACGCGTTGTTGCTAGGCAGAGAACAGATGAACACGTGAACAGGCCAACTACGGCAAGCCAAACTCTAGTGGCACCTTGTGGTGTTGTGCTGGCTAGAGACAAGAGGAGATCGAACACATGAGAAATCCACGACGAGCACTCATCCTATTCATTGCCTGCTGTCCCTTTCTTTTAACGGCCCCTGGCATAGAAGCCTCCTGCTGGGAATGCGTTAACGACCGATGTGAGGAGGCATGCAACGGCCACGAAGGCGAGGTCAACTGCAACGAGGATAAGTGGTGTCGCGGTAGCGTCTGCGAATACGATTGCTACAATTGGGGCACAAACTGCCAGGGCACTGCCTCCTGTGGCGGTGATTGTAATCCGGAGGTACCAGGAATGCCATGTGGTCCCGACAATCAGAGCTCTTTTGAAGTGATTCCGAACGGCGCACCACTGGACTTCAGACCAGCGCTTGATGTACGTGAGCCGGCCAGTGGTACTTCCGAAAGAGACCGACCCATCGTTATCGCAACCGAAGCTTGAGACTTGAGAAATGGTCACATGCTGCCTCTTCCTTCTCGCGGCGCTATTCGGCACTGACGAAGCTCCGGCTCCGATTCACCTACGTTTGCAACGGTTTGTCCAAACGGTCCCTCTCGATGGCTCGATCCGGATCGTCGCGAAGCCCATCGACCGGATCGAAGCCGGGTCCGAGATGGTTCATGTTCCGGTTCTCGAGGAGCGTACCTTTCCCCTTGCGTTGCCTCATGGCGGCAGATGGGAAATCACCTGCAAGGGGGAGGCAGTATGGTGCCCCAAGTTAACGGCACATAGTGCAGAAGACCAGCCGGAGATCGTTCTTCCGATGTTTCCCGCGGTGGCTCTTTCCGGACGAGTGGTTCCTCCCGACAGAGCGGAACTCCCGGCCGAGATCACGGTTCAAGGGTGGTTGTACCTGAAAAAGGCGGCACAACCCTTCGCGTCGTTTTTATCAACGATAGCAACCGAAGAGAAGGGAAATTTCCATTTAATTGTACCTTCAGGTCTTTTAGACCTCCGCATCGCCGCGGAGGGATTGGTGCCGACTTACCTGTGGAGTTTCCAATCGGAAAGTAAAACGGCGACAATCAAACCGATCCATTTGCGCCGTGGCGGTTCGATTGCGGGTTTTGTCCGGGACTCGGTTGAGGACCTACCGGCAAATGATGCTCTTGTCATGCTCGTGCCCGCCGGGCCGCAAGGGCATGAATCGACGCGGGAGAGGATCGACCGGACATCCAGCCGGGCGAAAACCAACAATCGAGGATTTTTCCAGATCGCTGGGATCGCGCCCGGCGAGTATCGTCTTGAGGTTCGTGCCCCACACCGGGCGCCCCTGCGGGTCGAGCCGCTCGGGATTGGCCCCGACAGCGAGACCCACCTTAAGGATGATCTTATACTCACAGCGTTGATTGAATTCGAGGTCATCGTTGAGCCTCCGCTGGATCCGGATGGTCGACCCTGGCAGGTGACTCTCTTTCCGCAGCTTCTCGGCAAGGAGGATCGGGACGAAATTACGAAGCCGGCGAACGAGTATGGCGTCGCGATCTTCTCAGAACTGAGCCCGCAAGGCTACAGGATCAGAATAGGAACCGAAGCTGGAGAAACGCTGCTAACTCAACAGGAGTGGGTAAAACTTGACGCCGACAGGACAGTTGCTTTAGAGTTGCCACTCATCCGGATCGAGGGTTCTGTTTCCTTGAATGGAGATCCTATTGACGCGAAAATCAAGCTGGAGACCGGTAGAGGGGATAAACGTACTTTGAAAACAAAAAGCGAAGAGGGTGAATTCGAAGGTTGGGCGCTGCGTCCGGAACGGAAGGTTCTCTTCGTCACCGTCACGGCAGCAGACCCGGCGATTTCGCGATCCTTCGTCATCAAAGAGCCTTCAGTTACCAACAAGACCTTGAAGCTGGACCTGGCCCTGAAGGGCGTAGACGTCAGCGGAATCGTGGTGGACGAGAGCGGGCGGCCGGTCCGCGGAGCGATGCTTGCGGCGTATTTGCAGTCCGAGATTGGCGCCAGGACTGATACGGATCATAAAGGTGAATTCACATTCTTCGCCCTGGATGAAGGCTCATATTCGATAAGGGCGGCACACCAATTGAAGGGAGATTCGGAGCCGTTTCAGTTGAGCATCCACTCCGGATTTACCCCTCCGTTCCTTGAGCTCGTTCTCCGGCCACGGCAGGAGCTGCATGGCGTCGTGCTCTCCAGTGACGGGCATCCGGTGGCAGGAGCACGTGTTCAGGTCGTTACATTCAGTGCAACCCCTACGGAAAGCGGGGGAACGACGGACATCGAAGGGAAGTTTCGAATTCGAGTTGGCTCGGAGGCACGACAGGCAGTGTTTCGAGTCCTGGCGCCTTCACAGTCGTTGTGGTCGGGTTGCCGGAAATTTTCCGGATCGGAGATGGTGGTGCTGACCCTTCCCCCTGTTCCCGGAGGTACTCTTGAGCTTCATCAATCCGGTGATCCGGACCTTCCACCCAGCACCAGCGGGCATGTAGTGATTATCAACACGGATGGTGGTTTCCTGAGTATGAGCTCGTTGTTGAAATGGGATTGGATGATGTCTGGGAGTAGTATCTTTTCTGGAGAAGACGCACAAGGGCCGATCTCGATTCCTAATGTCGCTCCTGGTGTCTATACGGTGATTTGGCGTGATCAACCACACTGGCAGATTGCGGCGAGTCTTTGTCTCTTGGGGCCAGATCCTGGTCTTGACTGGGTTGAATTGCTGCCGGGTGGTCACGCGGTGCTATCATACGATCCTAGCGAGGTACAAGCGCGAGAGTAGAATTCGACGCTGGCCAATGCCGCGCCTTTTTCGAAACAGACAAGAGCGCTGTGAATTCGTAGGATCGACCTGTGTGGACATTCAGCCTGTTTTCGCATATTACCCGTCTTCGCCCAAGTCGCGACGCTGCTTGCCGTTGGCCCACGGCACGGCCTCGACGCGCACGCCGCAGGTTTTGCATTTGACGCGCCGCATGCGGTAGAGCAACCAGACGGGGATGTTCCAGAGGGGTACGAACTCGAAGCGCCGAGTCTCCTTCATGGTGTCGTAGACCGGCCGCCGGCGGTGGCAGCCAGAGCAGCGGACACGTCCGTTGATCCGCGGCACGATGTCGACTTCGAGGCAGAGTTCGGTGCCTTCATGGGCGAATCGTACGTCACCGTAGACGAAAGAGGGGAACTTCTGTACCCGATTCAGTATAGTCTTGACGAGCATCCTGCCGCCTCCGGGTGGAGAGTAATTAGTGTTGCGATTTGCCCACGGGGGTGGGCAGGGTGCTCTGCATACCAGAGATCGGCCTCGTTTGTTAGAGGTATTTGTACGTCGCAGAATCCGTCCAGAGCTCACGGCGGGCTCGCCCCCCCCCCTCGGCGGGCAGGGTCCCGGGGTGAGAGGCGGACATCGCCGCCCTCTCCTCTCTCCGCGGCGGGCCTGTGGCACCGTTGGAGTTGG
>JAAEPZ010000165.1 GCA_024231955.1 bacterium | reverse complement strand
GACGGCGATCAAATTCGATCTGTCTGCTGCGGGTGCCGTTGATCTGCGGATCTTCGATCTTGGCGGTCGCCTGGTGCGGACGCTGCGGTCCGGCGAGCAGATGGCTGCCGGCGCGCATGCCGTAGTCTGGAACGGTCGTGATGATCAGGGTCAGTCGCTGGCCTCCGGTCTCTACTTCTGCCGTCTGGAAGCGGCGGGCATGAGCGAGACTCGCAAGATGGCCCTGCTCAAGTAGCGTCTTCCGGCAATCGGTTAGAATCAATACCTCGGGCTACACGTGTAGCTCGGGGTTCTTGTATTGGGCGAATCACATCGATCTTTCAAAAATGAAAGTGCCCGGGCTTGGATCCGGCATTGACTTTGCCCAAGGTGAAATGTGCGCAACATTACCAAATGCGTCGGATGATTGACGACTTTGACGAAAGGTTTCGGATAAAAACCTCCTTATTACCTTCGCGAAACATCTTAAATCGTGAAATGGGGGGATGGCGGTTAGAAAGGGGGTAATGCCTCTATGGAACTATGATATAATTCGCTTAATCCTGTAGGGGGATAACAAAAACAATGAGGTCAACCCATGCATAAAAGTGTCGTCAGAATTCTGATGCTCCTGTTGCTCCTCCCCAGCCTTCAGGTGGGGGCGGAAGTAATGTCAATCGAAGAGGCCGGTATCGCGGCCTCCAATTTCATGATTCAAGAACTCAAACACGATGAAACGTGGGGTGATCGGGCAGCGTCCGAGATCGCAGGCTGCAATGAGATCATCCGCGACGGCCGGATGCTGGGCTACTGGGTGCCCATCGAACCGCGCGGTTTCATCGTCGTCTCCCTTCTGAGGGAGCTGCCGGCGATCAAGGCCTGGTCGACCGAGACCGATTTCGATCCCACGGCGGAGGAGGGGCTGAGCGCACTCCTCATGGATACCATGGGGGCGACGCTGGATTTCATCGAGGCGGAGTTCGGAACCCTGAATTATCTGCCGGAGATCGCACCGGCAAGCAACAAGCAGTCCTGGCAGTGGCTTGTCGAAAACGGATCGCGTCCGGCCAGCACTCTGGCCAGGGGGGAGCGCAACGAGGTTGATCCCCTGATCGCCTGCAACTGGGACCAGAATGTCCCTTTCAACAACACCTGCCCGCAGGGGGATGGTGGGCGAGGCGTCGTTGGCTGCGTGGCGACGGCAGCATCGATGATAATGAAGTACTGGGAGTATCCCGAATCCGGGATCGGAGGACACGGTTACGAGTGGGATGGCGATGATTCCTGCAGTAGCGGCAATCCGGTCGGCGGAGGTTGGATCACAGAAAGTTTCAGCGACGGTTACGACTGGGATCAGATCCTGACCAATTACAATGGCGGCTATTCGGCGGCGGAGGCTAGTGCCGTGGCTGAACTGTGCTACGAGGTTGGCGTGGCCTTCGAGATGGATTACGGCTACTGTGGATCGGCCGCTTTCACCAGTGACGGCACATTCGTCTATGAGGATTTCTTCAGGTACGCGCCCGGCATCGAAAAGATCGATCGCAGCGGCAACAGCCAGGACTTCTATTGGGCCGCTATCCTGAAAGAACTCAATGCGGAACCTCCCCGTCCGATCCACTATCGGATACACTCGCACTCTATCGTCTGCGATGGCTACCGCGATACCACCGGTCGCTACTACCATATGAACTATGGTTGGGGCGGTGGGCAGAACGCCTGGTACGCCATTGATAACCTCTTCTGCAACTGGGAGGGCTGCGACTATCTGGTGGAGTATCTGATCGTTGGTATCGAACCTCTCGGCCACTTCACCGTTTCGGAGCCGGGGACGGATGTGGTCTGGCGCCATGGTGAGACGCCGGACGATATCGCGTGGAGCGGCTGCGATGCGGCGACCGTCAAGATCAACCTGTTCAAGGGTGATGAGTTCATCACAATGATCAGCGACTGGACTGCGAACACGGGCAGTGCCGCCCTGGGCGCGGTCCCCTCTGCTTGGGGAACCGGAGCAGACTATCGGCTCAAGGTGATCGGTGACGACAACAAGTTCGGCTGGAGCGAGACCTTCGGCATCTTCGGCGCGGGCGGCTGGGCCGATGCGACCGATGGTCAACCTCTTGGCGACACGGGCAACAGCCAGGGCGTCGCCTGGG
>JAAEPZ010000164.1 GCA_024231955.1 bacterium | reverse complement strand
GACGGCGATCAAATTCGATCTGTCTGCTGCGGGTGCCGTTGATCTGCGGATCTTCGATCTTGGCGGTCGCCTGGTGCGGACGCTGCGGTCCGGCGAGCAGATGGCTGCCGGCGCGCATGCCGTAGTCTGGAACGGTCGTGACGATCAGGGTCAGTCGCTGGCTTCGGGTCTCTACTTCTGTCGCCTGGAGGCGGCGGGCATGAGCGAGACTCGCAAGATGACTCTGCTCAAGTAGCGTCTTCCGGCAATCGGTTAGAATCACAACCCCGGGCTACACGTGTAGCTCGGGGTTCTTGTATTGGAGAATCGCAATCCCCGAACTTCCGTTTGAATATAAGCGCCGATTGGCCGCTGCGTGAGTGACATAGGCGGTTGTGATCAGGAGACAATATCGGCTCAGGAGGGAGTATGGAGCTGCATTTGGGGCAATACATCCCGTTCATATCCGATAAACATCCTAAATATATCTATGAGTCGCTATGAAGCTGGAGGGCGGATAAGCTGTTATAGCACTGCGCAATCCTGGGGGGATAAAACCAATGAGGTAATCCATGCGACAAAGTTTAGTCACCATTCTGATGCTCCTGATATTTCTGGCCACGCCTCAGGCGGGGGCCGAAATGATGTCAATCGAAGAGGCCGGTATCGCGGCCTCCAATTTCATGATTCAAGAACTCAAACACGATGAGACGTGGGGTGATCGGGCAGCGTCCGAGATCGCAGGCTGCAATGAGATCATCCGCGACGGCCGGATGCTGGGCTACTGGGTGCCCATTGAACCGCGCGGTTTCATCGTCGTCTCCCTTCTGAGGGAGCTGCCGGCGATCAAGGCCTGGTCGACCGAGACCGATTTCGATCCCACGGCGGAGGAGGGGCTGAGCGCACTCCTCATGGACACCATGGGGGCGACGCTGGATTTCATCGAGGCGGAGTTCGGAACCCTGGATCATCTGCCGGAGATCGCACCGGCAAGCAACAAGCAGTCCTGGCAGTGGCTTGTCGAAAACGGATCGCGTCCGGCCAGCACTCTGGCCAGGGGGGAGCGCAGCGAGGTTGATCCCCTGATCGTCTGCAACTGGCACCAGAATGCTCCATTCAATGATTACTGTCCGATGGGGGACGGCGGCCGTACCGTAGTCGGCTGTGTCGCCACAGCAGCTGCGATGATAATGAAGTACTGGGAATATCCCCCAAGCGGGACCGGAACCCATACCTACACCTGGAGCGGCGACTCCTCATGCAATCCCGGGACCACCGTGGGGGGGGGCGATCTGTCCGCATATTACTACGACACCTACAACTGGGACCATATTCTCACGAGCTATGATGGGGGCTATTCCGCCGAAGAGGCCGATGCCGTGGCCGAGCTTTGTTACGAGGTGGGGGTGGCCTTTGATATGAGTTATGGTGCTTGTGGGTCCTCAGCCTATACGGATGATGGCCTATATGTGTTCGAGAACTACTTCAATTACAAAGCGGGAATAGCAAGGATAAACAGGAACGCCTTCACGCAGGACGAATACTGGGCCGTCATCAGACAGGAGCTGGATGCCGAACCCCCGCGTCCCGTTCAGTACACGATCCACAAACACTCCATCATCCTCGATGGTTATCGCGATGATGCCGGACGCTTCTACCACATGAATTATGGTTGGGGCGGTCCTCAGAACGCCTGGTACGCCATTGATAACCTCTTCTGCAATTGGGATGGATGCGATTTCATGAGAGAGTACATGGTAGTCGGCATTGAACCGGAGGGATACTTTCCGGTCACACTCCCGGGAGAGGTCGACTTCTGGCGCCATGGCGAGACTCCGGGCGATATTACCTGGGAGAGCAGCGAGGCGGCAACGATCAAGGTCAACTTGTTCAGGGCCGATGAGCTGATCGGGACTGTTGTCGACTGGATCGCCAACACGGGCAGTGTGTCCCTCGGAGAGGTCCCCGCAGCATGGGGAAGCGGAGCAAACTATCGGCTCAAGGTGATCGGTGACGACAACAAGTTCGGCTGGAGCGAGACCTTCGGCATCTTCGGCGCGGGCGGCTGGGCCGATGCGACCGATGGTCAACCTCTTGGCGACACGGGCAACAGCCAGGGCGTCGCCTGGG
>JAAEPZ010000163.1 GCA_024231955.1 bacterium | reverse complement strand
TGCGCGGATCGGCGATTCATTCAGGTCGGGTCTCCACCCTTTTCCTCATCCTTGTCGGCGTCCCGGTCCTGTCCATTCGGCACAATGCTACCATCCACGCGTTCGTCCTCTTCTTCTTCTTTCTTCTTTTCTTCTTTCTTCTCCTTGTCCATAGCCATCTCGAATATCTGCGGGTGGGTGTCCAACGCCGCATGCATCTGAGCCATGTTGAAATTCAACAGGCCAATACCGTACGCCGTCATGTCAATAAGGGGCATCGGCGCTCCAGTCACGGGCGACATCACCGTGTCCAGCCCATCAGGTACCGGCATGGCTTCGATGGTCGGCGGTAATCCTACGGTGGCATCCTGCCTCCACACCAGAGGTCCAGGCCTGACCGCGCTAACAAACGTGTCCCTCAGAGGAATCGGTATTTCCTGTCCCTGCGCGCCAGCTCCACCACTGTTGGCGGGCGGCTGCGGAAAGAACGGTGCCATTGGTAGAGCCGTCAATGACGGCATCGGCACCAGGATAGCCTTCATCTCCGTATCGCCCTCTGAATCATAATCCGTGCTATCGCCGTCCGGTGAGCGGTCGGCAACTTCGTGATTTGGTCCTCGGTTGGCTTCCTCCAGCTAATCCTTGCTCAGCGAGTACGCCCAACTTTCCTTAGGAACGCTTCAGTTGCGAAAGTACAGACAGTTGCGAGTCAAGCGTCGGTACTGATGATTGCGATGACTCTGTTGATAGGCACTCAGATTATAG
>JAAEPZ010000162.1 GCA_024231955.1 bacterium | reverse complement strand
GTTGGGTTGGGGAGCCTAACCTCGGCAGACCGCCACGTGCTCTATCAGTAATGACTCCACCCATACCTACGGTGCTGGGGTATCGCATGACCGCACAAACGCAGTGCGACTCTCGCCGAGAAATTGAGCGAGGCAAGCGCGAGTTGAAGGAGGATGAAGCTACGTTCGCTCTGGTGGAGCCGACAGCTACCGGCATGCCTATTCCATTTCTGGTCAACCCACAATCTGATACGACTCCGCCAATCCGTGCGCGTCAAGTTGCTAAGCGCGCCATCGATTTCAATCTCAGTAACGATTTCTGGTGTGATGACGCCGCCCTACAGCAGCATCCCACTCGCCCGACGGCCACCGAGCGTCGAAGGCGCATGTTCATTCACGATGATGGTCAGCGTACTGTCATTAGCAGTGAAGCCGGCTCCCCTACCCCCTCTGTTAGGCCACCTGGCTTCAAGAGCGACGCTGTTCTTCGCCAACGGGCACTCGACACCCTCCAGCAAGAAGGTGCCGCCAAAGAAGATCAATCTCAGAAGAAAGAAGGCGACGGGGAAGAGCACATGGATGTGAGCGATGTGCAGGACTTCTGCTGCAGCCTGAGCCTGGCTTTAGCCGCTCCCATTGATCCAGAGATCAACTCTTG
>JAAEPZ010000161.1 GCA_024231955.1 bacterium | reverse complement strand
GTCCGATCATTCTGATCATCGTCAGTCGCCATCGGCCCTGCCTGCCTGAGAGACTTTTGCTGTGTCCTGAATAAACGGAGGAAAGTTGCCCAAGTCCACAAATAAACGAGCTCCGATCCGAGCGACAGCACCGTGCGTTTTCGGACACTTCGGCATGGCCTGGTGGTTTTGGCCGCTCACAATTCGCGAATTTCGTTGATAGAGAAGTCTATTTGTCGTACTTTGGCAGGTACCGAGGTTACCGGATGCACGTTCGGATTACCGCCACCGAGAATTGTCACAGAGGGAGAAGGTGATGTCAATCACAACCAGGAGAATGCTAATTACACTGTGCGCGCTGGCTTTTGTTTTCGGCGCGTTGGCCTGCTCTCAGCAGGAAGCGGCCGATTTCGAAGCCCCGCCGTACTATAGCGACTCGGTCCTGAGCCAGGTCCGCGCCCACATCAACGGCGGCTATGAAATCCTCGAAGGCGGCAATGTTGACAGCGCTGTGGCCGAGTTTGCCAAGATCAGTGAGCTGGTCCAGACCGGAGTGGCGCGGGAATATCACACTGCTTGCGCTTATGCGCGATTCGGGAATGCTGACGAAGCCTTCAACTACCTGAATCAACTGGTCGCCAACGGTTTTGACCAGCCTGATAATCTTTCATATGACCAGGACTTCGCCTCGTTATTGGAAGACCCTCGCTTTGACGCCATCCTGCAAAAAGCGACCGACAACGCCGAGTCTCTAAACGCCGTTCTCGCCGGCGGTATGCCGGAGTACGCCGAGCCTTCGCAGACATTTGCGACCGAAGAGGAGTTCGGGACATGGTACGACGAGCAGATACAACTGGTTCGCTCCCACCGCGCGGTCTGGACTTCGGTCGGATACCAGACGGCCATGATTGACCTGTCCGCAAAAAAACTGGCGGCGTTGCGAGCGTTGAAAGCCGATGACCCGGAATTTGACTACGGTCTCGAACGCGTGCGGGAGGCCTCCGGGCTTTCTTCCATGTACGAACCCTGGGGAGCGGTCACCGGCGTGGTTGTGTCCGAGTTCAACAAGTATGCCGACGGCTCGCCTTCTGAGCTGGGCCTGGCGGAGGCCAACTACCGGGTCGGACTGGCCCT
>JAAEPZ010000160.1 GCA_024231955.1 bacterium | reverse complement strand
GCCGATCCCGATGCCGTGATTATGTCACAGGCGGATCGCGCCGACATGATCGGCTGGGGCACTGATGAACCCGGCGAGCCGGGGGCGTTTGCGGTCAATCCGAATCTGGTCGAGGCTCTGCCGTCAATAAACTCCTTCGTGATAGTTGAGATCGAGGCCGAACTCATCAAGAAAGTCCCCCCGAAATATCCGCGTTTCGCCGAAAGGGCGGGACTGGAAGGGTCCGTCTGGATCAAGGCTCTGGTGAGTAAGACCGGGACCGTGCTCGAAGCCGTCGTCTACAAGTCCTCAGGTATTGAACAGCTCGACGCCGCCGCTCTCAAAGTGGCCGGCCAGTACCTGTACAAGCCGGCAATTCAGAGCAACAAACCGGTGGCTGTCTGGGTGACCTACCGGGTAGATTTTGTCTTGGAGGATTGAGGCGATTCGGCCCTTGAAGCCCCCAAGCTTCCCGGGGTGCTATAGAGGGCCGTTATTTCTATTTGAAGCAGATTTCTAAGGTGCTGTGGGACAGCGTCGCTGTGGGACAGAGTCCCTGTGGGACAGCGTCCCTGAGGGACAGCGCCTTTAGGCCCCGAAATGCAGTCCAGCGAGGGGCGGACGCTTTCGGGGCCGCTTTTTGTATTTTCTGCTTGACACCTGCACAGATGTGCAGTATACTGGATTCAAGCCAATCAGCGGAAAATTTCCAGCGACGGAGCGATATCTAT
>JAAEPZ010000159.1 GCA_024231955.1 bacterium | reverse complement strand
TCTACAAATTCGTCACTCCTTTGCAGTCAGGGTAGCCGGAACATCCGAGAAACTGTTTTCCGGCGTTTTGGCCGGTCTTTGCCATACGCAATACCATGGGCTTTCCGCACTGCGGGCAAGGCGGAAAACTTGACCCATCAGCCTGATCAGACCTTTCTGACCGATGTTTAAGCCGTTTTGCGGCGAGCAGTTCGCTATAGCCGCCTTGTTCAACAAACTGTTTTTCGAGCGCGGCGATCTGCTGGTCGAGCAGGTAGTTCGTCTGGTGAATCAGACAGATCAGCGCATTGGCGCGAACAAAAGGGTCGTCATGTTCGAGCCATCCGGCGTACAGCATGGCTCGTTGTTGATCGGTCAAATCCGACCATTCGGACTGATGATCACTCGCTACACGTCGAACGGCCCGAGCCTCGGGATCATCTTTGCCCCATAGTGACTGCCGGCGATGCCGGAGGAAATCCTCGTAGTCAAGCAGCAACTCCTCAAGGCTGGCGCGGGCAACATTAACGAGACGCAACTCGGTGTGGCTGGACGTAGCAGCAGCCCTCGAGCCTTCGGCGATATTCTGGCGTCCACTGCGGGCGGCCTGCACCATCTGATCGATCATACGAGAGTATTTATCGCAATACTTCTCGCAAAACCAATAGGTGGCATCATAAATGAGCGTGGCACACTGAAATGTGCGCAGTTCCCGATAGCCGCCGCTTTTTCTGACCCTGCTCATGACTGCCTCCCTTTGATCACCAGCCAGGTGACAAGTTCGAAATCAGAGGATTCGGTGGCCTGCTCCTGCCTGTCGGGGATGACAAACCCCCGGCCTGATTGGAGCCCGGCAGCGGTCCGTTTTTGGAATGTGCGGGCAATGGCATTGACAGCCTTTACCAGCAAATCGCTGTACTTGTCCATCCTGGCGCCGCTTTCCGTCTCCCGGTCAAGCAGGTCACAGAGCGCCTGATACGGCGCGGCCTTGCCGACACCGAGCTTCCGGAACATGGAGAGGGTCTTCTTTGCCCGGGTAAAGGTGAAGCGGACAGTGCCGTCATCGCGGATATAGAGCAGATAATACCGCCCTAGGGGATTAACCTTGGAGGATCGTTTGGCTTTGGGCGGGTGCCTGTGCCGCAAACAGAATATCACACCGGGCTTCACGATCTCATGCCAGTTCTTGTCAAACAATGTTGCGCCCTTCATTTCATCAAGCGTAGGTGTCACGGCATAGAGGCCCAGCGGGGCGTCCTCCAGCAGCTTACGGTTGTTGGCCAGGAAATTCATGAGTTCAACCCGGAAATCGTCGAGCGTGAATTCACTCAGAGATACGTTGTCGTCCATCTCCTCCAGATCGATCACCTCGTCTCTGAGCCGGATGAGCTGCTTCTCACGATAGGTCAGTTCTTCAGCAACCAGGGCTTCAAGTTGATCGGGATCGAGAAGGTTGTCCGCGCTGCTGGCGGCAATATCCACCATGGCCATGCGCGCTTCGACGCGGTCTTTGAGGTTGATGTACTTGTTCAGGTCGTCGGTGGGCCAGAAGTTGACGAGCTGAATCTGCTTGTTGGCGCTCCCCAGGCGGTCGATTCTGCCGAAGCGCTGGATGATTCGCACCGGGTTCCAGTGGATGTCATAGTTGATGAGATAATCGCAGTCCTGGAGGTTCTGGCCTTCAGAGATGCAGTCGGTGGCGATGAGGATATCAATCTCGCCCTCCTGCGGCATGTTCGGCATCTTTTCACGAAGCTTGGAACGGGGCGAGAAATTGGTCAGGATGGAGATGAAATCGGTCTGGCGGGCATAGCCGGCCTGCTTGAAGGTGCTGCGGTTGTCGCCTGTGCCGGTAACCAGCGCGCAGTGCAGGCCCAGCTCTTCAGACACCCAGTCCTTCAGGTTTGCATAGAGGTATTGCGCGGTGTCGGCAAAGGCGGTGAAAACCAGCGCTTTCCGATTGTCATCGTTAAGCGGGCGCTTGATCTTGTCCCGGATCAGGCGCTTCAACTCCCGGAGCTTGGCGTCCCGGTCCGCAGTAACGGCCGCAGCCTTTTCGTGGATGGCGATCAACTGCTTGCGGTCCTTGTTGAGGTCTTTTTTCCATTCCTCGCGTTTCAGGTGCTCCAGGCGGATCAGGAGTTTCTTGCCTACCATCAGCCTTTCCAGCAGCTCCGCCTCCTCTTCGTCTCCCTGGTCCTTGAACAGATCGGGATTAGTGTATTCATCGAAGTTGCCTTCGAAATGGTCGATCTTCTCCAACAGGCCATCGATCTTCCTGATTGTCCGGTCGATCGACACCTCGAAGCTGTGCACGGAGCTTTCGAGCCGCTTCAGGTAGTTTGTGCGCATCATGCCGATCAGATAGGACTCACGGCTTTTCTGGTCGTTGAAAAGGAGCAGTTGCTCGCCGTCCTTTATGTAGCGGTTTACATGGACGTCTTCCAGGTAGGCGGACGGATTGAAGATAGTCAGCTTGTATTCCGAGATGGCCGCATGCAGGTCATCGTAGGACGGAAAGTATCCCTTGATATCCGTAGCCGGATGCAGGGCCATTGGTTTGAGCCTTTCAGGGAATTCGCCCATACCTTTGGTCCCGTAGTAGCTGATGATGTGGCGCCGGGACCGCGCTATCGTGAGTTCGTCAAGCAGCTTGAAGAATGTGGAATCCAGGGCGTCGAGCAGGCGGCTGACCTTACGTTTCGGGTTCTTTTTCGGGTCGGCCCATTGGCTGAAGTGGGTCTGTGCATTCTTCATGGCCTGGGCAATGCTGTAGATGCCAAGCGACTCGTGGAAAGCCGTGTCCTGATCTTGTGTGATCAGCAGAAACTGATTTCGTAAATCCTTGAGGCTGTTGTTCACCGGTGTTGCCGAGATCAGAAGCACCTTCGTATCCACGCCCGTCTGAAGAACCCGTTCCATCAGAAACTCGTAACGCGTGGTCTTGTGAGTGCCGTCCTCCCGGACTTTGCCCCGGGCGTTATTGCGGAAGTTGTGTGACTCATCAATAACCACGAGATCATAATTGCCCCAATTGTGAGTTTCATAAGCAGCCCGGCCCAAATCGGTATGAGCCAGCACGGTGAACGCAAACCGATCCCTGAGGAGGGGATTGCGTGTATCGTTTTCGCGATAGACCTTCCAGTTATGCTCCAGCTTTTTGGGGCAGAGAACGAGCACGCGACCGTTGAGAAGTTCAAAGTACTTGATGATTGCCAACGCCTCGAATGTTTTTCCCAGGCCGACACTGTCTGCGATGATGCAGCCGTGATGCTTCAAGATCTTGTTGATCGCGCCTTTTACGCCGTCCTTTTGGAATTCATAGAGCATGTCCCACACGTCGGATTCAAAGAAGCCGGTCTTCTCGTCGAGGAGACCGCCACGTTCCGCCTCCGACAAGTAATCCTCAAAGATATGGAAGAGTGTCTTGAAGTAAATGAACTCCGGCGAATGATTCTCATATAGCCGTTCGAGGTAGTTCAGGACATCCGTTTTGACATCCTCGACAAGTGTGTTGTCGTTCCATACTTCGTCGAACCAATTCTTAAGGTCTTTTCGATCTCTGGCGCTGTCAACTTCCAGATTAAGCTCGATGTTGTTGCCCGAAACGCCCAGGCCAAGGCCGCTCACCGTAAAGTTCGAGCTTCCTATAATGGCTTCTTGAACGCCATTGTTGTCCATGTGGTACATCTTGCCGTGAAGGAAGCCCGGCTTGACAATTGATCTGACCTCGACTTTACTCTTCAACCAATCCGAACATTCTTTAGCCACTCGTTTCTGCTCAAGGCGGTTGGACAGCAAAAGGGCGTCGTCCTCAATCCTGAAGGCCTTTTTCTCTGTTTTATCCGGGTCAAGTGATTGGATGAATTGTGGTTCTCCGAACAGGAACCTGAGATGATTGATCCGGTCGAGCCGGTCCTTGAGGGCGGCATATGCGTAAACGGTGAAATAAGCGGAGACGAATGAGAGATCCGAGCCCTGGAGGATCTTATCTTTGAGAAAATCACCAATTGATCCACGATGGTGATTGTCCCAAATGCCGGATGTTCTTTGGCCGGATGATTTCATGCGTAGCTTCTCCTCTGATTCTGGAAAATGAGGGACAGACCACATTAATTTATAGATTATTCAGAATTAATACAATGGAAATATGTGTTTTCAGGGCTTATATCGTACTTTTCGACCTCAAAAATGGAGTGGAGGGAGTAGGGGGGCGAGGCAAATAATATTAACATTCTATCCTGCTTGCTAATGCTAAATACCGGTTTCAATAGAAAGATGGTAATAGTAAGACATTATTTGAGTCAAAGGAGAATAGGTTAAACGCAGCCCTTCGCTCACAACAGCCTCTTTGTGGGGGTAGAGTTCCACGGCTCTTTGAAGTGTGCCTTTGATCAACATGGTCTGTTCCTGTTGTCTCCTGAACCATCACGATCTGATAATGAAGATATGGACCTCCCTCGGACCGTGTGCGCCGTGGATGAGGGTTGCCTCGATATCTGCCGTCTTGCTCGGGCCGCACACAAACGTCATAGAGCGGGTGAGCCCTTCGGCCGCGTGCCCGGGCTCGCAGGTCAAAAGGGCGTAGAGTTCTTTGAGGTCGGCGACGATCTGTTCCGCCGCAAAAACGGCCATGTGAACAGAGGGGGCGATGGAGACGCTGAGCGCCTGCCCGGGGCGTGTTTTCAACACCAGGGTGCCCGAGTCCGCAAGGCAGAAGTCTGCGGATGTGATTCCCACGCAGGCGGTGGCGGCCTTCGTTACAAAGACCTGTTTCTCGACGGGTGAAGAAACATCGTGGTCGCAGAAATGAACGGGTACACGGTGGGGGGCCAGGGCCTCCGGGAGTTTCAGCCCTTCAACAAGGGGGTGCCGCCAGGCAACAACGCTTTTTTCTGCGCCCCATTCGGGTTCCTGCTCCAGGACAATGGCAGCCATCTCCCGGGCGGCGCTTTGCATGCCGGCGTGAATGTGGGCCGTTATGTCATGCCGCCGGGCCGATTCCATGAGGCATTCAACCAGCCGTTGCTTTTGCTTCGCATCCCTGTTCCCGGCAGTCTCGATCACATGCGCCGGTTCATCCGGAGAACCGCCCGGGAAGGGGTCGGCCGGCCCCGGCCCCGTTGGCGAGGTTTTTCCGAGGGCCTGCCTCACCCTTTTGATAAACCTTTCCTGCCCGTCAGAGTTCATATGGGTCAACCCTTTCTTTTTGCCTCCGTGCGCCGCCATTGCCGGTTAAAGCTTTGGCCCGCCACGGGCCGTATGTTCCTGCTCTTTGTCCACCCGTGCATGGACCCCGGCAGCCGCGTTATCATCCCGGCCTGCCTGGGGAGGAGCCTCTGACCTGCCGCCGCCGCGCGGAGAAAGGCATCGTAAAGAGGACGATTCCCCACGAGCCGCGACCACAGGGAATAGAAGACCTTTTCTTTTCTGTCCGCCCGCCGCACCCCCCATCGGGGGTCCCCCTGGGCAAGCTTTGCCCGCAGGCCGAGGAGCATGCGCGGGATGTCAATGTTCACCGGGCACGCATCACGGCAGGCGCCGCAGAGGGTTTCCCCCGTGCACAGGTCCTTTGCCCGATTGATCCCCTTCATAAGCGGGGTCACCACCGCGCCCACCGGGCCGCAATAGGTATGGCCGTATGCGTGCCCCCCGATCTGGGCATACACCGGGCACATGTTCAGGCAGGCGGAGCAGCGCAGGCAGCAGAGCATTTCACGGAAATCCTCATCGGCAAGTATTTTTGTGCGGCCGTTATCCACTATCACCACGTGAAATTCTTCAGGGCCGTCGGCCTGCCACGGGTATGCCGGGCCTCCCACATAGCTCACATAGGTGGGCATCTCCTGGGCCGACGCCCCCCTGGTGAGAAGCCTCAGGAGCATATCATGGTCCCGGAGCCGTTGGGCAATCCGTTCCATGCCCATGAATGCCAGGTGGACCCGCGGCATTGTCGCGCACATGCGGATGTTGCCCTCGTTGCTCAAGGTGGTGATGTGCCCGGTCTCGGCGCAGGCCAGGTTGCACCCGGAAATTCCCATGTCTGCGGACAAGAATTTTTCGCGCAGGGCCTTTCGGGCGGCAATGGTGAGGGCGGTCGGGTCATCGGTGTAAGGGATGCCGATTTTCTCGGCAAAGAGTTTCCCGATGTCGCCCCTGGTTTTGTGGATGGCAGGCGCAAGTATGTGGGAAGGGCGCTCCCCAGCCAGTTGCACAATGTACTCGCCAAGGTCGGTCTCCGTTACCTCGATGCCCGCTTCCTGGAGTGACGGGTTGAGGTTGACCTCCTCGGTGAGCATGGATTTTCCCTTGACCACACTCTTTATATTGCGGCGCCGCGCCACCTCCAGACAGTATGAAACCGCCTCACCTGCGTCCCGGGCAAAAAACACATGCCCCCCGTTTTTGCGGACATTTTCCGCAAATTCCACGAGAACCGCGTCCAGGTTGCCTATGGCCTCCATCCTGACGTCGCGGGCCTTCAGGCGCAGCCCCGGCCCTTCGGGCAGGTTCAGGTATGCCTCGGCCGCGCCCCTTCCAAACCGCTGTTGAAGATTTGCGAGGGCGTTTTTCAGGACATGGTCCTCGATGGCCTCTTGTGCCGTCTTTCTGTAGTCTTCCGTGCTTATGGCGCTCATGCCCCACCACTTTGAGAGTGCGGCGAACCGTCCAGGAGCTGTGCAATGTGCATGGTCCGGACGGAAGAACCCATCCGGCTCAACATCCCCTCGATGTTCATGAGGCAGCCCATGTCGCATCCCACCACGGCATGGGCGCCTGATGCGATGATGTTATTTATCTTGCTTTCAAGCATGGCCGTGGAAATCCCGGGGTACTTGACGGAAAATGCCCCACCAAAACCGCAGCAGTAATCCGAATCCTTCATTTCAACGAAGTGCGCTCCCTTCACGCCCTGGATGAGCCTGCGGGGCTGGTCCCTTACGCCGATGCCGCGCAGGAGGTGGCACGAGTCGTGATACGTGACCGTGCCCGTGAACCGGGCCCCCACATCTTCAACCCCCGGCACGTCCACAAGGAATTGGGTAAGTTCGAATGTCCTTGACCCTATGCCCTGCGCCATTTTCAGCAAACGGGGGCTGTCTTTGAAGAGTTCGGGATAGTGATTGCGCACCATGGATACGCATGAGCCGGAAGGGCAGATCACCGTCTCGGCATCCGCAAATACGGAAATGAAGTGCTCAGCCGCAACGCGGGCCTCTTTCCAATACCCGGCATTGAAGGCCGGCTGGCCGCAGCACGTCTGCCCGGCCGGGTAGGAGAGGCCGATGCCGAGTTTGCGCAGGAGCCGTACGGTGGCGTGCGCGACCTCCGGGTACATGCTGTCGATGAGGCATGGAATGAACAACGTAACTGCGGATGTGCTTTTTGGCATATGGTCTCCGGCTTCCTGCAACTTCCCCTACTACTAAGTTAACACCTATGGTGCGTAGCGCGGCTTTTCAGGGTATGTGTCCAGGCATCTTGTTCGACTTCCCTACGATGCCCACTTGAGCTGCAGCTTTTTGCGGTGCAGGGCGCAGTCTCGGAGATAGAGGTTGATCAGGCTCTGGTAGGGCATGCCAAGTTCCTATGTACACTGTATGTATTGTCCGGCGTCTGGTCAAGTCTTCTTTTCCTTGCATCGAACGAATAGCGTTTTATCCATCGTTCCGCCTGTGTAAAGACAGACAAAATTTATTTTGGTGTTAAAAACCTGGTCCTTTGGGCCAGGTCAGAGATATTTGGCTATGCCTTGAAGAGTGCTAACAAGAATTCAGGAGTCAGAATTCAGAATTCAGAAGAAGGATTCGCCAAAGGCTCAGATAAATATAAG
>JAAEPZ010000158.1 GCA_024231955.1 bacterium | reverse complement strand
CGCTCATGGCTCTCCTCCTTGCTCCGCCGGGGCTCGTGCATTCATTTCCAGCAAGTAGCTCACCGCCCTTGCCGCATCGACCACGTGGCCCACCTGGTAGCCGTCATAGTCAATCTCCCTGCTGGTTTCGACGAGGATTCGTTTATACTCAGCAGCGGGCAGGCTATTGTCCACCTCCTTCATCATCGCGACAATCCCGGCGAGCACCGGCGACATGGAAGAGTTCGAGAAATAAGGGAGGTCTCCTACCTTCCGCGTCGGCTTCCTGCCGGAATCTACGTACTTCTCATACTTGAAAAGCAACAGCAGCTCGCCAGCGGTCACGCTGAAGCCCACCGCTACCAGCAGCAGCGCCAGCAGTGATGCAACGACAGTATTGGTCTTCACGCTCGTGCTCCTTTCGACAGTTCCATACCGCAGGAGGAGCCTAACCGGCCCAGATGGTCCTGTCAAGCAGGCGCAGGGTCGAGTACGCCACGCAGCGGAACCGTCAGTAGAGCCCCCGAGCCGGCTTCAAGCCGGCGCTTCCAGCGAGACACGGCAGTCTCAGGGGGCATGCGAGCTCTGCGGGACTGGGTATGAGCCCGTTCTCAGCTCGTCCCCGGCAGTTTTCCGTTCACGTTGTTTGCCCTTGGCCCCCCGTTTTCTCTCGGAGTGGGAGGGGGCAATGGGTGGGTGGGGGGCGTCCCCTCTCCCGGTTGGGTGGCAGGGTCTGACTGGGAGAGGGGAT
>JAAEPZ010000157.1 GCA_024231955.1 bacterium | reverse complement strand
GCTCTTCCCCTTCTCCATCATCTCCATGTCCATTCGGTTGTCCTCAGCCGGGTCGGTGGGAGGTGGCGGCTGCATGGCGACTGGCAGTGTCAGCTGTCTGGCGATCGAACTCGTGAGCTGATCCACAGCTTCCGTCAAAGCTGGCTGCTGCCATTTCTTTTTGTCCCCTTCCAGAAAGTAGGTGACATTCTGGGCTCGCGCCTGATCCCGCAGGTTGGCTCCGGCATTGCGCACACGGAGTTCATCATCCTGGATCCGAGGCACTCTCGGTTCGTTGTTCCCAGTTGGCTGCACTGGCTGCTGCAGCACCGCCCACGTCGTACCCGGAACTTCGCCATGTTGCATGTACAGCACCTCACCGGCTCTGGTTTCCCGATCGAGGCGCGCCCATTGGTCGTTGCCCAAGGCCAGGCTCCTTTTGGTGGTCTGGAATGCTCTCAGTGCTCCCATCAGCGCCGACGGCAAATAGATGTGCGCCGGTGCCGGTTGCAAGTCCTGCTGGCTGAGCTGGTACTGAACCTGAAGCTGTCTAGCCACTTTGGATGGCGTTTTCTTTGGCGACTGAGACGGCACCGCTGCGCGTTTGTGGCCCGCCAGCGGCGCCGGCGACGGCAAGCCCGCGTGGCTCGGTCCGGCCTCTCCAGGCTTCGGATGCGTGTCGAACCCACCTTTGCCCTTCTTTTTAGTCGATGTGGCGGTCTTTGGGCTCGACCTGCCTTCTTCGCTCCCTCTGCTCGCCTGAGATGCTCCTTTGCTCTCAGCTTGCTTTGCCTGGCCTCCCACTTTGGTTCTGCCTCGGCTCTTGTGTTCCTGTCACTGTTGGTCGGGCAATACCGGGCCAGAACTCTGCTCCCTCTGTCTCTGGCTAACTTCGGCTGTGCTGTCTCCCGCTCGCACCGAAGAGGCGGCTGGCGATGGTGAACGCAACTGTTGCGGCATCGGCTTGGCCAATGGCTTCGGCGGCGGCCTGTCAATCTTGAACTGCAGCGGCGGCGGCAATGGTCATTTGAAGAAACCCGGCCAGAACTGTAGCACCATCGACGGGGGC
>JAAEPZ010000156.1 GCA_024231955.1 bacterium | reverse complement strand
GGTTTTGGAGCGGCTTTTCGTATCACACCAAGTCGACTGCCACTCCCTGCGTTATGCATCGGGAATACCGTAATGAGAGAAGCAGAGCTTCAGATGGCTCTGCACCTGGTTTAACGTTACGGCACCACAGGATTCGGGCAAGGCTTTTAATTAGAGAATTAGATAACGAGAAAACTGCCCTTGCACTACCCCCTCCTTCTAGTGCCGACCACCGGACGGTCGCACAAGAGAGGGACAAACCCCGGCATGGAGGGCAACCACCTACGTTGGACTCTGCACAAATGAGGGGTTGTCCCTACCCGTGCCCCAGCAGTACTCGTACATGCGCCAGTAAGAACACAACCAAGGGTACAACTCCCAAAACGTAACAAAAACCAAACGGCTTCGGCGGCTAGGTCTCCTTGGATGCTTTGGTTTCTGGTTCGTCTGCCTGCGCTCCGCGGCCATCATCCATCAAAACGTCGCCCTGGCTCTGGTCTGGCTCCGTCGCACCCGTGTCCATGTGGTTATCCCCAGTCGGGTCGGTGGCAAGCGGCGGCGTCACTCCCTGTGGCTGCGCTATGCTAGACAGAGGCGCTGGCTGCTGTCTGGCCATCGAAGTCGTCAGTTGGTCCACAGCGGCGGTCAGAGCGGCCGCAGGCTGTTGCTGTCTTCGCTCCTGTTCCCTGTCCATGAAGATTTGGAGATTCTGGACTCGGGCCTGTTCCCGCAGGTGAATTCCGGCATTGCGCACACGGAGCTGGTCCGGTCGGATATGCGGCACCATCGGCTCGTTGGTTCTTCTGGTCGGCTGTACCGGTTGCTGCAGCACCGCCTGCACTGTGCCCGCAATCTCGCCTTGGCGAGTGTACCATTCGGCACTGGCTCTGGCTTCC
>JAAEPZ010000155.1 GCA_024231955.1 bacterium | reverse complement strand
GGTCGGGGTCAAAAACCCCAGCGTGACTCCTCGCCGCAGCAGGCAGGACATATGCCGCCGCCGAGTCAGTTGCCATTCCATTTCCAACCACGGACGCCTAGCCAGCCGCCCAGATCTAGTGGATCTGCAGGACTGTTGGCTACCGGAATGCCATTTGCTGGAGTTCCACCGAGCCCTGAGATGCCACCTCCGGTGTTGAAGACGAGTCCGCCTACTTGTGGCTGGGCTGCTCGACCACTGGGAGTGCTGGCCCCGCGAGGGTCAGATGCTGAATCAATTGCTGGATCGGCAGGGAGTGAAAGCCGAAAAGAACAATGGCCAGAACCGGCTATTGGACCTCATCGTCCAGCTGCTGGTTCTCAGCGACGCTGCTCCGATAGTGAGTCGAGCAGTCAGCACGAGAGTGTCTCTACTCCTAACCATGACCCACGCCATCGCAGTCGCCGACCGCATAGTCAGAAGCAAGGTGGCCCGTTTGGACAGCGAGCGCCGATGTTTGCGCCACCGGGTATTTCTACTTTTCAGTACCCGCAGCAGGCGACGTCGACGCGTAGCCCGGGGGCTAAGTCAAAGACTAATGTCCCGATCCATGTGTCTCCTACC
>JAAEPZ010000154.1 GCA_024231955.1 bacterium | reverse complement strand
GTGGCTGGGCCTCGACCTATTCCAACGCCTCGATCTCGACGGTCTCGGTCCATGGGTACGCAACCGGCGAGGCCATGGAGTCGTAGCTTCCCCCGAGGGCACCGGCGGCTTCGCTCCGCATCCAGGCCAGGATGCCGATCGAGGTCGCCGGGAGGTACTGCTGGCGAGCGAATACCGTCCGCAGGCCGACGGTGTAGGTCTCCTCGTCAATCCCGCTGGGCGAGTCCACCCGCGAAGGACCGAAAGCAGGTATTGACAGCCGCCTTACGCCCGGGTAGACTCGCCGGCAAGACGACGGAGGCTTGTGCTGGGCCGGGCCAATACCGGCCGGTTACGGCTTCCTGAGGGGGCGGCGGCCGGTTGCGCCTAGCCGTTGCCCATATGGAAACTTCAGAATTCCAAGGAGATCCGACATGCGAAAAGCCGCCGCATTCTCATTAGTGATCATCGCGACACTCCTTATCCCTTTACCTACTGGAGAGGCATTGCCCGGATGTCCTCCTGGTTGCTGTCCTGAGAATTCCGATTTGTACTGCAACTATAAATGTAGCAGCAATTCTTGTGTCCAGGGCCTATATACAGATGGTTGGTGGTGTCAACTTCTTTTCCCCAGGTGTAGTCATGGTACCGAAGGGACTCATGCTGATTGCTGCAGGTGGAGGGGTGATTTTTAATGTTTCTTCGCTGGTCGTTAATGGCTCTTTTGTCAGCTTTGTCATCGTTCGCGATCTCTTTAGCGCAAGAACAGGTAGAGATTGACGCCTCAAATGGTGCTATCGGAGGAAAGGTTGCGGTTGCCTTCTGGCCCGGAATCGAGGACGAGAGCGGGGAAATACGCGCAATAGAACCTGGCGGTTTCGAGGGTCGATTGGTCCCCCAGGACAGCCTCGACGAGGAATGGAGCTATCCCTGCGGCACATGGTTCCAGCCTCCGCCGAACAAATACAAGTTCTGGCTGGAAGGCAATGGAATGATCAGTCCATTTTCTTCGGTGATGATTTATGGAGGGGGAAGATTCCAAGGCCAAGGTCTTGCCAGTATTACCGCCGTGGTGCCGGCCGGGAGCGTACGCATCCCGGCCGACACCGAGCTGCCCGCACACGGCACCCTCCGCCTGCTCCATCTCGACAGTCACAGTAGAGGACCGTTCCTGAAGCGAGAGCTGTCCCGGCGGGTATCGGGGAAATCGGCACGAGACGGTGTGCTCATGCCGGAAGGTCGTGTTATCGCAGTACTCTTCGACAATATATTGCAGGAATACGTGGCGATTTCACGCCCGGTAGAGATCTCTTCAGGCGCAACAACATACGTTTGGCCCAAGCCCCCTCGGGAAGGAAGTGACTTATTGGTGGCCTTGACGCGCCCGAGCGGCATCTCTCGGAAATCGGATCACGATGTCGGGCTTCTTATCAGGGGAATTGAGGGGGGTCCGAGAGGACCGGAGATTGTCGTGTCGACCCGAGATCGCATCTACGGATTCTGGTATGGGCTGCACGGTGGGGCATATGCCACGTTGGAGGTAAAATCCGAGACGGTCTTCCTGAGCCCTCAGGATGTCGTTCTGCGGAAACGAAAGGTGGAGAGCTATAGTGGCGTTCTTCGACCCTTGCCAACGGTCGAGGTGGAAATCAGCCTTCCAAACGAAATGAAGCCGACGGCCATGGCGCTGGAAGTCTTGACTGCGGCAGAGATGCGATCGATACGCCGTGTGGAGCTGCCACCAGATACCGGAGTCTACAACTTCGAGGCTCTCCCAACGGAAGCTGTTTACGTAAAACTCGAGACGCCGCCGTGGGCGTACTATGAATGGCTTGACTTGGGCACCGGTGGGGATCACAAGGCACTCTTTCAGCCCAATCCCATCCATGTAACCGGCACGGTTTACCGCGGCACTGTGGAACATTCAGCCTCCCTAACCTTCCGAACGAACCGGATGAGCCACGAGGATGAGTTGATTGTCGAGACCGATGAGCAGGGTCATTATGAAGTGATTCTTTTTCGCCCCGGGGAGTATGTTGTGCTTGTCAGGCTGGAGGGTGGCAAGAGTCCTGCTTTTTTCGATTATCCTCAGATAGCCGAAAAATTCAGCGTGGTGGTCGACTTCCAAGTTCCACCAAATCGCTATTGGGTTAACGTGATTGATTCTGAAACACGCGATGGAATCGCAGGAGCCGAGGTTTACGCGGACTCTACATTCGCAGAGGGTCAGCGGGGGGAATCCTCTCTCTCCATTACCGACGATAAGGGGATCGCGGAGCTTCCCCCCTTCCGCCGGGGTGAGGTGGCGGTTTCGGCGAAAGCGAAGGGCTATCTACCCTCGGAGTGGACGAGAGAGCTTGTCAATGAATCCGCATTGGAGCGTGAGCTTACCTTGGAGCTTCGGCCAATCGGTGCCACGGCTCCGCTTCGGTTGCTTCTTTCCGATGGAGCACCGGCGGTTAACGCCGAGGTGCGGGCACAGGCCGCGCTTGACAATACCTTGCCCTTCTGGGAAGGGCGATGCGATCAAACCGGTGTTGTCAATATACCGGATTATGCGGACGGTGCGTATATTCTTGTTCGTCATCCGGATGCCGGCTCGACAATCCGGCGTTGGCGGAGATCGGAAGCTTCCGGGGAATACCTGGAATGGTCGCTGGCATCTCCCGCACCTCCCCTTTCCGTTAACGTAAGCCGAGCCTGGGGTGATCCGGTAGGAGCTTCGCTTGCTCTATGGCTGTTCGATTTGCGTGTTACCGGCAGAACATTGGCATGGTTGGCCGGGTCTCCGGTTGGCGGAACGAATAGTCAAGGAAAATGGCAGGCCCATAATCTTCCGCCGACTCCTATTAGTGTCCTGGCTTGGACGCATTCCGTAACGGGTGGTGCGCTGGCCGGAGCCTATGATTCGTTTGCGGTGCCGGTCCCATTCCCGTGGCCGGAAATCGTTCAAATCGAGACCGCTGACTGACTTCCCCACGACTTCCGTTTGTACCAGGCCCAGGCTACCATATGTCGCCCTCCGGGCTTGGACCGCCGGGTGCGTTTTGGTCATTTTAGGAACTGCTCTACCTATATGGTGCCAGACGGCATTGTAGGGCAGGCTCCGCCTGCCGATCATCCACCCCCTCCTCAGGGTGGCAAGGGCAAGGGCTTGCGGAGCTCATCAAGGCGATGATGGTGGCCTGAAAGGGGGGAGATTTTTGGGTGGCAAAGGCAAGATTGAAGGGTGGCAAGGCTGCGCGCCCCGGGGCCAGCAGATGAGATCATCGGGGCGTGCTGCGGGAACCCCGGGGTCTCCCTGGCTGGTGGAGCGTACGCAGGCTTGCCTTTGTGCAGAAGCGTGATCGCTCGCTCGGGAAACAAGGACAAGCCATTGCCGCTGGCCCACTCCTCGGGAGGGGGCCACCAACGTGGCTTCGGCCACTCTCCTCTCGGCTTGTCCTTGCCACCCTGGCGTCAAGCGCGGAGCTGATCCGGGAAGACCGGGAGCTGCGTTGAGATGACCGGTCCCTATCTGGATACTTCGGCTCTCGCCAAGTGGTATCTCAACGAGCCCCTCTCGGAGGCCGTGTACAAACTTTTGACCATTTTGCGCGGAATTTGACTGGTAAGGATCTAAGGAGCTCGCCCCTGCCGGACCACTTCGTCGCCACTCCTCGCGGAGCGACCCTGGTACTGCCCCACGGCCAGTCACGGCTCGCCCCCCCTCACTCGGCCCTCAACGAGCTCGACGGATTGACCCGAATCGCTCGGCGGGCCGGGAAAAAGCTCGCCAGCAGGGCCACGGCGACGAGGCCCGCCGGCATCAGGACGAAAATCAGCGGATCCAGGGCGCTCACCCCGACGAGCATGTTCGACAGCAG
>JAAEPZ010000153.1 GCA_024231955.1 bacterium | reverse complement strand
TCGGAGTGAATCAGCCGCCGCGCTCCCGCGCTCTTGCTTACCTCGGCCCAACGATCGCGCGCGTTATCGGCCAATTGATTGATCAAGCGAAATTCATCCTGCGAAAAGACCGCGCCGCCGTCGGGCGGCGGGGAAAACTCACCGTCGCCGATCAGTCTGCGGCAATCCAACTCCGGGCGCACGAACCAGCTCGCCGGGGAGAATTCTTCGCTGTGAAGATGGATTTTCGCCAGCAGCTCCCCCAGCCGTTCGCATTGGTCCTCGCGGATCGTCTGGGGATCGATGTGGGTCCCGGGAAGCCATTGAAACAACGTCCAGTTCCATTGCTGCGACGAAGACGTCAGGAATTCTCCATCCTCTCGCGGGATGGGGGTTTGTACCGTGAGGTCGGTTTCGCAGTCGAGGGCGGTGAGCCAATGAAGCTCGGAGCGGATCTCGGCCGCGGAATAAAAGTTGTGATTGATGGCGCGCAGAAGATATCGCTTTGCTTGGCCGGCGGTGACGGCGTCGACCCGAAACGCCAGCCCCGCTCGCGAACGCAATGCCTCGAGGCAGGGCGGCTCGTCAAAGTCGTACCCCTTCAACACACGCTCCACAATGTGCTGCCAGCCGTAGCGCTGGTGCGTCCGCTCTCCGGTTTTGTCTTTTTTGTGATCAGGCATTTGCGATCCCCCTGCGGTTGGGTGGCGTTACCAAGACGTCCCCATAGGAGCCTGGGGTGAGTCTGGTCGAGGCCTGTTTTCC
>JAAEPZ010000152.1 GCA_024231955.1 bacterium | reverse complement strand
TAGCCCTGTTGTCATTAGTGTGCGCCAATTGATCAGCCATTTGTAGACCATTGTAACCTCCTCGCGCTAGGTTACTACAGGTTTATGATTTTGTTAAGGTCCCTAGTTCAATTTTGCGAAATTTTGGTGACGGTATCCCTTGCTCTCATCCGGTTTGCAACCAGTGTGGTCGGGTTACAAACCCTCCCTGAGCAAGGATGTGACAACAATAATTAGCGATTCAGTATGCCGGTAAATCCCGACGTTCAAGAACGCGGGACGGAGCACAAAAGGGCGGGCCTCGTGTCCGCTCTCCGAAAACCAGCCCGGTCCCGGTCGCGTTCGCCGTTCAACTGACACCCTGGATGCCCGAACTTGTTCGGGATTTTCCGAGCAGAAACGGCGACCGGCCAAATACTATAGGGACAGATCGTTTTTCGTCCCCTCGCGCCCTGACCGCTCGACGGCGCGGTGCGGGGGGACCTGTCCCACCAACAAAATGTAGGCCGCTAACGTTGTTTCTGAACAACGCCTGACCGCATCACAACAAGGAGAAAACGATGAAACGGTGGTTGATCCTCTTGATCCTCGCGCTGCTACTGGCCGCCCTCGCCCTATCCGCACGGCTCTGGCTGCCGCCACTTTTGACCTTTGTGGGAACCAACAGCGACCTCATCCAAGGCACGGCGGACCTCGTGCAACTGTTCCTCTGGCTGGGCGCGGCCGCGTTGGCCGTATCCGGCTACCTGCGCCGCCGCGCCGAACCCCCCGCGCCCGCGACGCATACCCAAATACAGACCGGTGGTGGCGCTACGATCTCCGGCCAGGTAGACACCGGCGGCGGCGATTTCGCCGGGCGCGACCTCAACCTCATCGTCAACCGCTCCGCTGACGACATCCTCAAGACCTTTCGCCCGCGCATCTCCACCGCCGCCCTGCACCAGGCCACCCAAAAATACCTCCACTACCTGCTCGACCGCCATCGCTACCTCAACCTCAAGGGCATGGGCGTCTCCGACCGCGTCCCCCTCCGCCTGCCCCTCCTCGATCTCTACGTCCCCCTCAAAGCCCGCCTCGAACTGCCCGAAGGCGAGACCTGGAAACGCGACCTTCGTCTGGCTGGTCGCCAACTCTCCGACGAGGAACAACAGGCCATCACCGGCCGCCTCAGCGAACCCCAACCCGTCCTCGACCTGCTCCAACAGCACGATGGTCTCGTCATCTTGGGAGATCCTGGTGCGGGCAAGACCACCTTTCTCAAATTCGTCGCCCTCCGCCTGGCCCTAGGCCAAGGCGATAGCCTGGGACTGGGGAAACGGCTGCCCGTCCTCGTCCCCCTCTCGGCCTATGCCAACGCCCTCGCCGCCGACGACGTGCGCCTGGACGACTTTATCGCCGCCTATTTTCACGACACCGTCGGCGCCGACCTGCCCATCGCCCCGATGCTGGACGAGGCATTCAAACAAGGCACGGCCATGATCCTGCTGGACGGCCTGGACGAGGTCAAAGACCCCTCCCTGCGCCACGTCGTCGTCGAGCGCGTGGTCAACTTTTATACCATCCACCGCCGCGCCGGGAACAAATTTGTCCTCACCAGCCGCATCGTCGGCTACCGCGCTGTCCGCCCCACGGCCGAGGCCCTGCACGAATGCACCCTGATCGATTTCGAGGACAGCGAGATCGACACCTTTGTCACCCGCTGGACGTCCGCCGTCGAAAAGCAGGCCCAGGGCGATAGCGCCGTCGCCCAGGCCGACGCCAAACGGGAGCGGCGGGACCTGCTCGACGCCATTCAGCACAACCCCGGCGTGCGCCGCCTGGCCGCCAACCCCCTCCTGCTCACCATCCTGGCCCTGATGAAGCGCCAAGGCGTCACGCTGCCCGAGCGCCGCGTCGAACTCTATGACCAGTACGTGCGCACTCTGCTCTCCAGTTGGAACCGGGCGCGGGGGTTGGGCCGCCCGCCCGTCCGAGACCTCGACGTGGTGCAGACCGTCCGCATCCTGGCCCCCCTGGCCCTCTGGATGCACCAAGAGAACCCCGGCGTGGGCCTGGTCAAGCGGCAAGACCTGCGCCGCCGCCTGGAGTCCATCTACACCGAGCGCGGCGAACCCGATCCCGAGGCCGCCGCCCGCCAATTCTTGATCGACGTGCGCGAGCACGCCGGGATACTGCTGGAGCGCGGCCCCGGTGAGTACGGCTTTATCCACCTCACCTTTGAGGAATACCTGGCGGCAATGGCCATCGCCTTACAGGGCCAGGGCGACTGCCGCCCCATCGTCGATTTCATCGGCAGCCACGTCGGCGACGCGCCCTGGCGCGAAGTCTCCCTCTTGGCCATCGCCTACGTTGGCATCATCCAACAGCTAGACCGGGTGGCGGGCGATGTGGTCCAGTCGCTGGTCGCCGAGCGCCCCGGCGATCCCGGCGAGGCTGTCGTGCTGGCAGGCGATGCCGTGCTCGACGTCGGCACCGGCGGCGTGCCCATCCACAGCCGCCAGCAGGTGATAGACGAACTGGTTGTGGCGATGCAAGATGCCGCCGCGGCCCCGCGCACCCGCCGCCGGGCCGGGTGGCTCCTAGGCAACCTCCGCTGGCAGCCCCCAGACCTGGACACCTTTATCGAGATCTCTCCTGGCCAATTCCTTTACGGCAAGGACAAAGAACCGCGCGAGATCAACCACCGCTACTGGATCGCCAAATACCCCGTCACCAACGCCCAATACGCCCGCTTCATCACGGACGACGGCTACGACCAGCGCCAGTTCTGGGGCAAGGAAGGCTGGGCCTGGCGAGAGAAAGAGGAACGGAAAGAACCTGCTGGATGGAATGACCCGGATTGGAACAATTCCATCTTTCCGGTAGTGTACGTCACTTGGTTCGAGGCTCAAGCCTATTGCAACTGGCTCAACACCCACTTACAAACCTTGAGCATTGATGACGATAAGCAAGTACCGATTCGCCAGGACTATCAAGTGAGACTGCCGACCGAAGAAGAATGGGAACGGGCCATACGGAGTACCGATGGACGAGAGTATCCATGGGAAGATAATTTCAATTCTGCATATGCCAACACTGCAGAGACTTCTATTTCCACAACAGCAGTTTGCACATACCCTCAGGGAGCCAACCCCAAAGGGGTGTGGGACGGCGCTGGCAACGTCTGGGAATGGGCAGTTTCCAGGTGGGAGCCTGGTTCTAGCTCCCGCGTGTTGCGTGGGGGCTCCTGGATCGATCCACCTATGGGGACGCTCGCTGCGCCGTTCGAAACTCGAGCACGCCCGGCGGCTATGACCACAGCCTCGGGTTTCGCATTGTGGTGTCCCTGGTTTTCGGGACTTCTGACTTCTGATTTCTGGTTTCTGATTCCTGTTATGCTGACTACTGGGGGGAGGTTTGGAGGGGGCATAGTCCCCTCCAAGAGTTAGACCGCGAAGCGGTCGCGACCGGCGGATTTTTGCACCCATCACAGGCAGGGGCGAAGCAACCCCCCGCAAAAAAAAAACCGCCGCCAGGCCTCTCCATCGACTCTACACCATTCACTG
>JAAEPZ010000151.1 GCA_024231955.1 bacterium | reverse complement strand
GCGTGATCCCATGTGGTGGAGATGGTGTTTTCATATGGATCGGTTTCCAGCGAAATATTTCCTTTATCGTCATACCGGTACAGGGAAGTGAAGCCGCGACCATCGGTCTTGGAGGTCATGACGTTGTCGTCCTTGCCCTCGTCGATGGACCAGGTCATTCGGATGTTTTTTCCCTCGGGCTCCTCGATAACGCGGGGGTTTCCGAAATAGTTGAGGATGTAGGCGGTGGGGTTTCCACGCAAGTCCGTGACCACCCGCCTGTTTTCCGTGGTGGTCTCGTAGGCGATCTCGGCCGCGGCGCCGTCCGGATAGGCGACGCGTTTGACCATATGCTCGGCCCGGAGAACCTTGACGTTGGCCATGGAGTTGAAATCGATCTCGTCGCGGTTGCAATAGAGGTATTCATGGGCCGCGCCGTTGGAGTCGATGGATTTCACCAGATTGTAGGCGGCGATTTCGTTGTCGGGCTGGAGGGCGTACTCGTATGTTTCCACGCGGTCCGCCCGTCTGGCGGTCTCCAGCAGGCCCTGGTCGTTGTAGGTGAAGAGCAGCTCGATCCCGTCCGGGCCGGCCACGCGGGTCAGGCGGTCCTCGGGGCCCCCGGGGCCGGGGATGGAGGCGTAGTGGAAGTCCAGCTCCCGGTTCACCGCGTCCACAACACGCTGGAGCCTTTGTCGGTCATCATAGTGGAACGCGATGGAATTATCATTTCGATCGGTAATGTCGAGGATCGGAGTTGGCGGAGGCGGGGAGGCCTTGCGGATGGGGTCGTTCAAGGGGCGGATGGGATAGTCGTATCGATAGCGGGTTCCATCCTTGGCGATGTAGATGAAGAAACCGTCGCGCTCTTCCAGGGTTCCGTGCCGGCCGCGCTCCGGTATCCAGACCTCCTGGCGCTTTTTGAAGGTGGTTCCGTTTACGTTGACCGCCGTCCACCGATCATCCGTGACCGGAATCTCGCCCTCGGTGAAGAAAACGCCGAGACGATTGGCCACCCAGGCCGGAATGGGGTGGGCGCCGTACTCCGCGGAACTGATTGGCTCCAGCTTCAGGTCCAGGCCGTGGCGCCAGCCCCGGCCCAGGGGGGTGAAGCCGCGAGCCGAGGGCTGGCTGTTGTAGGAGCGGGTGAAGGCAAGCCCGGGGCCGCGCCCCTTGAGGGTCACATCCTCCCGGGTGAGGTTGAGGGAGCCGTCCTGGATCAGGACGTCGTGGACAATAATCTGGCCCAGCATTTTGCCCAGGCTCCGCTCCTCGATGGTCCCGGGATAGAAAAACTCGATGGGGCAGGTTTCCTCGTCCGGATCCGTCGGCTCCGCCGCCCGGATGAAGAAGCGCGGGGATTCCACCGGATCTATCCCCGAGCCCCTCCCCGCGTTCAGCACGGTCTCGTAGTCCACCAGGAAAAGATGGCGTCCCGCGGGGAGGGGGGTGGGTTGGACGATAGTTGCTATTTCCTCCAGGTCCGCGTTGAGCAGATCGACCCTGATGGTCTTGGGGGATTGCAAAGTGATGGAGTAGGGGTGATAATCGTCCGTGTATCCCGCGCCGATGGCGCCGGGCGCGGAGGCGTCGAACTGGCTGAGAAAATATGTCCGGCGAAGCGTGACCGGGGCGATGTCGGTGGTGACGCCGTCGAACCGGAAGGGGACCGTTTCGCTTCGGATTTCACTTTGGGACCCCTGGTTGAGAACAACGTGGGCTTCATAGGCGGCCGCGGGATCGATTTGGAAGCCCCTGGCCAGCGTGACGTTTCCCTGCCCGGAGGTCTCGCCGGGGATATACGCGATGGGGGAGCCGTTCTTCAGGATCACCACCTGGGCCCCGGCCGCGATGTACTCACCGGGCGTGATGGCGTATTTTATGGACGCGTCGCAACGGAGATAGCCATGTTCATCGATGAGCACGGGAATGAACGTCCCCAGGGCGTCCTCGCCGGTGGGAATCATGGTCGCCTCCACCCCGTGGAGATCGAGGGCGAGCGTGTTGAAGGCGTACACCTCGTAGTTTTGGAGGGTGCAGCCATGGCAGTTATTGTACGTG
>JAAEPZ010000150.1 GCA_024231955.1 bacterium | reverse complement strand
CTGGTATTCGAAGCCAGCTATACTCGGGGAGGCAAGGAGGTCACCAACGTGGTGCGCTACCGGCTGACGGAGGAAGGCCGGACCTTCATCGCCGAGGAGCGGATGGAGAGCGAGCAGGGCAGCCACCTGAACATCTGGGTCCTCGAGCGGCAGTGATCGAGGGCTTCTCCGCCGCTGGGAGCGCAGATGGGTTGCCGCTTGCCACGGCCAATCGTCTTGACGGACAGGCGGGTCCGTGCTACCGTGACCGTGGGAGTGCCATGGCTCCCGAAAGGACGTGCGATGAAGACATCTCAGCGGATCCGCAGACTGGTTAGTGACGCGCAGATCGACCCTAAAGAAGCTAATCAACCCTGAGCTATGAGCTCCTGTTGTTGAAGGCTCCGAGGAAGCGCCTGGCTTCCGGGCCGCGTTCCCCATCGCGAAGAAGCGGCTTCAGGTCCCCATCCTTGGAGGCCGTCTTGATGACTCGCTCCGCGCTCTCATCTTCCGGCCCGATCAACTTCAGTTCCTTGAGCGCCGCATCTAAGTTCCCGAGCTTGATCCAGCAGATCGCCAGGTTGTACTTCGCGGGCGCGTACCGCGGACGGATCTCGATCGCTTTCTCGTTGTTTTGCCGTGCGAGCTCGTACATCCGGAGGTTGACCTGAACGTAAGCGAGGTTGAAGTAGGCTGCCCAGTGATAGGGCTCCGCTGTCACCGCCTCCCAGAGGTGATCCTGCGCCTGCCGGAATAGGGCTTCGGCGGCCCTGCCCTGGCTGCTTTGGGCCCAATGGCTGTAGGCGAGACCGCACCGATAGTGAGCCCCGGCAGATTTGAACTTGCCGCCGGAAAGCCTCAGAAGGATTTCGAGCCGATCCGCGGCGCGAACCCAGTCTCGCTGGTACAGCGCTATGGTACTCATCTTGAGGAGCAGGTCGTGGAACTTCTCGCTACGTGCGGTCTCGCCCTTGAGGCCGGACCACTCGAGGTGGGTGACGTAGAGCTCGGCCTTCTCGTACTCATGAAGAAGCTTCTTCGGAAGTGGCTGATGCGTATGGGACAGGTCAAAAGAGGGAAGCTCCTCGAGCTCGGGAACGATTCGTTCGAACCGCTGCTCGATGAACTCGACCGGCCCGACCTTCTTGAGCCGCATGAGGAGATCGTTACCGAACTGGGCGAGGACGGCGGCGGCCACCAACAGACCGACGAGGACCAGCTGATGATGGGGCTTGCCGGACGGATCGCGATAGGTCCGAACGATCTCAGCCAACAGGATCGGCAAGAGGAGCCACGAGAGGAGCTGAACCAGGTGGCCGTTCAGCCATCGCCTCACCTTCAGGATTCCGGCCCACAGGCCGGTGCGGTGTCGCTTCCGGAGGATCGACCACAGCACCCGGACCAACACGGTGATCGCCGCCAGCCAACCGAGCACCATCGACGCGACGGCCAACTCCGGATGGGCGGTCATCCACACCATGGGATCTTGTAGGAAGCCTGTCATCTGCACAGAGGGTATCAGGTCTGCCTGTCCCAACCCAGGGGATGCTTGACCCGAAGCCGCCACCGGGTTAGCCTTGCTCAGGCCACGACCGGCTCCACCGATCCCACGACCGCAGCGTCTTCACCGTGAACTGGCACGACATCCGTATCCTCTACCTCCGCGAGCTGCGCGCCGCCCTGCGCGAGCGCGGCATCG
>JAAEPZ010000149.1 GCA_024231955.1 bacterium | reverse complement strand
TGCATTGGGAATCAACGGAGAAAATGTAGTTCTCCAACTGCACGGCCCACAAACGGAACGACAGCACGTCGCCCGGATTCTCCCAGAAGCGGGGAGGGAGGGGAAAGCAGACGGCTTTTTGATCGTCTGTCATTTTAGAAATTTTCCATGTGCTTTTTCGCATTCCGGTAAATTTTCTTTCCGGAAATTGCCGGCGAAAGGCAGAAAGAATTCAAACGAGACAAGTGTCGCCAATTGATGTAATCATCAAGTGGCACAGAGCGAGCGGGCCTTCATTTACTTTATAGAAATAGCAGACGGAAACAGAGCAGATAAACAATGCGGGGCGAGGGGTCGGAAGCAAGCAAAAACTAAACAATGAGCTCTCTTTTGTCTGAGCTCCCAGTAGCGCAAACAGTATCACTGTTACACAGAAATTTACATAGTCAACAGACATGTATTGTATACTATACAAATACATCATTTCTTCCTCCCTCTCTTCCGAGGGAGGCGCATGCCTGTTGACAAGCGGACAGCCTCGCATCGGCGCTTGTCCTGAATGACCGAGATCCCAGGAATGTCGTGGACCATGTCTGCGACCCCGGCGACATCGAACATCCCGGCAATGTCCTCGACCGCATCAGCGACGTCGTCCTGAGTGACTGCGACCATCACAACGTCTCCGAGCACGTCCGCGACCTTCGCGATGTCCTCGGCGGCGTCAGCAACTCTGATGCCATCTTCGCGTGCGCCAGCGGTCTCGTCAGCATCCTCGACCGCATCGGCGACCTCGATGGCGTCCGCGATCCCGGCGCCATCTTCTTCAGCGATCCCCGCCCCTCCCTGTGGCTGACTGAGCGATTGAAGCGCTAACTCAGTCGACTCCAGAGGGCTGGGCAGGTACCGCTTCAGGCGGCGAGCGTTCCATCTTCGCCCATCGCTCAGACGATAAGCATCTCGCCCGAGCAGGTGGACGACATGCCGGGGGCTCCCGAGCGGGCTATGCCCCTGAGGTGCCTGTGGGCGCCTCATCGACACCAGATCTCCAACGGCAAAGTGGCCACGGA
>JAAEPZ010000148.1 GCA_024231955.1 bacterium | reverse complement strand
GGATAGCAGGAAGGGCTTGACGGCTTTGTGGATCCGGCCGGTCCCCAGGAGGGCCATCACCAGGCCCCGCACGCCCCCGGTCCCGGCGACCAGCAGACCGACGACAAGACGCCGCATGATCAACCGCGGGCGGCCGGCTCCGAGGATCCGCCGGACAGCCAGTTCCTGCACCCGAAGCGCCGCCCGGGCCAGCAGGAGGTTCGCCACGTTGGCGCAGGCAACGACCAGAACGCCGAACACCACCGCCATCATGATGTTGAGGTAGCCACGCAGCTCGGCGTCGGTGTAGGCATCGATGTAACGCCTCGCGGTGATCCCAATCCCCTCGTTGGTTGCCGGGTATTCGGCAGCCAGCTGGCGAGCGATGGCATCGAGCTCTGCCTGAGCCTGTTTCAGAGTGACGTTCTCCTTGAGCCTGCCGAACGTCTGCAAGCCGATCCGTGGTGCTGCGCGGTCAGGCAGAGGGAGCCAGAAATCCTGACTCGACGGAAATCGAAAACCCTCGGGCATCACCCCGATGACGACCATCATCCCGCCATTGATCCGAATGGCCTGGCCCAGGATACGAGGGTCGCTGCTGTACCGATTCCGCCATATCTCGTCACTGATGATGACCACGGGCTCCCCGGCAAGGCTCTCATCGCCGACGTTGAAGCCGCGGCCGAGGGCGGGATGCACCCCCACCAGAGGGAACACGTTGGATGAGATATAGGCACCGTTGCGGTGCTGGGCATGGCCACCCATGCCGCTCACCACGATGCTGGTTCCATACCAGGCGGCGATGTCTTGGAACGAGCTTTGCTCTTCTCGCCAGTACAAGTAGTC
>JAAEPZ010000147.1 GCA_024231955.1 bacterium | reverse complement strand
TTGCTCGTGAACAAAGAGCCAAGAACCAAAGAACAACAGCAGCAGCAAGTAGTAGTTTTGTTCGATAATGGCACGGTCTATGCAACTTGTAGTGTCTTATTTCAGGATGGCAAAACTCCAATTCCCGCTGAACCAATACACTCACCTTTGACCACGACCCGGTGACGCGCACGCCCACGGTCGAGGTGGCGCACGAGGCGCTGCTGCGGGAGTGGCCACGCTTGCGGGGTTGGCTGGAGAGCAGCCGGGCCGATGTGCATATGCAGCGGTTGCTGGCAGCGGCGACGGCCGAGTGGGAGGGTGCCGGGCGGGAGCCGAGTTACCTGCTGCGCGGGGCGCGGCTGGCTCAGTTCGAGGGCTGGGCGGAGGGAAGCGCAGTGGCGCTGACGCAGGACGAGCGGGCCTACCTGGAGACTAGTCTGGCCGAGCGGGAGATACGGCAGGCCGAGGAGGCCGAGCGGCAACGACGTGAATTGGAGCAAGCCCACGCGCTGGCTGAGGAGCAAAAAAAACGGGCCGAAGCTGAGAGAGAGCGGGCTGAGGAGCGTGGACAGGCCGCAACCAGATCACGTCGATGGGCGATCTACCTCGCCCTGGCCCTGGTCGTGACAACGATTGCTGCTATCACCGCTAATGTTTTTGGAAACCAAGCCCGCGCCACGTCCAACTGGAACGCTACGCTAGCTGCGCAGAACGCCAATGTCGCCAGCACAGCTCAGGCCGAGCGGACCATCGCGGAAATGGCCCAGGCGCAGGAGGCCGTGCAGCGCGCTACCGCAGAAGTGGCCAGGGTTGAGGCCGATGAGCAACGTGAGGAAGCCCGGCGACAGGCCAGCATCGGTCTGGGGTCGCAGGCGTTACTAGAACTGGAGGGTACTTCTCCCGAACGATCGGTGCTCCTGGCGTTGGAGGCCCTGGAAAACTATCCTTACACCTGGCAGGCGGAGCGCGCTCTGGGTCAGGGCGTCCTGGGCACCAGGTTGCGCTTGATCCTGCAACACGAAGCAACGGTAGGGTCCATTCAGTGGTCACCTGATGGGATGCGCATCGTCACCGGCAGCGAAGATGGTACGGTCAAGGTGTGGGATGCGTATGCGTCGTCACCAACGTATGGTGAGGAATTGATGACACTATTGGGCCATCAAGGTGACGTGAGCTCAGCGGTGTGGTCATCATCGGGTGATCGCATCCTCACCGCCGGCGGCGATGATCTTACGGCAAGAGTGTGGGATGCAGCCACCGGTGAGGAATTACTCAAAATCACCGCCCATGCATCTTGGGTACACTCCGCATGGTGGTCGCCGGACGGGATGCGTATCGTCACCGGCAGCGGCGACCGCAGGGCCAGGATCTGGGATGCGTCTGCGTCGTCACCGACGTATGGCGAGGCACTCCTGACTCTACGAGGTCATTCTAACTGGGTACAATCAGCGGTGTGGTCACCTTCAGGTAAGCAGATACTCACCGCCAGTGGAGACGCTACCGCAAGGGTGTGGGATGCGTCCGCGTCGTCGCCGACGTATGGCGACCTGGTGTTCATCCTCTCCGGCCACACGGGTACTGTGGGTGCCGGGATGTGGTCGCCGGATGGCTCGCGCATCGTCACCGCCAGTTGGGACGGCACGGCCAAGGTGTGGGATGCGACCACGGGGCAGAGATCCTCACCTTCTCCGGACATACAGCGGACGTAGAGGGAGTAGCGTGGTCGCCGGATGGCTCGCGCATCGTCACCGCCAGTTCGGATGGTACAGCCAAGGTGTGGGATGCGACCACGGGCGAAGAGATCATCACCCTCCTTGGCCATACGTCGGCCGTCATTAGGGTGGCCTGGTCGCCATCGAGCGATCGCATCGTCACGGCCGGTTGGGACGGCACGGCCAAGG
>JAAEPZ010000146.1 GCA_024231955.1 bacterium | reverse complement strand
GTTGGAACTGATCCCCTCACGACGGCAGAGCTCGGCTATGGTCTCTTCACCCCGGAGCCCCTCCAGGACGATACGGATCTTCTCCTCGGCGGAGAACTTGCGGCGGGTCTTGCGTTTAATCTCGCGGACGATCTTCTCGGGATCTCTGCTGTTGGTCATGGCACACTCCTCTGATCGGTTAATTATACCTCAGAGTGTCCACTAATTTGGAGGGCGAAAGAGTCCGGACGTTGCTGGCAGGAAACAAAACTGAATAGCATTAACAGGTTAGATCTGTCATAGTTAACAGAGAGAATTGAGTTGACAGACAAAGACTCTAGGAACTCCACTCACGTCGAAATCATGAGTGGAGGATGCAGCCTTATAGATAGAAGTGAGGAGATTGTATTGCCTACCAGTAAAACGACTTTATTATGTATGGGATTTCAATCCCTCTGTATAGCACTTGCTTGTCTCGCAATGTTTGCTGCACTCGTATCTGCGCAATTGCCTGGTGAAACTATAGAGACGGCCATTCAGATCAGCGGCTTACCTTACAGTCATTCAAGTAGCACCTGCGACTATGCAGACGATTACGATGAAGATTGTCCCTGGTCTTCGAACGCTCCCGATGTAGTCTTCAGCTACAACCCTCCTCAGGATCTGGAAATCACCATTGATCTGTGCGGGTCCTCCTTCGATACGAAGGTGTTTGTTTATGATGATCTCATGAATGAGGTGGAGTGTAATGATGACGCCTGTGGTCAGTCAGGATACAGATCTTTTGTCCACATGAATGTAGTGGGGGGGGCTTCATACTTTGTCATCGTCGATGGCTTTGGCGGGGGCTGTGGCGACTATACGATGCTGATTCGAGAAGTAGAGCCTTTGGAGTTCTGTGATCTCCCCTGCGATGGAGTTAATGAGCAGGAGATGGCCGCTCCATGTGAGTATGATACAAACCTCCCAATTGAAGGGAATGTGCAGGTACTCGAGCCAGATGAGAATGGAGAAGTTACAATCTGTGGTAACACGCACCTCATCCCCCCTGATAAGAGGGATACTGACTGGTATTTGGGCCAAATAGGTCCGTCAGGGCACGTGGAGGCACGTATATACGCACAACACGAGACCCGCCTGTATTTGATGGCAATGCATGATGGAAGTGATGATGTTGAGTGTGGTGAGATAAGTATTATAGAGGTCGGATATGGCGAAGATTGTGTCATCGTGGACTCTTATAATTGCCATGATTCTGTGGCGGATGAACTTACATGTTATGATGGAGATTGCGGCCAAGATGTTATATTCTGGGTTGGGTTGCCCTTCTATGAGCCTCCGCCAGGCTATCCCTCTTCAGGCAGCAATTATCGAATTGAGATCAGTGGTTTGCTTCCAGTATCGAGTACGATTGATGCCGTTTTCAGCGCTCATTACAACGACAGTACTGGAGAAGTTGATTTTTTGGACTTGTCTTCAGGAAACCCTGATCACTGGCGCTGGGAGTTCGGAGATGGTACACAAAGTACGGATCGGAATCCGCATCACACATACCCGCTCGGATGCTCTGGACCGTATTCTGTTCATTTGACCGCTTGGGACTCTGCCTGTGGCGGAGGGGTTGATACAAGCCCAGTGCAGGAAATATCGCTGCCGGTCGATCCTGAATGTGAAAAGCCAATTGCCCTGATCGTTGATTATGCCGATGGACCTGCCGGGTGGCTGGAAGAAGTAACTACGGCGAAAAGGAATCTCGAACGTAAAGGATGGGATGCTGAGATTATTCCAAATTCCGTTGCCAATTGGGATTCGATATCCGCGAGAATCCGAGCAAATAAATGTATACAGGGGCTTTGGATGGTCGGGCATGGCAATTCATCGAACAATGATATCAAGGTTCTGGCAGGGCCAGTGTGGGTGTGGAAATCCGTTTCCAATTTAAAGGCGGATCTTGTTGATCACAACCTTCAGTTCCTCACGGTTTTGAAGTGCTATATGGATTATTCCGAGTTTGCTGGAGCCTTTGGGGACCTGGAATTATTCGGACCATATATACCCGACAGCAATGGTATTGTAAATCCCCATCTTGAGGTCATTGCTATGCAATTCTTTGGCTGGGGTGTCTCTAAAAGCGCTTGTCCTTCCACTGAGAGTTTGTTGGATGTGGTTTGTATGAGCGGGCTGGGGATGGCGCGAGGGGCGGACTATTGCCCCTCATTTGCGCTTTGCGATTCGGACGGATGCGGGAATGAGATATTCCCGACAATTACATGTGCAGACAGTGTCGGGGTAGCAACAGATGGTTTATTTGCGTTAGTGGAAGCCAACTCCGAATTCGCAGTTCAGGTTCATGTGGATCCAGTTTACGGTGACTCTCTGGGCTGTTTTGCCACATTGTTCGAAAATATGCCGCGAGAAATGATGATTCCAGATCGGGTAGATATTAACAGACACATGTTTGTTGGTTCGATTTGTAGCGACTCCCTCTATACTCCTGACAGTCTGAGCATAACGATGAAGTATGCTTCGGAAGATCTTATTCCGGAATATGGAGAGGAAAATGCACTCAGGGTATTCTGGAAGTCGTTCAATTCCGATTTCATTCAAATCGAAGCGACTCAATCTTTAGAAGACCATTCTTTCTCATTCACAACACAGGCTCTGGGTGTCGCTGGAATCTACTATGTTGACTCGTTTAGCGAAGTCGTTGACGCTTTGCCAACTACAGCCCAGGGTGTGGGGGCGGCTTGGGTGGATTATCAATCAGATGGTGTCCCTGATCTATTTCTGACGAATAACGGCACGGCGAATATTCTCTTCAGAAATGAGAGTAATGGCAATTTTACCATGGTGGGCGATGAGGTTATTGGCAATACAGGAACCGGCCACGCTGGTGTATGGGCAGACTACGATTCAGATGGTCTTGCGGATTTGTACCTAGTCAACTACGAACAACCCAACTGTCTGCTACGCAACCTAGGGGGAGGGGAGTTCGCTGATGTCGCTTCAGGGGAATTGAGTGAGGCGGGACCATACACTGGCGCAACGTGGGTTGATTATAACATCGATGGGTTGTTGGATCTGTATTTAACGGTTGATGGTGCGTCTAATATACTCTTTAAGAACGCTCTTGTGCACGAGGGAACAATGTACGTCGTAAATGTCACCGGCCCTGGCGGAGGCACTGAATCTAGTCAGGCTGCTGCTTGGGCGGATTTTGATAATGATGGAGATCAAGACGTATTTATCGTCAATCGAAACGAGGAGAATCACCTCTACGAGAATATCCAAGACTTCGGCTTTGTAGAGTTAACTGGGAATGCAAGTATCAACGACATTGGTGATGGTGCGAGTGCTACTTGGGGTGATTATGATGGGGACGGCTTTCTAGATCTCTATGTCGTAAATGATGGTCAACCAGATCTCCTTTTAAAGAACACTGGGAGCGGTTTTGAGCGTATCATGCACGCGCCTCTCTTCGATTCTGGCAACGGACGCAGCGCAAGTTGGGGAGATTTCGACAATGATGGAGATCTTGATTTGTATGTATCAAGGCATGAGCAACAAGATTTATATCTTCGGAATGATGGAGGAGATCAATTCCTGAAAGTTGACTTCTTTACAGAGGGTACTACTGGTTCTGGCGGCAGTGTGGCGTTAGCAGATTATGATGGAGATGGAGATCTAGATATATATCTAGCCAATTACAGTGACAACAAACTGCTAGAAAACCTCTGCCAGAATGGAAACTCCTGGCTACATGTTGATCTGGTAGGCGGTGAGTCAAATCGTTCAGCAATTGGAGCAAGAATCCGTATTGTCACCGGTTCAATCTCCCAGATTCGAGAGATCAATGGCGGGTCTGGATCCTCGTCACAAAATTCACCTACTGTTGAGTTTGGACTAGGGGAAAACACCGTCGTTGACTCACTGATCATTCAGTGGCCATCTGGGTTGGGTCAAATCGAGACACAAGTTGCCGTTAATCAACGACTCATTATCATTGAAGGCGAAACTGTATCTATTGATGCGCACGATGATAGTGTGCCACCTGCTACATCCATTTGCCAAGCCTACCCAAATCCTTTTAATCCAGTAACTACGATTCAGTATAACGTCAGCAAGGAAGCATCTGTTGACCTGAGGATTCACGATGTGGCTGGGCGCTTAGTCAGGACTCTGATCGATGACGAGTATCATGATATTGGTAGATACTACAAAGTTTGGGATGGTCGGGATCAGTATGGTCGAAGTATGACCGCGGGTGTGTATTTCTGCAGATTTGAAGCAGAGGAATTGTATCAAGCAATTAAACTTGTACTTCTGAAATGATTTACACAATTGTATTCTGGTAGTTCTTCAGCTTTCAGTACGGGAACCGGGAGAGTAGTAAGAGTGTGCTGTGCCCCAATATAGCTGGACCACGTAGGTAGCCTCGGTCACTTGAGTTTCGGCTGACTCATGTTGACGACCTTTACCTGCTCTTCTTTCTCGCCACTTGCTTGCGTAAGCTCCCCTGTATCGAACACATGATATGAGTAGAGTTTTCTGGCATATGGTAGCCGGGAGGTTCTGAAGAAGAAGCCACTTGGCAGGACTAATTCAGGAAACGAATCGGATTGACTACTGGCTGACGATTCCGTCTCCAGACCAATTGCTGCGATAAAAATAACACAAGCCCCTTGACACGATTCACGCTGTGCTATATAAATAGCACAGTGCGATGTTTATAACACAACAGGTTCACAGCAGGATCGTAAGGGACGATCACAGCCCACAACACACCCCAGCCAGGAGTGAACATGGCCGACAAGCGTCTAATGAATTTGAGTCGTCGGGAACGACAGATCATGGATCTGTTTTTCGCCAAGGGACATGCTTCTGCGGCCGAAATCCAAAAAGCTTTACCGGATCCACCGAGCTATTCGACGGTACGGACCCAGTTGCGGGTGCTGGAGGACAAGGGGCTGCTGTCCCACATCGAACAGGGGCCGCGATACGTCTACAAACCGACGATTTCGGCGACCAAAGCCCGGCAATCGGCCCTGCGACACCTGATGAGCACATTCTTCGACAACTCGGTCGACGGTGTCGTTTCCGCGCTGCTGGAGATGCCGGATACAAAGTTGTCCGATGATGATTTCATACGTCTTGAACAGATCATCGACAATGCCAGACGGGATGGGAAATAGACGTGTCTTACCTTGCCGATATATGGCCCACACTTTGGGGCGATGTGACCAACCCGACCTTTCACCTAGAGGTGATTCTCAAGACCACGGTAGTGTTTGCATGTGCGTTTGTGATCCTGCGAACCGCACAGCGAGCGTCTGCAGCCGGACGTCATCTGGTTCTGGGATTGGCACTGGCCACAAGCATGGCCTTGCCTCTGTTTACCGTCTTGGCCCCGCTCTGCCCCGGGCCCTCCCTGGTCTTATTTGAGAGCCAGTGGCAAATCGACTTGCCGCTCTTGTCCGGGGCTCTCGTCGATAGCGCCGCAGGGCCGTTCATCGGTCGGCCGGCCATCGTCGATTCCCCGTTGAGGGTTCCTTGGATCGCCCTGTTGAACGGTTTCTGGTTTGTCGGCGCAGTTCTGGTTTGCGCGCGTTTGTCTGCGGGCCTGGGTGTTGTGGTCCGAATCCTCGCCGTTGCCCGCCCGGTTAGTGAAAAACACTGTGTCGATCTTATCCGGGAGAGTCGGCGGCAACTGGGCGTCAAACAAACCGTCAGTGTCGTGATCAGCCATCGCGCGGTGGTTCCTTTTACCTGGGGCTGCCTGCGACCCAAAATCATTCTGCCGACTGATGCCCTGCAATGGTCCGCACAAAAACTCCGAATCGTGCTCCTGCACGAGTTGGCCCATATTCAGCGCTGGGATACGGTATCAACCGGAATCGCCTACCTGGCGGCCATCGTCTACTGGTTCAACCCACTGGTCTGGTGGACCCGCCGCCAAATGTTGCTCGAACGGGAGCGGGCCAGTGATGACCGTGTGATCAATGCCGGCATCCGGGCCTCAGACTACGCGGGTGTTCTTTTGGAAATCGCCCGGACCGCCCGAACCCGACGGTGGCTGCCCGAACTACAGGTCGCCATGGCTCAAAGAACAACCGTGGAGGAAAGAATCATGTCCATCGTTAGCGGAAGTGGACAACGTGCCTGTGTCCCGGCCAACAAGCAGGTCATTTGGTTGGGTGTGGCCCTGCTTATGATTTTGCCCCTGGCCGGCATGCAGATCTTCGCCAATGAAACCGTCGGTGTCGAGGCCGCCCAAATGGAGACCATCAACACCCTGCTCGACGACTTCCACAAGGCGCTTAATCGTGGCGATGATTACGACGCTATCGCACAACGATTCCTGGTCGCCGACTACTTCCAGGACCCTGCGGTAACATTTGAGACCTGGCCGCCGAACCGCCGAGATCGGGTCATGCGCAGTACGCTCAACATGATTCGAGCCGACAGTCCGGCCGCCCTGACCTACAACGTCCGGATGGCCGAGTGTCGGATGGAGGGGCGGCACTATGTTGTAAGCCGGAAAATCGACATTGGGAAAGTCGGTCCGGCCGGTAAGCGCCGGGCGGTGGCCAGCGACTTGACCCAAACCATCGTATTGGCCGAGCAGGATGGTCGGCTGAAGATCCGGAAGTATGAAGGTGGTATCGGTTTGCTGCGCATGGATGTCAATACCTCGGCGGGGCCCATCCTGGCCTTGTTGGTCGACGATTCATCCAGCATTGAGCCGGTCGGTCCGCTTCTTCTGAAGTCCATTCCCCGATCAATCGTCCCCGATAACGATAACCTCATTCCCTTGCGAACCCCCCAAAGCAAATAAGGCTTTCAACTAAACTCCCATGGTTGGCCGAGCGGCCGCCACAATCGATAAAGAAAGGGCACATCATGCTCAATAGGATACGTTTATCTGGAATCCATCGACAGGTTTTACTCGTGATGGTGATAACGCTGTGCATGACGGTGTCGGTGCAGGCTGGATCGATACACCAGTTGGCACATGCTGGAGATCTGGAGCAACTGCAGCAGGCCATTGCCGAGGATGCATCCCTCGTCGATGCGATGGCTGCCATGGGGTCGCCGCTGAACTACGCACTGTTTGGTCAACACCTGTCCATCGTTCAGTGTTTGCTTGAACATGGCGCTGATGTGAATCTGCGCAGTCCGTCGGGTTTGGCCCCGCTGGATCTGGCCCTTTTGTTTGGCGTTACCGAAATTGCAAATGTCCTGCTTGACCACGGTGCAGACGTCGCAACGCAAAACGGGATGGGACGGCTACCCTTGAACCTGGCCGCTGAACTCGGCAGAGTCGACGCCGTACGAAAGATCCTTCAAGCCGGCGGGAGCGTTGATTCCATCGATGCGTTGGGCACATCTCCGGTCATGGTGGCAACAACCAACGGACATCTGGATGTTGTGGCTACACTGCTGAATTCCAGCGCACGGGTTGATATCCAAGAGCAGCAGAGTGGGCGATCGCTGTTGCATGCAGCCTGTCTGGCCGGCAACCTGGACATCGCCAAGCTGGTTCTGTCAGCCGGCGGCCGGATAAACAAGCGCGATGCGTCAGGCAAAACCGCTCTATATTCTGCCGCACGATATGGCCATCAACAGGTGGCGGATTTTCTGCTCGATCACGGTGCTGATCAAGCTGACAACCATGCCGGTCTCAAAGTCCAATCGCCGCAGATAACCCGGGAAATGGAGTCCGCAGATGCTGTGGCCTGGTACCTGAAGAACCGTGGCTGGGCCGTTCGGATTCAGGGGCATTTGTTGGTTTTCGACGCCGAAGCCTTTGATGTCAATCGGCCGACACAACCATCGTTGCTCAACGGTTTTCTGACGCCAGCGGAGGTGGCCGATCAGCATCTTCTGGGCCTGTACACGTGCTATCACGGCCAACCGGGCGAGCTGACCTATGTGCATAAGCTGGCCGATCACGCGGCCGATGCCGCCTTTGTCCACCAACGGCAGGATGCGTTCAGGGCAGCAGAGGCGTACTTGTATCTGGAGCCGGATTCGGAGCAGGACATCCGGGGGATAAAGGTCCACGCGATCGACGCATTTGCCGGGTTCCCAGCACAGGCCTATCTCCTCGAGGCCGACGATATGACAATTTATTACCAAGGTTTTAATGTGCAGGATCCACAGGCCTTCATCAGTAAGGTGAGCAGTCTTGTCGCGATGAATCCAAGAGGTCCGGACCTGGCATTCGTACCGATTCCCGAACCTGGTACTGATACCGACGACTTTCTCAAACTCATTCACACACTCAAGCCACAATCGATTTGCCTGCTCGACCCTGAACGTCGAGAGGGGCTGTATGGAAACGTTGCGGCGACAATCATATCATCTGGCTTCAGTTGTGAGGTCTTCTGTGCCGAAAATCCTGGAGATGCGTTTGAATACTCGGCCAAGCACTAGCGTTTACCTATGGATCGCTTACAAGGTTCGTACGGGTTCCCTCTGCGGCGACATAGTTACCTGCCGAAACTGTAGCAATACTCCAGCATGGCCCCCAAGCCGCGTCTCATATTCTGATGCAACATGTCTGATTCCACCTGAATTAGTGGTCGCCGGATTGAGACTGTATTGAAGGAGGAGCAGGCAACTGGAGAAGACCATGAATGTCCGTCGAGGGATAGGTATTTCAAAGCCCCTTTCCGTGCTCAAGATCCATCTTGGAGGGTCATTCTTCAATGTAAGCATTATTTGTATTAACCTGGCAGTCGCTCCAAATATGCTCTTCACCAACCCTCAACCATTTCCTGATTCCGACTTAAACAACGCCCCCGACGGACACGATTATACCGAAATTCACATCAGTGTACTCTCGCGTAACACCTCTTCCGTAATCTGTATCTCCAGACATGACTGACCTACCAGGTTAACACGCATACGATAGCACGGACAGTCCGGGAAGGTCTGGTATACGGCAACGCCTGCTTAGTTGCAGAAGCTGGCATTTCGGAACCCTGAGTCCGAGCTGTAGTGTCGAAGAGGGATGATTGACAATGGTGGGGACGTATGCGATTCTTCCATACTGCATATCTTTAGATAGCCTTTAATTTAAGAATAGGAGCATTTTATGAGGCGGTTCTGTAGTATTATGTATGTGTTTATCCTGTGCAACTGTTTGCCCATCGCAATAATAATAGCTATTTCAGGGCACCTCTCAGAGAACCCGTTATTGTTCCCATTTGACTGGTTAATAGCACTCGTGGTTTTCGCCATACTTGTTCACTTCTTGCTGAAAGGTCAGCCCTCAACATATCTGCGTGGTGAAGGAGAATGGTGTGCCGTTTTGCTTAGCTCTTTTCTATTGGTTATAGGTACGGGATTGTATTTCGCAGAGTTTGGTGATCGGTTTGCTGGCCCGGAGGTTGTCGCGGAATTGGACTCTGACCAAGCTGCAGTAGTGCAAAATTACCTCTATCTACGCAGAAAGATTGGATCCGAGGAATGCGAACTAGACATTCTAGCAATGGAGAAGACACTGAAGGGTGTGTTCTCCCAATCAGGATCCGGGACTCTTCGGATTTCGGAAGTCATCGCCCCAGATGGTGCTGAGTGGCCGTTCAGTAAAACTCTTTCTGTCTATCCAAGTGAAGAGAGCTGGCATCAGGATGGAGACTTCATGATTCCAAATGTTCGGAAATACTATATTAATAAGCCTGAATTATACAAACATGCAAGATTGAAGGCCGTTTGTGCTGCTCCTCCGGGATTGTCTGATGTGTTTGTAGTAGAGGCATATCTGGAAATGTCAGGATACGTTCCGGATTCTGGGAATGTGTATGTTGAAGGGGAAATGGCCTGTTTCCCTTGGCGATTTGTTTCCATGGAATCTGAGAAAACCAAATTGATGTTCCTGCCAAAGGAAATAGAGCAAATCGTTCGAAACGCATCAAAGAGTAGCAATCGGTTTTTGAGTGGTTGGCGAGCGTTACTGGTATTATTCATCCCTGCGGTATCTAATTTAGCTGCTTTCATTGTTGTCTCGATAAAAAATAATTAAGTCGTTACGATGTAGTGGTCTTCGATGCTCACCTCTGGGACCGACCTATAATCTAGGCAACACAGCCAGAACATTGCCACACTTCCCCCGTGACGAACAACAACACGACATCCGCAAAAAAGCTGACAGCTGCTCAGCGCAAAGCCCGAGTCCTTGAGCTCCGAGCTAAAGGCAGGCGTTAAGACAAGATTGGTCGGCATTGGGGCTCATGGAACTGCGTGCAGGAAAAGTGTCTGAAGACATGACCGCGCGTCCGCTTGATACTTTCCCGGGATCTTGACGGCTGCTGCCTCGCTTCTCGATGACCGGATCAGTCGAACCGTCAACTAAATCGTACCAGTGGCTTGACGTAATAGTAGTAAACTATTATACTGCCCGCATGGATTCAAAATTCAGCCAAATCAACACCTTGCTCCAGTCCCTGGGTCTGAACCGCCTGGAAAGCGAAGTGTATATCTTCCTGCTTCAGGTCAGCGAGCCGGTCACTGCGTACAAGATCGGCACACAACTGGGACGTCCGACCGCCAATGTCTACAAGGCCATCGACACCCTGACGCGCAAGGGAGCGGTCATGGTCGACGAAGGATCAACGCGTCTGTGCCGGCCGATCCCTCCGTCGGAGTTTATGGGCCACCTGCGCTCCGACTGGCTGGACAAAACCCGGATGGCGGAGGACGCGTTGGCCGAGATCGGAGCCATGCAACCCGATCAGGGCGTCTACCATCTACAATCGGTTCCGCTGGTTCTCGAAAAATGCCGCACGATGTTGGCCGGCTGTCGGAAGATCGCCGTCATCGACGCTTTTCCCAAAACCATGGCAGCGGTTTTACCGGCGATTGAGGACGCGGTCGCTCGCGGCGTGGAAGTTTACCTGCAGACCTATGTCCCCTGCCACCTGCCAGGCGTCAATGTAGTCTATCCACCGGGCGCCGAAGATGTGTTGATCCACTGGCACAGCCAGCAACTGAATATCGTCGTGGACGCCAAGGAGTCCCTGGTCGCCCTGCTGGACCATGACCTGACCGAAGTTCACCAGGCCGTATGGACCAGCAGTCTGTATCTGGCCTGCATGTATCACTGCGGGCTGTTGCGGGAACACTATTTCCACGTGATAGCCCAACGCATGGATGACCCCGACTTTCCCTCTGACCTGAAGCTGCTGATGGAAAACCAACCGTTCTTCCACACCATGGACATTCCGGGACAACGGGAGTTGTTCGATCTTTGCGGCATCAAGGAGAAACTGGATGAATCGAAAACATAGTCTGCTGTTGAGTTTGTCACTTTGGGCACTGATCTACTACTTATCCCTTTACGTCCTGCCGGACCTCGCACCGTTGCGCGCCCTGCGTCAGTCGTTGACCTGGCTCGGCTCCGGCGATCTGACCCAAACCTTTTTCCTGGTCTTCTCCCTGGCTGCGATGTTGATCATCGGCAAGGGCGACCTGCGTCGTTTCGGATTCAAGGGAGTCCGCTTATCCCAGCTGGCAAAACCGGTCCTGATAACGATCGCCTGTCAAGTCGCCCTGTTTGTCATCGCGATGATTGCCATGTCCGTTTTCGGAGGTCCGGGCGGAGAAATGAGTGGCGCCAGCGGCCCGCCACCGGTCGATGGCCCTGGTCCCGGACCGGATGAGATGTCGGGTCCTATGGGCAAGGGATTCCTGAGTACGATTCTTTCGGTGTGGATCTACGCCAGCATCATCGAAGAGGTGTTCTATCGCGGCCTTTGCCAGTCACTGCTTGCCAAGTACCAGGGTATTACGTTTCCGCTTTTCCGGGCCCGGATATCCCTCCCGGTGGCCGTCTTCGCCTTGTTGTTCGGCCTGGGACACCTTTGCCTGTTGTCCATGTTCGGCGGGATGTTCCTGGTCCTGATCATCGTTTCCTGCATCGTCCTGGGACTTATTGCCGGATATTACCGGGAAAAAACCGGCAGCCTGATTCCGGCGATCGTGGTCCATTCCACGGCAAACATTGTCGGCGCCGTGTTCCCGATGTTGGTGATGAGTTTGATGAATTAGGATATGAAAGGGGCGGGAGCTGTCCGGCTCCCGCCCCTGTTGAACACAAATGGCTGGCTGCCGAGGCAGTTTCATGGGATTGTCGTCCAATGGACCCGGCTCGTGCTCCGGTATCTTGATCGAGAAACTTTCAGTCGGGATATCTAGCTCCGCATGCCGCCCTGAGACATGCGGCTTGTCGCTTTCATCACGGAGCCTGCACGCTGGGTTCCGTTTGGGGGCAAGCCGACAAGATTGGGTTGGGCGGCGAGGGGTGCCGCGAAGGGGGGGCAACGCCGTGTACACCCGCGGCAGGAAGCGCCCACGAATATGATGGCATTGGGAGGACCTGTTACACTGGAAAACCCACGATGGAGGCATGGAATGCGAAAAGGGGCTTTGGAATGTCTACCCATAACGGGTTGATCCGACGCTATCTGCCCAAGAGTATGTCCTTCGATGATCTGTCTGAGAGAGGAATAAATTGGGTCATGGAACGGTTGAATCACTGACCGATAAAGTGCCTACGCTACAGGACGCCGCACGAGGTGTTCTACGAAGAGACTGCTGAGGAAGCTGGAATAATTAGGTGATGCGTTTTTGAGTTGAATCTGGGCTTATCATGGGATACGGGTTGCTGACTGAAACCTGCTGTAGTAACATTTAATTGAGATCAGTTGTTTCCAGAACGACGATATGTTCGACACGACTGAACTCGATGTGGTTGGTTTCCTTATACTTAAACTTGCCTGGAGGATTCTTGATGAAAAGACTGTTCAATCAGGTTGCACTGCTACTCGTCGCAGTTGCCTTCACATTCTTTTCCGGATGCAGCGACGGAGGTACTGATCCTGATGTACCGAATGTGTACCAGATATCTGGTTCTGTGACGGCTTCGGGTATGGCGCTTCCCGGGGTTACTGTCGAGTTGACTGGCGAACAATCTTCTACTTCTACGACTGACGCAAATGGATTGTATAGCTTTGGGGATTTGGAGAATGGCGACTACACATTGACACCCACCAAAGACGCCTACGTATTTACTCCGGCAAATAGCATCCAGACCGTTGCAGGCGCTGATATTGAAAGTATCACTTTTACGGGTGCGCATCACCTTTTGGAGGGAATTATAGCCTATTATCCGTTCGACCAGGATGCGGACGATGCAAGCGGCAACGGAAACAATGGGACGGTCAGCGGAGCGGAATGGGACAATATTGGTTTTTTAAACGAGTGCTTGTCGTTTAATGACGGCGTAACGACCAACAACGTCACAACCGGTGTCAACCTCAGTACGACCATCTTCACACTTAATCTATGGGCAAAGCAGGAGACCTCCGCAAAAATCACTTTGGCTGGCACAATGACGCATCCAAGTGGAGGAAAGACCGGCTTCATGTTTCACTCAGGCGGTTACGGCGGAGCTGATTACGGTTGTGCCACTATGTTGAGCTGGCAATCGAACAACACCTGGCTGAACCTCTTCGGAACTTCGCCAGTCTTGACCGATGTCTGGAATATGTATACCTACATTTATGTGTCTGGTGGCACGAGCAAGATTTACCAGAACGGAATCCTTACCGCGTCTTTGCCAAATTCACCTGCTGGCCCTTCACATAGCACAGCACTGCAGATCGGCCGCGCGTTCACAACGATTACCAACGTGAATCAAGTTTGGGGTGGATTGATTGATGAAGTCGGGGTCTGGGAAAGGGAGCTCACTCAAGATGAAGTGACTGCCATTTACAACTCTGGATCAGGTCTGCAGCTGTATTGATGGAACGGTGACCTGTCCACGCAGGACCTTATTGCGATCACTGGTTGATCATTAGGTCGGGGCAAACAAGTACGGATCAGGCATACTAATTGGAAAGGGAGCCGGACAAGGAGTTACATATTCTAGTCGACTTCCTGGTCTCATTCTGGTCCCGTAATCTTTCAGTATTTTGGGCAATCAAGCCGAATTCGCCACGATCTTCAGGGCGGGTTCGGCTTTAATCTGCACTTCAACTACGGTCAGTATCTCGACGGCACATACTCCAGAGCGCGATTGTCTTTCCGGAACGATTCTGGTTATCCCATCAGTCTGAGCCTTCCCAAGCCCTCGTTCTTTCGGCGGGATGCCCATGCTCGCAAGCCCCGCCGACCAGCCCGGCAAAGCTTGTCCGAACCTCTATCGCCGCCGGCGCCCGGAGCGAAGTGTTCTTCACCGCCTGCTGCGTGAGCATCTGGAAACCTTTCTTGCCCGGGCACGGCAGGGTGATCCGGGACTCGCTCCGGTCCCCGCCCACGTGGAACATACCTTCCGAAAATACCTGGAGTGCGGCATTCCGGCTCATGGTTTTGTGCGCGTCCGCTGCTCCCATTGCGGCCACAGGTAAAACCCCCGTAAAGCAAAACCCCGGTGAGCGATCGGCTCACCGGGGTTATTACATGCGCTGATGTGACGTTCTATTTGAGCAGCAGCATCCGCTGAGTCGTTTCGACGCCGTCGGCCTTCAGCTCCGCGAAGTAGAATCCGGAGGGGAGCGCGTTGCCCGCGTCGTCCCGACCCTGCCAGACCACGGCGTGGCTGCCGGCGGCCTCCGTTCGACCGCTCCGCAGCGTGGCGATCATTCGGCCTTCGACATCCAGAATACGCAAACTGACCGCGCAGGCGCGGGGCAGATCATAGGCGATGGTTGTCGTCGGGTTGAAAGGGTTCGGATAGTTGTGCTGAAGGGCCGGCGTGGTCACGACCGGCACCTCATCGGCGATCCCTACACCGCCCGAACAGCCCTGCCCAACTGCGCCGATGGTGGCGCCGCAGATGTTGTTGTCGGCCAGGCAGGGCGAGTCGGCGTTCAGGGAAATGATCCCCGCGGGGCCGTTGCAGAACAGCGGCGCGACCGAGAGGTTGCCCTCGTAGGCGAACTGCTCGGCGATGTCCTCGGTCCAGTCGCCCAGATCATTGCCGTAGAGGTCGCAGCAGTTGATGATGCAGGCCGCCGGCCCGTGCAACGAGACTGCAGAGGCGTTGACGCCGCCGGAGATGATGCAGTAGTTGAGGGAGACGTCTGCTTGTTGGAAGATCCGAATCTGACCGGTAGTCTCCTGCTCTACGCCCATCGTATTGCCGTGCCAGGTGCAGGAGTTGAATGCGATGGATGAATTGAAGACCGTGGTAATGCCCGATTCGAAGCTCGTCGAGCTGAGATTGTTCAGGAAGACGCAGTGATCAACGTCGATATGCGCTTCGACCTCGTTCCAGGCGCAATAAATCGCGGCGCCCGCCGTCCCCGAGTTCTCCGTGAAGCGGCAGCCGCTGACAGCGCCGTCGCAACTGCTGAGTGCCATGGCCCCGATCTCCTCGCCGCTGTTCGCGTCGAACTCGCAGTCCACCATGTGCAGATCCAGAATGTTGCAGTAGGCCGCCGGCGCGTGCTGGGCTTTGTTGCCTTGGAAGACGCAATCGGTGACCGTCGCCGCCGATCGGGACAGGTAAGCGCCGCCGCCTCTTTCGGTGACGGCGCATCTCGTAAAGGCGGTGTCCGTCAATGTGATCGACTCGATAGTGCTGGCGAAAATGCCGCCGCCGGATTCGGCGACGGGAGTAACGCCGTCGTTGTAGCCGTCGAACGTGCAGCCCTCCAAGGAAAGCGTCTGGTTGGCTTCGGATCCGCGGACATAGATTCCGCCGCCATGGTTATCCGTGACGCACCGATCGAAGAGACACTCCGAGAAGGATACCGCCCCCGCGTTTCTCAGATACGCTCCGCCGCCGTTCTCGGCCGACGTGCAACCGATGAAATCGCAATTGATGATATCCGCCTGCGCCGTTGGGCTGTAGGTCAGATGAAGAGCGCCGCCCCCGCCCTCGTGGGTTCCGCACTGGTCGAATAATGTGTTCTGGATCTGCAGGCCGGTGTAGTCGGTGGTGTTGATCGCCCCGCCGTTGCGACCGGGCCCGTAGGCGCGGCAATTGATAAAGGTGCAGTTCCGGATATCACCGTCCCAGCCGGTCGCCATGATTGCGCCGCCGTATCCGTAACTTCTGACGGAATTGAAAACGCAGCCGTCGAGCGCTATGGTGGCGGGGTCGGCCGACGTGGCGTCGATCATGATCGCACCACCCGGTTCATCGATCATCAGATCCTCGAACCGGCAGTTCACGAAGCGGGCGCCGGCGGAACCGGTGGCGAGCACCGCGCTGCCGTGGACATAAGTGCTGTTGTCATTGCTGAAGCCCAAACCCAGGACGATCGTATCATCCCCGATGTCGCCACCAAGAACCAGGGTGCTGTAGCCGGGATTTCTGAGGATGCAGCTATCCGGTACTTCGGAGCGGGAGCAGAGGGTGACGGCATCGCCGGTGAACTCGATCTCCCGGTTGCCTGTGCCGGAATACACGCCGTTCTCCAGGCAGATCTCCGTACCGGTGGGCGCGGCGTCGATGGCTTCCTGGATGTCGGGGTACATGCCGGTGCCGTCCGCACGCAGCCCGTACACCGGGTTCGGCCAGGCGGGGTTCGGGGCGGTGTAGCCGATGAAGCCGTAGGGGCCGACGCCGTCGCAAGGGGAGTTGGCGCTCAGGCCCAGGTTGGGCACCGGCGCGAGAGGATCGCACAGGAGGGGGGACAGGCGCAGGTTGCCGTTGATGCCGCCTAAAGCGTAGACGCCCTCCACCCAGTCGCCGCCTTCGTTGAGGTAGATGTCGGTGTAGTTTGCGGTGTAGTTGGGGGAGATGTACTCGGAGCAGGGCGCCCCGCCGTGTCCGTAGGCGATGATGCTGCACAGGATGTCGCAACTCGCGTCGCCGTCGAGGTAGATAGCGCTTCCGGACGCGGCGCTGTTGTCGGCCAGGGTGCAGTGGGAGAGGGCGACGTCGCTCTCCGTGTCGGCGTAGACGCAGCCGCCGACGTCATTGGCGCGATTGTTCGCGAACCGACACTGGGACAGGTTGACCGTTGAGAGCTCCTCGCAATAGATCGCCCCGCCGTCATCGGTGACGGCGTTGTCGTGGAACAGACACGCCTCGATGTTGACGGTGCCCTCCGTCACCCAGATCGCGCCGCCATCATCACTCCGCCCTCCGGTGATGGTCAAATCCTGTAAAGTCCAGGTGTTGGACTCCAGAATGAAACCGCGGTGCGGATCGGCCGCGTCGCCGCCGCAATCGATAACGCATAACTCGGGGATGCCGTCACCGCGGATGGTGAGCGTTTTGAAAATCTCCACGTCACGATTGCCGGGACCGGTGTAAAGGCCCTCAGCCAGCCAGATCGTATCGCCGTTCCCGGCGGCGTCGACGGCGTCCTGGATGGTGGCGTATGCGCCGCTGCCGTCGGAGTAGACATAGAGATTCGCAGCGAAGGCGGGCGGAGCGATCAGAAGAGAGATGATGAACAGGGCAGGAATCAGGTGCTGGCGCATAGTGTCTCCCGGGTGTCTGTGGATTGTGGTGAAACAGTTTAACACCGGAGGCAATCCGTTGGGAGAGGGAAAGTTATGAAGTATTGATAATTATGGAGTGTTTCAGGAAAAGGGGAATTTCATCGCCGAAATGGCTTAATTATTTCTTCTTTATTGTGTTCGCCCACTTGATCGACCGACGTCCAAAACCCTCGCCATGACGGAATGCGGTGAGTTGATATACGAACAACATGTGTGAGAAGCAATATATATGCGCCGGCTGTCAAGACGACCGCCTTTGTCGCCGGCGTCTACTTCAGAAGCATGATTTTTCGGCTCGTTGCGAATTCCCCCTGGGTCAGATTGACGACATAAGTACCCGATGCCACGGCATGTCCCTGGTGGTCGCGTCCATCCCAGATTAGATCATGTCGTCCCGGATCCAGGCGGCCATTGATAAGAGTGCGCACACGGCGTCCTTTGAGGTCATACAGAATCAATCGTGTCGGTTCGCGATCCGGAATGTCGATCCGGATGGAGCAGCGACCATTGAAAGGATTGGGGTAGGTGGATACGAGTGCGAAAGCGGGGATTACCGGCGCAGAAACTCCTACGGCCAGTATCGATTCCAGTGCTCCGAGGAAACCGTTCGTCTCCTCCACCGTGCCCGTGGACACCCGGATGTGTTGGGGCATGCCCCATCCCGTGCGCACCTGGAAACCCTTGGCGTTGAGATCGTTCTTGACGGAGTTGGCGTTGGTTCCGGTATCGAACATCATGAAGTTCGTTTCCGAGGGGATGTATTCGATTCCCATGCCCGTGAATCCTGCTTCGAGGAGAGCCTTGGCCTGATCGTTCAGTGCAACCGTGTCGGCAACATGCGTCTGATCATCCAGTGCAGCTTCCGCGGCGGCTTGACTCGGTCGCGAGACCATTGCGAATGGTTGCTGGGAGGCGATCAAGTCCGTGAGATCCGAGGAGGCTATCGAGTACCCGACCCTGACCCCTGCCAGACCGTAAGCCTTGGAGAAGGTCCGCACAACGATGACGGAACTTGCCTCGTTCACATAGCGGAGGCAGGTTTCGTAGTCAGTGGAATGCACGAAATCGTGATAGGCCTCATCCACAACCAGAATGATTTCGGAAGGCAGACTGGAGATGAAGGTTTCGAGATCGGATTTGGCGATGATCCTCGCTACCGGATTGTTCGGATTCACGAGGTAGATCATCCGCGTCGCGGGACTGATGGCCGCCGCGATTGCATCAAGATCCACGACGTGGCTCATGTCCAGCGGAACCTGCACAACGGAGGCGCCTCGGGCCAGGGCTTCACTCTCAATCTGGCTGTAGCTGGGATAGGCGGTGATCACCTCGTCGCCCGCCCCCAGGAGCGCGCTGGCGATCAGGTGGATGAGCTCCGTGGCGCCCGCCCCCGCGCAGACCTGGTCGGCCGAGACGCCATGGTGAGCGGCGATCCGGCTTTCCAGCCCGCTGCTGAACCAGTCGGGATAGCGGTGACCAAGCGTGCAGGCGTCCTGCATGGCGAGCAACGCGGCCGGTGACGGCCCCAGCGGATTCTCGTTGTAGCAGAGTCGACCGTCGTAGTCCTCGGCGCGATTCCGAGCGAAGGGTTCAGCCTGAACTCGACCTTTCCCGGGGAGATAGACGAAACTCAGAGCCGCCGCGGCGGATGTGGTGAAAAAACCTCGGCGAGTGGTCTGCGGTCGGGTCTGTCGGGGGGAGCTTTCATTATCGCTCTGCACTGGTTCACCTGGCCTTCCTGGTTGGCCGGAGGGTAGGGGTGTCGTGACGGGTGTTGCGCGGCGGTCGACCTCCAACGGTTTCTTTAAGTATAGCACGGAAGCTCATCCTTCGTGATCGACGGGAGATCCGTTATTGGCGACACCCGTTCCCCATTTTACTGCGGCGCCGCCCACGCCTGCCGGTTTGACAATCGTGTACTCACCAATCCTCCGGTGTCCCGATCGATTTCGTGGTGAGATTATTGGAAATGCCTGGAGATCTCCGTTTCCAATATGATAAACTCCAGCCGTTCAGATAGAGAAGTTCGGTATTGGACAGCCTGGGGAGATGTTCGCCAGGACTCTGAGCCAACCTATCGATCCGACGCCATGGTCTTGACTGCGTCACCGTTCAGGCTGCCGTGATTCATCACGCCCGGCTTGCCGCTGGTTCCAGGTACGCCTCCCGCCCGGGTGACAACAGGAGGTCAGACCATGTTTCGTCAGTTCATGTTCCCATCCATTTTGATCATCGTCATCGCATTGACTCATTGCGGTCCGGCTGCGGGTCGGGATTATCAATCCCGCCAGAGCTGGTATGTTTCAACGACCGAGGGCAATGACGACACCGGTGACGGCAGTCAGGCGAACCCATACGCCACGATCCAGAGGGGGATCGACAGGGCGGGGGAGGTCGGCAGTGGTCTGGCCGGAGACAACTACGCCAACTATCAGCTGGAGAACTCCATCCTCTGGGGAAATTGTGCGGACCTGGGGAGCGATCAACTGATCCTGGACACCGGCACCTACAGCCAGGCTTACTTCGATTGCTGCGACGTGGACTCCTCTGGGGTAACGGGGAGCGGGATCACGTATACCGGCGGCAAGATCCATGTCGATCCCGAATTCTGCGATCCACCCGGGTGCGGAGCGGCGCCCACCGAGGAGAGTTACGGGTACACGCTGGCCGAAAGCTCCTCCTGCCTAGAGGCGACCTGCGTGAACATCGGCATCTATGACGCCGGGTGCTCCGGTCCCATCATCTTCACCAACGTGGCGGTGCAGGCGGGCCTCGCGGTGCCGGGTCGAGGGCGCGGGGTGGCCTGGTGCTCCATCGGCGACCGCGATCTGCTCGACATATTCGTCGCCGTGAACGACGGTCCCCTGCGCCTATACGAGAACGAAAACCTCTACGCCTTCCTGCAGGTCGTCGACTACCTCGGTATCCTGCCCGATTACAACTTCGGCGTCTATGATCCCTACTTCATGTCCTGCTCCGGGACCTCCAGCGATTGGGAGGCGCCGCCGGGCATCGACTGGGACGATATCTACTTCGGCAAGCTGACAGACCTTTCGGTGAACACGGCCTGCTGCATGTCGGACGACTCCACGGATCCAGATGGTCAGTTCACCATCGATCATAACGGCAGCGGAGAGATAGAGCGGACGATCAGCGTGGGCGAGGTCTATGATCCGGATACGGATTGCTGGATTCACTTCGCCCGGGCGACCGGGTGGTTCAAGATCAGCGATCCCGCCGGCATCGAGGATTTCTGGGTCGACTTCGACCTCTACGGTCCATTCGGTTGCGGGAATCCGGATGACTGCCAGCCCTCTGCGGTCTGCAGCGGCACCATCCAGCTCTGGGAGGATGACTTCCGTCCCCTGCTCTGCGCCGCCTGGGCCAGCATCAATCTGGATCGTCACGGTGACATCTTCGTGGGCAACGAGAGCGCACCCGATCTTCTGTACATCTGGGACGAAAGCGATCATCAATTCGTAGAGGTGGCCGCGGCCGCCGGGATCGCGGGAGGCAACGGGAGCACCCGGGGCGCGAGTTGGGTGGACATCGACGGCAACGGCATGATGGACCTGTTCCTCGCCCGGGACGGCCTGCGCAACAATCTCTACCTCAACACCGGCGGCACGCCCGATCCGGAAGCGATCTCCTTCGTGGATATCGGCGACGACTCTTTGGGGATGACCGATGCGGCCCGCACCCGTTCGGCGGCCTGGTGCGATTTCGACAACGACGGCGATCTCGACCTCTACGTGGTCAACCTCGACGGCCGCAACAGGCTCTATGTCTTCGATGGTCTGAGTTGCGTCGAGATGGGCGAGGTGCTGGGTGTGGACGACGCGGGCACCGGCATCGGCTGCGCCTGGGGCGACTACGACAACGATGGGGATTTCGATCTCTATCTGACCAACAACAACGAGCCCAACCGCCTCTTCAAGAACAACCTGGTGGAGGGCTGGCTGGGATTCCACGATGTGGCCCCCAACCAGGGCGTGGCCGACAGCCGACACAGCCGGAGCTGCGCCTGGGTCGACTACGACAACGACGGCGATCTCGACCTGCATGTCCTCAACGCGCTGGGCGGTGACCGTCTCTACGAAAACGGGACCGGCGGCTTCACCGACATCGCCGACGAACTCGGCATGGCCGATGAGGGGGACTGCGTGGCGGCGGGTTGGGCCGATTACGATGCGGACGGCGACCTGGATGTCTATGTTTCCAAGCAGGGGGCCGCCAACGCGCTCTTCAGCAACAGCGGCAACGGCAATAGTTGGCTGCATGTCGATCCGCGCTGGGGGTGGTTGACCCACTGGCCGCTCATCGGAGCGAGAGTAACGGCGATCGTCGACGGGCGGACCCAGATCCGGGAGATCGGCAGCACCTCCGGCTACATGAGCCAGCACTCCCCCGCCGTGGAGTTCGGCTTCGGACCGGGAGTGGGTTCGGTCGATTCCCTGATCATCCGAATGCCGAACGGGCAGATCTATCTCTTCACGGATGTGCCCACGGGGCAGACGTTCTCGGACGATCCCCTGACGTCGGTGCCGGAGAGCGCGCCGACCTTCACCTTGAGCCAGAACTTTCCCAACCCTTTCAATCCCAGCACCGAGATCTGGTTCAGTCTGGGCGCCGAGGAGAAGGTGTCGGTGACGATCTACGACATCTCCGGTCGGCTGATCAGAACCCTCGCGCGGAATCGGAACTTCACGGCCGGTCGGCGCAGCCTGACCTGGGAAGGTTGCGGTGATGATGGCCGTCCGCTGGCCAGCGGCGTCTACTTCTGTCGACTCCAGGTGGGGGAGAGGATCGAAACCAGGAAGATGCTTCTGCTGAAGTAGGATACATACAGCATGACCACTTGCCGACACGATGAAATGAAGTTGGCGCGCAGTCCGCCAGTAAGGGGGCTTCGTGATCCAGATCAATCGGAGTCGTCACGACTCGATTGCCTGGAATTGCATTATGCCGAACAGGCGAACTCCCATTACCGGTAAAGGCATTAGTCTATGAGTCGGAGACGGTCTAAGAGGTATTCGATGAACGGCAAACACTGTGGCGTCTTGGTCTGGTGTTGGCCGGCCTGCTTATAACCGACCCCTGTCAAGTGAATGTCATTTCGAATCATGAACAGTTCCTCACAACTCGCTACACCCTGGAACCTCTGGAGTTGTGGGATCGGCTGGCAGGAAACAGATCCTCCCTTCGAGGCAGCACCGAGTTCGCTATTCTGGGTTCTAGCCCCGCATGCCGCCCTGAGACATGCGCGGATCTACGACGTGCCACCCTGATTTGTCCTCGTTACGGTCAAGCCATGCGGCTTGTCACTTTCATCACGGAGACTGCGCGGTGGGTTCCGTTTGGGGGCAAGCCGGGAAGAGCGGGTTGGGCGGCGAGGGGTGCCGCGAAAGGGGGGGCAACGCCGTGTACACCCGCAGCAGGAAGCACCCACGAATTTGACGGTATTCAGGGTACCTGTTATACTGGAAAACCCACGATGTAGGCAGGGAATGGGAAATGGGCTTAGGAATGTCTATCCCTCTGACGTGTATCGATTGCTCACCGGCGGGTATTTGCTTCGGGACTTGTTAATAGAGGACTCCATGCAACGATTATTCAAACTTGGATTCGCGGTTCTTATCGTTCTAATGGTCACAACATCGACTCAGGCTGTTCAGCGCACCGTGTACGCCGACGGAAGCGGCCCCTTCCCCACGATTCAAGCGGCGCTCGCTGTGTCTGCGTTTCAGGATTCGATCCTGCTTGGCGATGGCGTGTTCAGAGGTCCGGGGAATCGGGACCTGGTGATGTACGATCAGACGATCCTCTCCCTCAGCGATGATCCCGAGCTGTGTCGAATCGATGCCGAGGGCTTTTCGATGGGGCGAATCGGGGAAACTCCTCAGACACATATAGCCAGATTTCAGGGCATCGAGTTCTACAACACTGCAGGCTGGGAGAACGGCACCGGTAATTACAATCAGTTCACGAACTGCCGTTTCGTGGACTGCAGTCACATCATGGGTGTCTTCGGGTATATCGGACCCAATGCTCAAATCATCATGGAGCAATGCCTGATCACCGGTTGCGAAGGGGAACGGTTGCTCTATGCGGATTTTCTCGTGCTCGATGATTGCGAGTTCGTGAACAATGTGGGGACCGTGGCCGCAGGCATCCGGGTGGACATCACGGATTGTCGTTTTATCCAGAACCGGGCCGAACGGCTGATCACGGCAAACAATCACATGGAACCGCTGGGACGTGCCTGGATTGTCGGTTGCGAACTGTACGGCAATCAGGTGGAGATCCTGATCGGTTCGGGGTTTTGCCCCGTAAAGATGGATGACTGTCTCATCCGAGACAACAGCGGATCTATGCTGGCGTCTATCGACAATCATATAGAGGCCGATGCTCCTTATCAGATCAGGTCCTGCAGTTTCGTGGGCAACTACGGTGCGGAGGGGGCGGATATCGATGTTTGGGGGGGGGATGACGAACACACATTCGAGAACTGCATTTTCGCTCACCGGAGAGAGGGAAACATCCTGAACATCCCCTCAACGGACATGCCGTCGATGGTTTTCACCGATTGCAATCTTTACGGGAATGTCAGCGGCGATTGGGTGGAGGAGATCGCCGATCAGTTCGGCATCGGCTGCAACGTGTCGGTGAATCCGCTGTTCTGCGACTGGTGGGCCGGCGATTTGACCGTGAGTTCTGAATCCTACTGCCTGCCGGAGAACAACCCCTGCGGCGTTCTGATCGGCGCGTTGGGCGAGGGGTGCGAGACTCTGACGATCGTGCCTGAGGGGGCGCCTGCCGCGGTGATGGATTTGTCGGCCTACCCGAATCCGTTCAATCCCAAGACCAGCATCCGCTTCACGACGAAGACGGGGGGGCTCGTGAAGCTCTCGGTCTACGATGCGGCGGGACGACATCTGGCCATGCTGCTGGATGAGGTCGTCGCCGCGGGCGAGCATGTCGTCGACTGGACCGCACGCAACGCCGAGGGCAACGAACTGCCGAGCGGCGTCTACTTCGTCAACATGGAGAGCGGCGGCGAGCAGGTGACCCGCAAACTGACGCTGCTGCGCTGATCCGCATCGACACGAGAAACCTGAAGGCGTCGCTACTCGAGTGGCGCCTGTTTCGTTTGGGGATGTTGCTACCAGTCGAGACCGGTCTTGAGTTGCTCCACCTCCTGCGGGCCGCCGGGGATGGTGATCCGTGTAGGAATGTCAGACCCTGCAAACCGTCTGCAGGATCTGAATGATAACAAAGGATACGATCTGCTTCGCCATGTGCTTCTTCCGTTGGCCGCACCGTCGAGTCGCCGAACGATCTGGACGGCGCATTTGTTGAGCAATACACTTGAAAGCCTTCAACAACATGTTTGACAACGAGTTGCAAGTCCAGTCAAGAGGCGGTGAGCTCCTCCGTCAGAGCAGGGCCGGTCCGGAGGAACCTGAACGCCGTGACGGCGGGGCGGGCAAGTGGGGGATCGATCGTGGAGACGGGGCGAGCCGAGGTGACTGCGTGATTGACGATATGGGGCGGGGGGTCCACACTGACTAGGCAGCGATGAAGGACGATTGTGAGATAAAGTTTGGGGCTCCGGCCCGGGTCGGAAGCCAAAAGCGAAAGACCTGAACGAGGAGATAGCCATGTCATCGTTCCTCAGCAGCAGTCACTTTCCTTCGACCTCGGATGAAGACAAGAGAACCCTCCAGGCGGCGCTGGACGACCTCCTGCAGACGGATCTCAAGGGCAGTTATCATCAATTGCTCGCATCATATCAGAGAATTCTGGCCGACAATTGCCATCGCGACAAATGGCCTGAGATCCACGAGAAGCTCACCACGCTCTTCAAGTGCGGCAAGTCCGTGCCCATCGACGGACCGATGATCGGCATCTCCGTATCCATCAGGGACAGCGACTATTTCAAGGAGACCGTGGCCCGCTGCGGCCGGGAGCGTTCGCGCATCGCCAGCATCGAGTGGATGGCCACGCTCTGGAACATGAGCTTCGCCGATACCGGTCTGTGGATGGGCAAAACCTTCGAATCGGTATCCAGAGAAACGGTGGCCGAGAAGTGCGGCAACAACAAGAGCGAGATGAAGGCCTTCGATCCGAAGACAACACGGATCGGCCGCAACTTCTTTCGCGAGCCGGTCAGCTCGGATTTCCTCAAGTCCCTGGGCCTCCCGGTCCTGACCCAGACGTGGCATCTGCGTGACCGTCCCCAGTCACCGTCCGCGGCGGATTTCAACGGCACATTGACCGCCGAGAACCTGGAGAGGGAGATCAACATCCCCTACACCAAGACGGGCGGCTACTTCCTGTGCAATAACGGCAAGTCGGTGGTGCCCGAGATGAAGGGCAAGAAGGTCTACCAGTTGAACTACCGCTGGCCCGCCCTGGGTCCGGCCTATCCCATGACCCGCCTGGTCGACGAACTGGTGCAGGTGGCGGATGGCGTCTACCTGGGTCAACTGGTCTACGCCACCAAGCATTACAGTCTGGGCAGCCTGCGTCAGCCCTTCTGTCCCCACCTGCCGGATATCCCCATCGGCGAACCCTACAATCCGGAACACAGGCACCCACTGGATTTCCTCAAGAGGATCTTCCGCCGGAAGAGGGAGATCGATTACGGCTACCAGAACAACGGCTACTTCCTGATGCTGGATCCGGCCCATGCCGAAGAGATCTATGCGGACGACGCCTTTCCCCGGATTCGTCCCCGGGCGGGCGAGAGCGGCTACGTCGAACTCGGTTACGACAAGACTCCGGCGGCGGCGGTTGCCTACACCGCTCCCTCCGAACCGAAGATCAACTGGATCAACGGCTGGCGAGAGGATCCGGAGATCAAGGAGAAATTCACGACCTTCATTCTGGAGCCTTCACCCAAAGGGTCGGACCCGGATGATGTGCAGGAGATGCGCCGGGACGACGAATCCATTCTCCAGATGCTGAAGCGGATCAGCGAGGATATCTCGACCCGAACCAAAACGGACGACCGGCTGCGCCACTTCGAAAAACTGAACCGCCTGTTCCGCCGTGGCATAGCGCCCGGAATCGAAAACGGCGTCTTCAGGGGACAAGGCAAGCAGGGATTCAATATCCAGGCGGAGGGGAGACTGGCGCAGGACTGGTACGGACGGAGGGATGTCGCCCACGGTTTCGATTACTACCACGGAGCGAATCTCAACCTGCATCTGGGATTCAGCGACAACTTCCGTCCGAATCCCACCGCAGCTTTCAGCGACAGTCAGCTTTTCCCCAGTGCCTTTGCCAGCGTGCTGGGCAATAGAAAGTCCAGTGCCAATATTCTGGACATCACCTGGCACAGCATCGGCAAGTACATCTTCCCCTGGGCGGGGAAATCGTACGAGAAGATCAGCGGTCGGAAGCTGAGCATGCTGCTCGATGAAAGCCATGACCTCGCAAAACGCTATCCGCAAAGAGTGGGGGAGCTGAAGTCCCTCCTGGCCAGCGCCCCCCATGCCGATCTGGTTGCCAGAAACAAGAAAGGTCGCCGACGGCGACAAAGGGGACAGTACGCGGCACATCTGAAATCCGGTGCGTGGGACAAGGGGATGAGCGACGCCGATAAATCCTTCTGGGAGCAGGAGGCGAACGATCGCTGGGTCTTCGGTCACAACACCGAGGACAACCGCATCCTCACCGCCGATCCGCTCATGCATGTGATCGACATGAACTACAGGATCCCCGACCCGTATCTCCAGGGGCTCTCCGAAGCCGGTCCATCCCCCTTCGCCAGACAGGGCTACATCTTTCTCGGCACATCCGATCGGGAGTCGATACTACCCCAGAACAGCGGTGAGGAGCGGAAGAGGGTGTTTCAATTCCACTACCGTTTCCCGCTGATCGGAGGGCCGGTACCCATCGGTTTCTGCCTCGACGAAATCGTGGAGATCGCCGATGGCCTCTTCCTCGGCCAGCTCATCTACTCCACCGCCTGGAACGTGCCGTTCCACTCGTCGGTGGATCCGGCCAGGTACAAGTACCAGCTCTTCGGATATTTCCTGCTCATGGACGACGCCTGGCAGCATCATCGATTGGCTATCGAACTGGATACCGTGGGTGAGTTGGCGATTGCAGCCCACGGCGTCCGCTGACGCAGGCCAAAATAGATGCGAATCTGTCCGGCAGGGTCCGGGCTGTCACACTGGAGATCTGGTTGGCCTGGCGCGACAGGACAGCGCCGAGGTTGATCCTGTCCCCCGCTTCGTCGAGACAACTTCCCGCAAAATCTTGGAATGTGGCCTATTATGCTATGATTTCGCATGTGTTATTGCTCTGGCTACGGTCAGGCCTACCTGGTGGCCTCTCCTGTCACAAGCTGGGCCTGTATCCAAGCTGCGACACGCACCGCATGGTCGAGACGGCAGCTCACCTTACCGATCAGATGATTCCGCGCGTGCCGATGAGATATTGGGTTCTTTCGCTGCCCAATCGAGTCCGTTTCTTCTTGATGCATCGATCCGAGACGGTCGGCTCCGTCCTGCACATCTTCGTTCATAGATTTTGTGCATCGCTGAACTCCCACTGTCACTTCCATATTCTGGCCACCGCCCCGGCGACTCCGATTCCCTTGGAATCCTCGTCTTCGCCAACGTGGCTTGTCTTGTACTGCCGGTGGTGCTACCTTCGCAATAGTGTGGTTGCACCTGCCCCCGAGACTGACGGCGCATACCAAGATCAGTAGGAGGACAGATGATTGATTTCTTTCAACAATTCGATCCGATTACACAGGCATTCATTGCGACAATGTTTACCTGGGGCTTCACCGCGGCCGGGGCGGCGCTGGTCTTCTTCACCAAGGCCCTAAACCCGAAGATCATGGATTCGATGCTTGGCTTTGCCGCCGGGGTCATGATAGCCGCCAGCTTTTGGTCCCTGCTTGCGCCCGGCATCGAAATGGCGGAACAGTTGGGACACACCCCGTGGCTGACCGCCGTCATTGGGTTCATGGGTGGCGGCATCTTCATGCGGCTGACGGATCGATTCCTGCCCCACCTACATCCGGGCCTTAGCATTGACAAGAGTGAAGGGGTCAAGACTTCATGGCAACGAAGCACTCTCTTGGTGCTGGCCATCACCCTCCACAACATCCCGGAAGGGCTAGCCGTTGGCGTCGCTTTCGGTGCCGTCGCCGCCAATCTCCCGTCCGCCACCCTTGGTGGAGCCATCGCCTTGGCAATCGGCATCGGCATCCAGAACTTCCCGGAGGGGACTGCGGTGTCAATGCCGCTGAGGCGAGAGGGCATGAGCAAGGGCAAGAGTTTCTTCATGGGGCAGGCGTCCGGTATCGTCGAGCCCATCGCCGGGGTCATCGGTGCGCTGTTTGTCCTCAAGATGCAGCACATTCTGCCCTACGCCCTCTGTTTCGCTGCTGGGGCCATGATCTTCGTAGTGGTGGAGGAACTGATTCCGGAATCTCAGCGTGAAGAATCGAATATTGACATGGTTACCATGGCGACCATGGTTGGGTTCTCGGTGATGATGATTCTCGACGTCGCGCTGGGATGAGCGACAGTCGCAGGCGTCGGCCCCCAGGCACTGAAGTGACCTGCACCCAAAGACCCGCTGACTGCATCAAAACAACAGAGGGTCCCGATCTTGCCGGCGGCCCATCTTCGTGAGGTGTCCGCCTTGCCCGATTACATGGGGGGATGGCTATGACGAGTAGTCGGTTCATGGTTATCAGTGCGGCATTTGCCCTGATGACGGGACTGTCCGGTTGCGGTCGCCACTTTCCGCCGACTAGACTCCATCTCCATCAGCGATCGATGGTGGTTCATGACGTGCCGCGGCCGACCAACTGGGGGCTGCGGCGACCTTGGATGTGGTCCCAGATCCCGGCCAGGTGGACGTGAAGGTTCTTTATCTCCGACCCAGTGCGCGTTCCGGGGCCGTTGCCTTCGTTCATCGATTTTGCGCATCGCTGAACTCCCAATGTTACTTCCCTATTCTGGCCTCCGCTGGCCTCTTCTCGTCCGGTGCCGACGGTGAGGCTGGGATGCCGGACTCCGAGGTACCTAAGGGTGGCCGTGCTGAACGCTACAACTGGGCCATGCCGCCGGCGTTGATGCTTTCGCGAGTGCAGCATAAGAGGGAGCTTGCCTACGACCAGGACCAGAGTGGTGCCGATGATATCGATCAGATGTCGGAACATGGCGATGAATCCTGGCAGACTCGCCGAGGGGACCGATGGTCGGGGGCGGAGTCTGCGCGTGAGCTTCGCGCGGGAGCTTTGTGACCGGCTGCGGCACTGAGTCCGGGCGGGTGGGACCGCACGCAGAAAACATGTTTGGCAGTAGGGAATTCGAAACGGTGACTCGGTTTCCAGCGGCGCGGGTTTGTGCTATGCTGAGGAGTGATTCGAAGAGGGCGGAGGGGACCGTAAAATGCGGAAAGTGACTTTCTATTTCCTATCCACGATGATATCTTATTCAGATTGCAAATGGAGGCATATCACATGGAGAAGTCTAAAATGAAAAAGTTTGATCCTTCTAAAATAGGAGGCCCATACCAACTTCTCGCAGCCTTTTTAATTGTTGTAGAATCGTTTCTCGGATACTGGATATTCAAATCTGATAATTCCACTGAACGGATTGTGTCCGGTATCTTCATGGTTCTTATCTTTGGGATGTTCTTATTCGTTGTTCTGAAAATTAGTGAAAAGGCCGGCGATAATAGGAAATTAAATCAACAAGACGCATGGGGGCAATTCACTGATAAAGAATGTCATGATCCGATATATTCCGAGCTGAATTCAGGGCCGCATAAAGTATTTTCATCAATACGAGATGCCAAGCATGATATTGTAAATGCCTGTATTGAAGCTAGTGATATTAAGATACTGGCAAACAAAGGGCTTGAATTTGTTGGCACCGACACTTCCCTAATTACGACCATGAACATTGATCAGTACATTAATTTGAAAAAGATCAGAGTATTGCTGTTGAGCCCTGATGCAGACTGGATAAACGGAGGTTTTATATCTTTCAGAAAACATGAATCTTTGGATGAGTACAAAAGGGATGTAAACGCTTCGCATCAACTTGTATGTGTTGGGATAAAGAAGTTTATCAGCAAGTTGAAGAATACGAGAAGTGGTATGAAGTGCTATATGGGGGAACCGATATGGCGAATGATTATGACAGACAAAGTTGCTTTCATTTCAAATTACGCTGACGAAAGCATTGTCCAAGTCCAAAATTATCCAGTCTATCAGTATGATAATTCAAGCCGATCTTTCTACGGTGCATTTAAGAGACATTTTAACAACTTGTGGCATAACGAGGCCGTGTGGGACCCAGGTATGAATGAAAGTATTGACTTTTTAGTTTCTGCTGGTGGCATTGTTTATGCTGACATCAATGGTGAACGTTTTGTCTTGCTATTAAAAAGGGAAGACAATAATTGGGTCTTACCAAAAGGACAGAAAGATCCATCAGATACGAATCTTGAAAAAACTGCGATGCGTGAAGTAAAAGAGGAAGCTGGTATACCTGAAAATATGTTAAAAGTGATCAAGCCATTGGAAGTCTATACAGATACAACATTCCCAGATAAGCCGAAAGTGGTCCATATTTATGAAATTAGGTATGTTGGAGAAACATTAGGGGAATTAAAACCAGATTTCGATCATTCAGAGGCCAGATGGTGGCCGATTTCTCAAGATTGCCCAGAGTTATTATATCCTTATCAATCGACTATACTTACTGAGTTCATTGAAGAAGCAAAGAGTATATAAGAGTTGCAGGCGATCTCCGCCTTGTTGCAAGGTGATGGTATTCGCCTGACACTCACCCCAGATAAGGCATCGGTCTAGGCTGTTTTCTTCTCCTCCCTCTTCGGTTTGTCCTTCGGTCTCAGTTTGAAGCCTTTCATGAACGCTTGCAAGGGCGTCTTTCCATTCATCCCTCGACCCTGATGAGGATGCTTGGTGTTGTGGAGAACCAGATATGCGTCGAGATCGACCTGCATCTTAGCAACGGATTCGTGGCACTATTCGCGGCCTTGAGCCGGAAGTGCTCAGCGAGCAGCGTTAGGTCAGGCCGTCAGCGCCGTATGTCTGGAAGTTGCGGCAGATCTCGTAGAACTGCTGTCGGCTGTAGGCCATGATCTTGCGGGCCTTCCTGACGTTGCCCATCTCTTGAGCGAGTTCCAGCATGCTGAGCTTGCGTCGTGCTACTTTGTCCGTGATGGTCATGACTTTCCTCCCATGGAATAGTGGTGGTGGTTAACCTTTTCAAAACCAAGCTGAGGTGGTCTGACCACCGCTCTTTTAAGTGGGCAGGTGTCAGGTGAATACCGTCACCATCCAACCTATCAAATTAAAACGGCGGCGTTAATTGGTGTCGCCGTTCCCTTTCCGGATCAACCGATCTTGACAAATCGCAGGCGCGAACCCATCTTCGAAGCATGTATACCTCACTTTAGCATCCACCCCCGTTCATGACACGCCGGGACGAACCTTTCGCCCCGCATATCGCCGTGCTCCAAACACTGAGCGTGCGCGTTGTCTATATATACGACTCTAAAGAGGTATACCATGACCGACCATAACCCGGATCTTTACGGGATCCTGACCGAACTCAACGAACGTCCACCTGTGTTCTCCATCTACACAGCCGAGACGCTGTGGAACGACGAATATATCTCCCGACAGATGCTGGCCTGTCACCTTGACCCGGAAAGTCTGCCGGCCTCACGTCCACACAACTTCATAGAGCGCTCGGCGAACTGGATTATAGACCGTTTCGATCTCGCCGGAGGCAAACGGATAGCCGACTTTGGCTGCGGCCCGGGGCTTTACACGTCCCGCTTCGCCGCAACCGGGTCCCATGTCACCGGGATCGATTTCTCAGACCGCTCCATCGAGTACGCCAAACAGGATGCCGTGGCGAAGGGGCTCGACATCGACTATATCAAAGCCGACTACCTTGAGGTCGATCTTCAGCGGAAGTTCGATCTCATCACGATGATCTACTGCGACCTGTGCGCACTGAGTCCCACGCAGCGACAAACACTGCTCCGCAAGTTCGCCTCGCTCCTGAGCGTTGACGGCTACATCATGCTCGACGTGTTCTCCATGCGCGCCTTCGGGAGCCGAGAGGAAAGCCGGGTTTTCGGACCGAGGACCATGGGCGATTTCTGGTCCTCCGGCGACTACTGGGGGCTGACGAACACGTTCAAGTATGAGAAGGAGAAGGTGGGACTCGACAAGCACGTCGTGATCGAGCCGAAGCGGACCAGGGTTATCTACAACTGGTTGCAGTACTTTTCGCTTGAGCGGTTGACGCGTGAACTCAAGGATTGCGGTTTGCGGATCAATGAGCGATACGGCAATATCGCAGGAGACCCGACTGGAGAGAGCGACGACACCATCGCCATCGTCGCGGAGAGAATATAGGCGAAATGAGCGGCGCCGTCGTTTGACGGCGCCGATTCCATTATTGACCGGATCGCCAACAACCAGGTCATCTTTTACCCGGCGGTGCCGACCGTGATATTGAGGAGTGGAGGTTCCCTGGTTCAGTAGACACTTCAAGGCTTTAATTTAAGCGTAAAGGGGAGTCGGTGATCAGCCAGAGATTATCCCCCGAGTACAAGGAGGAAGCTGTCCGCCAGGTCACACAGCGCGGGTGTTTCCTGCCAGCAAAGCCCGGACTCTTTCGCTCTCCCAATTGATGGACACTCAGAGGTCTAATAAACCGATCAAAGGAGCGTGCCATGACCAACAGCAGAGATCCCGCAAAGATCGTCCGCGAGATAAAACGCAAGACCCGCTGTAAATTCTCCGCCGAGGAGAAGATCGGTATCGTCCTGAAGGGGTTGCACGACAAGTTAGCCCTTCGCAGCGCCCTCTACTGGCGAGAACTGCCCCGCTATTCAGAAATTCGTCTTGAGGTCCAGAGCAGCCTCGCTACATAGCCTGGAAAGACCACTTATAATTTCAAGTAATTGGCTTAGATCCTCTTTACTTATTGCGTTATTCTCCAAGCTGGCGAGGTAATCACGCTTGATACGGTAAACTTCAGCCCTGGAAAAAAACTCATGATTCTCGGAATCAGTGTGAAGCGTCCCCTCCATCTTCTGAACACTATCCAAGTATCCTTCGAGACCGGCGTTCTGTTCGAAGGTTTCACGCAACGCGATCGAATGGAATTCCATCTCAAGAGATGTAGGGTTATTTACGAGTCCAGAACTGTGAGTCGGTGACATCGATTGGAGAATGGCATTCAACTCGGCTTCAGTCGATGCCTCTGGAATTCTGGATTCGATTCTCTCAGCTATTTCCAAGAACTGAGAACTCGCGCTTTCAAAAGACTGGGCAGCATTACGGAACGCGTTCCTTCCGGAATCCGATTCTTTAGAATTGCTTTGAAGTTCGCCCTGGCTGAAATAGCATAAGCCACTGGCTAAGGCGGAGTAGGCACACGTGTCAACAGGTGCGAATTCAGCACCGCGTTCAAGGAGCAGACGAACCGCATCAAGATTCATTGCCTGCGCCTGATGGAATAGAGGTGTTTGCCCACTTGAGTCGACGTGATATATATCGGCGCCGTAGTCGAGCAGAGCATTTGCAATGTCGAAGTATCCCGACTGAAGCGCATATGTGAGTGGTGTATAATCCAGGTCTTCCAGGAGTACCTTGACATCCGGATCTCGTGATAAGAAGAGAGATAGAAGACCATGATCGTTGCTCATAGCGGCAATCTGAAGAAGCTGTCCCATCGCAAAACGATTGATTTCGCAGGACTCGGTGTGGTTGAGTATGTCTTCAGCGATACTTACCGCTTGGCCTCTTTCTGAGTGGAAAAGTGGAGCAAATAGGCTGTACTGGTAAAGCAAGGGTTCGTTTAAAAATCCCCTGACAGTATTCTCGTACAGATCCTTGATCGCGGCCTCCGAACGCTTTGTTAGATTGCCATTGAATGTGAACAAATTTCCATGGTTGCTGACACCTTCGCCTTGGGTTCTCGTAGTCCAGAATTTGTATCCATTCTCAGCTTGGAAAGACCACCGGGTGGATAAGGAGAATTCCACATCGACCCAAACAGGCATACTGGGTGAAGAGTGGTTGACCAGAACAATGCTAGGTGTAAGCGTGATCTTTGGTGCAGGGAGGTCAATACTCGCTTGTGGACAATCCAGTGTAGTTGTGAAACAGGTCTCCGCGATTTTATCCGCACACTCCTTGAGAGCGGCACCAAAAATCACATGCGGGTTGAAATCGCCCGTAACGTCAAATTCGTAATTCGTCCACGTATCATCCAATACAAGGTCTACATCAAGGTACAGCTTCTCTTGCCTTGAGGGTACATCTTCAAGATTTGATTTAATGAAAAGCGTTGAACTCCCGCAACCAGAGATTATTGGTGCAAGAACGAGCAGCGCGATAACAAGGTTCTTCAAGATTCGGCGAGCAGACAAGATGTTACCTCCAAAATGGGTTCGATGACATGCTTGCAGAGTTACCTGAGAGGGTATCAAAAGACCACAGATTCCCATGAGTACGAGAATCAGTCCAGAATCGCCTCCGCGAGACAAATGAATCTCAAATAGCGCAGACTGGCCCCGAGATGGAGAGATCGTCGCACACAAACCAGAGTATGAGCCTAGTGCCTTGTGCGGGGCTGTAAGAGTATGGCGACTTTCGATATATTGTGTATCTAATGCTCCGCTGCTTCCAGAGATCCGACCGAAGCTATCACGCCCGCGTATTGAGAGGGAAGGGGAAACTGAGATTGTAATGTGAGCTGCTTCGGGTTCTCCGGAGACGTTGTTGCGTGAGTCCGGCCTCGAGGGCGAAGCAATCCATTTACATGCCGAAGATGTGAACCGCCCGGGTGTGTAAACGAAACTGTGTAAGCAGCCCTTTCATGATTTAGATCGGTACCCTTCCCTCGAACACTATCGAGAAGAAGTTCAGGGCCGCAGACCAGTCATTTATCGGACGCTTCCATTTCTGGGCCGCCTTCGTTATCGCCAAGTATAGCACCTTCCTGACCGAATCGTCCGTGGGAAACGCCCCACGTTTTCTCGTCACCTTCCGG
>JAAEPZ010000145.1 GCA_024231955.1 bacterium | reverse complement strand
GGCAGATGACGCGTCGGCTGCTGCAGAGTCAGTAGCGTCGCAGAAACAAGAAGAAGTGGTGATCGACCGGACTGGGAAAACGCGAGACAGCAATCCAATGGTCGATTTCCAGTTGCTCGATTACGAGCGGAGACACGAACCGCGCCGGACGGACCCCACCTACAGAGGATTCTCTTATGGGGAGCCGAAATTCTTGCCAAAGGATTTCGTCGAGCAGCATTACCGGGGCGGAGCGGATCGAAGGGCGGCAAGAATGAACCCGACGGGCACCGCTGACGCTGCCTTCGATTGTCTGTTGCCACATCGATTGAAGAAAGTCGACATTACTGTGCAGGCGGAGCAGTCAGTCATGTTGCCGACGGGACAGCAAGGGCCGAAACTGGTTCGGTCCACGCAAGCACTTACCATGACTGATGTGAAACCGGAGCAGGCACTTCGAATGGTCCTGCCACGATGTGCACCGGGGTTCTTTCCGGGAACCCAAGTGTTCACCAATGCCGGAGACGCTGGAGGGCAGCTAGTGAGAGACAGGGCGCGGTTAGTCAAAGTGACCCGCGCTCTGCGCAGGGAGATGGTTCTGTTGCCGCCGGACTACTTGCAGGGCACTAACGGGACCACTCGAAAGCCAGCTCTCTACGTTACAGTGAGAGTGGTGAAGTACCTGGAGGACTACCAGGATCTCTTTATAGACGTCGACAAGGAAGAAGGCAAGATTCGGACGATCCCGTATCATCCGAATGCGCAGCCGAACAATCCGGACGTGCGAGGAGATCCGTTGCCGATTGAAGACGGGGCCTATTGTTTCTACCCGACAACTACGCAACGGGAGCTGCAGTTGCATCCGTGGGCTGATCACACAAGTGGTCCATGGGTGGTGGTGCTTGGCATCGGTACCATGATCCACACCACGGCGGCGTTCTGTACACGAAGTCTAAACCAGCAGCGAATTGCGAGTTGGGCCGACTATTCAGCCGGTCGACTCAATGGACATCCGCACATGGAGCTTCCACGCGAGTTGGCCGACTTGCTGAGTGGGGATTTTGCAACGGTGGTGATGCAGAGTCAGAAGACAATGATCGCTCTGTATCGGACGTTCGGCTTGCGATTCCTACATGCGGAGCACATCCATGGGAACTTCGGAGAGGAACCAGGTTACATCTGCAAGAGCTGGGCCACGCTCGATGAGCATGGCCTAGCTGTCTACATGGATCAGGCCATGATGCCGACGGAACTGGCGACCTCGGAGGAGATGCAGTTTGCGCATTTCCCGAAATCTTCGATGATGGCCTGGGGTTTTGATGGCCGAACGCATGACCAGAGGACACAGAGTATCTTCTGGCAGAAGAAAGCGAATGCTGCGGCGGGGAGAGAGAAGCTGTGCCAGTTTTCTGGGTGGTTTGATCCGACGAGTGACACGGCCTATATGGTGCGTGAAACGGGAGTGTCGCTGGCGAGGCTGGAGGCGAATTTGAAGATCCTGTGCCTGCGCCGCTCGATCACGCAAGAAGGCGTTGACCGAGTCGATCAGATCCTGTTCCCCGGGTGTAACCTGCCAAACGAACAGGATGACACCGCCACTCGCCGACTTCAGGGGCAAATGAAGGGTCGTCTACAGCGATGCTGGGAGATCGAGAAGCTGATGCGGGACGGTCACGATCGGCCGATCCTAGCTTGCGGACGGGTGCTACTGGACGTAGACCCGTTGGCCAACGTGGTCAGACCGCCAGCTGCCGATATGGTCGATCAGGCTTGCAGGTGCGCGGCGCTGTTGCTTCGCTGCACGGGAATTCAAGCCCCGCTGTGGAGTCCAATGATCATGAACGGCGCTTGCATCGCTCAGATCTTCACGGCGTTGGAACGGATCCGGAACACGCTGTGCTCGCAGACACAGATGAACG
>JAAEPZ010000144.1 GCA_024231955.1 bacterium | reverse complement strand
GTGTCAATAGCGCCGTAGCCGGAGAGCATCGCCTCCGTGAGTCCGGAAAGTCCGTCCACATCCGAAGGCGTGTAGGATACACAGATCGACTGAGGAGCGCAGAGGAACAGCGAAGTGTCGCTCTGAGCCACCACCGTGGGCGCCGTATTGAGCGTTACGTCAACCCCAACAGTGTCGTAGTCGACTGCGCCGCAGGCATCGGTGGCCTTCAGAACAAACTGGTAACTTCCGGAGCCGGTCGGCGTGAAACATATCTGGGTGCCGTTGTAGGTCCCCGGTCCGGAGAAAAGCTCGCAATTGGTTAGGTTTGCATCGGGATCGCTGCACGACGCCGCCCAGCAGATTGGGGCCGGTGAGCACTGGAACACAGAGAGGTCAGCCCCGGCGTCGGCCACCGGCGGACTGTTGAAATCGACGTTGAACACCAGGTCGCAGGTGTCCGCGCCGCAAGCTTCTGTTGCGATCACTCGAATCGTGTAGGTACCGGCCGTATCGGCCAGGAAGCGCACCGAGCCACCGGCGTAAGTACCGTAGGAAACGCTCACGGTTGCCGAGGGCGGTGTCACCGTGAGGGCCTGAACCACAGAGTCCGCGCCGCAAAGGAATTCGTCAAAATCGGAAACCGGACAGCTTATGACCGCCGAGGTCCCGAACGTAATGCTAGCCGTTACGGTGTCTTCGGCAACGGCACCACAGGCATCCGTGACCCTGACAACAAACTCGTAGCTGCCGGACGTGGTAGGCGTGAAACACATCTCGTTGGCCGCCGTGTCAATGACACCGTAGCCCGAGACCATTACCTCGGTCACTCCGGACAAACCGTCCGCGTCGCTCGGCACATAAGACAGGCAGACCGACTGAGGAGCGCACAGGAAGAGGCTGGTGTCACTCTGAGCCGCCACTGCCGGGGCGGTGTTGAGCGTGATGTCCAGAGTAACCGTGTCTTCGTCAGTAGCGCCGCAGGCATCGGTGGCCCGTAAAATGAAATCGTAGCTTCCGGAAGCCGCGGGCGTGAAACATATGTTTGTGCCGTTATAAGTGCCGTTGGGGCCGATCAACTGGCAAGCCGTCAGGTTCCCGTCGGGATCGCTGCACGAGGCCGGCCAGCAGATTTCAGTCGGCGTGCATTGGAACAGCGTCTGGTCCGATCCGGCGCTGGCCGAAGGTGCGGAGTTGAAAGACACCGCGACATTCAGGGTATCCCGACCGGTAGCGCCACAGGCATCCTCGGTTTCGAGAACAACAGTGTAGACAGCTGCCATAGCCGCCGTGAAGCAGACGGTTGAGTCGCCCGTGTTAAGAGTCCCGAATCCGGATATCAACGATACGGTCCGGGACTGGCCGGCATCG
>JAAEPZ010000143.1 GCA_024231955.1 bacterium | reverse complement strand
GGCTCGACCTCGAGCACCGCGTACTCGACGGGCGCGGCCTCGAGGCTGGCGAGCCCGGCGTTGACGCCTGCGGCATAGGCGTCGAGGAGCGCGCGGCGCTCCGCCGGCATCGCCGCCAGGACCTCCTCGGCCACGGCCCGGCGATATGAGGTACGGATTTACGCACCGCAGCACTAGAGACGTGGCCGGAAACCCCCTCCCCAGGGTGGCAAGGACAAGGCTTGGGGGAGCTCACCAGAGCGATGACGGTGGCTTGAAGTCCCATCATCCGTGGCGGCCAGAACACCTTGTCCTTGCTTTGCCCGGGCTCGTGCGGGCTGTAGGCGACGATCGGCACTCGCCCCACCTGGCGCTCGTCCACCGACTCAACGCCCGGCCGACCAGGGGGGCGGGCGAGCTGCGACTTTCAAGTGGCGACCGCGAATGGTGGCACGTATGAATCCAACGCTTGACGCCAATCAACGATAGCCTCCGGCGTTGGTCCTTTGATGATTCGCTCAAGCATGGATCGGATCCTATGAGAAACCTCGATCTCAAGCGCTTTTCTGGCAACCATTCCTAATGGTCGCCGGTCTGCGCGCGATCCTTGCCCGGTCTGCTAACAGAACCCGGAGTTCTGCAACTCATATCCAATTTTCTTAGTCTGCCTTCAACTTTGTCCAACAATTGGCCGGCATTTTTGTACTCACCCTTAGCCTCAGAACTCCGTTACTGGGTGTATTGAAGACGTCCGACCGTGCTAATTGGGTACGGCTCTTTTAGGACAGACGGGCACGGGTGCTTGCACAGCGAGCTGCTGGAGGCAAAGGAGCACCGGCAGCAAACCCTAGCGTTGCATAGAAGTTCCAAAAATG
>JAAEPZ010000142.1 GCA_024231955.1 bacterium | reverse complement strand
GCTCATCGCTCTTCGGATACGGCAGTTCAATCTACCTTGCTGTTTCAGGCCGCAGTCGAGTAGGCACGGGGGCGTTGCCGCCCCCGCGCCCCTCTAAGAACCGTACATGCGAGTTTCCCGGCATACGGCTCAAGCACCTCAAAGGCCAGTTCACACCGACCCGCACGCTCAGACCCGCAACAAGTATATTCTCTGGCCATTTAAGCGTACTCTGCGAGACTTCTGTAGGGCCATCAAGCTTCGACTGGGTCGAAGGAGAGGGTGCACAAACGGTCGACTGAAGCCTCCGTTTCCCATTGCTTTCCCTGTTTAAGATGGTTCCCATACACTTTTTCGCAGAGAGGCACCTCCTGGACGTCTGCTCGCTTTCGCGCCGGGCAAATTCCGAACCCGTATCCGACCCATTACAGGCCGGCATTCGCTTCTTCCAGGATCCTACTCCCGCACCCCCATGGGCTTTACTTACGATCGGCTTACCTACCCTCGGCTCATGCAGACCGGAACGATCCTGGCCCCACTTCGGGATCTGTACCCAGAAGAGCAGGGGAGGAAAGATCGGGTCCTCGCCAGTCGAGGTGAAGATACGGGGTTTACTCGTTTCCGCTTCCGGAGTATGCGACCTTAGACACCTGCAAGTAGACCGGCAAGGCTTCTGGCCACGAGCTGGCGACGTTAAACCCCAGCTCCGCCCGGCGTTACCCTTTTGGTCCAGGCCTGTCAACCACTTTGGCCTGTTTCTCATGACGATCCTTGTACAGGTTCACATCTGTTTGTCATAGTCGCTGCCTGACCCT
>JAAEPZ010000141.1 GCA_024231955.1 bacterium | reverse complement strand
GCGGCTCTCAGCGCCGAAGGGAATCCTTGACGGCCCCGAGCACCGCCGTACAATTCGAGGGGCCGAAGGGGTGGTCGGCAGCTGTCGGAACGCTGGTCGGCGAAAATCGGAATGGGTGGTCGGCTTGCGTCGGAATACGCAATCACGGGGCCTCCGGCGTAACCGGTCACCACACCATATATGGGATGGACCATACATGGGGTTCATTCACTTTCATCGGAATGGGCTTGGCGGCATACCGCTAGGGGATGCGCAAAAACCGCGTACGCGAGCCAAGTCGGATCGCCCGGAAATGTTTCTCGCACCTGTGCGCGCGCCCACCTCGCGGCTTCGCCCATTGGAAAGCCCGTCAAGAATCGCTGATAGAAGGCGCTTGCAAAGCAGAACGCTGGAGCGTCGCCGATCTCCCACAGTGAGCCGAGAAAGGCTCCAGCCCCGGCATCGAGAAACGCTTGCGCCATCCCTTGGCCGCTCTTGGAGGTGTTAGCGAAGACTAGGGGCCGTGACGAACCAAGTCGGCGAGTTTCGCCTTTCAGGTCGTGAAAACACAGTTCTTCGTAGTCCTCAAGCATGAAGTCCCAAAGATGGGGGTGCGCGCCTCGGATAGCGCAGTTTCCACAAAAATGCCAGGCATCGAAGCGGCCGGAGGCGAGGTGATCAATGAGAGGATTATATCGCGCCGGGATGTCTGTAACCTTACGTCCATTGCTTTCCAAGGTTCGAATGAACTCGCGTTCTGAATAGGCAGTCGGTAGCAGCGACGGGTCCGGAACTACTGTGGCGATCTCGCACAGTGGGAACTCTAGAATCTGATGGCAGCCAGAGAGCCAACGAGTGAATGCAAAAGTTTCGACCAAGAATGAACCCGAGCCGCCGGCAGGCTTGTCCGGTAGCTTCAGGAGCTCCCAGGGAATGAGGACTTCGTTCGACAAGAGCTGCAAGCTAGGGGCGGGATCCTGTGGCGCCCGCTTCGGATCGTGGAGTTCCCACAGCTTTGCCTGCAATTTCTCCGGCACGAACTCCTTGAAGAGGATTTCCCCGATTCCCGCCAGCCGCCGTTGGGCCTTGAGCTGCGCACCTGCACGTTGTACACTCAGATCTTCTATCGCTCTGAGCAGTTCTTTAAAGTAGGTGAAAAGTTCGCTGGAGCTTGAGATACGTTGCGGAGAGAAGCCTTCATGAACAAGCCCGAATTTCGGATTCTGGATACTGAGCTGATAGGTCAGGACGATATCATCGTCCTGCTTATCATAGTGGACGAACAACACGAGGTCGCTGTGGGCGAGGTCCAGCCTTCTCTCGAGTTCAAGAGCCCTGAGCTGCCGGAGCTCCTCTTCCCTTTCTTCCTCCCGCTTCCGGAAAGCCAGACTCGACGCTAGGAATTCCCTCTCCAACCCACTCATCTCTTGGCCGTGCTCCACGCTCCAAGCCTCAACCTCCGCCAGCTGGGCGCCTCGCATCAAGTTGCCCTCATCGCGCTCCAGTCGGGCCCACTCCTCGGCGTTGGCGCTGAGCCAGCGATGGATGCGCAATGCCGATCTGGACTCCTCGATCCAGCTCCGCAAACGAGGCCAGTCGTAGAGGAGAGCCTCATGGGCGATGTCGACCAGCTTTTCGCCACTCGCTGCGTCGCAGTCGGTGGTCAGCAGGCGGGCAGAGGCCAACCGCTCGATCACGGTCTCTACTTCCGAAGTGTGCTCGGGCTCGGTAAGGAACTCAACGAGAGACGCCCGGCGTCGCGTGTCCTCCGTGCCTTTACCCGGCTCCACCAGCCCCAAGAGGATGCGCCGAGCTATCGTCTGCTGGGACGACGAAAAGTCCGTGTAGACCTCTTCAGCCCAGTGGGCCAGAGCGCCGTTGACGCGGCCGATTTGCTCGTAGGCATCGAAGGTAAGCCGCGACCCTTGCCGCTTCTCCCACAGGGCGAGAAGCGCGTGCTCCAGAAGAGGCAGAGCGCCGGGCTGGCCTTGGAGGTCTCGCATAATGGTGTCGACCAACCCGTCGTCAAAGGTCAGTCCCACCCGCTGCGCCGGGAGCTCGATGGCCTGGCGAAGCTCACCCTCCAGCATCGGTGTCACCACGAGCTGATAGGCCGCCACCCGGTCGGCCAATTCAGGATAGATCGCGGCCCGGGCATAGAAGTCGGCGCGCAAAGCGACGACGAGGCTCACGAGCCCGTCCGTGATACCCGAAGCATAGAGAAGGTTGTTGAGAAAAGCCTGCCTGTCCTCGTCGGAGCTTTGGATGAAGAGCTCCTCGAACTGGTCTACAACGATCAGGATCCGCGCTGTCCTACCATGTTCCATGAACGCCAGCCGGAGTCCGGCGTCGAGAGCTCGGGCGTCGGTGCGGAGCGACTCCTGGAGTTGCAGAATGCAGCTTACCGGGTCTGTATCCTGAGAAGACAAGCGCATCAGATGAGCAGCCAGCTCAGCCAGCGGGCGAGAACCGGGCTTCATGACCAAGAGTTTCCAATCAGCACTGCCCGGTAGTGCACCGTTGTTCAGCGCCGGGATCAAGCCGGCACGGATCGCCGACGACTTACCGCTTCCCGATGGGCCGAGAATCGCCAGGAAACGGCTCCTGCGCAAGGCCTCCACAAGGTACTGGGTGAGGGCTTCTCGGCCGCAGAAGAACCTGGTGTGCTCGGCATCGAATGGCTCGAGGCCGCGGAACGGGCAGACATCTTCGACCGTCGGATCATGCTCGGTCGACGGTCCCGGCTCCTTCTCCTGGATACCGCAAATCAGTCGGCGAAAACCCTCTTCATCCTCCAGACCCTGGCGAAAATCCACCCACGTCAATCGACTGAGAAAAGGCGGCAGATCGCCCGGTTCCGGCATCGAAGTACCGGGAAGAAGCACCGGGATTACCCGAAATGTCTTGTCAGGCACCGCTTGGTCGAGCGCTGTCCGCATTTCCACGTTTTCCCAGGGCCCCGGACCACTCGGACCCAGAAAAACGACACAGGTGCGGCTTTGCCGGAGTGCCTTCTCCAAGTCCTCCTGCCAGGGCTTTCCGGGAATGAGATTCCATTTGTCCAGGAAGACCTCGAAACGAGCGGTTTGCAGCTTTAAGGCCAGCTCCTCGACTGCCGGTTTGTCGGCACTGTGGTGGCTCAGAAAGGCGTCGAAGCGTTTCTCGGTAGTCATTAGCGTAGAAGAGAATCGAACAGCCGGGGAAGGTCCGCCCACAGGCAATCCGGCCATCCCAATTGACGTCGCCGAAGTGCCAGGTTCAAGGAGACGATGGCCCTCGCGGGCCGGAAACAGCTCATGCGAGAACTCTCAGTCACCGCAAAGGTCCCCTAAACGGTTCGATCTTCCCATTCGTGCAAACGGCCGGCGCCAGCCGATTCAATCCGTGAATGGGTAGCGCCATCGAGTGGACCGAACCTAACTTACGTCCGAACAGGCGCAGCAGTAAGCAACAAAGCGGATTCACCTTGACATAGACCTTTCTCCAGTCCTCATTGCTTCCAGCGGCGACCCGAGTAGAATTCTATAAAAACCATCGAGCTGACCCCCTCGATATCGTCGGTTACAGGGATGGAGGCGATCGGTATCCGGCTTGGAAGATAGAATTGAGCCAGCCAAACAGCAATGGGCCGGCACAGATCGCGGTGCTGCGTCCTTCTTGCGCCCCTTCCAGGCTTGGTCTTCAACCCTGTTTCGCGAGGCGATCGTGGTCGAGATGGGATCTTGGTTCTTCATTCACTTTCATCGTGATGTGCTTTTCGAAATGCCGCCAGAGGATGCGCGAAAACCGTGTACGCGAGCCAACTGGGATCTCCCGGACACGCCTTTCTGACCCGCGCTCGTGCCCACCTGGTGGCCTCGCCAATCGGAAATCCCGTCATGAATCGTTCGTAGAACGCCTGGGCGAAGAAGAACTGAGCATCATTGCTAAGCGCCCATTGGGAGCCAATGAAGGCTCCGGCACTGGCCTCGAGGAAGGCTTGTGCCATGCCTCGGCCCGAGCGGCACGCGTTGACGAACACCAGCGGCCGGGCGATGCCGAGCCGGCGAACTTCGCTATTGAGATCGTGGGATGTCAGTTCATCCCCGAGCCCGAGTATGAAACTCCAGTGATGGGGTGTAGCACCTCGATCTGTGCAGTACCCTCTAAGATACCAGGCATCATGGCGACCTGAAACCAGGTGATCAATGACGGAATTATACTGGGCCGGAACGTCAGTAATCCTGCATTCCTGGCTTGCCAGGGAACGAATCAAGTCACTTTCTTTTTTGGCACTTGGCGACTCTGCATCGTCCGTTGCCACTAACAAGGCGATGTCACGCATCGGGAACTCCAGAGTTTGGTGACAGCCGGTAAGCCAACGAGTGAACGCGAAGGTCTGAACCAAGAATGGACCGGTGTCGTCGTCTCCACTCGACAGCTTCAGGAGTTCCCAAGGAATGAGGATTTCGTCCGACACAAGCTGCAAACTGGGCGCAGGATCTAAGGACGTTCGCCGCGGATCGTGAAGTTCCCACAGCTTCGCTCGCAATTTCTCCGGCACGAGTTCCTTGAAAAGGATTTCACCGATGCCCGCCAGACGCCGTTGGGCCTTGAGCTGAGTATCCGCATTGTGTCGTTCTAGACCTTCGATACGTTTGAGAAGTTCTTTGAAGTAGGTGAACGTTTCGCTGGATATGCGTCGCGGAGGGAAGCCTTCATGGACGAGGCCAAGTTTCGGATTCTGGATGCCGAGCTGATAGGTCAGGATGATATCATTCCCTTGTTTTTCATAGTGAACGAACAAGATGAGGTCGCTGCGGGCGAGGTCCAGCCTTCTCTCAAGTTCAAGAGCCCTGAGCTGCCGGAGCTCCTCTTCCCTTTCTTCCTCCCGCTTTCGGAAAACCAGACTCGACGCCAGGAATTCCCTCTCCAACCCACTCATCTCATGGACGTGCTCCACGCTCCAAGCCTCAACCTCCGCCAGCTGGGCGCCTCGCATCAAGTTGCCCTCATCGCGCTCCAGTCGGGCCCACTCCGCGGCGTTGGCGCTGAGCCAGCGATGGATGCGCAATGACGATCTGGACTCCTCGATCCAGCTCCGCAAACGAGGCCAGTCGTAGAGGAGAGCCTCATGGGCGATGTCGACCAGCTTTTCGCCACTCGCTGCGTCGCAGTCGGTGGTCAGCAGGCGGG
>JAAEPZ010000140.1 GCA_024231955.1 bacterium | reverse complement strand
TTACGGCCTGCTCAAGTCAGTCACAACCTTTGCCGGGCGAAAGAGCATCTATCACTACTCCGACGATCGCCGACTAATCCGGGTGGACCTGCCTGAGATAACAACCGCGATCGCCGAGGAGTACACCTACACTGACTTCAAGGGCAACCGACCCAGGATCACCTACGCCTACTCCGACGGGTCAGAGCCGATAGGGGAAGATGGCGTGCTCCATGGCAAGTACAGCAGGCTACGGCTGGAGAGCTTCTCCCTACCCGACTTTCTCGGCATGGACGTGCCTCAGCAGGGTTTCGAGTATGACCAGCTGACTGGCAAGGTCTCTGCGGTGCTGTTCCCGACCAGTGTCAATCCCGAGCAAGAGACACCTACTCTGACCGTACGCTGGGACCTTGAGTACCCTGACCAGCCGGACGCCCCTGAGGAATCCTCTCGGGTTGTGATCAAGGCGCCGGTGGACGACGACGGAGAGCGTCACATCGTTGAGTACGGCTTCGATCATGGCATCCTCGTCATGAAGAACGAGGTACTACCTGTCCATGATCCCGAGACTGGAGAGACCACAGAGGAAGAGGCCGAGACTGACATCGAATACATGGACGACGGCCGATTGACCTCCATCACTCTGCCTGATGGCAGCCAACGGACCAACTGCTACGCCGACAGCGCGAATATTCCGTTCTGCGAGGGCCTGGTCGCCGGAGACAGCCCTGATCCTTTCCGAGCCACCCTGAGCAACGTCCTTGCCGAGGTAGGGGCAGCACCTGCTGACGCCCAGGGTAATCAGAAGACCATCGTGACCCGGGCCGAGTACCAAGCCGACAACTTGCTCAACGCCATAACTGACGGTATCGGCCGGCATATCGAGCTAGCGGTACCCACGGCAACCGCGCAGGAGTGGACCACCTTTGCCGAGGAGAGCGTATCCTCGGCATCGACCTATGACGTATATGGGCGCCTCGAGCTCTTCGAAAGCGCTGATCAGGCCTCGGCATCCGGAGTCGCTGCCTCACCGCCGATTGTCCGTCTCGAGTATGGTGAAGACGCCAAAGACACGGAAGGTGCCGGGCTACTGACGGCCATCTACCGGGGCGAATTTGACGAGAATTCTCAGGGAGTTGGCACCTGGCGGAAGTTCTTCTACGACGACGCCGACAATCTTCGTGAGATCGCCACCAGTTTCGGATCGCGCAGTGTCGCCCTGTACGACGAAGCCGATCGTCCAATCCGCACGCTCAACGGCGGAATGGCTTCCGACGGGATGGGGCCCGGATTTCGCGGAGTCGCCACAAACACTTGCGCGGGTTGGGTCGACGGAGAAGGCTGGCCTGACAGCGGAGCACTTACCGAGAAGGCCTACGACGTTGCAGGCCACCTGGTTTTGGAGCGCCGCTGTCAGGACTATGTTGATGAGCACGGAGCCATTCAGGCGCGATGGATCGAGACCCGGTACAAGTACAACGCTCGTGAGCAGATCTAC
>JAAEPZ010000139.1 GCA_024231955.1 bacterium | reverse complement strand
CGCCGCCGCCGCCGCCTCAGCAGGAGGGAGAAGTGGCGATGCAGGCCCGAGCTCAAGATGCGGATGAAGCCGCGGACTTGCAAGGTCAGGATATTCCGCCTTGGTCAGGCTACAGCCGTTTCTGCACGGTCATGGGCCGACGCTCGAAAGCTGAGTTGCGAGAGGAATTCTACGCCAGGAATGCCTATGTTCAGAGTTTCAATGTAGCGCAGCACAACCTGAGTGCGTATCAAAAGTGTCACGTTGCCCATCAGTACAGACGTTTCACTCAGATCGTTATGTATAAACAGGATCTGACTGTTGCCGCAGGAAGCGTTGCCCACTCGCTGAGTAAAAATCAGCTGGAAGAAATTAACCGAGGACCGACCGGTGAAATACCTGATCGCTCAGATGATGGATACAGTACCGATTATGACTCGGAAGGTGATGAGGGCATGGAGCTGATATTGGCATCGATGCTGCCTCTGCCGGCTCAGTTGCTGATGCCGCCCACTACTGATAGTGGAGCTGGCGAGGACGAATATCAGCCGCCGGATCCGTTTCCTAGTGCAAAGGAATCGTCGCCGTCGCCGCCAGCCTTTGGAGCCAGGCAGGCCCGCGAATGGCCGCAATTGGCAGAGGAAGTACCATCTTCGGATGAAGAACCGCCAGGGTTGATGCCATCTTCGGAT
>JAAEPZ010000138.1 GCA_024231955.1 bacterium | reverse complement strand
GCTCCCGGCAGAAGTCCGGCACGGAACACTGCGGGCGGACGAGGATGCCGACAGTCAGGTCCGGCACCCGCTCGAGTTTGTCTGCCAGCAGGCGCAGGGATACCGATTTTCCTGTGCCCGGCGCCCCGGTGAGCAAAGCAAATCCACCTGTTTTGGCCAGATTTTCGACCCGCCAAAAAAAGTGTTCCATCTGTGGCGTAGTCCTGCATGCTTCGGTGGGAATATCCTGCGTGAAGGGATTCCACTTCAAGCCGTAACGGATCAGTTTTTTGTCCATCATGCCTTTTTCTCCTTATCCTGCTTATCCTGCTTATCCTGCTTGCCCTGCTTATCCTGTTTAGCTAAATAAGCCGGCGGCAGGCCAGTGGCGGCATACTCTTCCAGCAGGTTCCGCAGCAAGGGAGCCGGGCGCGCTGTTCGGCGTTCAGCTCTCTCCCCATAATCGCCGGGCCGGCGCAAAGGCATTGCGCGAAAGGTGGACGGCTCATATCGATGCCGCACTGTTTCGGGCGATGCTCATCATTGACGAGGCCCGGGAGATGCACCCGGCTGTCCTGAACGAATTGCGCCTGTTAAGCGCCGCCAAACTGGATGCCTCTTCCCTGCTCACCGTGGTGCTCTGCGGCGACGAACGCCTTCCCGACAAGTTCCGCGCCCGTGAGCTTCTCCCTCTCGGCAGCCGCATCCGCGTCCGCTGTCATCTCGAATCCGCCTCCGCGGAAGAACTGTCGGCCTGTTTGCGTCATCTTCTGACCGAGGCGGGAAATCCCGTACTCATGACTTCCGAGCTGCAGCAGACGCTTTGCGAACGGGCTGTCGGCAACCTGCGGGTTATGACGAACATCGCCGGAGAACTGTTCGATAACGCCTTGCAGCACGATATAGATCAGCTCGATGAGAAGCTCTATCTGGAACTCTTCAGTGTTCCCCCTGTGACGGGGAGAGCGCCGAACCGGTCCAAAGCATG
>JAAEPZ010000137.1 GCA_024231955.1 bacterium | reverse complement strand
GGTCGGGGAGATCGCTCGTAAGGAGTGGAAGGGTGAAGAATACACCACCAAAGAAATTCTCAAGGGTGCCGGATTCAACTTCGTTATCGGTGAGTCCGGTGCTCTTGCAGCCAAGGCGTTCAAGAAGCTGCGGAGGTCGCTTGATTTCAGCGACCTTGGCGATGCCGCGGCGCGGGGAATCAGGGAAGGGGCCGAGGAGCTGGCTCCGAGTGTTTCTAGGGCTGCTCGAAACAATTCAGAAGTCCCAAGAAGCGGAGTGGGCGAGCTGTTCCGCCGGGGCTCTCGAGTTAATGAAGTCGAGCTGATTGTTCCGGCACGTCGGCGCGCAATGTTGCGTGCAGCTCGGGAACACGCGGAGCGAGCAGGGGTCGATTTGAGTGGTATCAAAGTTCGAATACGAAAAGGATGGGGTGCGAAAGGTAGCGGCCTTTTCGGTCGAACTCGAAACCGCCGAGGTTTCGACCTCTTTGAAGATGCCTTTTCATCGAGCGAGAATCTGGTCCGGACGTTGGCGCATGAAAGGGCACACGTCATGCATTTGCGCCGACTGGGACTGGACAGGATGCCGGACACGACGCTCCTGGGATGGACGGAGAATGTTGCCCGCAGGTATGAGCGATATGTCTGGCATATGACTAGGAGAGGTTTATGAGCTTGAAGAATCTATTCCATTGGCACAAAAGAACGCATTTGCAGGAATTGCTTGCTCTAAAGAAAGAACTCTACAGGGACTCCGAACTCAGGCGAGCCTACACTTGCCCTGCTTGTCGGGCAGAGGCTCTGAAGGTCCAGATCGAGGCTTACGCTGAATCAGCGACCACGCTGTTCTTTGAATGCAGAAGCTGTGGCTTCGTTGAGCACATAAGTCTCCGGGAGCCACCGCCTCCTTGCATCAAGAAGGCACGAGGTCCGGGAATTGGAGACTAGTTGTGCTCCGCAAAAATGTAGTCCGGGCACTTCTGGGCGCTGCCGTGGCCGCTCAGAGCCAGCGACGTGGGCTAGCGGAAGTCAAAAGCGGCTGCGAGCGAGCCGGTATTCAAGGATCCTCGCAGTCAATTCTACCCGGT
>JAAEPZ010000136.1 GCA_024231955.1 bacterium | reverse complement strand
GTCTTGCTGTCCGGGATTGACGCCGGCAGCTCGCTCGCGCTGGGAGCGCCGGCTTCGAGCCGGCTCGTGGGCGAAGCCCACGAATGGACGCTGCGCGTCTTGAGGGGGACCTCGCCCCCAAGCCGGCTGGGAAGCCGGCGCTCCCAGCGCGATCGAGGCCGTTGGCACGCGCTACGCTTCGCTCAGCGCGGTCTACCAGCAACCGAGGCCCTCGGTGCTGGTCATCGAAGAACCCGAGACCTCGATCCACGCCGGAGCCGTCGGCGCGGTGGTCGACTTGATCCGGCACGCCACACGCGCTACACAAGTCGTGGTGACCACGCATAGCCCCGAGGTGCTGGACGCCGATTGGATCGAGGGCCGGCATCTGCGAATCGTTGAGTGGGAAGGCGGCGCCACCGGAATCGCTCGGCCGTCGCAGGCCACCGGCCAGGCGCTGAGGGAGGGGATCATGGGCGCCGGATCGTGATGGCGGAGGCCGGTGCCCAACCTGCCAGGTTTCGACTCGCAGGCCATGGAGTGCCGTTTTAGACAATGAATCGCTGTTTTAAGCCGCTAATCTGTCGATTCATAGCATGAACCGCAACCCAAACCGACCGGCACCCCCTGCTCTCCCAGCCATCCTTGGAGAATCAGCCCTCCTCGCTCAACAGCGCGATCTTTTCAATGGGCATATCGGACCTCCGGAGGAACTCGCGCTGGGAGCGTAGTCGTGGTCGCCAGGACCGGACATCGAGGGAAATTCCAAGGGGGCGCAAATCCCTCTGCCAGAGTTTGCCGGTACATTTCTGTTGCCCTCCTTCGACGTACACGACTTCCACGAATGGAGAACCTTACTCGGCTCCGGCTCTTATTGCTGGGAGCGCCGGCGTCCCGCCGGCTCTTACGGGCGTAGCCCGCGACGCCGCCATGCTCTCGGTCTTCTACGGCTGCGGGGTCCGACGCGGTGAGCTCGCCCGGCTCGAGGTCGAGGACTTCCGACCCGAGGATTGCTCGATCATCGTCCGGCACGGCAAGCGCCGAAGCACGGCAAGCGCCGCAAGCAGCGCACCGTTTACCTGAGCGAATGCGGCTGCCGTCACGTCAAGGCGTGGCTCGGTGACCGCGGCGACGCTCCCAGGCCGCTGTCCTGCCCCGTGAGTCAGACCGGCGGCGTCCGCATCCGCCCGCTGCGGGGCGAGTCGATCGCCTACATCCTCCGGCGCCGTCAGGAGCAGGCGGGATCCGCGCCCCCAGGAGTGCTGGCCCTGGTGGATGAACTCGGCCATCGAGATCGAGACCGGTAAACGCGACATCCGCAGGCACCAGATTCCGGATGGTAATTAGAATGTCGGAATTCGGACAAAGCAGTCGTCTTCCTCAACGCCTTCGAAGACCCGGGACCAATCAGGATCGTCGTCGTACACGATCAAGATCGTGTCGTGGTAGTTGCGCATCGCCCGCCCGTACGCCACCGGTAAGAGACTGAGATCCATATGGCCCCTTCGGAAGATGCTCAAGATGGCGTCAGGCAACAGTGCGGCGTGATCCGTAGGGTTCTTTCGATGTGGACAACCACTCAGTGGAGATCCGTTTCTTCGCAAGCAGTAGGCCGTAATCCCCGATGAATGACGAAGAAAAGCGAACCAGCCAATCCACTCCGTCAACGGTTCGCCCGCAGACAACACGCACTCGTATCGTCCGCCATTGAGACTCTCCTTGTCGTATTTGTTGGTAGGCCTCGAATTTAAAAGAAAAAGAATCCTCCCAGGCCCGGGGGTGAAGTCGTTCTGCTCATAACGTAGAGTGAAGCTCTCCTGCCAGCGGAACGCGGATGGAAGAAGCGGTCTGATACATGCATTGGCGTGGGAATAGTAAGGACTCGCGTCGCCCTTCCGTACCTTCCTCGCCTGCAACGTGCAGAGAAAATGACCGACATTACCTTCCGCCAAGTCACGCTCGACCGACTGACGAAGAGGACGGAATTTAAGTCTTTCCCAACCGTTCACATTGTCGAGACATTCGCCAGCACGAAGGCGTTTCTTGACGTCCCTCAACGAGTTGCAGGAAAAGTCGTCCTTTGAATAGTAGAAAATGCCGGCCTCGACGGCGATAAAAATATCGTACGTAAAGAGGTTGACCAAAACGGCAGCAACAACCCGATGCCTCTCCGCCAGGACAACGGAAACCATCGGACTGTTCAACGACTTATTTCCGTGATCTTTCTCCCAATTTTTCATGCAGTTGACATCCTCAACGATGGCACACAACGCGACCTTCCCGCGACCCGCTCCGCACAACTGCTCCAGAAATACCTTGGTTCGACTTGAACCGTCAAAAGGATCGCTGAAGATGTAGAAACGCGGACTCATAATGCGGTGATGCAGCCGATTATGAGCGCCCCGCTCCTCCGTGCAAATAAGAATGTCATGACTATGAACAAAAGGCCCAAAAGCGTCCGCGATTGCCCTTTCCGCAACTACGTCCATATTGTACGTTTCGGACTTATCCTTGCTGCTAACAGTCTTAACAATCAAATCCTCAATCTTGGACGCGAGAATTTCCTTGGCGGACCCCAGGGTACACCCCACAAGAGTCGCCTCCAACTCTCGCCTCTTATTGATCTGATCAACAAATTTTGAAAGCACGGCATTAAATCTCTTCCTGCAGCCATCGTCTAGCTTACCACCCTCTCCTTTTGACACAAAATCCAACATCGGATCCGTTTCAAGAACGTGCTCGGCCGCAGAATTTTTTATATATTTTTTCACTTCGCTGTCCTCGTACTGCGTCAACAGTACGATGTAGGCGGCCGCGTGTTTCGTGCGCATGGTCGGGAGCAGGTCGTTCCAATAAGAACCACCCCTGCCGTCAATACAGTCAAGAATAATGAAATTTGCTCCCGGTGAGAAGTCTTCCGCCTCCTCCCTATCATTTGTGTGTTCGACCAGACTTATCGGAAAATCGCTCCTCAAAAAGCCGTCCAAATCGGCCCGGAAATCCTGGGCATCATCCACTACGATCGCGCGAAACTCATTCATCTTGTCACTCTCCTTCATGTTTATGGAGCCACGGAATCAGGTGTTCCATCTTGGCTGCGTCAGCCAGAAATCTCCCCTGATCTCCATGGCGGATACTTCCGGCAATCTCGCGTCCAAGGGCGGCGTTTTCGGGAACCTCTTGGAGCTCCAGGTATCGTGTAGCTCTTCCTGCAAGGCAGGACAGCACGTTGTGCGGGCCTGCAAGGCTTGCCCCACTATCCTGCAGATACTGGAGAAACCCTGAAGAAGGACTGACCGGAGGCACGACCAGCACTCGCACGTCGAACAACCACTCCTCTTTTTTAACCGCAGCGCTTGCCTTGACGAAAAAATCGCGAGTATTGACACGATCCCAGTGACTTGAGTAGATCAGGAGCGTCCGTTCATCCTGTTCCGGAAAAGTAAGACAATGCGAGATCGCGTGATCGGGAAAAACGGGCAATGATGAGCACGTCGTCACACTGATCGCCCGGCGAATAGCAGACGCCACAAACCGGTCCTGGTAGGTGTAGAGTATTCGGATGGCACGAGGTTGGCCGGTCATTTTCGCCCTCCCTTGGGTCGTAAGCGAACAGCGATCTCGTAAGCTTCCTTCAGCACGGGATCTTCTTCCAGTTGTATCCGGGCCGATGCATCGACGGCCATCACCCGTTTGATCGTGTCGGCTGCCTTGGATGCTGTGATCTTAGAGTCGCCCATGGCCAACTTGACCGCCGGATGAATCTTGATCTCACCCTCCGGGTTGGAAGGCGTAGGCTTGCGCGTCGCTTGAAGAGCGGCACGGAAAAGATTGCCATAGGCCAACGCAAAGCCACGACGCAACTCCGGAGCCAACCCCGCCCAGGCCGACGCATCCACGGGATCGAAGCAGGCGTCCTCAAGCGCGGAGGCCAGGTCCCGCAACGCCAGTGATGACGGCACGGCGGCGGCTCCAACCGTTCCAGGCGGCGACGGCGGACGCGCGCGCGGTGCCGCGTCAGGCATCGCGAGATGCGCCGCAGAAAGCGTGCGAAGCTTCGGCCAACGGTAGACGGCCGACTCGATGACCCGCTCCAACTGACGAACGTTGCCGGGCCACGGGTGCGCGCAGAGCATCTCCAGGGCGTCGCCGGAGATCTCGCGCGCCTCCGCGCCGATCGTGTCGCGAAACTGCGCCTCGTATTTTCGCACGAAATACTCGGTCAACAAGGGGATGTCCTCGTGTCGATCCCGTAGAGGGGGCAAGACAACTGGGTCGTCGGCCTTTGCCCGGAAGAGGAGATCCTGGCGGAAGTCGTTGGCAGAGAGGAGCTGTTGACGATGCGTGGCCAGAACGATCTGCAGGTCGAGCTTCTTCGTTTTCCGACCTCCAAGACGCTGAGTCTCTCGGGTATTCTTGTCGAGCAGACGCAAAAGCTTCGGCTGAACCGACGCCGGAACGTCCCCGAACTCGTCAATGAACAGGGTCCCGCCGTCCGCGGTCTCGGCCGCGCCCGACACAGCCGATGTTGCTCCGGTGAATGCTCCGCGCTCGTGACCGAAGAGACGATCCTCGACCAGCGCTTCTGGAACACCTTGTGTGTAGACGGTCACATAGCGTTGATCCGCTCGAGGAGATTGGTCGTGGACGTAACGGGCGAGCAATTCCTTTCCGGTACCGGTCTCACCCAGCAGGAGGATCGTGTCGTTGCCCACCTTGGCGCGGCCCCGGGCTTCCCGAAGGCATTTGAGGAGCGTCACTGAGCGGCCGGCGATCCGATCGTCGGCCACCAGGCCGTGCTCCCGCAGAGCCTGCCGCATCCGCGAACGGTTCAACGTGTCCTTGTCGATGAACTCGGCGACACTTCGGTCGCCGGCCGCGAAGCGGTGCTCCACGTCAGCGCGCGGCATCGAAGACAAGAGCACGACAGGAAGATCTTCGAACTCCGGATCACGCCATAGGGCTTCCAACAATGTCAGGCCGAAGTAGCCCGTCGGATCGCGGTCACGGTTCTCGCCTGCCGGCTCGCCATCGGTCCCAACGGGCCCCGTCTTGAAATGCAGGTCGAGGAAGAGCAACGCCCAGCGCGGCACCTTCTGCCACCCCTGGCGGATCGTCTCGAGCGTGCCATCCCGGTCATTGGTGAGCGTGCCGTTCTCTCGCCTCTGGCCACGGCAGAAGATGGCTTCGGCAACGGGATCCTCCACGGTTTCCGCGGGGACGTCGCCGGTCACATCGCGAAGCCCGGCGACGAAACAGAAGTCCTCTCGCCGGCGGTTGCGTCCATCGTCGCGTGCGCCGCCGTACTGATCGTCTACTACGAGAATTCTGGGCAACGACATCACACCACCAGGATCTTCTGTGGCAGGGCGCTGATCGCGCAACTCAAGGCGCGCAGCGCGCCTGAAAAGTCAACGAACGCCGACCTGGACGCCTGCAACGGCTCGATACCGACTTTTCGGTCGTTGCAGCTCAACTCTTGGGAGATGCGTTTATAGGTCGCCTCAGCCTTTTGCAGAGCTGCGTGAGCCTCCGCGATCCGCTGCTGTATCGGATGACGAGCCAACCACAGCGCGTGTGTCAGCGCCGGCAACCACACCAACGTTTCTGGCGCGGCGTTCGACAAGGGCGGAACGTCGAAGAGCCGGCGCGGCGAGAGGCATTCTTCCGCGGCATCGAGGAGGGACTCGAGGTTCGGCCGTTGACGGTCCCAACCTGGGAGGTCGACGGACAGAAACTCCTCCAGGCGCTCGGGGTCGGGACTCTTTTGCTCCAGCCGGGCGAGGAACGCGTCGACGGCCTTCAGGTAGTCGTTCTTGAGCCAGTCGTGGTTGAGCGCTCCGCGCCGTCGTTGCCAGGTCTCGTACATCACGCCCCCCCGAGTCTGGCCGCCAATTCGAGATAAGCACGCGCAACAACCTCGACGTCGTCGGCTGGCGTACCGTTTTTCTCAAGTAAATCAAGAAGTGTCTTTACCGGACCCCATGAGGCCTTTGTCCCGTCAGCTTTCCTGCCGCACAGGATGATCCACTCTCTCTTGGCGCTCGGGCGGCTTCGCGAGTTGAGCGATTCCTGAAGGGGCTTCCAGAAATGAGGCGATCGAACGTAATCGCGTTGCGACTCAATCATCTTCAAATAGCCCATCATCTCAAGCGCGTCTGCAACGACTCCCTTGGCAGCTTCCGCAGACCCGTCGTCGTAGCAGGATTGCGCGCCGAGATAGCCTTGGCAGAGGATGGAGAGAATAGACAGTGCTTCCACTGCCTGCAAGCTGAAGTACCTGGCGAGTCCAGGAGGGCAATTGCCGTCGACGATCGATTTCCCAATCCCTGGTTTCTTAAGCTCTTCAACGATCTGAGATAGTCCCGTTGCTGTCAGATCTCGGTAACTGGTTTGAAGCTGCAACTCTACCGCGCCTCTATCCGTCAGCCTTTGCAGCTTCCCCGCTCGACCATCGGATGAAACCCGGACAACAACACTACCACTCCTCAATCCGTCAACAAGGCGGTGCCAATCGCTCTCCTTAGTGTCGTCGGGGTGAGCAATCACAATGTCTGCCTCTGCAAGCAACTCGAGCTCGTCAACGGTGTTGACTCTGGCGTCGTCCAACAAGTCTTCAAAATGAAGACCATCATGATCAAAGCCGAGAATCGTCAGTTCTTGCACTTCTTTCTCCTCCACGTGACCACTATTTCCTGGTCCGAGATTTCAAAATCGAGCGAGCGCCCCAAAGGTTTAGCGTCCGAACGATCCCAAGGTTCCGAGAACGCTTTGAGCTCATCACGATCGCAGGTCTCAACCTCGACCTGGGATCTTAAGAAATCAAACAATCCCTGGGAAAGTGAACGGTGCTGCGTTGGTCTTGTCGTGTTATAGTTGGAGCGCTTATAAAATCTTTCAAGGAGAGCGCCGCATCCGTAGGGATACCGCACGACGATGGATCCGATGAAATTTCCACAATCTATCTTCGCCCCGAACGTAACCTCTGGCAATTCCCCATTTCCCCCGCCCTTCTGCGTGTGCCGCCATAGGAACTGCCGTAACGACATGAGCAGTGCCAATGCAGGGGTAAACGGGAATCGCCACTGAAGGCTCGGGTCAGCATTGAGAGTGGTTTGAACACCAAGCCTGTCCAGCGTCGTCTTCAGAGCATCCTGCGAGATGCACCGACATTCGTCGGTGCTCTTTGCCTCTCCATCAACCCAAAACAACCCTTTAGGCGACTGTCCCCACTTAGTCAGATCGAGACACCCGCCATCGTTAGCCAGAAAACGTCGGATCTCTTTAAGGCATCGTGAATCCCCTCTCAAAGAAGAATGAGAAAACGGCCGATAATCCCAGTCCTCGCTGAAGCCACGATAGAAAAGCCAGAGAAACTCAGCGATTTCCTGAACTGGATGTAGAGCGTAGCGATCGCCGTACGCTTGGAACGCTCTCCTGATCAGCTCTTCAGCGCCAATATCTGTTTCTGCCACCGCGCTGACATTGATAAAGTTGTCACCACCAATCTCATAACCGTAGTGTTGGCCACGAGATGATGCCTGTACGAGGAGTCGGCCGAACTTCTTCCCAAAAAGCTCGCCGATGTATTTCCCCGCTTCTATGTCTCGAAGTCTGCGATCAAGAGGCATGTTCGATTTCAATGCCGCTAAGTCATCGAGAACCTGCCGTTTAAGTTGGAGATCAAGAAAGCAGATGGTCGGCAAGTGGGCGCACGGGTTTAGCAGATCTTCAACTCTTTCAAAATTCTGATCCCTCGAGTCTGGGCAAATCAGAATAATTGATCGGCTGCTACTTTTTGGAGCTTTGTTATAATACTTGATCTCGAAGTCATCGCTTTCGCAATACCCAGCCATGAATTCTTCGTCATAATAGTCTATCAAGGTTGCTTGCGGACTCACGGGCTCGTAATGTCCGCGACATTGCTTTAGTATGCCACATGCTGCGTTTCGAAAATCCGGTAAAAGATCCGGCTTCTTAGCAACAGCCAGAAGCATATGCTCAATGCGACCTTCGTCGTCTTCAACAAAAACCAACTTGGACGGCTGCATCATTTACCTCCTGATTTGTTGAGTTTTGACCCGAGTGGTAGGGAACACTCTACTATGTATCGATCGTGCCTAAGTTCGTGGCGCACGATATCTTTATGACGATGATAAGGTATCCCCATCTCAGAGTGATACAGACGACAAATCAAGGCGATTGCGTGCGGCGTGCCGCCACTCCACTCCCAGCGGTCTCGGTCATTCAGAGACGGGTTGGACACGCGGAGAATTACTTTTTGCTCATACTTACAGGTAAGTACCTGGGTAGTCGCTCCTATGCTTTTCTTGAGCGATCTTTCGTGAGTTTTATATACTTTTCGAATTCTTGCTGCGGAATTGCCGCTCGACCAAGACTCACTGAGAACGTGATGCTTGATTCCGTTTGTAACAATGGTTAGAAACAATTGCCATGCGCGCAATTTAGCGGTGGGATAATTTGACGAGGCAACCCAGTCAAAGAAGCCGTCATCAGACAGCTCGATGAATCCCGTTGGCGGTTGATTCCAAATCGTCTTGATTTCCTCCGTAAGCTTATTTGCGATCTTTAAAGACATTGTCTCGCCAAAAATCTCACGAAGGAGGTATATGCGCCAACCGAGGAGGACCGCGCCGTCGCGGTCAATTTCTCTCAAGCTTGAGGCGGCCTGTATTGTTGGAGTGTAGAGGATTCCGTTGAGCATTGCGAGGGCAGCAAGCTCTGCAACGAAAGTCTTATTGACGGACTCCTCAAAACCTCGAAGAAGACGTAATGCAGGTGAATAACCTTTGATCACTTCATGGCCCAATTGCTGCTCGATTGCCTGAATCCCCGACGCTTCGGAAATGTCCTTGTCGATGCTCTCCCATTCGGCGTCATACATTCCAGTAACTAAGAGCCAGACATGCTTGACAAAATCCGACAGCTCTGTGAAACAAGTTCTCTCTGCGTCCTCGGCGCTCGCCATATAGATCCAAAGAGCACCCCTGTAGTGCGGCGGTGGCCCAGAGTGGTCGGCCGGGCACTTGTGAAAAATGTGACCGAGGGGAATACCAACAAGCCAGGAGCGCAGAGACCGTTTGTCGTTAGTGTCAACCAAGGAAAGATATTCAGAGTCGGCGAGTTCATGAATGAGCCGATGAATTACAGTCGCGTCGTCCGCAAAGTGAGCGAAGGTTAGGTCTCTATTCTTGACGCGAAGGATTTCGCTGATCCGATCTGTCGCTTCTCTTTTTGCGACTTTAAAGTTGTAACTACCGATATTGGCCAGTGTTTCTGCCCAGCATGCCCATCTCTTGTTCGCGTCGTAGTGAGAATCTTCCTTTCTTCTGTTTCTGCTTGCGGCCTCGTCTTCGTCGATGCTGCTGTAGTGCTTATATCGCTTTCGATAGACATCAAGTATACCCGACAAAGATATTCCTTTATCAGTTAGCTGTGAATCGCTGATGAACACTATCGGCCACCAGGGATCCTCGTCGGGCGCCTCCGTTCCACAGAATGCGGGTTGTGTGAAGAGGGCCATTTTTGCAGCGTGAAGCTTCCTGATGATGTTCTCCCAGATGTCAATACGTCGATCTTTTTTCCCCGGCTCTTCGATCTCGGTGTCTTTGGTCCAGACACCTAATTGGTGAGTGATTACTTCCTGAGATTGACCATTCATTGGTGATGCATTGACGAGCATGATCGGAAAACGTTGTTCAAGTCGTTCTCGCCTAATGTAGCTGTCCAGTTCCTGGAGTAGTCGAATCCCGAAGACTCCACCAGGAAACTTGGGCGCTGGCACTTCTAGCTGGTTCACCGCGCGCCAGTCGCTTCTGAGGTCCATACCGCTGGCAGGTGGCGACAGAAATCCGGCGAGAGACAGTGCCGTTGTTCCCGCCAAATCCGAACGAAGCTCCATGAGTTTGACGCGGGGAGTATTATTAACGATTCTACGATGCGCGTCGATCCGGTCGTACCAGTCGCGTGAATGCAGATCTTCAGCCTGCAGCTCACCTTGGTAACGGCTTAACGTGACAGGAAGCTCGGAAGGCGAATCGGGCCGTCTGATAATGGCGAAGATATATGCGAACGATTTGCCTGATTTCATAACATCAGCAGAGTATTCTTTGAAGGAGTATTCACTCTCCCTGTTCAATGAGCGTCGGATGTCACCATACTGGCGCCCCAGAAACTCCTCGACTGATATCATGTTTGAAAGCCCCGGGTAAACCGCGACTTCGACGTTGCCGCCTAGAGTGTCTTGGATATGTCGGACTGCGTGAAGGTCGCCGAGGGTATCTTCGGCAAGTTTCCGCTGCGACAAGCTGCATGTGGAGTTGTGATTGAGGACGCAAGCTCCATCAGCAGCGAGCCATGAACCTTTCTTGAGTAATTCTATTTGTCTGTCAAAGACGACCTGCCCTGCCGGGCCCGCGGAAGCATGTTGCGCAACATTGTCAACTAGGTGTGGATGAGTCGGGTTGTATGGCGGGCTGAGGAGAACAACATCGAACCCAGCTTGTACTATTCTGAGCGACGCCATGTCACCCTTGAAAAGATGAATCTTTCCAGGATTGGGGGACATCGCGGCGATCGTTTGCACTTCGGATTCTTCCAATAGATCGGACCTTGTGAGGGGGATGGAGTTCGCCTTCGCATTTCTCGCTGAGAAATTGATGGCTCTTGGGTTGTTATCGATTGCGGCCACGAAGCAACCCATCTTTGCGCAGAGTAGGGAGAAGAACCCGGATCCTGTTCCAATGTCGAGCACCGTAATCAGCGCGTCGTCTCCTTTTTCCTCGCGAAGCCTGCGGATCTCTTCCCGTACGAGGAACCACATGATCGGCTGCTCTTCTTTGAGTATGGGGAAGACACGGCCCGGATTGAAATCGTAGAACATGTCTGTTTCGACAAAGACGCCATCGACGAAGGCATGATCAGCGGCGACTCGCCAGGTGTCTATTTCCTCCTTCCATGACAGCATTTGAGAGTCCTCTTTCATCTCTCCAGGCTCTCCTGCGGGTGCCGGGAAATATCCACTTCGCCGGAACGAGTCACTTTGCGGGCCATGAGGGCATGCACTTGCATCCGGTCTCGCCACTTGAAGTCGTCGTTAGGCCGGCATCGAACGAGATCTTCACGGACTCCCGTTCTTCCGTTGGCCGACTTCTCGGTCTCGAAGTAGACTACCGTAAAGTGCGCAAAGCGTTGCGTCATACGGCCGATCCATTGGTAGAGATCCGGCTCCTTCTCAAGATAGTCTGCGTAGACGGTCTTGAGGAATTCCTCGACCGACGGATCGGGATCGTCCAAGTGACGGCAAAAGCGAACCGCACTGGTGTCTCTGCCGAGAGCGTTGCTGAGCTCCTCCATTGCGACGACGGTGCCGTGCTTGCTCGTGGGAGACATGACAGATCCGATGAGCAGGCCGCCGTGGTTCAAATGCGTCGCGATCAGGTCCTTCCACTCTCGGAAAACGCCCAATCCGTCTTCTCCTGCGGCACCGTGGAGAGCAACGTCGTCCGTCCAGTGTCCATACACGGGGTGGTACGGCGGGTTGATGACGATGACGTCTTGCGAGCAAGGCGCCGCGGATCGCTCCGAGTAGCGTTCACATTGTGTCCGGACGTTCGCCGATGCGTTTCGCTCGGCGTTGTCCTGGACGAATCGAATCGCCCTCAGGTTGACGTCCAGGCACACGACCGCGGACAGGTCAGAGCCCGTCAGCAGCTCGCCGTCAGGTTGCCGGTTGAGTTGGCGGTCAAGGTAGATGCCGAAGACCCCGGAGCCGGCTCCGAGGTCGAGTATGTTCAGCCCGCGATTTCTGCGGCCACGAAGCGCGTGTACCGTGGGCCGCATCTGGTGGCACATGAACACCTGCTCTTCGAGCAGTATCGGCATGACGCGATCCCAGCGCAGATCGGTGAGGCTGTCAGTGCGGAGAGTGATGCCGTCGATCGTCGCGTGTCCGGCGATAGGGTCCGCGGCATTTTTCAGGGTCTCGACTGGCAAGGATCAGTCACCTGTGTCCGGGATCAAGGTTCCGTTTCGAAACACGCCGACCTCGACCGGTGTCAGCAAGTCGCCGGCTTCGTCGAAGCGAAGGCGTCCGGTGACGCCTTCCGTGTCGGTGGCCAGGATCGCGCTGATCCATTGTTCGCTTGTGGCGGGAAGGCTGAGACGTCCGGCGGCGTCGTTGATGACGCTGATCATGTCGTAGGCGTAGGCATGGATGTACAGGGGTTCTTTGTCGAATCGGGTCTTGAAGCGCTCGCGCCAGTGTCCTGCCTTGCCGGCTGTGGGGCGAGTCTCGAAGCGAGGTGCGACAGCGCGGATGCCTTCCATTTCATCGGTCGCGAGGACCTTTGCTGCGTCGATCATGTCATAGGTGGCGATGACGTTGCCGTCTCCAATCAGGTCGAGGGGACGAAGCGCCCGTACGAGGCCGACGAGATGTCCCTGGAAGCCGTTCAAGATGATCAAGTCAGGCCCGAATGCCTGGACCTTGACAGCGATGTCCTTGAAGTCGTTGTGGCCGAAGTCGTACATCTCTTCTTGAACGATGATGCCTCGCGTCTTGAGCTCGGGGACCACGATCTCGCCGAACTCCGCCAGAGTATGCGGGAGTTGGATGTAGACGATCGCGACCTTTGCCGGTTGGGTGCGTGTCACGTAGTCGAGGTAGACAGGCGCTTCCAGTTTGTAGCTGACCAGCGTCCTAAAGTTGTTCTGTGAACTTTTGTTGATATTGACGTCGAATATCCAAACGCAATTCGGCGTTTTTTTCTGGATCAGCTGGTCCATGATCGCCATGGCCTGGGGCTTCAGGCCGGAGACGTAGACGTCGGGCGGGCCACCGGTGAAATGCTGCTGAAAGATGCTGACGGCGGTATTCGGTTCACTCCGGTTGTCCTGCCAGTCCACCTCGATTCTGGTTGCCGAATCGAGGTGGGGCTTCAGCTCGGCAAGGGCCATGCTTGCTCCTTCGCGAATGGACGATCCCCAGATGGCAAGTGGGCCGGTAATGGGGACGTTGGCGGCGACTCGAACGGGCTGGGCCGTTTCCGGCAGGTTTCCCGCTCCTGGTTGCAGGATGATGATACCGATCGCCACGGCCAGCAAAAGGCCCGCGACGGCTACTACACTCTTCTTCATGGCGTTTCTCCTGAGTTGCTCATCTTGTCTCTCAAGGTGTTTTGTTCCGCTCAGGTCTGCAACCCGGCGTCCGCGCTGGCCGGGAGCGCGACGAGCAGAGCTCGCTTGTCAGCAGAGAATGACGTTTTGATGACTTCGGCAGCCGCGGCGACCGTTTGCTTGTCCAGGGCCGAGAACGGCTCGTCGAGCATGAAGAGACAGGATCGATCGTGCCGCAGCGCATGGATTTGAACGCGACGTTTTTGTCCGCCGCTGAGCTGTCCGTAGGACAGCGCGGACCGCAGAGACAGGTCTTCGCCCGCGCGTCGCCCGGCGAGGCGCAGGGACTCGCCGACGTTGAGCGTTGGGAATCCCCGGCTGTCGGCACGCAGATAACGCAGGCCTTGGCCGAAGCGTTCCCAGGTCGGGAGCGCCGTGAGGGCTCGTCCGCAAAGCGACACTGAACCGTGCTCGGCTGGGATGAGGCCGGCGAGCGCGTCGAGCAACGTCGTCTTGCCCCAGCCGTTGGGTGCCTGCAAGACGGCGAGATCGCCCGCCCGGATCGAGAGCTTGAGGCCGCGCGTGCCGTTGGCCGAATCGTTCTCTCCGATGACCAGCCGGCGGCCGCGGCGAACGACAAGGTCCTCCACCTGGAGCACCGGCGTTGCCGGAGCATCGCCGGGACGGCGATAGATGTCGAGCCGGGCAGCACGCGGAAGGTCGATGGTGCGCGCCAGTCGGAAGTCCGGAAACAGGTCCGGAATCCTCAAGTCGTCCTGTTCGCCGGGCAGTGCGACGGTCTCCGTCACCGGACTGCGACGAATGGAAAGCCGGCCGTCGTGCAGGTCCCAGACGGTGTGGGCGAGGGGCGCGACATGCCGTACGTTCCAGATGTGCTCGATCATGACCAGCGTGATGCGATGCTTCCGGACGAGGGAACGCAAGAGATCGACGACGCTATGAATGCCGGTGCCGTCGAGCCCGGACAGCGGCTCGTCGAGAAAAAGGATCCTGGCCCCGCCCTGGACCGCTCGCGCGATGGCGACGCGCTTCGACTGGCCCAGCGAGACCTTGTCTCCGGAGGAGGCGTCCCGTCCGCCGAGGCCGAGCTCCGTGAGGCGAACCTCAGCGGCCTCGCGACCCGCGGCTTCAGCCGCGCGCACTCGGTGGGGGCGAAAGAGGACGTTCCACGGGTTCTCACCGGGCTGTTCGGGCATGGCGGCGAAGACGTTGTCGATCAGGGAGACTGAGGGAAAGAGCCGCGTTTCCTGCCAACTGCGGCCGATACCCTCGCGCGCGACGCGTTCGGGTAGGAAGTGGTCGAACGGGTTGAGGTTCTGCCACCAGCAGCGTGGGAAGGTAAAATCCTCGAGAGTACCGTTGACCGTCAGGTGGATGACGCCGCCGTCGGGGACCAGGTTGCCGGTCAGGATGTTTAGCAGGGTGGTCTTTCCCGAGCCGTTGGGACCCCGGAGCAGGACGACCTCGCCCTCGTGAAGATCGAAGGCGACACCGTTGAGGACGACCTGGCCGCCGAAGACCTTGCGCAGGCCGCGGGCGCGCATGAGAACGCGGCCCCGGGCTGCGTCCTTCACGGCGGCGGGCGGCGGGTTCGTCGAGATGTCCCTGTCGTCGATCATGTCATTCCAGCCGGTAATCGCCCGCAAGCCCCTGCGGGCGGAAGTGTACAATGACGATCAGGAGCAATCCGTATGCCATGAGCCGGACGTTCGCGGCAACGGCCTGGGGCATCGGGGTCATGCGGAGCAGTTCCGGGAGCAGGAGCAGGACCAGGGCGCCGGCCATGGGACCCCGGAAGTTGCCCATCCCCCCGACGCAGAGCATGCACAGGAGGAGGATGGATTCATCGAGGGACGCGGTCGTCGGGTCGACGTAGGACACGTAGGACGCATAGATCACGCCGCCGACGGCGGCCAGGCCGCAGCAGAAGGCGAATGCCTGCACCTTGAGCCGGCGCACGTCCTTGCCGAGGCCCCGCAGGGCCAGCTCGTCGTCGCGGAGGCACTTGAGCAGTCGTCCCCAGGGCGAGGACGTCAGGCGGAGGGTCAGCGCGGTGCAGATTCCCGCGAGAGCTACCGAAAGCGCGGCCATGCGACCTATGGTATCAAACTGGATACCGGAGATGGCGGGTTTGGGGATGCCCGCGATCCCGAATGGGCCGTTCGTGAGGTTGGCCAGAGAGCCCAGATCGGCGCCGGGGGAGGTCCAGTTGTGGATGACGCCGTAGAGGAGGGCCTGGACGACCAGGGTGATCATGATGAAGAAGTCCCCCCGGAACCTCCAGGAGGGCAGGGACAGCAGGAGGCTCAGGGCCACGGCCAGGGTCACGGCCAGAAGGAGACCCGGCAGGAACGTCCAGCCAAGCACGACCGTGGCTAGGGCGTAGGCATACGCCCCAACGGCGACGAAGCCCGCGTGGGCGAGGTTGAGGCGGCCCATGTAACCGACGACCAAGTTCAGGCTCTGCGCCAGGACAACGTACATGGAGAGGTAGATGAGGAGGTGAAGCGCGTAGCTCAATGTTGCTCGGCCTCCAGCCTTGTCGGTTGACCGCAGATCCCGTCGGGCCGCACGTAGAGGAAGGCGGCGAGCAGAAGGAAGACGAAGACGTCCTGCCACCGGGCCGAGAAGTGCCACACGACCTGGGCGCGCAGGATGCCCAACAGCAGTCCGCCGAGCACCGGTCCGAGGAAGCTGGCGCGTCCCCCGATGATGACGGCGACCACTGCGAGGAGCAGCATGTGGAGCCCTCCGTGGGAATCGAATCCAACATCATAAGCCGTCAACAGGGCCGCGGCGCCGCCAAGGGCCCCGGACACGGCAAACGCGAGGAGGCGGTAGTGGTTGACGTTGTAGCCGCAGAGGGCGAGTTCCGTCGGGTTGTCCGCCAGGGCGCGGAAGCGCAAGCCGACACCGGAGTAGCGAAGCCAGAGATACACCGCTGCCAGAAGGATCAGCGACACGACAGCCGACATGCCCTGTGCCCGCGTGACGACGAGGGAACCCAGCCGGTACGTTTGGTCGACTCCGTGCCGAAGCACCTGCGTGTCGTTGCCCCAGATGACCGCCGTCAGTTGGGTGATCAGGATGAAGACTCCCAGCGACGCGATGATGTGGGCACCGTGGGAGGCGGCCCGACGTTCCAGTTGGCGGTGATTGCCGGCTTCACAAAGCAGGGATACGCCAACCGCTGCCAGCAACGCGGCCAGGACCGCGCCCCACCAGGGAGCACCGGTTCCGAGGACCGCCATGGCGACGTACGGGGTCATGGCGAAGATGCCGCCCAATGCAATGTGAAAGACGCGACACGGGATGTAGACAATGGAGAAGGACAGTGCCAGCACCGCCAAAACCAATCCCGAAATCGCGCCGTTCGCGACCATTTGATTGTTCATCAAGCTCTCCATCGACCAGGAATACACGCAAGTACCGTGCCACAATAGGGTCTGCTTCGATCCATGCGCTCGTTTTCGGAAAAGCTCTCCGCGTTGGCGTCGACCCGGATGCGTCTGGAGCCGAGGTCGCGAATCACCACAAACATCACATGCCCATTGAAGTCCCAGAAGGTGGGATGCCGGCGGGCGATGATGCGTCCGTGCTCGGGCTCGGTTTCAACGACCGCCATGCCGACATCGCTTCGCGCTGTCGGACAGTCTCGACGGCAATCCGCAACGTTGCGGCACTTGGCGGGTGTTGGGCGTCACGCTATTCCGACGGATTCTGCCGAAATCAGCCCACGAACGTTCCAGACAGATCCCCGCCAGGACGTCGGGGCCCACCCCCAGGGTCCGCAGGTGGTGGGCGAGGCGATTCGCCCGCCGGTTGAGCTCGCGGTAGCTCAGCTGCTCCTCCCGATCGCCGCCAGTCCCGAAAATTCCCGCCACCGCCTCGGGCGTCGCCTCGACCCGGGCCTCGAAGAGTTCCTGCAACGAGGCCTCCGGGTACGGCGTCCGGGTGTCGGGCCACGCCACCAGCAGCTGGTGGCGCTCGCCGTCGTCGAGCAGCGGCAGCTCCGCGAGGCGCTGCTTCGGATCGGCCGTCATCCCCTCCAGCAGGCGGCGGAAATG
>JAAEPZ010000135.1 GCA_024231955.1 bacterium | reverse complement strand
CGTTTTGGCGCGCGCCAAGCGCACGCACGCCCGGATGACTGGTTAGAGAGGAACCAGGGCTGGGCCTGCGCTGCTGCGGCGCTTCGCTGACGTCCCCTACGCCCGAGGAGGACAGAAAACGTCAGGTGGCTCAGTTTTCGCAAGCAGAAGTGGCTCAATTCTGGCGAGCGGCGAGGGGGCTGGTGCCTTTCCCGATTCCAGGGTCTTCCGGGGGCAAGAGTCCTGCAGAGGATAGACCTCGAGACCCTCGGCGGGCGTCCGCAGGGCAGGGTATTGAGGCTATCGGACCCCGGGCCAGTACTGCGGCTCGGCGATTGAGCCGAGAAGCTCGCCACACTCAGCGGAAACGAGCGCTTTCCATCGTTTCCAACAGTCCGGCCAGGTTCTGAGATCAACCCCGGCTGCCCTTCCCAGGCAAATTGTCCAGAGATTCTGCCAAAACTTTCTCTGATATTCTTGATTTTCTCTTGATACGTGGTATTCTGCATCTTGAGTGAGTCTGGCGGAGAAGGCCAGACGAGGCGCCCACTCCCTCTGGAGCCCAGCTGCCCGTGAGCAACGCCAGGGGGGGCCTCTCCTCATGGGTACAGCAGGAGGCCCTCTCGGGATCATTCGGCGGAACGCGGAACCGGGCCGTGACTCGCGAAGCTTCGCCCGGTCAGCGGGGAGCCAATAGGGCGACCGGAGCGAAGTCGGCTGTTGACTCAAGTCTCAACCAGGTAACCGGACTCGATGAAGTCCAAAGGTACTTGTTTAGCGTCATACCTTTACTGTTCGGCGCGGTGGGGTTGGATAGATTAGTGGCTTCTCCAGTCCCGCTCGTCTGATGCAAGATACTAAGGGGAACAAAATGCCCGTGCCCCTCGGGATACCGCTGCAGTTGG
>JAAEPZ010000134.1 GCA_024231955.1 bacterium | reverse complement strand
CCAACTGCAGCGGTATCCCGAGGGGCACGGGCATTTTGTTCCCCTTAGTATCTTGCATCAGACGAGCGGGACTGGAGAAGCCACTAATCTATCCAACCCCACCGCGCCGAACAGTAAAGGTATGACGCTAAACAAGTACGAAATTTACAGCCTTCGCTGTGGGTGCCCGGTCCCTGGTCTCCCACCGTCGCCGTTCCAAACGAGCCGCATTCATATCCATTTGGGGATCCTTATGCAACGCTAGGGTTCAGCCGAAGCGAGCATCGCTGTGATAACCTCTGGCTCCTGCGAGGGCCAAGATACGTATACCGCCCCTCGGCTGAAGCTATAGATTTTCTCGCCAGGACCGATTGTCTCGGGCCTCTTGCCAATGCCATAAAAAGCTACACTCGCGTCGTCTCCATCGCAGGTATAGGCGGCACCATTAAAGGCCCCGCCGTAGGGCCATTTTACGTACACTTCGCAACGTACGCCAAAGAGTGTACGCAAACGTCCCAACATGAGGTTAGTGAGCGCGACATCACGCAGTTGCGCCTCTGTGAGTTTCATCATCAAATCCACGAGTCGTTCGTCTCAGATCTCAAGCCGCAGAACGATTACAGAATGAGGGGCGCATCTGCAACGACCTTGTCGCTTCATCGAAGCTTTCGTCCGTGTCGCCGGCAGAGCCTTTGAGATGGCGCTGGCGTCCCCTCCATTCTGCTGTTCTGCGATGACCCTTCATATACTACTCCAATATTCTCCGACGTGGCTCAGTAAAGTCAAATCCCTGCAGTTCACGGCAACGGTCCACTGCTTCCTCGGAGCGGCCCCCGCGAACCGCGGCGAGGACCCGTACGCTGTCGAGAAACGGATCGCCGCCGACCGCTGCATCGATGTCGTCGACGTTACGCATTGCGGCATCGTATTCTCCCCGCT
>JAAEPZ010000133.1 GCA_024231955.1 bacterium | reverse complement strand
GGACTAGCCCGGCTAATTCGAGGATTTTGCGACGGAGGATCGGCCGAAGATGGCGTGAAGATGGGATGCGAAATTGGAAGTTATTCTTTCGCGAGCCCGTAGGCCCTGCTGCGGGCCGGGCGGATTCATTTACCCCGAACCCGAGAAGCGCAAGCGCTCGCCCGGGAGTTACTCGACTACGAAATCCGTGTTGACGAGAACGGCACTGACCGCTACGGAGCTTTTCGGGGGGGAACCCACGACGATCTGGCAACCGCCCTGGGGTTGGCGGTACAGATCGACGAACCCGTTGGGTCCAACCGATGAAGTACACCTGAACACGCAAAACGACCATCCATAGAAAGGAGATCCACCATGAGTAATGATTTTGAATTCTTCGAAGGTTCGGCGTCGCGGGAAAGAATTCCGAAGATCACGATTCGCCGCGGCGGTCTGATCGCCCTGACCCCGGGAGCGGTAGAGATGCTCGGCGAAAATGCCACGCACGTGCAAGTCGGTTTCAACACGGAGACTCAAGCTGTTGGTCTACGTCCCGCGCCTGAGAACGTCAAGGGTCGGTATCGGTTGCGCCACCAAACCACCAGCCAGTCGCGTCTCGTCGATACCAGGCGCTTCTTTGCCCACCATGGGCTGACTTTCGAGAGAGCGACCACCTTCGATGCTGAGGATTTCGGCGATGGGATGGTGGGTTTCTATCTCGCCGAAAATGACCAACGGGGGTAGGGCATTACCGGAAAGGGCGATATGGCATGCGGG
>JAAEPZ010000132.1 GCA_024231955.1 bacterium | reverse complement strand
CCCGGGTCAAGGCTGCGTAGGGCAAGAAAACACCGACGTATCGAGCTCAGGCCACCATACGCCCCCGAAAAGCGCCTCCTTCCAGCGCATGGCCTGGCCTAACCTGTTGAAAATAAAGAAGATCGGGGCTGTTCCAAAAGAGCCGCACCCATTTGGTTTATCTTATCGTTCGCTTTCGGCGCGTCACCCAATAGAAAACGCTCGGGCCAGGTTTCCCACTTGTGCCACCGCCCGCTCCTCTGGTGCCAAGCATCTTTCAGAATCGAGGTGGCCCGCGGTGCTAACCCACTGGCCGGAAGTCCCACCACCCTCTGCGACCAGCACGCCTTGCCCTTGCTGGCTGCCCGGGCAAACAAGGGCAAACTGTGATACGCTCCGAAACTGAGACACCTGAAGTAACGACTGGTGGTACGCCCCACCATCGGTGTCGTTTGCCCTTGCCACCCCTCGGAAGTTCGACAGCCGGATCCGGACGACTCCGAGTCACTCCCAGGCCCCGAAACGCCGGCGCCAGCCCTCGATGCGGGCGCTCAACTCCTCCTGATGGGTCTTGTAGTAAGCCGCGCCGAATATCAGACCGATCCCGATCAGCAACACCAGACTTCCGAAGATCGTCATCCGGGCGCTGCGCTCCATG
>JAAEPZ010000131.1 GCA_024231955.1 bacterium | reverse complement strand
GGCAGATTGGACACGCACTCCCGAAAACCGGTGTTATCCTTCTTCTCGGGCTAGGGGTTGCTACCTGCTTACTCGACCGGACACGATCCCCCCTCTCTCTCTCGCACCTCCTAGCCCTTCTTACTTCCCCCCCACATCGCAGCCGACTCTTCCCGATCGCCGGATCCGTGCGCCGTTCGGAAGAGCTCCGAGTCGGCGAAGTGCGGGACCTCGAGCTCGCGGCCTCGTGCTCGACGCTCGGGATCTCGATCCGGCGGTCGAGGCGCGCGAAGCGATGCCCGTAGAGGTCCTCGAGCTTGACGATCAGCCTGGCGTCGCCGGGGCGCAGGTAGCGCTGGAAGGCGAGGGCGATCGGCGCGGCCGTCCCTCGGCGGCTGGGATCTCGAAGCGGTATCGAGCGGGATACCGTGCTCTTGCCGACCATCCAGGATCTCGGAGAGCCGCGGACCGGGACCCACCCTTCGTGGTCCCGGTCTCACTCGCAGGTCGACGATCACGAGCTCGCCAGGCGAACACGCGGAGACCTCAGCTCTTCCGGATCCACTAGCACTAGCACGCAGCTCGTGCATCGCCGGGTCTCCGTCAGCGGTCAATCGAGCGCCAAGAAAGTCGTAGTACTCATTCGTGCTGATGATCATATGGGATGGATTAGTTACATATTGATATTTGCGCATAATCGCGATCCCCAACGCGCGCGTCTAAGGGCGATTCTCTGGTCTAACAGTTAGACGGCCTCTCATGGGAGCAGCTTCGGTAAGTAGAATCGGCAGCAGCCGTTAGGAAATCCTCAGAAATCCCGTAGGAGAAATCGTCTCGGAGGGCTTGCAATCCTCTCAGGCGATGGTGTACAGTCCCTTATCGTTGCGTGAAGGGTAACGAAGGAGTTAGAAGGCGTTAGCAAGAGGCATTCTCAGTAGAAGGGCTAGAAGGGGTTAGTTTGTGACGACGTCATCCACGCCTGGCTGTAGAGGTGGGATACCTCCGACGGACTATGTGGGAGAGGAAGCGGACTCGGGGCAAGAGTCTGGACAGCTCCGTCTTTCCGGAATTGACGGCTGGTTCGTCGCTCTGCCTGTCCTCCGCGTTCCCATTCGCCAGGATCGGGCGATTTCGATTCTCGGTTGGTCTACTGGTACTGACAGCCAGACATTGTCCGGTCCGCAGCTCGGTACCCAGGCTTGCCCGTCAGCGGCTGGTTGGGCAGGACCAATTGAAAATAGGAGTGCTCTCATAGGATCTTGCGACAGCACGCGGCATACTGGCCTTTCGACTGATTCAGCCAGAACGATAATCTACCGAGGAGAAAATCCGATGCCAAAGCACCTTTTCAAAGTTCTTTTAGTCGCATTTCTGTTGAGTCTGATCAACACCCAACATGCGGCACATGGCCAATTCCCGGAAGATCAACAGAACAACAGGATATACCACTCCGGCGACCATCGATGCGTGATAGGCCCAGGCAGTTGTCACTGACATTCGAATGAATCCCCAACTGCAATAATTGTTAAGCAATGCGATCGAGATGCAACAAAGGCAGCCAGATAGACACAGGAAGGGCTGCAATAAACAGGAGCACAGACAGATGATCTCTAGCAGGAAAATGATTTTTAGCAAGCAGAAAGATAGCATATTCCCACTGACGCTTTGGTCAGCGGCGCTAATGTTGAGCGTCTCGGTAGTTGGCGCCCAGGAACACGAGGAATCCTGTAATCGCTTGGCGCTGGATTTTCAAGTGTCTTCCATTCGCTCGGCAGTTTGGACAGCCGAATCTTCAGAGATCGTTATTACAGACCCGCTCGAAAATCGACTACTGATACTCTCCCCCAAAGGGAAACTCAAGAAGATTCTCGAAGAAGAAGAAGGGAACTGGATACCATCTATTGTTTCATATTCAGATGGGGGGTATATACAAATCACTACAGACAATGAGAGCATCCCCATGGCGGCTCGCCGATTCGATGCGAAAGCCGCAGAAAGAGCGGTCGTGCCCTTGGTGAAATCGAGTGATGCCTCGAAATCGAATACCGATTCTGGGTATAAAATGCTTGCGCTTTACGACTGGACGGTGGCCGGAGATCAGATCTTTGCATACGGTGCATTCGGCACTACTGATCAAGATTTTCAACTGGGCTTCTTTAGGTACCGCCTGAATTTTCCTCCAGGGGACAATTCCACCTCGGAGATCCACCTCGTCAGCCCTTTTGCAGATTACGACTATTATATACTCGGAAACTCCTATATGGCATCTATTGGTGCAGTGGTTTATTTCCTCGAGATGGGAAAGTTTCCCGTTCTCTATCGTTATGATACCCGAACTGAGGACGACCCTGTCCCTCTAAGAGGGCTTTCAATAGAGAATGAGCCGTTGCCGGCACTTAGCACAATCAACTCTCCCCATCTCCTCGGGGAGATCGAAGATCTGGATATGCCCGCCGGCTTATTCAGTCAAGGTCAATTCCTTTATCTCCTGAGGAGAAAACCTGCTCGCGATGGGCTATTGTGGTCTCTAACTCAAATAAAACAGAAACCACCGCTTGATGCAGCAGTTGAAGTTTGCGGGACGGTGCCCTTACCGACGCGAGCAGATCACTTGACACTTCTTCCGGCGCCGACATCTTGGTTTGTGTTTGAGAAATTTTCCCTCGGTTCTGAGGGAATGCAAGACATTTCTACGATGCTTGCTATACCTGCAGCATGGATTGAAGATCCAGGCTATTCTCCCCTGCTGAATGCCAGACAAATGGAATGTAAAACTGGAAATTGAAGTCCTCTTGTCGCTTTTCCTGTGTCGGCAGGAAATCCGACGCCGCTCCTTCGGTCTTTGGCCGGACCGAGCGGGATCTCAGTAGTGACTTTTTCGCGGATATTCTGGGCATCTCACGAGATCTCGGCAAGACGCCTTTTTTTCACTGAGGTGTTGTCGAATCCGTTGCGTGGATTAAGAATCTCTTCTAGCTGTGGATATGACATTGACTGGGCTGGAGTTGAGAGATCTCGAACATGGTGGGCGAGGACGTTAGCATGCGGATCATAGTAGGTTGGATGCTGGTATTCTGGTTCATAGTCGTGGGGGGGGCAGCGGAGACACAGCCTCCCATGGGGCCACAGGCATCATCGGCAATGCCAGCCCTGGTCCCTGAAGGTGAGAGCTTCAATGGAGTCGAGGAATTACTCGCTACGATCAACCTGCGGAGTACGGTGTTGGCTATCGCTTGGAGCCCTGACGGCAAGACCCTGGCTTCAGGTTCAAGTAATGGTATCCTCCACCTTTGGGATCTATCCAGTGGCAGCGAAAGACTCCGACTTCAAGATCGTTCGGACTCTATTGAGTCCGTTGCCTTCAGCCCTGATGGGCAGATGTTGGCTGCGGCATCCAACGATAATATTGTTCGAGTCTGGAAACTCGCGGGCACAGCGGAGCCGATTCGTCTCGAAGGCGGTGTTGCTGTGGCTTTCAGTCCCGATGGCAATGTTATCGCTTCAGGATCATCAGGTGGTATTATTCATCTTCGAAATCTTGTTGACGACGAGTTTGTGAATGACAAGTCTCGCAAGTTCAAAGGGCATAGCATGCGAATCTCAGTATTGGCATGGGATGTCGAAGGCAGAATTTTGGCTTCGGGTTCTTGGGATAAGTCGATTCGGCTCTGGAATCCAAGAACCGGTAGACAGATCAATCGCCTCGATGGACATGATGACCTGGTGAACACGATAGCCTGGAGTGCAGACGGCAAGTTGCTGGCATCGGGATCTTCAGACGAAACGGTTCGCGTTTGGGATATCGGGAGAGGGCAGGAGATTCGGTGCTTCAGGGGACACACAGGTCCGGTCTATGCCGTGACTTGGAGCGCTGAGAGCAAGCTCGTGATTTCCGGTTCCGACGATAGGACCATTCGTACCTGGGACCTCTCAGTGGACCAGGAGGTGGGCCGCTTCGAAGGCCACGGGAGCCCAGTCTCGGCTGTTACTCTCAGTCCAGACGGTAGAATGTTGGCCTCAGGCTCTTCCGACGCCACCGTCCGCGTCTGGGCGTTCGCAACCGGTGAGGAGATAAGGCGGCTCGAAGGCCATGTGAGCCCAGTCTCCGCGATTGCCATTAGCCCTGAAGGTGGCACGTTGGCGGTGAGTACCAAAGATAATGACGTTCGTTTTTGGCGCCTTGAATCGGATGAGGAAATCGATCGCTCCGAAAGCCCAGGCGTGCTAAGTCGAGAGGACTATCAACCGCTCGCAATCGCCATGAGCCCCGCCGGCAATAAGGTGGCTGGGGGATTTGAAGACGGCAGAATTCGCCTATGGGAAAGTGACGGTATCCGACGTTCTTTTAAAATCTTACGATCCTTCGAGGCGCACTCGAGTTACGTCTTGGCGATTGCCTTCAGTCCTGACGGTAGGCTGCTTGCTTCGGGATCCGACGACAAGATCATCCGCGTGTGGAACGTGGACGGCAATACGCAGAAATTACAGCTCAATGGTCATGAGGCAAAGATTTTGACCGTTGCCTTCAATCCTGATGGCACAACGTTGGCCTCAGGCTCTGATGATCGCACAATCCGGCTTTGGAACCTGGAAAGCGCGACAACGGTAGCTACATTCGAAGGCCAACCGGACGCGGTATTGAATGTTGCCTTCCGATCCGAAAATCAACTATTTGTCATCTTGCGGAACGACACGGTCTATCTCTTGGATCTCGCGACCGGCGTTCAGCGGCAGATCCACCGGTTTTCGAATCGGGTGTCTGTTGCCGCGCTCAGTTCCGATGGCCGCTACCTGGCTTCATCATACTTGACGGACGATCGCCTTGTCCGTCTATGGACGCTTGGTCTGGGAGGGGAGTACAAAGCAGCTCGGTTCCTTGTCGGGGGAGTGCGTGGGACATGGATCGACTGCGAGGCCGGAGGAACATGCTGGCGTCATGATGACGGTCGCTTGCTTGTCGAAAAGGACGGGAAAGGAAATCTGAAAGCGGTGGCGCCGAAGGTAGAGCAAAACCGAACCGATATCGAGCTGAGCTCAGCTCCCAACCAGCTTGTGGTTAACGACGGCGCGGCGAAATCTTTTAGACTTAAAGTCCGCAACCGCGGTCCCGGCAGGGCATTCTGGATCAACGTCCGGCAAGCTCCCACAAGTGCTGACTTTCCTTTGCTTTTTCACCATCCAACTACCCGGGTGCACCTTGATCCGGGCAAGGAGGCCGAGCTGGAGTGCAAGATCTCTGCTCACACCGACTACGAGAACCCCAAAGGTCAAAAGCTTTCTCTTCTGCTTGAGATCAACAGCGCCAACGGTCAATCCATATCGGTTGATCCCATCGAAGTGACAATCCATGCTCCGTCGCTGAGATGGGTCAAAGCTCGCTGGATACGTTCCGACTCCCAATTGCTCGTTACACTCACTAACGTCGGCGCTCTGACCTTTTTTGCAACAGATCTTTCAGCTTTGATTACAGGTATAGAAGACACCCTGTCGCCCGCCAACATGCCAGTATCAATACCACCGAATGAAACAGTGACGTTGCCCTTTACGCTCCCGGAGGATTTCAAACCCGCCAAGAATATTCGATTCCGCTTGATTGCTCACGATCCTAAACGTCCAGTTCACGAGTGGATTTTCCCTAACCAGGCCCTTAAGCGATCACCGCACCTTTTCTGGTACCTTATCCCTCTCCTGATACTTGGCATCGTAGCTATCATTTTTTTTAGGTATCCGCCGAAGCAAGCCGACCAGAGAGTTGAGGCCGAAGAAGTCGAAGAGCTTACCCATCTTCTTCATGCTTGCAGAACCACGGATGACGCCTGCGAGGTAATAACCGCCAGGGCGCACAAATTATTTTCTAGTGAAGCGGGGGCGCTTTTCTTGCTCACCGAGTCTAATCGTTTGAGAGTGGCACTAGTATGGGGAGACTTGCAGCTCAAAGAACGCCAAGAGTTTGAACGCGCGGACTGTTGGGCACTGCGCCGCAGCAGGCTCCATGTCGTTGCCAGCGGCAACGACGGCCCGATCTGTAGGCATCTTAGTGAAAAGGATATCAGCTACTTGTGCGTCCCGTTGATCGCGGAGGGAGAGCAGGGCGTCCTACATCTCAAGGCCCGAGACCGACGAGGACTGGAATCCAAGGTAGATTTGGCCGGCAGCGTGGCTAAGCAAATTGCGTTGGGTCTGGCACACGTAAAGCGACTTGAGCAAAGCTTTTTCGATTCCCTCACCGGATTGCATGACTTACGGCGATGGGAAGGGGAGCTCTTGCGTCGGGTGGACGGATTCATCCGTACGGAGCTTCCGTTCGGGGTGATGATGGTTGACATCGATCACTTCGGACGCTTCAACAAAAAATATGGACACCTTGCTGGTAATCAGATCCTACGCGAGCTCGGAAAGCTTTTACAGGCGCAATTTCGACGGGAAGATCTCGTCTGCCGCTACGGTGGTGAAGAATTCCTGATTGTCATGCCGGCAGCATCAGCGGAGGAGACAAGGACGCGAGCGGAGGAGTTAAGAAGGGAGGTCAAGAATATTCGTACGCAGCATGACAGTCAGGTACTGGAAGGCATTAATCTCTCGGTGGGTGTAGCAGCATTTCCGGATCACGGCGCGGTCTGGCCTCAAGTTTTGGGAATGGCTGACTCGGCGCTTAATCGAGCCAAGGAGGAAGGACGTGACCGAGTCGTTCTCGGAGCTCCTTCACGGCCCCAATTGAGTTAAATTTTTTTCAAGATATTCACGAATGGAAGCAGATCCACTTTTCGGAATACGGTCAAATAATTTAATGCCGAGGTTTGCCAACGCGCGCTTGAGCTCCTGATCATCTCGCGCCGAAAGACAGACGATCGGCAATTTCTCATACGAGATCCTAAGCTCCCGCCGCGCATACTCGCAAAGGCGCACACCGGTATTACGTGACTCCTTGTAGAACCGATCGTCAACGTCCACGAGCTCCATTATGTCCTTGATGGCGACCATGACATCAAAGATCGCTAATGCGTAACCTTTCTTTCCTTTCTTTACCGCCAAGAGCAGCTTCCTCGCCGCCTCTTCGTTGGTTGCGAGATCAACCTCATAGCCTCGGAAAGTGATGATGTCGAATAACCACTTAATGTCGCCAGCCTGATCTTCAACGACAAGCACACGGTTCGTCGATTTCATTTCCTTCTCCTGACGCTAGAGGATCCCTCAGGAAAGACGATCAGAAATGCCGTTCGGCGTTCGTCGCCTTTGGTTATCTCCTGACACCGGATGTTCGCGCGATGAGTATCGACAATTTTCTTCACTAACCATAACCCCAGTCCGGTGCCGTGAGGAACAGACATTTTTGCCGCATTCGTGCGAAATCCTCGCGTGAAGACCTTCTCTCGTGCATCCTCAGGGATAGGGAGGCCCTTATTTGTGATCTCGAATATCCGCCCTTCGGGCCAATGATATCCATTGATGTCTATCTTCGATCGTTCTGCGGAATACTTGATGGCATTGTCCAGAAGGTTCACGATTACTTGTCGAAGCAACTCCGGATGACCCCGAACTATCAGGCATCGCTCCAGGTTCTTATTATCGATATTCAGCCTGATGTGCTTTTCTCTGAGCAGATGCATGAAATCACGCTTCGTTTCGCGTACCAATTTCGCGATGCTTACCCGCTCGCGTTGAAACTCTTCACCTCGCAGAAATTTATCCATGTATGATAGGTTGCGAAGCAGATGGCCGCAAATCAGTGTCTGGCCAATTATATACTTTATTCGGTCGTTAAGCTCTGCCTTTTTGGTTATTCCAAGCTGAATATTGCGTAAATTTTCTGCCAAGGAGCCCAGTGGCGTTTTCAATTGGTGACTAATGCAGCTCATGTAGTCGAGAGGGAATTCTGCATTTCTCTTGAGCTCTTCGAAGAGTTCGCTCTCTTTGAGGATATTGTTGGTATCGGTGTCGAGAAATCCCTGCAAGAGTATCCGATCTGTAACTTCTCGATATAAGCCCTCGATGCCAATCTCTTGGCCGGCGCTATTTTTTAGTAACCGCAGTGCGCCTTCCGCCCAAAAAATGGTCCCATCCTTACGCATGAAACGCTGCAGAAGTCGCACAAGATTTCCGTCTCGTTCTCGAACCCTTTTGAGTATCTCGGCACGCTTTTGGCCCGGCGGGTAGAGCTTCTTGCGCGAAATGCTCCGGATTTCCCTCTGAGAATAACCTGTGATTTCACTCTCCGCGGGCGTAGTTTCGATCGTCTTCCCGTCGACGTCGGCGCGAAAATAGGCGATACCCTTTTCGCTTAACATTTCCAATAAGCGGCGGTGTTGCTCCGCCTGGATCTGACTTTCCGTCGTGTCACGCATTAGTCCGATAGTATGGTAAGCCGGCGGCTGAACCAATGGATTCTGCAGGAAGCGAAAAGATATATCAACCAAGCGAACCTCTCCGCTCGGTCGAATGATTCGGGATGGAATAGGACCGCACTCGGTTTGACCTTCGTTGATCGCTTTCTGTAGTTCCTTCTGTACGTAGGCGTAGGCGCCAGGCGCATAGAGTTCAGTCACATCGTGCCCGATGATATCATCCTGCTGCCGGGCGAATAATACCTCGGCACCTTGGTTTGCGAAGACGAATTTCGGCGAACTCCCTCTCTTACCGGTTCGGTCTCTTCGCGCGATACCGATGGCCTCCGCTCTCGCCTGCATGATGCATTTGTGCAAACCGAGCTCCCATGAATGATTGAGAAATACTCCGAGGAGATCTGCAAACGATTGAAGGGAGCTCACCTCTTGCGAAGAAAAATGTGGCTTGGCTTCCGCGCGCCAAAGTCGCAGTACTCCTTCAACTCTATCACCGAAGCGCATTGGTAATCCAAGAAAGTGAACTATTTTATGGCCTTTTAGTGTTGTCTCCGGATGTATGGGAGGCGCTCTCTCGATGCCGGCAGCGGCGCGTATTTCCACAGCATCATAGCCGTTCTTGAGACATAATGCCGTTCCGTTTTCAAAAATCCATCCAGTAAGGCCTGCGCCGGGACCATAGGTGACTTTTTTTTGTTTTCCCAGGCGCCGGTCGTTGCTGGCGGATAGGCGAAGTTCTCCCTTGTCCTCCAGCAAGATGGTAACGGCGTCCGTTTCGAAGATGTTGGCCAACTGATCAACGATATTCTGAAGGTTCGGTCGACCACGGTCCAGTTCTGCGTTAGTCAGCTTCTGAAGCATTTCCATGCGGGCCAGCTGCCTGGCCTGCAGACCCTCGTGAATCGCGCATGCAAAGTGGGGGACGGAACCTGCCAGCGCATCGAGGCTCAGATGCATCACACTTTGATCCTCCGGCCCGCCGACAAGGAGCACACCGTGGAAACGACCATCAGCGCGAATCAAGTGCGCCAACCGGGTGGAGGGCGTACCGTTGGCCTTGATGATGGCCGAGCCTATCGGAGACCAGGTAGCATCATCAGATTGCACGGCGCCCAACCCCTTCAACAATTCTTCCGGTGCCCTAACTTCGTCGCTGAAGCTCAATCCTCGCGAGCCAAAACCTGCAGGGTAACCTTGCTCATCGACCGCCAGCAAGATGGCTCCTGAAATCCCCGACAAGTCCGCGGCGACCGCCGCAAGGCGATTGAGGCGCGCCAGCAGGTCACCGGTATCTCTTCTGGTCATTTGTTCGGCGATCTGCTCCGAGAGATCGGCGGTCAACTTCGCAATCTGCAACTGCTTTTCGCTGCGGCTTCCTAACCACATGTGTTCCCCGGTTATCTTGCGACTTCTTGCTTCAACATCCCGCGATCGAGGTTGGGGTGAAAAGAAGATCCTAGCGGTACGTTTTGACCTCCGGCATCCTCATCGTATCTTCTGTTCGATTAGCAAGATCGATGACGTCCTCGCCGAGTTCTTCGCTGAGTGAGCCTGACTTAAGCTCTGGAACTAACTGTTTTTCTGCTAAGGCACTTGCTAGCGCCCCTTTCAAAACATCGCGGTCGAGCTTGTCTCGTTCTTTCAACTTGGGCACAAGTTCTTCAAGGACGAGACGAAAGCTCATGGGAATTTGGTCGGATTCTTCTGATTCCTCCGTCTCAAACTCGGTAAGCTTCGTCAGGAAGGTTAATAACGGCCGGTAAATCTTTCGTAGATCCTTGACGCTCACGACGCCTTCTACTAGACGGTAGTTAAATCTCAACGCCAAGGTACGGTAACGCCTGTCGGCTATTCGTTCTACTTCGGCAATCTTGAGCAAATTCTGGTCGATCCAAACTTGGAGGTGTTCCTCTGCAATCGGCGATTTTGAAGGTGCGAAGGCAAAGGCTACACGGGGAGGGATATGGCCTCTGTCTTCCTGCTGTCTGAAAAAGTTGGCGAGAACGGCTCGTAGTCCTTCAACGCGTTCGTCATTGAAACGAAGGCAAATGATCAGGTCATCTGCAGGCATGTGGGTTGCTGCCCAGGCACCCAAGCTGAGACCGGCCTGGGTATCGAGGAGTATCTTGTCAAATGTTCCAAATAATGCATTACGCAGCTCACGCAGAAAGCTCCCTCCGGCCGGTGTCGGGGTCCCGCGAGCAGCGACTTGTTGATCGGCGAGCAAGGTTGCTTCGTCCCACAGCCTAGCGCGTGCCTCGGACCGTTCGTTGACCGGAACAGTAGGATCGGGCGCAAATCCGCTGGGGAAATAGGAGAGATTGGGGATCTCGGGCACGGCCGGAAACACGTAGCGCGGGTTGGTCAGAGCCTCCCGAAGCCAGGTCCTCCGTCTTCTTTCGGGCAGCTTGTGGAAATCGATCACCAATCCCCGCAAACCACGACAGTCCCCCAGACCTTGCGGTGCAAAGAAGGTGTCGAGTCCAGGCTCGTCGAGGTCAAAGTCGACGACCAGCGCGCGGCATTGGCGATCTTTGAGGTGATTCGCGAGGAGGCAGGCGGCAGAAGCGGCCATGGTCGACTGGCCGAGACCGCGCCGCGGGGAGTGGAAGGCGATGATTCGCCCCGGTTCGTCAGATTGGCTCGCGAGGTGCTCGGCTGTCAGGTATCTGGCGAGTAGCTCCTCTGTCGCTGGAAAAAGAGTGAGGTCTTCACGGTCGAACCCGAGGCACCGGCACAGCTCGCGACCCAGGTCTGAGAGCCGGTAGTACCCAGCACTCCGGCTTCCCTGGGCCCGGCCCAGAACTCGAACCAGGAGTCCATCGCCGTGAAGTGCCGCTAGGATTTGGCCAATACGGCCGGGCGTCAGTCGGTGGATCGGGTTCAGGCGCTTATGGATCTGACCACGTACCAGGTTCGTGTCCAGGTTGTTCCAGAGTACCCGCAGCACCTCCCTTTCGCTGAGCGACCGGCCTCGATCGGGCAGGTTACGGTGGACACCGTTCGCCTCGGCGGCAGTGCCCGGCCCATTCCTGTGCTCGTCCATGCTGCTGCCCTGCCCCTCTTCCGCCCATTCGTCGTTCCCCAGGGAGTCGCTACGCCCTTCAGCCCCGTCTTTCGGGAGATCATTGAACTCAGCGTTGGCCATGGCTCGTGCCCGAGAAGTCCATCTGCCTCTAGCTCAGCACCCGCAGGCTCCTTGGTGTTCAGGTTGGCTGCGCCGAGCAGCCAGCCTTGCCTTGACGGGTCTAACCCATTTTACCTCTTCTTCGCAGCCTGGTGTCAAGTGATCGCCGTGAAAATCGTGGCGTACAACCGCCAGTACAGCGACCTGGCCTACCGAAGGGGACCGCTGGGCTCAGCCGGGATCCGGCTACCCCGAGCCACAGGTGGGCGTGCTTTCGGAGGCTCTGCGTATTCCGGCGCAAGCCGACCATCCATTCCGATTTCCGTCGACCAACGTTCCGACAGCCACCCCCTTGGATTGTGGGGCCTCTGGCGGCTCTGGACTATCTGAAGCGCCGCGGGCGCCCTCCGGATATCACCCGAGGCTCGTGCCTGGCTGCTCGCCTTGTCCTGCCAGAAGCCCAAGAAGTTGGGCTACTCCCACGAGCTCTGGACCACTGACTTTCTGGCTCGCCATGCCCGCAAGCACTGCATAGCAGAGAGGTGTCAATAATCGCCCTCATGGAGCCACCCATAATCGGTGTAATGGAGCCACCACAAACCGCCGATCGAGGTGCTCTGCGGGGCCGAAAAGGAGGTCAACCATTTTTCTTCGCGACCCCCTCGGCACCTCCGATCCTGGCGGCGCGCAGGGGCAGTCAAGGCCGCTGAGAGCCGCTCCCAGAGCGGCTCTCAGCGCCGAATGGGACCCCCGAGCACCGCCACACAATCCCAGGCCGAGGGGAGAGCGCTGGGTGGCTCCATGAGGGCGATCATCAAGTGGCTCCATGAGGCGATCACGGAATGGATCCCTATAGGCGATGACTAACACCTCATCGCGGCCTCAGCCAAACGCCCCTCGACCGCTTCCTCGACGACACCCCCCGCCTGCGTCCGGCGCCCGAGGATCTCGTGCGCCTGATGCGCATGAAGCTCACCCGCACCGTCGGACGCGATCGCACCGTCCGTCTCAACAGCCGCTGCTACGAGGCCCCCGATGGCTTCGCCGGCGAGACCGTCGACGTCCTCCACGATCCCTACGACCCTACCTCTCCCGTCTATCTGCGCCGCCGCGGCGAAGTCGACGAACACCGCCTACGTCCTCTCGAGCTCAACTCCCGACTGCGCCGCGTCCCCCGCGACGAGGACGCCCCGGACGACGTGCCCGAGACCGGGATCAGCTATCTCGACCTCATCGCCCAAAAACACGAGGAGCCCTCATGATCTACGACCACGTCTTCGGATTCACCCGGCCGCCCTTCGAGCGCGGCCTCCAAAGCGACGAGCTGTTCCGTGCCCCGCTTCTCGACGAGCTTCATCAGCGCCTGCTCTACCTCGTCGAAACCCGCGCCACCGGCCTGCTCACCGACGAGCCGGGCAGCGGCAAATCCACCGCCCTACGTCGGCTGCGCGACGAGCTCCACCCCGAGCAGATGCGCACCCTCTACCTCCACGACACCGCCGTCAATCCCGGCGACTTCTGTCGTCAGATCGCTCTTGAGCTCGGCCTCGAGCCCTCCTTCTCACGCGCCCTCACCCTGCGCGCCATCCAGCAGGAGATCGCCCGCCTTGCCGACGAACGCCATCTCACCGTCCTGCTCGTCCTCGACGAGGCCCAGGGACTGCGCCCCGACGTCCTGGCCCTCCTGCCTCTGCTCACCAACTTCGAATGGGATAACCGCGCTCCTCTCGCCGTGCTCCTGGCCGGCCAGAGCGGACTACGTCAGATCCTCTTCACCAACCTGTCCGGCCTCGGTCTCCGTGAAGCCTTTCGGCGGCCTCGCGGAAAGGTCTCGCTCGACCCATGGTGTTCTCCCTTCGGGAACAGCCTGGCCGATCTCAGGAGGCCGGACAAGACGGGGTAGGGCGAGGAGATACGCCTTATTACCACCATGATGGCTGTTTGTACGTGCGCGGGCAACCGGTTGTGCCCATTCGCGCCCAGACTGCGAAGCTCGCTGACCTTCTTGCGCCCCATCAGTCGGTTGCCCGCGATCGGAGTCGACCAACCGCATCCTGAAGAGGAACTGTCGGTACTGGTACATCTCGACATCTCGACATCTCGACCCTCCGGTTCGCCATGGGTTCCTCCCGCCCTGATGGTCACCCCTCCGACTTGAACGTTGTTACGTCCCGTTCACGCTTGATCCAACCTAACCAGTGGCTCCATTACGGCGATCATCCAGTGGATCTCGGATTGGCTCCATATCGGCGATCCTCAACTCCACAGTCCACCTCTTTCCAGCAGTTTGCGGTTACTGCGCTCACCGGACCGACCAAGAGTCATACTTCTGGAACGATCGTGGGGCCTCCATGGGCATGATCGAAACATCTGCCCACTGAATCTGGGACGTTCTGAAACGCCAGCCTGCTCATAGGATGAGACAGTCAGATCGGAATCGGAGGGTTCTCCGGTGGCAGTTCTGGATGATAACCCCTGCTCTCGGCCCACTCAATGGATAACGACAACTCGGAGCGGAATCTCCCTTCGGTGGAAGTTATCCCAAATGATGTTCCTGGCACTTTCCCGATTGCCCGAATAATCTCATCCCTGGCGTCGACCGAACAAGTTGGCCATTTCACCACATCGACAGCCATCTGGCGGTTCTCCTCCGAATTTCTCACAAAAGGAGCGACTGATGAGCAAGGTGGGTCCGGTACATCTCTCTAGAGGGCCATCGGGCTCAGTAGATGTATGGCCGGATCGAGCCCATCGAGACTGCTCCTGCTATGGTCGGAGCCAACGACGATAAAGTTCTTGTGGCGATAGCCGTCGATGAATTGTTCCACTACTACACGCCCGTGGTCCTGCAATCGCCCCAGTCCGTCAAGCAGGAAGATGAAACCGCCCAGGCGGAGGAAGGTTCTCGCCAACTGCGGATCGGTAAGCCCTCCGAGATCCGCGAGCTGCGAGATGACTCCGTCCTCGATATCCTCCTTTTCTTCGGCGTAGAGCTCGATCCGCAGAAAGATAGGCACGATCTTTTGCAGCGGCTGCCCACCGACCTTGCCGGCGGCGAGCTGCCACGTAAGGAATCGCAGGTAGCGCCTGGTAACGTCAGGATCGCCCAGCAGCAGCAGTCCGTGGCGTCTGGCCAGTTCGCCGCCAATATCCACTTCTGTGGACGGTAACCCGCCTCCCTCCACCCAGCCTGAGAACTCGTCCGCTAAGAGCAGCTCGCGGAGATAGCGGCGCAGCAGGTGCCTCCTGACGAAGGTAAAGCTCAACGCCACGGGAATCGACCATAGGGATCCCAGTCGCCGTAGCCTCGGAGCCATAACAAGGGCCATGCACGGTCTGCTCCAAGGTGCTGCGCAAAGAATGATTAGTGTAATCAGCCACCAGAAGAACGGCAAGAGGAAGCCGGCAACAGCAGGTCCAGGCAACACAAGCACAGGGCGGGAAACAGTCCGTACTGTGTTGCCGTAGGCATCGCGTGCCATCAGGTGTAGCTCCTGGATTCCATATGAAACGGTTCTTTCCAGGCTCTCTACCGGGATGTAGTGGTCCTTAGCAACCTCACGGTTGAATGTATCTAGATCCGGATGCAAAATCACCCCGAAATCGCCGCCTACGGAGTCCTCGTATGGATTTCCTCCTCTCCGGTCGTGGCGCGCCTCTTTGATCCGTACCACCCGTCCGAGAAGTATTTCAAGCCCGAAGAAGGAGTGCGTCGTTGGCTGCACACAAAGCTCAACGTCTTCGTCGAAGCGATACGCCCCGGTTTCTGCCCACAACCAGACCCGACCCGCAGCCATCACGATCCCCTTGACGTTGAGATCCCGCGCTGCGCTCGGAATAGGCACGAAGGAACCGCCGAGCTTGCGGTAGGCTCGCTGGGTGGTTCCCAGCCAGACCTCACTGCCTAACACCGAAATAGTGTTAACCGGCTCCTTGAGGCCCCGAACGGCGACCCTCTGTGGGCGACCCTGAACGAGGCGGAGAAGCCCGCGGGTGGTGGCGAACCAGACTTCCCCTGCAACCTCTGTCACGAAAATAACCTCGTAGTCTGAAAGAAACTTAACAGGTCGACCGCCGTCGCTTCTGAAGCAGGGGCCGTATCGGTCGAAAAACTGGCTTGTAATGAACCAATGATAGCTTCCAGCCCTGATAATTTTCAAAACCATCATAGGCTCATTAAATAACGCGACGGGGACGCCGGATTCGTCGATCCGGTAAGCATTCCTTCTTGTACCAACCCAAAGTTGGCCGTCCAATACCGTGATGGTGTAGATCCATTCTCTCAAGACAGTTGGGAGTGCGGTATTATCCTCAATACGGAAGAGCCCGCGGTCAGTCCCCAACCAGACGATGCCTTCAACACTTTTGATAGCGGTGATCGATCGAACTCCAACCTCTTCCTTAAAGATAGGAACAGCTTCATGACCTTCGACCCGAAAAAGGCCCTTCTCCGAGCCGAGCCAGATCTCCCCTTCAACCTCGGCGACAATGGTCACTAAAAGATCCTTCAGTACATGGACTCGGGAGTTGTACTCAACACGGTAGGCGCCGCTGTCCATGGCGAGCCACACCTGACCCGCGACCTCTACCACTTGGTGTGCAAATTCCTCATCGGAGATCCTGACAAGGACTTCGGCGTTCACAGAAGCGACGCCCAGACAGCACAGCGAAGCGAGGAAAACAGCCAGAGGAAAGGCTCTCATGTTCAGATACCGACTGCGAAACGATGACACTCAGGGCATTCGGTCACCCGCGCTTTTGAGAAAAGTACGCAAATCAATCGGGCAAGATCTGCATTGATCCATCAGGGTCAAGAGTCGCATGGGTCGGGGCTCCCCTATTGTTACTGTAACAACCTAAGTGCAGTATTCGGTTGAATGATAACCAACCGACAAATGGTTATGTCTGCAGGTTGCTATACTTTGGGAACGGTGCTCTTACAACTCAAGGGGCTGCTAGCGGCTAATCTTTCGTCGTGAATTGTCGTGATTTGACGCAATGGGTTCTCGACCGAGCATCCAGTCGTCCACCGTATGGATCCTCTAGCCAGCCCGCCGGAATGAGTACCATGGAGTCTGTCTTCATATAGGGTCCATGCATAGCACCGATGCCTTGAACCGGTCCCTTTTCGATGAACCCCCAGACTTCACCGGTCACGACGGTCAAATGCGCCGCCCCGGTAGGAAGGCGGACGCGTGAGAGCTCCATCCCGTCTCGCGGATCCAGTTTGATCAACCACCACGCCGTCTCACCATTCTGAGCTATTGCTTCTTTCGCAAGGAGATAGAGGTAGCCGTCCCACGCGTAGAGCCCTGCCGCCATAGTCGACATTTCCAGGCTCTTATAGAAGTGGGTCGCCTGCCGAGCACCCATCCCAGCGTTTGTCCATGCCTCACGCCTTACGAGTTGCGGTCGACTGCGAAAATCTTCTGGGAAAAACTGGAGTCTGCGGATACCTTCCCCGAAAGTTACCTCGCCAATCGCCGGTCTTTCATCCATGAAGAGGATGTAACCCACATTCCCCAAAGTAGCGATGTAGGGCATATTGCGGGTGTAGTGGTTACGAACATTGTCTGTGATCGCGATACGGTAAAAAATCTGATTTTGGCCGGCATCATCGAAATCGAAGTACAGGAAAGCGCTCTCCTGGTACTCTTCCGGCGATTCGAGATCACCAAAGGCGAGGATACCTTCACTCATTGGAGACCAGTCGTATACCTCTAACAGCCTGAGATTGTCGGCCATTTTCCTGTTCCCGATAAGGATCGGATCATCCAACAACTCTAAATGATCGTTGACATAAAGAATTTTGTCGGATTGATCGTCCTCCACAAGGTAACCACCATACGCCGGACGAATGGTCGATGGACTTTTCAATAAGAGACCTCCCACAGAACCGAGCTTTTCCTGGAAGCGGGGTGACACGTCGCCACTGGAGGAGACTGCGGCGACTCCGTACCCAAGTACATCAGGAACCAGTAGGTTCCCCTCCTGAGACCAAGCGCCGGAAATTGCCCAGCCGAGAGGTGTGAAAAGGGTGACGTGGTGGCATTCGCTCGAGTCCGGTTGCTGTGCTGGCAGTAACGAGACCTGCGTTAGTGCCAGGAGGGAAAACGCGAAGATAAAGAGCCAAGTATTGCGGACTGTAACTCGACTGAAAAAACGGCGTGCACAGCGTACATCGTTCGATTCATGAGAAGTAGGAATTACTCTAATCATTGACTTATCCCTCCTCTCTGGAATTCCTGATGTCTTTAAAACAATCCAACGCGGCGCCACCGCAACCCCAACTGCTCCAAGTCCCTTTTCCACCTTTCTCGCAGAGTCCCGGTTCTGCCGCAGGAGTAAATGCGGAAGTGTCACTCATCATACCCCCGTGACTATCCTTGAATTCCGCGTGTAAGGTGAGCGCCGCAATGCTGGCCAGCACACTGAAAACACAAAGGAACACGATCGTTTTTGATCTCATGGTAGCGTCGTTCTCCTTAGTAAAAGCACGTTCAGCGGCCCACACCGACGTTCGGGCGACGCGACAGCTGAACTAACTATCATCTCATGTTTCGTAACCTGCTTAAACGGAAACCCTTCACTCCTCCGTAGGGGCTATCGGGGCTAAGAGCTTATTTAACTACCAACTCATTACCGCCATACTGCCCTCACGTGAAGCTACTAGGATTCTGCTTCTGTGTACCCCTTTTGGCGTCCTCCTCCGTTTTGACTTCCCAAATGCCGGTGCACTCCTACATGCACTCACTCCCTTTCATGGCTAACGCCTTCTAACGCTTCGCCGGTGTCTGTGCGCTCTCTCGAAACAGACATTTGTCCTCTAACCCTTTCTAATCGTTCGCGGGCTCGAAAAAGCACCATTCTTCATGATCACAGCACCCTATGGGAAGCGTGCTCCATCTGTCAAGGCCGTTCCGACCAAAATCTCGTAGTTTTCGCGATGAACTGCTGTCGGGCACTCCCCGCAGAGGCATCTGCTCTTTCTGCAGGCCGCGTTTTGTGGCCTGTTCACTTGCCGCAGCTGGATCCAGGGGAGGAAGAGGCCCTGCTGGTTCCGGGACAGACTGCCTACATATCGCGGGCAGACTGCCAAGGTGTTCAATGTCCGCAGGAGATACACTATTGGGCATATGCGAATCGATGTAGGCCCAGCTGGGGAGCTCCTTCGGCGGCGAGTCTGTTCCAGCCCGATCGCAGTCAGGATAGCACCGCACCGGTACAGCCCCAAGAATCGGCCAGCTGACAGGGGCTCGCCAAAGCAGCTTCTTCAGCCAGCGCTCGATGCCGATGGTAGCTCGATCCGCGAGCACCACCCGTGGTCGCTCACCGGTGGGGAGGGTGCAACCGGTGCGGAATCCCCTAGGGACCACCTGTCGCCACCTCATGGCGCCTGGCACGCAGGACCGCCTGGTGTCTCGCCACCAACAACAGCCCCGCGAAGTTCTCGGCACCTCCGCTCCAGACGGCTTGTACGGACTGCCAAGGCACTCGAGCGGCGAGCCGCCAAGATGTGTCGTTGACAGGCCTTGACGCCACAAAGCGCCCGGTGCATCGTGATCGACCGTTAGCAGACGGCTGCCCGTAGGCTTGAGCCGCGATGTGAGGAGCCGGACGCAAAAGGCGACCGGCGACGCCTGCCCGACACCTCCGCGATGGGCATGGAGCGCGACGATGCGTCGTGGCTGCCCCCCCGGTCGGTGGACGATACGTTCCGGGGCCACGGGTTCGATCGGGAAGAGCCGAGCCTCTTCCCGGCGACGGAGGGAATGCTGAACAAGTGCCTGCCCGCGGCAGAGCTCGCGACTCGGGGACGAGCGCGCGTAGAAGGCCTCGTTGCGGCACCTCTGAGCTTGGCCAAGCGTACGGACCAGTAGACCGTTCTTGTGGAACTCGCCCAGGATCTGCCCAATCCTGGACGTCCGGCGGTCAGGGGGCTGGAGTCGCTTGCGAATCTCTCCGAGCTCCAGATGCCGATCCTGGGATCGGCTCCACGGCACGCCGGCTTCAGCTTCTTCGCTGTCATCCCCTGGGGCCGCAGCCATACCGTCGAGGTCACTCTCCTCTTCCGCGGCGTTCAGCTGTTCGGGCATTGACCACAGACAGCCCGCGGAACCGTTGGAAGAGCGTCGGAGTGAGTCAGGATTACGCATGGTGGCGTCCCAAAATCGCATCCGCCGTCCTGAAACCTGGCGCCACGCGGTGCGCCAATGATGGCCACCCTCTTCAGCCGCCGACAGGTCTCTAAGAAGTGCTCGTTGACACCCCAGAGAGCCGGAGGACGCTCCTTGAGCCTGCTGACTCAATTCTAACTCCTGACGGGAGCGGTTTGGCAAGAGGGCGTCTCCTTTTTTCCCAATTTTTTCCTCATCGATCCGCAGCCGACTGGAATCCGCGCCACGAGACCACCGTCCAGGGGTTATTCCCCTATCTGATGAGTAACGCGTGAACAGGGGTCATTTTGGCTCATACCAGCGCCTGGATGCCGAAATCGTGCCGCCAAGCGACCTCACTCCGGTTCACCGGTACGCTGCTGCCTCGATCTTCATTCAGGCCGGCGGCCCAGTCGTCGGTGCCGCACAGCGCGGCGCGGTCGGCCTTCCGCGGCTCGCTCCAGCCAACGCAGGGCCTCCACGCCGGACGACGACGGCGTGGGCGAGGACTTCGCTGTCTGTCTTGCCGGGATCCTCTCCCTCGAGGACGCGGTAGCAATGGACGCTCTGCGCCGCCGCTGGGCCGACGCCCCACGACGTCCACAACCTCGCCATCGCATACTCAGTGGCGAAAAGCGCCGACTCGACGAACGACGGCTGTTCGAGGCGCTCCTTCGACTCCCGCCGGTCGCCAGCGTCGGGGAGCAGGAAGCGGCGGATGTCGAGGCCCTCGCCCAGTCCGATGCTCGTCCGGTCACTGCCGTCGCTGCTGTTCCCCGAGCCCCGAATCACACACAGATGGGATCGTCTTCGGCGAGCGCGTCCTCGAGGCGCGCTTGAGCAGGACCAAGGCGCCGTCGGCGCCCGGCACCATGCCCCTGGCGGCGGTCCATCGCAAAACCCCGATCGCTCCGCTGCTCGAGAGCCAAATCGAGCCGCTCTGCGAGCGCGGGGTCCTCGAGCGTTGCGGGGAGGGGCTGATGCTCTCCAGGGGGATCCTCGACCTCACGGTGAGCAACGGCCTCAACAGGCCGCCGGACAAACCTCGGCCCGAGGGAGGGTGGCAGGGGCAAGGCTGAGGGAGTTCACCAGGGCGGCGACGGCGGACTCAGGCGCTTCAAAGGGTCCCTTCGTTCCCGTCATAGGAGCTCTGGGCCGTTGCCTGCTCGTTGTCGTTCGGAGCATCGACCTCGCCCACGTCTTCGAGGACCGCGTCGATCAGCGCTTGCTCGATGTAGATCCCGTTTTCCTGCAAGGCCTCGAGATGGGGCTTGATCTCGTCGATCAACCCCGCCTTCTTGGCTCGCCGCAGCAGGCCGACCGTCCCGATGCGCTGAAGCTCCAACCGCTCCGCGAGACGACGAGCCCGGGCATCGTCGAGCAGGAGCACAGCGTCGTCCGGAAGGCCCTGGGACAGGGCAATGGCCTCAGCCTCACCGCGTCCCACCATGATGCCGAGCCCTTCGACCCGCGGACGGTCCGGTGCTTCGACCTCGATCCACGTGGCCTGCCGGACTTCAGAAGCACCCGGAGCATCGCGGCTGTGCACGGTGACCTCGTCTCGTACGGCAGGTGGCATCAGGACCCTGAAGCCCAGGTCCTGAAGGAGATTCAGCTGCTCGATCCGGGCAAGCGCAATCAAGGGGCTGCTGTCGGCGATGATAACCGGCTTAGTCATCCCGGAGCTCATCCCGGATCTGGTCGTCGGCCAGGTTGATGACCGGAATCCTGCGCCGGCCGAGCTCATCCATGAAGCGAAGCCGAGGCATACCGGCCAGCTCACTCGCTTTCCCGAGCGACAGGCGGCGGATTTCGAACATCTTGGCGGCCAGCAGGAACCGCATCTCCTGCTCCAGCTCCCGCGGCTCCTGACCGGCAGCTATCAGAAGGTCTTCGCTGTAAGGGATTTCGATGGTTCGCATGACGGTTCCTCGAGGTCGTCGCTCTGACTGATTCTACTACTTTTTTCCGAATATCGGCCTGACCCGACACCGGATCGACCCAAAACCGCTGCCGCGGCCTCGCTCTCGGTCGAACTCTGCCAGGATGGTATCGGCTGGGGACTTCGGCCCCCCGGCCGGCTGGAAGCCGGCGCTCCCAGCACGATCGAGGTCGTTCCCCCCGAACCTCCTCGGGCTGCCCCACATCGAAGCCGAGAACGTCCCGAACACCGAATCCGTGCGCCGCTTTGGGCTACGGGTAGTAGCCGCTCATCGTATGGACCTCGGCGCGCTTGCCGTCGATCTCGACGCGGACCTCGATGCGCCGAAACTGCGACGGGTCCTTCTCGCTGGAGGACTGGTAGGCAAACAGGTACTGGGACCGCAGCTCCTCCTGGATCTCGGTGTAGATCGGGGTGAGCTCGTCGAGCTCGCGCACGAAGAAGGCGCGGCCGCCGGTCTCCGCGGCCAGCTTCTCGAGCACCCGGCGGGCGTCGCGTTTGAGCTCGGCGTCCTCGAGGCCGATCGTGTAGATCATCACCCCGGCGCGGCGCGCGAACTCGAGGGTCTCCTCGAAATGGAATTCGCTGGACTCGTCGCGGCCGTCGGAGAGCAGCAGCAGGGCCCTCTGACCCTTGACCCCGTGGAAGTAGTGCAGGGTGAAGACCAGGCTGTCGTAGAGCGCGGTGCCGCCGGTGGCCCGCAGCGCCTTGAGCTTGCGCGCCAGGGTGGCGACGTCGTTGGTGAACCGGGCCTCGACGTGGGGCTGATGGTTGAAGGAGATCAGGCTCGCCCGGTCCCGGGGCTCGATCGCCTGCTCGACGAAGGCGAGCGCGGCCTCG
>JAAEPZ010000130.1 GCA_024231955.1 bacterium | reverse complement strand
GGGCGACACTCACGGCAACTTCGGCCCTTGGTCAGAAGGAACAATTATTTCGTCCTTATGGCCCCAAGGGCTAACCCCCACGCCTTCGACAGACCTTTAGCGGCTACCGGTGTAGACACGGCCATCGGCGCTGCCAGCACTGACAGGCCTACCAGGGCGATCATTGCAAAACGCTTCATTTCACGGACTCCTATCGGGAACCAATTGGGAATGTCCCGCTGCTTGTTGAAACTCGCCTGAGCGGCGTTGCCTTAGTTTGAGATTATGCTGCGTCCTTGATCTGGTCAAGCTGGGGCTTTTTGCGGTGGTCAAGGAGCGCCTGCTTGAGAATGGGCAGTTGCTTGTAGGCCTTGATGCGGCGGAAGCTCTTTTTTGCCTCGAACATACCAGCTGCCGTCCAACGCAGAGCCATCTTTGCATCCCTCCAGCGCTTCACGTTGCGGCAGACCTGCCGGATCACGCTGTTCATGGACTCGATAATGTTGGTGCTGGCCAGAGATCGCCTCAGTTCGAGTGGCAGGCCCAACCTTATCACCGTGAGGATTTCGTCGAGGCCTTCGAGGATCGATCTGGATAGATCCGGCGCCTCCTGTTCGAACCGCCGTGCCAGATTGCGTATCAGGCGTTCGGCCTTATCGGCATCGTCCAACCCCCAGGCCTGTTTCAGGGCCCCTCGCACGGCGGCATGATGTTTCGGATCGAGCCGATCAGTGATGTTGCGTGCCTTGTGGATCTGACAACGCTGAATAGGAATATCCGCGCCGAAGGTGCGTCGGAGGGCTTTGCTCAGTGCCTGAGCCCCATCCACGATGAACAGATAGCAGCCTTCTGGATCAAGCCCGCGCTCGATCAGGTTGTCGAGCAGAGCCTGTACGGTGGCGGTGTTCTCCGTGGCTCCTTCGATGACACCCAGAGGGTGCTTTTGCCCGGAAACTTCAATGCCGACAGCGCCGATCATCAACAGGCGGTCATCCAGATGCAGTCCGTCGATCTGGATCGCGACAAGTTCCAGCTCCGATAGATCAGAGCCCATCCATTCATCAAACCTGGCCTGCGTCAGGGCCTTGAAGCGACGCGATACCGCCGATTTGGAAAGACCGCTGCCAGCCTCGGCTGGAACCCCGGCCTCTGGCAAACGAACGACGCGGCGCAATTTACGGGTCGCAACGTTCATCACCATAAGGTTCATTGCCCACTGGTCGAGAAATCCACCTGCCGAAATCTCTTCCCAACTCGGCAGGAGCATTTCCTTGCCCGTGGCCTTGTGGCGAACCCGTGGACGGTCAACGGCAATCTTGCCGCCGTGAAACCCAACCAGAGCATTCGTGCGGCCCCAGCGGTAGCCAGGCTTGTCAGGACAATGCCCATAGCGCTGTCCGGCCAAGGCGTCCACGTCTTCGTTCATCAACTGGGTCAGGCTTCCAATGCCTGCCATCAGGCAGAATTGATCGAAGCTCTCCGTCACGGCCTCAAACGCATCTTCAACAAACGCGTGGATATTCGGCCTAGTAGCAAGGGCCAGCGGGGATGTGGTAGCTGTCTTCATGGTGTTGCTTCCTTCCTTGATTTGAACACCCCGAGCCCACGACTCGGAGGAAGCAACTCCGCCCTAAATCAAAGTTTCAACACTGGTCGGGACATTCCCACAGACCGTGGCACCGAGTATTGCAGAAGGTAGTGTCAAAGATCTTTCGCACATTTGATCAGGCGACGGCTCCGGCGGTTGATGTTTGCCAGGCGAACAGGGGCGTCATGTTTATGTATTTCCGGGTGGACCAATTGCTTCCAGCGATGTGCCTCAGCCGAGCCGCCGCCAGGTTTAGGCATGACTGACCATCGGGGAAGGCCCCGACGACGCGTGTTCGGCGCCGGATCTCCTTCATGATCCTTTCGAGCGGATTGTTGGTGCGTATCTTTCGCCAGTGGCCATCAGGAAAGGCGTAGAATGTCAGCGTCTCATCGATGCTTTCCTCAACCCGTTCTGCAGCGCGTGTCAGTTTTTGACGGCGTAGTTCCGCGATTACCAACTGTGCCTTTTCGGCTGCCGCTTTCCGGCTTTCTTGAGCATGGATGGCCTTGAGCATGTGGCTGACTTCACGCATCTTGCCGGACGGTACATGTCTGAAGACATTGCGGTAGAAATGCACCATGCAGCGCTGCCAGCGGGCGTCCGGCAAGTAATCGGCGATGGCTTCCACCAG
>JAAEPZ010000129.1 GCA_024231955.1 bacterium | reverse complement strand
GAGTGAGGAAAAGTACCGCTCGCTGATCGAGCAATCCAACGACGCCATCTATTTGCTTTACGAGGACCGCTTCGAGGTCGTCAATCCCCGCTTTACAGAACTCTTGGGCGTTACGCCGGATGAGGCGCGCGCGCCCGATTTTAGCTTGATGAGCCTGGTAGCGCCCCGGAGCCGCCCGCTGATCGAGGAGCGCCGGAGAAAAATGTTCCAGGGCCAGGAACCGGATCCGCGCTACGAATTCGCTGCCCAGGACAAAGATGGCAACGAGATCGAGGTGGAGGTATCCGTCTCTCACGTTCCGTACCGAGATGGAAAGGCTACCCAGGGTATTCTGCGCGACGTCACCGGGCGCAAGTTGATGGAGCGGCAGTTGCGCCAGCAGGAGCGCCTGGTCGCCGTGGGCCAACTGGCCGCCGGTATCGCCCACGATTTTCGTAATCTTTTGACTACCATCATGCTTTATTCAAACATGGCCCTGCGCAGACCCGATCTGCCGCTCAAGCTGGCACGGGATATCGAGATCATCATTGGCGAATCGGAAAAAGCGGT
>JAAEPZ010000128.1 GCA_024231955.1 bacterium | reverse complement strand
GCGGGCGCGATTCCGCGACTCTTGATTGGGCGCGGCGTCGTACGGAATTCTCGGCATGAGCTGCGTAGTTACCGCATGAGCTGGCTGGTTTTTCGTTCGGGACCCTCTGCCCTGGCGGGAACAGAACCGGCGCGGTCATCTTGCTGCTGCCCAGGGCCACCAAGCGAGGGTGGGGCCGGGATCGATCGCGGTGGTGGGGGCGATCCCGGTGGTGGTGCGCAGGGGGCGGCCACGGAGGGCCGCCCCTACATCGTTCTCTGAGCTCGGAGAAGGGTGGGTGGGGGCGGCCGATTACGCGATCAAAGGTTCTGCCGCGAAAACAGGCGAATCGAAATCAGCAGGTGAATCAGGATCCAAAGCAAGAGGGAAGTGAGGCTGAGAAGACCGGGTGTGGGGCCCGAACTGGAGGTCGGACAGGTGGAGGATCCAGATCATGATCGGCTCGAGTATATGCGGGCGGCCGATCAAGGTTTCAGGTATCTACGGGCTCCGTGCCGGACATGGAGGACATGAACGCTATTCTCGTCGATGGTGTAGAGGACTCGGTAGGAACCGTAGATGAGGTGCCGGATCTC
>JAAEPZ010000127.1 GCA_024231955.1 bacterium | reverse complement strand
GCTGCTGGCGACGCCGGAGGTCTGGCTGACCAACTGGTTAGCCACACTCGCGCTCTCTGCACTACTCCGCACCTGGGCATCAGTTTCCTCCAGGCTGGAGGCTACCTCCTCGGCAGCAGCGGATTGCTCCTCAGCGCTCGACGCCAGGCCCTGGCTGATAGCCCGCATCTGTTCCACCGCCGGGATCACTTGCGCGACGACGGTACTGGTTTCCTGCAACATATTGTTGAGATTGACCGTCATCTGCTGGAAAGAAAGCGCCATCTGACCAATCTCATCTTGGCTTTGCACTTGCACACGCTGATTCAAATCACCCCTGGCAATGCCATCGGCGGCGCGAGCCACGGCTTGTACAGATTTGGTAAGCGTGTTGATAAAATAGAGTCCCACGCTAAAAGACAGCAGCAAGGCAATAGCAATCGCCCCCCAAACTGCCCGGATACCATCCCCGATAGCCTGATTCACGCTATCCTGTGTATCGGCCAATTCGCCCATGTGCTCGGTCACGTGCTCTTCAAAGATAGCGCTCAACTCTTCTGCTTCATCGTACATTTCACGTAAAAGGCGCTCTATCTGGGACTGCTCTCCGCCCGACTCGACAGCATCGATCACCTGCTCCGCCCTACTGATGATACGCGCGGCGCGGTCCTCCATGTCTTGAGCAACCAGACCTTCCTCAACGCCGACGTGTCTCTCGTGCTCTGTGTGTTCTGTCACGTTATGTTGAATGCGCGCGAGGCTCTCCTGGGCCTGCTCCTGGCGTGCTGTGTCTCCACTGCCTGCAATCCTTTGCACTTCTACCAACAGAGACTTGACCGCGGCATCCGTCTCTAGCATAGATATCGCCCCTGGAATGATATCCACTTTCAGCAAAGAAAATTCTTCCTGGACATTAAAATAGGTTGTCAGTGTGAAAATGCCCAACCCACACGTCACAAGAGCAACTGCCCCAAATCCCAGAATAAGTTTTGTGCGCAACTTCATTTTCGACCTCCTCTTCATAGTCTTATGGTTTCAGTGCATCCATCAGACGCATCGGAACCCTGTCCAAGGGCACTCGTCTCTCCGCCCCACCTCTTTCCCACGCCGCGCGCGGCATACCAAACACCACGCTGGTGCGCTCGTCCTGCGAAAAGGTCCGCCCCCCTGCCTGGCGGATCGCCAATATGCCATCAGCGCCGTCGCTGCCCATACCGGTCAGGATCGCAGCTGCCGAATTCCGGCCCACGTACTTTGCCACCGAGTGGAACAACACGTCCACCGAGGGCACGTGTCCCGAGACCTTTGCTCCCTCCGTCAGCCGGACCCGGTATTCGCCGCCGGAGCGGCGCACTTCCATGTGGCGTTCGCCGCCGGGAGCGATCAATACCAGCCCGGGCCGCACCCGGTCACCGGTCTGCGCCTCCTTGACCTGCATCGGAGATAGATTGTTCAGCCGCTCGGCAAAACTGGTGGTGAACCCGGCCGGCATGTGTTGTACGACGACGATACCGGGCGCGGCCGGGGGAAACGCCGGGATGACGCGCGTCAGCGCTGCCACGCCGCCAGCGGATGCGCCTATGGCAATCACCCGGTCGGTGGTTTCGTGCATCGATTCGTTGGCTTCGATTGGGGCTATCGGTTTCCGCACCTTGCGGCGCACACGGGCATAATGGCTCACGTCCACCTTGGCGGCAGCCTTGACCCGCTCTCGC
>JAAEPZ010000126.1 GCA_024231955.1 bacterium | reverse complement strand
TCAGGTTCTCCAGAGTTCCACCATACGTGTTCATGTAGAGTCCAGAACCGTAGTTTGCCCGGTTCCCGTAGACCTCGACATTGTTGACCCAGATTGGTTGATGTGGACTGTAGCTATCCAGCCACGCTCCGCCGCCCTTTGTAATTTCTCCATCGGATTGGTTGTATCTGAAGATGCAGTCTACGATAGTGATGCCGCCAACCGAGTACATTCCGATTCCATACACTCCATTACCGGACACGCAATGTTCAATAATCACATCATGTATTATCGGATCACCTTCTACTCTTAACCCACAGCCGGCCCCTTGCGCATCGCCTCTGCATAACGTGACATAGGCCAACACATTCTCGTGAACCAGATCCTCGCCCCACAAGACACGCCCTTGTTCCTGAGCGTCTATGATTACGTCTTCCGGGTTGCCGGTGCGGCCCAGGATCGAAACTTCGGGCGGCCAGACGAGATCGTGCTCGTAGTAGGTGCCGGCTGCAATGTCCACAGTATATGTTCTATAAGCCGCGGCCAGCGCCGCTTCTATCGTTTCATACTCCTCGGGCACCCGCAAGGTCGCGGCCCCGCCGTCCGCATATGCGAACGGCAGGGTTAAAACAACCGCGAGAGCAAGACGGATACATACTTGCATGCTCATTGTCCCTCCTCCTCAGCGGTCCAGAAGCTCAGCGAGGCCTCTCCGATCAGGTAGCCCGGCTCAATGCGTAGAATAAAATACATCATATAGTCGCCGTTTCAGTAGAGTGACTTGATCCGGCTCCAGGAGATGCTCTCCGTGGCCGTGTCCTCGCAGCTCACCGGGAAGGCGCCCATGAGCACGCCGCAGTCGTTGTTCTTGGCTGCACAGGGTGAGCCAGCTTGTATTCCGTAGACACCCTCCGACTGCATGTCACAGAACTTAGGATCGAGGGAAATATTGCCGTCAACGCCGGTGAAGTCCGGCAAGGCCAAGTAATTACCGCCCTTGTTCCCGAAGACGTTGTTGCACTCGATGGTGTAGGGGGTGGGTTCGTGCCAGCGGATGCCGGGGCCATTGTTGTAGGCGATGACGCATTCGCTGATGATCGGGGCATTGTTGTGATCCTCCCAGGTCGCAATTGAGAGTAAGGCACCATGCACATCGTTACCAATCGTGCCGTTGCCGACGAAGGTGCAATTGCTGATCACGGGGCTGCCGCAGAAGGCGATGCCAGCACCGGTATTATTGTAGAACACGGAGTTATTGACATAGGGTCCATTGATTCCAAAACCGTCGTGATACATGAGCATTCCAATACCCTCATTGTCATGGACTCGCAGGTTCTCCAAGGTTCCATATGCGAACCCCACATAGAGTCCGGAACCATAAGATGCCCTGTTCTCGTAGACTTCAATATTGCGAACCGTAAAGGGAATCCCGGCATGACTTGCTAGGGATGCGCCGCCGCCATTAGAGTCCTCGGCATCGGATTGATTATGCCTGAAGATGCAGTCTTCAATCACGGCGGCACCATACATGTACAGTCCAACACCACGGTAACTATTAATACAGTACTCGATAATTACATTGTGAATATAAGGGTCGCCTTCAACCTTCAATCCACTCCCTCTATATCCTGATGCATTACCTCTATATAGAGTGACATAGGCCAGTACGTTGTCGGATGTCAGTTCCTCCCCCTCCATGACACGCCCCTGCTCCTGGGCGTCTATGATCACCGACTCCGGGCTGTCGCCTCGACCCAGAATAGAGACGCCGGGAGGCCAGATGAGGTCGTGTTCGTAGTAGGTGCCGGCAGCGATGTCAACTACATCACCGCTGCTGGCCGCAGCCAGTGCCGAAGCGATGCTTTCGTAATCCTCGGGCACCCGCAGAGTGGAAGCCCTGCCGTCCGCATACACGAACAACAGGGTCAGGATGGTTGTTAGAGTTAAAGAGATTCGAATATGCTTGTTCATAGCTCCTCATCCTCCGTCGTCCAGAAGCTCAGCGTGGCCTCTCCGATCAGGTGGCCCGGCTCAATGCGTAGAATAAAATACATCATATAGTCGCCGTTTCAGTAGAGTGACTTGATCCGGCTCCAGGAGATGCTCTCCGTGGCCGTGTCCTCGCAGCTCACCGGGAAAGCGCCCATGAGCACGCCGCAGTCGTTGTTCTTGGCCGCGCAGGGGGAGTCGGCCTGGAGGCCGAAGATGCCTTCCGCCT
>JAAEPZ010000125.1 GCA_024231955.1 bacterium | reverse complement strand
CAGGTCCGTACTATTCATACCGGGTTCACTCGGACATGGTCAGAGGTACGGATCTGCAGAAGATCGCTGTTGCCCATCAGATCGTCCCTCGTCTGCTCATCACGCCACTCTATATCGCACTTCTATTGGGAGTGACCGGCTACTTTCCCTTAGAAGTACGTTTACGCTATATCAATTACTACTGTAGTTTCGTCCTGGAAGCTCCCTAGGGAGACCTGATTGGCTGACAGGGATTGGCTAAGCGGAGAGGGGGCGTGGCCCGGCCAGCGGCCCAGCAGCGGACCTTTCCTAACCAGTTAGGCTGCATCGCGTTGCGTCGACTAGGTCGTATTAGGCACTAGTGATTGTACTAGTGCACCGATAGATTTATGCAAATTCGATCCAGCGCGTCGCATCTATCCTAACCCCGTATCACATCCACTGTGCTGCCTTCGCCTGCTGTCGGTCTATCCCGCTACCGTCTTCGCCACCGTGCACCGTGGATTTTTACGTCTGTTGTTCTTCGGCAACATCTACCTGCATCGGACCGTCGCTTGCGTTCGCCTCGGAATGGACCAGCTCGGCAGGAGCACAGCGCCGATCATGCTCATGCCAGATCCGACCGAACCCCAGACGCAGCAGTTCGGCTATCAGCAGCAAGCCGCGCCCCAGATGATGATGCATCAAGCCTCGTTCAACCAAGGAACCGAAGCCGCCGCGGCCGCCAACCACCAGCAGCTGTTTCTCCAGCAGCAAGCGGCTGCTCAGCAGATAGGGATTCAGCAGCAGATCGCTCTGCAGCAACAAGCAATGGCAGGTCAGAACTACCCGAATTTGCAGTCAAACTTTTACAGGGTGAATTGTTTGCAAAGTTCAGGAGTGCCTGGGGCACGCGTGTTCAAAAGGCTTTGTCAAGCGAGCCGTACCGATAGTGTATCTGAAAATAGTTCGACTATCGTTGCCTCGTTAGTACCGCAACAGAACGTGTCCGTTGCTACGTTGAAGTGTTTTTCTCATCCTTTTCAGAATTGTCAGTGCTCGCCAGTGTGTCCTAATCAGATGTTTACCGATTTAGCTCAGGCGTTCTCGGCTCAGGCGCTCGGTTACCAGCAACCGGTCTTCGCTTCGCATCCAGGACAGATCCCGGTCTTCGCGTCTCTGCCCATGCAGTCGCATCTTGGCTACGCAGACGCGCTCGGAGCGCGCCAGTTGGCCCCGCCGCCGCTGACCGGGCCTGGCGTCGGCATGGCGGGCGTGCAGCAGGGGGCTGCCCTCAATCCGCTTGCAGCCACATTCCAACCGGCCGTCAGCGCGCCTCAGCAATCCGCGCAGCTCGTCTCCTCTCTGCAGAGCGCGCCAGCTCTGAGTGCGCTCAGCACAGATCCGCTCGGACAGCTACCGTCAACGTTGCAGGCAGATAGGTCTGCCCAGGCGCAGACAGCGCCAGCGCCCCAGGCCGCCACGAAGCAAGCCGACCCCAAACTGCCTGCAGCCCTCTCGCCCATCTCCAACACAGACGCGGCCGAACAAGAGGACGGCGAGATAAAGGAGGACGAGGAGCCGCCCGCAAAGAGTGCCAAACAAACCATAAAGAAGCCGCTCCAGTTCTTGGGCATCTCCTGTCCGAGCGAGGCGCAAATCGAATGGAAGTCCGGGTCGTGCAATCGGGTGATTTTCAGGGACGTTGCCGAGATGGCCAGGAAACTCGGCAACTTCAGGAAGAAGCACCTGGCCGGCACCACTTCCGCCGCTCAGGTGGCAGACTACAATGGCATGGCCAAGCATGTCCAAAGGGTCATCGACCACATCAAACTAGCAGAGGAGTACGGCTGGGAGGCCGTCGGGAAAGTG
>JAAEPZ010000124.1 GCA_024231955.1 bacterium | reverse complement strand
TAATTCCCGATGCTGCGGTGTGGTCTGACCGGTTCGCATGGGCGCCAGTACGCCAAACCACGCGACGTACAGCAGGCGGCGGCTTGGCGGTGTGGGCGCGGAAACTGCGCGACGGCCGGCCCGTAACGCTGGAATTTCAACCGCATCGGGTATTACTGGAATATGCGGACGTGACCAAATTGCTGGAAATGGCGGCAGTGCCCGGGCAGACATTTGTGCTGGTATGGGATGAAGTTGAACTTGTGGTGATGTTCAACCGCGAGGACAGCAGTCAAAAGGATGGAACGGTTCGCAATGGATTGTTTTGGACACAGTGACGGGAGAATCCGGATGGAACGGAATACGCACATATACATGCACGAACGGAACCGCATATATAAAATACCGGGTGAATATCACTGACAATAATGGCGGGTCATATTTGAGTCTGAAGGAATTTGAGTTGATCGAGGCCGAATCAGGCGTGCCTGCCGGAACAATGCAGTTGCAGCGGGCCGCACTGGAAGATGCGTTCGGCCCTGTCTCCACAGCAGATGCGGATGGCGAGCACATTCTGACCAGCGCCACGGCGGGGGAACTGACGGTGGATGTCACGAAAGCCGGTCTGCCGGGATCGGCTGTCGATGAAGTTGTCACGATCAGTACGGCACTGAATGAATTCTATGATGATATTTTATCCGCTGAGGCACTGGCCGGAGATACGGAGTATCAGTGCATCTGCCTGAAAAACATGGATTCCGTGACTCATACGCTGAAGATATGGCATTCGAACACAGACACTGGCGGGGCGGAAATGAGTTTGGGATTGGATGTGGCGGGGGTCGGGGATGGCTCGACGACAGGCGTGGCCGCGACAATCGCGGATGAAGGGACGGCGCCGGCCGGGGTGACATTCAGTTCCCCTGTCACTGAAGCCTCCGGACTTGCGTTCGTGCTCCAAAGCGGCACGGCTTTCTCATAAAAAATAACTTTGGAATATCGAATATCGAATATCGAATATCGAATATCGAATATCGAATATCGAATATTGAATGTCGAAGGGAGTGTTTGTCGGCATGATTCCAGCCGAAGGCTCACGGCCATTAAGTTAAGCGGCAGCCGCCCCCGGGAGGGTCACTCTCCAGAGTGACCACACCCCG
>JAAEPZ010000123.1 GCA_024231955.1 bacterium | reverse complement strand
TGGGCCGACAATTTCGCCGATAACGGCTCCCTGGTGTTGAAAGCGACCAGCGATGAAACCGCCCCCGACGCCTGGAAAACCGTACGAATCAACACCCACTTTTCCGACGCTGTTCCCGTACTTTTTTGGAATCCCTCTTTTATTGAAAGCGGTCTCTCCCGGGGGAACATCGTCACGGAGACGGTCACCCTGGAGAACAAGGGACTGGCCGCCATGCGCGACGTTCAGATATCCCTGGCGCCCCAAGGCGTCGGAGCCGCGCCCAACTGGATCCACCTCAACAGCACAGAAAATCAAGGTTCCATTGCCGTGGGTGAAAAAAGAGATATCCGCGTCTCCTTCAGCCCGACGGAATCCGTGGCCGAGGGCGTCTATACGTGTTATTTGCGCGTAACCGGCTCCAACCACGCGACCCGGGATATCGGCCTGTATGTCACCGTGACCCAATCGGGCGTCGGCAACGTTGTGTTCAAGGTCTCCGACATCTACACCGCCACGTTGGATAGTAACGACAACCTGATCCAGGGGCTTTCCGGCGCGAAAATACGAATCTATAAAGAGCAGGTTTTCACCGAGGACTATAAAGAAATCACCGACAGTATCGGTCAGGCCGAATTCAACGACCTTTCCGCGGGAAGGTGGAAATTTCGCATCCGGGCCGGAAATCACCAGGAGCAGACGGGCCGGTTTTGGATCAAGCCCGGGGTGACCACAAACCAGGAGGTGTTTTTACACTACAACCTGGTCACCGTGGAGTGGGAGGTCACCGAAACGACCATCGAGGACAAATACGACATCGTATTGAACGCCACGTATGAAACCAGCGTTCCGGCCGCGGTGTTGGTTGCCGAGCCGGCCTCGGCGACCTTGCCGGATATGAACGCCGGCGACGTGTTCAATGGGGAGTTCACCCTGACCAATCACGGACTGATTCGAGCAGATGACCTTGCCGTCACGCCTCCACCGGATAACGCCCGTTTCAGATATGATATCCTGGGAGGTCTGCCCGACAGTATCTCGCCCAACCAGCGCATCACGGTTCCCTATCGGGTGACGTGCCTCCAATCTCCCGCCGGGGGGGAGGACGCGACCGGCGGAGGCTGCAAAACGGGCGCCGACAGATTTATAACCCGAGCGATTTATGAATGCAGGGCCGGCGTGAAAGAACAGGTAGGGGTTGAATACATCTTGATAAAGGGCGTTCGAGAATGCGACTCTGGCACCCCATGGATATTGGTTGACGAGGAAAAAGACCGGATAAGTGACACCGATTTACAATTCGACGTCCCGGATTACACGCCGGGTCCACCCACCAATAAGGGAGATCCCATCCCGGGCGGCGATGATGATTGCCTGCCCTGCCCCGATGACCCGGATTGCCCGCACAATGATGATCGAGACGATGACAAAACCCAAAAAGTGGGGTGCTCCGTAAACACCTTATACCGTCAATTCCACGACGATGTCATCGATGTCTCCATCAAAGTGAAAGGGGGGATGGTCACGGCGAAGCGATTCTTCAATGGGGATGTATGGGGGTCGGAATTTGATCTGAGCAAGATCAAAATCGAGGAGGATCAAATCACGATGCCGCGAGATACGCGGTATACTTCAGGCGCCCCCAGTTCTTTAAATCAATGTGAGGGATGGATAAAAATAATCGACAACGGAGACGGAGGAGAGGACGATACAGAAGAGGGCGATACAGAAGAGGACGATGAAGAAGAGGGCGATGAACCCGCCGCCACCATGTTCGTAAAACAAAAATTCAATAATTGCTCTCCTCCGCCTTGCCCCAGGTTGATAAGCGGAGCATTTGGCTTCCCCGGTTTCGATTCCTCC
>JAAEPZ010000122.1 GCA_024231955.1 bacterium | reverse complement strand
TCGAGAGGCGCATCGCCGGCTGGGTCTGCTGTGTCCTCAGTGCAAGCGGGAGAAACCGCTGCCGACATCACTAAGAGAGCGAGAGCCGAGAGCCGCAGTCCCAGAATCGAGGGCGAGTCACGGGATCAACATGAGAGCAGGGACCTGATGAAGAAAATGACCCCGGCCTCGACGGCTGTGGGCAGAGGAATCTCGCTGGCAAGCTTCGAAGGTGACGACTGGCCGCGAAAGATCACCACTCCCCCGGTCAAAAAGATGGGCAGAGGCGGATTTGATGCGCATCTGAGGCTGGGGGCCGACAGGGCAGGGCCGAGCCACGGGGGGTTCCGGCAGACGCATATGCATCCGGCGCAGACGTCCCAATCGCCGATGAAGGATATGCCCAAGAAAATTCAGCAACAGCGAGTCATCCAGTACCAGATCAGTCAGGAGGATCTGCAACCGCAACCAACACGGCTCTTCCTGCCATCAGCACCGATGGGCGCGCCAAGGGCATCCGAGACCAGTCAGCGAAGCCTAAACCAGGCCCGAGCTGAACGGGAACTGTTGGACAGGGAGGTTCGTGACAGTGACACTCTGTACATGA
>JAAEPZ010000121.1 GCA_024231955.1 bacterium | reverse complement strand
TTGATCAAGACCATCCTGGCCTTGAAGCATCGCCGGATTCCTCCCAGCCTCGGCTTTGAGAAGCCCAACCCCGAGATCGACTTCGAGCACAGCCCGTTCTACGTCAACGCCGCCCTCGCCGACTGGCCGCGCGCCGGCCGCTTGCCGCGCCGCGCCGGGGTGAGCTCCTTTGGGATCGGCGGCACCAATGCCCACGTGGTGCTGGAGGAAGCGCCCGCGGCAGGATTTACGAAGAGGGTGGCACCTCTCAAGGCAGGGCCGGCTCGACGAGATCGACAGCCGGCGCGGGGACGACGTCGATCGTCGTCGCTGAGGTGCTCCGCCATCATCCCGATATGTGCTATACTCATCTCAGCTCTTCCAGACCAACCGGGGCTACAGCCTGCTCGAGCGGTTGACCTACCCGGCGGGTGTCGGCCTGACCCTGGAGTTGGTCCTCGTGTCCGGTCTGCGTCAGACCAATGAGTTGGCACCGACTTCGAGTAGGGTGAAGCCAGTGGCATGTGCTGGCTCCTCCTCGGGATCCTGGCCATGGCCTTCCGGGTTTCGCGGCATTCCACGGTTGACTGGAAGGGCAATGGGCATGGTTCACCTGGCCACCGTTGTCGGACCGGATCCGTTTGGCGGTCTGGTGGCGGCCCTTCAGCTGCTCTCCGGCAGCGAGAAGGGGCACGGCGCCTGCTTGCTGATGCGGTTGCTCTCGACCTCCGAGAGCAGACATCCGACGGTGGTATTGGGAGCCGGGACTCACGATGGCCTCTTGATCGCGAATGGACGCGATCGAGGAGAAAGGAGTACTGTGTATGGCTAAGAAAAGGAAGAGAGGAACCCTACAAAGGAGAAGTACCGGGAAGAGCGGAGTTCTCGCTCTGCTACTCGGAGCTTTTGCGCTGATGATGCCTGGCGGGATAGCGGAAGGCGACGGCATTCCCCCCATCATTTACCCCAACTGGGATGACATCGACCGGACCTACCCAAGATGGGTATCGGCGGAGGCGGCGATAGCTCCATCGGGTGAGTTGAATCGGGATCTCTTCCATCCCCAAAACCTCATCCTACTCGATGATTTCTTCGCTACTCCAATCGATCCCGATCTTGGCTGTATTCCGGTGGCGGAGGAATTCGTTTCGTGGGTCAACCCTCCGGACCGCTCGACGCTCCACAAGGCGATTCAGACATCCGAGCTGGTCTTCGTTGGCGAGATAGTGGATCGGGATTTTGGCTTTGACCATGGTATCCCGGGCCAGATGCTGGGAGTCGTCCCCCGGGAGGTTCTCAAGGGCGAAAGTCTTCAGGAGCACTACTTTTTCCTGCCAATCGGGAATCTTTCGGTCGGCCGTTTCAAGATATGCAAAACCGACAGCCGTTGTCCCCCAAAACTACCTGTGGTAGGAGACGAGGTCTTGCTGATGGTGCCGCGGATTCACGATCCCAGGGAACCGTTGCTGTGGCTGGTCTATCCTGAGAGTATCATCGTACTGAAAGAGGACGGTTCAATCAGCTTGCCGGATCGATTTCGCCTTCAGGAGTCAGAGTCCGCCAGTAGCTCAGAACCCGTGGGACGGACGGAGCTGATCGGCATGGCCAGGACCGCGGCTGGGAAAGGAGATTAACGTGAGAGCCTCAGTCTTGTTCGCTTTCTTCCCGGTGACCTGTCTGCTCTTGGGTTCTGCTGCTGGGGCGCAGTGTACTAGCAGCAACCGATCCTCGGGACAGGTAGTCGGATACGATGGGGTACAACTGGTCCCCCAGGGCATTCCCGGCAATCTGATGGGTGCGTTTCGCACCGGCTACGGAGCCTGGAACAGCTGTACCGGAGCAGGTGGTGCTCCGAGCTTTGCCGAAACCTGGGGTTCAGAAACAGGCCGACAAGTCGTGCTCCAATTCTTCACGGGTTTCAATCCTGACAACCCGAATTCCTGCGGCAGATTGGCCGGTAATAATATCCTTCTCTACAGCAGGGCAAGGTCAGCAGACGGCACCCAGACGATCGTCTGCGACCGGGCTGACATCTTCCAGGATACGGTTTCGCACGAGTTGGGCCACCTCCTGGGCATGCTAGATCAGGGAACCACTGGTGGCTGCAGCAGTTACATCATGTCACAGGTCGGGATAATGAGCGGCGGCGGTTACATCAATCGCAGTATTCGAAGCGCCGAATGCGACATGGCCAACGATACCAACTATACCCCCATCGAACAGATGGAGGACCTATGTAGGACCGATCCCGACGCCTGTGAGTCACCTCAATGTGAATATCCAGACTACTGTTCACCAATTGTCCTGGACTACGACGGCAGAGGGTTCGAGTTCACCGGCCTCGACCGACCTGTATCCTTTGACATTGACTCGGATGGGGTGCTGGAAACCACCGGTTGGACGCGGACCAGCAGTCATGACGCATTCGTTGCTCTCGACCGCAACGGCAACGGCATGATCGACGACGCCAGCGAGCTCTTCGGTGACTCCACGCCGATGAGCAACGGCTACCCGGCCAAGAACGGCTATCAGGCACTGTTCGAACTGGATGTCGCCGGTGGCAACGGAAATGGTTTCATCGACCCAGGGGATCTGATCTATGGTCGGCTCCTCCTGTGGAGCGATCGTAATCACAACGGAATTTCGGAAAGGAGAGAGCTTCTGACGCTGGAGCAGGCAGGCGTACAGGCAATTAAGGTCGAGTATTTTGTCTCTCTGAACCGCGACGAGCACGGCAACCGGTTGCGGTTCTATAGCGATGCCTACCTTGTCGACAAGGCCGGCAGAAGCCGCAAGGTCAAAACGGTAGACGTCTTCTTCGTGAAAGAAGATTAGCTTCTCGGCATAGCCCCGGAATCATTCCGGGGCTTCCTTGATCCCACTTGGGGCGGCCCGGGCAGACTTCGCGGACCTGCAACACGAGATCGAGACGGCCGCCCGCGGCGTCGAGGGCCGTCCGGCTCAGCGGCCGGCTCGAGGTGGCGGTGTTGACGGCCGCCCTCGATGAGATCGTCCGCCGGCACGAGGTCCTGCGCACGACCTTCGCCCGGGGGAGCGGCGGCGGTCCCGTCCAGGTGATCTCACCGGCGCGGACTCCGGAGTTTCCGGTGGTGGATCTGCG
>JAAEPZ010000120.1 GCA_024231955.1 bacterium | reverse complement strand
TGGTATTGGATAGTTCTTGAGGCGGTGCGCGGCGAATGGAGGGTGAGAGACATTATACGCTTGGATATTTCGGAATCCTAGCACCAATACACCGACCCAGCATTTACGTGAAACAGATGTCCTTTCAACCGACGAAGCGCTCATACCGGAAGATCTATTTTTCGATGACGATTTGAGTGAAACGCTTCGGGAAAAACTCGATCCGGTACCGACAATACTCCCAAAGGCTCGATCCTCCTGTTCCTGGAGACTAGCAAGGGATATTAGTATCATCGACTCCGCAGTGGTGCTGGGCGCAGTGCGTCACTCTTTCGTCGCTGAGATCGCGACCTTCATTGAAACCGGCCATTTCCAGAACGCCAGTTCCACACAGAACTCCGGGAGATCGTCGGCGAGCTGATCCGGCCGACCGTCGAGGAGCGCCGGGATGGCGACGACGAGGATTGACGGGCCGGGATTCCGAAGACGCCGCCCGCGTCAGGGTATGCAGAGAAACGGTCAGACGGCGGTCACCGAGCCCTGCTTCGCTCGCGCGACCGGCTTTCTCGAGCGCCGGCGGGTGCTCGCCGGGAGCACGCCGGCCGACGGCGACCTGCTCACGGTCTTCGTCGAGGAGGAGGTCGGCGGCGTCGGCACCGGCCGGGTGGCCTCCCAGCTCTCCTACGGCGGCGACTCCCAGGGTCCGATGGACAACGTCTACGACGATCTGTGCGCGATGACGCTCACCGGCTTGGCGGTGCAGTACCGGATCGCCCACCGCGACAGCCACGGCAGCCTGCCTTGAGAGGTGCCACCCTCTTCGTAAATCTGCCTTGAGAGGTGCTGCCTTGAGAGGTGCCTGCCTTGAGAGGTGCTGCTGCCTTGAGAGGTGCCACCCTCTTCGTAAATCCTTGCTACCCGGAACGCCCGGCCCGATTCCCCCAGTCGGTAGCGCTCGTCGGCATGCGCGACGTGCGCGACTACAAGATCGC
>JAAEPZ010000119.1 GCA_024231955.1 bacterium | reverse complement strand
GCGGCGTGGTGAGCAGCACGAAGTGCGGCTCCTCGGCCGCCATGGGCGGCGCTGAGAGGAGCAGACAAGCGACCAGAGAAACCGGTCTCAGCGCGGATCGGAACGGGCTCGGACCGCGGCTGGCGCGGCCCCCTCTGCGACGACAATCCTGACCTTGTTTGTTGCTCACGGCCATACTCCCCGTACAATGCGTGACTGCGGCCTCAGTGCGCGTCCGTCTTCGGTCTCGGGTTCTCTTCGGTCGCCGGATCACCGGAATCCAGGGTGATGATCCGGGGCTTCGGTTCGTGCTGCGCGCGCTCCGCCGCATCGCCCCCCGCTGACGACGGCGGGTCCGCCGCCAGAGGGAGGCAGCAGAGAATCGCCAGCCACCCCCATAGGCGGCCAGGCCTGACCCGATGCGCCGTGCTCCTCGATGGAATGATGGAAGTCATGGCCTCGCAGCTCACCGAAACGTGTTACGGCACACAGGAAACATTACGTAAATATGGAGATATCGAAATATCCACCCTATTCCCTGCGTTCACCCCCCTCCGCTTCGGCCGGACACATGAATGCGTGGCACCATACAGGGGTTCGATCTTGATGTCAATAGGGATCCTGATCAGAATCAACGAGTCCGAGGTGGCGCGCGAGTCCCCGGACCAGTTCGATCTG
>JAAEPZ010000118.1 GCA_024231955.1 bacterium | reverse complement strand
GACCAAGATGTCGCGTCAGATTCAGATCCAGTACCAGCTCAGTCAGCAAGACTTACAGCCGATGCCGGCGCACGTTTTCTTGCCATCAGCGCCGATGGGCGCACCGAGGGCGTTCCAGACTGGCACAAAGAGTCTGGCCCTGGGCGCAGCCGAACGGGAGCACCTCGACAGAGAAGCCAGAGCCGGTACCGACCGGTACACGCAGCAAGGCGAAATTGCGGGCACGGTGCGAGCGGTGCTGCAGCAGCCGGTGCAGCCGACTGGGAGAACCGACGAGCCGATGGTGCTGCACATCCGTCCGGATCAACTCCGCGTGTGCAACGCTGGAGTCCATCTGCGAGAGCAAGCCCGCGTCCAGAATCTCGAATTCTTCAGAGACAGAGAGCAAGAAAGAAGACAGCAATGACCCGCGGACGCTCTGGATGTCGCTGTGGACGAACTGGCGGAATCAATGGCCGGGCAGCAGCCAGCACAGTTGCCTGACGTGGTGCAGCTGCAGGACCCGATGCCCCCGCTCGCCGCCGATCCGATCGAGGATACTCAAATGGACATGGGTGTGATGGAGGCGGACCAGAACCAAGGCGGCATTTCAATGGACGATGGCAGCGGAGCGCAAGCAAAAGACTCGGAGACCGGGAAGACCGAGTAGACCTTGCCGCCAAAGCCGTTTGGTTTTGTTACATTTTGGGAGTTGTACCCTTCGT
>JAAEPZ010000117.1 GCA_024231955.1 bacterium | reverse complement strand
AGACACTCTGGAATCAGTTTCCATAACGAATCTACTGGACGCCACCACGAGCGATATTGACCCGCTGGAGATCTGGATGGATGTTGACGGCGATGGTGTCTGGCAGGCGACGGACTCGCTGCTTGCCGCCAGTGTCTTCAGCGCGGGAAGTTGGACGGCCGGTGTCCTGGGAGTTGAGATTTCGGAAGGCAATCGCCCGACCATTTTTGCGGTAGGTGACGTCTCGGCAACTGCCACGCCCAATGCCGCGTTCCAAGCCGCCCTGCCGGAGAACGGCTGTCTGTACGCTTCGGGCAACGACGGTCCCATTGATGCCGCTCTGGAGGGTACCAATACCTTCACCGTGTCGAACTCCGGCCTGCGCGTATCATTCCCGCCCTTGAACGAAACCTATTCAGTGGGACAGACAATCGAAGTACGCTTCACGGCTACCAATGTTCAGACGGACACGATGACCGATGTCAGTGGAATGATCGTGGCCATCAGCAACCCCTCTCGGGTCGCGCTGGTTGACAGCGTCGTGGGGCCAGTGAGTCTGTCGGCCGGGGGATCCAGCGAGTTTTCGTTCCAATACACGGCTCTTCAGCCGGGTGAGGTCTCCTGGCAACTTCGCGCCGTAGCACCCACGTTCCCAGACTCCTCTGCTCTGATCCAAACCAATACCGTTTCGATACAGTCCGCGCCTTCGAATGTAACGGCCCAACTGGTGAATTCGATTCCTACCGCGGTAACCCGAGGTCAGGTCAACGTGTTCCCTATGACCATCAAAGTCACCCATCCGGACACGACGCTCGAATCGGCGTCGCTCAGACTGAACAGCCTGCGTATTGCCGTCGAGGACGGCAATGAGAACCCGATCCCCGCCAACACGGCTTTCAGCCGCCTGGTACTGGCTTCGGGTTACTCCAACCTGTCGATCAAGGACAGCGTCACGGCGGATTCGAGCCTGTTGCTGATCTTCAGCGAGCCGGTAATCGTGGCGCCGGGCGAGGAGCGCAGTCTCACACTGTTGGTGGATATCGATTCCTCCGCGACCGCCTCCAATTTTGCCCTGGCTGTCGAAGGTGCTTCGGCCATACCCATAGTAGACGGCAACACGCTTGACCCGGTTACGATTGATACGGGCATATCCTGGCCGTTGCGGACAGCCTCCTGCCGACTCGAGAATCCTTCCGACGCCGGAGCCGTATCTTATGTTCCGCTTCTGAGTCCCCAGGTCAACTACGGTCAGACGGATGTCCCCATGCTGCAGTTGAACCTGCGACATCCCGGCACCCTGGGAAGCTCCCAGATACAGCTTACCGAGCTTTCCTTCATGGTTGTCGATGATTCCGGCGTGGCTTTCGCGGCTTCGGATCTATTCGAAGATATCAGGTTGCTCAAACAGCAGGCTATCATCGCTATGATCTCCGGGCCCCAGATCGAGACCACCGCACTGGAGATGCCGCTCAGCTCCCCGCTGACTCTGAGCGCCGGCCAGGAGGACTATGTTACGATAGTGGCGAGCATCAAGAGTACGTCGGCGGTCACCGGGTTCAGTCTGCTTGTCAGCGACAGCACGCAACTGGTCATCCGCGATGTCAGTTCCGGTTTCAGGTTGGATGCCCAGACCGACAATTGGGCCACATCGACTTCCGCTT
>JAAEPZ010000116.1 GCA_024231955.1 bacterium | reverse complement strand
GGCGGTGCCCAACGCCTCGACGCTCGAGGTGTGGTACTGGCACGGCCAGCGCGACGCCGGCGACGATGCTTCGGGCGACTTCTTCACCCTCGAGTACTCGGTCGACGGCGGCTCCAACTGGACGACGCTGGCGTCGAACGGTGACGCGACCTCGAACCCGGCGTGGGCGAACGCCACCGCGGCGATTCCGGCGGGCTCGAACGTCAAGCTGCGGGTCCAGTGCTCGGACGGACCCTCCACCGGCGATCTCGTCGAGTGCGGCATCGACGACTTCTCGATCTGCGAGTAGGGACAGGGACCTTGGGGGTGACGGACTCGGTCCGTCACCCCCGATCGTGCTGGGAGCGCCGGCTTCCAGCCGGCTCCAACGCGCTACGATTTGCCCACGAGCCGGCTGGAAGCCGGCGCTCCCAGCGCTTCCGAGGGCGCGGGCGACCGGTTGCGCCCGATCGGAGAATATGGTGGGAGGCGCCGGCATGAGCCGTGCTTCTGGGCGGTCTCCAGGGGATTGGCTCGAACTTCGCCATGGCCACCGACCATCGGCGCCCACTATCGCGGTGCTCTTGGCCGTTCACATCATTCGTAATCAGCTTACTCAGCGGTTCGAATCCGCGCGTCGGCTCCAGTATAACTCTCGTGATATCAATGGCTTATGGGATCTGGGGGACCTCCCCTGGAGGCCCGAGATCTGGCCCTTGGGTCCCATTAGGGTCTGGTTGGCCGCAACTTGGCGGGATCCGGTGCAACCGGGAGAGACGCCAAATCGGCCTGACCTACTGATTCTTGGACCCAAAGCGAGCTCCGGCGTCTCCAGACGGCGGCGGATCGGGACGCCCGGAGGTGCCGAAATCGGAGCAGCTGGCGCGGGCTGTCCCGGCGGCATGGAGGACCGGCCGATACTCCACCCTCCCCCGATGCCGGGCTGGTGTAGGGGCGGGCCTCCGTGTCCGCCCCCTGCGTACCACGACCGGGCTCGTACATACCACTGCGATCGGTCATCCAGATTCTCCGGAGGCTGTATGGTGTCCGCCGGTCGAGGTGCGCGCCCCGGTGGCGCCACTTTGCCAGCCTCATGCCCTTGCGAGATGCCGCCGCTTCCACGTAGGCTGCCCTGGAGTCGCCCCAGCGCTTCTGAGTCGCTTTTCTCGACCCGCGATCATGCCAGGAGAGCTCTGAAGCTCGCCCCACAAGCAAGCTGCCCCGCGTGCTATACTGATGATTCGGGGAGGTTCCGCATGCTTGACCGGCGTCGAGGAAGTTCAAGGCGATGTAGATCGACTCTGCTCTCTCATGGCATGGGCAGAGCTCGCGGGATCTCACGGGAACCCAAGCAATTTCCGTGCCAACGCCGGCTGGTGCAAGGGGTAACCGGTAGCGCCGGGGAAGTTCAGTACCGCTGGCCCAGCGGCCGAAGCCGTAGCCCTCCCGCCTTGCTCGGATAAGTTAGAACGAAGGAAGTACGGATATCTTGCCCTCACCCATTGTATCGTGATGGGTTAGCAGCCTGACTGCTGATCGCCGCAATTGAGCGCCAGCACGTCAGGCCTGGAGGGCAGGACATGCATCCGTCGATCGATCCAGTCGGGTGAATTGAAAGCGCGGGGGGGTTGGCCAGCCGACCCTCCCGCCCAACTTGGTTCGGTTGATTGGCTCAGGGAAATCATGAAACTGAGAGATCTATTTACGAATTGGCTGGAATCCTTCGAGCTCTGGCAGGAGCAGGTTTTCGACGATCCGGCCAATAGTCTTACCATTGCGTCAGAAATGCGTAGTCAATCCGAGATTCTGTGCCGGCTACTACAAGGACGGTCTTTCTTGGCTTATGGTGCCTCATGTTTCCATACGGGTGATCTTGATACCGCGGAACAATGCTTCAAAGGAGCAGAACTGATATTGCATGATCACTCAATAGAGCAGGCTGAAGCAAAACGGAATCTTGCCGCCATCAGAGCCAAGCAGGGGAGCAAGTTCGAGGCGTTGAGATTGCTCAAAGAGAGTGAGCAATTACTAACAGAGGCACCGCCATCCGAGCGTGGTAAGGTTCAAGTACAGACCGGTGCCGTCTATGAGCGCTTTCAGGAATACCGAAAAGCAGTGGATTGCTACCTGTCGGCTTGCCGATATTTAGAAAAGAGCGACAGGCACTACATTATTGCCCTCAATAATTGCTTGCATGTACTGATAAAATTGCAGCGGACCTACGGCCCGGCAACCACTGACGATATTTCGATAATTGCTGAAGAGATCGAGACTCTTCGGAAGAGGCTGTCTCCGAGGAGTGCGATTACCACACTGGTTGACTGGCTTAGGCTTATTTCTGCAATCTGTCGCGGAAACTACCAGCACGCAATCAGAAATCTTCCAAAAATCAACCAGAGACTGCGTAAGGCTGAGTATCCAGAAGCGGCCTATGGACTAGTGGAAATCGATCTTGCACAGGCATATTTCTTGGCAAACCAGAAAGGTGCGGCCCTTGATGCGCTTCGCAGGGCCGCTGATTATCTTGGTCATGTGGCCGATGAGATTTACTCGCATGTCGAAATGATAAAAAGCGGGAATAACGTTGAGCCTTGGGACCTCCGCCATCTAGCGAATTTTTCAGGAGGTCCTTCAGTGAGAACCAAGAGACCCCATCCAGAAGTAACGCGCATCGTTACCGAAACCGTGCGCGCACTTCTCCCGCGAACGATTCCATTTATCCCCCGTTCTGATTCCGCGAACCGTCAAGATTGACGCCGGCACACCGAGCCACTTCATTTGCTCCCAATTCGACAACCTTCGAGCAAACTCCGACCACGTTCTGATCTTCGGTACCTCCGGACCCGGCCGCAGGTGCAGGCAAGACCGCTGAGAGCGATTCAGTCGCTCTCAGCGACGGCTACCCTTTGGCGCCGACTACCTGCAGATACAGAGTTGGCTGGCACAGCTGCTTAGTCACGGGTTGGCGCCGATGCGATGCTATGGCGCCATTGGCACTATTAGCAGAAGGTACATTCCTTGGTTCGTGAGATGCTCTAGGGCCATATGTCTACGCCTTTGTCAGTGAGGCATCGAGGCCAATGCGCATATGTAGGCTCAGAACTCCGTTACTGCCTGAGTGAGGAGCTTCATCTCATTGCAATAGCTTGAGTTAGAGTGACCATTGGTGTAAGGTAATGGCTGCTAAGTTCTCAGCCCGTCTGCGGGCGGCATATGGTAGCCTGGGGTCGGAGACCCCAGGTAGGCTTCCAATAAGGTCCCAAGC
>JAAEPZ010000115.1 GCA_024231955.1 bacterium | reverse complement strand
GCTTGGGACCTTATTGGAAGCCTACCTGGGGTCTCCGACCCCAGGCTACCATATGCCGCCCGCAGACGGGCTGAGAACTTAGCAGCCATTACCTTACACCAATGGTCACTCTAACTCAAGCTATTGCAATGAGATGAAGCTTCTCACTCAGGCACTAACGGAGTTCTGAGCCTAGCTACTACTACAAGCTGGGTGGAGGTGCCGAAGCTGCAGGCGATGTCGGCGTATCTTGTCGTGCTTCCGGCACAGGTGATCCATCGGGAAAACCTCGCAGGCCATGCGCTGTCGTTTTCGAATCATGAAATGTCATATTAAGCCATGAAAGGACGATTTAGAGCATGGCTCGGAGCAAAAATCGTCCGGGGCACCGTGCTCCGTGCGTGAAGACTAACCGGTGACCGCTTTGAGGAGCCGCGCCTGCGATGGAAGAGTCGCGGTGGGCGCCCGCCGACTCAGCTGGAACTACGTCGGCACATCTCCGAGATGGCAAGAGACAATCCCTTGTGGGGGGAAGAACGAATCGCTGCCGAGCTGCTTTTGAAGCTGGGCCTCCGTGTCTCCCCGCGGACGGTGCGCAAGTACATGCCCAAAAGACCGAAGGATCGACGGCGGACCGGCCAGCGCTGGTCGACCTTTGTGCGGAATCATGCCAATGAGATCGTCGCCTGCGACTTCATGACGGCGGTGACGGCACGATTCCAATTTCTCTACATCTTTGTTGTTATCGAGATTGATAGCCGGAAGATCCTACATTTCAACGTGACAGCCCATCCAACGGCCGAATGGACGGTCCAACAATTTCGAGAGACCTTCCCCTGGGAACACGACTACCGCTGGCTCATCCACGATCGCGACTCGATCTTCTCGAAGGCGCTCGATGATTCCGTCGTGGCGATGGGGCCGAAGGTTTTGAAGACGCCGCGGCGGGCACCGCTCGCGAACTCCTTCTGTGAAAGGGTAAACGGAACCATACGGCGGGAATGCCTCGACCACGTGATTCCGTTGGGCGAAAGGCACCTGCGTCGGATTCTCAACGAGTGGGTCGAGCATTACAACCGCGGCTGGCCTCACTCGAGCCTTGGACCGGGCCTGCCCGAGCCGTCCGATGAGGTGCCGGTACCTCTGCAGCCAGAACGCCACAAGCTGCCAGACGGTGCGCGTGTCGATCGGAAGCCGGTGCTCGCAGGTCTTCACCACGAGTATCGGCTCGATCTGGCTGCCTGAGTTGCCTGCCGCCGATCGCTCACAAGCGCGGCTGTCTCAGGACAGCCCAGGCCAGGTTTATCGCCAACGCCCATTCGAGCCAGATCGCCGGCCTTGGCGACGGGAAAACGCCATGTCCCGGCCTCTGGTTGACGCCCCCGCGCCCATGTCGTAGGCTGTGATCGGTCGTAATGGCGGGCACAAAGGCTCTGGACGAAGTTTTTGCGGAGCACAGCGGCTCTGAGCGGGCACGGCGACGCTCAGAAGTCCAGTACGGCATTTTGCGGATGACAACACTATGTGGCGGTCATCCAATGAAGATCATTTGCCGAGAAGCAATCCGGACTGCACACTTCCGTTCTCCATTGGTGGGTGGGGAAAGCCTGATCAAACGCATTGAGTTCAACCCTGAACTCCAGTTCGTCAGTGTTGCGGTATTCCACGACGACAGCGACCTGC
>JAAEPZ010000114.1 GCA_024231955.1 bacterium | reverse complement strand
TCGGGGTCTTGGGGAGCGTTCCTGGGGTTCGGCAGACCTCACCCCAGGCTATCTCATGCCGCCCTCCGGGCTACGATCACGCTGATGGAACGGCTTCAGCCTTCGCTGTGGGTGCCCGGCCTCTGGTCTCCGACCGCCGTCGTCCCCATAAGAGCCGCACCCAATTCTTTTTCTTGAAAGTTGTAGAGACCACTTCCGGTGAATCTTGGAGACACCATGGAATCATCAGTCAACCCCCGGAACCAAGGGATCAGCCGGTGAAGCAAGGATTTTCCAATGCAACCAGGGGGTTAATTAGATCTAAATCAAGGGCCTTCATCCGCGTCCTGACCTGGAACTTAGACAACACGGCGCGGCTGTGGGATGCCGCCACCGAGTGGTCAGTGGCGCGGTGTTCAATGGCGACGAGAGTCGCGTCCTGACCTGGAGCGACGACAACACGGCGCTGCTGTGGGATGTGGGTGCTGATCTTGACTTTCCCGGAGACTCCGTCTTACTTTAGGTGCGTGCTGTCACCGCCACCGAATTCATGCCCCTGACCCGAGAAGTAAGAACCATCGAGCCGGGGCGATGGCGTCAATTAAAGAGCGATTGGGAAGACATGGGTACCAAGCCCGCTTCAGCGGGCGCTGTCGAATAGCACGGGCATTCATGCCCGTGCGGTCGTGCGGCGATCACGATCCCTCCTGATTCCCGCGGACGGCCGGTTACGCCCGTGCGCCGCCCTCAGCTCAACCCCAGCGTCTTGAAAGCCGCTTGACGCAGGTCGCCATAGAAAATCGAATCGACGCGCTCGAGCACATCGGCATTCACCTCCAAAAACTGACGCTTGTTCTCGATCGGGACGAGGGCGCGGCGGGCGCCGTTGTCCATCGCCACCTGCAGGGGCTCGGTCAGGGAGCGCACGGGCTTGACGTTGCCCTGGATGCTCATGTCGCCGAGCACCAGGAGGCCCGGCTGGGGCG
>JAAEPZ010000113.1 GCA_024231955.1 bacterium | reverse complement strand
GCAACTGTGGAGTTGAGCAGGGTCAAGTCACCACGACCGGCACTAATAATTGCTCCCGCTTGGCCGGCGTAGTTGTTGCTCACCGTGGAGTTGATGAGGGTCACGTTTGCTTCGCCAGTACCAGCGGTCCTATCTATGCCGCCACCTACTCTGCTCGCGGTATTCCCTGTAATTACTGAGTTGATCAAGGCCACATCCGCTTTCCAGACTGAAATCCCACCACCATCGTAGGCAGGCGTGTGATTTCCGATAATGGTAGAGTTTGTTATGGCCACAATGCTGTCTACTATTCTTAGCCCGGCACCAAAGCCGGGATAGTATCCCCCGGTTATCGTCACATTAGAAATGTTCGCCGTAATACCGACGATTAGAAAGACACGATCGATACCGGCCGCGTCTATGATAACCGCCGATTGCTCGGCGCCGATGATATCTATATCCCCACGGGGGTGAAGAGAGCCCGTCATAGATTGCGAGTCCCCCCACCCAGGTATGGAAAGTATATACCGGCCACCCGGGATCAAAATCGTATCGGGACCTGGATTTTCGTTGCTGGCGATTATCGCTTCGCGCAGGGCACAATCGTCGATGTCGCAAGGCCCGTTATCGTCGGTTTCCTTGGTTACCGTGAAGGTGGCGGCTTCGGTTGTCGGCGACAGACCTCCAACCACAAGTAACGATATCAGGACTGCCCCGAAAACGAAACATCTCATCGACATTCCGCCTTACTCGCAAGTCGCGCCGGTTCCACAAACGTGCTCGACCATAACGAAGTGTCGCCAGATTCAAACCCATCCCTGAAAAGTATGGCACAAGGTCCGTCCCACGGGTCGCCATAGCCATGAGTCGCAGGATCCGGGTCCGCCATGTCGTAGAACAGTAGCTCCTCACCATCAGTGCGGCCGTCGCAGTCGCTGTCGGCCAGATGGGGATCAGTCCCGACCATATCTTCAAAGCCATCGATCAGGAAATCTAAGTCGCTGTCTACGTTGGGGAAGACATAGCCCAGCACATCGCTTAAACCCTGTTGACCTCCTGTGTAACCGTCTGCCACCATTATGTCTTTCTCGCTCTCCGGAAAGATCGCGAAATCGTTACGCTCGGAGTTATAGTATCGCAAGAGCTTGACCGTGCCTTCAGGCATGCAATCCGGCTCGGGCTGGCAGCGCTCGAAAATGTAGCCCTCGACGCCATCGAGGCGGTAGCCGATACCATTAGCGTCGAATCTTTCTTTGAACAGCTCGACACCTGCCGGTACTGTAGTGTAGGTAAAATCTCGGTCCGGGTTCTGAATTTCGTTTTCACCACAACGACCAGGCGATTCAGGGTCGTAGTTCGGATCATAACTGAGTCGATAGAGGGGCAAAAGTTGCGGTGCTCCCGGGAATGGAGGAGTGTCGGTGGTGAAAACGTAGGCCGAGGCCCGTGGCCTCGGGTCGCACGGTGAGACAAGGCACGGAGCTCCAGGAAACAAAGTATATTCCTCGACGGTATGAGGTCCCACTGGCGCAAATGGCACACGATTGTGATTCATGGCCGCACTTGCCATTTGCGGTACGGTGGTATAAAAGTGGGTTTCACCGAAATGGCTGTATAGCGAGAAAAGGGGAGTGAGCCTATTGGGAAGGGTCTCGCGGTTGACCATTCCGAGAGCCCTTTTGACTGCCGCAACGGAATCCGGCAGGCCATAACCGAGCTTCGTGTCCTTCTCGGAAGAGTGTGATGCGGTGGCGGTAAGGATATCCCTAACCTCAGCTTTTGATAGCCGCGGGTTGACCGAGCGCACAAGCATAGCGATGCCGGAAACGTACGGAGCGGCCATCGACGTTCCGGTGCAAGGCCCATAGCCTTCATACAGGTTCGTCGGACCAGGGTAGGTTAGGAAACTATCTCCACAGCCGATTGTGGCGTTCCAATCCATGCCTACATACATGCTTGAGATAACCGTTTTTGCTGGCGCAACAAGATCCTGGTGTTCGCCATAGTTAGATCCGCATTCCTTTCCACCGCTGTATATCGGGGGACAATTCGGGTGGTCATCCCAGAACTTGTAACCCGCTATTCCGGGATCGGACTTGACTCCACCTATAGACATAACCTCGGCCGTGTATGCCGGGAAGTCAACCTTGTTTTTCCTGTCGTTACCCGCCGATGCCGTAAGTACCACATCCCTCTCTTCAGCGAAAGCAAGAGCGGCGCAGAAGGAATGATAGGGGCTGAACTCGTCATCGCAATTCACTTCCTCCTCGCCCGGTGGTAGTCCGAAGCTCATGCTTACTGCCTGCACCCCCTGTTCAACAACTCTCGTCAAGGCAGCCTCAACGATGGAGAAGGCCGTGTCATAGGGCGGTTCGAGACGCATCACCCGTTCCATCATAAGGCTACAGTTCCAGCAGGTCCCTGCGGTTCCCATTTCATTGTTCGTTGTAGCCGAGATGATCCCCGAAACGTGGGTACCGTGGCCGGTTCTCGCCGGGTCACCCGCCATCTCGTCGACATCGCAGGTATCGTGCTTGAAATCCTGCGAAAAATGCTCGCGGAAATTCCCGCCGGAATACACGAGCTGCCCTCCATCCTGGTGGAACGGCCGCAGGTCGGGATGGTCGACCTGGAGGCCGTTATCGAGAAGGGCGACGTATCCCGTACCTTTGTTGAGTTCCCACGCTTCAGGAAGTCGGAGCAGGTGGCTCCCCCACTGATAATCGCCGGGGTGGGT
>JAAEPZ010000112.1 GCA_024231955.1 bacterium | reverse complement strand
CCCTCCTTCTAGTGCCGACCACCGGATGGTCGCACAAGAGAGGGCCGAACCCCAGCATGGAGGGCAACCACCTGCATTGGACTCTGCACAAACGAGGGGTTGTCCCTACCCGTGCCCCAGCAGTACTCGTACACGTGCCAGTAAGAACACGATGAAGGGTACAACTCCCAAAATGTAACAAAACCAAATGGCTTCGGCGGCTAGGTCTACTCGGCCTTCCTGGTCTCCGAGTCGTTTGCTTGCGCTCTGCTGCCATCGCCCATCAAGACGTCGTCTTGGTTCTGATCCGCCTCCATTGCACCCATATCCATCGGAGCATCCTCGACCAGATCAGCAGCAATCGGCAGTGTCGGGTCCTGCGGCTGCACCATGCCAGGCAATGGCACTGGCTGCTGTCTGGCCATCGAATCCGCCAGTTCGTCCACAGTGATGTTCAGAGCATCTGCGGGTCGTTGCTGTCTTCTTTCTTGCTCCCTGTCTTGGAAGAATTCAAGATTCTGGACGCGGGCTTGTTCCCGTAGGTGAACTCCAGCATTGCGCACGCGGAGTTGATCTGGCTGAATACACGGCACCATCGGCTCGTCCATTCTCCCGGTCAGCTGCGCTGGCTGCTGCAGCACCGCTTGCACCATACCCGTAATTCCGCCTCGCTGTGTGTATCATTCGGTACCAGCTCTGGCTTCGCTGTCGAGATGCTCCCGTTCAGCTGCACCCAAGGCCAGACTCTTTGTGCTGGTTTGGAATGCTCTCGGTGCACCCATCGGCGCCAATGGCAAGAAAACGTGTGCCGGCGTCGGCTGTAAGTCCTGCTGCGTGAGCTGGTACTGAACCTGTATCTGACGCATTATTTTGGTCGGCGTCTTCTTCGGCGATCGAGACGATGACACCGCAGCACGTTTGTGGCCCGCCTGAGGCGTCGAGGGTGGCTGGAAGCCTCCGTGGCTTGGTCCAGCTTTGGTGGGCGCTGGGTGAGCGTCGAATCCGCCTCTGCCCTTCTTTTTAGTCGGTGCAGTGGCCTGCTTTCTCGATCTGTCAGTGCTGCTTCCTTCGCTCGCCTCCCTGCTCTCAGTTTCCTTCCTCGGCGTCATCTTCCTCTGCGTGGCGTGGCTTTTGTGCTCGTGTCGCTGCCGGTCGTCTGCTCCCGGACTGGGGCTTTGCTCCCGCATCCTTT
>JAAEPZ010000111.1 GCA_024231955.1 bacterium | reverse complement strand
TTGCGATGCTCGGCGCCGAAGGAGCTCTCGTCGTTCATGAGCGCGCGACGAATCAGAGCCTCAGTCTCTCCCTGCCGGTGGCTTGCCTGAAGCAACTGAGCCAGGTTGTTGAGGTCTCTGGCGACGTTGGGGTGCTCGGCGCCGAAGGAGCTCTCGTCGATCAAAAGCGCACGACGCATCAGAGGCTCAGCTTCTTCAAGACGGTTCGTTGCCTGAAGCAACTGAGCCAGGTTGTTGAGGTCTCTAGCGACGTTGGGATGCTCGGCGCCGAAGAAGCTCTCGTCGATCAGAAGCGCACGACGGTAGAGTGGCTCGGCCTCGGTGTAGACCGCCTTGGCATCAAGCAGCGCTCCCAGATCATTCATCAACCGCGACGTTGGCTCAGCGATTCCAGCGCCTTCCGCGTGCTCGATGCACTGGCCGACGTGGGGTCGGATCAGATCCCATAACGGCCAGGTGCGGACATCGGCCGGGTCGCCCGGTGCGTAGGCGTCGACCACCCGCAGAGACCACTTGACCCAGTCGGGCTTGCGCTCCTCCGGAATGCGGCTGCGCATCACCTCCTGCACCATCCGGTGGACGGAAAATGCCTTCCCCTCCCAGGTGATCATCGAGTAAGCGGCAAGATCCCCTAGAGCGTCCTTGACCCGCAGCGGCGCAGGCGATTGACCGGTCTCCTCACAGAGGCTCGCCAGCGCCTCCGAGGCAATCTCTCCCGCACCCTCCAACATCGCCACCGGGATCGGATCGGGCGCCAGGAAGGCGGCGAGCCGCAGGATGGTCCGGGAAGCCGGTTCCAGCTGCTCTAAAATCCGCTGCCAGGTGACCGCCACCGAAGCGGGATACTGCATCTCCCGCGAGTCGTACCATTCGAGAACTCGGGCGCGTTCCGCAGCCCACTCGGCGCGGTATTCGGCAAAGCTCAGATGGTGATAGGCGATATAGGCCGCGGCCTGTTGCAGGGCCAGCGGCAAACCACCGAGCGTCTCGGCCAGCTCGCGGGCCTGGTCGGCGTCGTCCGTGGCCGGCTCGCGTTTGCCCTCGGTGCGCTCGAGGAGGAAATCCCGCCCAGCCTCCGGCGAGATCGTATCGAGGAATTGCTCCCGGATTGCGCTCCATCGCGATAGCCGGGACGTCACCAGCACGTGGCCCTCGGTAAGGACCGGCAAAAGCTTATCCACGGCTTGGGCGGCGTCCTCGGTGTCGACGTTGTCGAGGATCAGGAGCCAGTCGGGATTCTGCCGCAGCCAACGCAAGACCGCGCCGTATTCCGCCTGCTCGTCGCGCTCCTTCCACTCCGGAAGATTGAGCAGATTGGCCCGCGCAAGAGCCGCCAAGTTGCTTCGCAGTTTTTCCGGGGAGCCGGCGGGGACAAAGAGGATCGCTTCGTAGTGGCTGCCGTATTGCCAGGCATACTCGATCGCCAGGCGCGTCTTGCCGATGCCTCCCAGTCCGTGGATGGCCTGCTTCTGCTTCTGGATGATGGCCGTCGGCTGGTCCGGGGAGCCGGCGAGCGCCTGCAAGCGCTCGCCGCGGCCCTTGAACAATGAGCCGAGGGATTCGAATGGGAGGTTGTGGACGGGAAAGCCGGCCAATGGGGATTCGTCGTCGGGAAGTGAGCGCAAATCCTGCGATTTCATTTTGAAACGCATTTCACTAAAAGGTATCGCAACTTCGCCCACCGGACTCTTCTCGTTTGTCGCCGTTTTCACCTTCCGCAATTCCTCGATGGGACGTCTAGCAAAACGACGTAGTACTTCCGCTCGCACTTTCTCATCAGGCGGAACTAAGCGGTTAACCTTGTCTCTGGTCACATATGCTGCTATGTTCTCTATTGCAGTCAAGAGAGAATCTCTTTGATGGGGATCATCTCGAAAGGTAGCGAGAAGCTCCTCATAGGCATACCATGGATCGTGAGGTACTTCCACTCGTCCCCAATATTCATCTCGGCGTCTCGTTGACAATCTCATAAGGAACTTATCGAATTGTGTCCGCGCATAGCGCCGTGCCAAGTCAAGCTTATCCTTCTCGGCACGCTCGACTCGCGTTAAGATCGGAAATACGACCCTTTCGCATTCACCCTGAGCTTGCTCCATACCCCATTGTTCGACAACGGAAGCGGCAACGCTTGCTGCGCCTAAGATGCTTTGATTGTTCGGAGTAAAGAGAATGACGAGAACGTCGGGCATCTGAATAGTGCACACCCCCGAGGTATCGCTCACACCAGTTCGACTATCAATAAGAATGTAATCATAATCGATTCGCATTTTCGCTTTTACCGCATCGAGGAATCCACCGCCGCCATGGCGCTCATAAAATCTCTGCCAATTGAATGAATTTACACGCATCGAATAGGAGTGATTCTGTTGGCCCGCAGGAACAAAATCCAGAGTGCCCCCTTCTGGAAAAATCGCATCAAGCGATATCGCAAATCGCATAATGTTTGTAAAAGGTATGTACCAGTCCTCATCTCCCTCACCATCGCCATCTGTTAGCGTTAGAGCCTCATTCATGAAATCGTCGAAAAATTCAATCAAGCCTTCCGTGTTTTCCAAATTCCGATCTAGAAGAAAGGGTTCAAAATACCGATGCAGGCCTGGCGCCTCAAGATCCCAATCCACCGCCAGGACCCGCTTCCCATTGCTAGCCAATATCCAGGCAATATTGGCCAATATCATAGAGCGGCCCGTACCGCCCTTAAAGGAATAGAAGGTTACAATTCGACCCCGTGACACGTTACTCATGATCGACCAACTCCACTAGCGGAAATTGTCGGCGCACTTAAGTACACTTCATCTCTTACCCTTCTGAATCTCTCAGACGCCCGCCTAATTCTTTCACGAACCTTTCGAAGTGCGTCGACGAGCTCAACACTGAACGCATCTAACGACCCGACATCATCCCTGAAAGATGCAGGATTCTTGTCTAGGCTCTTATTGATCAACACATCCTTAACCGCGAGCCTCAAGAGAGGCATCTGGTCATTAGTCTCTTCATCTTCATGATTAAACAAAACAAGAAGGGCGCAATTATATGATTGCAATTTATCATATTTCCGAAGTACGCTCGAATATGGGCCCAGCCGTACTGTCCATGGATCAATCAATATTATCACTATTTTATTTTTCTCTCTGGCACTCCGAATGTTTTCTATCAAATTTTCATCCAGGGCGATCACCTCGTGCCTGAATTTCTCATTCGTGGCAATTTCCTGAGTTAGTATCATTACCTCATCGCAGCATGCAGGAAGGTACGGTTTCCAGTCACCGCCTCCCTCCTCGCCATAGGCAGCAATATCATCTCTGACATCCTGCAATTCTCCCTTCTTCCCTGCCACGTAGATGAATTGAGCATAACGAGGTCCAGCACTCAGCTTAGCGGCAGAAGTCGTCTCCGCATGGGGCGCTGACACCTTGAATGCGTTCGCAATCTCTTTAACCGGCGGAAGAGGCCCAAACTCCGGCAAAACATAACTCTTCGCTACATCTACTATTCTCTTTGAGAATTGTGTCAAAAAAATCTCGTAGTCATCTTTATATCGATTTAATTTTACGAGATATCGCAATCCTTCACTTGAGTATATTTCACCAAGCTCACGGTGGGTAAACTGTATCTCCGTGGCGCAGCGCGGCAGCTCGGGCGTGGGCCGCCACAGCACGGGACACATCAAAGGGGGCCTTTGGGGGTTCTTACCTTTAATGTACTCATGGAGGCGCATTTCGAAGGCGGCCCATTCTTTTCCGCACCATTTCCTCGAAAAATACACAGGGGAGATAAGATAGATAAACACCCTTGCCGTCCTGAGCGCATCTATCAGCGATTGGCGCCAGTTATCCCCCGGAAAGATATCAGCAGAGTCGCGAAACCCTATCATTTGTGTGTCCACAAAATCTTTCGAAAGTCCTCGCACTTCTCTAACTAAGTCGTCGTAGAATCGGTCCAGATACTCATCGACATCGAATCTGGCGTAGCTCAGGAAGAAAAGATGAGTCTTATTAGGCATCTAAAACTCCGTCTGCTTGTTTTATTTGTTTTTAGGAGACGGCGACACACTGATCGGTCGCGTGAAGGTGGGAACAGTTAACTCGACTTATGCTCAGTCGAACGACGTCTCGACGACCTCGCTGCCGCTGGCTTGGGCAAGGGCACAAAACGTGCGTCGGGCCGAGGTCTACGTCCGGCCGGCGAGGGGATACGCCTGGCCCCTCGTCTTCTTGGACGACGTTGCCACGCCACGCGCCCGGGCCGTGACCCACAAGTACGAAGCCCTGATCGTCGAGACCTCCCCTGCCGGCGGTTGTCACATCTGGCTTGCCTGCGCCCGGCGGCTCGCAGAATCGTCGAGGTTTAAGGCACAGCGATGGCTTGGCCAACGCATCGCCGCCGATCTTGGCTCGATCTCGGGCGAGCACCTCGGACGCCTCGCCGGATTCAAGAACTGGAAGCGTAACGGCACGTGGGTCAACGTCCTCGCCGCAACGCTGCACGGCCGGCGCTGGGATCCAAGCATCATGCCCTCGTTCGGAAGCACCGAAAAAGCGCCTCCGGCGCCGAGCCGGCGGCGACGGCGGTCGACAACAGACACCACCCCATCCGGCAAGGAATGGGGCTGGGTCTGCGGTCTGCTGGAGGCAGGCAGCCCGCCGGAGCTCGTCTACGTCCGGCTCCTGGAGAAGGCTCGTACCCGACGAGGAGCCGACGCACCTCGCTACGCCCGGCGAACCCTGGAGCGTGCTCTGGTACGAACCGGCCACGCGGACGCGTGCCGCGTCTGGCCACGAGAGATGCCACAACCGAACCCTGAGGAGGTGAGATTGCCGAAAGCTTGAGCAGGAGAGCGGGTGAGCCGACCGCATAACTGGAGTCGCCAGGGCGGAGCCGATCGGGAGTCCGCGTTCTCGCGAAGAGATGTCATCTCGATGACAACACGACTCCATGGCCACAAGCCCGACAGCCAGACGCTTTGACTGGCCACCCGCTCTCTTTCCGCATCCAAGAGCCGAGACCCGGAACCGGGCCGACTCCGTCTGCCCCTCCCCCGAGCCCGAGCATAACTGACCCTCGGTACCGCGAAACTTCGCCTCACCGAGGAGATCGACCCTTTTTTGAGTGGGACGGCATGAGGGCACAGACTCGTTTCTAGGACGCGTCGATCTGAGATCGCCGCACCGCCGCTGACCGCGGCGGCTGAGCCCTGATAGGTGATTGGCGCAGACGGTTTGCGCCGACCTGAAACTAAGCAGATACGAGGCGTTGCGCCGGCCGCCGGAGATCTCGGGCCACAACCGACCACAGAAAGTCGGGCTATGGTGAGTTTTGCC
>JAAEPZ010000110.1 GCA_024231955.1 bacterium | reverse complement strand
GAGCGTTCGTGCTGAAGAAGCTGCACGTCGCAATGGTATTCGGTTGGGTGGCTCTGATGCTGCCCAAGACGCCGAGAGTTGATTTCTCGGCATGGGCATTTCTAATTGTCGCCGATGTCCCTTTCTAATTGTCGCTTGACATTCTAACCTGCGATGTCGGACAATGAGGGTAATCCATACACAATAATACAAAGACGAGGCAAGTTCCAATGGAACTTGCCTCGTCAGCTTGGAGCAATGACCTTCTTAGGGGCAAGTACCAGGCGACGTCTCGCACACACCCGCCAGCACAACTGAAGACCCTCCCGAGAGCGGTGCGCTGACAGACAAAAGCAAGGCAACCAGCATAGCGACGATAACAGCTTTGATCCGTTTTGCAGACATTTTGAATCTCCTTTTTTGTGGTGTAGAGAGCGAGACCTCACTCGGATGGCACACATCGCCCCAGGATGTTCGGCTCTCGATCAACCTGTAGCTGCCTAAAGTAACCGTATCTTCCACTTTGAGTGGTTACAAAGATGGGCGCGGCCCACCGTCTTGTCCCAACACGTAGCGGCCCAGCACACAAGCCGTGCTAAAGATCAATCGAGTAGGTTGTGGTTTGTTCGGTTGAAAGTACTTGGTCATCGCCAGACAATACAGAAAGAGGGCAACAAAGTACTCGTTCCGAAAATCCGGGTTCGACCCCATATACCTGCGGGCAATGGCGCGTATGGCCCGGATCACCTGGTAGGCGAATTCCAGGTCGCAGTTCGCGGGACACATCTGACCCGCTTCCCCCTTGCCCAAGGTATCATCGGCCAACGCCTGCTCGAACTGCACGTACTCGTCCAACGAAAGAGACGGATCGATCTCTGCCAGTTCCATCAAGCGCACGTAGACCTCTAGTTTGACAAAGTCGAACAGGTTGTGCCGCTCCTCCACGCGCGCAAAGTCGATCAGCCAACCTTTTCCTTCCTCGTCCACCAGCACGTTGCGCATGTGTAGGTCGCCATGCACGTAGGATTTCCGCCCCTCCAACGTGCGCCCCAACACATCTAGGTACACACGCAGTGGGTTCGGATACGTCCCCTCGCAGGATGGCAGCCCGATGCACTCGCTATCAAGCTCAGACGACAGAGCAGGGAACGCGGCGCGCGCGACCTGCGCCATCTGCTCGCGCCGGTTGTAGACCACCTCGCCGCGCACATTGACGACACCGCCCACCTCCAGACCAAGGGCAACTTTGCTTGCCGGATCGAGTGCCACGCGCACCACGATGCCCTGACCACCAGGGTCTTGCAGCTTGATCAGGTCGCGCTTGACCTTTACGACCTCCAATCCCTCGATCTCTAGCAGTGTGCCCGGACATACACTCTCATATTGATGAGGAATGTCGTTCACGTCGATCCGCCGGTAGCCGGACACCGTGTCCCCGGGGCGTTCCCCCGGCCTCAACACGTCTGACGACGCCAGGCGCAGCCGCAGCCGCAGATGCTCGACCATATGCCGCCCGTATTCGGCGCTAAAGAGACAGTTCAGCGGCGTTGCCTGCCTGTACCACCGCTGGCCCAATTCCCGATCCAGCAAACCATCCAGCGTTCTCACGACCTGCTCGACAGGATGCCGGCGGTAATACGTTTCCAGGTCCAGCGCCTGGCCCAACGCCCCACCGCCGACAAAGACGTAATTCAAACCGGCCCGCTCCCCCTGTTCAACATACTCTCGGACCTGGGCCGCGCAAAAGGGCAGAAAATCCTCGACGAACTGCTTATAGATGTTCCGCTCTCTGCGCAGTCCGAGGGCCAGCCCCAGTTTGCTCACCTTGTGGGCCATGCGAGCGCCATCGGCAGTGAGAGGCAGCGTCAAGAGCACCCGTGTGCCGCTGTAGCCGCCGCCAAACTCGCTTTCGACGATCACCCGGTCGCAGCCCCGGTGAATGTGCTGCAGGATACCTTTCTCCCACTTTTCTAGCCGGATATGTGTGTTGATCTGGGGAATATCGTCAGGCGCTATTGGCTGTGAATCGCGCGTAATAGCGAACGGCGCAGATGTGGTTCTTGACACGTCCAGAATTTCAAACGGGTCTGCGTCCAGGATGACAATGCCTCGATCCCGCCACATCTGCACCTCCGCCTCCGCCAAGCCGGGCCAGACGGCGTAGGCGTCTGGCAAAAAATCACCCGCGCGGTCCACCACCCCGCGCCACAGCGAGTTGAAATCGGGATCGCTCAGGTTGTAGCCCAAAAAGAGAGTGGTATTCTTGCGCAGCGCCGAGCGTATCTGCTCCAACAAATCTTGTTTATCCCGGTCCCGCCACAAGCCATAGTGATCGTCCTCGGTGACGACCAGAGTTTCGGGCTGTTGGGCGTCGCCGTAGAGTTTGATCAGCGTGGGGCGGCTGGGGTCGATAAAGCTGAGATCGCTGCTGCGCGCGACGCGGTTGATGCCAACGCCCACTTCCTGGAAAGCCAACTCTAGTAGATTATCATAGGCGGTGGCGACGAGGGTCTTGATCTGATGTATCTTGATCAACTCGACGATGCGCCGGTGAAAGGTCTGCGGCGACTTGCCTGTGACATCCAGGGCCTCGCGGATAAAGGCGGTGAACTCCCGTTGGTTGCCACCCCGGGACACTCGTTGGGCTGCCTCGGCCAAGGAGAGTGACTCGTCAAGCTCGTTGCGACGGGCCAGATCGCGGGCCAGATCGGCGCGAGATGGCATACCTGTGATCTCACGAGGGAGATCGGCACCGACGAAGAAAGCGAGGCTGCCGCGTTGGAGCGCTTCAGCGAGTTGCGGCAACGGTGGAGAGGAGGAATCTGACCGTTTAAGCGTGCCCTCCTCATCCTCCCCAGAAATATCCGGACGCAGTTGTTTGACAACTTGCACCAACTCGGGGATACGAGCACGGCGTTCCAGGTATCCGAGCAGTGCCCTGACTTTATCGGCCTTTACTTTGCCCGACAGTTCATCGTAATCCACGCCCAAATCGAAACAGAGATCGCGCAATTCGCCTGCATCGAAACGGTCACCGAGTACTCTGCGCAATTCGGCCAAAACCGCTCGCTGTGCTGCTGCTTTCATATTTTCTTCACCCCCCATTCGCTCATCACATCGAGTCGCCAGACGTTCTTCCAGGTCAGCAATTTGTGTCTCCAACTCTCGCTTTCGTCTGACGAGTTGCAAATTGGCCGGATCGGTAGACATCACAAACTGGGCCAGCCGTTCCTTGACTATGCGCAAATTGCTTTTCAAATCCGCCAGTTCTTGCCGCCAGAAAGCACAATCCTCACTCGTTGACTCGTTATGATAGAATTGACGTTTGAACAAAATCCGCCTCCATAAAGATTGATGCCCACCTGGCATACAATTGCCAGGTCAGAGAATTCAGCCAGGGCAAAACATCGCAGATGAGGGTTACAAGCCAACAACACTTTGCTCTAGCACCCCCTATCATCTGTTATATTATACCTGCCAGTTGGCTGTGCGATGCTCTGGACTTGCTGCCAATTGCTGTACCAATCGGGGAAAACCTGTGCATTTCCGCAAGACCCCGTGAACTTTTTCCACGCCTACCGTTCGCCCGCTTCGACGAATCTGTAGCCCTCACCACGGACGGTGACGATATAACGGGGACGCTCGTTGTCAGGCTCGATCTTGGTTCGCAGGCGAGAGATCAGTTTTTGGAGTGTCTCGTCGGTCACCCCGCCTCTCATCCGATCATACTGCTGCCGGTAAACGTTGGTGATCAACTCGTCCTTTGTGCACACCCGCCCCCGGTTTTCGTAGAGATAGCACAATAATTCAAACTCGAGTTCGGTCAGCGTATCGACGCGCTGCCCGTCGATGATCACTATTGCAGGCGAGCGACCGACAAGCGTGCGCTGCATCTCTGGCGGGATCTGCTGGCGAACAAAGTCGGTGAACAGGGGACAAAAAAGCACCTCTTTCTCCCCATCCTCTCGTATCAGCCCCGTGAGCTTTGGATCGTACAACGCGCCAGGGGCAGCCTGCGCGCCGCTCGCCAGCGCGCACAGGGCAGATTTTTCGCGCTCGGACAAACTTTGCCACATCTTTTGACACTCGGACTGTAGCACCGGTTCGTTCGCCAGAGTCGAGAGCAACTCGGACAAATCACCCGCTTGATACACATCCCAGAACAAGCTGAGGCTGGACTTGAGCAAGCCAGCGTGTCCTCCACAGAGTTCGATCAGACAATCTGTATCGCTGGCGCTGATCTCGATGGATCGCCGCCCGGCCAGATAGTGCACCATCTGTTGGGCATCCCCCGGATCATAAGGTCCCAGTCCACACACATTGCGCTCCACCAGCCGGTAAAAGTGTTCCGCTTCAACCAGATCATCCTGCAAGCGCGTCAAACTATCGGTTACCACGATATAAGAAACCTGGCCCTTGTGCGCGTCCCGGACGGCCCGCAGACAGCGGAACAGGAACGGGTCCAGGGGCCAGAATACCGCGTCAAACTCGTCGAGGAGTAGAACAACTCGGCGTGCCGGTCGCTGGCACAAGAGGTCCACACAGCGCTCAAAGGCACGTTGAGCAGTAAACGAGTCCCGCGAGCGAATGGTCTCCTGGTGATGCGACGTGATCTCTGCAATGATCGTCGCCTCTATTCCCGACGCAGCAAGTTGGCTTGTCAGGCGATTTAGTATCAACTCATAGACCGCCCACTCGCTGCGTTTGGTCAGGGCCAGCAGATCAACCAGCACAAAGACGAAATCCGCATCGTCTCGCTCTTGGTAACGCTGCTGGACGTCTCGTCGAAGCATGTAACGGAGAAAGTTGGATTTTCCTGCACCACGCAGGCCGATCAGACAAGCGGATTGCCCGGCCTCAATCCACTGCATCACCTGGCGTATCTCGGCGGCGCGATAGGTGGGGGCGTAACGGTCCTGTTCCACGTCTCTTTTCCTCTCGTTCAACTCGGGCGATAGTACAGAGCTTCCATCATCGTCAGAGACCTGGCCGGATTTCGAGACAGATTGTTCGTCCAATGACTGCGTCACCTGGGCCTGATCGCCAACCACCACACCGGCCCCTGTCTGGATATTGATGGTATACTTGCTTTCGCTTGGACGGTCTTTTTCGTCCTGCTGGATGCCCGCCTTTTCGGCATAATAGTCGGTCAGGCACTTGACGACACGCTTGTACTCGGGCTGGTTGAACTTTAAGCGGTCCAGGAGCAGCTCGCGGATCTTGTCGTGGAATTTGAGTCCATACGGGTGTCGCTCGATGAAAGAGTGGCGTTCGAGTTTATTATAGATGGCGTGACCCTGCTCTGCACTGACTCCCATGATCACGCCCACCACCTCTGGGTTGAACCAACGAGCGACAACTCCTTTCTCCAGAAATATCTGCACCTCTTTGGCCCGCTCCTCGCGCAGGATGCGCTCTAGCAATTTGGTCGCCACCCGCTCGCGGTCCGCCTCGTACTCCATCGCACCGATCTTGGGCCAGCCCCCTGCCTCCCGCTGCAAGTGTACGGCCAGGACCAACAACAGTGGATAGCCGCCGGTGAAACGGTACACCTGGTCGAGCATAACCGGATCGTGCAGATCGTGGTGGGTCAGGTATGCCTTGGTATCTCTTTCGGGCAGTTCGGGCAATTCCATCACGTGCAGCGCCGGACCGAACTCGCCCCAGTCAAAGTTGATCTTGGGCAGCGCGTTGCGACCCAACACGACGACCTTGATGCCCTCTGGCAGCGCCGGGATCAGGGCGCGGCACACCCAATCGTCCAGCCCCTCCAATTCTTCGTAGGTGTCGATCACCAGGGCCAGCGAGCGATAGGCTGCCTTTTCGATCTCGACAGCGGCTTCCAGCCCGGACGATAGACTACGGGTCAGCGCCCGCTCCACGCCGCGCAGGTAACGTTCCAGGGCAAAGCGGTTGCTGACAGTTTGTCGCGTGTTTTCGGTGATCGTCTGACCCAGGTCATCGATCAACCGCGCAAAGCCTGCCGGATCCTTGATATTGCCCATGACGTCGAACGCGGTCTGAACGCCGCCGCAGCGATTGAGCACCTGTTGCACGGTCAGATATTCTTGATACGCGCGTTCAAAGTCGTCAAAAGCGCCGGACAGTGTTTCGGAAGCGGCCAACTCCTCCTTGATAGCGTGCAGGATACGATCGGGCGTCAGATCGGGACGGATGCCGTCCACGAACGCGATGGGCACACCCTTTTCGCGAGCCAGGGCCTGCATCTTGTGACCAACGATGGTCTTGCCGATACCGCCGGGACCATAGATATTGAGCAACCAGTGCTCGACACGGCCGGTGAGCAAAGCACCAAAGCACTCTACCTCTGATTGACGACCGACGACGTAGGGTTGGGGGTCAGTCATGTGATCACACTCCTCTCTTTACGTTCAGGTCTCTGCACGGGCGCTAGACTTGATCGCCCAACTCGTTCCTCAACTCGGCGATCCGCGCTAGCAGGCGGCGCTTATCCTTGATCAACTGCAACGGCACATCCACTGCCATGACGTACTTGGACTCGCGTTCCTCAATCAATCGCAGATTGGATTCAGCCTCGACCAGTTGGCTATGCAGCGTGTCCGCGGGCGCGGGTGCGTCCGCGTGACTTTGGCCTGCGCCGATCACCTGGGCGCCATTGCCTATGGCCGTACCACTGGCATGCTCGATGCGGATGTGGTAGGACGTGGTGACGGACGGTCGCGGCTCCACCGCTGGCGCGGGAGACGCCGGACGTACAAATCCTCCAATCTCCCTGTCCGCTCGTCGCCTCGCCAGCGCCTCTAGCGCCGGTGGAAGCGGCTGCACCAGGCGCACCAACTGCGTTCGCGATCTACCTAGTAGGGCCACTGTGACCCTGTTGGTCCAAAAGACCTCTTCCAGATCCGCCAGTCGCTCCCGAATACCGGTCTCTACCAACGGCACGACAAGGTCCGCATAGTCCGGGCGGTCCCAGGGCAAACGATAGACGACCCGAATGCGCCCATCCACAACAGTGATGCTGCTGACATAGTGGCATCTCCACCAGTGCAACTGGGACTCTGGCGGCAAGGGCAGCCCCTTTAGCAGTTCCAGGTCCACGCGCCGGTGATCGATGTCCAACTCGTCGCCCAAGCAAAGCAGGGCAGACAATAATTGCAGGCGTATCGTCTCGCCGCCGTGGGCGAACTGCCCATCCGGCGTGCTGCCCGGATATGCACCATGCTGCCCCTCGATGACCAGCATAATCGCCTCTACAAAAGCAGGATCGTCCGGCAGACCGAGTTTGAGCGCTTGAGCCGGATCCTTGACGGCGCGATAAATCAACGCTGCCGTGGTCTGGTGATGGGTGGCGCGGATCGTCTCCAGGTCGTCGCCCCCGAATCGCTCGTCCTGCATGCCAATATTGTGCAGGTAGGCAGCGGCCAGCAGTACCAGGATCTCGAAAGAAAGAAGATACGCATCAGTACGCATCATTCCGGCAGTGAGATCGTCCAACAACGCAATCACGCGCTGGCTGTGGGCTGCCGCGTGGTCCGCGTAGTGACGATGCAGTGGGCGTTCCCAGATACGCCGCGCCGCCCGGCGAACGTTCTCCAACGTCTGGCGTTGGTTGGCGTTCAGCCTGTTCATCAGTCTACTGTTCATCGTCGCTCCTGCGTGCCGCACATTCGCGATCCGCCACCATCGCTTCAAACCCTTCCAGCCGGGCGAGTTGGTCGTCGAATCCCCGCGCCTCCGACAAAGCACGTGCATCCGATGCAAATGACTCGGCGCGTGCAGCATCTCCACGCAGCGCGCACAGGCGCGCCAGATTGACCAGCGCGATTGCCTCTCCGTGCACGTCTCCCAACTCTCGATACCCGGCCAATGCCTGCTCAAAGTGATCGTGGGCCTGTTCCCACTCTTGCTCCTCCTGGCAGATCAGGCCCAGGTTGGTGAGCGTTTGGGTGATGCCCGCCTGGTTTTCCAGGTCATCAAAGATAGACAAGGCTTGTTCGTACTGCGCCCTGGCTTCGATGTTCTTGCCGTGCAATTGATAAAGCAAAGCGATATTCGCCATAGCGGACGCAATCCCATAGAGGCTGTCCAATTTTTGGAATTCCAACAGCGCCCCGACAAAAGTGTTCAATCAGCAATTCCCGTTAGTGCGGTGAACGAATGTAGTGAGTATGATAACACACGTTGTGATCGGGCGCAAATTACGTGCAACGAACCAGATTGACTTGAGGAGCAACTCGTGTATGATAGAATCAAGTTTTCGTAAACATATT
>JAAEPZ010000109.1 GCA_024231955.1 bacterium | reverse complement strand
TGGGGTTCCTCCCTGGCAGTGGATGATACCCGATGGCGTGGTGCGTGCCCCTGCGATCTGCGCTCAGCGCCCCTTCGGAGCTGCTGCTCCGGCCATCCTTGCCGCGATGCCGTCGTGATGGTATCGTGGATTGGCGAGGCAACCGATGGTGAACACCCCCCCAGACCCCGCCCCCGCCTGCGTCAACAGAGCGCCAACCGGGAGTGCCGCTGCTAGCGGAGGTTTTTCAGGGATCGTGATGGCACGCGAACGTTGGCTGAGAGCGGTTTCTGGTTGGCCCCGCCTGCCCGATCCTACGCCGGGGCCTGGGCGCCGTTCTATCAGATCGCCTCCCGGTCCTTCGCCAGCACCACGGGATCGGTCCCCGAGTCGAAGACGAGACTGGCACCGCGCAGCTTTCCAGCCGCCACCGAGCAGCCGTTGCGACTATGCCCAGGTGCGAGGTGGTTCCCTCAATATCACCGGCCGCTCGAATGAGCTCGGACTCCGCAGCCCGGCCGTGGCGTAACCGAACGACGCTGAGCGGATGAAGAGTCGACGTCCACCGAAGATCCCCGATCTGATGGACCGGATCCGTGAGGCTTTGGATTCGGGCCGATATCTCGACATGTCACACGCAGAGCAAAGGCAGCGGCAACGAAAAATCACGCGTCCGGAGTACATCTACGTACTACGTCATGGGTATCACGAGGCCAGGAAGGACAAGTTTGAGGAGCTTTACGGATCCTGGAATTATGCGAACCGTGGAAAGACCATTGACAAGCGTGCCCTGAGAGTCATCGCGTCTTTCGACGACAGCGAGACATTGCTGATCATCACAACCATTGAGGTCGGAAGATGAACGAGCGAAAGATTCAGAAAGAATTCACCGATCGCGGCTTCGGGTTTCCGGTAAGGCTGCGCAATGTTCCGATGGTAAGGGTTCGCGGCGTTTGGACGCCTGAGGTGA
>JAAEPZ010000108.1 GCA_024231955.1 bacterium | reverse complement strand
GAAGGCGCAGGTGTCGCGATCTCCGTCACTGGCCACTTCGTCGATGCAGGCAGGAGAAGGTGCTGCCGAGGTCGCTCACAGACTGCGAGAAGAAAGTCCCAGTCCAGAAGCCGAGGACCGAGAGTGAGGCGAGCATGAAAGTCATGGCAGAAAGAAGGTGGCTACAAAGGGGAAAGCTGACAGCAGAGAAGCAAGCCAGAAGGGTGAGGACGACTGGCCGAGACTGCAGGCTGCGACTCCGACTAAAAAGAAGGGTCGTGGCGGATTCGGCACAGCAGCGGATGCAGCTGGACCGAGCCACGGGGGCTTCCAGCCACCAGCGATGCCGCAGGCAGGCCATAAACGCGCTGCGGTGTCAATGTCTCGACCGATGCAGAAGACTCCAGTCAAGGTGGCGCGCCAGGTCCACATCCAGTATCAAATCAGTCAGCAGGATCTGCAGCCACCGCCGTCACGCGTGTTCTTGCCGTCGGCGCCGATGGGAGCACCAAGAGCATTCCAGACCGGTAAACAGAGTCTGGCAATGGGCGCAGCCGAAAGGGAACGTCTCGACAGCGAAGCCAGAGCCAGTGCCGACAGGTATCTGCACAAAGGCGAATTGGAGGGCACAACGATGCCATTGCTGCAGCAGCCAGCACGACCGACCGGGAGAAATGATGAACCGTTGGTGCCGCGCATCAGAGCAGACCAACTCCATGTGCGAAATGCCGGAGTTCCGTTGCGACAGCAGGCTCTGGTCCAGAATCTCCAGACGTTCATGGACAGAGAACAGCAGCGAAAACAGCAGCAGCAGCCGACGGCTCTGACTGTCACAGTGAACGAACTGGCGGACTCGATGGCCAGACAGCAGCCGGTGCCTCTGTCTGGCGCAGTGCAGTTGCAGGGAGTGATGCCGCCGCCGCCTGTCGACTCGACCATGGAGATGGAGATGAGTACGACGGAGATGGAGCCGAAGCAGGACGACGTTCATATGGGTGGCGATGACAAAGCGCCGGACTCAGAAAAAGAGGTGACCGAAGGGACGACCTAGCCGCCGGAACCAAGTTTTGTTACATTTTGGGGGTTGCACTCTTCGTCGTGTTCTTACTGGCGCGTGTACAAGTACTGCTGGGGCATGGGTAGAGGCAACCCCTCGTTTGTGCAGAGTCCAACGTTGGTGGTTGTCCCCTGTGCCGGGGTTCAACCCTCTCT
>JAAEPZ010000107.1 GCA_024231955.1 bacterium | reverse complement strand
CGGCGACGCGCCTCTCGACGGTCGCGGCATCGGCTTCGCCAGAGGTTTGGCCGCCAGTCGATCGATATAGAATCAATTCACTGGCGGGCGCGGTCGCTTGAAGAACCCGTCTGCGAAGGCGGTCGCCGCCGTCGGTGGCACGACTTCGTCCATCGTCGTTGGAAGCTGCTGAAGCAGTACCGGGTCCCCCAGTTCGCTTCCCACAACACTGCGGTAAGTGTCGATCTGATCCAGCGCCATGGTCATGCCTCTGCGTCCCGTCTGCAGCTCCGTTCGCTGCGCTCCCCGCTCGCAAGCTTGCAGCATCTGCCGACCCACTTTGGTCATATCCACCTGAGCTCCATGAGCGATCAGGTACTGTCCCAGCTCCAGCCTAGGCATTCCCAGCTTGAAATGCCGGCGAATCATTGCATCCACGTCTTCATCGGCGAACAGCACCAGCATGTCCAGCTGTGGCAGCGGTGCATAGAATTTCCTGGGCTGCCCGGCGGTCCCAAGGCCTCCCGGCGTGGCGTACTGACCGGCCACCAAACCACCGTACAACCTGG
>JAAEPZ010000106.1 GCA_024231955.1 bacterium | reverse complement strand
TCGCGCAAGGAGATCGTCATCTCGCCCCCGGCGTCCGCCTCTCCGAGCGGGGCCAGCGGCTCGACCAGGAGGCCGAGGCCGGGGTAGCCGGCGGCCGGCCGGCCGCTCCCGGCGGCGCTCACCGTGATCTTCGCCACCGGGCAAGGAGCGCCGCAGCTTCCCAGGGCGATGAGGCAGAGCGCCCCCGCCACGGCTCGCAGGAAGCTATTTCCAGGCATGGACGATCTCCCGGTATCGGACCACCTCGCCGGGCGCGGTTCCTGATGGGGCGGGATCGCCATAAACGGTCTCCACTCTCGCGAAACCGGCCGCACGGCACATGCCGCGAAGGGCCTTCGAGCTCGGGGCCCACCAATTGCTCGGGTCGAAGTTCAGCTCGTCCGCCTCGTAGAACTCCCACACGGCGCAGTGCTCGAACCCGGGGACGAGAACCGCCGCCGTCTCGATGATCGCCAGCTCCCCCGTGACCTTTGCGACCCTCCTCAGGGCCGCAAAGGGATTCTCCATGTGATAGAGCACGCCTTTGTACAGCACGACGTCGAATTCTCCGAGCTCGTCGAGGTCCATGGTCATGAAATCAGCGACCACCGACTCGACGCGGCTACCCAGGGCCGCATGAGCGGTATCGAAGCCCCTTTTCCCGGGCAGCTCGCCGGGGCGCCAGATGCTCGGAATCGTCTCGTAGGGCCGGGGTACGATCCCCTTCGCCTGACACTCCTGCCAGTACTCGACCTGGGCCACCAGATCCATGCTCCACACGTAGTGGTCGAGCGCCACTACCCGGCGCGCGCCACACCCTTCGGCCGCGAAGGAGAAGTAGCCGTCCCAGGCGCCGACGTCGAGGAAGGTCTTGCCCTTGAGCGGCGGGAGATCGAGGACCGCGAGCTCGGCCCCCAGATCGGCGGCGGGTTTGGCGCCGGGCGTCACCACGCCCCGGCCGAGATCGATCGAGTGCCACCAGGACGGCACGGATTCGGCCATCTGCCTGAGCTGGTCTCGCTTCTTCTTGAAAAACACCTTTCGATGGATCCCCTGTTTCCGTCATGAAGTTTGAACCGGCGGCGACTCCGAGGCCGGGATCTGTCGGGCCGCAGCGCGTAACGGCAGACCGTCGAACGTCCGCCCTCGCCGTGCCCGGTGCAAGGTATCGAGCGAGATGTCCCGCCCGATGAGCTGGCGCCGCTGGCGCCGGATCCGGCGGACGGCTGCACGCCACAGCTTGGCGCTTCTCCGCGCAGCCGGCGCGCGATTATAGCTCAGTGGGAAAGGTCCCGCGCGACCGGCGCGGCCGAGGACCTCCGGACGCCTGAGCCGTACGTGTTTAGCGGGGTCTAGCGGGGTCCATTAGCCTTGGCCGGAATGGGCTCCGGAAATGCGAATCAATGCACAGCCATGCGCAAGATGTAGTGGTAGAGACTCCAGGAACCACAAGATATTGTGCTAAACGCCTCTGCACCCCCGCTAAACAAGTACCCTGAGCCCACGCTGAGCCCAGTCAAAGCGTGGGCGAGAGCGGGTAACGATTCCCTTCGCCGGGACCGTGGACCGGCCGGCTCTCCCAACGCAATGTGACAATAAGTGGCACGCTCCGAGGACGTACCTTGTCATCTTCTTGTTCCTCATCCTGCGTGCAAGGACATCCTGCGGCGCGTTTGGGCGAGGGGATTCGAAGCAACCCTGGCACGGGGGTTGCAGAAGATTGCTCTCTGAACCGGGGGGGCGTCTCTTGCCGGCGGTGAGGACAGCGAATGTCAGATCCGTGCGAACACCAAGTGGCGCCTGTAGTATCATTTGAGGTGGGACAGGCTCTGTCATTCTCGCATCGTGGCCTGATATGCACGCCTGGTACTTCGGTTCCACTACCCTTTCAAGAGGCAATGCGACTCTACATTCATCTCGTTGTCCTGATGCTCGTAGGCTGTGGCTACACAGACCGAGAGTCCGGAGAGATTCCGAGCCCCGTCTTCGACCGGCAAGTCATAGACCTCGAAAGTGACCGGGCTGTGCTGAGATTCCACAGCAGCCCCGAGTCCATCAAGCTCGGCAGCGGCTGGTACGACGTCGAGGCCACCGCTCAGGGCCCTGCGGCCTGGTCGGCCAAGAAGTCGGTGCTCTACTTCGCGCGACCACTGGCTGAACGGCTCGACTTCATCGCCTCGTGCTCTCCCTTTGTATACCCGGATGCGCCGCCGCAGGCGATGACACTGAGGGTCAACGGAACCGATCTTCGCCCTACCGCGCTGAGTCCCGGCTTTCAGACGGTGCGATTCAGCCTACCTCATGCACTCCTGAAGCCCGGGCTCAATACGCTGAAGATGAAATTCGCTTACGCGGCGAAACCTTCGGACGTTGGAGACTCCGAGGACCAGCGGAGCCTGGCCGTGCTCTTTCGCTTCCTCGCGGTCGCTCCCCGGCACCTGACCGAGGACGAAGCTCTCGAGCGCCTCAATCGCCTGGATCTCGACAGCGGGCGCCTCACCCTGCGGCCCGGAGCCGGCGCGATGCTTCCACTCCCCGCGGCTTCCTCCGTGACCGTAACGCTGGGCCTGGTTACGGCTCGAAGCGAAGGCTCCCTGCTGGCGCTCGAGGTGCTGGAGGCCGACGGGTCGACCCGGGAGGTGTTTCGCGGCGAGCCGGCTGCCGTGACCGGCCGCTCCTTCGACATCCGACGCTCAGGGGCGAGGCCGGCATGGCTTCGGCTGCGATGGATCTCGGGCTCAGGAGCCGGAGCCGCCGCGAAGGCTTCCGCCGTCTTCGACATCCGCGAGACGTTCATCGTACCCGAGCGCCCCCTCGCTTCCGCTCGCTCACCCGGGAGCCCGCCGCACGTCTTTATCTACATGATCGACACTCTCCGTGCCGATGCCCTGGAGCCCTACGGCGCTGAGCTCCCGACGTCGCCGCGCATCGCGGAGTTCGCTCAGGATGCCGTTGTTTTCGAGCGGGCATGGAGCGCGTCGGCCTGGACCTATCCGGCGACGGCTTCGGTCTTGACCGGCAGTTACCCGTTTCGCCATGGCCTGACCGAGCTCGAGCGCCAGCCCCCTTCCCACGCGCCGACGCTCGGGGAATGGCTCGGGCAACGGGGCTACCACACGCTGGCGATATCCCAGAGCTATATCGTGAACACGACCTACGGCCTCGACCGGGGATTCCGGAGGTTCTATCTCAATGACGCACTCGGGAAGCGGGGTCTGGAGTCCGGAAACGTTCGTTGGTTTCTTTGGCATCACCTGAAACACCGAAAGGATCCCGAGCAACCTCTTTTCTGTTACATTCATACCGTCGATCCGCATGCGCTTTATCGTCCACAAGGTGAAGATCGTCGCTTTGCGGAGGCGAATCCCGGCCGTCTGGAGGCGCACCTCTATAACCCTAATATCTTCATGCAACAGCAACTGGGGCGGGACGAGCGAGAAACTCGCCACCTTCTGGGGCTATACCTCGGCGAAGTCTTGTTCGCGGATCGACAGTTCGGCGCCTTTATCGACTTCCTGAAATTCCATGGGCTTTATGAGAACAGCATCATCGCTCTGCTCAGCGACCATGGAGAGGAATTCTTCGAGCACGAAGGGTTTGCTCATAGCCGTACCCTCTTCGAAGAAATGCTCCAGGTTCCATTGATTGTGAAGTTTCCGCATGGCTGGCGTGCGGGAACGAGGGTGCGGGCGAGGGCGACGACGTTGGATCTGGCAGCGACGATCCTGGACCTCGTGGGTGAGGAGCCATCGCTCTTCTCACTAGACGGAATGAGCCTGCGGGAGCTTGCGGCGGATGAAAGCTCATTTCGCGACCGGATCATCTTCGCCGAGACCAGGGTCACAGGGCACGGAGATCAGCTCGCGGAGGTCGACCTCGCCGCGATTGCGGTGGGCGATATCAAGTGCATCCACAGCGGCAACAACGTCAGCCAGTTCTTCGGAGAGATCCCTACTTTCAGAGCATACGAGCTCAGCATCGATCCGGGAGAAGAGCGACCCCTGCCGCTGACAGATGGCAATGCGATGCGCTGCACCCAGGCCTTGGAACGTTGGGTGGCGGTGGCGCAGGCAAACCGGCCCGGAAGCGACGCGGCCGACGTTCTGAGTGCTGAGGCACGTTCCCGCCTGCGGGCTCTCGGATACCTGGATTGATCTGATCATGGGATAAGAAAGGAAAGAGCTTCTTAAGGTGCGATCATGAGCGAAACATCAGTTAGACGAAAACGAGCGAAGTCCATCAACATCTTTGTGAGGAGGGTCGGGATTGCACTGCTGTGCTGGATGGCGGTAGAGAGCGCCCTCACCGAGCCCGATCCACAGGCCGGCTTTCCCGTCCCTCTGCTGGGCACGAGGGTGAGGCATAGCTCGATCTCCTTGGGCGATCTCAACCAGGACGGTATCCCCGACATCGTGGTCGGCACGACCGACGGCAAAGTCCACGCCTACACCGGAAACGCGACCAGGTTGTGGGAATATGACACCGGAGACATGGCTATCGACAGCAAGCCAGCCATCGGCGACGTCGACGGCGACGGCTACAACGAGGTGGTGATCGGTGCTGGTAGTTTCTTTACTCAGGATACCGATGGTGGTCTCTACGTCATCGACCACCTCGGCAATCTCCAATGCTCGTTCCAGACCAATGACACCAACAGCGACGGCTTCCGTGACGGCGTCTTCTCCTCGCCGGCGCTGGCCGACCTGGATGGCAACGACGGAGGCCTCTTGGAGATCGCCTTCGGCGCCTGGGACCGGAGAGTTCGGGTGCTCAATCACGACTGCTCGGTTGTGTGGGACAATAACGTCTACGACACGGTCTCGTCCTCTCCGGCCATAGGAGACATCAACCGTGACGGCCAACCCGATGTCGTCATCGGAGTCGCTTCGGACGACGACGAGGATCCCACAAGGCCGCAGGGAGGGGAGCTCCATGTCTTCGCCGGAGCCGACGGGACGGAGCTTCCGGGGTTCCCCACCGAAATCAACGAAGTCATCTCGTCGTCTCCCGGTCTCGGTGACCTCACGGGTGACGGCTGGCTCGAAATCGTCGTCGGCACAGGGTATTGCTGGGCCAACCCGGATTGCGCTCCCGGTGACGCGAAGCCCGGAGTCGGCGAGTTCCTCAACGCTTGGGATCACAACGGGAACCCGCTCCCCGGTTGGCCGGTGCCGGTACCTGGCACCTACGCCTTTGCCTCACCGGCACTGGCGGACCTCGATAACGATGGGCAGCTGGAAGTGATCATCAACACGAGAACCAACCCGGATTCCGACCTCGGGATGGTTTATGCACTCGAAGCCGACGGAAACAATGTTTCGCCGGGATGGCCCACGCAACCCACGGCGCCCGCCGGAGTGACTCAACTTGTCCACACATCCACCGAGGCCTCCCCTGTGGTCGCGGACGTGACCGGCGACGGAAACCTGGAGGTGATCCTGCCATGCAACTTCGATCTCGTCGTCTGGGACAAGGACGGAAACCAGCTGACGCGCGACGCCTTTCCCCCACCTCCGGGAGATCTCGTCCTGGAAAGCATGTACCGGCTCGCTCCCAGCGCCGCCGTGGGCGACGTGGACGGAGACGGTGACCTGGAGGTCCTCATCGGCAGTGCAACCGACATAACCGGTACGACAGGTGCCATCTACGCCTGGGACTTTTCAGGTCCGGCCTATCCGGGAGCCCTCCCCTGGCCCATGTTTCGCTTCAACGCCGCCAACCAGGGCAACGACGTCTCCATCTTCGCTGACGGCTTCGAGTCCGGCGATACCAGCGCCTGGTCGTCCAAAGTTCCGTGATAGGAAGACGTCTGCGCTCTCGCGAACCAGGCTGCCATGTACGCCCGTCTCTCCGATGCAATCCCGATCTTCCTGATCGGGACTATGTTGGCTGCGTTATTGTTCCTTTACCTTCCGATGGACGGTCTGTGGGCGGGAGATCAGGGAGCCAAATACGTCCAGATCGAGAGCCTGATCCGCCACCGGTTCGCGTCGGCGACCCTCCTCTACCCGGGGGCCACCCTCGATCCGGCAGGCGAGTTTTCACCGGTCCCTGCCCTCTTTACCGTTCCGAGAAGTGGGAGTGCGGTTTCAATCTATTCTTACCCTTATGCTTTTCTGTGCGCCCTCTTCTTCAGCATCACGGGAGTCTTCGGCCTTTACCTGCCTTCTGTTGGCGCGGCTCTGGGGCTTCTTTTCCTTTGTATCCGACTGGGGCAGCTCATGGACATCCGTTCGCCCCGGATCCTCTCATGGATCATTGGGATAGGCACCCCGGTGCTTTTTTATTCATTGAGCTTCTGGGAGCATGAGCTGGCGGCGTTGATGGCAGCCGGCTCATTGGTATTGGGAGTTCAGGCACTCAGGCGTCAAGGAGCTTTCTGGGCCTTCGGGGCCGGAATCGTCGCCGCACTGGCGTTTCTGATCCGTCCGGAGACTCTCCATCTGGGACTTGCGCTGTGCGCGGGGCTCGGCGCCGCCGCACCACCGAGGCGTTGGAAGCTGGTAGCGGCAGCGGCCTCGGGTTGGGCTCTGGGCCTTCTGCCCGGGACTCTTCTCAACATGACGATCTACGGTCATCCCCTGGGCGGCGTGGTGACGTTGAACTTCGGCGAACAGACGTTCCTATCGATTCAGCTCCTGGCGAAGAAGGTCCTGGCTTCCCGCAGCGATACCATGATGGCTCTCGCTTTCGATCGCGATTCGTCATGGTTGTTTTTCGGTACGTTGATCATTCTGGCTTGTTTGATCAACTTTACAGCGGGATGGCGGCGCGCCGCGATCTGTATCGCGCTCGCGGCGACGGTTCTCGGACTCTGGTTTCCAGAGCGGGGAATGTTTCTCAAAACGGGACTCATCGCTTCATGTCCCGTTGTTCTTCTGGCGCTTTCGCCGCACAGCGGCTCGTCGCCCATCCGGGAAACGCTCCGTTTTATTCGCTGGTTCTGCGGGATCTATTTCTTGCTCGTGATCTTGACTGCGCCCAATGACGGTGGAGCCCAGTGGGGTCCACGTTATCTCCTGCCGGCCGTTGCTCCTTGCGTGGCTCTGGCCTGGTATCAGGCCGAGCGTCTTTTTCTGAATACGCGGCAATGGGAACGCTACGCCGTGACGGCATTGATCGGAGTGCTCCTCCTGCTCTCAGGAGCACTCCAGTTCCATAGCCTGAGTGTTCTCGAATACTCGCTCTCTCGTGGTAGGAGCATTCAAGAGGCCACCCGGAAGGTTGGGCACGATGTCGTCCTGACTGATGTCTGGTGGGGACCGCAGATTCTCGCGCGCCTTTACTTTGAAAGGCGGATTTTTCTGCTCCATCAGCCACAGAAACTTGGCCCTTTCATCGCGAAGCTCGAGGCGGACGACAGCCACAGCTTCGTATTCGTGGCAACCCGGGGGTGGTCGCGGGATCTCCGGCGGCTCCGGGACGCGGGAGCAACGTGCCAACCGGCGGCGGAGTTCGCGGGTCCGCTTCTCGTGCTGGATTGCCGAACATCTGCTTCGTCGCCGCCAGCCGCGGCGCTGGCTGGAACATCCCGCTGATGTCGCTGGATTGGATGTCGATGTCTGAAGAACAGCCTGACGCAACCGCTCGTCCCGCCGACCTGATTCCGATTCTTCTCATCGGCATCGGCTTGAGCTTATTGCTGATCTTCTACGTTCCTGTAGACGGACACTGGTCCGGCGACCAAGGTGCCAAATTTGTTCAGATCCAGAGCCTGATTCACAGCCGTTTCGCCGATATCGCGATCATTTATCCCGGTTCCTCGATCGATCCCACAGGGGAGTTTTCACCGGTTCCCGTACTTTATACCATCCCCCGCGACGGGCATATGGTCTCCATCTACTCCTACCCCTTCGCATTCATCTGTGCCGGGTTCTTCAAGCTCGCAGGGGCCGTCGGTCTCCGCTTCCCTTCTCTCGGCGCCGCATTGGGAATTCTTTTCATCTCCTCGAGATTGGGAAAAGTCCTCGGCGCTCGATCTTCTTTTCTGCTGCCTTGGATCATCATCCTTGCTACTCCTGTTCTTTTCTATTCATTGGCTTTCTGGGAACATGCACTGGCCGCTCTTGCGGCGGTTGGCTGCTTGATGCTGGCCGCTCGATCCGTCGAGAGCGAGCACAGCCTGAAGGCGCTTGCAGCCGGATTCGTCGCCGGGCTGGCGTTTCTCGTGCGTCCCGAAGGGCTTTTTCTGGGTCCAGCAGCGTGTGTGGGTCTCAACATGGCCACTCCCAAACGCTGGCCTCTGGTTGGAGCGTGCATGTCCGGCTGGGCTCTCGGCCTTGCACCCGGAATCCTAATGAACATGGTCATCTATGGCCAACCTCTGGGGGGTGGGGTTGCCAAGAATTATGGCGATCGGGCGCTGATAGAGCAATTGATGATTGGCAGAGGTCGGATCATTGAGGGTCTCATTTTCGATCGGGATTCCTTTTTTTGGCTTCTTATTCTACTTGTTGCTCTAGGCGCAGTGATGGGTTTGATGACAGGAGTCTGGCTTTCTTCCGCAACACTTTTTCTCTCGCTGATGATTTTGGCACTTCGTTTATCTGAGAAGGGCATGTTCATCAATACTGGTCTCGTTGCATCGTGCCCGCTGCTTCTTCTGGCGCTCACACGTCAAGGCGACCCCTCCCGCGCGCTCCCCGTAGTACGTTTACTTCGGTCGACATGTCTTCTTTATATTTCGGCGATTGTGCTCACCGCGCCAAACGACGGCGGCACCCAGTGGGGTCCGCGTTATTTGCTCGCCGTGATTGCTCCGTTGGCCGTCCTGGCTTTGTATAACACCGAGCATCTGATTAGGAAAGCGCGGAATGTGGGAAGGGGGATGGCGACACTGAGCGTGGGGATAATTTTTCTTGTATCGATGTCGCTCCAGGTCCATAGCCTGAGATTGCATAGAAGCTTGCTTTTCCATCGTTTGGCCGTCAATGGGGCGATCGAAGAAATCGGACACAATGTCGTATTAACTGATGGCTGGGGAGGGGCACAACTTCTTGCGCCACTTTACTTCGAGCGGCGCATTTTCCTGCTGCATCGGCAACAAATGCTCGATTCGTTCATCACAAGGCTGCGAGCCCATGACGTCGACGGCTTCGTCTTCGCAGCAACGCAAACCTGGTCGCAGGATCTGATCGCACTTGAGGCTTCGGGGGTGACATGCCGTGAGGCGGCGAATTTTTCTGGCGCGCTGCTCGTCCTCGATTGCCGGATACCGGCGTGACCGCGGGAGCTTTGCGCGCGGCCTACTTCCTCCACCGCAGGCCGAAGATACCACGGACTTTCTCGATCAGTCTCCAGCCGCGGGAGGATTCGAGCTGCCGAATGTAGGAACGGGCCTTCGCCAGCTCAGCGCGTAGAAACTCGATCTCCGAATCAACTCCAGCTGAGACCTCGGCGCTTTGTGGCGTCGGCGTCATGCAGGACTCCTCGCGCACCTCCGCTCGACTACACCCGATCATCAACAGCACGGAAGGAAAGGCCGGATAAGCGATGATTCTCAAGTCGTTGGTCCTCGACACTCCCGCGTCAACGATTGCACCCCGGCGCGCTCATTCACCAGCGCCTGCCGAGAAATCTTCGGATCATCTGAGCGAGCTTCCAACCCCGTGAAGATTCCAAGGTCTGAATATAACTTCGAGCCTTCGCCAGCTCGGTTTGCAGGAATTCATTTTCTGAATCGAGCTCCCCCGCGAGTTTCGGCACGATCAGCCTCTCGTCCATCTCGGCGTCCGGGGTCTTCTTCTTGCGCAGGGCCATCAGCGAGAAGTCGCTGGGCAAAGCGCCGACGCCGATCAGGATATCTTCGAACGTACAGAGCAACTTCAGCACGGTCAGGTGAGCTTCGGTGCTGGTATCGAAATTGTGAATGATATGCTCAAGAAGCAAATGAAGAATCGTCCCTCCGTAGTCAATCCGTTCCACGAAATCGCAATACTTCGCGAGCATCGGCACGATCAAATCCGATCGAATGGCTTCCGATGGATCCACCTCGTTCCAGTATTCCACCGGCCTCCTTTCATAGCATTGCTTGACTTCGCCGGTCGTCAAGTCCCGCCGGAGTGCTTCCGGAAGCGATTGCAGGAGACCCCTGACGATCATCAGCTGCCGATCCGTAAATTGAAACTGCCGCGGGCCGATGTACTCGTGGATAATCAGAAATCCTTCCGGATGGAGACTCGCGTGGATGCGCGAGAGAAGTTCATCGAGCTCCTTGACGTGGTGGAGTGACATATTCATGAAGATGACGTCGTAGGGCTCCGCCGGCGGTTCGATCTTATTAAAATCAAGCTCGATGAAAGAGATGTTCGTAATCCCCGAGCTGGCGGCGGAACGGCGAGCCTTATCGAGAGCGGTACGCGAAACGTCGATCGCGTCGAGGCTCTCGAAAAGCCCCTCGCGGGCTGCGATGAGTTCCTGATCGGCGGTGCCGCAGCCGATGCTGAGCCAGCGGGTCGACGAGGGTATCTTTGTGCCATCCCGGGTTGATATGGGCAAATCGTCCCTGATTGACATGTGGATTTGAAGAGGACTGGTTAGAGAGGAAGATAGTCTCGGATTTTCACGAGATCCTGATCACTGAGGTCATCAGGGTCGATTCCCTCGGGGAGGTCGATGGTGTACGTTCTGGGCAGCCGCTGGCGTATGGCGAGGGCAGCGTTTCTGCCGGCTTTATCGCCGTCCATCAAGAGGACTACTTTTGACCACTGCAGGAGCAGCTTCCGCTGCGTCTGCGAGAGGTGTGTGCCT
>JAAEPZ010000105.1 GCA_024231955.1 bacterium | reverse complement strand
GGCTCGACCCGCCTGACTGCGGCCGAGCTGAAAAGGCGGAAAAACTGGACTGTCAAACGCGGAAGTGTCAGCGACAGACGCCGGTCCTGTCCGCACGTTCGCCATCTCGTCGGTCTCGTCGATCGGCGGTGTCACCCCTGATCCACCCGCAACTGCCTCCGTTTGCTCGTCCGTTTCCGGCAATGTTCGTTTTGCGACGTCCGCGGCGCTCAGCGCGACGCCTGTGGGCACGGATTTCTCCGTCACCTGCGAATCTCCTTCCGCCCCAGCCGAACCATTCGCCTCCGACAACGACAGCATGTCTAACGGGCTTGCTAGGCACTGTTAGGCAACACTTAGACTAACGCAGACCACAAGGTAGCACGCACGGTCACAAAAGTAGGCTACTAATTTTGCGACACTTACCCGTCGGACAATCTTCTTTCTTCGACTTTTTTCCGTCCGTTCACGAATTCTCCTTTCGGCGCGTGCCTCCAGTGCAACGCTTCGGGTCGGCGGCCGGACTTCCGTTCATCCACTACCAGCCAATAAACCGGGTCGGACAGCTTCAGCGACGGTTAGGCTAAACTTAGCTTAAACCGCCCGCACAAGAATACGACGCCACAGCTACCCTAATTTGCCCGGTCCGACTCGATGCGCTGACAAGAGCAATGACTGCTTGGTCAAACCAACCACGTCACTGCTATAACCCCGTTCCGTCTCTTTACCTCCGGTTAAAGTAATACTGAAAGATACGAAAGCACGAAGTAACGACAAAAGGAAACAGTCTGCCCGTCGACTGTGTCCTCCGCTCGAACAGCTAACTCGCCAGACAAAACGTAAGACCCGACCTCTCTAGTCAAACGCTTTATTCACACTCTACTGAGGCAGGAGCGAGCACAACGAACGTTATTCAAAAACGCTATCGCAACCAATCACAGGGCTTCGTCCGATCACGTTGGCGACGGTTTCTTGGAGCGTCATTTCGTACTGCACCAAGTCAGCCGCCGCCCCCTGCGTTATGCGCAAGGGATACCGTAATAGAGAAGCAGAGCTTCAGACAGCTCTGCACTGGTTTAACGGCCCGGCACCACAGGATTCAGGCAAGGCAGCCGTTTACTTTAGCAAACGAGAAGTGGGAGAAACTGCCCTTGCACTACCCCCTCCTTCAAGTGCCGACCACCGGATGGCCGCACCAGAGAGGGTTGAACCCCGGCACGGAGAGCAGCTCGCTACGCTGGCCTCTGCACAAACGAGGAGCAATACTCAGCCGTGCCCCAGCAGCACTTGAACACGTACCCCAGCCAGAAACTGCCCGAAGAATACTTACTCTACACATAAAAAACGTTAGGCAGTCCCTGCGGCTTAGGCTTCCTCGGTCGTCTTGTCGTCTTCGCCTTCCTTGGCCTCCTCTCCACCGTCACCCATCGGATCGTCGCCCTCATTGGCTTGCCCGGCTCCTTCCTCGCTCACTGGGACGGTGTCCATGAGCTCCTCCCCGGTTTGCTGAGCAACCGGAGGCGGAATGACCGGAGTCGGAGGTGCATCCTGCTGAGCTGCAGCGACGCTTGGTGGCGGTGGAGGACCCATTGCACCGGTGAATTGCTCCACGACCGCTCCCGTTGTTTGCTCTCTCCGCTGTCGCTGTTCTTCCCGCTCCTTGAACACTTGGAGGTTCCGACTTCTGGCCTGGTCTCGCTGACGAACCCCAGCCTGACGGATACGCAACTCGTCTTCTCGGACACGCGGCACTATTGGCTCGTCGGTCTTCCCGGTCGGCAGCACCGGCTGCTGCATTCTCACTCGCACACGGCCTTGTTCCCCAGCGAAATGGTACAGCATTTCGTTGGTACGAACCGCTCGTTCCAAATCTTCTCGCTCGGCCTGAGCTTGGTCCAAGCTTCGCTTGCTAGCCTCCGGTGCCCTCGGCGCACCCATCGGTGCCGATGGCAAGAACATTCGCATCGCCTGCGGCTGCAAGTCCTCCTGAACGAGTCGGTACTGGACTTCTCGCTGTCGCTGCATTTTGGATGGCGTTTTGGCTGGCGATTTTGACACAGGCGCCAGTCGCTTCTGTCCCACTTGCTGTTGTCGGACGCCGAAGCCCGTC
>JAAEPZ010000104.1 GCA_024231955.1 bacterium | reverse complement strand
ATCCGCAAGTTTGTGTATTACCTGATCTCGTGCAACATGGCCGAGATCATGATCATTTTCCTGGCTACCCTGGCCGGTTCCTCGTCGCCGCTGAACGCGATCCAGTTGTTGTGGCTCAACCTGCTCACCGATGGCGCTCCCGCGCTGGCGCTGGGAATGGAAAAAGGCGACCCGGACATTATGGAGCAGCCGCCGCGTCCCGTGCGTGAACCGATCATCAACCGGCGCATGGTCGTCGGCATCGTCGTGCAGACCGTTGCCATCACGGCGGTGGTGTTGGCTGCCTATTACATCGGCCTGGGCTGGGATTCAACGAACCTGGCGCTGGCGCAGACGATGGCTTTTGTCACGCTCTCGGCCTCTGAACTGCTGCGGGCTTATACCGCTCGCTCGGAACGCGCTTCCCTGGCCCGCCTGGGTGTCTTTAGCAATAGTTTTATGCAATACGCGGTGCTGCTTTCCATCGCCCTGCTGCTCGGCGTGGTCTATCTTCCCTTCGTCCAGCCTATCTTTAACACGGTTCCGCTGGGAATGCGAGAGTGGACGGTTCT
>JAAEPZ010000103.1 GCA_024231955.1 bacterium | reverse complement strand
GATTCACCACCGGCCGCCGGTACGAGAAACCATTCTGGTCCGAGCTCAGTCTCCGGAGAGAGGGCGGTCCGGAAGTTTCCGTGAAGCCCGACAACAGACGGCGGCATGGCAAGAAAGGTCCGATCAACGGACCATGGGCGGATAATACGGCCGGTTGGTTCGCGGTGGGCTATGGTCCCTTTCGGCGCCTCTACGGCGCCTCTCCGGAAGCTCAGCGGCTGATGTCGGGGCCGAGCCGCGTTGCGCGCCTTGCAACGATGTTCAAAGAAGATGCGACCCTTTCCGAATGCGAGCTCTGGCTGAAGGAGCTCGATTACAGGAAACTCGAGTCGAAACTGCAAGAGGCGCGCGTCTTGGACCAGACGATCAGGCTGCTCAACGACGACTTCCTGCGCAACGGCTTACGCGTCGAGAGAATCGACTCCGAAGGCCTGTGGCTGCGAGACTGCGGTGGTACGACCCTCCCTCTGGCTGACATGAGTGAGGGGTACCGGGCGGCGTTGGCTCTCATGATCGACATCATGCGGCATCTTGACGAGGCTTATCCCGGCTCCGACCTGATATCCATGAAAAACGGGAATATTGTAGTCCCGCATAGGGGTGTTGCGCTCATCGATGAAGTCGACGCTCATCTCCATCCCGGATGGCAACGCAATATAGGAAACTGGCTGAAGACACGCTTTCCTAATTTCCAGTTCATCGTAACCTCGCACAGCGCGCTTGTCTGTCAGGCAGGCGATCTC
>JAAEPZ010000102.1 GCA_024231955.1 bacterium | reverse complement strand
GACTCAATACTAGGGGGGAGAGGCAGGGGGCCAAATAGAAGTCAAAAACAGGGGTGCATTATTTTTGGTGTTTTTTTTGGCAATTTTTACCCTGGTGTAGGGGACATCCAAAAAAGCTTGTCCCAGTAGGAGAGGGCCTTTGCCTCCCCCTTGGGAATGTATAACACGTGGATCAAAAGCAGGGACTGACTACTGTTCAAATGCGCCCCAATAGACTAAGTGCACATTGTTCTTTCTAACAAACCGGCATGATTTCCCACATAATCTCGACTGTTGAGTGTGTGTGTTATGTGAGTGTGGTGACAAGCGTTTGGGCTGGGGCATTTTTACTGGACTAAAGCGATAGCGCCAGGAACTGCCAAGGCCCCGCCCAAGAAGGTGTGAGAGGGGTGAGTGTGTGGAGGCGGTTCACCGAACCGGAAGCAGCAAGGTACAAGGAAGGAACTTGGGGGGAAGCGTCCCCTGTCGAACGCGGTTCGACTGAAGGAGGAAGAAAAGAAAACACAGCAGAAGTAACTACACAGATGTAGTAGCCGAAGCGTCGGCCAGAGCTTTAGCGATAGTAGTCTTTTGTCGCAACGAAGAGCCAATGTAACGCATGAAGGCGTCCGAGGACCAATCACCGAAGAGTTTGACGTCGTCGGCGGAAAGTGAGGAATTGGCGGCCAAGGTCGCACCGCCGCGACGAAAACTGTGACCAGAGTAGTCGGTTCCAGTGAGCCCGAGACGGTTCAGACCGAGCCGTAGTTGGCAGACAAAAAGATCGTGGGTAATCGGACCACATCGGTCGGTAAGAAAAGCCGGGCTGTCGGCGACAGCCCGGTGAGAAGCAAAGTGAGCAAGACACGCGGAAACCGGGCAGAGCAGCGGGTCTGAATGCCGGTAGTAGGGGATGACGATGTGGGAGTCGCCGAAATTCCGCTGCTTGGACTGGCGAAGCCGAAGTAAAAACCCCCAGTCAGTAAAGGTGAAATCGGCCCTGCAGACGTGAGATCCGCCAGTGATGTGCGATGGGGAAGTCGAAGGGGGAACGACGTTCGATTTCCGTAGAAGGCCATAGAAGGCGACGAGAAAGGCGGCGCGGTAGCCGGAGGTAGAAGCGGAATCGAAGTCAGCAGCAAGACGACGAAGCACGGACAACGACATCGGGGTTGCCTGCTTGGCGGGAAGAGCGCCGCGCCGACGAATCCCGGCGAGTGTCAAAGTCACGGACGGATCCGAAAGAGGCGGGACGGGCCACTTTTGGAAGAGATGAAGCGACTTGAGCGAAGCGACGTAGTTGGTGATGCTGGTTGGAGAGAGCTTCCGACATTCACATAAGTAGGTAGCAAACAGGCAGATTTGTCGGGCGGAGGCCGGTAGAGGAAGAAGCCGGTAATGCGAACAGAAGGAGTAGTAGCAGCCCCACTGGGAACGACGAGTGCGAAGAGTAGAGGGAGCCAAGCCGGAGGACAGTAAGACATCAGCTTGAGAGCTCAGCAGGTGCAAGTCGGCTAAAAGAAAATGTAGGTCAAGGTAAAATAAGTGTATGTCAAGGAAAAGCAAGCATAACGGGTAGAACTACAAGAGCGATAAATACAGCTAGCCCGGCGGGGCAGAAATAAGAATCGATGGCAAAGTCTGGGCGTCAAGCAGCCGCGACAAGCGGTCGGCGGTCACATTCAGATGTCCTGGTAAATGACTAGCGGTCATGTGAAAATTGCTCTCAGCGGAGAGCCAGAAAAGCTCGCGGAGCAATTCTGTAGCGAGTGGATTCCGAGAGGAACCATTGTTGATGCAGGCAACGGTTTGAGTGTTATCGGATTGAAGCAGAATCCGACGATTGCGCCACAGATGACCCCATTGTCGAGCGGCCAGTAGCACAGCGAATAGTTCCAGGTAGTTGATATTATCAAGCACCGAATTGGGGACGGACACTTGCGGTGTCCAGATAGGCGAAGCCGGGAGCAAATGGGCATTAGCTGGCTCAGCGGAGCCTGCCCAGGTGCCGGCCAGCCAGAGCGATCCAAAAACGGCACCATAGCCGGCAAAACAAGCATCAGTTTGGAGCAAAAGACGGGGTCGAGAGTCAGCGATAATGACAGCTTCGCCGTTGAAGCGACTGGAGAAACGAACCCACCAGTCGAGATCGGCTCGAAACTCTCGGGTCACCCGAGTCTTGTGATGCTGCTCGCGCAGTGTATTGGACAAATCGATAATGCGCCTGCAAAAGGTCCGAGCGCCACGCACGACTTTGGAAGCGAAATTCGCCAACCCGCAAAACTGCTGCAGCTCCAATTTTGAACATTTCTCCTGAGCGACCAAATGGGCGGCCATCGAGTGAAGCAGACCCACTTTGTCCGGCGGCAAGAATAATTTCATCTGGATCGAGTCCAGGTCGATCCCCAAGTAGCGGACCCGCTGACTGGGCGACACGAGCTTTGAAGCCGAAAGTTGAAATCCCAGATCACATAGGAGCCGAACCAGAAACTGTAGGGACGCCGAACAGTCGTGCTCGCTCGGAGCCACGAGACAAAAATCGTCCAAATAGACGACGATTTCAGAAAAATGAATTAAACCCAGTGCACGGGCGCGACGCATCATACGAACGACCGAAGTCGAGATCCGGTGGAAAATTATAGGAGAACAGGAAAGACCAAAACTCAAAACGCAATCCAAAAGATAACAGGGGGCACAGCCCGGAAATTCCCAGCAAAACCCAAGGAATTGACGATGTGGGGGAAAAACCGGAACTGACCGGAAGGCAGCTTTGATGTCGACGACAGCCATAAAACAACCAGGGGTCATGGCACCAACCACCCGGTCGATAGAGGCGAAACGAAATTTTGCTAGGTGTGGCCGGATATAGGCGTTGAGGGGATCCGAGCGGGGCCGACTGCAATCGGTAATGGGCCGAAAATCGGGAGAGTCCTTTTTTGGGACGGCGCCGATGGCGTGAACACGCGTCGGGCGAGTAGCCGAAAGGCATAATTTACCAGCATCCAACTCCGATTGGAAGAGCGCATCCAGACGGGGCTTGACGGCGGGGTCCAAGGCACTGGCATAATTCTGACAGTCAGCCGGAGGAATATCCGGCAAATCGGCGGGCACCAGACGGAAGCCGAAACACAGACCAGAAAGAATAAATTGACGATCGCGGTCGGAAGCCAGAGAGGAAATCCAAGTCGAAATGTTGCGCGAAAGCGCAGAAGCAGAAAGTACAGATGGAATGGGTTTAGCGAACCCAGCGGGAACAGGCTCAGTGGAGCCGAGAATAAAAGGCTCGGCGGAGCCAAGAACAAAAGGGTCAGCGGACCCGGAAATAGAAGAGTCGGCGGACTCGCGTGAACATACAGTAGCGGGGTCGGCGGACCCAATATTGACAAAGGAATGGGCGGATTCCGAATATACAGCCGGCCGAACCGGCGACACAGCTAGTCAGGTCCGAGCGGCGGTGGGGGTGACCCGGGCCGCTTTAGTAGCGGGG
>JAAEPZ010000101.1 GCA_024231955.1 bacterium | reverse complement strand
CCTGCGGTGCTTGTTCTTTCCGGGCCGACTTCTGAATGAGTACGTTCACCGGTTCGGTACGTGTTCGGTCCACTATGCGCTGTGGTTGCGTCGGCGTCATCAGTGCCGGTTCCTGCAAAAAGGGAAGAAGGAACGGTTCCTCAGCTGTCGCAGCTGGGATCTGTCGTTTTCGCTCTTCCTCTTTCTGCCGGTCCATATCGTCTCTCTGCTGTCTCTCTTGCTCCTCGTTCGGAATCGGATGATGAGTGGTGAGTCCGCTCAAAGGTCCTCCAGGTCTCATCTCCATAGTCACATCGCGTCTAGGCTCTATAAACGGAATCAGCGGCGTTTTCACATCCCAACGGGTTGGTCTGCCGCGTCTCGGCGTGCCGGCACTCTTTTCAGAGCCCGTGGCTGCTCTCTGATCGTCACTGCTCCAGCTCGGCGACCTTCGTTGGCGAGACAGCCTCCTGGATGGGCGTCTCGATCTGCGCGGTTGATGTGTTCGATAATCGCGACTTCCTCTGGGTTTGTCGACGTCCATTCGCTCGTCTCCAGTATCGTCTCTAGATCT
>JAAEPZ010000100.1 GCA_024231955.1 bacterium | reverse complement strand
GAAATTGAAATGTTCCGAGTGGGCAGGGACCGCATGCGCCATGATCTCTCGGTTTTCATCTACGAGCACGGCGATGCGTTGTTCGGGCGGTTCAAATACAATACCGACGTCTTCGATCGCGACACCATCGTTCGTCTATGCGAGCAATACCGACGGACGCTGGAGGGCGTCGCCGGCGCCCCGGGTCGGCGGATCGCCGAGCCGGCCCCGGCCGCACCTGATAACACGCATGAGTTGCATACTTAGCGAATGAACCGGGAGATTATCCGGGCACCACCCCCTGCTCGGTGATCGATCCGGCGTGGTGCGTACAAACGACCTCGATCGTGCTGGGAGCGCCGGCTTCCAGCCGGCTTGTGGGCGCAGCCCACGCATGGACGCTTCGCGTCTTAAGGGGGACTTCGTCCCCCGGGCCGACTGGCCGGCATTATCCGTGCGCGGGCGATCAGTTACGCCCGCTCGGTGATCGATCCCGGTTCAACGAGCGCGGCAACCCTACGCCGTGGCAAAGAGTTCTCGCGTTTGAGGTTCGCCACCGAAATGAATGTGAAGATCCGGGTACCTATACCGACTTTATCACCTCGTCGCAGCGCTGGAATAAGGTCTTGCTCAGTTCATCCTCTCCCAGCTGGGCGACCGTGTCGCCGAGGTCCTGTAAGAGTTCGACGTCATCGATGGCGAGGATCCGGGCGCGCAACGCACGCGCGGCCGGTGCGTCCGGATCGCGAACGAGGAAAATCGCGAGATCGGCTGTCATTTTCGACGCCTCAATCATCAGTTCATCGTTGCCGGAGGCGCGCTGCCAGCAGGCGTAGGCTAGCGCCCATTGACCGGCCTTGAACGCGGGGCTGAACCAACCCATCGCCGCGTGGTCTTTGTCCATCTCATTAGCGATCTTCTCGTGTTGCCGGATACCGCGCTGCGCGAGGTCGGGTGAGCCAGCGGTGAGTAGCTCCGCTACCAAGGTCCGAAGGATCTTGTCCTCGTCGGTACCGAGGAGTTCATCGACAAACCGTCGCGCCGCGCCATCGCCACTGAGGGCCGCCGACACGAGAGCGGCGGCATTTTCAAAGAACCAATCTGAGTACCAACCTGAGCTCCCTGCCCTGCAAAGCGTCGCTGCTATGTCCCAGACGCCTCGAACGGCCGCGCGTTCGAGCCATAATAGGTAAGACTCGTCCAGATATTGAACAGCCTCCTCCCCCCACGTATCGAGAACCAGTGCAATGAGCTCAAGAGCCTCCTGCTGCTGGCCGCGCTCCCACAGCTTACCGCCGAATTCCTCCAGGACCCACGGCATGAATATATAGATATCCTCCGCCGGAATACGGCCAGAATTGATCTCGGCGCTTAGCTCCAGCGCATCCATTTGGCAGTCTACCGGGCTGTCGTCGTCGACTGTCTCGAAATAGGTGATCGCCAGGTGAAAGGTGCGCAGAGCTCGGCGCTTGATCTCCTCGGCCGAAGGTCTGCCTAAAACCGCCGCGACCGCGCCGTAACGCCTCAGGGCTTCAGCCCGAAGCCACAGATCCTCGAAGTTCAACTCACTCAGCATGGAGGTTTCGATCTTGCGATAGCCTTGCAGGCACCATTCGGCGGTGCTGGCCGTTCTCTTGGCGTCGATGCCGGAACGCTCCCAGTGCAGCACGACCGTGGCGACCAGGTCGACGGCAAGGAAAGCATTGCATTCAGATGCCGCGGTTTCGCGCGCCAATGCGAGCAGCCGCGTGAGGTGACGATCCGCAAGTTTCGCGTCGGCGCACGCTGGGAGTTTCAGGGTGGTTTCGAGGAGACCGACCACCTTGTGGTGCTGTGGGTCATGGAACCAATTCCCCCGACCGCTCCTTTTCAGAAGCTGCTCGACGATCGATAACAGCTCCCCACAAACGACTCCGGCATCCGAGACGCCAGCTATTCTGATCAGACCCCCGACCAACTCCGTGCCGTCTATCTCAGAAACCTGCAACGCCTGCCTTACCGCCTTCAGGACATCGCTGGACTCATCGTCTGAGATCTTGATCCAAAGCTCGAGCTCCTCTGCCAGCTCAGCATAACCCGCAGTCTCACACTGGACGAGACTGATCTGTTCCAGGGCCGCTCGCGCGCGGGACGCCTGGTCGGAGGCCAACGCGATCTTGGCCACCGCCAGCAGGTACCGCCTGCGCTGATCCTCTGGCAACCAATTCAGAATCTCAGCGTGCATCCCCTCGAGATGCCACAGTATCGTTATCCGCTTGCCAGCCGCGAGATCGTCAAGCAGGCCAACAAAGAGCGCCATTACCACCCAAAATGCTTTTAGTTCGTCGTTGGCCTGGTAAGTCGCCATCTTATCAAGCCAGCGATCGAGCTCCAAGGCCATCAGCCGACGGAATGCCCCAGCCAACGAACTTTTATCGTGTCTCCACGCAAATGTAGATTCTCGTTTCATCTCAGCGTGGACAAAGCGTGCAATGCGCTCCTCCGCGCCTGGGACGAGGCGTGCCGCGTAAGACAACGCAGGTATATTGGTCGCGCTGACCAGCCGCTTCTCCGACGGCTCGTCGAGAGAGGCGAGAAACAGCTGCACGGCCTCCTTCAGCACCTCGAACGGAATCTTGCGCCAGTGCTCAAGATCGTCGCCGACATAGATGGCCGCCACCAGGCACTGTCCCAGCCGCGTCGGGTCGGTGGGGCGGAAGCCGGAGTTGTGCATCGCGGCGAGACATACCTTGGCGAGATCGGGATTGATTTCTCGAATTTCTTTCTCTGTTACTAGCTGTGCGATACGTTTCAGAGAGCGCGGGCTGCCGATGCGGCCGAGTAGCTCGACGATCGCTTCGAGTTGGCTGTCATCTATTTCCTCCAAGGAGTTGAGCAGGAAGTCCTCTAGCGCAGGCAGCACCTGAGGCGCCTGTGTAATCCAGGGGTCGGCGTCTAGCTTGCGGGCAACGCAGCTCTTGACGATCAGCGCCACTTGCTTATCGTCCAGTTGTAGCAGCTTTCGATTTTTATCGAGGATCACCAAGCGGTCGGCGTCGATCAGGGTGCCCAATCGTTGATGAATGCGTTCCTCCTCCTCGACCATCTTTTGCAGGTCCCATATAAAGCCCTCATGTACCCACGCCTCAGGGAACGCCGTCCTGTAATGTTCGGCGATCCATTCGCCGACATTCCGATGGTAGAAGGCGTACTTGCCGGCCCGTGGCTGCTTGATCAGACGATGGGTATTCTGGATCTCGAACAGGGCGTCGCGGATGCGTCGCTGCGGAGTCGCCTCCACTAACCGCACTCGTTCGGCAATCTCCGCCTCTTCGCACAGTTCACGGCCAATGTTGGCCATTGCAAAAACAATAAGCTCCTGAAGTCGGTCGCGCCGGATCAGCTCGACCTCGCGCCGGAACACACCATCCCAGGGGGTCCGCTTGAGCAGCTCGGCGGCCCCGGCCGGCCCGTCCCCGTCGCGGTCAACAAAGGTGTTGATGAAGGCGAGCACCATGAGCTGGGGCTCGTGGTCCGTCTTTTCCAGAAAGACCTGCCGGCCGTCCGCGTCCATGTCGTGTCCGGACAGCTCAAGCAGGCGATCGAGAAGCGCTGCCGCCTCCTCGGGCTGGAACCGCCGCAGCGTCAGGTATCGAAAGCTCGAGCTGCGAAGGTGTGAATCGGACGGGAACATAACCCAAAAGAAATGCTGGCGAGCGGTGATTACGAAACTGATGCGATTAAGCGAGTTAAGCTCGCCCGAGACCTCCTGGAAGCGGCGCCACACGTCCCGCATCAGCGTTTCGTCGATGCGCACGCGGCTCTCCTCGAACAGGCGTTCGAACTGGTCGATCAGAAGTAGTAGCGGCGTTGTGGGGTTGGCACACCGGAAAGCGCGCAGGACCGAGAGCAGGCGGTTACGCGGGTGCTCTCGGCGGCGCCTCACGTCCTGGATCCCGGCCGACTCCAACTGCTCGAGAGCTTCGTCGACAAGCTGACGGAGGAAGTTGTCGAAGCTCGCGTCGAAGACGCGGACGTGGACCGCGAGGACGCCGGCTCCCCATCGGTCACGAAGTGCAACTGCATGCTTTCTTCGGCGGTCAAGCATCGCCGCAGGCTCGGAGCGAGCACCCGCCGAACCAGCTCGGCAATCGACCACCGCGCCTGGCCCTCGCCCCGCCGCTTCAGCTGTACGTGCTCGATCACAGTGCGGTTGCCGTCGCGATAGCGAAGATCGAGGTCCTCGTCGCCT
>JAAEPZ010000099.1 GCA_024231955.1 bacterium | reverse complement strand
GAAGTGACGACGTCGGTGAACCGCAAGAGCATTTCCCTCCTGAAACGTCACCCCCTGCGAGCCGCTGACGCCCTGCAACTGGCCTCGTGTCTCGAGCTGGCGGAACAGCTCCGGATGGGAGTGCGCTTCGTGGCTTTCGACCGCTTCAAGACTTCCGAATATTTACATTTTGCATCCCCAGTCAGGGTCAAGGATGCGTAGGGCAAGAAAAGGTCGACGTATCGGCCTCTGGCAGCCATACATCCTCGAAGCATGCCATTTCCGCTGCATGTGACCTGGTCTAACCTATTGAAAATAAAGGAGATACACCGCCAACCCCGCGGACGGCGTGCTTCAGATCGCGGCCGGCCAGCTGATCGAGGTGACGCACCTATCCTTCATGCCGCACGCTTCTTGCGAGTCTCGAGCCAGCGTTTGAGGGACCTGTGACTCTCGCTCGAGGGTTTTCCAAGAAGCAGGTTCCGAACGCTGATATCTTCGTCGAGATCCGGCCAGTGAATCCCTTCCCCGCGGCCGATCAGACGCCAGTTGCGCCGTTCCTCCAACGTGCCGTGATAGAGTCGAAGGTACCAACTCGTTGGAACGAAGATGGTCCGACCATCCGCGAGGTCGACTTTCAAGGCTTCTTCCGTAACCTCGACATCGTCAGCCAACGGATTCTGTGGTTCAGTCGTGGAAGTACTCATCCCAGCTCCTCAGTAGTTCTTCTTGGTGCTTTTCAACAAGTTTGTGAATCCTGTTGATTTCTCTCCTATTGAAGCCACCGCTTCTTTGCAGCCTCGCAGGATCCAGCCAGAACTTGGCGACGTGCTCATCGCGCTCGACATGGATGTGCGGTGGCTCATCGCGATCTCCTGCATAGAAGAAGAATCGATAGGGACCGATGCGTAGGACCGTTGGCATGGCTGCTCAACCCTTGGGAGCTTGGCCCTCGCTTTCTGCCTCTTCGACTGTATCCGGGGCCGGCCCCGGCCGTGTCCTGGCGTCGGGTCGGGCGCGGAGAAGATGGCGCAAAGCGTCACGGATGACCTCCTCTTCGTTCCTGTGGGGCCTGGATTGGACGACACCGGGCGCCATCGGCTGTCCTTCCGCGGTGTATGGGTGCCGTATCTCCGCCATGGTCACCTCG
>JAAEPZ010000098.1 GCA_024231955.1 bacterium | reverse complement strand
TATAAATTCAAAATGAAGATCGCCGGACAGCGCTATGGCACGTGGATCGGGCGCATTGATTTGCGGATCGGAAATATAGATCGCGTCGTGATGTACAGCGGGCACATTGGCTACGGCGTGAACCCGGATCACAGGGGCCACCACTATGCTGCCAGGGCTTGCCGCTTACTTTTGCCCCTGGCGCGAAGCCACGGGCTAGAGGCTGTCTGGATCACTTGTAATCCCGACAACGCCGCATCCCGGAGGACGTGTGAACTTGCAGGCGCCGAACTGGTCGAGATCGTCGATTTTTCGGACGATAGCGATATGTATCGAGAGGGAGAACGCCAAAAGTGCCGCTATCGCATTGATTTACAAGGAGAAAATGACACAAACCACGAATGAACCCAAAATATCTCGCCAGCGCATGGGGCAGATCGCCCTCGGCTGTATCGCGCTCTTGCTGATACTCTGTCTGCTCACGTCCCTGCTCGCCAACGCCGGGCTGGCCGGATGGGCGCTGTGGACCCATTCGGAACTGGTGCTGGAACAGAAACGTGTGGCCGAGCTAGAGTCCCAGGTGCAGCGTTTGAACCAGAGGTTGGAGGAAGGTGGCGTTGAACTTGCTCCGGGCCAGAGCAACGAAGAATTGATGGACACCGTCGAAGCGCAAGTGCCACTACT
>JAAEPZ010000097.1 GCA_024231955.1 bacterium | reverse complement strand
TCACCTTCGTGACCCTCTCCCTCCTGATCGCCCTCGCGGGCACGGCCCTGGCCGGTAGCCCTCAGAAGAAGTGCGACCACGACGTCCAGGACTGCCTCAACCTTCTAGCTTCCAAGATCCAGTCCAAGGCCTGGCTCGGCGTCGACATGGAAAAGACGGATTCGGGCTGGCTGCGGGTCACTGAGTTGAGAAGCGTCTGAGTTGAGAAGCGTCCGTCTGAGTTGAGAAGCGTCTGAGTTGGCCTTGCCACCCCGACAACCCCGACGCGCCGGCGCACCTACTGCCACGATCGCGCTCGCCTTCCCTCGCCTGCTGGCCCGTTCGGCGGTGATTGCGAGGAGCTGTCGCTGATGGCCGAGAGGCTGCAATCCTGCGTGGACAGGTTGGAGCTTGCAGTCCATGGAATGTCTCTCCAGGAAATGAGATGCCATCGAAATCGACTGAGCTGTCGATTTGGGGCATGACCTGGTGGAAATTCCGAGCGGAGCATGGTGCTCATTCGGGCTAACTAACTTCCGAACCGGACACCAGTAGCAGTATCGGTGTTGATCGGCAGGACTCTCACACCTCCGACGCCCGCCGACGCCACGGACGCACCCAGGACCACACCCCCACCACCCCCCGGCCGACGGCCGCGAAGCTATCCTCGGCAAGGGT
>JAAEPZ010000096.1 GCA_024231955.1 bacterium | reverse complement strand
CGGCCAGCAGATTGTCAAGATCGTCCACGACGAACTGGTCAAACTGCTCGGCGGCAAAGCCGTCCCCCTCACCCCCATTACCAAAGCCCCCACCGTCTACATGGTCTGTGGCCTTCAGGGTTCGGGCAAAACTACGCTCACGGGCAAACTGGCGCTGATGGCCAAGCGGCAAAACAAGAAACCGCTCATGGTCGCGGCAGATATCTATCGCCCGGCCGCTGTCAAACAGCTCAAAGTGCTGGCCGATTCGATCCAGGTAGAGCATTTCCATATCGAAGGGAAATCCCCACAGAAGATCTGCCGCGAGGCGGTCAAGTACGCCGAAAAGAATTTCATCGACCTGGTCATACTCGATACCGCCGGGCGACTCCACATAGATGACGAGCTCATGACTGAGCTTGAGGAAATCAAGAAGAGCACTTCGCCCGATGAGATCCTTCTTGTGGCCGACAGCATGACCGGTCAGGATGCGGTCAATATTTCCAAGGAATTTCACGAGCGGCTGGATATCACCGGCGTGGTGCTCTCCAAGCTCGACGGTGACGCCCGTGGCGGTGCGGCGCTTTCTATTAGAGAAGTTACCGGCTGTCCTATTAAGCTGGCTTCGATCGGTGAGAAACTCAGCGACCTGGAGCCGTTCCACCCGGACCGTCTGGCCTCGCGCATTCTCGGCATGGGGGATATCGTCACCCTGGTGGAAAAAGCCGAGGCGGTGGTCGATGAGGAACAGGCTAAGAAACTTCAGGATAAACTCCTCAAAGCTCAGTTTGATTTTGAGGATTTCCTGGAGCAGATGAATCAGTTAAAGAAGCTGGGACCGATGGAATCGGTCATGAGCATGATCCCGGGAGTGGGCAAAGCGCTCAAAGGCGTCAAGTTCGACGAGCGGGCGATTGAAAAGACCGCCGCGATTATCAAATCGATGACAATCGAAGAACGTCGTAACCCAAGTATCATAAATGGCCCCCGCAAGAAGAGAATTGCCGCCGGGTCCGGTAACTCGGTCCAGGCTGTCAACCAGTTGCTGAAACAATTCTCTGCGATGCAGAGGATGTTCGGACAAATGGGGAAAAAAGGCATGAAGGGCTTACCTCAGAATTTAATGAATTTCAAGCAATAGAGAATGGAGGAGTACTCGATTGGCAGTACACATTAGACTTCGCCGCATGGGCGCCAAGAAGCGTCCGTTTTATCGCATCGTAGCCGCGGATTCCCGCCGGGCACGTGACGGCCGGTTTCTGGAAGTGTTGGGAACCTACAATCCGATCACTGTCCCCGCGGAGATCGAAGTGAAGGAAGACAAGTTGACCAAGTGGCTCAACGAGGGTGCCGTGCCCAGCGATACTGTCAGCTCCCTGCTGACCCAGATCGGATTCGTGGAGAAGTATCACAAGGCCAAGGCCGGCGCCGATGTCTCTGAGATCGAAGTTCGCAAGACGATCAAAGAGCGCAAGAAAAAGACGCGCAAGATAAAGAAGGCTGCGCTCGCACAGGCCGAGGCCGCCGCCGCGGATGCTTCTGCGAAGGAAGCCGAAGCTAAGGCCGCCGCCGAGGCCAAGGAAGCCGATGCCAAGGCCGCTGCCGAGGCTAAGGAAGCGAAAGCCAAAGCCGCTAAGGAAGAAGCTCCGGCCGAGGAAAAGAAAGAAGATACGCCGGAAGAAAAGTCCGAATAGGGCGCACGGCGCCTCGGTTTGTCGGAAATAGGGCGTCCTTCCCTAGAGACTGGAGTTACCGGTAGCTAAACCTGAGTACATAAAGGTCGGTAAGCTGGGCAGAAGTCGCGATCTGAAAGGTGAGATATATGTCACGCCGTGGACGGATTTCCCCGAAAGGTTTTTGGACCTCAAGGAAATCTATCTCGACGAGAAAGGCACCTGGCAGCGCATGACGATTGAGAGTTCGCGACTCGTGACCGATCGGCCGATCCTGAAGTTTGCGGGCGTTGATACGCCCGAGGCGGCCTCTCGGCTTACCAATCGCCATCTGGCCGTGAAGTCAGATCAGCTGGTGAAGCTTCCGGAGGACACATATTATGTGTTTGATCTCATCGGGTGCGAAGTGTTCGATGAGGCCGGGACAAGAATCGGTAAGGTTACCGATGTCCAGCAGTATCCGGCTAACGATGTTTATGTGATCCGGACTGTTGACAAAGAGGAAGTGCTCTTTCCGGCGGTCCTCGAGTACGTGAAGGAAGTAGACGCCGAAAACAGGAAAATAATTGTCCGCAACGCCGGTCTTTTTGAAAAGGCCAGGGATAAACGGGACAATGAAGTTTGAGATAATCACGCTGT
>JAAEPZ010000095.1 GCA_024231955.1 bacterium | reverse complement strand
GACTTGGTCAGCTTCACCGGCGTCCGTTTCCACGCTGATCACAGTTTCGCTGAAGCCGGCCGCGCGGAGCTCGGGTCCGGTTTCTACGTGGACTTCGCCAAAGGGTGTGTAGACATAGCGGAGGAGGAGGAGCGGGTTTCCTGGGTCGACCTCGAAGTCTGGGTCGGCGAGGTCAGATTCCATGAGCACGGCGAGGACCGTGCCAAGCTCATCACGGCTGAAAGTGTAGACCCTGTCACTTGGCGGAGTCGTTGTCTCGATCCGGACCTGAATGGCGTCGTCAAGGCCAGTCGTGCCCGGTACATAGGTCTTCCGCCACCTTCTGGATGTCTCGGCAAGGTCGTCATAAGCAATCTCGGCCAGCAGAGAGCTGCCCTCCCACAAGAAAACGCGCTTCTCATACAACGGCCGTTCGCCGTCTTCCTCTGGCCCGAAATGGATCCGGCTCTCCAGGCGACCAAGGCCGTCGTATTCGAAGCGGACTTGATGGCCGGCAAAGGCGGGGATGATTGGCTCGTTCGGCTGAGTGTTCGGATTGGCAGGCCACTCGTCCTTGACGTTGATCTCGTACAGGCGGCCCCGCCAGTCCCATATGAAGGTGTAGCGGTCGTCCTCGGTGCGACGACCTGCGGCGTCATAGGCAAAGTCAACGCCATCTCGGCCCGTTGTTCGACCATTGGAGCCTGAGGTGAAACGAACCTGGCCCTGGCTTCCTCGGGTCATCGACTCAAGCTGATCGCCATCGCCATAGCCGTGGTAGAACTGTTCAAGCGAGCCTGATGGCTGGTCGTGCTCAATAGCTCCGGGACCTGAGAAG
>JAAEPZ010000094.1 GCA_024231955.1 bacterium | reverse complement strand
CTCGACGTGACTTTGTCGTCGCCACAGCCAAAAGCCGCCCAAACCACGGCAGTCAAACCGATAACGCTCAACCAGCGAAACAGGGTTCTGGTCATAGGATAGACTCCTTCGATTTCGGGAGAAGAGAGAGTTTTCAACCTATCTGTATTATCGGCTTTGGGCGGGGTCAGAATTTAGAATTATCTCAGGAAAGCCAAAAGACCGCTCAGAACAGATAAACATGGCCTTCTCTCTCCTTGACTAAATCACGATTTGGCTTATCTTTAGGCAGGTTGCCAACTCACAGCTCTACCATCAGGACCGCCATCTATGTTTAGGACTCGACTGTCGCTCGCTGCAATATCCTTAAGCGTTCTTGTTCTGTGTCTTTGCTTTGGTTGCTCGAAGGACTCCGAATCTCCGCCCGCTCCAACAATACCGATCCTGCCGAACATTGTCTTTGAATCTGTCACGCCGACAACGGGAGCCCCGGGCACGATCATCACCGTTTACGGTGTGCAATCTCCAGATCCGTCGGATGATCTGGTCATAGTATTCGATAGTCTGGCTTTTCCGGTACACTCCCAGGCAGACTCCAACGTCATGTTTGCTTGCCCCTTGCTGCCGGTCGGGTCGTATCAAATGTTCGTCGATCACCCATCAGGCTCAAAAACGCAGCTTGCGTCATTTCAGCTAACGGAGTCCCCTCCCACGGGCAAAGCACCGGGGCAGGTAGCCGAGGAACTGACTAACTCTATTTCTGTCATCAATCAGTCAATCTCAGTCTGCGGTGAGGTGCTTGAGAGCCGCGGAATGATATCGACCGGTAGACTCGATACGCTCCGAACCACGATGTCCCTTCTGGATTCCGTCCTTGCCGACGCCGCCGCCGTTCTCTCAGCGCTGCCAGACTCTGAGAAGGTGGCCCTGGATCAGCAGTTGGTGGCTTCCGGTCTGGCGGACCTGTTTGGGTCTTCGGGGTATTTTAGAAGTATTCCGTCGAGCAGCGCCGCCCTGAGAAGCTTCCTATCGGACCAGGGCGAGTATGACGCCTTCCACGGCCTTATCCTGGGCGACAACATAAGCTTTGGGCTATCCGCTGTTAAGGCAGCTCTGAAGGTCATCAACGTAGCATCGCTCGTTGGGTCGTTGGGCCTCTCCGCGCCTGCTAACATATCTCTTACTGTTATAACGTTTGCCATCGGCGCGGTGGACAGCGTAATCGAAGGCTTCATGCCGACTGATCTGTACCGTGTCGATCTTGTGGTAGTTCCTCCGGACGGAGCGCCGTTGAAAGTCGGCCAAACGGCAGAAATCGAATATTGGGGGAGTTTCAGATCGCAAACCGGTCCGGTCACGGCCAGCCTCGAGATTTTTGTGAACGGTGTTTTTGCTTTCCTGCCCGCTGCGACAGTGGACAAGCTTGTAGCCGACATACTGGTGAAAATCGAAATAGGCGCCCTGTCAGATATTCTTGGTGACCAACAGGTCATTACGCTGCCGGGACCGGTCAAGATCGATCCTTTGTACTATGCAAAATCAGCGCCGGAAGTCTTGCAGTACATCACGAATGCCTTGTCCGGGATCATGCCCGGCGTTCAACTCATGAACGTACTGTCTTATGCCGGCTTGTCGTTTCCGTCTCTTGCGGTAGAGCCGCTGGTCATCAACTCCAATCTGGTGGAGGTGAGCGAGGACTTGCTGACGCTCACTACTGTCGCTGAGGGGACCGTAGAGCCATCGCAGATCAGCATGGAAGCCTGGGTAATGAATTCCGCCTGCGACAGCGAGCACGGCTGGTGGTGGACCTGGGTCTGTCTTGGTATAGAGCTGCCGGATCTATTGGAACCAAATGCGTTTGCGAAGCCCAGAATCGAGATCGACGTAGTTGTGCAGCCCGACATCACCGCCCCGGCGAGGATTGACGACCTCAATACCACGGCGCCGACTCCGGGAGGCTTGACGTTGTTCTGGACCGCGCCGGGTGATGATGGTCTTGAAGGCGTTGCCTCGGCATATGACATCAGATACTCGGAATCGCCGATCGACGAATCCAACTGGGCGGCTGGACGGGCGCCGAAGCCGATCTGGAAGCACCTGCGCTTATCACTAACCTTAGAGTCGCTCTCGTCACAAATAACAGCGTCACCCTTGAATGGTCCGCACCGGGAGATGACGGTTATGCAGGACAAGCGTCGGAGTACGATCTTCGCTTCTCCACTGGGACAATATCTGAGGCCAATTGGCAGGCGGCAACTCAATGCGTCGGGGAACCGGCCCCTGGAGCATCGGGGACTACGGAGACATTTGTAGTGTCAGGCCTTTCGTCGGGAGCCGAATATCATTTTGCAGTCAAGACTCGCGATGAAGCCGACAATTGGTCTCTGCTGTCAAACGTCGTGGTTTCCTCAACGCTTCAGAACAACTCTCTATTTGCTGTCACCAACGAACTTCTTACAGACCAGATGTTTCTGTGGCCTGTCACAGGAGACTTCAACGGTGATGGGGTCGCCGACTTTGCCGCGTTGGACTACGGCAGAGATGTTGTCACCGTCTTGGCCGGAAATGGTGGTGGTGGGTTTAGTATGTTGAGGGAGTTTCCATCCTCAACCATTTGGTTTGTCTTACCACCGCTCGTTGCTGCTGACTTTGATGGTGATGGTGTAGACGAACTCGTGTCTTCTCAGGATAGCGAAACGGTGCTCTATGACGACATCTCTGTCTCCGGCGTCTCATCAAGGATACTTCTGACGCACGACACATCCTGTGGCCTGCTGGCGGCTGACATTGATGGCGATGATGATAAGGACCTCTTAGTGAGTGAGCACTATTTTGGTTTGCGCATCTACATAAACCACAACGGGACCTTTCAGCAGCCACCGATCCTGCACGAGGACACACAAATTTGCTGGACCACCGCTGCAGCTGACCTTGATCAGGATGGTGTCTCCGAGTTTCTGCTTTTCAATTGCGATCCCTATGCCCTAAAAGCGTACGAATACTACGACCCGGAGGATATTCGTTTCAAATACTCAGTGAACGAGCAAAATACCGGATTTCTGCAGATCGCCGATGTTAACGCTGATGGGTATCCGGATGCGATGGCAATTCTTGGAGGCGTCCACTTGTACATTAACGATCGAACCGGACTACTGACCTATGCGGGCCAGCAGACGTTCTATATGACGAGTTCTGTAGCAGTTGATGACCTCGATCTGGACGGCGACTTGGATCTAGCAATTGCCCAATGGGCCAGGGATGACGAAACCGTCGACGAAGAACTCGAAATTTGGTACAACGACGGTACGGGCTCGTTCTCTTATCAAGCCGGGTTTTATCTATTCGGTAAGCTGCCTGGCTCAGGTGTCTGGACAGGTGTGGTCGCTGCAGATATTGACGGGGATGGCGATAAGGACCTGATCGCGGTGGGTCCGGAGGGAGCAAGAGTCCTGACCAATCTCACCCGCTGACAAGTTGCCCCGCAAGCTACAAGTTGTAGCCGCTTACTGCAGTGGGGTCTTCCTGCAAAGAGCCTGACTCCGAACCTACTCCAGAATGTGCATCAACTTTGCTTTCAGCGTTGAGAAGCTGTAAGGCTTCTGAAGAAAGCTCGCCAGACCCTGGCCGGAGAAACGCTGGGTAGCTTCCTGCTCGTTGTAGCCGCTGCAAAGGATTACGTTGACGT
>JAAEPZ010000093.1 GCA_024231955.1 bacterium | reverse complement strand
CCGGCCCAGAGGCCCTCTCAGGGGGGTCGAGGTACCCTCTGACTCCTCAGCTGGTGGTTAAAGTTACTGGAAACAGGAGACTTGACATGAGTCACATCTTCGCGAGAGCGAGGTGTCGCGACAGCAATTAAGACTATTTATCTAACTGCCAATGCGGGACTTACAAAGGAATTCACCAGCGCGCAATCGATGGCTTTTGAAATGATTTTCGGATCGCCTAACTTGCTGATTCTACTTGATTTGAGAAGCGTCTGGCACCATAAAGGGCAGGTAGCCCTTGGTCGGTTTCACCATAGGGCATCACCGGCAATGCCGCTCAGCATCAAGTCAAGGGCCATGGGCATTAAAACGGCGGGTGGTGAACAGCTCTTTTCGCGCTTGTCAGAAACTCCCAGAGCGCGAAGACCTCGGCTGCGAAGAATGGATACCCCAGGTAACCGACCAACGGCATCTCGAAAAGATTGGGACAACCGTGACTTGGAAAAACGTAGATCCACTTCGTCGTCGCCCAATGATTCCAGGCTTCCCAGAGCAGTCCGCACCAAAACCCCGTAGCGGTCAGGGCCAACGCCAAGCTGAAGTTGCCCGCCCGCAGCTCGGCCAGAAGAGATCGCTTTCCATGCACCCAGTTGAGAGGGTCAAAGACCAGAATAAAACCGGTGAAGACGAAGGCGAAGAGATACACGGCGATGCGCTGTGGAGTGATCAGCGGCGTCACCAAGAGAGCAAGCCCCAGAAAGAAAAGAAGAAAAACAGCAGGGTGCCGGCCGGGAAGGAGCCTTCTTTCCGTAGCGTCGGCGGCGAAGCCGAGAAAGATCTCGTTGGTGATCAGCAAGGCCGGTACGATCGTCGCGAAGGACCACACAAAAGCCGCTGTTCTGATCGGCCCTCCGCTCGGTAGACCGAGATACCGCCAGCCCTGCATGTGCTGGTTGTAGCCCTCGAAGACCATCCAGTATACGACGGAAATGATCAGGATGACGGGGAGGTTGTGGCGCAGCCTCCCGAGATACGACCACCCATGAAGGCGTTTCAGAATACCATCCGCGAAGGGGATGTAGCCGGACCAGAGAATCGGCGTCAGGAGGCGTTTGACGATTACAATGTCGGCGACGATCCCCAGGCCACCGAAGATCAGCACGGAGATTCCGATCCACCCGTACCACGGAAACGGTGGCCGAGTTGAGGAGGAGGAATCAAGACTCTTGCTCACGATAACCACCACACCGCCGGCACACCGCTAAGAAATGAACAACCAGTAGCTCAACCCAACCGTCGCCGTGACCGCGGCAAGCCTGGCCGGCCGTTCGGCAAGGCGTCCACCCACCAAGCGGTCCGTCAGCGTTTCCCAGGCGATTCCACCCAGAACGACAAGGATCAGCCAGTGACCCGCCTCAACTCCGATCCAGAGGATGGACGCGGCGAGCAGGAGAATGTGACCGGCGGTCAGCTGTGCGAAGACGGGTCTGTCGTGGCGCGATCCCGGCAAGAGCTGCCGCAGGCGGCCTCGCATCACCAGGCTTGTGACAACGACAAGCCACAATTCCGTCGCCGTGTAGCGCGTGACGAAAGTCGGCGCCGGCATCATGAGCACGACGTAGAAGAGATCGCTGGTGAGGTCGCGCCACCCGCGGGGCCCGTCCTTTCTTTCCAAGCCCAGCCGGCAGGCGAAGGCAAGCACCGCTGTGACGTAGGCGCAGATGAGCAGATTCCGAACACCGGCGTCAAATAGCCGCGCTTCATCCACGGCTGTTTCCTGAGGAGTAAAAGCCCAAACGGTCGGATGGACGTAAAGCATGAAAAAGGTGTAGACGCCCGCAAGCCTAAGCACGCTGGTCGTTACGCTGAGCCCGGTCCAACGCTGGGCGACGTAGAGAAAGGCGCCACACAGCGGAAGCCTCAAGAATTGCCAGAGGCCGATGTCTCCCGTCGCCGCGAAACCTGTAGCGACGTTGAGCAAGAAGTGCTCGGAGGGCGCATAGTACGCCGTCCGCCCGCTGGCGGGGAGGAAGAACTCGAAGATGTGAACGAACATGTAGAGCGCGGTCGCCGCCAGTCCGAGGCCGTTAGCCCAAAGGGCAGGTTTCGCCCGCGACCGTAGGATCCAAGAGAAACTCAGGTAGACCGCGGAGTAGAAGGTCAGGTACTCGACGACGTCAACGGCCTTGACCCCGGCCGGAGGGTAACCGTCGACCGGAAACCTCAGCCAGTCCGCGACGAAGCGAACGGCGAGCAAGATGAGGAAAAGTACATAGATTCTGAACTCACGCATCTTCATCGGAAATCAGGCCACGACCAGTAAAGTTCAAACAGTCTCCGAGAACCGCGGCGACCGATTTCATTGACGTTGAAATCGTGCGTCTCTTCATCCTCCTCGTCTTTGTATCGCCAGACCACGCAAACCCGAGCGTCCTCGGCTTCCAGCAGGTCGTCAAGTCTCAATTTGTCGCCAGATGTGGTAATGCAACGGCCTTTTCTAGAACGGCGATATCCGATCCTTGCGGAGCCCTTTGAGCGTTTGTACCTCAGCCTCGGGTTTCGGCTCAGATCTCTGAAAACGTCCTTGACTTTCTTGAACCGGTCGATCGCGGGGGTCGCCGGCAACGATTGAAGAGCAACATGATAGTCGTCGACCGCTTTTTCCAATTCCCGGTAGTGTTCTAGTGTCAGATCCGATTTCATTCCTGTGTAACTCTGAGAGAGAGGGCTGCGAAGAAATCTCTCGTAATTTGTGTAGAGATTCTTTTCAAACCGGTCCAGCTCCTCAGGATAGAAGACCTCGTTGAAATCGCCGCGGTAAGCGGCGATCTCACGCACCAAAAGCGGCAGGGCCTCGGCCAGATTATCCTCCCGGATCGTTTGCCATTCTCGCTTGAGCTCGTCAAACGCCAAGCGGGCCTCGATACGTCTCGTCGAGGCCCGTAGATTCTCGAGGTTGGCGGGTCGCAGGACGGGAGAACCGCCGTCATAGTATTCTTCGAGGTGCTCCAAACTTCGACGCCTTTCTTCGATCGCCGACGCGTCGTGCCGCGTGATCAGCCAGGACTCACGATCCCGCAAGGTGTCAATCAATCCGTCGGTGGCGAATCGGAGATCAGGTTCTTCGGCAGGGGGGGCGTTGTGGACCGCGTAGACCCGCTCCAGCGCGTCCCAGATTTCTCTCTGGGTCTCCTTGCCGATCATGTCCCCGAGATAGGCATGCATCTTGCCCTTCAGACGGACGAGTCGCTGGTTCATCTGAGCCGCCGTTTCGCCGTCAGGAGGAACCGTTCGCAAGATTTCCCGTCCCTCGACGAAGAGACCGAACGCGTCGCCCGGCATCGACATCTCCTCGAATCGTCGAATCCATTCTTCGGCGCCGGACTCCTCAGGTTCGCCTCGCCAAAAGAAGAAGAGAGCCCAGACGACGAGAGCCGAGACGACGAGGACGGCGGCGATCCGTTTCCACGGAAGAAGCCGTGGCTTTCGGAACGGCTCCTCGGCAGCCGGTGCGACCGCGGGATCCGGCACGGTCGCGGAATCCGGTACCGCGCCCGGTGGCTCGCTCTTCCCGGGATAACCTGAGGGGAACTCCATGCCGGCGCTCAACCCTGCCTTGATCTTTTGTGTTAGCGCCGGCCTACCTGAATCAGATATTTTTTCCCGATCGTCCTGACGGACGAAGTCACGATAAACCTGCTCGTCGTGGAGGAGCCTCCCAACGTCGGTCCCCCGGGCCTCGCCGGCCGCTGAGAAGCCCTGGGCCGTCTCCGCGCCACCGCGGCCGCGGCCAAGAACGAAGTACTCCTCATATTCAGCTGTGACGCCGAAGGCGCCGGACCAGAAAGCGAGGCGACGACGCTGGTGGACCGGCAGCAAGAGGACGAGCAACTCGAAGAGCCATTGCTCCGCGTCCTCCGGAAGCCGGACCGGGTACTGCCCTAGGATCTGCTGAAGCCACCGGGAAATCTCAACTTCCGGGATCTGCCGGCCTTCCGCCTGGACGGACCTCCGGATCTCCTGAAGCCGCGCCCAGGGGTCCTTCCGGGATTCGCGAATGCTTGTCGGCAGTCCCTCGTCCGCCAGCTTTCCCATTTGTTGAAAGCGCGCCGAGGTCTCGTAGAAGTTCGGAATCCGGAAGGGATTAAAGTCGATTTTTTCCCACTCCTCGCCCGTGAGCACATAAGCGTGGCCGGTCGCGGACGGTCGGTTGCCACTGGCCCAGCTGTGATACATCCGGCAAAGGACTTGAAACTCCTTGGATTCGCCAGCCACCGTGAGATCAAGAGGAAAGGAGATCCAGCCCACTTCGTCACGGATGTCCTGGCTCGCCCAGCGGGCACATTCCGCGAAGGCGTCACGGCCGGACCCCGTGCTTCCTGTTTTGTCAAACAGCCGGAGGGAATGCGCGCCCGAATCCGCGCCGGACATCAACCGTTGCAGAGCCACCAGCAACTCCCGCGAGGCAGGCTCAATCTTGCCCGGCTCGTCCTTCAAGTTGATCGAGCCGAAAAGGAAGTGGTGGACAGTGGGCACCGTCACGCTACCTCAGCCCCGTCGGGGGGACGACGGTGGGTAACTTCCTCGGGCGTACGGGCGGCAGGTCGAGACCTCGGAAGGTCATCGACACGCCCGACACGGAGACACCGTCGCGCAATTGATAGAGATTGTAGAAGCCCGAGAACTCTCTTTCTAGGCTCGCTCCGGACTTGCTGTTGTAAATGCGCACTTTGATCGTCGTCCCTGGAAGCCACGAGAACGAGACCGGCGAAGACGTTGAGGTACGCCAACCTTCGGCGTATGCCAAGGTGCCCAGAACCTCGGTGGACGAGATCTCGATACTGCCCAGCGGCGGCGAGGGGACGTCCACGTAGTAGACTTCGTTTGAATAACCGCTTTTTCGCGTTCTCGCTTCCGGCTCTGTCGTCAAGAAACCGAACTCCAGCGATTCGGCGAAGTAGAGGTCGACGGATGTCACCGCATAACTACGGGAGAGGCTCCGGTGCCACTCCATGAACGTTTCGGCCTCTTTCGCATAGAGACCGGTATGGCGGCTGACGGTAGCTCGCCGGGTCCTGGAATGCTCGAGATAACTCTGAACGAGATCGTAGATTTCCTTCGTCGGCAACTGGTCGGCCCAATCTCTGGGAAAGGTGTCGTATATGGTCTTGGCCTCGTAGTAGTCCCAGAGTTTTGCTCTTTCCGGCAATTGTCGGCAAACGGCGTCGTGTTGCGGGGCCTCGGAGCACTTGAGGCAAAGGTCGCTCAGAGTCGAGAACAATCCCTGGTAGTCCGAAGCCGTCTTCAGAGACGCGATGCGGTACCGTTCCACGAGGACTTCGCACCGCCCCGTCGTATGGATTCGCCGCAGGTCTTCCAGAGCTGTGAGGACAAGATTTCGGGGCTCGACGCGGCCTAGAAGGCCTTCGAATTGTTGCAGGTAGGTCCGCGAGAGCGGTTCGACGACCGCCACGTCCAAGGAGCCTTGCGTCGCGACCTTCCAGATCAGCGTGATGCTGTCCTTGACAAACACCGCGATGGCGCGGGTCACGGGTTCCTCAAGCTCGTTGACGACGCGCGTTCGCTCCTTCCCGCGGAGTTCGCCGCGGCGCTGAAGGACGTCTTCGAGCAGCTCGAGCCAGCTCTTCATGCCGCTGTCGATGGCGCTTTCAGCCGAGGACAGATCATTGTACTCTTCTTTGAAGATCTCTCCCTGCGTCGCTGTCAGAAACTCGAACCTCTCGATGAGGACCCGATGCTCGAGCTCCGCCTTGATGGCACGCACCTCCTTCGACGGCCCGATCTCCGGAAGAGTGAAGCCAAGCACGGTCTTCAATCTTCCCGGCAGGTAGAGGAATGGATGCGGAGGTGCGTCCGCGCTTTGAGCCGTCTTATAGACCTGCTCGACGGGAACGTTGTCCCGTTCGTAGGTCAGAAAAAGCTCTTCCAGGCGATTCGCGGTAGCCAGATCCCAGATGAGCGACGCCGCGAGAAGAAAGAGGACGGCGACACAACTGGCGATCGGCCAGCGAAAGCGATACAGCCTCTGGCCGGCCGTTTTGCCGGCTTGAATCTTCCAGGCGCGCTCCAGAGGTTCTTTGAGGGTTTCCCGCAGCCCGAGAGGCCGCCATTCGTCGAGATCCTGGAGGTGATAAATGGTGCGTCCGTCGGCGAGTTCGCGGCGTGCCGGGTTGGCACCGAGAGAGGCGATATAGCGAACGTAGGAAGGCCTTTGCGGCGATCCCAGGGCGATCTCGGCATCGGTTCCGAAAAGAGACCTAAAGAGCTTGACGGCCTTCGCTGGCTGGGTATTGAGGCTGTGCAGCCATGACGCGATCTCGGGAGCCGACTTATTTCTGTCGATCAGGTCCGCCTTGGTCACCACTACGGTTACGGGGTTGTTCGGTTTGGCTTTGGAGTACACCTCCGCCGCCCGGGCGATCGCTTTCACTTGGCCCGCGAAGCGGCCGCGCAATTCCCTGGACATACCTAGGCGATGGCGGAGCTCGGCGTCAAAGAAGAGAAAAAGGCCATCGGCTTTTCGCAGCTCGACGTCGAGCGCGTTCCAAGTTTCTTTCTTCCCCGGGTCGTCGATGTCGTCGTCGCCGGCGACTTCTCCGGGGAAATCGATCGTGTGGATACGGATTGGGTTTTGGCCCGGCAGCCGCAGGAGAAGGTCGTAGCGTAGCACCCCTTCGGAATAGGTTGTCTTGTTGACGGGATCTCCAGATGCGAGCTCCGCCTTTCTCGCCTCCAGGTGCCTGTTGTCGTTGCCCATCGGGCGGGCGGTGACGATGTTCAGCTTGGGTCCCTGCCGTGGTTGCTGGGCGTCCAGGAGCGCGGCGGCCAGGAATGTCGTTTTCCCAGAAGCGTGGTAACCGAAAAAGACGGTCTGTAAAACTCTGTCTTCAGGAGGGTTCGCCATGCATCTTCTCCTTTCGATCATTTGTCTTGGAATTTTCGCCGCAGATCTCACCTTGATCCTTGGTCGCGATCATCCTGCGGACATCTTTTCCCTGAATTTGTTGACCAACTCCTTCAAGCTGTCAAGTTCCTCCTCCAGTTCTCTGTCGATTCGCTCCAGCAGGTTCTTGGCGAGGGCGGCGGGAAGCTTGTTGTTTGCGATTTTTTCGTCCAGCTCCGCTTTTCTCACGCAATAGGAATTCACAGCGTCATCGACTCGGTCTTGGTAGAGGTTTGTGATATCTTGAACAGCGTTCAGCCGCTCGCTGGATATCAGTGATTCCGCTTTGGTCTCTCCGGAACGAAAACAGGCGTCGAAAGCGAGCCGCATCATGCGGAGCTGCTCCTCCGCCTGCACCCGAATCGCGTCCCTCTTGGCGCGGGCAATCACCTCAGCGCTCATAATCTTGGTGAGAATCCCCTCTTGTGACTGGTCGAGAAAGGCGGCGAACGTATTTGGATCCGTCGACTGGAGAATGTCGCTCGATTTTTCAACCTTCATCGGTAGATGAGATTTCTGAACGGCGTGTGAGTCGGCCATGCGGTCCTCCGTAGGCTGTTTCTAAGGGATGATCTGCTTGGCGCCCAGGCGCGATTCAACGGCGGCGAGAAAATCCGCTCTCACCGTTTCATAGGTCTCGGACAACTTTTGATCCAGGGCCGCGTCGAGAATTCCCGCATCCCGCAACGCTCCGCGAAAACGGATCAGAGCGCCGAGGAGCTCCTCGTCATAGTCGGTTCGGAGCCGCCGATAGTCCGACGCGCTCAGCGCCAGGGCCATCCGCATCTGATAGCGTTCCTCAACGGTCGCGAGAAGGCGGCCAAGTTTCAACTTCAGCTGCTTCCAGCTCCACCGGGTCATCTCCGGGGGGAGCTCAACCATGTCACCCAGCCCGTTGAGCTCGCCGCGCTCCTTCGTGAGCTCGCTGACCGCCGGCAACGTGACGATCCAAACGTCGTTTTCTTCGTCCTGGGCCAGGAAACCGTCGGTGCCGACGGCAGCCAGGTACACTGGCGCAAAGGGGAGATCGTAGTGCTCCTCTACTTTTTCAGGCCGGGCCGGATTCAGGATCACGGCGCGTCGGCCATGACAGACGAGAAAGCGTCTCGGGCGAACGGCGCAGCTCAGATATTTCGCCTCTTGCAGGTCGGCACGGCCAAAGTAACGAAGATAGGCACCGTCCCGCCATTCGGCCTCCGCGCCAAGACCGACTCGGCGCGTGCCCATCAGAACGCTCCCGTCCCAGCTGAGCGTCAGCGAGTCGAAAGTGCCCTTGAGCTTCACGCGACGGTTGGGTCTCAGCGTTTCGAGTGATAAAGAGGCCAACGCCCGTTTCTTACTCAGATAGTAAAGCTCATGACGCGGACTCGCCGCCAGCAGCTCCGCTTGTACGATGTCCGCATCCGCCAGCCGGACAGCACGCTTCACGTCGTAGTGCTCGATTCTCTTCTTACCGGCTACGGCGAGCGTACCGTCAGGAAGGAAGTGAAGAAGGCGGGGGCGGGAACGCGTTCGCAGGGAACGAGTGACCCCCATGCTCTTCAAGTCGAGAAGGTCAACCCAGCGGCTTGAATAACCTACGGCGGCCAGCGATCCGGCCATCGTCAACGCGGCACTGAGGACGGTTCCCCGGGGTCGGCTTTCGAGATGACGGATGAAGACACCGTCAAACGTAAAGAGCGACGCCTTCTTGCTCGTCGCGACGGCGACGAAAGAGGTGTTGCTGCAAGAAGAGACGACAGGAGCCATACGCTGCAGCAGGCTGTTGGAGCGTAGGGTCCTCGCCGGCGGCAACTGGACGCGCTGCCGGTCAGACGGTAGGGGAGCTCCGAGGCCCGCAGCGTTGTTTTGCTGCCATTTGAATTGTCCTAGTGCCATTTTCGCACATCATCACGGAATCGCGAGGTTACTGGATTGCGAAGCTCATTGTAGGCGTCCAGGGGAGGACCGTCAAGTTGTGGAGGACGTGCGGAACTTCTCCCTGTGGAAGGCCGCCAAGGCTTCAGCGCTATCCAGAATTGAGCCACTTTTGCTTGGCAAAACTGAGCCACCTTTGCCGCCGTCTTGGCGCGCGCCAACCCTCCCGGCTCCCGATTCTGGCTGGACCGCAGGGGCTGTCAAGGCTGCCCTGCGGCGCTTCGCGGCCTTGACAGCCCCTGCGGCCCAACGGTCTGGGAGCCGAGAGAGTTGGCTGACAAAAATGGTCGGTGGCTCAGTTTTCGCGAGCAGAAGTGGCTCAATTCTGGCAAGCGCCGAGGCGCCAAGGAGGGCGAGCAGTCGTGGGGCCTCCTGCTGCAGGACGAGACGAGAAGGACAAGGCGGCGCGGGTCGAGGCCGAGAAGCTGGCGCGCGGCGTTGCGCCAGGGCCGACTCGGCGGTGGCTCGGTCGTCCGTCGAGGCAGCTCGACAAGCGATTCCGAAGACAAACGCTGGGCGGGACGACCCAAGCGCTCCGCCAGCGTCTCGTCATCCGGCAGGGGACCCTCGAGCCAACCCTCTTCCGCGGCCAGATGGCGAAGCGCGTTGGCCTTCTTGCGCCCCATCAGACGGCTGCTCGCGATCTCCTGTCGCCCAACCGCATCCTGACGAGGACATGTCGGTACTGGTACATCTCGAACCTCCATGGATACCTCCTGACTGGAGGGTACCCGGTTGAGGGATCAGTGTTGAACGCCGTTACGCCCCGTTAACGCCTACTCCACCCTAACCAGTGCCTCCATTTCGGCGATCATCGGTGGCTCCATTACGTCGATCATCAGGTGGCGCCATTACGGCGATCCCGGATTGTCTCCATATGGGCGATCAGCGACACTGGTCAGGTGGAACATGTGCAGCGCTGCACATGTTGGCCGACTGCGCTGGTTTCTCCCCCGTCCCCCTCTCCCACGGCGGGCTGCGGCAAGGGCCGTCAGCGCTCATGACCGCCTTT
>JAAEPZ010000092.1 GCA_024231955.1 bacterium | reverse complement strand
AGTGTCGTGATCACTACCCTGATCCATCGGAACCTGCTTGTCTGGCGAAGCTGCAATTTCCTGTACATAACCAGGTCTCTGGTGTATCGGAACGAATTGGGCCGGTCTGTCCTCCAGCTCCTGCAGCATTACGAAATGCTGCGGCTGCGACTTCGGCTTCTTTTTCGGCTCCATTCTCGGGTCTCTCTGCTGGTACTCCGGTTGGTTCCACGGTCTGATCGCCGGCAATGCAGATGCTGATGGGTGGTACGCTGGTCCACTCGGCGCCGCGAACCCTCCTTTCTGCAAAACCTGTGCCAACTGTTGAGCGGCCATTCGTGCTGCTTCGAATTCTGCCGGTGACATCGCCCACGTCGACGTTGGCGATGATGTCGACGTCCAGTCGCTTATGTTGCGGGTGAACTGTGTCATCGGGAATGGTTTCGGCGCAAACGTCAGCGGAAGTCCACGAGCTCTCCCCGCCCAGCCCTGTCCTCTAAACTGTCCACCTCATCCTTTTCGTCCTCCTCGTTCTCCTCATTCTCCTCGTCCTCCTCATTCTCCTCATCCTCCTCATCCGCTCTGCTCAAACATCACTTGCGGCTGCGGCTCTGGTCGCATGGACCTCTGAATGAGCACATCCGCCGGTTCTGTATGAACCTGGTCCACAATTCGTTGTGGCTGTATCGGCGTCATTGGCGTCAGTTCCTGCAAATAGGGAAGGAGGAGTGGTGCCTCAGCAGTCCCCGCTTGAATCTGCCGTTTCTGTTCCTTCTCCTTCTGGCGGTCTCTGGCCTGAGTCTGCTCCCTATCCACATTTGCATCATGGACTGGCTGGCATGCAGTGAGTCCACTAGTCGATCCTCCCGGTCTCATCTCCCTCATTACATCACGTCTGGGTTGAATGAGCGGGATCGCCGATTTCACATCCCAGCGAGTTGGCCTAGAACGTTTGCTCTCGACGCTGCCCTGCTCAGAGCCAGCGGATTGATCATCCATTCATTCATTGCCACTCCTGCTCGGCGACCTCCTCTGCTGCATCGATTTCTTCGATGGTCGTCTTGACCTTCGCGACTGATGCTTCCTGGGCGTACGAGTCCCAGTCGGTCTGTCGACGTCCATCGGCTCTTCTTCGTATTCGCTTCCTGATCTAGACATAGACCTGCATCAGTTATCACCATCTCGGCTAGTCATGCTGCCTGTGGCAACTCCCGGAGCGCCCAGGGGTGCTGCCTTCTTCACTGCTCTCACTGCTCGTCCCTATGGAACTGCGAATGTGTCCTGATCCCTGTCATCGCATTCACTAGGAGCAGCGCTT
>JAAEPZ010000091.1 GCA_024231955.1 bacterium | reverse complement strand
GAGCGCTGGGCCGGAGCAACCCGGAATTGGACACCGGTCGGTGCCGTTCGACTCAATCCTGAAAGGATACCGACCGAGAATGCCGATCTGGGACAAGCAGATTGAAGCAGATTCAGGCGACAACTACCTTGACATCCACCGTGGGGGCTGCGGCGACGATGGTGGCGCGGCTGGCTGGCTTGGGATTCTGCAACGGGGGTGGTCTCGGCGCCTGTCTGGATGGTATACTCGGCGTTGGAAGGAGGATTCCCGATGCCGAGCAAACCGGATTGGACTAAGAAGCTGGCGCCGCATGTGCAGGCGGTCGCGGGGGGGGGCCAGCCCAAAATAAGCCCGCAGCCGCCTGGGCAAACCTGGGACCGGCAGCTGGCGCCGCATGTGCAGGCGGCCATCGATGCGGGGGCCCAGCCCAAGATGAGCCCCGCGGCTGGGCAAACGGGTGGACGGCAGCTGGCGCCACATGTGCAGGCGGCGATCGCCGCGGGGGGGCAGCCCAAGATAAGCCAACGGACAGGGGAAACGGGTGGACGGCATCTGGCCGTCGATTCCCCGGCGTTTGGCCATCTCGAAAAACACATGGCACTTATTAAGATGGCTCGTGAGGCAGGGCAACCGGGTGGCACGCCCCCGGCGACACGGAATCCCGCCCCTTACGACAACAAAATCTCCCAACAGCGTCGCGAGCCGATCTCCGCCACCCCGGACTTCAACCTCAACCATCGATCGGTGGCCTCCTTTCCCGTCTTAAACCCGGGGGATCACCTCCAGCGCTTCCCCTCCGCCGACGTTGGCAAGCGACAAGTCCGATCTTGGAATAACCCACCGTCTCTGGGTACTGCCCCTACGAATCCCACCCCCCAAAGCCAAGCGTGCTCTAAACTACAATCACTATATTCAATGCCCTCTGGCACCACAGATGCCCCCATCCCCGCTGCTCCCTTGGCATACACCACCTGGGGCAGGGGCGCCGACTCGACACCCGGAATAGGGTTGCCTGCACCGAAACCCCGATCCTTGTGCCGAGGACTTCCCGGATTGTGTGTACAAGCGGCTGAAAAGATTGGCTACTCCGACGAAGACACAAAACAGTCACAAAATCTATCGACAAACATATACAGTTTGGGTAGTTTCAGGGACACAGGGGAAGTTCAAGTACTGCAGTTCGGTAAATCCTACGTCGTATCCGCCAACAAATCCGTGGGCATACAGGCCTTGGATACTAAGGACATACTACCTCTCTTCAAGGTACTTAACAGTTCAATAACCGCAATTTCCGCTGCCGGGTCGGAAGACCTCGCCGCGAAAAAGCTAGGGGGGAACCCAATTGCACTGTGTCTCACGGCCTCCACCGATGAGGATTTGCACGCCGAGCAGAAATTGCTCCTAGTTGTTGCTCACTATTTACGGGGTAACGATGCGGCTCCCTATCACCTCGTGATTTCAGGTGCGCGCCCACCTTGTGGTTCATGCCTAAACGTTTTAACGGCATTCAACGCCGCTCTGTATAGCGCATACAGTCGGCGTCTCAACTTCGATTCCAACATGGGCCAATCACGGAAGCTCCCTAATAACCTAGATTTGGAAAAACATTTCCCTGAAGCAAAGGGCACTTTCAAGGAATTTGTGGATTATTACTCTAGGGAACTGTAAAGTAATTATGTGGGCCAATTACGACTCCGGAGCAAAGAAGCGCATGCAATGGCCGGCCATCGCCGCCCCCATTTTTTGGTGCCCCATTTTTTGGTGCCCGACGATTCGTATCTCTCCCAGGCGGCATGCACTCCCGGCCACTCCAAGGGACTCTCGACCAAACCCTCCTTCGCGCCGGCCCCGAGTACATAGCGGAGCCTCGCCCATTGCACCTCGGGCTCGTCGCTGACGATAATTCCATCGTAGCGACGCGACCACAGCGGTCCATCCCAGCCGACGAGCCGTGCTATCTCCTGAGATAAGTTTCCCTGGAAATGCTGCATGAAGCGCGACAGCTGCTGCTGGTCCTCCGCGACCAAGAGCGCGTGGTAATGGTTGGACAGGCAGCTGATCGCGACGATCTCAACCGGGGAGATCTCGAGCGACCGTCCGAGCACGCCGACGGTGACGTCGCTGAGCTCGGCGCAGGGTCGCATCAGCGCCCATGCGTTGACCGTCCGGCTGCTGACCTCGACG
>JAAEPZ010000090.1 GCA_024231955.1 bacterium | reverse complement strand
TGCCGCCTGCCTGGAGGTGCTCAAGAGGGCTCGGGCCGACGGCAAGGACTCGACGCTGCTTCGGGCGGTGGATCGGATCCACAAGCAGATCGAGCTCCAGGCGCGGTTGCTGGGCGAGATCCAGGAGGCGCAGACCACCGTGAACGTGGCGGTGCTGCCGGAGTGGCACGGCATACGGCAAGTCGTGATCGAGGCCCTACATCCTTACCCCGAGGCCCGCCTGGCGGTCGTACGGGCCCTGAAAGGGGACTGAAACGATGCAGACCACCAATCTATCCCTGGACCTTGCGATGGCGCTCGATCCCGCCGAGCTCGCCCGGCAAACCGGACTGGAGCCGGATCCCTGGCAGGCTCAAGCACTCAGGAGCGACTCTGACCGGATTTTGCTCAATTGCAGCCGGCAATCGGGTAAGTCAACCGTCCCCTTTATGGTGCCCGACGCTTCTCAAGTCAGGCCGTGGCAAAGACGCCGGAATCAGCGATGTAGTGGAGTGCAGCACGAATCCGTATCTACCGCGAAGCGGTTTCGTTCAACGACAGAGATGAGCGGGCTTTCTGGTCCGCTCTATCTTCTGGTTAGGCGCGTGATTACACATTGACGTTGACACCTCGTTCGTTTAGCCATTTCGCCATGAGCTTTAAATCTTTCCCGGTTGCCTCTACCTCTCTGAGGGTGCCTGTGTTTGTGCGAATCCACATCAGGCATTTGCGCGTGTTTATTTCCACCTCAGCAATCGTGTCTATCTGCTCCTCAAAGGAGTATCTATTGTTGTCCTTATCGACAAAACGCAGGAACTTGGAGTCCAACGCAAGCTCGCAGTTGGTGTGAGCTGTAAAGAAAAATGACTTTTGCGCAGGAATGATCATGCAGTCAGCACTCGGGGCTCCAGAGGGGAAAGTGCTTGTTGGGGGCACAGTGGGTACCGTCGCCTGCTGAGGGGCTGGCGACCTGGACCCTTGATTTCCGGGGAGAGCAGGCGGGTCTTCAGAGGCTGTCAAAGTGGTGTGCCCGACAAGGAGGCTCGCCTCATAGTCACAATCAAGTAAGATAGGAAGTACGCCGCGGGTCTGCCAGCCCACATAAAGGGTGCCTTGATCAAGGAAAAGAATAGGTACTAGATCAGGATTGGTCGGCTTTTTCATGCGGCTGGCCGGCCGAGCTTCGATGAGTACTTCCCAAGGATCTTTCCTGAAAGCAGCCTTCAGTTTTTCCGGTGTGGAAATAACGCCAGTGGCAAGCAAATCAGTTCCAAGATTACTCTGCATCGGCTCCAGCACTTCACGGAGTTCTCTCGGATCCGTCAACTTACTTGCCTGCGAATCGAACGATTGGACTTGTTCAACATCGGGCGCATAGAGAATATGATCAGAGATGCGTTCGACCTTAGCGTGGAGGATCTCTAGCTGCCGGATGGCCTCCTCGATAGTTCCACCTGCTTTGATGCCAGAGAACCAGCTGTGCAGGCTGGCTGCAGCCGAGGTAGCACCAAGGACCGTAAGGAACGACTCGACTATCGCCACGAGTAAGCCTCCTCAGCTCTCAAGAAGCACCTAACGGCATGCGGCTCACGGGCGCCCCTTCAGCCAGCTGTTGACGTCCGGAGACGGTGCAAAACCTGCATCCGCCACGGACGACAGATACGCCTGTGGCGTCCCGTGCAGCCGCTTTGATATGCGGCCTTTTTGTGCGTTTGTTCATCTGGTTCCGGCTCTTCTCTTCGTCTTTGGTTTTTCGTTTTTGAGGCGCCGTACAATGTTTTGATTTTGGGTCGATTCCGTCGCGAAGCGATAGGTATGCTCAGTCTCGAACGCCTTGTTAGCTTGCTGCGCTACCTTCCTGGTCAACACCTAGGCTGTCACCTAGGTTCTCCGACATTATTGCCTTCACAGCATTCAGGGCAGCAATCACGCATTCCTCTGCTTCCTGTCTCGGTACAGATCTTCTGCCTTGATGAATTATTTGGTTCCGTATCTCGATCGATTTAATAATAGATTTAAGCGTGCTTTGAAACTCAGGCATTGAACCCAGCACAACTTCAGTAGTCACTCTAAGCCCCGCCCTCTCAACCAATTTCTCGATCGATCGCTCCGAAACCCCGGAGTCTCCAAGGCGGGCGAAGACGTGTCTCGGTAGTGCTGTCTTGACTGCAAGCTCTAACGCCGCAACAGACTCGATAAACGCCAGTCTGATATCGTCTTCTGCAAGGTGTTTCAGTCCGTTCGCTACTAGAATCTCCCAAATTGGGGGAGATCGGCTTAGGGCCATTCGCGGTGCTAAGCCGACCCATTCTTCCTCTGTTATTCCCGAAGTAAATCTCAAGAGGGTGATTCGTCTTATGGGCTCCCGGAGGGAAAGTTCTTGCCAGGCCTTATCTTTGTTAAGCCACTTGGCGTCCCGTTGATCAAGAAACTTCTGGGGGTCCTTTATCTCGTACTCTCTCGGAGTAAGCCAGAACTGTTCTTTGAGGAAACGGAGACTGTGAATTAATTGCGCCTCAATTCCGAGGACCAACTCTGCTAACTCCACGCAATAGTCTCCTGTGGTTTCATTGAGTTCGCTTGAGTAGAGAGAAGTGGTAATATCCTCGGGAGGTGAGTAGTCCGTCAAGTCGAGGTTCAACCGTAGACAGGGCAGATTGTCTTCTAGCATCACTGCTGAAACGCCCGGGTTCTCGTCCCGCGTCACGTCCGCTTCGTCAGCGATGTGTTCTTCGGGATCAGCTACATAGATTCTGCCACAAAAGCGCCCGCCCATCAAAGAGAATTCCAGGGGAGATTTCGATTCTTCCGGCACAAATCCCTTAAATAGAATAAAGTTATGCAGACGGAGGGTAATCCTTATCTTCAGAGGTGTGGGCATGAGTACTAATTTCCAAAGTTTGTTATCAGATACCGAGCTGGTTCCGTTTCCGGTGCCTTCTGGTTCTTTGGCCGCATATCATAGTAATCGGAGTGTTAACGACCCCCAAACACCGCGCGTTACGCGGCATATCACGCGGGCCATCATCCATCTGGCTGGCCGTAAGTACCTCTGAAACAACGGCTTACGGCGTACGAATGCTTCGCGGTCGCTGGGCAAAGGCCGCAATCGCTCGCGGCATATCATCCTCTTCCGCTTCAGAGGCCCGATGGCGGTGAAAAAGCGGCCCGCTGAGCGGCATATCACCACGGGTCCTGGAAGCCGGGTTCCGGCTGAGTCGGCCTGGGGAAAGGACTTGGGGCTGCGATGGAGGCTTTGCCCGGCGACAAATGCCGCCGGTTGAGCGGCATATCGCCCCGCCACGGGCCGGTGCGGCGCAGACCCGGGGAAAAAGCCGACCGTGGCTACTCGCCGATTCCGCAGGCCAGTCGCCGGAGTGCGCTCAAATAGCTGACAGCAACCGTCGCGTCCGGCAGCAACCCGGCCACCGGTCCCGGAGCTATGCCGCCGGCCGGCAGGCCTTCCGACGCCGCTTCCTTCGGCACAAGAGTCGGGGCTCACCCGATCTCGGTCGATTGCTGCCCGATGGCGGGTCATGAGCTTCGCGA
>JAAEPZ010000089.1 GCA_024231955.1 bacterium | reverse complement strand
AGAAGGAGAACCGGAAGAGTTCAATGAGTCATTGCCGAGGATCAGACAGGAATTGAACTATGACTCGGATGACTATCTCGAAGAGTTCGATGGCTATTTTAAGGTTGCCTACCCGTTGCCGAACCTGAGACGACATTTGCAGGGATGGGACATGAGATCGTTCGAGAACGCATAGCTTGGCAGCAGCTTGGGAGTTGGAAAGGACGACAAGCCAGAGGCACGATGCAACCAAAAAGAGGTCATTACGAGCGCGCTGATGAGGGCCAGTATGGAAGCGCTGCTCCTAGTGAATATGACGACCAGGATCAGGACACATTCGCAGTTCCGTCGGGATGAGCACCGAGAGCAGCGAAAAAGGCAGCACCCCTGGGCGCTCTGGGAGTTGCCACAGGCAGCGTGACTAGCCGAGATGGTGATAACCGATGCAGGTCTATGTCTAGATCAGGAAGCGAATTCGAAGAAGAGCCGATGGACGTCGACAGACCGACTGGGACTCATATGCCCAGGAAGCATCAGTCGCGAAGGTCAAGACGATCATCGAAGAAATCGATGCAGCAGAGGAGGTCGCTGAGCAGGAGTGGCAACGAATGAATGGATGATCAATCCGCTGGCTCTGAGCAGGGCAGCATTGAGAGCAAACGTTCTAGGCCGACTCGCTGGGATGTGAAATCGGCGATCCCACTCATTCAACCCAGACGTGATGTAACGAGGGAGATGAGACTGGGATGATCGACTAGTGGACTCACCGCATGCCAGCCAGTCCATGATGCAAATATGGAGAGGGAGCAGACTCAGGCCAGAGATCGCCAGAGGGAGATGGAACAGAAACGACAGATCCAAGCAGGGACTGTCAAGGCACCGCTCCTCCTTCCCTATTTGCAGGAACCGACGCCGATGACACCGATACAGTCACAGCGTATTGCGGACCAGGTTCGTACAGAACTGGCAGATGTGCTCATTCAGAGGTCCACGCGACTGGAGCCGCAGCCGCAAGTGATGTTTGAGCAGAGCAGACGAGGAGGATGAGGAGACGGCAACCTTCGTCGCCAACGTCGACATGGGCGATGTCACCGGCAGAATT
>JAAEPZ010000088.1 GCA_024231955.1 bacterium | reverse complement strand
TCCCCAAAGAACAGCCAAAATTGCTTGCGGCGCGCCCAGTCTCTCTCCGCGGCCACTTTGCCATTGGAGATCTGGTGTTGACAAAGCGCCCACAGGCACCTCAGGGTCACAGCCCATTCGGGAGACCCCTGCATGTCGTCCAAGTGCTTGGGCGATATGCTTATCATCTGAGCAACGGGCGAAGATGGAATGCTCGCCGCCTGAAGCGGTACCTGCCCAGCCCTCTGGGGTCAACTGAGTTAGCGCTTCAATCGCTCAGTCACCCACAGGGAGGGGCAGGGATCGCTGAAGAAGATGGCGCCGGGATCGCGGACGCCGCCGAGGATGTCGCCGGTGTCGCTGATGTGGCTGAAGACGTCGACGGGATCGCCGACGTGCGCGAAGATGTCGCCAGGGTCGCAGGTGCAGTCGCCGTCGCAGACGCGGTCGAGGACATTGCAAGAATCGCGGACGCAGTCGCCGATGTCCCTGGGATCGCGGTTGCTCAGGACGATGTCGCCATGGGGGCAGAAGACGTTCTGCCGAGCCCGATTACACACGCGCCACCGCAGGACGTTGGGATGGAGCCAAGGGCCGCCAGCCACCCGGAACGCGACAAGGGCCGACGCGAATCCGACCGCCGGTCAACAGACGCGCGCCTCCCTCAGAAGAGAGGGAGGAGGAAATGATGTATTCATATAGTATATGATACGCGTTTGCTGACTATGTAAATTTCTGTATAACAGCGCTA
>JAAEPZ010000087.1 GCA_024231955.1 bacterium | reverse complement strand
GTCGATCTGTTGTGGAAGAACATGATCATGATCGCCATGAAGGTCTTTAACCGCACAGAGGTTCTCGTCCATGATTTCGCGGTAAGTCCCGGCGTGATCATCCCGCCGGGAACCTATGAATTCCGGAATTACTTCGTGGGTGTTCAAGGGGTTCCCGGCCGGGCCGTCTGGCCCGCGGCCAGGTTCATTGGTGGAGAATACTACGACGGCACGTTCAGGACGGTGATTCTCATTGCGGTCATTCGTCCCGTGACCGGTCTGGATACCCGCATCGATTACGAGCACACCGAAGTGGATCTGCCCGCGGGTGATTTTGAGGTTGACCTGGTGACCGTTCGCGCCACCTACGCATTCTCTCCGCGAATCTCCTGCCGGGCTCTGATCCAGTGGAGGCGGGACGACAACTTCGATGCGAATCTCCTGTTTCGGTGGATCTATAAACCGGGAGCCTCTTTCTACGTGGCTTACGACGAGTTTCAAGATCTCAGGGATCAGATCGCGGTTTCCTCGCGTGCGAAGGATCGAGCGCTTATCGTGAAGATGGGATTCTATTTTTAAAATCAGCGTGATCGTAGCCCGGAGGGCGGTATGAGATAGCCTGGGCCTGGGCGGCCCCGGTGGCTCTGCCGAACCCCAGGAACAAGGCCTGCGCCGGGATTGACCTTTACAGCCGCAGAACGGTAATCCTCAAGCCCTGCTCCTCGACGTCCGTGCGCTCGTAGCGCTCGACAAACGGCGGCGCATCGCTCCGGCAGTTGAAGACGATCAACGTCCCGTGGTCCAGGTCGAGCTTCTTGAGGTAACCCGCCAGCTGCCGGCGTCCCTCCTTCAGCGGATCGCCTTTACGATCTCGCCACACCTTCAACTCCAACGCCTCACGCTGCACGCCTCCGGCATACGGCCAGCGCACGCACAGATCCAGGCGCTTACGCCCCAGCGCGTACTCGCGAACGATGGTTCCGCCGGCGTTGACGATCCGTTGCAGGAAGGCCATCAGGATCAGATGTGGCGCAATCTCGGCGTAGGGCTGATCCTCGAGCATCTCCTCGGCGTTCTCGAGCCAGAACTCGACGAACCCAACGAGCAGTGCCTC
>JAAEPZ010000086.1 GCA_024231955.1 bacterium | reverse complement strand
TCGCCGGGGAGCGCCAGGAGAAGAACTCCTTTTCCTGGAGCTTGATCCGCTCCCAGGGCGGATTCACCAGCACCACGTCGAAACCGCCGCTCCACCCCGTGTGCGGATTGTCGGGCTCCTCTCCCTGCTCGGCACGCGGTACCCGAAATACGCTCGGAAAAGCATTATACCAATGGAAGAACTGATACTCCCCGGCGTAACGCCGGGCCTCGTCCCTGTCGGCTCGGTCCAGGTGTAAGTAATGCCCCTCGGGCTTGCGCAATGTACGATCGGTGATCGGAAGGCGTGTGCGGGATTTGCCGTCGCGAGCCCATCCCTCCCATTTTTCCCAAATGAAAGCCGAGCACCAGATATTCGGCAATAAATGTGCGTTGACGTATATGTCCTGTTTCTTTAAATCGAGAAATAACTCATTTTTCTTCTTGATACCTTCGTTCGTCGAGTCGTCGGTGGCATCGATTTCCGCCACTTTGTCGCGCAACGGCGTCCCCGGAACCTGCGGCCACATCTCGTACTGCCGCCTGTGCTTCCGTTGCCGG
>JAAEPZ010000085.1 GCA_024231955.1 bacterium | reverse complement strand
GGGGGTTTGGGGGCTTCGGATCTAGGGCTTTGATGAGGGTCCCAAGGCCCACTACGGCCCCCACTAAGCCAGTGACTATCGGAATCCAGGCGGAAGGTGTCGAGGTTCATCATTCAAGGCTGCTCAGCTAGGTCACGTTCTCAGGCCGCATATCGACCGAGCTGAGCGGCCAGGAAGACCGCGAAGCGGGCTTTCTGGTCCGGCTCGAGCGACTGGTTAGGCGGCCTGAATTGTCGACGATCCTATTCGCTTCGATCATTCTGTTTCTCCCCGTCAGCTTTCGGCCCAACGTTAACGGCCAGTTCGGCACCGGCTGCGCCTGTAGCAAGCACGACATGGTCGCGTTTCCTGATAGTTGTCCAGGTGTTGACGAAATCAATTAAATGCCGCCCTTGTACGGAAAGACTCGTGCAACGGATGTGGTTAAGGAGGTTTGCTTTCGTACCGGTACGTTCTCGTCGGAAGCCAAGGTAACAAATGCGATCGTCTACTATGAGTCCCTGTATTTCAAGCTGACACTCGGTCACCTCAAGGGCAAGTTCTCCGGGCACCTCGTCGAACAGCTGTTGCCATCTTCGTATCCAACCGGCCTGATGCTCAAGGAAATCGTTCGGCTCGTCCGCTCTTTTCGTCAACACAAGACGCAGGGTGAAATGTCCCCTATGCAGGATGACGTCTCGAACGGCGTAATAGAAAGTCTCGCCGGTCCTGGCTATCAGTGTCACGTGATCGGCGGTCGAGAAATCCGCGCGAATTAGTGGAAGCGCCGAATGCCAATCAAGTTCCACACTTTCGTCCTTGAGGCGTCGCACCTCTCGTATTTCTGACAGGAAGATTTCACCAAAGACGTAGAATGCACCGAGCAAAAAGAGCAGTGCCACCTCGGATGATATGCTGACTAGTCCAAGCGAGTCGAGCGGGAGCGCAATCGTTCCAGCAAGAATGATGAGTCGAAACGCCCATGCCTTTCCGGCGCTCTGAATCCAGTCGTACACGCGTTTGAGCATAGGTTCGTTCCGATACACGTGGGTTAGTCAAAGGCGCGTTGTCGTCAGCTGCGTCGAGAGATTTCAGAGACAATTTCATCGGCACCGTGTGCCCCGATACGGGCGATGAAGTCTTGTTGGGAGTGTGCCGCCGAAGCACGAGCGTCTGCGTTCGCGACCAAAGATGCATACGTTTCGTGGAGGTCTAGATCATCCAACTTAGCCGACAAGGCAGAATGAAAGTCAAGTACCCGTTTCACACCGGCCACTTCAGGTACCCCGGCCAGCAAGTCGTGCAACGAGCCAATATCGACCCAATCCGGTGATGGGACTATGTCCCTGAGCACTGAGCTGATAAGAAGTTGGCTGTAGTTCTGCGGCGGCAGAAACGCCACCGGGGTACCGCTGGCAAAAGCCTCGTAGGTTGTCGTCAATCCAGGTGAGGTAAGCAGTAGCTGCGACGAGGCAAGAGTGCGGGCAACATCGGAATGATCGAGAAGAGTTACCTCAAGCCGGTTAACGCCGCAATGGTGAAAAGCTTTCTTCAAAGGATCGGGATTTCCAACCACTCGAATACGGTCGAACCGGTGATGTCCGAGTGCTTGCGCGAGGATGCGGCTAATAACGTTGCAGTAGGTGTCGATTTGATCGGCACGTGCGATCGAGTTTTGGAGACCGCCAAGATGGACCAGCAGCTCTTCTTTACGTTCGACTGGCTCGTGAGGGCCGACGATCGCGCCAACGGGATGGGGGGAAACGGGGCGTAGACGGTTGAGATTGCGTTCCCAATCCGGAAATCTCTGTATGAAGTACATGTCGGCGGTGACACAAGTGTCTTGCGCCGAGTGCCACATCCAGAACAGACTGTCCACCATCGCTAATCTGGACCCAACCTCCTGAGCATAACGTGCAGAAACGGGATTCATTACGGTTAGGAAAAGGTCCGCGTTCTCTATGTTACTCTTTACTCTGCGCAGGTCCGCCCTTGAAGTGGAATCGCACTCGATCGTGCCCGTGATCTGAGACCGCTCGGCGAGTAGCTTGGTGGTTCCTGAAGCCAACAGAGTGATGTCCCAACTCGTTGGGAGCTTTCCAAGAATAGTCAGCAGCTTCCCTGCGGGGCCAAAGCCAAACGGCACTGCATCGCACAGGATTCTCATTTCATCGGTCTCTGTTGCACTTGCCGCCAAACGGTAGTGATAACTGGCCAGAAGGGCCGCGAAGCGGCCTTTCTGGTTCGGTCTATTTCCTGGTTAGTAGGCGCGGTATTCATGCTAATTCTCATGGCTTGCAGTCTAGGCGCCATGATCGGCGCCTAGACTGTCGACCCATGCATACATGTCAACAATGGAGTAAAAGAGTGGTTTACCGACAGATTTGTAGTAGTTGGCTTCCCCATCTGCACCTGAAGATTCAGATTCAAAGTAGTGCAGCTCTGGCACTTCTGCGTTCAACCTCAAGCATGCATCATATAGAGGCAGTAACGCTTTGTCATATTCGATCCAATCTTGGTATGGGCGAGGAAAAACTGTGTGCTGAAAATGCGTCCACAAAGGAACAACTGGCCACACCTTGCCATCGTCCAGTAGCTGATTGAAGGTCTTGCACTGAAAATGAGTATTAATCGCCGCATCACCCTTTGTGTAAGGCGAAGCAATGTAAATAACTGGCTTTTTCATCACGGTCTCCATCCTGCCGGTTACGGGGTCGACGGATCGCTGGATTTTGGCTTCTCGTGTGAGTGACATCAGATTCCTCTCAGGCGCACTAACATTCTAAGTCTGCGTCCTGGCGGGAGCTCGGAACCGCGACCGAAACAGCGAATGCGTCCAGGCCTGGTCGCATAACCTCCTTGGGTGCCGCCGAGTCTAGCCCGTAACGCACTGGAAAGAAGGTGCTCATCGCATGCCGCTGCGGTCTCGCCGGGGGAACTATGCGTCCGGATCGAGACGCATAGCACGCCGTGCAGAGCGGGGAGAGTAGCCACTCGTGTGCTATGCGTCCAGCTCCGGACGCATAGCACACGAGTGGTGAGCTCCCACCTCGCCCCGATTGGGT
>JAAEPZ010000084.1 GCA_024231955.1 bacterium | reverse complement strand
GGGGGTTTGGGGGCTTCGGATCTAGGGCTTTGATGAGGGTCCCAAGGCCCACTACGGCCCCCACTAAGCCAGTGACTATCGGAATCCAGGCGGAAGGTGTCGAGGTTCATCATTCAAGGCTGCTCAGCTAGGTCACGTTCTTAGGCCGCATATAGGACAGCCATCAGGGGCGCCCCTTCAACCATCTCGGGACGTTCGACGAAGGCAACGGCATTACCGGCACCGGACACGATTGGTACGATGTCGGCGTCCCCTGAATGGCATTGTTGGGCGCCAAACCTTGGCCGGCTGGCAGGCCGAGGATCTGGTTCGGAATCCGAAACAAATTCATCGACGCCCATGCCACACATCCATCACGAGAGACCTCCCATCGAAGACATGAACCAACCCCTTCTCGGAGCCATCGGGCGACAAGCTGATTCCGAACCCTCTGTGGCCCCGGGTCCCCGACTCTATACCGCGAAAGAGAGGGGTTGCTAGAGAGAGCGGTCCTCTGGCCCGCGAGAGGTCCGCGAGCCTGGTTACAGGCCGGCTGAGACGCGCTCTTTGCACCGTGACGCCAGAAAGGAAGAAAAATCAGCACGGCGGTAATGAAGAAACATAGTTCGGATTATCCACACACACGGGGCCCGCCGTGTATTGACGGCCTTCAGCGTTGAGTTCGAAGTAAGCCTCGAAGTCGATCAGATCTTTCGGCACAATCACAACGATCTGGCTGCCGCTCGCAAGCGTGGCCTTTCGGGATAGCCTGCTCCGAATCCGGCCGTAGTGACCTTTGATGAAGATATGGAATCGACCTGCGGCATCTGGATGATTCAGGTGAAGTATCACCTTCTGGCCCGTCTGCACCCTCTTTGGAGTAACGAAGAAGCTAAAGGTGTCGAGCCAATTATCCACAGTTACTTTATTGGTGGAGAGGATTCGCCTACCTCCCTGCCGTACTTCAACATAGTATTCGCCGCTCGCCATGTCGCCGGGGACCGTGATGACCACCTTTTTGCCCTCCTCTATTCTCGGTAAGGGGCCTCGCTTATCGAGGTACACGGAATAGGTGGCTCGGATACTCTCGTTGAAATGGAGAATCACCTCGGCACCTGGCTTGGTCTTGTGTGGGCTGGCCGAGAAACTGAACTCTTGGGCCACTGCGAAATCGAAAAGCAGCGTCGGGTTCTGCTGCTGCAACATGGCTAGTCGTGCCTGGCGCTCTTCTTTCGGCCTAAGCTGCAGTTGGGCGAGCGGGATCCCCCAGCCAATTCCGACCGTCCCCCCCATGAGTCCACCATTACCGATTCCGACAACCCTTCCCTCAGCGTCCAAGATAGGCGCGCCGGAGTGGCCCGGTTGGATATCCCCTGTGAGGCTTAACACCAAGATACCGACGGCAGGACTGGCACGACTCAGCAAGAGCTGTAGGGTTTCTTGGCTCGGAGGTAACATATCCTCGAGGTACTTCGTCGCGCTCTCGAGGGTGAGATCAATGCGATGCTGCACGAGAAGCGCCTGGGGGTGGCCGATGACCCGGAGCTTGGCTCCGGGCGGCGGTACCGAGCCTGTTGGGAGTCCGACGAGGGCGATCGCTGCTAGATCGATGGAGCGGAGCAGGGCCGCGTCGTTCTCGATATCGACGTCTTCAATAATGAGCCCGTCAAAGACCTTTTCTCCGGTGGTTCGTCGCGCAAGTATTGAGTCGCAACCAAAGACACCATGAAGAGACGTGATGAGGCCAGAATAGCCATCGGCTAGAAAGCCAGTCTGTACGCGGCGCGAACCGTGCGAGCACTTGTCAGCCACGATTTGGAAGACTTGGGGGAGATCGGCAGCGGGCGCAAGCGCCGGAAGGGACAGGTACAATACCAAGAACGTAACTAATTTGCGCATAGCGCCTCCGCGACTTTTTGGAGTATCTCCGGGTTTTCAATGAGCTCGCCCAGTGCCCGCACCTCTTCGAGGCCCGAGCTTCTAAAGACGAATCGAATTCTTCTAGATCCTGCTGAGAGTAGGTCCTTACACTCGTCTCCACCGGGCTGTGAGAAAAGGCCGGTCTTGCTCGCAAGGTCTCCTGCTCGGCTCTCGTGCCCATCGTTTTGAGCAATTTCCTGAATATCCTCCCGGTTCTCAGGCCCGAGGATATCGTGCGTTCTGACGAATATGCCCGTAGTTGCGCCAAGAGCCACGCCCAGGGTAAGGAGAGCGACTGGCCACGCGTTGGTCTTGGGCTGGATCGAGTCCGACGGCAGAACCTCGCGAAAGGTACTCGCCATGGGTCCTGCCAGTGCGAGCAATACCGCAATCACGGCACTCACGACTGGTGACACAGAGAGTCCAACTAGCCAGCCCACGCCTAAACCTGTAAATAGGATTGCTAAACCCTGGTTCAAGCGGAGCCTTGAGTCGGGAGCAGCGGTCCCGCTTCCAGATGCCCCTGTGCCTGCGGCCCTCTCAGGGATCCCGGACCTTGTGTTCTCGGTCATCGTTCCTCCAAAGTGCTGGTCGGTGGCGAGAGAGGATAGGAAAAATCTTCAACGCACAATCGCGCCCAACATGGTAATCGTAGTGCTAACGACCCCGAAAGGCCGCGCGCTACGCGGCATATCACGCCGACCTTCAGCCCACCGCCCGGCTGTAAGTACTTCTGAATCAACGACTTACGGCCTTCGGGCGCCGCTCGATCGCTGAGCAAAAGCCGCAATCGCTCGCGGCATATCATCCTTTCCCCCTTCAGGTGCCCGCTGGCGGAGAAAAAGCCGCCCGCCAAGCGGCATATCACCACGGGTCTTGGAAGCCGGGTCCTGGCTGAGGCCGCCTGAGGCCAGGACTTGGGGCTGCGATGGCGACTTTGCCCGCCGAAATATGCCGCCGGATGAGCGGCATATCGCCCCGCCACGGGCCGGTGCCGCGCAGACCCGGGGAAAAGGCCGCCCGTTGAGCGGCATATCACCACGGGTCTTGGAAGCCGGGTCCCGGCTGAGGCGGCCTGGGG
>JAAEPZ010000083.1 GCA_024231955.1 bacterium | reverse complement strand
GGCGCCAGACACTTCTGTGGTGGCCGGAACCCCCCTTGGCTCAGCCCCGCCCTGTCGGCTCCCGGCTGCAGATGCGCATCGAATCCGCCTCTGCCCATCTTTCTGACTGGGGGAGTGGCGATCTTTTTCGGCCAGTTGTCACCTTCGAAGCTTGCTGGCGAGATTCCTCTGCCCACAGCCATCAAGGCCGGGGTCATTTTCTTCATCAGGTCTCTGCTCTCATGCCGATCCCGTGGCTCGCCCTCGATTCCAGGACTGAGGCTTTCGGTTCTCGTTCTCTTAGCGACGTCGGCAGCGGTTTCTCCTGCTTGCAATGAGGACACAGCAGACCCAGCCGGCGACACGCCTCTTGATGGTCGCGGCATCGGCTTCGCCAGAGGTTCGGCCGCTGGTCGATCGATGTAGAATCGATTCACTGGCGGGCGCAGTCGCTTGAAGAACCTGTCTCCGAAAGCGGTCGCCACTGTCGGTGGCACGACCTCGTCCATCATCGTAGGAAGCTGCTGATGCGGCACCGGATCTCCCAGTTCACTTCCCACAATGCTGCAGTAAGTGTCGATCTGATCCAGCGCTGCGGTCAGACCTCTGCACCCCGTCTGCGGTTCCGCTCACTGTGCTCCCCGCTCTCGAGCTTGCAGCATCTGTCGACCCACTTTGGTCATGTCCACCTGAGCTCCATGAGCGATCAGGTACTGCCCCAACTCCAGCCTAGGCATCCCCAACTTGAAATGCCGGCGAAACATGGCGTCCACATCTTCGTCGGCAAACAG
>JAAEPZ010000082.1 GCA_024231955.1 bacterium | reverse complement strand
TAAATGGAACCGGAAGGGGGGGTGACTTCAGGCATGATCGGTAGGGGGGGGGGTGTACGGGTAGAAAGTAGAAATAGAAATAGTAAAAAGTACTTCGATTTCAGCAATTTTCATCAAAATTTCATCAATTTTAGCCTCCCTGAAGAAAAATGTTGAATCTTTCAGAGGGGGGTGCCACAGACCAAAAATTCGAGAGGGGGGTCCGAGCCTCTGAAAATCGAAAGGGGGGTGAGGGTACCTCACGGGGTCATTGCCAGGGGAGCGCACCACCCCCTTATCCGCTTGCACATTATGTCGGTCAGGCTTCTTGGGTGGGCTAACTAAAGGACCTTTGGGGCCTAAGTTAGCTAGTATGCTAGAATGCGAGAAGCGAAGAAGTTTCGAAAAGGGACTGACAATGAAGACGCTGGCCGGGAAGGCTCTGGCTTGCGACGCGTTGCCCGTTCCCGTTCCCGTTCCCGTTCCCGTTGCGCCACTGGTCGACGCGGTGCCGACTGGCTGCTGGCGACCGAGACGCTCGTCCACTTCCTCGTCTTCTTCCGGACTCTCCTCGACGCCGATCCCTCCGAACGCGTCCTCTCCGAGCGACAGCGACGACGACGACATCTCTCCCGGTTCGCCCAGACAGCTTCCGCTTGCCACGTTGTTCGCCATGCCCATCGACGAACTGTTCCCACTGACGTGGTCCATGTCGTCTCCGAGAATCTCGTCCGGGTCCAGTTTGATCTCGGCGAAATCCCCACTCCTCGTCGGATCCGCTTGCTGCACTTGCGACATCCGCTCTTCGCTCCTGTTCTGGCCGACAGCGGCGGCGACGTCGTCGAATCCGCCGCGAGTTCCGAGCAAATTGGACAGATCCGAATGGGCGACGGTCGATATGGAAGCGGACACGGACGGCTTCGGCACGAGTGTCGGCAGACCTCGCGACAGGAAACTGCGCACGACCGCTTCCGGAGTGGAATTGCTGCTCTGGGCGACGGGCAGCGCGCAGTGGT
>JAAEPZ010000081.1 GCA_024231955.1 bacterium | reverse complement strand
GTTGGTGCTGAACTCGGTCTCGGTGATGTTGATGCTGTTGATGTTGACCGGCAGCACCCGTTTCAAACCCCAGATGAAGAGGATCATCGGTGGATTCTCCGCCCGGGAAAAGCTGAAGCCGTCGGAGGCACCGAGCAACGAGCCCAGGGCGGCGCCCAGGAGACTTTCTTCTTTGGGGTGGACCATCAATTCCAGGGTGGCCAGCTGAGGCGCGATGCCGAACTGTCCGGTGATCGCATCTCCTTCATCCAGCTTGTCCGTTGCATCGAGCCGGATTTCGAAGTTGATCGCTTCCTCCTGGACGGCGACTTGCTGGGCGTCACGCAGATCTGCAAGGTCTTCGTATCTCTGATGGTAGTCCCGGAGACTCAACCACGAAGCCTCCCGACCTTCTCTTTGGGCGAGCTCCCGCTCGGCCCGCTGCACGCTTCCCGGCACCGAGAACGACTGACTTCGCCTGCGGGTCAGCCGCACCGGATTGAATTGAAACACCACGAAGAGCGGCGGGATGCTCAATCCGTATTCCACGAATGCGCCACGCAAGATCTTCGGTTGGTTTGAGAATGAGCCTGCCACGACGAGCCCTTTCATTGGTTTCTCTGGTGACTGAATGCCGCTCCTGCCGCCGCTGGGAATCCTAGGTGTCCGTATGCCTGAAATTATTGTTTACGATATCGCCGCCGTGCATCGGGGGATTTGCCGGATCGCGGCCCGAGTAAACGCCGCTTCGATTGATCGGCCCGCCGGTGGTAATACTCACTCGGGAATTGAGGGCTCGGGCGGCATTGAAATTCCCGCCAATGCCGAAATTCCAGTGCACATGGTTCAAATGCCGAAAGGCACGGGCGCCGGTCCCAGTGGGCGTATGGCGAGCACTGAGCGTCGCCACAAACCCGAAACCATAGTTGAAAAAGCCTCGGTTCCCAGTCCGGCCGGCGGTCGGATTGTTCCATGGGTGCCTGGCCGAGCCGGGGCTGTCGCGAATGATCGGTTGGCGGATATCACCATTTGCTCCGAAGCCCCGGGCGAAGGCATCATGGTACCAGGTATTCCCCGCGGCCGTCGCGTCCCGCATCGGCAGGCCGCCCCTGATATAATAACGCCGCCGGGTTCTGTTGGTACCGAAACCCCAATAGACGTTGCGCCAAAAACTCTTCGCCACCTGATGGTGAGCAGCTTCCCACTCCGTAAATCGATCACCCGGACTCCCGTGAATCGTAACGGAAGGTTGCCATTGGAAGGTTGGAACAACCGACTGGAACCGAAAGCCGGCCGCATTTTCATGGACGCCCATATTGTTCGTGGTGAAGGTTCCGTCGGTGGTCGTGAAGCTGATCGCCCGTTGGAGGCGTGCAACGCTCAATCGACCCGCTGCGGCGACTTCTCGGAACTCCGGGTGACCCCCGACGTTTGCCCCTCTTTCTCCTCGTGAATTCGCTACCGACCAGGCGACTTGATCCGCTTGCCGTTCCTGTCGGTCATGGGGCCCGGACATGGTCAGCGATTCCATGGGGGGCATGGTGGCATTCCGCTGTTGGTATGTATGTGCCACCTCGTGAAACAGGAGTCTCCTGCCGGAGAGGCTCACCGGGTTATACTGCCCTTTTGCGAAGAAGATACGATTCCCCAAAGTGAAGGCTCGGGCTCCGATGGCCGCCGCCGCCCGATGAGAACGATCGTTATTGAGGATTCGGACGCCGCTCGGATCGGCGCCGGTCTTCGCCCGGAACATCTCACGCTGGGCCGAACGCAACGGTGTCCCGGAATCGCGCGAGCTCAGAGCGGTCCTCACGCTTCCGGGAGGGCCGGCTGCCGCAGTCTCGCGGGCATCCGAGGCCAATCGCTTCGCGACCGCATCATTGCGCATCATCTGCACCACGAACTGGTTGCCGCGGGTGGCCTGGAGCCCATTCACGGTTCTTCGCACCCCCTCGTTGCCGAATGACTGATGGATCTCGATCAGGTGCTTCGCGGCCAGCCCCGGACCTCCG
>JAAEPZ010000080.1 GCA_024231955.1 bacterium | reverse complement strand
GCTGACACAGGGAAGGCCGCAGAACACCTCGCTTCAGCGGACGCCCCAGCCGTCATGACGCACCGAGCTGCCCCATGATGTTTCGCCTTCGAGGGTGCGGGTTGCTGGTTGACGGAGCGCCGCTGATCTCTAGATCGTTGGGCGGCTCGTTAATCCAAGGAAACCGATCGAGGACTGGCATAACCTCACCTAGCCCCATACCGAGACCAAGCCGCGCCCCAAAATTGCCATGACATCCTAACTACAGGAACCCTGTTCAAAATGTCTACTAAGATTTCTCAAATATACTTCGGTGCGCCAGCTGCTGAACGCGACGATGGTCTTCAATCTTACTTTTTAGAGTCTCAATCCTTCCGTAGAGTTCGCGACGGCAAGCACCAAGAGGCCTCAAGCGTGGTGCCGCAGCTCGGATATACAACTACCTTAGAGATAGTCACGCCAATTTCGACAAGAATCCAAGAGCTACCTTGCTTTCATACTTGAAGCGTCTAGAGGGCGTAAAGATTGGAAAGTATGAGGCCGGATCAAAAACTCAAGACTGCCTATTGATCCCGTAACCTTCATGGAATCAACAGGTTATGGGCGCCCGGTGCCGCCAGTGGTGGAACCGTGTCAGTTCCCAGGCTACCTCATGCCGCCCTCCGGGCTACGATCTCGCTGGTGGAACGGCACGAGCCTTCGCTGTGGGTGCTCGGCCCCTGGTCTCCCACCGTCGCCGTTCCAAACGAGCCGCATTCATTCCATTTGGGGATCCTTATGCAACGCTAGGGTT
>JAAEPZ010000079.1 GCA_024231955.1 bacterium | reverse complement strand
TCGCGCAAGGAGATCGTCATCTCGCCCCCGGCGTCCGCCTCTCCGAGCGGGGCCAGCGGCTCGACCAGGAGGCCGAGGCCGGGGTAGCCGGCGGCCGGCCGGCCGCTCCCGGCGGCGCTCACCGTGATCTTCGCCACCGGGGAAGAAGCACCGCCGCAGCTTCCCAGGGCGATGAGGCAAAGCGCCCCCGCCAAGGCTCGCAGGCCCCCCGTAGAAAACGTCCTCCGGCTCTTGCGCGCGTCCTCGGGCATCGGCATCATTCTCCCTCCGGGCAATCCCGCCGCCACCGGATGGCCCGAGCGGCCGCGCCTGCTCCCGGCCGCAGGGCCGCCCGAGTATAGCCGATCGCCGCCGCGGCCGGCGGCCGGCGAGGGCCATCCGCAACCGGGGGGGGCGTTGACCGGCAATTCCCGCCGTCGTAGGATGCCACCGCGCGGCGGGCCGACGAGCGGCCGGCCGCGCGGCCGCCCCGGGCGCTCGAAGATGAGAGGATGATGTCCGCCATGAAACGATTCGGAGTGATCTGGCTACCGGCACTGGCCATCGTGGTGCTCGCGGTTTTCTTTATTTGGGGTTACCAAGCGCACCGCAGGCAGATCTTCCCCTACCGCATCCTCCGATCGATTGCGGCCCAGGCCGGCCTCGCCAAGCCGATTCCGCAGTCCCTCGGCGACCGCACCCAGCCGGATCGGGATCTGCTCGCCACGCTTCCCTACGTCAGCGGCACCTTCGATCCCAAAAGCAGTACCTCAGGGGTGACGTCACATCAGCCCAACGACGCATTCCCGGGGGTGAATTTCTACAACTCCTACGAGGCCGACCGATCATTGCTCATCTCGATGCGCGGCCGGGTCCTCTACGAGTGGCGGTATCCGCACGCCGGCTGGATCCATGCCGAGCTGCTGCCCAACGGCGACGTGCTGGCGGTCATGCCGCGGCGGAAGCTCATCAGGATCAATCGGCGATCGGAGGTTCAGTGGACGTACGACGGCAATTTTCACCATGATCTCTGGGTCGACGACAGCGGCCTCGTCTACGCCCTCTTGATGATCCCCCGCCTGATCGCCGACCTTCACCCGGTGCACCTGATAAGAGACGACGTGATCTTGATCCTGACCGAGAATGGTGAAGCCCGCGATGAGATTTCATTGGTCGACGCCTTCCGGCGTTCGCCGTATGCGTTTCTCATTCCAAGCGTGGCTCATCGTGAGTTTACGGGCGGGCCGGGCGAGAAGTACCTCGATCTCCTCCATGCCAACCACGTCGAGGTCTTTGACGGCCGCCAGGCACACCTTTCCACCCTGTTCGCGCGGGGAAATATCCTTGTTTCGCTGCGTAATATCGACACCGTCGCGATCCTCGACGGTGAGACAAGAGAGATTCTCTGGGTCTGGGGGCCGGTGAATCTGTTCCAGCAGCATCATCCCACTCTCCTCCCCAACGGCCACATTTTGATTTTCAACAACGGCAGCAAAGCGTCGCAGATCCTCGAGCTCGACCCGCTGCGCAACGTCGTGACCTGGCTTTATGAGGCGCGCGGAGAGTTCTTCTCGAAGCGGCGTGGCAGCAACCAGCGGTTGCCCAACGGCAACACCCTGATCACTGAATCCGATACCGGCTACGTATTCGAGGTCACGCCGGACGGCCGCGTCGTGTGGAAGTTCGCCAATCCTGAGGTCAAGGCCGACGGGATACGCGCGGCGATCTGGAGGATGACGCGATTCCAGCGGTCGGAGCTCGAATTCCTGCGCCGCAGGTGAACCGTTCGACACCCCGACGCATGACAATAAGTGGCACACTCCGAGAGCACACCTTGTCAACTTCCTTCTTCCCTCTCCCCCAGGGTGGCAAGGTCAAGGGCTTGAGGGAGCTCACGAGGGCGCCCGGACCTTGTTGTTTGCCCGGGCAAACAAGGGCAAACCTCGCTCGATCCTGTTCTCAGGCCGAGGGGATTCGAAGCAGCCTGGCACGCGGGTTGCACTGAGACGGCCTCTGAAACGGGGCATCTTCTGCCCCGACCAGGGAGGTCCCACCGGATGGGCATCCGTACCATGCAAAGGAGAACCTGATGACCAGCCTGAGATCCTGTCCCACCGTCGTGCTCACGGCGGCCTTCGCGGCCATTCTGTTGAGCTGGGCGACGGAGTTGGAAGCCGCTGCCAATCCCGATCTGCTGACCGGCTTTCCCGTCACCTTGGACGGCGCTCTCGTCCGCAACAGCCCCGTCGCCTTGGGCGACGTCGACGGCGATGGGATCGCGGACATCGTGGTCGGAGGCTCCGACGGCAAGGTCCATGCCTACACCGGAACCGGCACCGAGCTCTGGACCTACGACACCGGGGACATGGCCATCGAGGGCAAGGCCGCCATCGGCGACATCGACGGCGACACCTTCAACGAAGTCGTGATCGGTGCCGGCAGCACCTTCACCGCGAAATCCCACGGAGGCCTCTACGTCATCGATCACCTCGGCAATCTCCAGTGCTCGTTCCCGACCCTGGACGACGGGGACAGCGACTCCTGGCGCGAGGGCGTGTATGCTTCCCCGGCCCTGGCCGACATCGACGGCGACGACGGCGGCCGGCTGGAGATCATCTTCGGCGCCTGGGATCGCTACGTGCGGGTGCTCCACGACGACTGCACCGCGCTGTGGGAGAACTGGGTCATCGACACGGTGTGGTCGTCGCCGGCGATCGGCGACCTCAACCGCGACGGCCAGCTCGACGTGGTTATCGGTGGCGACTCCGGCGAAGTGCCGCCGCAGTTTCCTTACCGCGAGGACGGCGGCCTCCTCTACGCCTTCGACGGGGCGACCGGCGCCGAGCTGGAGGGATTTCCCATCCAGATCGACGAGGTCATCTGGTCGTCGCCGGCGCTGGCCGACCTCGACAAAGACGGCTGGCTCGAGATCATCGTCGGCACCGGTTACTGCTGGCCCAATCCGGCCTGCGCTCCGGGCGGCGACACCCACCCCGGGGTCGGCCAGTACCTCAACGTCTGGGACCACGAGGGCAACTATTTCCCGGGTTGGCCGGTTATCACCCAGGGCCATTACGTCTTTGCCTCCCCGGCCATCGCCGATCTGGATGAGGACGGGGAGCTCGAGATCATCGTCAACACCCAGGATCCGGACGACAACCAGGGCGGCCTGGTCTATGCGTTCAACTCCGACGGCACGACGCTCCAGGGCTGGCCGGTGCAACCGGAGACTCCGGTCGACACGCAGGGAGGCGTCCGCCGTTTCCAGACCGGCGCTTCGCCCGTGGTCGCCGACATCGACGGGGACGATCATCTGGAAGTCCTGCTGCCGTCGAACTGGGACGTGGTGGTCTGGGACCGGTACGGCAACCAGCTGTCGCGCGGCGCCTACCCATTGGCTCCGGATGCTCTGATACTGAAAACCGAGTACGCCCTCAGCGCCGGCGTCGGCGTCGGCGACGTTGACGGGGACAACGATCTCGAGGTGGTCGCCGCCGGAGCCGACGCCAATCCGCCGACCGCGGGCGCGCTCTATGCCTGGGACTTCTCCTCCGGCGTCGGATCCGCACAGCCCTGGCCGCTTTTCCGCCACAACACCGACAACCGGGCCTGGATCGACAACGGAACGATCTTTGCCGATGGATTCGAATCCGGGGATACCGCCGGGTGGTCCTCGGCCACGCCTTGATCCAGTGCTGCGGCGCGTAAGTCCTTGCCTGAATCGTGAGGGTGGCAAGGCTGGGCGCCCCCGGGCAGCCCCGGGGAGGATGGATCGAGCTACGGTCGTGCTGTGGAGGTGCCTGAAAACGCGGCATGGAACTGGCTTGCCCTTGTCTTGAGCCAGCGCCCGGAGCGAAGGTCCCCTCATGGTGCGATGATGAGGTTCGCGGGGAGGGCGGGGGGTGGATCTCTCTCACGCTCTGGACTTGTCCTTCTTCCGATTCTCTGGTATGGTGATTCCGAACCAAAAGCCGCCTCAGGATTGCCTTTCAGCACTGCGGCGGGGAGGAGACCTCAAGAGGATCGAGGGGATGAACCACTCTCATGACGTGGCGAAGGCTGTTCAGCAGGCGGTGACCAGCACCCGAGAACAAATCGCGCTGGATCTCCAGCGGGTATCCAGCGCCGTTCAAGTTGCGCTGGAGTACATCTCCGAGAACCTTCTCTTGCCGGACCTCAGTGTGGACCGGCTGGTACGGACCTATAAACTGACCAGGACCGCTCGGCGACTCTTCCGCGCCGAGCTTGCAGTCTCGCCCAAGCAGTACCTGATCCGGTGCCGTATGGAAACAGCGGGTTGGCTCCTCAGGAACACCGAGCTGGACATCTGGGCGATCGCCAGCTCCCTGGGATACTCGCGACCTAGAAATTTCAGTCGCGATTTCAGGCATTGGTCCGGGCAGACTCCTACGAATTATCGAAAAGAAAAGGGTGTCGAAAACCGGGTGCCGATCCGCTCCGAGAGATTTTTCCTTCTACTGTGGTGGCACGCCGTTGTACGGGCGCTCAATCCGGAGCGCGCCCAACGGCTTATCTCATGGGTGGAAAAGCTGCTACCGGCTGCTCCGGCGATCATGATCCAGATCCAAGATGGATCGAATGCCGAGCGCATGGCCGAGACGGTGTGGCGCGCTCTTCGAAGCCAACCACCTGAGGAACAACGCAATCTTCTGCGTTACTCGATCCGTTGCGCTTCGCCAGCACTCTTTCATCTGCTGGGTGAGAAGAGCCTGGAAGAAGGGCGCGTCGACCGGCAGCGCGGAATCGAGCTGGCGGAGTTATCCATCGACTCTCTTGAGGCCAACGAAGCGTTGCTCGGCGACGCGGCTGCCGATTTGAGAGCCCTGGGCTGGGCGAGGCTTGCAAATGCCAGACGGCTGGCCCACGATTTCCTTGGCGCAGAGACGGACATAGCGCGAGCCGAGAAGGAATGGGATGCACCGCGGCCGCTGCGGAATCACGCGATCGAAGGAGAGATTTGTGATCTTAAGGCGAGTTTACGCATCGTCCAAAGGCGGTTCCTCCAAGCGATTGCTCTCCTCGATCGTTCCATTGGCCTTTGCCGGGTCTTTGGACGTCCCGAGGTTCTAGTAAGATCCTTGATTCAAAGGGCCAAAATCTACGATTTCCGTTGCGAGCATGACAAAGCGGTGCTCGATCTCAAAGAGGCCATTCAAGTACTGAAAACGAATAAAAATCCGTATCTACAATTGATCGCATGGAGCAACCTCGCTACCTCCCAGGTGTGGGCCGGCAAGTATGAGGAGGCGCTCGGGGCGCTGCCACGAGTAAAGGCACTATGTGCGGAATTCGGTGATGCCTCGAAACATCATCAGGTTGAGTGGCTGGAGGGCCTAGCGAAGCAAGGCCTAGATGAGTTAGAAACAGCAGAGGATCTTCTCAAGAAAGCTCGTTGTGGATTCACTGAGTTGAACGAGCCTGACTATGCGGCCGCTGTTTCTCTAGATCTGGCGATACTCTATATGCAGCAAGGTAGATTTGAAAGTGTATTGATTCTGACTTCGCAGGCAATTCAGTTCTTCGATGCACACATAATCCACCCCGACGCCGTGGCCGCTCGAAACCTGTTGCGGGAAGCGATCGCCGCAAACCAATTTACCACTGACATCTTGAGCCAGGCGCGTGCATGTCGCGATTCCCTAAGGCGCGACCCAGTCCCTTCGGAGTGAAAAGCAACGATGGTAACTGAACTCCGTGAAGCTCTCAGAAAGGCAGCTCAGAATACTCTGAGGCGTCTCGACCATGATGTGGCGGTAGCCTCACTGGCGACCAAGCCGTTACTTCTGCACATTCGACAGAACCTTTTCGTTCCAGGATATTGTGTGTCTGTTTTGAGGCGCACCTTTGCGCAGCACGAATGCGGCAAAGATCGCATGGAAGTTTTCCGTTCCGAGCTCGGGCACTCAGCCAGGGAATACATCACACTCGCTCGCCTGGAAACCGCATCGCGCCTGCTTCGTGATACAAAACTGTCGGTAGGCTTGATCAGCCAGGTCGTAGGCTATTCCGATACCCCGGTGTTACGAATGGCGTTTAAGAGGTATTTCGGACTTCGTCCACAGGAATTTCGGGAACTGGCTCTCCGGGTTCCGTCCTGGCCCGAAGAAGAGCTTCTAAGTGTTGGGCTATGTAGGCGTCTGCAATTTGGCGCTCTGGACGCTTACCGTGGGAAGAGGCTCATTTCCTGGCTACAACGGCTCTACGCACAACCTGAGGCCCAGAATAAAAGCCGGTGCCATGCGCCTATGCCAATTCATGGAGGAAAACAGGACTTCGAACAATCGCTTGCCGCGGAACTGTGGAAGGAACTGGCTAATGATACGCCCGACATTCAGAGATCTATTATTTGGCACGATATCCGCTTTTCATCTCCGGCACTCTTTCATCTTATGGGCGAGAAAATCTTGGAGGTAGGGCGCATTGATCGCCACCGCGGCATCGAGATCGCGGAGCTCTCCCTTGACCTATTGGAAGCAAATGTGGGCGCCTTTGGAGGGATCTGCATTGACCTAAGGGCGCTTGGCTGGGCCCGACTCGCAAACGCTCGCAGGCTGGCGCAAGATTTTATTGGCGCGGAAGAGGCGTTCGGTCGTGCGACCGAAGAATGGGAACGCCCGCGGGTCAACAAGAATCATGGAGTAGAGGCAGAGATCTGTGATCTCAAGGCGAGCCTTCGCATGTTTCAGCGCCGGTTCGAAGAAGCTCAAGCTCTTCTCTCTCACTCGATCGGGCTGTGTCGTGAGCATGAACATTCAAAGGTGCTGGTAAGGTCCCTGATCCAGCGCGCGAAGATCTTCGATTTCCAATGCAAACACAGTTCAGCGATGAGCGATTTGCGTGAAGCTCTATTTCTTCTCGATGAACATGAAAATCCACGTTTGCGGCTAGTGGCATATCACAACCTGGCAACATCCCTCACATGGGTCGGAAAATACAATGAGGTTCAAAGCATTCTTCCCCGAGTCTGGTCTCTATGTCATTCCTTTGGTGACCAAGTAATGCCACATCAAATCAGGTGGTTGGAGGGGCTAGTTGCGGAAGGTCTAGGCGATCAAGGCTCGGCTGAGATTATGTTCAAGGCCGCCCATTCGGGATTTTCTGAGCTGGCTGAGGAACACTATGCAGCCGCAATTTCGCTCGATCTGGCATTCCTATGCAGCTACCAAGGAAGATTCTCCTCCGGGCTCAATTTTGCCAGGGAAGCAGTTCGGTTCTTCGACACCCACAAAATAAATCCCGAGGCCGTGACCGCCGGAAGGATTCTGAGGAAGGCTGTAATAGATAAGAGTTTAAGTACAGGAGTCTTGCGAACTGCCCGAGCTTGTCGCGACGCTATTTGGCGCGACCCCACCGCCGAGCTATCTGTAGCTGTGTGATTCCGGAAAAGGTAGAGTGCAAAAATGGGCCGGATAGTGCCCGGCCCCTTGGAAACGGTGCCTAAAAGGATCTGTGTGGGGAATACGATTCCTGCCGAGCAATCAGGGATCGCCATTCGGATCCATGTGGGGACTCATGTCCGTTGTGGCGCCTTCACCTGGATCTGCATGGGCGCTCGCAACCGATGTGCCTTCCTCCCCCTCCTCTGAGGTGCCATTGCACACAGCCGAGACGGCCACGAGGACTGCCCGCAGGGTGCCCCAGAGTGTCGGCTCTAAGGATGTCGCCGGACTCGCTCCTGCTAGTGCTAGTGGTGCCAGCAACAACGTGGTTACAAGTAGCAGGCTGGCGGCGGCTCTGCAAAGACCTCTACGCAACATGGCGCTGCTCCTTCCGGGCGTGCTGCGTTCCCACCCCCATGGCGGGTTGCACACGCCTCCTCTAGCCAACACTAACCGCAAATGGCACAAAATGAGAGGGAAAATGTTACCCCGGGGTGGGGAGGGCGTTTTTGAGACCCTTACGACCCTCACGCGGGACGTCCAAACGGCGGCCCGCCGATCGGGAGTGTGCCCAGGCCACCGACAGCCGCCCAGGCCGTCGACGATCCCGGACGTCGCCCCGGGTGGCGGCGGGGCATGCCCTGGGCCGTCGACGATCCCGGTGTCACTGTCTTCACCCGGACGCCGCCCCGTGCCCTATTTCTGCAAATTGGAACGACCTCGATCGTGCTGGGAGCGCCGGCTTCCAGCCGGCCCGGGGGCCGAAGTCCCCCTGAAGACGCGAAGCGTCCATGCGTGGGCTGCGCCCACGAGCCGGCTTCTAGCCGGCGCTCCCAGCGCTTTCCGAGGGCGCGGGCAACCGGTTGCGCCCGTTGCTTTCTACGGAAACCAAGAAGCCTGGAGCTCGCTCTCGGCCCGCCTGTTCCATACTTGGGAAAAGCGAGCTGAATTCGGCAATGGTATTATGTCGCCCTCCGGGCTTGAAATGTCGAGTGCGGTTTGTTCCCCTTAGCATCAAGTGATATCATTGGCATGATCGTTCCGGCCTGCGGCCCGAATAGTCTCTAACGTTTGAGTCACTTCAACGTGATTATCGCGGGGATCATACGGGATCACCTGTATGTTCATGCGCTCTTTGTATTGCTCTTTGAGCACTCCGCCGTTGCTTGGCAATAACGCATAACTGAGCGGCGTTGTGCCGCGATACAGCAATGACACTTCCGCCATCACCATGTCGAAATCGGGATCTTGGAGCGAATAGCCGATGAACACGATCGTATTCGTCAGCAATATGGCCTGCAGGAGAGTTCTAACATGGGCATTACGAAACATAATCTCATCGTAGTCACGCCTGGTTAGGATGATCGATTCGGAATTATCCACATCACCATGGAGCTTGAAGACAAAGAAATCCTCATCGTACAAGACAGAGCCAAGAGAGCCGGGTTCAGACCACGTGATGGTGCGTGGGGTGCTTCGCCATCTGAGTGTATACGCCGTCTCGATCAGTTTGTCGTAGTTGGTGGTCATGATCGCGCGGTATGGAGTGTCAACCAGCAGTTTGTGATTTCTCGTAGGCTCTGCCGAAATCGCGAATTTTCGCCTTAGTACCTGACCGAAATGGTGCGCACCGAGTTGAATGCGCGTGTGCTCAGCGACCTCGAGCAACCGATTATCGGCGAGCATGCTGCGTAGCTGCTCTCCTGTCGCGGCCTCAATCACACTCTGCCTCTCGCCTTCCTGGATGAGCTCACCCAGCAGCTGCTTCCACGTAGGCATCCCGGCCGGGACCGAGAAGCCTGATCCAACGAACGCCACACAAGCTCGTTTGGCTACCGCATCCAGAAGACCCGCCGGAAGATTCGTGCTCATACTCTCAGACACCCTGGTTTTAGTGCTTGGTTCAGTCGGCCACCGTCCATCATGCTTAGAGTCTACACACTGTCGCCGCCGGCGTCAAGTTCAGAACCGGAAGCGCCAGAGCAGTCCGGATGGGACCGGCAACTCCTCCGGGCTCTCTCGGTCTTGTACCCTCCGGACCCCAGCCAAAGCGGCGACCGGCAATGCCCCGCACCGTCTTGCCGTAGCTCTCCTGAGCGCCCGGCATCGTCCTCGGACTCGCTACTCCGACCAAGGCGTCATCGACGGCGGCGCGGCCTCGGGATCGCTGGCCCAACGGCGATTCGGCCGCGATCCCATGTGGAAGACCAGACGCCCGCCGGCCATGATGGCGTCGTGGGAGATCCAGCTCTTGTTCCAGGCCTCGCCGTTGAGGGTCACCGACCGGACGTAGGGGCGGTCTCCCGAGAGCTTCTCGGCCACCACCTCGAAGGTGCGGCCGCCGGCCAGCCGGATCACGGCTTTCGCCACCCGGGGCGCACCGAGAACGTAGACGCCGCTGCCCGGGCACACGGGGTAAAAACCCATCGCACTGAACAGGTACCAGGCCGACATCTGGCCGCAGTCTTCGTTGCCGGGGATCCCGTCGGAGGTCGCGTCGAAAAGTCCGGTCATGATCTCGTCGAGGCGCTCCTGGGTCCGCCACGGTTGCCCCGCGTAGGCGTAGAGATACGCGATGTGCTGGCTGGGCTCGTTGCCGTGGGCGTACTGTCCGATCAGGCCGGAGATGTCCTCGACCGCGGCCAGCTTGCCCTCCGGATCCCCGGTCGCGAACAGCTCGTCCAGGCGTTCGACGAAGTTCTCCCGCCCG
>JAAEPZ010000078.1 GCA_024231955.1 bacterium | reverse complement strand
TGCGGGAGCGTCGCCGATGCGGAGTTATGCCGCGAGGCGGCAGCATAGCTCTTCGGCGACTGGGCTGCGGAATCGGCGAGAAGCCACGGGCGGCCTTTTCCCCGGGTCTGCGCGGCACCGGCCCGTGGCGGGGCGATATGCCGCTCAGCCGGCGGCATATTTCGGCGGGCAAAGTCGCCATCGCAGCCCCAAGTCCTTTCCCCAGGCCGACTCAGCCGGGACCAGGCTTCCAAGACCCGTGGTGATATGCCGCTTGGCGGGCGGCTTTTTCTCCGCCAGCGGGCACCTGAAGGGGGAAAGGATGATATGCCGCGAGCGATTGCGGCTTTTGCTCAGCGATCGAGAGGCGTCCGGAGGCCGTAAGTCGTTGATTCAGAAGTACTTACGGCCGGGAGGAGGGCTGAAGGCCGGCGTGATATGCCGCGTAGCGCGCGGCCTTTCGGGGTCGTTAGCACTACGATTACTATGATATGCGGCCGAAGGGCCGCAAGACGAAGAGCGACAAAGAAGACGGAGACCGGAACCGAATGATGATGACGGGGAGACGTACGAAGCGAAGAGCAGAACCTCTGGAAATCGAATGTCATGATTTCGGAGCCCGGAAGGCGAGGGGCGGTTCATGCCACACAGGGGTAATATCCTGGGCCGCATGCCGCCCTCCGGGCTCCGGAGAGGAACACATATCTCCTAGACCCCTACATTGAGTAACATACGAGAAACGCACTAGTCTTTCTATTTGTCGCCGTTGGCAGCGCCTGCGCATCAACCATTGATCAATATTTGAGGAACATGTACAAGATGGAACCTATTGTTTCGGTCGTCGTCTCGTCTATTCTCGCAATCGGAGTGTTCTTCACCCTGGACACGCTTTTCTTGAAATTGCCGATGCAGCTGGAGTTTGCGCGCCGATGGTTAGATCCGCGAGCCCGATTTGAAGGCTTCTGGATTTCAAAGACCATCAAGATGGGGGACCCGTACTTCAATTTCGTTACCGTAATCTACGACTCGGCAGAAGAGGCCTACAGCGTCTGTGGATATGCGGTTGACTCCACTTTTTCATTCCATTCAGTCTGGGTTGGCGGTGATATCGATTATAGACATTCAAAGGGGAGAGTTCGATTTTATTACACTGCCTCAATGGAAGAAACAGTTGAAATCGCTGTTCTCGATGCAGGAGCAGGAGAGATGATTGCGGGGCGAGAAATTGTTGATGTCTTAGGTTTTGCGCAGATAATCTTTCAAAAGACACGTGATCGACGCTATATGACCGGCAATGGGTTTATCGTAGATACTGGAAGCGATCTCGACAAGTACAGAATCTCTTTTGAACGGATCGGCCCCAAAGAAATACATGACCTCATCGAGAAGAAGGAGCCAACGAGTGACGAGGATCGATCCCTCTTGATAAAGAAGTATTGCGATGCACATTCGGGTTTTATTGAGCCGAGCCCTGGGGTCCAGGGTCCAAGTGTTCATAGCAATGAGGAAGCGATATGACCAATCACTTCTGGAGACCACGATGAGCCGTATTCGTAGACTCGAAGTCGACCAGCTCGTTGAAAATTCAGCCATGCAACCCTTTCAGGGTTGGAGAGTAGACATAATGCCTACCCAGGGCTGCGCTCCGCTTGCCCCGGGCTTCGATACAACCCCTTCGGCGTTTAAGATCAAAGCCACGGCGCAATCCAGAGGATGGCCGAAGGGCCGCATATCAAGGCTACTGCACCGGACGCCGACGCACCATCAATCGTCTTCGACGGCTCAAGGGACGTTGCCTCCGAGGACGTCAAGAGCTGGTTCAGGGGGCGCCGTTGGGGTTCCAGAGCGGAGCATCTCGGAAGTGGGAGAACAAAAGGCCGTATATCAAATCACTTCAGCGGACGCCACAGCCCTCTTGACAGCCTCAGGTCTCTCAGGCATTGTGGCTCCGTGGACGAACTCAGACTATCAACGGACGCCGCTGAGTTTTGTCGATATGCGGCCGGACCGAAGGCAGACATAAGGCCTTGAACCAGTTCTTAACCTGAGGAGATGCGACAAATGTTCCCGAAAATCATCTGGGATAACGAGTCACGCCGTCTCAAGCGAGATGAAAAACGTAGGGAGCACGAGGGCAAAATCCGCGAGCACGAGAAAGAAATCGTAACGTCTCTCGCGAACAGGGAGGACGTCACGGAAAATCTCAAGTGGCTCCGCGACTACAAGAATCACCAGGAGTCCATCCTTTACATGCGAATCAATATCTTTATCGTTGTGTCGGCGATACTGATTGCGGGATTCGTTGATGTTCCTATCAAAGACCTACTTCTCAGATGCTCCGTAGCATCGCTGGGATTGGGCGTCACCGTCCTGTGGATTGTCGTCGTCCTGCGTCAATGGACGGTTACCAAACATCTTCGCCACTTTTTACTAAAGTTAGGAAATGTCGATCCTTTGTACCGCAGTATGAGAGCATACAGAATATTAAGAGATGAGGAGAGTTTTCTTACCAAGCGTTTGTCGGGCGAGACCCTGCTATTCTTGTTACTCCCAGGAGTTTTTTTACTCTTTTGGGTTTTCGCGCTCTACTCTTCTCGCTCTTGCTGGCTCGAGATCCTATCCTTGCTGTAATCTTGAGCCCCATCCAAACCACAGCTTGAGATCCCACCCAAACCACAAGGAGCCGGATGATAATGACAAGAGAACGCACGCACGAAGGTGAAGGGTGGCAGCTCCAGAGTTCATGGTCATGATTTCCGGAGACCGGAGGGGGAAAAGAAATCGAAAATTGGGAGACCGGCCGCATATCAATGCCCATGCAGGGGCCGCCAGCGTCGTATCAACCGTCTCTGGTGTCGGTAATGTCGATACCTTCGGCGAACACCCTGAAATGGTTGAAGGGGCGCCCCTGATGGCCGATCCGTTATGCTCCCGAAGAACGAAGAGATCCAGAGATCCGGAGATGAAGACACGGAGACGAAGACACGAAGATTGAAGACACCGGATGATGAAGAGGACCGGATCACGAAGAAATCGGATGCCAAGAGGATGAGCGAACGGGAGCATAACAAGCGGCTGCACGGGCCGCCACAGACGTATCTTGACGGTGGCACATACCCAGAAAACCTCCGCCACCTGAAACCGTCGCAAAGCAGATGTTCAGATTTCACGATTCCGTACCGGCTTCCGGCGCTAAGGAGCCATTGATATGGCACTAATTGAGTGAGAACATGCGTGATAACTTGATGGCTTGTCACAGTTCTTGGCAGGAGTCGATCAGAGGAGGCTAGCTATGGACGATAGCATCACACAATGGGTCGAGCTTATCGCCCAGTACGGGCCGTTCGCGCTCTTCGTTTTCTTCGCCTTACCGCTGTGGGCGATCGCCAAGCGCAACGTCGACACAGCGAAGGACGACGAGACGCGGCGCTACTATCTGCGCAACCACCGGAACATCACCTTGGGGATCTTCGCGCTGGCGCTTGTCACGATAGTGGCCTGGGGCTATAAGCAGCTCTACATCGAACCAAGCAAGCCCGACCGGGCCATGATCGAGGGGAACATCAGCGGCCTCAAGCACTACCGCCCCGAGGTGTCGAACGAATCGTCCGGGGTGACCCACTCGGTCGGCACGGTCGGCCAGATTGGCCGCTTCTACGCTCGCAAGAAAGAGGACATGAGCGAGGACTACACGCTTCAGTGGGCCTTCGTCAACGACACGGGGCCAACCGATTTGATGCTGACGTTCGTCCAGACCTACCGGGAGAAGAAGTCGGAGCGCATGACCGATACTACCTTGACGCCTACTTCGGGAAGCATCCGCGGTCGGCAACGTGGATCGTTCCGTCTCGATCTCACAGCTGATGATGCTATCAGCGGCGAGCCCTACTCGCTCGTCTATTATCCCCATGCCGACGAGCCGCTGGGTAAACTCGGCGTGCTCAAGCGCGTCGTCGAGGGCCGCGACCCGGTTCCGCTGAAGTGGATAGCCTCCTTGCCCAGCGCGCCTTCGCCGCCCCCCGAACAGCTCTGGCCCTCACTTATTTCCGCCGCCTGGGCGGCGCCCCCACCGGCCGCTCCACTCTTCGATGGCAAACGCGACGAATACATCGTGCGGCGCCTCGCCGAGCTGTTGTCGAGCGAGAGAATTGACGAGCAGCTCACGGGCCTGAACGAGCTACGGAAGCACCCGGACGACGCACGCCGCTTCATCGATATGGTCCTGACCAAGCCGCCATCGACGATCTTGGACGATTTCACCTTTTGGTCCAACGTGTCCGATTTGGCAAAGGAGCTCGATGGCACGCCGATCGCACTCGACCCCGAGCCGCGCCAGCGCATCATCGATGCGTTGATGTCGACGGGCGCGTATGAGGAGGCGGCGCGACAAATACGCGAACTGGGCGCTGCGGCCGCGGGACCGCTGTTCAAGCCAGTCGCCTTGAATCGTCTTCCTGCAGAGGGCAACGACGGCTGGGTAAGCGTCCCGCGACGACAGTATAAGCATCTGAACGTGACTTACTACATGGCACCTCATGCCTTTTACGGAGACGGCTGCGTCGAGGCCACCTATATGGGCGGTGATTTCGATCCGCAGGAAACACGCCCTCGCTACTGCCTGAGCCTGTGGCGCGACGACGCTCGTCAGGGATATGAATTCTTCCTTGGTTTAGATGCCGATGGCAGCAGGGAGACCGAGTTCACCATTTACAAGCGTTTCAGTGTGCGTGGCCCACGCCCCGTCACCAAGCTCAATCGGGGTTGGGGTCGGCACGAAACCATTCAGCCGTTTGTAGGTGGTGTCAATAAGCTCGCGATCTGTCGCGTGGGTCAGTCGTTGCGATTCTTCGCCAACAACAAACTCCTGTTCGAGCACTCGGAGCCCGAACCTGAGCGCCACCGATTTACGGGGATAGACGTCGCCACAGGCACTCAGGTGTTCCTACGCGATTTCGGAATCTGTCTGCGAAGCGACTGCGGCTATGTGATGGAGTAGCGGACACGGCACCAGAGATCCGGAGATGAAGACGCGGAGACGAAGAGCCGGAGATGAAGAGACCGGATGATAAAGAAGACCGGATCATGAAGGAATCGGATGCGAAGAGGATGAGCGAACGGGAGCATAACAAGCGGCTGCACGGGACGCCACAGACGTATCTTCGTCCGTGGCGGGCGTGGGGTTTGTAGCTTCGCCGGCCGTCAACAGCTGGTTGAAGGGGCGCCCGTGAGCCGCATGCCGTTATACGTCACCCGCAGAGCCGGGGGGTCGGTTTCGGTAAAAAATTAAACTCCGGTTAAATATTTAGTTCGCGAAAGGTTTTCTGCAAATTGCCGCTGCCGACGGCGCCGAGAATTGCCGGCCTTATCATAAGGCAAGATTCGGACAAACCCATCAAACCACAAGCGCTTCTATATTGAGTTGGTGCAAGGGGAGCGGCGGCGGGCCGGTTTGCGGCCACTAATAAGACGGCTCGGGAATTACACAACTGTTGCAGACAAAGGACTCACAGGTACGG
>JAAEPZ010000077.1 GCA_024231955.1 bacterium | reverse complement strand
TCCTGATACCCCCTTTCTTGAGCTGTTGACGGATCAGGCGATGTGTCGGTAGCCGAATTCTGCACGAGATAGTTCTCGATTTCACGCTCGAATCCGAGCTTCGTCTTCATGCTTCGCAAGAAGGGTGCCAGCATCGCCGTCTCCGGGGAGCGTCCCATAATCCATTGAAAATACGGACGTTGTGAACATGCTTCGAGCTTCCTGCGGCAGCTCGGCGGCGCCGGTTCCAATCCGCTGAACGGTTTGATTCAATAAAGTGGAGATCTGCGGCGCTTCCGAGCCCTGACCGGCACCGATCCGAAGAGAATCGAACGAATTCTTGTGCCTGAGGCCCGCAGAAGGGGCTCCGAATGGGTATTCCGCAAGCGTTTCCGTCCTCCGATGCCGCCGGATCCGATGCGGTTGGTCTCGGATATGATGCGGTTGATCCCGGATTTCCTGCTACTGGTGTCGATTCGATCGGGATTGGCCCTGATCTCTCGCGAACCGGCATCATCTCGATGGCGTTTGGGACCCCACGGCCTCGGTAGCGGCGCGGCTGCTCCAGGGCGGGGTGCCGCCCCTACGCAGTGGGACGCGCCGTGATCCGAGGCAGCACCTCGCGCTGGGAGCGCCGGCGTCCCGCCGGCTCCCTTCGCGCTGGGAGCGCCGGCGTCCCGCCGGCTCCCTCGCGTGGGCTTCGCCCACGGGCCGGCTGGAAGCCGGCGCTCCCAGCACGATCGTGGCCGCCCGGCACCTCGAAAACCATGTCGTTTTAGAGAATGAACTGCTGATCTGGAGCATGGACCGGCGCAAAAACCGTCGGGAAGCCTGTGCTCGCCGATCTGGGGGCGCTTTTCTCCCGATTTCTACCAGCCAGGCAATGGAGGTTGAAAGGAGGAGATAACGGGATTACGCTGCCAGTTGCCGTACATCTATGCTACTGGTCCATTTGCGTATGGCCTTCTCCTGCTCAAGCTTGCGGTAAAGTTGGACAAAATGCTCCTCACCGTGTGTCGCAAGTAGCAGAAAAAGCCGAATATCCTTCTCGGTAGACCAGTGCATCTTGGTGGAATTCTCACCCTGGATTTCCCATTCGTCCACCGTTGACTGGGGAACGCAAAAGCGCTCTGCAAACTGCCGGACGGTCAACTGCGCCTGCAAGCGAATGAAACGCACCTCGTTTCCCGTAAGACGAACAGGTTTCATACTCAAAGCCTTCAAGACGGCGGACGCCAGCTTCTCGTAGTTCACCTCAGGCGTCCAAACGCCGCGAACCCTTACCATCGGAACATTGCGCAGCCTTACCGGAAACCCGAAGCCGCGATCGGTGAATTCTTTCTGAATCTTTCGCTCGTTCATCTTCCGACCTCAATGGTTGTGATGATCAG
>JAAEPZ010000076.1 GCA_024231955.1 bacterium | reverse complement strand
CCATATCGAGGTGGTGAATATTCCCGGGGAGTATCTCGACGACGGCCATTTTTACATTCACGTGGTGGGCGAACAGCCCGACGGCAACCCCGACTTCTCCGAAACCGGCGCGGCCCCCAGCGGCCCGCTGCAATACCGCCCCAGGCGCTACACGCCCTTTATGGTTCCCCTCTTCGATGAAGCGGCCACCCTGGCCGGGGCGAAAGCCAAGGCCGACGCGCTGAGAGCCGATTGGCTCCCCGGGGACGAACCGCCGGTCCTGGAGGAGATCGAAAAGATCTATCGATGGGTGTTTCGGCCCGAGATGCAGTTTTCCCTGTACGACTTCGCCATCGACGAGTTCGACCTTCTCACCACCTGGGATTCGTCCCGGGAAGAGCAGGAGACCTCCGTCAGCTTCCTTTACGATCTGTTTCAGGATCCGGCCAGGGACCCCCTGGCGCCCCTTGGCGTCGATAATCATCTGGTTTTCGGCATGGGCTACGGCGAGATCTTCGCCCTCCTGGAGAAAGACCAGCAGGCGGTGTTTCCCTCCGTGAACGAGCTGCAGGCCATGACGGTCTCCCAGCAGTACGTCTATTGGCAAAAGGCGCTGGACAGCCTCACCCCGGGGGATTACCTGGGCCTCCAGCTCTACCGGAACAGCGACGCGGGCAACCCCCTCACCGAGATCATGGGCCTCCCCTTGTTGCTGGCCGACTCCCGGCCGGTGAAGATCATGCGCCAATACTACCCGGGCAAGTTCATCAGCGACCTTTCCGGCCAGGTGGGGGCCGGCTACACGGACACGTACGGTCGGTTGAGCTTCAATAT
>JAAEPZ010000075.1 GCA_024231955.1 bacterium | reverse complement strand
ATCTTCCGCCGAAGGGCTTGATGTAGCCCGCGAGGTCGAGTTGCATCTCGAGCATGAGGCGCTTACAACGATCTGGAAAGACGGAGTCTTCGGACTCGGCAGCGGAACGCTCGAATCACCCATGGTAGCCTTAGATGGATTTGACTTTGCCGTAATGGTTCTATCGCCCGACGACTTGCTCGAAACTCGGAAGACGAGATATTCCTCGCCTCGAGACAACGTGATCTTTGTCGCGCAGGCACCCAAGTCGATCGCATAAATGCCGAGAGCGACGCATTCTCTACGGAGACCAAAGATCTCTCAGCGGACCACAATTCTGTAGACCACATACCCTCAGGTGGTGATACTTATAATCCTCTTTCGGAAGAGAGTGCCTATCCTGCCGGAAGGCTCCCTCCTGCGGCGGAGGGGGACTCCGTTGAATATGATTATGAGTTGGATTTAGAGGCTCCTCGCTTCGCACTCCATGCTCTCTTGAAAAGCCGTCTATGAGATAGATTAATTCATCGTGCAGTGGCTTGTAATCTTCCTGTACTACGCGGCGAAGGAGAGACCTCCCCAATGCTGAGTTCGCCGAACGTATTCTCTCTATGCGCGCTTTGACAGTCTGCCTGTAGGAGATAAGAAACAGGACAACTGAAACTAGCACACCGACACCTGTTAGGAAGTACGATTGATAGTCGCTGAAGAACTCCACGGCCACTCCTTTGCTGATGGCTTAGCGCTGAGCCGCATAACGGCATGCGGCTGAGATGCGGCGTCAGCCGTCCTCTCGAGCCGCCGTGTTAGGCGTTTCGGCACCATTTCTCTCAGAAAGCCCATCGGGGGAAACCCCGCCTCTGGACCTCTCTGCCCAGCGGCGTTGCCGAAGGAACTTGCTTAGTACGACATCAATATCGAACCACTGCGAAGTCTGGCGCAGCTCACGTCGCACTTTTCGAAGAAAGTCATCGCGAAGCTGAGGTGCATAGCGAACAACGCCAGAACTCGACAGGGCTAGATTAGACCCAATCTTGCTTTCCTCGGTCCAGAGACGAAAGAGCAGAAATCGTTGCAGGAGTAACTCTGAGGGCGTAGGATGAAAGAGTGGAAAACCACTACAGTATGCACTT
>JAAEPZ010000074.1 GCA_024231955.1 bacterium | reverse complement strand
TGGTGGATCTGGGGACAGGCGTACCGGGGAACCTGGGTGCGGCGCTGCAGACCACATTTGGCGATGCCTTCAATGCGCTGCCGGAAGCGGTGCGCGGCACAGCCATGATGACGAACAACGGCGGGACGATCACAGACCTGGACGTAGCGGGCTGGATGATCGGCGGCAGCGGGATCAGCGCCTACATCGGGTTGGGACTGGATACAGGCTCGATTGTGGTACCGCTGGATACCAACGATCGCCCGATGGCGGACATGCTGGCGGATACAGATGTACAGGCAGAACTGGCGGGCTTTGGTGTGACGAACGTGGACGTTGGCGTGGTGGCCTACGAGCCGACGATCAACGACTTCCTGAAGGCAGCCGGAATGCCGGAGATCCCCACCTTCAGTGCAGCAAGACTGACGGCGGAAACCTTTGATGTATATACAGGTTCGATGGACTTCATGAAAGTGTCCGGGCGCAACCTGGAACTGAACGTCAACAACGGGACCAACTGGAATATCCCGGGACTGCCCGAATTTGGACCGGCAGTGATCGACTGGGCAGCCAGCTTCGAGACGAGCGACGGTGCGGCAGATGGGGAATATGAAGTTGTGACGGGCGGAGACCCTGTGATCCTGGACTATGACGGCAACCAGCGCATAGGTGTGACGCTGGAATATGGATTGGTGAGCTTATTTGACTTTGTGCATCTGGAAGGCAGCATAGGGTTCGAGATGGGCCCGCAGATGTTGGTGGATCTGGGGACAGGCGTACCGGGGAACCTGGGTGCGGCGCTGCAGACCACATTTGGCGATGCCTTCAATGCGCTGCCGGAAGCGGTGCGCGGCACAGCCATGATGACGAACAACGGCGGGACGATCACAGACCTGG
>JAAEPZ010000073.1 GCA_024231955.1 bacterium | reverse complement strand
TCTTCCGAGGCACCGCATCAAAGTCGAGGAGATTGCCAAAGTCTGGGGCGCCGATGCCCCCAGCTACAAAAAAGGGCTGATGCTCCGTGAGAAGTCCGTTCCCCCACCGGATATGGACACTATTACCCTGGCGGTAGAGGCCTGCAAGAACGCTTTCAGACGCTCCGGCGGCGTCAACCCGGCCGATATCGGAGCTATCTACATCGGTTCGGAATCACACCCCTACGCGGTGAAACCTTCCGGCACCACGGTCGGCGAGGCCCTCGGCGCCACCCCGCACCTTCACTGCGCCGATTTCGAGTTCGCCTGCAAGGCCGGCTCGGAAGCTATGTTTGTCGCCCTGTCACACATCGACTCGAAAGCCATGAAGTATGCCCTGGCTGTCGCCGCCGACACCTCTCAGGGTGCTCCCTCAGATGCTCTGGAATTCTCAGCCGCCGCCGGCGCCGGAGCGTTTATCATGGGCAGCGAGAATCTGATTGCCGACTGTCTGTTCACCCATTCGTATATGACAGACATGCCGGATTTCTGGCGTCGCGAACATGAATTTTACCCGCAGCACGGCGGACGTTTCACCGGCGAAGAGGCCTATTTCGCCACTACCATGGGATCTTCGAAGGCCATCCTGGAAAAATCCGGCATGAAGCCCTCGGATTTCGCCTACGCGATCTTCCACCAGCCCAACGGCAAGTTCCCGCAGCGTGTATCCCGCATGCTCGGTTTCACGCAGGAACAGATCGATCCCGGCTGGCTGGCCCCGCGA
>JAAEPZ010000072.1 GCA_024231955.1 bacterium | reverse complement strand
TTGCGCAGCGGGGTGCGGCCCAGAGGGTCTTTGATCTCCGTGAGCGCGTGCCGGCTGTTGTAACTGTAACGGACAGTGTTGCTTTCCCGGTCAGTGAAAGCGGTCAAATCGCCACGGGCGTCACGGGTGTAAACCAGCTTTTGCCCCATGGGGTCGATGATTTCCTTGATGCGGCCCGCGCCGTCGCGCGCAAAAGTCACGCTTTTGCCCGCCGAATGGAGAATGCCGTTATCGGTGTAGCTCAACACATGGCCGTTCGGATCTTTGACATGCTCCAGGCCGTGTCCCTGTCTGAGATGGAATTCGTAGCCTTCGGGAGTGGTCAGCACGTAGCGGTCAGGGTTGTAGACCGCCAGGGTGTTCAAATCGAGCAGGCTCCCCCCGTCGATATAGACTTTCCCGGCGCTGCCGGACACGGTCAGTTCCGACTGCGTGCCGTCCATGGGGCGGAACACGATGACCGGATTGGCGGGGACGCTGAAATTCTCACATTCCGGGCTGACCCGCACCTCGAAGCGCTCGACCCGCCCGTCCGGCAGGGTGACGGCGACTTCGGGCGAACCCAGCGGCTCGATGCAGTTTTTGGCGAACGCATTGCCGGACTGGTAATAGTTGACCGTCCAGTATTTGCCGGGCGTGCGGGATTCCTCGACTTTGGCGTTCTGATAGTCGATGCTCCAGCCCTGGCCGAAATCCAGGTTTTCATCCTTGCGCCGGGTGTCGTAGGTGCGGGTGACGCGGATCGGCATGCCCACCAGCGGGTTTTCCGGATCCAGCGCGCGAAACGAACAATACCCCCCTACCATGTTGCCCCCCACGAAGTACGTTTGGCAGTCTGTGT
>JAAEPZ010000071.1 GCA_024231955.1 bacterium | reverse complement strand
CTTCTCCCTGACCATCCAGCATGACGTCTTGGTCCACGTGTTCGACATCTTCTTTCTTCTTTTCGTCTTTGGTCGGGTTCGCGAACATTTGCAGGCAGAAATCCAGCGCCGCGTGAAACTGGGCCATGCTTAATGGCAGCAGACCAGTGCTGTGCAACAACATTTCAATGCGAGGCGGTCACATGCCAGCCTCAGGCAGCGACGCCACTTTCATGTTTGGCGGCTCTTCCGCTTCGATAACTGGCGGCACCGGTTCCAACCCGGGCGGTTCATCATCCGAGGATGGCACCGGCTCCAATCCTGGTGGGTCCTCATCCGAAGATGGCACTTCATCCACCGATTGCGGCCATTTGCATGCCTGCTCGACGCCAAAGGCCAGCGGCAACGGTGACAATTCTTTTGCGCTGGGAAACGGATCCGGCGGCTGAAATTCGTCCTCGCCAGCTCCACTGTCAGTAGTGGGCGGCATCAACGACTGAGCCGGCAGAGGCGGCATCGATGCTAGTATCTGCTCCATGTCCTCATCGCCTTCCGAATCGTAGTCAGTACTGTACCCATCAGCTGAGCGATCAGGCACTTCACCATTCGGTCCACGGTTGATCTCCTCTAGCTGGTTTTTACTCAGCGAGTGTGCAATGCTGCCGGTAGCAACAGTCCAATTCTGTTTATAGATGATGATTCGAGCGAAATGTCTGCGCTG
>JAAEPZ010000070.1 GCA_024231955.1 bacterium | reverse complement strand
TGGGTAAGACCAAAATGCTGAAGGTACATTGATCACTCCTCTTTGTCAATAAGCCGGTGCGCTTGCGCATGCCGTTGATAAGCCTGCTCCACGACATTGAATGCGGGAACCGGTTCGGACGATTCCGCCGCGGGCACGCTCCGCTGCCGTTTACGCCGGCTGTTCGCTTCGGCGTCCAAAGGAGTGGCAGCCCCCAGGCGCTCCCCTTCGGGGGACTCCGCGAACAACACCCTGCCCTCGTGCGGGTCGGTCACCAGCATCACGGTTTGTCCGACCAATTCGCAGGGCACTTCAAAAAAACGGCTGTCGAAAGAGACCGTACCGTCCTTACGGACTTTGCGTGAATTGCGGTGATAAAACAACTCGTCCATACGTGAGGCAAACGGCCCTGACGGGCGGACATGCGCCAAGTCCTGCTGAAAGCGCCGCAACGGCGTGGCATCGCCGGCCAGACCGTCATGCACCCGGACATGATATACCTGCTCCAGCCATGCCTGCAGGCGGGCATTGAGATCGGGCAGGTCGCGGATTTGACGCATATCCAATTCGGTCAAAAACTGATCACGCACGGTACGATGCC
>JAAEPZ010000069.1 GCA_024231955.1 bacterium | reverse complement strand
TCGCGAGTGCCGCTGGTGTCGATCGATCCGGGCGGGGCCCGGCCGGTTTATCCCGGTCTCACCGTGGTCAAGACCAAGGCCGAGGAAGTGCTGCCGGCGGCCTGCGAGGAGCCGGGGGCCGCGATCGACGACGCTTGAGAGATATCCGGCCCGGAGGGCGGCATGAGGTAGCCTGGGCCTGGGCGGCCCCGGTGGCTCTGCCGAACTCCAGGAACGCCTACTCAGAGACCAGAACCTCTATGAATCGGCGCTCCTCGTCAGGGCCCTGTCGTCCATTGGCGTCTTGCACTTCAGCGAATACCTGAAAATCGCCGGGCCCCCACTCCCAGGTTACGACTTCCTCATACACCTGGTCGTTGTCGACGTAGGGACCCCAATCCAAACGCCAATGGGCACACGGCTCGGGGTCGCGATCGAGATGGAGATGGAGTCGAAATGAAACCGTGTCTCCGTCAGGATCGAATCCGGTAAATTGGAATACGGCTTGCTGGCCCACCTGAATGGCACGGGTTCCTGTAAAACTCGTGATCTGAGGATAAACGTTGGGCTCCGTGGGGGAGCTATCGCAGGCCCCCAGGAACAAGAGACAGAGCAGACTGGCCACTGCGGCGAGGTTCTTCATCGCTTTCTCCTTATCAGGACAACTGGTACGTTCGCTACCCTTACAGAGATCTCCGGGC
>JAAEPZ010000068.1 GCA_024231955.1 bacterium | reverse complement strand
GGTCAGCGTGAACGTCGCGCCGGGAGCCAATTCTGCCGTTTCGCCAGCCTGCCCCAGGTATACCCATTCGACGTCATCCGGTGGGACGATGGCGACGTTGTAGATGGTGATCACACTCGCGTTCTGCACCACCACGTCGATCAGCGCGCCCTGGCCTGGCACCACGCTGAGTTCGGGAGACGCGGGAGAGAACGTCAGTTTCAGGTCTGCTGCCAGCACCAGGGTCACGTGCTGCGGTCCCGTGCCCTCGGTCACGGAGATTGTGCCCGAGGCGGACTGGTGCCCGGGCGCAGAGAGAGTATAGTCGAGATTCCCAGTCTCTAACTCAGTCACCGTCACCGTGCCGCTGGCGTTCGTCGATGCCTGGCGATGAAATGTGTCGGTCCCCGTGATCCCTTGGGTCACGATGAGCAGCGTCTCTTTCAGCGTCACGCGCGCGTCCGGCACCGGCAAGCCGCCGTCGTTTTCGACGTGGATCACCAGATCGCGCTGCGGGTCGCGCACGTGGAGTGTCAGCGCGATAGGCTTTTGCCCGCCGTTGTCACTGTTTACCCAGAGCAGATCGCGGTAGTAAGCGGCCACACGTTCGGGAGATGCCGCCGCTTCGAGGACAAAAGTCACCGACTCGCCGGGAGCCAGGTCCCCGAAGGATTGCTGGCTGATGGTCAGCCAGGGAATGTGCGGGGGAGGAATGATGGTTGTATCCGAAAGCACCCCCGTGCCATCGTTGCGAACCGTTATTGTCAGGGTCGCCGTCGACCCACGCTCCACGACGAGGGTAGGCGTGCGGGGTGAGACGATCAGTTCCGGCGTCGGCGGGATGATCGAGGTACTGGCCTGGGCAACGTTATTCGCCAGGTTGCCTTCGAGCGAAGTGCTCCCGGCCACGACCTG
>JAAEPZ010000067.1 GCA_024231955.1 bacterium | reverse complement strand
GTTTCGTTCGCTGGCAGACTCCTCCCAGGAGACTCGAGCAGTGACGATATGGAAGGAAGACCCGTCTGGAATCCAAGCGCTCCGGAAATGCCACGAGCATGTGCCCGCCGACTCGAACTTACTCGTAGGAGGCGACTAGCTGTCCTTGACGGAAGCGCTGATAGTGATTATCGCGCTGTCGTTCAAGCCGCCGCAGATGTCCGCGCTAGGCTTGAGGCCGCCCGAGTGGCTGAAGCTGCTGAGGCCGCTGAAATGGCCCTCCTTTTGGAAGGTGAACTGTCGCCTGACGACAATGACTATGTCGACGCTAATCCGCCCGATCCTGACCCTATGTGGTTGGATGAAAGCATCTGGATGCTGCCGTTCCGCCTTCCTATCACTGGCACTCGAGTTGTGTCACCTACATTGCCACCGCCAGAATTCATTCCCGGACACGGATTTGCCACTTATCCGTCTCGTTCCGTTCCGCAAGCGCCGATTCCGACGCCTTCATTGTCTAACCTTCCACCTGTTCGTGCTTTACCCCGTGCTTCTACGCAACGTCCGCATTTGCGTCTGCGTTTGTCTTCCCCCGAGCGGACTGACGTTTGTTCCCCGCTCCTTATGGTGCTCCGTGTCAAGGAACTCCAGTCCTACTTTCCCGATTACCTTGCCGAGCTAACGCTCAAGGAATTTGGCAAGCCACCATACC
>JAAEPZ010000066.1 GCA_024231955.1 bacterium | reverse complement strand
TGAATGGCACGATCTCGCAGACGAACGCCGTCGTCGGGCAGGTGGTGCCGTCGGTGGAGCAGATCCAGACCATCAGCGAGTCCCTGGCATCGAGCGCGGAGGAGCAGTCCGCCGCCGCCGAGGAGGTGGCTTCCAGTCTGGAAGAGACCGACGCCCAGGTGCGGTCCAATGCCGAGAGCGCGCACGTGGCGAATCAACTGGTTACGCAGACGTCGAGCGTTGCAAGCACCGGTCAGGAAAAGATGAAGGCTATGACGCGGTCGATGGACGCCGTCGCGGTTTCGTCTCGAGAGATCGGCAAGATCATCAAGGTGATCGACGAGATCGCGTTCCAGACGAACCTGCTGGCGTTGAACGCGGCGGTCGAGGCGGCGCGGGCCGGGCAATATGGGCGCGGGTTCGCGGTGGTGGCGCAGGAGGTGCGCAACCTGGCCGAGCGCAGCGCCAGGGCTGCCCGGGAGACGGCCGAATTGATCGAGGACACGGGCCGCCGGGTGGAGGAGGGGGTGGGCATCGCCGACGAAACGGCAGAGTCCCTGGGCGAGATCGTGCAGAGTGTGCTCAAGGTGCAGGATTTGGTGGCCGAGATCGCGGCGGCGAGCGAGGAGCAGTCGCGGGGTGTGACTCAGATCAGCAGCGCGATGCGGCAGGTGAACCAGGGCGCACACTCTAGCAGCCAGCAGAGTGAAGAGTTGGCGTCCACGGCGAGCGAGTTGGGCCAATTGGCCGAGCGGCTGCGGGTCGAGACGTCGCGCTTCAAGTTACGGGATGAGCGCGTGTTCGTGGATGATCTGGCCGGAATGACGCCCGAGATGGTGCGTCAGGTGGTCGAGTTGATCAGAATGCAGGCAGGGGATGGAGATGATGCCGGGGCAGTGGCGCGGCACGGGGAGGTCACCGTCGTCAAGATGAAAAAAGACGAGAACCCCAGGATCGAACTGCCGTTGGACCGGGATGAGCGGGGATATGGGGAATTCTAGCGGCGGGAATGAAAAATGGGAACGTAATACGTATGCTGTTGGTGGACGAGGTCAGAACCGGCGAGTAGAGAAAGGAGAGTCAGCGAAATGGGTGTGGATATCGATTATGTGCTCTTTGTAGGGGTCACCATCGCGGGTGTTTTTTCGTTGATGATGACAATGTACCTGATCTATCGCCGGGGGATTGCGATACGTATTGGGGCAATTCTGTCAGCTTGCATCGCATTTGCCTTTGGAATAGGTTTCCTCCTGGGCAAGATGGGTATCACGCTGGAGGGGTGTATCATAGCGCTGGTTATTGGAGCGCCGCCTATCGCGGCAGCGTTCGTGATGATAGCCAGGCAGGTCATTGCCCCTACCAAACAGATGGCTGTGGCCGCGGCAGCGATTTCCGAGGGCGACGTCAACCAGAAAATAGACGACTGGCAAGACGAATTTGGTGATCTGGGCCGTGCCTTTCGCCAGATGACGGCTTATCTGCAAGAGATGGCCGATGCAGCCAGCCGCTTGGCCGACGGCGACCTGGCGGTCGAGGTCACCCCCCGGTCTGAGCAAGACGTGCTGGGGAACGCTTTTAGTCAAATGGCGCTGAACTTGAACCGGGTGACCGAGGATATTGTGCGGGTCTCCCAGGGGTTGGCCGGTGGAAATCTGCGCGTGACGCCTCGAGCCGAATACCGGGGGGATTTTGTGCAGATCAAGGATGCGCTAGAGACTGCCTCGGGCGACTTGCAGCAGGTGGTCGAGGACATCGTGCGCGTCTCGCAGGGCCTGGCAGCCGGTGATCTGCGCGCTGTGCCCCAGGCCGAATACAAGGGCGATTTTGCACAGATCAAGGATGGGCTGGCGGTGGCTTTGACCGATTTGGCTCAAGTGGTCGGGGATATTGTCCATGTCTCGCAGGGGCTGGCGGCGGGCAACCTGGGCGTGACGCTCGATGCCGAGTACCGGGGAGACTTTGGACAGATCGAGGAGGGACTGGAGGTGGCCTTGACCGACCTGGGGCAGGTGGTCGCGGACATTGTCTACGTCTCGCAGGGCCTGGCGGCGGGTGATTTGGAGGTGATGCCCCAGGCTGAATACAAGGGTGATTTTGTGCAGATCAAGGAGGGGCTGGAGATGGCCTTGAATGATTTGCAGCAGGTGATCGGGGATATTGTGCGGGTTTCCCAGGACCTGGCCAAAGGTGACTTGCGCAGCAGGCCGGAAGCGGAATACAGGGGCGAGTTGGTGCAGGTCAAGGAGGGGTTAGAGATCGCCTTGAGTGGACTGAATGGCACGGTCTCGCAGACGAACGTTGTCGTCGAGCAAGTGGTCCCAGCGATCGACCAGATCCAGGCCATCAGCCATATTTTGGCATCGAGTGCCGAGGAACAGTCCTCTGCCGCCGAGGAGGTGGCGTCCAGTTTGGAAGAGACGGATGCCCAGGTGCGGAGCAATGCCGAGAGTGCCAAGGTGGCGAATCAACTGGTCACGCAGACGTCGAACGTCGCCGCTGTCGGACAGGGAAAGATGAAGGTCATGACTCAGGCGATGGACGCCGTCGAGCTTTCCTCCCGTGAGATTGGCAAGATCAACAAGGTGATCGACGCGATCGCGTTCCAGACGAATTTGCTGGCGTTGAACGCGGCGGTCGAGGCGGCGCGGGCCGGGCAGCACGGGCGCGGTTTCGCGGTGGTAGCGCAGGAGGTGCGTAACCTGGCCGAGCGCAGCGCCAGGGCTGCCCGCGAGACGGCGGACTTGATCGAGGTCACAGCCCGCCGGGTGGAGGAGGGGGTGGGCATCGCCGACGAAACGGCGGATGCCCTGGGCGAGATCGTGCGAAGTGTGGTCAAGGTGCGGGACCTGGTGGGAGAGATCGCGGTGTCCAGCGAGGAGCAGGCGCGAGGGGTGACGCAGGTCAGCAATGCGATGCGGCACGTGAACCTGGGGGCGCAGTCCAACAGCCAGCAGAGCGAAGAGTTGGCGGCCACGGCGGGCGAGTTGGGCCAACTGGCCGAACGGCTGCGGGTAGAGATGTCCCGCTTCAGGCTGCGGGAGGATGGCGCGTTTGGCGGTGCGCTGGCCGGTATGACGCCCGAGATGCTGCACCATGTGGTCGAGTTGGTCAGGGTGCAGATGGCGGACGGAGGTGTTGGCGGGCCAACGACGCCGGAAGCGCGTGTGATCGTCAAAGAGGGGGCAGAGCGAGACAGTGGAATTGAATTGCCGTTGGATCGGGATGAGCGCGGGTATGGGGAATTTTAGTGTGGCAAACTGAATGAAAATATCCTTCAACTGGGCGGGAGGGGGCATCCAACATGAATGAGTCTGTTTATGAGTACGCTTTGATCATAGGTGTCAGCATCTTTGGATCTTTTATGACGGTAGTGACGATGTACGCGATCTATCGCCGGGGGGTGGCGATACGGTTGGGTATGCTTCTGGCAATCTGTCTTTCGCTCATTTCCATCGTGTCTTTTTTCTTGGGCAAGGAGAGAATCACGCTGGTGAGCGCGGGCGTTGCGCTGCTTGTTCTAGGACCGGCTATTACGGGCTTGCTTTATCTCATGGTCAAGCAAATCGTCCTCCCTGCCAGACAGATGGCTGCAACTGCCCTGGCTATCTCCAAAGGCGACGTTGACCAACAGATAGACTTTAGCAGCCGGGACGAGTTTGGGGATCTGGCGAATGCGTTTCGCGACATGATCGCTTATCTGCGTGGGGTGGCGGATGCCGCGGATGGTATGGCCCAGGGCAATCTGATGGTCAACGTCACGCCGTTATCGGCGCATGATAGATTGGGGAACGCCTTTAGCCAGATGGTGGGAAATCTCAAGGTAGTGGTTGAGGATATTGTCCAGGTTTCGCAAGGGTTGGCGACGGGCGATTTGAGCGTCACGCCAAAGGCAGAGTACAAGGGAGACTTTGTGCGGATCAAGGATGGACTGGATACGGCTTTGGGTGATTTGCAGCGGGTGATCGGGGATATTGTCCAGGTCTCGCAGGGTTTGGCGGCGGGCAAGTTGAGCGTCGCGCCCCAGGCGGAATACAAGGGCGATTTTGTGCAGATCAGGGATGGCTTGGAGACGGCCTCGCTCGACTTGCAGCAGGTGATCGGGGACATTGTCCAGGTCTCGCAGGGCCTGGCGGCGGGCAGGTTGGGTGTGAGACCGCAGGCGGAATACAAGGGTGATTTTGGTCAGATCAAGGAGGGATTGGAGAGAGCCTTGACCGACCTGTTGGCGGTGATCGGGGACATTGTTCAGGTCTCGCAAGGTTTGGCGACGGGCGATCTGCGCGTCGCGCCGGAAGCGGAATACAGGGGCGAGTTGGCCCGCATCCGGGATGGGTTGGAGACGGCCCTGGGTGGTTTGAATGGCACGATCTCGCAAACGAATGTGGTCGTTGAGCAGGTGGTGCCGTCGGTGGAACAGATCCAGGCCATCAGCCAGGGCCTGGCATCGAATGCCGAGGAGCAGTCTGCTGCCGCAGAAGAGGTGGCTTCTAGCCTGGAGGAGACGGACGCCCAGGTGAAAGGTAACGCGGAGAGCGCCAACGTGGCGAATCAACTGGTCAGCCAGGCGACGAACGTCGCCACTAGCGGCCAGGAAAAGATGAAGGCGATGGTCAAAGCGATGGATGAGATCGCGGCTTCTTCTCAAAAGATCGGCAAGATCAACAAGGTGATCGACGAGATCGCGTTCCAGACGAATTTGCTGGCGTTGAATGCGGCGGTCGAGGCGGCGCGAGCCGGACAGTACGGGCAGGGCTTTGCGGTGGTGGCGCAGGAGGTGCGTAATCTGGCCGAGCGCAGCGCCAAGGCTGCCCGGGAGACGTCCGAACTGATCGAGGAGACGGGCCGCCGGGTGGAAGAGGGAGTTGGCATCGCCGACGAGACGGCAGAGGCCCTGGGTGAGATCATGCAGAGCGTGGTCAAGGTAAAGGACCTGGTGGCAGAGATCGCGGCAGCCAGCGAGGAGCAGGCGCGGGGCGTGACGCAGGTCAGCAGCGCGATGATGCAGGTGAACCTGGGGGCGCAGGCCAGCAGCCAACAGAGCGAAGAGTTGGCCAGCACGGCGGAAGAGTTGGGCCAACTGGCTGAGCGCTTGCGCGTGGATGCGGCGCGTTTCAAGCTGCGGGAGCAAGCGGTGTTTGTGGGTGAACTGGCCGGAATGACGCCCGAGATGCTGCGACAGGTGGTCGAGTTGGTCAAGGCTCAGGTCGCGGGCGGCGGTGCACCGGGGGCAGCGAGGCCGCAGGCGGTCGTCGAGGAGGGGTCAGATGGAAGCGATCGGGTCGAACTGCCACTGGATTGGGATGAGCGTGGGTATGGG
>JAAEPZ010000065.1 GCA_024231955.1 bacterium | reverse complement strand
GAGCCGTGGCAGGGAAAGTTCATTATTCAGGCGAAGCACACAGAAAATCCAATCGCGCGCTGCAGCGACGGTGACTTCTGGAAGAACAGATCGAGCACTCTCAATAGGGAGAAGCCGCGGATGCGCAGACTTGTCGAAGCCGGTGAGGTCGACGACTATCTGCTCTTCACCAATCGCCGGCTCGGTGGCGAAGCCGAATCGAAGATCATCAGGGAACTCCGGGAAGAGACCGACATTCCTAATCTCGCCATTCTCGGGCTTGAGAAGATTATCGAATTTCTTGTCGCCCATCCTAAGATTGTTCGCCATTGCGGGATTGATCTTTTCAGGGCGCCTCTCCGCTTTCATGCTGAGGATATTAAGCGGGTCATCCTCGCGTTTCACCATCAGAAAACCACCAACCGTCTTGCGAATGTCCTCAAGAAGTTTACCTACCGGGAGATGGAGGAGAAGAACGAGATCAATCAACTTCAGAAAGAGTATTTTGATGTCATCAAAAGCGGATCGGAGGCATATTTCAAGCAAATCAGTACGTTTCTTGGTGACCCGATCAATGCGGCGCTTGCTGAAATCTACGGCGATTTCGCGACCGAGATCAACCACAAGATCGAGTTGCGACGCAACGATTTTGCTCATTTTGCAGAAGTTTTTGAGTTTCTCTACGACGAGGTCACCGCAGCTGAGCCGAAGCTCCGGCCACGTGAACTCATTTGGGTCTTCCTGCACTTCATGTACTTCAACTGCGACCTGGGACGAACGTGATTCTACCGACGAAGCACCTGGATCTGGATACCTGCGTGCTCCACTGCGCGGCGATGATCGTTGCCATCTTGCGTGACGAGAGCCCAATCGAGTACGACGTGGTGCTTCGTCGGCTCCAGATGCGAGTCAACGAGCGAACTCGTTTTCAATTTCCCTATGCTCTCGATTTTCTCTATCTGCTCGAAGCGATCGACTACGATCTCGATACAGACAGCCTGTTGCTCACTGCCAGGACGGAGAAAGAAGCAGCGGCATGAAGATCAGTCAGATCTACTCCAACAAGGAAGATGTCTTTCCGACATTGAAGTTCAATGCCGGGCTCAATGTGATCTATGCCAAGGTGACTCGCCCCAAGGAATCCGACAAAGACTCGCACAACCTAGGCAAGACTCTTCTTATTCACCTTATCGATTTTCTACTTCTCAAGGGCTGGAGCAAGCGCCACTTCCTATACGACAACAGGAGCATCTTCTCCGAGTTTGTTTTTTTCATAGAGCTACATTTGAACAGCGGGCATTACGTAACACTTCGGCGAAGCGTATCCAGGAACAGTAAAATATGTATCAACGAGCATCGAGCCAAGCACCGGGATTTCAGAGATCTTGAGCCGGCGGAGTGGCAGCACGCCGAGATTGCCTTCGAAAAGGCCAAATCGCTGCTTGATGACTACTTGGATCTGACAGCGCTCCGACCCTGGCCATATCGCAAGGGAGTTGGCTACTTTCTGCGGACACAGAACGATTACCGAGACGTTTTTCAGCTCCAGCGTTTCAGCCGAGGGAAAGACAGCGAATGGAAGCCCTATCTGTCGGACATCTTAGGATTCGATTCTGATCCTATCAAGGAGAAGTACGAAATCGATAACGAGATTGAAGAGGAGAAGGCGTATCGATCAAGATCTCAACGTCGACTGAAGACGGGCGTAGATTCGTATGATCGAATCAAGGGCCTCCGCGAGATTAAGCGCTCTGAGTCCGAAGAGGCCAAGGCGGAGATCGATCGGTTCAATTTTTATAAAAGTGACATGGAATACAACTCGGAGCTGGTCGATGAAATCGAAAAAGACATCGCAATTCTCAACGATCGGCTGTACACGATCGACTATGAATTGAGCAAGATTCTCGACGCACTCGATACGAAGACAATTTTCGATCTAGACCGGGTAGAGAAATTATTTAACGAGACCGGAATTGCCTTTCCCGGCGCCCTGAAAAGAACCTATGGCGAACTCTTATCTTTCAATCAGCGTTTGACCAATGAGCGAACGCGGCGTCTCCTTGAACTGCAGAAGAAGCTTGTCGAAGAACGGAAGCAGGTTGATGGGAAGCTCGCTGAACTCAACAAGCGCCGCGAGGGATTGATGAGCGTCCTCCAAGAAACGGAGACATTTCAAAAATTCCGATCACTTCAAAAGACGCTCGCCAGTCGCGAAGCAGAGATCGCCCGTCTCGATGCCGAGCTCGCACAACTTGACGAGGCGGCACGTATTGCCAAGAAGATTCAGCACCTCAACCAGCAACGCGAGGAAGTAGCCGAAAAAATTCAGGATGAGATTATGGCCGGTAATGCGCGCTATGCCGCCATCAGGCAGCGATTCAACAGAATCGTCCATACAGTGATTCGGCGACATGCTATCATCTCCGCTTCTGTCAACACTAAGGGAAATCTCGAATTCGCCGCCGGCATCCAGGAGCCGGATTCGATGAACTTGACGAGCGAAGACAAAGGAACGTCATATCGCAAGCTCCTGTGTGCTGCCTTCGACATGGCCTTGCTGCTGGCCTACGAGAACGAGTCATTCTATCGCTTCGTCTACCATGACGGTGTGCTCGAAGCACTCGATAATCGAAAGAAAAGAGCGTTCTTAGAAGTAATACGGGATCTCTGCGATCGACATGGGATGCAGTACATACTCACCTTGATCGATGCCGATATCCCGCGCGATGAAAACGATCAACGCATTCCATTCCTGGAGGGCGAGATCATCCGCGAATTGTTTGAAGGCTCTGATGAGGGGCGACTCTTCCGGATGCCCTCATTCTGACAACTCCCCCGCAGAATTCGCTGTTTACGGCCACGTCCGTCCAGATGACCCCGAGGAACAGATATGTTCGGGGCCCGCTTGAGGGTCAACGAGGACAAGGGCGTCTTGTCGCAGCTCGCCGTCGAGGCCAAGCGCCGGATCGAAGAGATCCCCGGGCTCGTCGACGCCTGGTCGTCGAGTGAGTCGGGGGCATGGAGCTCTACGTCGACCCGCGAGGTCGCGACTCGCTACGACTTCCCGCTCAACTGCCGGCCGACGAAGAAGTTAGCGGTGCGCACGCTTGCGGAATGGCCACGAAAGGCCCGCAGTCTCGTCCTCCAGATGAGCCTCTCACAGATCCCAGCGGCTTGGTAGGTGCGGTTCGCCGGGCTCTTAGTATGGGTGGCACCAGATAGGGGGCGATGGAGTGTTGAATATTTACCCTAGCTTCTTACTGCACGCGGGGCAGTAAGAAGCCGAGAATGCTCCACCTCCAGCGCACGTGTAGTGAACCCACAAGTTACACTTACTGCAGTACTTCATTCTCGTCGAAGACTCTTTCTTCTTACACACCGCACACTCAACCATTGCCATGAGAGCTACCTCCTTTCGAAGCTGACCACTCCAGTGATTATGCTATGTCCTGTAACCACCAAGAATCAGGGGCAACGTGCCGGCGGAACCGGCAGAGTCGCGTCAATACTGGCTCCAGGTAGTTCATCGGGTAAATCCGCCGCGGAATTGCGCTGCCAATTCGCGGCATGGTTCCGACAAGGGTTGCCACCGAATCTTCGGCAAGCAGCCCAAACAAGGGGCTTGCCGGCATTTGCGCCATCTCATTGTTGCCATTTCCACTGGAACGAAGCGTGCCCGTGGTACTGAAACGCATGCGTATTCCGCCTGTCTAGTTCTAATCTGTGAAAAAGACAAAAATCCTAGGCGGCCTAGTCTTTCGAGGTGACTTCTTTCCCATGTCATTTCGCGGGCACCTAAGGCGCACGTGTCGGTACTTTCCGCGACAGCAGGGCGATCCCCTTATCATCTCCAGTCGTTTTTCTCCACACGTTCCGATCATTAAGAAATCCATGAATCCTATTCTCGTCCAATCGTCCAGATCTCAACTCCTCCAGATATTGCGCTATTTGGCCAGCAACCCTCAAGCCGTCATTACTTACAAGTCTCTCGGCTGCGCCATCCGTCATCGCTGCCACACCAGTAATATCGGCAATTGAAACGAAGCCATACGAGATATCGCTTTCTCCCAGATTACCATCCACGAAGATCGTCTGATTTGCAAACTCGCCCTTCCCTAGTGGACCTAATGTTTGAAGCTTTCCGTCCCTTTCTACCACGATAAAACCATCACCTATCTTCAGCCAAAACAAGTGCGTTGCTCCTAGTAAAATCAGGATTAACGTGGACCTTAGGTCTTCAATGGTGTGCCTGTAATAATTTGACATATCCAGCAGGACGCCGTAGGCATGTTTCACAAAGCGCCGGGCGTAGCGCACCACTTCTCGGCTAGGAGCAGGCTCATGTTCCAGGTCAAGATATTTATGATTAATATCATCGATTGTCACATTAAACCGGGATAAGCTCTTTACGATCGCCTCGGATCCAATATGCGACAATTTCGCGCTGCCGGCGCCATCCGCAACAACAATCATGGGCCGTGGATTTGTCGACGCAAATGCCGCATCCTGGCACGGAATGGAGGGTGTAGCATTGAGATGCCTACCTCCGACAGCGGTCATATATATTCCTTTCCAGTCGCAAAATAGATCACTCCCTGCGGTATATTTTCCTAGATAGTCTCGCAAAAACAACCGCGCGGTGGGTTCTCGGCCCGTATCTTCGACTTCTGCGTTCTGTGCCGACGCCGATGCTAATCCGAGTCGTCCTGTTGGAGAAGCTTCTGATCCTTCCTCTACGTCGGCAATCGTGAGTGGATTCGCCGATGCACCCGTTTGATTATCACTTTCTGTTAATGCGCGCCCTCTGCAGCTGGGTTGATCGGGCTGCGGAGTCGAAGATGAAATCGAGTCTCCTTCATGGTCGCTATCCATGCAATTCTTCATATCCACGCTCCCTGTCCACATTCCCCGATTGATATCGAGCAAAGCTTTCGTAAAAGTATAACAGAAACCAAGAATAGTACCTAAATGCCAATTGTTTCCCAGCCGCCGGTCGACGACAAAGCGATTTCGGTTCCTGGTGTCGAGGTGCTGACTCTCTTCATGCTATCCGAAAGCCAGGCAAAGAATTCGACAAATTTTAGTCCAGCCAGACGTTTTGGTGGACGTTCCGATGGACAGAACTTTGAAAGTACCTCGAAATCACAATAATCACCGATTCCAATCCCGAAGACAAGAACCTTCTTCTGTTCTGCTATGTGTTTCAGCCTTGCCGCTGCTGCCTCATAAGAATCTGTTGGAGCTCCGTCGGTCATCAGTACTAGCCAGGGTTGATAGTAGCTTACTCCTGCATTCTTATAATCCCGTTTTCGATCGTCCAACGTCTGAATGGCTCGAGTTACCGCCTCGCCCATCGGCGTCTGGCCACCTGCGGAGAAGGCTTGGATTTCTACTTGGTGCAAAGGAACCATCGATACAGGCTCAAGAACCACGCCACCAAATGTAATGACACCTAATTCTATTGCATTCGATGCAAAATCATCGGCCGATACTTCGTCGACAAACTGCTTGACTCCCCGATTGAGTTCGTCGATTGGATCACCGGTCATGCTTCCGCTCACATCCAAAACGAGCATGCATGCACAGCGTGGGGTCGGGTTATCGATGAGATCGTAGTCATCATTGAGCATTTTGGGGTCCTCTCTTTGGATTGGGCTGTTGAAACGGCTCTGTTCCGATGGTGCGCCACGCTCGGCAATATCTCATTTGAAAGTCCGATCCAATCCGATGGGCATTTTGCCGGCAACCCTCCGGATGGTCGCGGTCGACGAAAAAGTTGGCGTTGCTACACCTTAGCTGAAAGGGCAGGGGGAATTTGCGTAGACTCACAGGAGCTCTGAGAGCTTCGTACATGTTCGTGCTGATCACATCCACCTCAAATCACTCACATTTTTTGGCTTTGCAGGTCTTATTCGGCTCTCATTGAACCCGACTTCCATTGCATGTTGATATTTGTTGAGCGCATCTCCCCAATCTCGGATAGATGGCCTCTTCGATGGATCGCGTACGCCATCTCTGAATACTTGAATGAAAAGCTGTTTTACCCGATAGGTTAAATGACTCCAGATTGTATACCATGAGCCGAGCGGAATTGCTCCTGGAGAGCCCGGTCGCGGACTTCCTTTCCCGTACGGGAAGAACGCATTCCGAAGATTCTCGATCGGACTACCGCCTCCAATATTGTCAAATGGATGGCGGCCGATCATCAAGCATTGGAACATTAGAACGGCAAGAGAAAAGAGGTCGCTTTCGGCTGTCCGTCGTACATCCTGAAGGTCTTTCCCGTGGTGTTCAACTGGCGTCATTTCAGGTCGACCTACTGGACATTGGAAGACTCGCCCGTTCGCTTCAATCTGGTAACTGTCAGTGTCTATCATGTAGACACTTCGCGATGTAGGGTCGCAAATGACATTGTCCAGATTTAAATCTCCGACGTAGACCTTATTTCTGTGCAAGGTATCGATCGCAAGGAGGAGGTCGAGTAGAATAGTTACAATGTCGATGCGATTAAATCCGGGAAAGTATTTTTCATACAATTTCGGATGAGCTAGCCTTGAGAGGGTTGCCCCGCGTATCATCTTCATTGCATAGCCCCGCCATTGTCCGTTGTCGTCGAATATTGGAATTTGTGGCCATGCCAAGTGCCTGGCACGTTGGAGTGTTTCCATGCTTATTTGGACATCGATTTTATCTTTGAGGTATCGGCGTTCGCGGAGGGTCCTCGCGCTAAAGAGCTTTACGACAAAGTCGTTGCTCGCCTCTAGTGAGAATACAACTCCTTGGCCCCCCCGTCCAAGCTCGTGGCCGAGCTTCCGAGGCTTTCCGTGGGTATCGTATACTGAGATAGGTTGTGACAATTTCTTCCTCGGATAATTTCACCTTGGTTATTCTAGTTGTGTGTTGGTTGGGAGCAACGCAATCGTCCCGCGCCCTCCATGCGAGGCGGACCGAAACCGCCCGCCGCAAGCTGTGTCTACCAACGAAGGCCAGATGGCGGGATAAGAGTTGGCCGGGCAGGAACCGCCCATAGGCCGGTCTGGAGCCGCATGGCAGGATAACGGCGGAGGGTAGCCGTTATTACGTTCCAAGACCAATGGCAGAAAATCGGCCTCTTCGTCTCACGATAAGTGGCAGACATTTTCTTCGTCACCCTCCGGCGGCCTCTCCGAGCACCGCCCTACCCTCAAAGGCCGCGGGAGGGTGACGACTTCCGCCGCATTTTCGCCATCCAGTCACCGCCATTTTCAGTGGAACGAAGCGTGTCCGTGGTACTGAAACGCAACACCGTTGGGGAGAACCGACTTGGCACGGCGGTACTCTATACGGGGATTGGATCCCGCCGGGGAGGGCGGTCGAGGTCTGTCCGCGGCGCGGCCAACCAAGGAGGCGATCAGGTTGGTATCCGGTGGGGCTCATAAGAGGCGATAATACCCGGTCTCGGGCGGTGAATAGAATACGTGCTGGGCTTCCATTCTGATAGCGGCCCTGGAGTAGGTGCCGAGATTCCATTCTGGACCTTGCCAGCCGTTTGCCTCCTTCGGATCTCAGAGGCTCTCCGCGATCTCTGTTTCCTCGCAGCAGCGGCTTGGCCCACTTGTGGCCATTGCGGCACGGTCTGACTTCGCTCGTATCTTCTCTCCTCACAGTATCAGGATACCAAGATCTCTGCGGGCTGAGAAGGGTGCGATCAGCAAATCAGCAATTAGACCGCCGCCACGCTGCCGATCGTCTTTCTCGAGGGGATCGCCGGGCAGCTCTTCAGCGACATGGCGGTGACCGTGACCCTGAGTCTCGTGGCGTCGCTGGTGGTGGCGGTGAGCCTGATCCCGATGCTGAGCGTGCTAGGTGGCAAGAGCGGCGCGGTGCGCGCCGCAGCAGCGGGAGAGGCCGCCCCGGTACACACCCTGGGACGGGCCTCGCGCGCCTACGAGCGGTTCCTGCGCGCGGCCCTGCGCGGCCGTTGGCTCACCCTGGCGGTGGCGGTGGCGGTCTTCGTCGTGGCCGTGGCCGGCGTCCGCGGACTCCAAACCGAGCTCATCCCCGAGATCTCCGAAGGCGAGTTCTACTTCGAGGCCACCTTGCCCGAGGGCACGCCGGTCGAGGCCACCGACCGGGTGATCCGGCAGATGCAGGCGTCGCTTGAGGGCGAGCCGGGAGTCGCGGTCTACTACACCACCGCGGGCAGCCGTCTCGTCTCCGGCGGGCAGTCGCTGAGCACCAAGGCCGAGCACTACGGCCAGCTCAACGTGGTCACCCAAGACCGCCGCGACGAGGCGGCCGAGGCCGCGACCGCGGCGCGGCTGCGCGAGCGCTTTGCCGTCATCCCCGATCTCGTGGCCAAGCACGGCAAGCCCACTTACTTCAGCCTCAAGACCCCGATCGAAGTGGTGCTCTTCTCCGACGACATGGCCGTCCTCGATCGCTACGCCGCCCAAGTCGAGGCCGCCCTCGCGACCGTGCCCGGACTCGTCGACGTGCGCTCGTCGCTCGAAGAGGGCAACCCCGAGCTTCAGATCATCTTCGACCGCCGTCGTCTGGCCGCCCTCGGCATCGACATGCGCACCGCGGCCGAGACCCTGCGCGACCGGGTGCTCGGCAACGTGCCCACCCTGTTTCGCGAAGAGGACCGTCAGATCGAGATCCGGGTGCGCAACCTCGAGGCCAACCGTCAGAGCTTCGACGACGTCCGCAACCTGGTAATCGACGGCCCCGGCGGGCATCCGCTGCGGCTCCTGACCGTGGCCGAGGTGCGCGAGGACCGGGGACCGGCCGAGATCCATCGCATCCAGCAGCAGCGGGCCGCGGTATTGAGCG
>JAAEPZ010000064.1 GCA_024231955.1 bacterium | reverse complement strand
GGTAGGGCGTCCAAGCTGTTCTCGATCTGCCGAAGGCGTGTCGAGAGCTCTACTACTGCACCGCCAAATGCCTCTTCTATGCTCGTAATGCGATCAAGTAGTTCCCTTTGTGTTTCTTCGTTGGATTTCGCCATGTTGATCCCCCTTGTTCGTGATAACCCGCTACTCGTCGGTTTCCGATCCGTTGTCGGTGTCATGCTGCGCCAGCCATTCGGTGATCGCCTGGTGAGCCATGTCCTCCCACGTCAGGCGAACGGGTGGCATCGGTTTGGCCTGACTCGACTGCTTGGCTATCCGGGCCAGGCTCGCCACAATATCAGCGGGGATATGAAGGCTCATCGCCGGCACGATTACGCGTCTCCATTTCATCAACTCGTCATAGGACATCTGAAAAGGCATCGTGCGCGACGTGTACCGCACTCCGTCCCCGTCTACCCACCAATACACCCAGCCGTTTTCCTGCCGCTTGAGGCCGCTACTCCCCGATACCCGATCCCCGTCAGGAGTCTTCATCGCCGCCATGTCTACTCTCCGTTGAACTGGGGCCAGTCCAGGGGCTTCTGGTGGGTGTGACGGGTGCCGCCCGCCGCACGTCTTTGTGCTGCCCGCCTGTCTGTCTCCAGGCTGCATTCGCACCACTCGAGTACCTTGGCGAGGTAGGCGCGTTCAGATCCAGTCCGCGGCTGCCATCGCTGTACGGCCGCTTTGAGTGCTCCGGCTTCCACCGGGCCAAGGACGCGGGCCGGGTGTTCTCGGGTGCGCAGTAGTCGACGCAGGTCTTGCTTGGTTACTGGCTCCATTGACGGTGCCGG
>JAAEPZ010000063.1 GCA_024231955.1 bacterium | reverse complement strand
TGCGACCTGAAGCCCTGAGTGCATTCCCGATGCGTACATGGAAGAAGGAGTGCCTTGATCATAGGCCGGGCGGTGCGTTTGAAGATGCTGACGCCCCTACCAGGCCTGCCCGGCCTGGTGATATTTGTCTGGGCGCGGCCTGGAGCAGGCTAGTCCGGGTTCTCCCGGTTTGCGCGGAACGCGCGATACGCCGCGTCATAAAGGGATGCGAAGGCTGTCACCTTTTCGAAGGCGTAGCCGATACGCTTCACTTGGTTCGTTGCCCGGCTGTCTCGAGTTCCCGCAGGCGCGGATGTTCCCGGCGAGCCGCCGCGTCGCGCTCACGCCAGTACGCGATCTTCTCCTCGCGCGTTCTGCCCTTCAATGCTTCATGGATGCGCAAGCCCCCCTCGTGCATCATCTCGACACAATCAAAATCCTTCGTCTTCGTCGTCATACGAGATCACCTCCAGAGGCGTATGTATCGCTATTGCGGGGTATCCACGCACCAAGTTGACCCCATTATACAACGGAATCTTGCCGAAATTGACGATGTGCCGAAAATTCCAACTGACAATGGCCCGGCAACCCCGGATCGTAGCGGTGGCAACGTGCAGCGCGTCCGTCTCCCACTTGCGCCCCACCACCTTCGCCTCCAAGTACGCTTCCTGGAGGTCGTAGGCCTCCTTGCCGGTATCCACAAGTACAAGCCGCGGCTCGAGTTCTTCGAACAACGACCGGACCCGCGCCGGAGCCGGCTTCAGTTCATCCAGCACCAGCGCGGAAACGGCAACCTCAAACGCCCCTTCCCGAACTCTCTCGAAGAACGCCTGGGAGCCCCGCTGAAATTCCGCATCTAAGGCCCCGCCGAACACCGACGTATCCACGTAAACGAGCATCCTGTTCAGCCTTTGCCTCTCTCCCTTCGCGCTCGAGCCTGCGCCAACACACAGCGCATTCGACGCATGGTCAGGGTATCACGCCACACAGCGCGACTTCCATGAGAAAGGCCGTCATTGCGAGCCGGTAGCATCGGTTCGCAACTCGTTGCCTGTTCGGGTCTTATGACATGCATCGACCTCGTGCCCCACGGAGTAACCGCTGCCATGGCATTAGCAGCGCAGGGAAGCAATCTCTTCCGCCGCGTCACGCTGTCCCACTGCGCCTCTGCGCGCCATTCTCTTCTCCGCACGGATCGTATTTCTCCCCTACTCTTGCTGGGCCAACGTCTCGCGCATCAGTGGACGGCAGAGCGCCCTGGCCCTGACGTTCCGCCGGATGCGATTGTTAGGCCAGGTTGTCGTCCACCATCCGCCTGACTTCCTCGATACTGCGGCATTGGCCGCCCAGATGCAGTACGGCATGACAGTTGGGACAGACCGGCCGCAGGTCGTTCACAGGATCGACCACGTATTCGCCGTTGACTTCCGAAAGTGGGCGCACGTGGTGGACGTGGATGTACCCGTCAGCCTCCAGCCCGTAGACTGCACCGAAGCTGCACCTGCAAATGGAACAGGCGGTGCCGTGGGCCTCAATGCATCGACGGCGGGCCTCGGGGCTGCGCTCGTAGGCGTTGACCATAATGGAACGTACCGCCCCCTCTACCAACGGCCCTGACTGAACGATCTCCTCCGGCAACGCAAAATCTGCAACCGGGTCGCGACGGAGCCACGGCAAGTGTTCATGCAACTGCTCCTCAACATGCTGCATGTCGATTAAGCTACTGCGCAGCGGCTTGAACCACTTGCGGACAACCTCCGCAGGGATTGGTTTGTCCAGCAAAGCCCGACATCTGCCAAAATCAAACCTAGCAGTTTGTCGGACTTCTTTGTGAATAGATGACTGCAATATATAACTATTGACAATGCGGCTCGTTTCTGCTATGCTTTGGTTATGAGCACACGATTTGTATCCGTCGACCGAAATCAGCCGTTGCTGCTACCGCCGGACCTGCGGGACTGGGTACCCGAAGACGACCTGGTTAACTTTGTTATCCAGGCGGTGGAGGGGCTTAGCCTGAGCGCCTTCAAGGTGAACGTCAAGGGTACGGGCAGCGCGCAATTCCCGCCACATATGATGCTGAGCTTGCTCATCTATTGCTACGCCAACGGCATATTCTCTTCGCGGCGCATCGAACGGGCCACCTATCGTGACATCGCGGTCCGCTACTTGACGGCCGACACGCACCCGGATCACGACACGATCGCGACGTTTCGCCGGGAGAACTTCGAGGCCGTGGGGGCTTGTTTCCTTCATGTGCTTGAGTTGGCGCGTGAGTTGAAGCTGCTCAAGGTTGGCATGGTGAGCGTGGACGGGACGAAGATTAAGGCGAACGCCAATAAGAGCCGGGGCATCCGCTACGACCGAGCCGGGGAACTGATCGAGCAACTGGAACTGGAGATACGGGGGTTGATGGAACAGGCCGAGGCGGCTGACCAACAGGAAGGGGCCGATGGCCAATCGTTGCCCGATGAAATCAAGCGGCGTAAAACACTTAAAGCCAAACTCGAGCAGGCTCGCCGCCGCATTGAAGAGCGCGCGAAAAAGAAGGCAGATGCGAAGCGGGGTGACTATGAGCACAAGGTGAAAGCCCGTGAACAACGCAAAGGGCGCGCCAAAGGCTGCCACATCAAGGAACCCGACGCGACTCCGAGACCCACGGACCAAGACAATCTCACCGATCCCGATAGCCGATTGATGCGCAAGAACAAGCGCAGCGCCTACGAACAGAGCTACAACGCCCAGGCGGCGGTGGACGCCGACGGCAGTCAACTTGTTCTGAGCACTCATGTTAGCCAATGTGCCTCGGACCGCAACGAACTTGTCTGCGCTATCGCGGGGATTCCCGATTCGCTTGGCCGACCCAAGACGGTGTTGGCCGACAACGGCTACCTAAACGAGGAGCAAGTCCGAACCCTTGAGGGCGACGGCGAAGAAAACAAGATGGAGCTTCTCGTATCCGCACACGCCGAAGCCAAACAACTTCGCCGCAAACACGATTTTCGCCCCCTCCCGGCTGAAGAAAAGAAAGCGCCCGAGATTCGCTCCGCCTTTGTACGCGAGATGAAAGAGAAAATGGAACGCGAAGACTCAAGAGCGAAGTATCGGCTCCGCAAACAGACAGTCGAACCCGTATTCGGCACCGTCAAGAAGTGGATGGGGTTCACCCAATTCCTATTGCGAGGTCACGAAAAGGTGAGCGGCGAATGGCAGCTCGTGGCATTGGCCTACAACATGAAGCATCTCTGGCGGATGCAGTACGCCCCGATGTAAGCGGCTAAACACGGACAGGGACATAAACGGCCGCCCAGAGGCGACCAAGAGACGTCTCGTGGCGAAAACCAGCCGCCAAAGAGGCGCGAAGAAGAAAAACGGGCTTCGCGGCTCGCGGAAAACGAATCTCTCAGTAGTAAGTCCGACAAACTGCTAGCGGGCGCTGGAGAGAGGTGGCATGGGCATCTTGCCCATGGACCACGGGCTGGAAGCCCGTGCCACTTCATCCGGAACGTTTTCGGGTCGGAGCCACCGCCGTGGGGGGCATGAGACTGCCAGGATGCTCGGAGCGTGCCAAGCCCCTTGTGCAAAGGAAGATTGCCGCGGTCGCTTAGGCTCCCTCGCAATGACGAACAGGGGAGGTGGCGCAGGGTGCGGACAACGCACCGTCTCCCGTTCCCGTTTTTGCCGCCCGGAATCGGTGCGTTGCACGCACCCTACCGTGTCTTGCGTCTTCCTGAGGGCGCAAATCGCCTGGTGGCGCCGTTACTTCGTTTCTTGGCGCCAGGTTCGGGCCTGACGCCAGAAGACTAGGCTGAGGAGCGTGGCCAGTCCAAGGAGGGCCCAGCGATTGGCGGCGGGAATGGCTTCTACGACGGTGATCTGTATGGTGTAGGTGGCCTTTGCCCCCGGGTATTCACAGGTGTAGGTTCCCGTGTCGCTGAGTTGTAGGTTGGGGATGCGGAGGGTTTTGCATGCCACGCCTTCGTACCTTCCTTCCGCGAGGGGCCCTTCACCCTCTTTCGACCATACGAAGATCTCGCCG
>JAAEPZ010000062.1 GCA_024231955.1 bacterium | reverse complement strand
GCGATCCGGATCTTCCACCTACAACCGGCGGAGAACTGCTGGTCTTCACTTCTGAGGGTGGTTTTCTGCACGGTAGCCTGTTGATGCGATGGAGGTCCATGTCGGCACGCACCGCGGACATGGTTCCTGAAAGCGGGGAGAACCAAGCCGGCGAATGGTTGATAACAAGCGTCGCGCCTGGTGCATACGCCGCCATGTGGAGCCAAGCCCCTTGGTGGCAGATCGCGGCCAGCGTATGTACACCAGGACCGCCGTTGGACCTGGAGTGGGTCGAGTTATTACCGGGAGGTCGTGCGGTATTGTCATACGACCTCAGCGATTTTCAGAGGAAGGAAGTGGAATAACTTAAGGGATTGGGGGAAACCAAGGCATTTGGACATTGGTGTTGAACCCCAGCCGGCTCAGGCCGCCAGGGGTTGCCGCTCCCGGGGCACCAGCTCGTCGAGGACCTGTTTGCGCAGCAACGCCGGGGGAACGAGGCCCTGGGCGAGGATGAAGTCGTGATACCTCCGAGGATCGAATGCGGGACCGAGACCGAATTC
>JAAEPZ010000061.1 GCA_024231955.1 bacterium | reverse complement strand
TCTACCTCTACACGGCCGACGACGAACGGGTGTGGCATTTCAAGATCGGGGCGAATCCGCGGTTCGACCGGTGGACGCTGCGGGATTTTTCGGGGAAGGTCTTGCGGGAATACACGGCGACGGGCTATGCTTGGTCCGTGGAAGAGGATTTTATTTACCGGGGTGGCATGCTTCTTGCGGCGGAAACGCCGGTCGGGAGCCGACATTTTCATCTTGACCATCTCGGAACACCGCGGCTGATCACCAACAACAGTGCGCAGCAGGCAGCGTATCATATCTACTATCCCTTTGGCGAAGAGGCCACCGATCCTTTTCAAGATCAAGAACGGATGAAGTTTACGGGCCATGAACGAGATCTCAAGAATCAAGCAGGAGTCGGTGACGATCTCGATTACATGTTGGCGAGATCATGCTCGCCGATAACGGGAAGGTTTCTGACTACAGACTGGGCAGACTCCGCAAGGCCGGAAGTTCCACAAAGTTGGAATCGATATTCCTACGGCAGGGGCAATCCTCTCCTCTATTGGGATCCTGATGGTAAGTC
>JAAEPZ010000060.1 GCA_024231955.1 bacterium | reverse complement strand
GGTCTCGGCGGTGACGATAGCAACTGGCTTAGAGTGTCCCTCAAGCGATTGCCACAGCTTCAGAATACCGCAATGCACAGAGACGACACCACTCGGCAATGCAACGACATGATCGGCCGCCGCAACTTCATCGACCAGTTTAACGGAAGTCTCCGGTGTCTGTCCCATAGCTGGAAGAATAAGTGAAATGAGTAGAAGCTGCGAATATGTCACGGCGTCACCTCCTGGTAAGTACCTCTTCCCGGTATTGCCCGAATATATGAACTTGAAAATCCTCTGGACACCGGGGCACACCTCTCGGCCCAGGAGCGCCTGGACGACATTTTGCGGAGCACAACCCTTCCCATCTCATCGCGTTATGGGCCTGATGGCGATTATACGCACAATGGTCACCGTTCCTCGTTGGCATTGATTGATATCGGTTTCGTGTGCTACACCACCTGGGCCGTCAAATCTTACAATTGCATCGATCAGGGCTAAGATATCTTTCGATTTGCGGTCCCGGACCCTGCCAATTGACCGGTCGCAGTGGCGCTCCACGAGGTGGCAATAGGCGAACCACTTACCATCTTCGATGGCCTTGGGGCTAACGTCGGTGCCCGCTATCAATCCATGCTCTTCGAATCCGACATAGAAAATGCCCTGCAGTCGATATAGTGACCCTACCATCGGATCCTCGTCCTCGAGTAATGGAAACATAAGGGCTTCCTTCGCGGAGATCCGACAAGACCCAGATGGGGCAAGGGCGCTGCAAGCTCCAAGAAGTATGAGGCCGACTGCAGTTAGCGACAATTCTGTATTCCTCATGACTTCACCTCCTCTGAAGTCAAAGGTTATCACGGTAGATTCCTGTACTCCATTACGAAACCGAAGCCGATGGTATCGGCTGTATGCTCAATCCACTTCTTGGTCTCCCTCTGTTCCCTCCTCAGTTCCTGTACGTCCGGATTTGCGTTACGTAACTTCGTCAGGCCATCGACCACTCAGAGAAATCGGGTATCTGGCCGTCTCCTACTACTGGCAGTTTGTTCAGATCTTCCAGTGAGAAAACGGCTTCTGGGAACTCCTCGATCCAGTGGGCAAACCGAGCTGTTTTCCAGCTTGGGATCTCATACTGCCAGTTCGCTGAAGCGAAAAGATATTCGATGAATGCCTCCGAAATCTCGCGTCCCCAAGAAAGCGCAGATTCGGAGGTGTCCGCTACAACGAAGAACGCATACGAAGACTCATCGTCCCAACCATGGGCTTCATTAAGCAGCCATTGCCCAGGCGTGCAAAACCCGAAACGGTAAAGGTACTTCCGCATCAACCGCCTCCCGGTCGCGGCAGCCGAGGAGGCGTGGGCGATCCAGTGGGTCCGATAGGTGGGATCTGTCCGGCCCCTCGCAAAGCGACTGCCTCGCCCCAGGTCTTCGCGGTCTGCCCATTCCCAAGTCGCTTGCTCTGAGCGGGGACGGCTGCGCCCGGAAGTGCCCGGTCGACATTTTTGCGGAGCACACCCCAGAAGTGTCCGGATGGCATTTTTGCGGAGCACAGGGGCCCCTCAGCAAGCTCAAAGGGATCGAAAGCTGACCGTCGGTCCATACTCCTCTTCCTCCATGTCGAAACTCACCAGGAAGTCTCTATCAGGGTAAGCGCTCCGTAAGGCGTATCGCCAACTCTCAGCCATCAGTTGTCCGAGCTCAACAAGGCCACGCTCCGTGAGCGGATCTTCGACGTCAGGAAACACGTCCCATAGGTGCAAGTGATTTACCATATCTTCGATGGCGGTGCGATCACCAGCTAGCTGCGACCACCATCCTTCGAACTCTGTCGCGTTATAACGCCACGAGAGCAGGACGCAACCTCGAACCTCGACGAATTCCGGCCAAAGGACGGCGGCAACCGCGAGCGTACCTGAAAGACCGATCTTCACGCCTATGACGTCAACAAGTCGCATGGGCGGATCGAAAGACCTCACCCAGTCTGAAACATCCCCGAACTGCATCGGGTCGATCCGCTCGGTGCTCATGATCCTGGGATCTCCTCCGGAAGAGCTGCCCGAACCGGCCCGGGCCGCGGGAAGACCTCACCAGTGGTCGGGTTCAGATTGTGGACGTACTCGACTACGTGGGGCGTCGGGATGCCGCCATGCGGCCTGCCAATGAGATCCACCCGAAGCACGGGAAGCCCGTTCGCGTCATACACTTGGTAGTGGGTGACTGCACCATCAGCGCCGCGTCGCAGAAGCACCTCGTTCGCGCCAGCTGTTTCTGGGAAGCGTCCTCTGACCTGAGTCGCTCCTTGGAGCAGATCGTCGGCGCTTCTGGCTGCCGTCCAGGAGAGTCCTCTACCCCTTGGGACACTGAGATACGCGGGAACCGAAGGGCGCGGGTCGGCGAGATTTATTTTGGGAGTAGTTGTCCTTGATGGAGTAGATGCTTCAAACGCGCCACTCCGCACCGCGGCACGGAGCACGGCCAAGTCCATGCCAACTCCAATGAGAAACATCTCGCGCTCTTGTCGTTCATCGTCAGGATATAGAAAGGCGCCGACCTCCTCATGTACTCCTGGAACCCTCCCGGCAGCTCTCGTGCTGAGATCTGTAAGCATGTTATTGACAACCTTGAATGCGCTCATGGCGCTGCGCGTATTCAGGTTTCGAAACTCCATCCACATGTCGACAAAAAGCGCAACCTTTCGTTTTCGCTCCCACCAACGCCTTTGTGCTGCTCGATATTTTTCGGGCCACCCTCGCATAATTGCTTGTGCATGCCTGCTCCCCTCTTCTCTTAGCCTCTTCTGAGCTTCTGGGCTCTGCGCCAGTCCGAGTGGGTCCATGAGCATATTTGGCTGCCATGCAACAAACGCATAGAGGTTGGGCGAATCGACATCGCCGATCGGATCTTCACTCAACCATGACGCATTCCGCGCGTCGTACCACCGCGCCCGAGCATAGGCAATGCCCGTGACCGGATCGGTCCATAGCCCTTCAAACAGGTTTGTTTGGCCACCGGGGAAGCGCCAGCCCACGGTGTCGCCCGCGGCGAGGTAGCCTTCATAGTTCATGGGGAAACGCTGCTCGAAGAGCACCAACGGTTCAGCGTCGTCAGGGGTCCCATGCGGAACGTTCCACTCGATGTTCTCGGAGCCGAGATAGCCGCGACCAGCCGTGTCAAGGAGCGACGACGTCAGCCGTACCCGATAGGAAACTCCACGCTCCCAGCCGCTCCGCAGGAGGACGAGAAGATCGCTCGGCTTCTCAGCGTCCCGCGCGAGCACCGTTTCAGTCGCATCGACAGCCACCCAGCCGCCGCCAGCTTGCAGACGCTCAACCAGCAGACCTGCATCGAGCGACGCTTCCGTGATCGGGAGCGAAAAACTGATGCGGAGGCCGCCCCGAGCAGAGAGCGTAGGATC
>JAAEPZ010000059.1 GCA_024231955.1 bacterium | reverse complement strand
TGCTCGTCATCGCCCCCTGCCTGTCAGAGACAGCAGGGAGGATTACTCGATCTTGATTCCGATCTCGCCCAGAAGAACTCGATCTGGGTAGGGACCATTTCTGACAAGCACAACAGGGTCATTTCTGCCGAGCGCTGAAGCTCCAATCCGCAAGTGCAGTGGAGAAACCGATGAAGACACCCAAGATCCCCGACACCGATTCCATCGCCGAGTTGGCGGCGTTCTGGGACAACCACGACCTGACGGACTTCGAAGAGGAGTTGGAGGAAGTCACCCACCCCGTCTTCAAGCGACGTTCGGCGAGTGACGTGAAGATCCGTCTGTCCTCGGCCGAGGTGGCCGCCGCTGAGCAGATCGCCAAGGCCCAAGGCGTCGGCCTGGCAGTTTTGATCCGTGACTGGGTGGTGGAGCGGTTGAAGCAGGCCTCCCCGACCCACGAAAGCAGGCCACCGACGGGCCAACTTCACAGCCCGGGGTGATCGACGCCGCCCGGCGGACGGTGGGCGGCCGAACGGGGAGCGCGGCGACGCTGCGCCGGGTGCTCCGTGAAGAGCTTCGCGCCGTCGGGTAGACGCCGACGAGCGCCGTCACCTCGGGGGGGGGAAGTCGCCTCGCATCGAGCACTGACCGCATCATCACTGCATCGACAGCGTTGACATGATGTTTGATGATCAACTCCGTCGAAGATCGCACCAGAGAGTCATCGACGGAGAATACTTTGACCTCTTCGTTTTCAGCGAATTCG
>JAAEPZ010000058.1 GCA_024231955.1 bacterium | reverse complement strand
TGATGGCTCCGGTGCGCATCACAGTGACGGGAAGAGTGATCCCGCCGTGATGCACGAACATCTTACCCTCGGGGCCATCGAATGCATCACCATCAGGATACTTCACCTGGAATGTGAGGCCGCCCCCGGCGACGATGTTGACAACGAGCGGTTTGAGATGCTCATCGCCGGGCTCATGTGCGTTGATGTGCATCCCCTCTGCCAGCGTGATGACAATGTTGAATGTCGCGCGGGCACCATCGGCCAGCTGTATGAGTTCCTGATCGATGGAAATAGTCACGGCCTTGGGATCCATGGGACTGCGTATGGGCGAAACTTCGTGGTCATCCAATCGCCCCGGATGTTCCCTGATCATGACATGCACGCCACGGAGTGTGTCCAGCGCTGCAGTCGGCCGTTGCCCAACGGCAGCGCTCAGCGCGCGGATCGTGGCCACTGCATCGTCGAGCATTTCAGCATCACCATTATTCACTTCATGCAATCGCAACAGATTGTTGATCATCAAGCCGTTCCCGCTGGGCGTTGCACCATCGTAATATGATTTGACACGAACAAACAGGTCCGACTGTTCGATCAGCGTATCGAAGTAATGACCTTTCCCCCTAAACCTGATCCAAGTCCAGAGTGTTATTCTGGTGCGGATCAAGGAGGAAACGGTCATGCCAAGGAAGCGTTATTCGGCAGAGGAAATCGTCAACAAGCTACGTCAGGCAGATGTTCACATCTCACAGGGGCAGTCCATCGTTCAGGCGAGTAAGCAGATCGGCGTCACGGAACAGACGTACTACCGTTGGCGTAAAGAGTACGGCGGTCTGAAGACTAATCAGGCTAAGCGTCTCAAAGAACTCGAGCGAGAGAACACGCGATTGAAGCGTCTGGTGGCAGATCTGTCCCTGGACAAGGCAATGCTTCAGGAGGTGGCACAGGGAAATTACTGAGCCCGCACCGGAAACGTGAAGCGGTCCTCATGATGCAGGACCTCTTCGTGGTCTCCGAACGGCGGGCATGCAGAGTGCTGAGGCAGCCACGTGCAACACAGCGGTTTCTGCCGCAGGTGCGTGACGATGAAGAACCGTTGACACAGCGGATCATCGAACTGGCGAGCGTGTACGGACGGTATGGAACTCCGAGGATTACAGCAATGTTGAAAAACGATAACTGGCACGTCAATCACAAGAGAGTGGAACGGATCTGGCGACAGGAGGGCTTGAAGGTGCCTCGGAAACAGCCCAAACGTGGTCGGTTGTGGTTGAACGACGGGTCATGCGTTCGTCTGAGGCCGCAACACAAAGATCATGTGTGGGCCTATGACTTCGTGAGTGCTCGTACGCATGATGGCCAGCCCTTCCGCATGCTGACGTTGGTAGATGAGTACACACGGGAATGCCTGTCCATTGATGTGGCACGACGACTTCGTTCCGATGATGTTCTTGAACGTCTGTCCTGGTTGTTTGCCACCCGCAACGTGCCCGGACACATACGAAGCGACAATGGCCCGGAGTTCACAGCGCACGTTGTTCGCGACTGGCTTGCTAAAGTTGGTGTCAAGACGCTCTTCATCGCCCCAGGCAGTCCGTGGGAGAACGGTTATTCTGAGAGCTTCAACGGGAAACTGCGGGATGAGCTTCTCAACGGCGAGATCTTCTACACACTGCGGGAGGCGAAGGTGCTCATCGAAAGCTGGCGGAGACATTACAACACGATCAGGCCGCACAGTTCGCTGGGCTATCGCCCGCCCGCCCCGGAAGCGACGCTGCCAGTTGAGGCCTGTTCCGCTGCGCTCCACAGCCCTCAACTGGACGGGAAACACGTACAACTACTAACATAGAAACTGGTACAACAATCGGGGGAAGGTCAGGCTACTACCATCATTTCGTCCTTCATCGTCGGAGTGTATCAGAGCGACGCTTCCGGCCAAACCACGGCTACCTACACATCTACGATCAATCCTGCAACAGTGTATCAGAGCGACGCTTCCGGCCAAACCACGGCGGAACGATGTCGACCGAAGCGCAGCGGAACAGTGTATTGACCTTCCCCCCGGTTTCGTACCAGGTTCTATGTTAGTTGATGAACGTGTTCCTGTGCCAGCTGAGGGCTGCGCAGCGCAGCGGAGCAGGCCTCAGCTGGAGCGATCGCCTCAGGCG
>JAAEPZ010000057.1 GCA_024231955.1 bacterium | reverse complement strand
CTGGCAACTGACGAATCCGTTGAGTGACGGCGAGAGCTATTCGTTCGGAATCGGCTGGAGTGGGACCCGTTCCTTCGGGCGCAATCTGCTGAAGAGAGGATCAGCGACTGAGCACTGGGGTGGTACCCAGCTAATCGGCTCGTTGACCCAGCGCACTATGACCTTCACCGTCGACCTTTCACTCCCGGTGAACGTCGCACCAGCTGTTGCATGGGCGACTCCGGCTATCAACGACGAAGACTCATCTCCGCAGCTCGTGGGTACCGTCTGGCTTCGGATAGAGGATCCGGATCAGGACGTAGACCCGGCCACGGTGACGGTTGCCAACTCAACCATCGCCGCAGGAACAACCTATCCCGCCTACTATGCCGATCCGGACCAGCAGGAGCGTGACCAAGGCGCTTTCGGGTGGTTTGTTTGCCGGGTTCCGTTTGTTGTAGGCCTCAACGACCTGCTCATTCACGCCGAGGACCGGGCAGGCCAGGTGGTCGAGTCCACCGATTTCGCCGTCTCCCGTCATCTGTTGGTCCCTGGCACCTACCCGGTGCCGGTGGTTGACCAGCCCTATTCAGGCCAGGTCTATGGCGAAGGTGACATCCTGGGTCTTGACGCCTCGGCATCAGTTGTTCCCGCCGGCCATCAGGCATGGTTCGGGGTGCTTCGTGACGACGGCAGCGATCCGATGGATCTTGTCTACCTCGCTCCGGGTCTTGGCGGTAGTTTCACAACCTCAGACCAGGACCCGGCCTACAGAGCGCGGCTGGTAATCGCAACTCCGGAAAGGATGCCCACTGATTCCGAGCTACGCGGCCGGGATTTGCCCTGCACCCTGGGCGTGCCCGACCTCGGGTGTGACACTGCCGAAGTTGTCATGCAGCGTGCCACAAGTGGCTTTTACCCGTTCCAGGCGGCTTACGCCTTCCCTGATGCCATCATGCTGACATGGGGGACCAGCCTGGCAGGTTTCTGGCTCGATCGCAGCGACGACGGGGGCCAGACCTGGAGCAACATCCCCGATGCTGACAACCAGAACGGCGAGTCGGACGTATTTTACAGCTCCTATCGCGACACCAACGTCTTGCCTGGCCATGACTACCACTACCGGATCCGGGACAATAGCATTTCCCTGCCCTGGTTCTACCTTGGAAACACCACCTCGACCGCCGGAGCAGCCGTCTCCACGCCGATATGGTCAGCGCCGCGGCCGGTGCCGGT
>JAAEPZ010000056.1 GCA_024231955.1 bacterium | reverse complement strand
GGCGCGGTCGCCGGCGCGGCGAGCGACGCTTGTCGAAACGGAGGCGGATCGAGGATAATCAAGACAGTCGCCGAGGCCCCCGGCACGGCCGTTTGTGGGTGGCCGGATTATGGCGAACATGGGTGGCCGGATTAGGGCGGTCAGTGACACCCAAAGGGGGGGCCCAAGGCCGTCAGCCGAGCCCCACCGTAGGCACGATCTCTCCGCTCTCCGGACCACAGCTCGTGCCGTCGCCGACCGCGCCGCTACTGCGGTGCATGGAATTCCTCTACCCTCCGGCGTCCGATCTATGGTAAGATCGCCGCGAAAGGCAACTTCGACCATGACCGGCAGAGCGTACAAGCGCCGCGAGGACTGATTTTGGCCCCCTTCACCACCCACTACACCCCCCGGAGCGCCATCCGCCGTGTTCAAGATCGAGATACAATCCACCTGGGGGTCCGACTCCATCGAGCTGAGCTGCTGGCCGGGGATGTCCGGCAGCAGAACGGCTTCCGCATGACGACGCCGCTGCGCTCCCTGTTCGACGTGGCCTCTGATACCACCGATGTCGAGCAGCCAGGAGGCCTCCCTTCAACGTTCCATCCGTTTAGTCAGGGGGTGGGTGGGGGAGAAGTAGTCCCACCCTTTTTGTTTAGTATGGCGAGCAAAGCAAAAGCAGTGCCTTTCTGAAGTCGCCGGCGATCAAGGAAATTTTTTTGGGAAATAGGTAAGATTCGATAGAGATAGGAGGTAGCGCAATGGCCGTAGAAACAGTAATTGGACTCGGGATGAAATGGGTTCCCAGGCTCTGGTCTTGGTACTCAAGCCAGGCCGAAGAAAAGAAGGATCTCTTAAACGAAGTCAACGCAGTTTTGACTCAGGATCCTAGAGAGCTCGCGCGCCTTTACGTAGAGCCGGACCTTCAGCTCGTTAACCCGGCCAACATGGAGGACGACGAACCTGATGAAGAAGACGAGATCTTTCGCCAGCCAGCATACCGGTGGTTAGACAGCTTCCTGATCAAACCCAGGCGCCGAGATGGCAGGCACGTCGCTTTCGTACTCTCGGATTCGGGCATGGGCAAAAGTTCGCTGCTCGCGATGTTGAGGCTTACCTCTGCTCAGGGACGCTGGCCGGGGATCAATTTCAAACTCCTTAAGCTTGGCGAAACCAGCCTCAGTGATATCCAGCGTTACAAGCATCCGGTCGAGACCGTGCTCCTTCTTGATAGTCTTGACGAGGACCCATTGGCATTTGGGCGAATCGAAAGTCGTATAATCAAACTCTTAAAGGCGACCACGCAATTTCGACAAGTTATCATCACTTGCCGAACTCAATTCTTTCCCTTGCGCAATTATTACGAGAGAGACGGTGCGCGGATCAAGATCAGCGGCTTCTCGTGTAAGACTATCTATCTGTCTCTGTTTTCTGAGGTTCAAATCGATGCTTATCTTAAGAAGGTCTTTTCAAAGAGCGATGATATCGACCGGGCCAAAGCGCTGGTCCTGCGCATGAAGTCGCTACGAATGCGCCCAATGCTCCTGGCCAATATCGAAGATCTACTGGAAAGGCAAGACCAGATTGAGGACTGGACGTCTTTCGGTGTGCATGAGGCTCTAGTTGATGCATGGCTTGACCGGGAAGAGCGTAAGTCGAACAATAAAGTTACGGCACAAGACTTGCGGGATGCGTGCCATATTATGGCGACCTACCTTCAAGAGGCGAGAAGACAGACTATCAGCTCCATCAATCTTGAAGTGTTCTTTGCGCAAGAAGACGTTCCGGCCGCGATTAGCTCAGTAGCGGAATTTGGCGGGCGGTCTCTGCTGAATAAAAACTCGGATGGCGATTACCGGTTTGCCCATTATAGCATCCAAGAATTCTTGGTCGTGGATTACATGGCGCGGCATCCAGAGAAAACGGTCCAATATTCCAGTAAGATTCGCTTCTCGGACGAGTTGGTGGCATTCCTTGTGAACTGGACCCATCAAGCGCCAGAGTCTTGGGAGGCTAACCTCACCGGCGCGAATCTCGGCCGCGCGAAGCTCACCGCTGCATGTCTCCGAAGCGCGAACTTCGCTCATGCGACCTTACACGCCGCGGAACTGAATCGCGCAGATCTGAGCGGCGCTGACCTCAGCAGAGCGGACCTCAGTCGGGCAGATCTCGAAGCCGTGGACCTTAGCGGCGCGAACCTCAGTAAGGCAGATCTCGAAGGCGCAGTTCTACGCACCGCTAACCTGGACGGCGCTGACCTCAGCGATGCGGATCTCCGCAACGCGGATATCGAGGGGGCAAGCTTCATTGGAGCGCGGCTTTCCGGTGCGAATCTTAGTGGCCTAGATTTTAGCAGTAATGAGAGGATCTCGCGAGAGCAGGTAACCTCTGCAATAATCGACGAGGAAACCAAATTGCCAAAAAAATCTCAGCCTTCAACGTTCCCCTCTATGGTGCCCGACGTTTCTCAACTCGAGTAGATTCAGCTGGTTAGAAAAATTGACAACCCTCTGGGAGTCACCAATGGTTCGGTTGATAGATTCGTTTATAAGTCGCGCCTTTTCAGCGACATAAAAGCTTGCTTGGAGTTGTCTGGCTCGATCTATCGCGAAAGCATGAGAAATTGCAACTTGCCTGTTTTCAGTGCCTTAAGGTCAGGCCTAGGAGAACAGAGGAGGTCTCGGTCCCCCTTTGAGGGCCTTCTGGCCGTTCGGGCGAGGGTAAAAGCGGGGAAATCCGGAAAACAGCGGTCGCAGTGGGGGTCCGGAGCGATAAGAGCCGCCTGGGGTCCTTCGAGCAGACACAAATCGCCCACAGGCGTTTCACCGAGCGCCTCGCAGGCGAACTCATTCTGGGGCCCAGCCCCCCCCATATGGTGCCCGTCGTTTCACAAGTCGAGTAAATACAGATGATTAGGCAATTCGTAAGTCTTTTCTTAATCGACTCATGACCTTGCCGCCGATTCTTTTTCTAACCCACGCATTGCCAGCGAGAAAGAACTCGCTAATTAGGTTCTCCGAGCTTTAGTGCTCACAGTAATGTGATAAATAGTAAACCCTTTTGTTTCAGTGACTTAGATTTATAGACGGCGGTGCAGAGGGGTCCTCGATCCCCTTGAAAGGACCTCTGGACCAGTCGGGCGAGGGAAAGAGCGCCGCGATCCGGGAAAGAGGGGTCTCGGTCGGGGCTGAAGTGGAAAGAATCGACTGTCGGACCTTCGAGCAGACACAAATCACCCAAAGGCGCTTCGTCGATCGCCGCGAGGGCGATTTCCTTCTGCGACCGAGCCCTGCTCGGTCATTCAGCTCCGCGTCGACCTTGGCCGGGACCGACGCGGAGCACGTCCCACTCCGAAACCTCAGGCCGGCTGGCCGCGAGCCCGCGGCTCATCCTGGTCCTCCACGACCAAAAGTCCATGCCAATGGTTTGACGGGAGGGCTCTCACCGGGGATCGCCGGCCTCTCGCCGCCTCCGCCGTGCAATCGCAAGTGCGGCGATGGCGACGATCGCGACCAGAAGGAGCAAACCTGCCGCTCGGCCTGAATCAGCGCATTCCGGGGCACCTCGAGGTCCGAATCGGCGGGACTGGTGGCGATGACGGAGGGAGGGGCGCCGTCAACCTCGGTCGTGAACGACCAGGAAAACGTCTCCTCCAGGCGATTGCCTTCGAGGTC
>JAAEPZ010000055.1 GCA_024231955.1 bacterium | reverse complement strand
GTGGTCTCGCGGGGGCCGTCCTCAGGATCTACTCCCGGCCCGAGGGAGACGAATGGGCGTGGACGATGGACTATGTTCACGGAACGATTCAACTGCTCGGGGCCGTCGAAGCGGCGGACACCGGCGGCGAGAACAAGTTCTACTTTCACCTCGATCATCTTGGGACACCCCGTCAGATAACTTCGGGGACCAAGCAAGAAGAGGCGCTTCACAGCTACTATCCGTTGGGGCAGGAGGCAACTCTTCCGACCAAGGACGCATTCCAGCTCAAGTTCACGGGGCACGAACGCGATGCCAACGGGCTCTCCGGTGATCTGGACTACATGCATGCGAGGTACTGCAGTCCGCACCTGGGGCGGTTTCTGAGTCTCGATCCGGTGATGCAGGCCGGGCGAGCGATGGGCTCACCGCAGTTGTGGAATCGATACTCGTACGCTCTCAATAATCCGCTCATTTATACCGACCCTACTGGTGAAGATGTCTCCATTCAGCTCACATTCATCGAGGATCCCGGCTCCGAGATCTGGACCGAAGAAATGAGACAGCTTATCATCAAGTATATCAAGGGATTTTGGGAAGGACTTGGCATAGGGACAGCCCACGTATTCGACTCCGCCAAGTCCTACGAGAGCAATTCCGGAACTGGAGTCGCTGGCATTAAGATAAATGCCTCAAAGAACAGAGGCACAGATGAATACGAGATAGCGGCCGGCTTTTTCTTCAACTACAGAAATCTGAATTCCAACGAGGAATTACATGCAATCGCAAATGCGGTCAATCACGAGCTTTTCAATCACCGATTCGTAATCAACCGCAAGGCGGCCACAAGGGACCTCCTTTACTTCAGGCGACCTCAGAGCGGCCCGGGAACATTCGAGCCCTTCTACAAAGAAAGGTACGGAACCGTAGCCGACAGCTATGCCTTTTACGATCCGCGATACAGAAAGACTTTCATCTCCGGACCCCTTCCTGTTCATCCCGATGACATAAGCCTTGCGATTGACAAGCTGCAATCGATAAGACTCGACCCCCCAAGCGACGAGCCGCGGAAATGGTGGAAATTATGGTGAGAAATGCCACGCGCAAGTCGCTGAGATTGGGACTGAGATTCGTCTCAGTATACTTGGCAATTAATCTCAATCTTATATTGATACTACACCTTCTTTTTATGTGGGATCCCTCCTCGATATACGCCATCGACGGCCCGCTTTGGGAGTTGTACGCTCTCATCAACTTCTGGGATACCACCCTCTGCTTTTGGGGAAATTCTTTTCTCAATCTAACCTTCACGGAAACCATTCAGAGTTTTTCATCTTGGCTCGCTGCCAGCTGTGGCCTTAGATGGTTGCAATTGGGCCTCTTGTACGAGGTATTCTTCACTTCATTATACGGCGGACTCTTTTATTTCACTCTTGGCTCCTTGGTCGGATTTGTGTTTTCAGGCATCTCGCAATGGTGGAACGTTCGTAAAGGGGCGAATCATTGAAGATTCCCATAGGCCCCTTGCTGATCATCAAGTATGGGTCAGTAACGACCATCGGTCCAGTAGCATTGGTGGGCACCCTTGCTCTGGGCTGGTACCTGTTCGGTTGGTCAACAGAGGAACCCCCCGGACTGCGGATCACAGCAAAGCGATTCTTCGGTCGAGTCACCCTCCTTGAGCTCGACAGGAATGGGGACGGGGTGCCGGATGCGCGAGCGGAGTATTCCTGGTCTCCCCCATACGTGCATCACACAGAGCCCCAACGAAAGATTCTGGACAACAATTTTGACGGCATCTGGGACACCTGGATCGTTCCGATAGCTGAGGATCCGGACGGATTCCCGTTCTGCCGATATGAGGTCGATACGGATCTCGATGGTTCACCGGATGTTGAATTCATTGAATCGGATCCCTATGCCGGTAACGAAAGACTTCGGGCACTCAGAGGAGTCTAATCATATTTATCTAGTGGTCACCCATTCACGGTGATTCGCCGCCGTCTGCCGACGCCGGGAGCAGGGTGCCCCGCTCGGCTTAGGCACCGGCTCATACGCCATACAGACGATTCATACCTTAAAGTAGCAATTCAATGCTCTAAAACAACAGTCCATGGGTTGCGAGGTTCTCAGCCCTCTGCGCTACGTTCCGGAAGCCCAGCCCGTCGCGCTCGGGCGCAACCGGTCGCCCGCGTCCTCGATCGTGCTGGGAGCGCCGGCTTCCAGCCGGCTCGTGGGCGCCGCCCTCGCATGGACGCTTCGC
>JAAEPZ010000054.1 GCA_024231955.1 bacterium | reverse complement strand
GGGTGGCAAGGGCAAGCCGACGAGAGGATCGGCGCGTGCTGCGGTGACTCCTGGCGGGTGGAGCGTACGCAGGCTTGCCCTTGAGCAGAAGCGTGATCATCCGGGAAAGCAAGGACAAGCCATTGGCGCTGGACCACTCCTCGGGAGGGGGCCACCACCGTGGCTCCGGCCACTCTCCTCTCGGCTTGTCCTTGCCACCCTGGTGCAATGATGGAGGTAATAAGACGAAACTGTCCTCTACAAGGTACAGTTACTTGGAAGCTAGCTAGCCATTCGCGAAGTCTTAGTCTATCTATTTTTTCGATATACGGAGATATCTCTGATATGCGAGATATTTTCGAGCATTGGCCACCTCGCCCTTGGCCCAAATTTTCCGGCCTCCAGTATCACCCCAGTGACACTGGGTGGCTACTGAGGGCAGACAAAGCCGGGCAGTCAGCAGCCGACACCGCCCAGAGTTCGGATCTGGGCTTGCGCTTTCCCGAACCCAACCGGGGTTCCGACCCGGGCCAGCGAGCAGCAATCGCCGTTAGGCGTGATTTTTCTACGGTTTAGGGGTTGCAGAGTCTGGTCGGTGCTGGTATGGTCTGCCCAGGTTCCAGGATCGCAGGGGCTCTGGGGCTTGAATCCACCGGTGAGGGGCAGGAAGCGATTACCAACGCCATGCTGGCTCGATTTCATCCGTCACTTGGTTGGTTTGGTGCCTAGGGTCCCTGGTCTTGGTGAAGGCCAATGAGGTAGATGTCGGCCCATGGAGATGTTCTCGAGGGCCAACCTGGGTGCCGCGAACGCTCGGCGCCTCAACCGGAGGACTGTCTGGCAGAGACATTCACAGGTCAAGGAGATTCAGGAAATGAGAGTAATCGTGTTTTGTGCGTTGCTAGCCCTGTTTGTATTGATCGGACCCGCCGTTGTTGATGCCGATAGCTGTTCGAGCTCAACAGGATGTAAGGATTGCGTATATTCGGCCCAACACGAACAATGGCTATGTGGCACCATAGAAAATAGCGGTTCTTGCTCGTGCTGCCAGATTACAGGCGGCTGCATTCTAGACGGTTCATGTGAATACACGGGGAGTAGCTCCCCTGCATGCCGGATATACGGCATCTGCATTGACAACCAAAATCGTGCCGGGATTCCACCGTTAGTAGATGATGGCGGCACTACAAGCGCCGTACCAAATCGGCAACCCACCGACAAAACCCCCGACACCGCCATAGAGAGGCATAAGTCCTCTCCACCCGCCGCAGGCGTGAATAGAGGTCAATCTGAGGCTGACTCGGCAGAAAAATAGCATCAGCAGATGGCGTGAGACGTGATGATGCGAAAGGCTCTTATTCCTTGTCTCCTGCTCCTAGTGGAAATTCCCGCAGCCGCTGCTGTTCTTCGTGTCACGGTTGCGGACATCGAGGGCTCTCCTAGCCGTGACGAAGCCGTAGCAGCAACACTGACGGCGCAGATTGTCGCTAAGGAACCGCAGGCCGAGCTGCCTCCGAAGCGCTCACTGGAGCTCATGGTTCCCGGAGAGCTGACGTTGGCGCTCGAACAAGCCACCTGGCTGCTCGATATTTCCGGGGAAGCTTTTTGGAGCAAACCGCAAACCGTGAGGATTGAGGCCGGCGATCAACATCTTCACTTCGACCTGTGGCCGGTGGGCACGATCCGAGCAAAGATAGTGGCCCCGAGAAACGAAGATCCCCCGGACCGGGTTCGGGTTCATTTTGCGCCCGCACCCCGTAAGGCTGAAATCGATAGCATGCCTACGGGAGACATGAGTTGCCCGGCCCAAAGGGATCTCTGGACTTGCCACATCCCCTCAGGTCGGCTCGATCTTCGGCTAAGTTCCGAGGGCTACATCACCCATTATCGCTGGGACGTCGAGGTGCCGCCCGATGGGACTGTGGAGCTGGAGCCTATACAACTTCGCCACGGTGCAGCGGTAAGCGGATGGGTGGAGACAGAGACCGCAGAGCACGCAAAAGGTGCCGAGGTGGTTCTGAGTCCTCGTTCCCTGGGCCGGCATACCCAAGCGGAGGACCGCATTCGCATGAATCGGCTGATGCTTAAGGCAACGGCGAATCATCGCGGTTTTTTTCAGTTCGGAGGCGTCGCACCCGGTGAATATGTGATCGAAGCGAGCAAGGATCCCTTCGCACCGGCGCGTTCCACGGTTCGTGTTCTTGAAGCGAAGGAAACGCTCGTCGCCGATCCGCCGCTGGTACTACGCCCACCGCAAGTGATCGAGGCGTACGTGGACCCACCGGTGCCTCCGGGCGGAGAGCAGTGGACAATACGGGTAGTACAGCTCGATCGAAAATCGCATGCGATGGGGGTTCTTGACCCCACACCGGTCTCCGTTGCCGGTTACTGGAGCAGCGAGCACCTTGCTCCGGGACGGTATTGGTTGACCCTCGCCAGCGAAGGCACGAAGCGGTGGTTCGCTCAGGAGCTCGAGCTCGACCCCGATACCTCTCCGGTCTTCATCGATCTGCCGTTGGTCCGGGTACGCGGAACTGTGCTGTGGGGCGACGATCCGCTTCCGGCAAGCGTTTGGTTCGGAGGCAAGAGCGGCTCTGTTTCTGTGCATCTCGACTCCGATGCAGACGGTCGATTTGAGGGCTTTCTCCCGCGCCCTGGTAGATGGAACATCGCCGTCGACGGCGGCGAGCGGAAGGTACGCAGAAGTTTTCAACGAGAGATCGCCAAGAGGCCGGGAAAAGACTATGCTGAGATCGAGCTCCGGGTTCCGAACACCAGACTCGAGTGCCTGGTTGTATACGAAAACGGCGAACCCGCCCCCGGGGCAATGATTGAAGCCACCAGCCAGGTGGAGGTCGCATCCATTCGCGAGCGCTCCGACGAAGAAGGCCGTTTTATGTTTGAAGGTCTACCTCCCGGACTCGTGACGGTCAAGGCGGAGGTTGAGGGGCCGGAACTGTTTCTCTATTCCGACGCGGTGCCCGTGGCGCTTGAGGACGGGGAAGAAACTGAGCTCGTCAAACTGGTGCTACGGCCTGAGATAAGGATCCGGGGTCGGGTGGTTGCGGATGCGGACGGACACGGAGTGCCCGGGGTGCGAATCAAAGTCGAGCCCTGTCCAATGCAAGGAGATATAATTCGCGTTCAGACCACCGGCGCTGAGGGAACGTTCGAGGTTCATCTGCCCTTCGACACCCAGGAGTTCTACCTGAGCGTTGCCGCTCCGGGCTACGCTTTTGAGTTTCTCCGGTTGCCGGCCGATCCGGACCGATCCCTGATCATTTCGGTCGGGTTGGCGAGCGGCACCCTGGTTGTCAACCTGCCGGATACGTTCGACCGAGAGTCCTGGGATTCTGCTACCGCCCTCCTCTACCATGAAGGCGCACGCGAGCACCTCTGGTATCTCATGGGGTGGTGGGGTCGGGCCGAGGGAACAACCCCGGGTGGAGCGAATCGCTTCGTCATTCCAAGTCTGAAACCCGGGAGCTACCATGTGTGCCTGGCGGACCGGCTCGCACCACCGACTTCTGTGCCGGAACCCGGTCCCGGCCATGTATGTGTGAGCGGTAACCTGTCCGCTTCGGGCGAGCTGGAGCTTTCGTTGCCGGCGATTCCGGGCACTTGAGCAGTACGAATATAGCCGGCGGATTTCGCCTTGACCGGAGTCAACCGGCCGCTCCTCGGCCGGTTGGCCGTCGAACCAGCGGCATCCGTATCCGGCTGCCCCGGGGGTTCAGGGCCGATCTTCTCTTCTCTCGTTGGCTCGGTGGGCAAAGAGGGGGTCTTGGAGCAGCGCTATAAGGTGGTCGCGGATTTTCTTTGCGATAGGCGCTGAAATGCTTGCGCGAGCGCGGGCTTCGCCTATCAGATCGAGGGCCGCCAGCGCCTCCCGGCGGATCTCGAACGCCTCGAATACCGGAATCGTCCCGGCTGCGAGCTCGATCGCTTCGCTGGCGCGGCCCTCCTCCGCGCAAAGTACGGCGAGTTCGAGTGCAGCTGCTGCTGCGAAACCCGGTTCATCGCGGTCTGTGAAACCCTGCAACGCATCGCGGAAACAGGCCTCGGCGGTGCGTTTCTGACCTCGGCCAGTCGCCACAAGACCCGTAGACCAACGAAGGTGAAAAGCAATGGTACCGTCGGGGGTCGCAGCGGTGAGTAACCGGGCCTTAGGCAGTATCTTCTCGGCTTCCTCGAACCTCTCGGTAAGGGCGTAGGCGTTGATCAAGTTTAGTAGAGCGGCCAGGCTCAGGTATTGAGACGTGTTGTGTTGCTTTTCGAGGATCTGGTTGGCTTCCTTGAGATCGCCGATGGTAGCCTCGAGATCGCCGCTATAGCCGGCGATCATGGCCCTGCTGATTAGCGCTTCGGCAAGTCGCTCGGGCGTGCCTTGGGCCCGGAACACTTTGACTGCTTGATTTGCCAGTTCTAAGGCTTCTTGAAATCGCCGCTGGTATGCTCTCAGTACTCCCTTGAAGTCCCATATCTCCGCCAGAGGCAGCTGGTCCTTTTTCGATCGTGCCACCTGCCACGCCTCCTCCGCACGGTCGAATGCCTCTTCGGCTCCGGTGAAGTCGAGCGCACGCCGGCGAACGTGCCCTAGCCAGGCGCAGCCGCGTGCTCGGCGCTCGGGAAAATCGGCGCCAAGAACCCAAGCCGTAGCATCGAGGCTGATGAGGGCAAGCTCCATCAGCTCTGCGGCGCGCCCGGGAAAGCGCCTGACCTCATCCCGGCTTTGTGCAAAAAGGAGGTCGAAAAGAGCAGGAGCTCGGAAGGCGTACTGATGGCTTAGGAGATCCCGCTGCTCGGCTAATGGCTTATTACGAAGCCGGTCCCATACCACCTCGGCCATCACCTCGTCGTAGAACTCGGGTTTCGGCGGCTCGAGATTCGGCGATGAGCGTTGAAGACCGTAGAGTTCCTCGAGGGCGCGGGCCGCGCAATCGGCCTGTTCACGATCGGCCTCGCCGCGGTTGAGGTTCCTCAGCAAGTCCCGGGCATAGCACTGCTGCCTGGCCCTTGGGCGCTGCACCGACTCCAGGTACTCGGTGAGAGAAGTTCCCGCCCACTCGGCGAACAGCGTGCTGAAGGTGGTCGTCGTGCTATAGCCGATGGCCTCTACGATTTGCCATACACTGAGATCGGCCGAAGCGAAGAGCTCGGTGGCCACCGCCATCCGCAGGTCTCGGATGTAGCTCCACGGCGTACAAAGCAGCCGCCGCCGAAAAAGCCGCTGAACCGTCCGCTCGCTCACTCCAGCCACCCGGCCCAGCCCGGCAACCGAGAGGTCTTTCTGAAGAAGATTCTTCTCGATATGGGTGAGTAGCGTCTGCAAGAGCCTGGGTTGTCCTTCCTTGTCATGCCGGACACGCGCCAGCGCTCCCGCCGCTGCCAATTCCACCTGCCTGCTCACCATAATCGACCCCTTGCGAATCAGCTGAGTCCGCTCGGCCTACGGGGCCTGTGGCCACCGTTGTGCCGCTTGCCAGCGTAAGCGTAGCAGAAGCATACCGCGGGTGCAATGCGTCTTCTTCTTGAGCCAAATCCGACACGCGGCGAGTTATGCTTGCCGTAATGCCGGCAGCTACCACCACGGAGGTGGTACCCGCAGCCGGCAGGAAAGGAGCTGTCGTCATGTTGAAGAGAGCCTGTGGTATCTCGGTGCTGGCCATGGTGGGTTGGACTGGGTTGGCCGATGCGGTCGTCCTTGCCCGCATGGATTCCAGAGTCTTCATGGATCCTACTGCTACGGCAGGCGATCCAGAGCGCACTGCTGGTGCAGTTTGCGTTGTCGGCACGGATTTTGGTCCGTGGGTGGATCCTCATGGCTCGCGGGCCGACCTTACTAATGGCCCGGCAGGCGGTCCAGCACGCATTGCCGAGTCGGTTCGCGTTGGCGCCACCGCTCTTGGTCCCTGGGTGGATCCTCATGCCTTGCGGACCGAACCGGCATATCGAATCCTTGCCGCCGCTCTCCGCCCAAGTGCGGACTTCGGACTCTACATAGATCCCCACGCTGGAGCCGGCGGCGCTATCGGCATTACTCGTGTGGACTACAGATCCTTCATGGCTCCTGCTGCTCCTGGAGCCGATCCAGAGCGCATTGCCGGGCCGGATTTTGGTGTCTTGGTGGATCCACATGGCTCAAGAGCCGAGCCCGCGAGTCAAATCCTTGCCTCCGCTATCCGCCTAGGTGTGGACTTCGGACCCTACATAGATCCCCACGCTTAGAAGTCCCTTTCCGGGAACCGGAACGTGGGTGGTTCCAGGGCTCGTTCTGGCTGCCGGCACCGCAGCGGAAGAGAGGATCTTTCCACAGCTCCTCGAAGTGAGCACGGATCTTCTTAGCCGCAGGTGCCGGTATGCTGGATCGGGCAACGCATTCGCGGATCAACGTCAGGGCTGCGGCCGCGTCCCGCCGAATCGCGAAGGCCTCAAAGGCCGGAATCGTCCCTGCTGCTAAATCAAGCGCTTCGGCCGTACGTGATTCCTCGGCATAGAGCACGGCCAGATCGAGCGCAACGGCCGCAGCGTATCCGGTTTCCTCGCGGGCGGTGAAACCGTGTAGGACTTCGAGGAAGCCATCCTCCGCCGCGCGGTTCTGTCTCTGGCCCTGTGCCACCAACGCCGCCGTCCACCGCAGGTGGATAGGCGTGGTCGGATGAGTTTCCCCGGTGGCGAGAGCCGAGGCCTCGAGCAGAAGGTCGGCAGCTTCTTCGAAACGCTCGTTCAAGACGCAGGACGTGGCAAGGTTTGCGACAGCACTCAGTCGGAGGAAGCGAGATTCGGGAGCATGTTCTTCGAGAATTTCCCGCGCGGCCTGGAGATCGCCAAACGTCTCTTCAGGCCTGCCGCTGTAGCCGACGATCATCGCCCGTCCGATGAGCGCTTCAGCGAGTCGTTCGGGCGTGCCATGCGAACGCAGAAGATCAACACCTTGGTCGGCCAACGGCAGCGCTTCGTCGAACCGCCGTTGGTCTGACCTCAGGGCTGCCTTCAAGTCGCATATCTCCGCAAGAGCGAGCTGGTCTTTTTCCGCCCGGGGAACCTTCCACGCACTCTCCGCCCGCGCGAACGCCTTCTCGGCACCGGGAAAGTCCAGAGCGCGGCGCCGTGTATTTCCGAGCCAGGCCCAGCCACGCGCGCGGAGGTCGGGCAGAGCGGAGCGCAGGTCCGCGGCCACGGCATCGAGGCTGGCTAGGGCTAGCTCAGAGCTCTCGACCGCGCGCCGGGTGTCGGATCTGCCCGCCTCGCGGCTCTTGGCCATCAGGAGGTGGAAGAGCGCCGGCGTGCGGAAACCGTAGCGGCAGCGCACGACCTTCTTCTGCTCGTCGAAGGTCTTGCCCGCGAGCCGTCGCCAGACCACTCTGGCCATGGCCGCGTCGTAGAACTCGGGCTCCGGGGCCTCGAACGGTGGCGTTCCGAGAACCGGCAGGCCGTAGAGGTCTTGAAGGTAGGCTACGTAGAGCTCGGCCTGCCGGCGTTCGAGCTTGCCGGCGAAGGCGTCCCTGGCGAAGAGCGGATCATGAAGCGGCAGCTCGGGAAGCTCGCCGGCCCGGCAGCGGGCGCGGTAGGCGGTGGGGGTTTCGCCGAACCAGCGGCGGAAACGGTCGGCAAACCGGTTGGCCGGTACGATGCCCACGGCCTCGCCGACGAGCCGGCTGGACCAGTCGCCGTCGCGCAGCAGGCGGGCCGCGACCTCCATCCGGCCCCGGCGGATGTACTCGCCCGGAGGGCAGCCGACCTCGGCGTGAAAGTAGGTCGAGAAGCCCGTGTCGCGGATGCCGCAGGCCTCCATTGCCCGCCCTACACGGAGCGATTCCTCGAACAGGTGGTCCTTCAGGTAGCTGAGAAAAGCTCCGGTCTGCCACCGCGTTCCCTCGGCATCGCGGAGCATCCTGTCCAGGATTTCGGTTGCGGCCTCATCGCGCGCCGTCCACAGATCCTTCCCTCTCATGCCGTGTACCCCTGGGAGTCATGTGTGAAGCGTCCTCTTTCTGGTTACCTGGTACCGCGATTATACCTGGCGTAGGGTCGCTGGTGTAGACTCAGCCGGTGCCAGGCATTTTTTGCCTTTTTGGGCCTCCATCCCAACCGGTCGCTCGGGGATCCGCTGAACTGGCTGCAAGACGTACGGGAGCATCTGCAGCGGCGGTCGCCCGAGGCCTCGGAAAGCGCTGGAAGCCGGCGCTCCCAGCACGATCGAGGTCGTTCCAATTTGCAGAATTATGGCTCAACGCC
>JAAEPZ010000053.1 GCA_024231955.1 bacterium | reverse complement strand
TTCTTCTATGCCTTCCACCTGGGGGATAGACTGACTCGTTTTCTCCATTGGACCTCCTCAATATGCTTTCGAGGCCCTTTATTCTACATTTTTGCCAGTTTGGCAAGTAGTCAAATGAGGTAATTAAGAGTATTTGCACCCCATTGATTTGACCACACCAAAAGATGATATCCAATGGACACAGGACGTGTCAGGGCTGTTCAGTTCTAATTTTCCAAGGCTCTCAGTCACCGCACGTGTCCTGTACTTGGCAGTTCAGGACACGTGCGGTGGCTAGATCGTTCTGTGCGAGAACTGAACAGCCCTGCAGGACGTGTGCCCTTGGAACGAGGCCGAGGGTACTGGCGAACACCGATGCGCGGTCAAGAACGTTTCTATCTGTACTTACTTTTGCGGCATCGAATACCTAGACACCATCTTGTGCTGCTATCCAGACGACCCCCCCCCGAGGGAACAAGAAACGGGCTAGAGATACAAAAAACGATACAAACGCCCAAACCCCTTGAAAACTACCCTCCGTTTGGTGTATAATCATTCTAGACAAGTTGCAGAGCAAGCATCCCCAGATGTCGGTTCGTTTGGTCAGGACGGAAGGAGGCTTTTTTCATGAATGAAGAAATATCCTTTGGGCAGATCGTCAAAGAGCGCCGCCGGGCGCTCGACCTGACGCAAGCCGAGCTAGCACGACGGGTCGCCTGCGCGGCCATCACCATCCGCAAGATCGAGGGCGATGCGCGACGCCCGTCCCAACAGATCGCCGAGCGGCTGGCGATGGCGCTCAACATCCCCCTGGACGAACGGGCCAGGTTCGTGCGGTTGGCCCGTATGGCGTTGCAGGATACACCTGTACCGTCTCCACTTCCCACGCCGCCGCCCACGCCCGACGAGATCGGTCAGGAGGACCTGAGCGGGCGGGCGATTCGAGGCTACGACCTGGGCGAGCGCATCGGCGCGGGCGGTTTTGGGGCCGTTTACCGGGCGGTGCAGCCCATCATCGAGCGCGAGGTGGCGATCAAGATCATCCTGCCCCAGTACGCCGACCACCCCGATTTCATCCGCCGCTTTGAGGCCGAGGCCCAGTTGGTGGCCCGGCTGGAGCACCCCTACATCGTGCCCCTCTACGACTATTGGCGCGAGCCGGGCGTGGCCTACCTGGTAATGCGCTTGCTGCGCGGCGGCAGTCTGCACAGCCTGTTACAGGATGGCCCCCTACCGATGGAGACCGTCGCCGTGCTGTTGGAGCAGGTCGGGGCGGCGCGGCGCTGCACGCGGCTCACCGGGTGGGCGTGATCCACCGCGACCTCAAGCCCGCCAACGTTCTGCTCGACGAGGACGGCAACGGCTATCTGGCTGACTTTGGCATCGCCAAGAACCTGAGCGACCCGGACCTGAAGGACCTGACCCAGGTAGGCGCGATAATCGGCTCTCCGGCTTACATCTCGCCGGAACAGATTCGGTCGGACCCGGTCCGGCCCCAGGCCGACATCTACTGCCTGGGGGTGTTGGTCTACGAACTGCTGACGGGCGACAAGCCGTTCCAGGGACCAACGCCCGTGGATTACATTATGCAGCATCTCAACGAACCACTACCCCCTCTAGACGGGCATACGGCCCTCGACCCCGTCATCCGGCGAGCGACGGCCAAAGATCCTCTGGAGCGGTACCCCGATGTACCCTGCATGCTGGCAGACTTTCGACAGGCGGTGACCGGGGATAGTTCGGTGATTTTGGCGGTAGGTGAGATTCCTCATCAGGTGGACGTAGCGGACGAGGATCTGGAGAACCCGTACAAGGGATTGCGTCCCTTTGGTGAGGCCGATGCCGCCGACTTTTTTGGTCGCGAGACGCTGGTGCAAGAGCTGCTGACGCGTCTGGCCGAGGCCGACGACCCGGCGGCTGGTGTGCGGCAGGACCTGGGCCGCTTTCTGGCGGTGGTCGGGCCCAGCGGCAGCGGTAAATCGTCGGTGGTCAAGGCGGGACTGGTCCCGGCGCTGCGACAGGGTGGGTTGCTTGGCTCGGAGGACTGGTTCATCGTTGACCTGATGCCGGGTGTGCACCCACTGGAAGAACTGGAGGCGGCACTGCTGCGGATCGCCGTTAACTCGCCCGAAAGCCTGCTGACCCAACTGCGCGAGGACGAGCGCGGCCTGCTGCGAGCGGCGCGGCGCGTATTGCCCGCCGACCCGAACGTCGAGCTGGTGCTGGTGATCGACCAGTTCGAGGAGGTCTTTACCCAGGTAGCGGATGAGACAGTCCGCGCACATCTGCTGGACAGCCTGGTGGCGACGGTACTGGACGAGCACAGCCGGGTGCGGGTGGTGGTCACGCTGCGGGCCGATTTCACCGGGCGGGCGCTAGAGTACGTCGATTTTGGCGAGTTGGTGCGCCACCGGACGACATTCGTGCTGCCGCTGTCGCCGGAAGAACTGGAGCAAGCGATCGTGAAACCGGCCGCTGGCTCAGGGCTGGCGGTGGAGCCAGGGCTGGTGGCGACGATGGCACAGGATGTGGGTGACCAGCCGGGGATGTTGCCGTTGCTTCAATACGCATTGACAGAGCTGTTCGAGCGGCGGGAAGGGAGGACACTGATGTTGACAGCCTATCAGGAAAGCGACGGCGTGACGGGCGCGTTGGCCCGCCGCGCCGAGGAATTGTACGGTAGTTTGGACGAGGCAGGCCAGGAAGCTGCACGGCAGCTCTTTCTCCGTCTCATCACGTTGGGCGGGGGGACAAGCGATACTGTCGCATCGCCGGATACCCGACGGCGAGTGCTCCGTACTGAACTGGCGGCTTTGCAGACTTCCGAAGTCTCTGAGACTTTGGAAGTCTTGGATGGAGTGATCGATCTCTACGGTCGTTACCGACTCCTCATGTATTGCTTCAGATGGAAATGGAGAAAAGCGACATCAGAGTTAGTATACAATGGGAGGAGAAACAATGACAAAGAAAAGGAAGCAATACACAGCAAGAGAAAAGGTGGGGATTCTTCGACAGC
>JAAEPZ010000052.1 GCA_024231955.1 bacterium | reverse complement strand
GCGGCGGGCACCCTGGGCGGGTTGGACGCGCTGCTGTCGACGGTGCAGATGCCGCCGGGCGTCCCGGTGGCGACGGTGGGCGTCGGCGGGCATGGAGCGGTGAACGCGGCGCTTTTGGCGGCGCGGATCCTGTCGCTCGGCGATCCGGGTCTTCGCGAGCGGCTGGCCGAGCACCGTGAGGGGCAGCGGGCCAAGGTGCTCGAAGCCGACGCCGGGATCGTCCCGTGAGAGGTAGGCGAGAGCGGGAACGGCGAGGCCCTTCTCGGACTGCGACATCGATCAACGAAAGTATAACAATGCAATGACGGCGAGTTTCGACAGAAGAACCCGAAGAGTCTTAGCTGCTCGTGCGGGCTACCGATGTTCCTTCCCTGATTGTGGGCAACTGACGATCGGTCCGGGAGCCAATCCGGAGGAATACGCATTAACTGGCACGGCGGCTCATATTCTCAGTGTTTCAGAGCAAGGTCCGCGAGGCACCAATGGGCAGAGTAACCAGCAGCGAGGTTCGATAGAGAATGGGATTTGGCTATGCGCTCAACACGCGAGAGTGGTAGATGCAAATCGTGGCGACAAGTTCCCTTCTGCACTACTAAACAGCTTCCGCGAGGCGCACGAGGCAAAAATTGCGGCAGAGCATGAAGGCTTACCATATTTCTGGATTGCAGGAATGGAGACAGGAAAGAATCCGATATTTCACCCTGGTGAACGATTTCGACTAACAAAGACCACACTGCTTGTTGGGTACAGCGGCACAGGAAAGACCACGATATTTCGCTGGCTCGATCAGGTTGGCGATAGCAGTCGGCACTGGAAAGCTCCCCAGGATTGCTACGCGGAGCCAGTCAAGTACTCCGTGGAGGTACATAGCCCAAAGCGGCGAATCGTGGGAGTCCTTCGTGATCGTTATCGTCTCGATTTTACCCTTGATGGCGAGGCGGCTCTATTTAATCCGATCGCGATAGAAATAATCTACCCGACCAGGCATAGTGATGGGTGGAATTTGGAGTCATTTCTAACCCGCCGGCGTGCCGAAGCAGGGGAATGCCACGCGGGACAGCTCGACGATGTCGAGCTGTTGGGGGAGTTTATGGATCTCAATCCTTTGGTGATTCCAAGCCTTCTCCCCTATGTGGGCGGTTTTGTTCAGGGCGATTATGTTAACCTTCGTGTTGTCGAGAATGACGGGAAGAGGCGAATTGTCGGCGATGATCTAACATGGAAAGACGGAGTGTCGATCCACAAAGTCTCGGGCGGTATGGCTTCAATGGCGGTCCTCGATATGTATATCGCCATGGCGAGGCTCAGCTCAAAAACGAAGCCTACGCTTCTCCTTCTTCATATACCTCCGCTGGGCCTTGACAGGAATACTATCGATGCCTACCTTTCGTTCTTCCCGTCTTCCTCTGTGCGATTTCAGGTCATCTGTTCAGATAATAAGGCCTCAATGGTAGATTATGCTGCGTCTTCTGGTTGGTCGATTGTCAAGTTGTCGGGAAAAACGCCGAATTGCAGAATCGAGTCTCTTTCATGGTAGCCCCGACCGCTGGCTGGTTTATGTGGCAGTCGGTTTTTCGGGCGGGCTCCCTGCTAAAAGATCAGCCGCATTCTCTCGGCGCACCGCACGCCGGCCGAGGTCGATGCGCTTTTGCCGGCACCGAGGCCGACGGCGTACGGATGATCATCGCCGCGGCCGGGCTGGCGAGCCATCTCGCTGGGGCAGCGACGCGGAGCCTCTTGCCGGTGATCGATATCCCCGTGGCGGTGGGCACCGTGAACGGACTGGTCGCGCTCCTATCGCCGGTGCAGATGCCGCCGGGCGTCCCGGTGGCGATCGTGGGCGTCGATGGGCATGGGGCGGTGAACGCGGTGCTTTTGGCGGCGCGCGTCCTGGTGCTCGGCGATCCGGGTCTTCGCGAGCTGCTGGCCGAGCACTGCGAGGGTCAGCGGGCCAAGGTGCTCGAAGCCGACGCCGGGATCGGCTTCGAGCTATAGTCGTGCCCATGGAGAGGCTCCGCCCATTTGGGCGAAATCGAGGAAACTCCGCTACCGTGCGCTGTCCAGCTGTGAGCCGTGCTGACGTTTCGCGTTAGCTGCCCCAACCAGTAGCCCAGTGCGCTACTCTCTCGCTGATATCCGCGCGGGGGAAGCGTCGGTGACGCCCGTCAACACCGCGAGCTCATGGGCTGCTGGCATTGATGGACGAGGCTACGAGTGCTGAAACGCGAGAAGGGCTGTGATCAGAATCCCCAAAGACGCGAGTTCGAGGCCCCTGGAGTAAGCTTGGTCTTGCGAGTGCAGAGTGCCTACTCAGGTGCTCTATTATCAGAGCGTCGATTCCCGTCGGCGCTCTGATTCTTTCCTACCCCCTTGGGTAGCATTGGTGACGGCCCTGTGGGTAGGACTATCCTACCCGCCCGCCAGCATAGTCGACAGCATAGAGGTGGGGAACACCCTTTCAGGTGGTGGAGCTCACACCCGACTGACGCTGGTGCACCACGTGGTTACTTCCCTGATCAACCCTTTGTGCCGCGAGCCAGGGCGCACCGGCGCTCTCGGCGGTGGGAGAAGAGCACGGGCTCGATGCAGAATCCCGACTACGTCCCTGAGATTGAAGCGCTCGCACTTGGCAGTGAGGTCACCAGCGCAGACGCTGGTTGGTCGACTCACCGGAGCTCATGTGGTGCGACGCTCCCGCCGGACCTGACCGCGCCCGGGCGCTGCTCAGCGCCACTCTCGTCGCAGCCTTGCTCCTCGGGCTCGATCGAGGGCGATAAGAGCACTCCGGTTAACGTCGAATATGGGGCCAAAGTCTCGTGTCCGTGCGAAAACCCCGTTGTCGCGAAGCTCGGAATTCAGCCGCTGGGCCGACTCGAGCAGTCCGCGCTGCATCTGAAGGGCTTGCTCGAAGGAGCCCGCGCTCATCGCTCTACATTGGCCGTGCAAACAGGTGAGGTAGTGACGGAATGCCTGTGGCTCACGCCAGCGGACAGTAGAGGGTGGGGGTCCGGCAAAAAGCGGATCAGCGTGGTTTGAGCCGAGCGTAGGATCGGGCCGCATCCACTCCAGCACACCGTGGCGCTGCGCCATGTCGAGGAACTGGGGCTGGTATTCGGTAAGTGCCTGAGAGCAGTAGAACCATACGGACCTCCGCCTATCCTCGTCGCCCTGCATGTAGAACTTCGCCGGCGGGAAGGCCCGGACGTTGAGCCAGGTACCGGCAGCGATCGTGTCGACGTTGGCAGCGGCGAGGGCTAGCATCTGGTGGTTGCCGTAGCCGAAGAGGACCGGCTTGCCGAGAAGCTGGAGGCCCGAGGTGAGGATCAACACATTGGCGAGCCAGGCAGGGTCTTCGACCAGGTAGCCAGTGGGAGGGTGGGCTACCACATAAAACCCCGCCACCGGCCAGTCAGCGGCTCGCTCGACGATGGCCTCGACCTGCTCTTCGTCACGCACCGAGTCCACGGAGAGAGCAACTGTGGCGAGGGTAGAGTCCTCGCCAAACTCCTCAGCTCCTGCCTCGATGATCACCTCGTGCAGCGAGAGCCAGCTGTCGTCCACGGGTCGGGCAAGCAGCCCCGGGAGGATATTTCTCTCGACCCGCAGCCTACGGCTGAGTCCCCCGAGCTCTCGGATGAGGTCTCGGGCACCGCTGCCGGAGAGGAGGCTCGCAGTCGAGCGGGCTTGGTACACCTGCCAGTATTGGTGCTGGGTGAGCCGGTGGTGGTCGGCGTCATGAAGATAGCACTGCGGATCAAGCAGTGGCTCGGCGCCGGCTCTTCGAGCGTCGGCAGCGACGCGCTCCAGTTGGTCCTCGATCAGGTCCCGAGGGCTGAGGATGACGCCTCCGCCCCTCCAAGCGCCGAGTAGCCTTCGACAATGCTCTATCATTCCGTGACCGAACTGTAGGTAGAACCGCACCGTTGTCCTCCTGAGCCCTTACATGGTACCGAGCCCACCAACAATCTCCCGGAACCACTGCAACGCTTCCCTGGCGTTGGGTGGTCGTCGACTGGGAAATCGCGCACAGAGTGAGGCGACGAACTCTGACAGTTTGCCGCCAATGTCGCCCGGGATTGTCAACCGTGGTAGATCCCGGTTGCAGAGGTCTTGGACGATCTCCAACACATTCCCCTTCCCAGAGAGATAGGGGTTTGACCCGTGGAGCGCCTCGTACAGCACGATGCCTACGGAGAAGAGATCGGCTCTCGCGTCGATTTTGGGCTTAAGATTCCGCACCTGCTCAGGGGCTCCATATCCCGGGGTGAAGAGCCCAAACCGCTGCTGTGTCAATGTGGCCGACGTCAACTGCAGAAGCCGAACAATTCCGAAATCGATGATCCAGATCTTGCCATTCGGGCCGATCAAAAGATTCTCTGGCTTGATGTCCCGATGGACCATCTGTTGGACTTCGAAGTCACAGCAAGCGCTGAGAAGAGCCGTGGCGAGGCGCAGCACGTCTCCCAGAGGCTGTACAGGCTGTCGCTGCAGCACTGCTCGGTAACTTTCGCCCTCGACGAACTCCTCTACGAGGAAGGTCCAGGTCTTGTCACCGACCGGCCTTTGCCCCGATTCGAGGATGACGGGGACATAGTTGCAGCTGAGCTTGGCAACGGCGTGGATCTCTCGGTCGATTCGCTCTTGATCCTGGTCTGCACGGACAATCTTGAGGACGACACTTCGCCCATCCTTCTGGGCACGAAACACGTACTTCTGTCCGCTCTCGGCGAGGAATTCAAGGCTATTCAGCTCCGGGAAAGCCGCCCGGAGGGCAGAGGGATCGAGCATCAGCTAACCGGTCTCCCGGCTTGTCGGATCGTCCACTCGTTGACGAGCCATGAGCCGTAGGAGGCTGGAATGCGCCGCTTCTCAGCCCGTAGCCGAACTCTGGTCCGGGAACCGTCGTAGGTCAGAACTCCGATCCCGAAGTGCGCGGCAGACGCCCGCACCTGTTCAGTCCACCGCCTGTCGGGCAGCAGGATGAAACTGTGGGAAGCGAACCAGGTATTGCCCACGGCCTGACGAATGGCAATTTCCCATTTGTCGATCTTCGCTTCAACGGCGACGATCCGTTTTGCCACGAAGATTTCGGCGAGTGCAGCGCATCGCACTCGCCTCGCGGATCGGCGCACAAGCTCTGCCAATTCCAGATCCCGAATCATGCCTTCAAGGCTGCGTTCACTCCAGAGGAGGGCGGCAGCGATCGCCGTCACCGTGGTGCCGCGGGTCAAGTAGATGTAGTGGAGCAGCTGCAGGTGCTCGCCTCGTAGCCGCAACCGCTCTGGTGTGAACAAGAGCTCCTGCCGGTCGAGAGATACCCCGACAAGATCTGGGAAGCCTGTGGGTAGAGCAGGCTCTCGAAAAAAGATCGGCTCGGTTTGTCTGCCCCAGACCCCGGCTTCCTGCGGGCTTGCGAAGGCTGCTTCAACGAACTCGATCTCCGGGCCCAGCGTCGGAGTACGGGTCCGGGGGAACTGTTGTTGTGCTTGCAAAGAGCCTCCTCAGGGTGTGCTGTAGGTGCGTTGGGTGTTGACATCGTTGGCGAGGGACTCCACACCGGCGAGGATGCGGTCCCGATCTCGCTTCCTGTAGAGCTTGAGGACGTGCTTGCTGAACCTGGATTTGACCGTGTCCTTTGCCTTGCTCATAGCTTTCGGTTTACTCCCATACGCTCGTGGCCTTCTTGTGTCCACTCTAGGAAACCTCGGGGTGCACGTCAAGAGCCCTGGTATTGGCAGGCTGTAATCCGTCAGTATGCCGCGAACCGTTCCGGGCGAGCCCGACATGGGAGAAAAGCATTTATGGTGCAAGGTAAAGGGCCTACGAAATGGCATGAGGCCATTTTCACGTCGAGTTGCCCGCCCCATTGTCGTCAAGGCCGACGGCCTCGCCGCCGGCAAGGGCGTCACCGTGGCCCGCGACCGCGACGAGGGGATCGCGGCGGCCCGCGGGATCCTGGTCGAGGGGCGCTTCGGCGACGCGGGTCGACGGGTGATCGTCGAGCCGCGGCTGGTGGGCGAGGAGGTGTCGCTGCTCTTCGTCTGCGACGGCGAGTGCGCAGTGCCGTTGGTCTCGGCGCGCGACTACAAGCCGATCGGCGACGGCGACCGGGGTCCGAACACCGGCGGCATGGGCGCGCACTCGCCGGGCCGGGCCGACGCGGAGCTCACCGCCCGCGTCGGGGAGACGGTCGTCGCGCCGCTTCTGGCCGGCATGACCGAACGCGGCACGCCCTACCGCGGGGTGCTCTACTGCGGGTTGATGCTCACCGACGGGGGACCCCAGGTACTGGAATTCAACTGCCGATTCGGCGATCCCGAGACCCAGGTGATCCTGCCGCGGCTGCGATCGTGCCTGGTGACGCTGCTCGAGGCGTCGGCGGTGGGCTCGCTCGCCG
>JAAEPZ010000051.1 GCA_024231955.1 bacterium | reverse complement strand
CGACGTGCCCGAGCGGCACTCGCCGGAGCGGGTGCGGGAGGCCCTGGCGTCGGGGTGAGGGATCTCAGATGCCGGGCGGTTTCCGGTTGCAGCCCATGGACTGTTGGTTTAGCATTATGAATGGTAGGTTTAGGTGAATGATTTGTCGATTTAGGGTATGGAGTGGCATAAAAACCGTCGGGACCACCGTGCTCATCTAAGGGCTATACCCTGGCGTTGCATAAGGATACCCAAAAGGTTATGGGTGCGGCTCTTTTGGGACGATGTCGGTTAGAGGTGGGTGATCGGGGTCCGGGCTACAATCTCGCTACGGCAAAGACCGAGGCTCCGTTCTCTGGGGGCCGGCTGGAAGCCGGCGCTCCCAGCACGATCGAGGTCGTTCCAATTCGCAGCACTAGGGTCCAACGCCATCGTTACTTCGTTGTTACCGCCATTGTTCCTGCTTATCCGTGCGCGAGCGACCGATTGCGCCCGAGGAAGAGTGTCTGACCCGCCTGGAGGGCTCAAGCATGCCCTGGAAAAGCCGTAGAAATCACCGCGATCGAGGCCGTGAGTGTTTGCTTCGGCACCTCTCCCCCGAATGCCAACGCCGTGCATATTCGCCGGGATAGCGGACAGACAACCTACTTTGTCTGCCCTCGAACCCGCTTCACTTCGAAACCGTCGAGGTAGAGGTTTGCGATGCCGTATTGGTATTTAGATTTCTTGCTCCACTTTTCGGCAAGTATCCCGATGGTCTCAAGGCGTTTCACAAACGCGTCGAAGGAGTCGAAGGTGTCGGCTGCCGTACGCTGCCACAGTTGACGTAGCTCCTCGTCGCGGAAGGCCGATCGCAGTTCATTCATATTCGCGAAGAACGCCTGCAGCCTCGGGTACTCATTCTTGATGGCGTCACACCTCTCTCTGGATGCCTTGATAAGCCCATCCCGTAAAGAGGCGGGGCGAAGAAGCCGGTCGCGCGGCACCTTTACGCTCCTTTTCTCCCTTCGCAGCTCCGATTCGCGAGCCTCACGGAGGAGGATGGTCAGCGAACGGGGATAAGTGTTCTGGCTCGCGTCTGTCATGCGGCTATAGACCCAGCGTGCCGCATAGGCTTTCTTTCCGGTTTCCTGGTGCAAGCCCCAGAGCGGCGCCAGCGCCTTGCGTAGGGTCTCTTCGCTCGCTTCGTCCAGGTCTTTCTCGGTTAAGGGCAGCGTGCGATAGGAGAGAGTCCGGAACTCCTGTGAGCCACCCGTGGCCATGCGGTGGGCAAGGCGCAGAAAGTCCTCGATTCCCCATTGAAGAAGCAATGTCCGAGCCTCGCCAAAGTGACTCTTGTTGGTGAAAACCAATGTGCTCCAGATGTCTTCACGCAGGAAGACCTTGAACCGAATTTGATGAAGATCCAGGTTGTGCAAATCATAAATCAGGCGCATCAGTCCGCCCAATGCATCTTGCTGCCATGGACTGTCCTCTTTGATATCCATGTCAAGGTCGTCATAGAGCAGCCATACTTTTCGGTTCTGGGTACCGAGGTGCCTGTTGAGCTCGGTCATTGCATCGCGACTGAGTAGATTGAGTTCCTGTTTTCGCACCATGTCCATCAGGCTCCCGGAATGGGTCGACTTCCATTTACCCTCTCCCTCTCGCGGAAAACCCTCCTGGAGGTGGTCGCGCAGATGCCTCAGAGGCTGAGCCCTAAGCACAGGATCGAGCAACCTGGAAGAGCGATATATCCGAACGACCGCATAGGCACGCCAGAGTGACAACCAGTCGCTTCCAGTGTCGATCAGTACTTTCCGGAACTCGCCGAAGTTATCGGTGGTCGGCCGAAAGGAATCCGCCGGCCCATGGCCGGAGAGAACATCTATTCCCTCGAGCCGCCCCCGGGCCAGCCTGGCGGCGTTCTCCTTATGTTCGTTGAACAGATGATACAGGGTTGATTTGCCCGTGCCTTTTCTACCGCGAACGACCCAGCGAGCATCATCGAGGAGCTTCTCGAAGTCGGGAGTCTTCTG
>JAAEPZ010000050.1 GCA_024231955.1 bacterium | reverse complement strand
TGAGCTATGCACCTTACAAGGTCCGGACGCACGAGCCCGAACCTTGTTTAAAGACATTTTCGGATATTTTGACGGACGCTACTGCATTATGATAATATCGATTCGCCGGTTCTTGGCCCGGCCGTCCGTGGTCTTGTTGGAGGCCACCGGCCGATCGGCACCAAAACCAATAGCGCGAATCCGTTCCGCCGGGATCAGCATGGCCTGGCGAAGATACTGCATCACGGCAAAAGCCCGTTTCTCGGACAGGGTGACGTTGGAAGCCGCCTCTCCCCGGTCGTCCGTGTGACCCTCGACCACCAGTTGCGAGGTCGGAAACATCTCGATAACCGACTGAATCTTTCTCAGCAGGTCCATGTGCTCATCCTTGATGTCGCTTTTCCCCACATCAAACGAAAGCCCGCTGAGACGGAGGACGATATCGTTGGAGGAGTTGAAGAGGACTTCCCCCTCGGACGGGTTCAGCACCTGTTTGGCCGTACGGAATTTATCCTCCCGCTCTTTGCGAACCGACAATTCCGCAGCCATGCCTTCGTGA
>JAAEPZ010000049.1 GCA_024231955.1 bacterium | reverse complement strand
AGGCTGTTGAGGCTTTTCGCAAGAGCCACGGCGATCTGCTAAAAGTCTCCTGAGCCGCGCTGATTGTATTATATTCATCTGATATGACACAGACCGCACAGAAAAGGATATCGCTCCAGACAATCGGTTGCCGTCTCAATCAGTACGAGACCGAAAAGATGTTTGCCGATCTGTCCGGCTACGGCTTCCGCCAGGTCAAGAAGGGGGAGGCGGCCGACCTCTATATCATAAATACCTGCACCGTAACGCACCGGGCGGACGCCGATGATCGCTATCTTATAAAGAAGGCGGCGCGGGAGAACCCCAACGGGCGCATTGTTGTGGCCGGCTGTTTTGTCGACAAAGACCCGGCCCTGGTCTCCGGCATGGAAGCGGTCGATGTCATTATCCCCAACGGTGATAAATCGCGGATAGCAGATATCCTCCCGGCACGACTCCCTGAACTGTTCACCCAGGAACCCGACAAGGGCTGCGGGCCTTCGATAGCAGCTTTCGACAACTATAACCGGTCCTGGCTGAAAGTCTCCGACGGCTGCAACCAGTGGTGCTCGTTCTGTATCCTGCCGACCGTCCGGGGGCGACTGCGCAACCGACCGGCGACAGAGATTATCGAAGAGATCAACGGCCTGGTCGCCAAGGGGTTCAACGAAGTTGTCCTTACCGGTATCCATCTGGGGCACTACAAGAACCGCAAAGTGGAGCCGCAGGTGAAAAACCTGGCGCACCTGTGCCGGATGATCCGGGCCGAAACCGATATCAAACGTATCCGGTTGTCTTCGATAGAGCCGCAGACTGTCCGGGATGATCTCCTCCAGACGTATGCCGACTCGAACGGCTGGATCTGTCGCCATATGCACCTGCCGATGCAATCGGGATCCTCCCGGATTCTCAAACTTATGCGCCGGCCCTACGATCAGAATCTCTATCTCAAGCGGGTGAGAGACGTAAGGAAAGCCGTTCCTGACACGATAGTTGGCGCGGATGTGATAGTCGGTTTCCCCGGCGAGACGGAAGAAGATTTT
>JAAEPZ010000048.1 GCA_024231955.1 bacterium | reverse complement strand
GGGACGGCGTGGCGGAAGAATTCGTTCATCTTGTCTCGGATGAGCTCCAGTGCCGGCAGGATGAGCCCCTTGTCCGCTCTCCTGCCGGGGACGGTGCGGCCGGCGGAGCGCGGGGTAGGAGCCTGGGCGTTTGCCGGGATCGGATCGATGATTTCCGTCATGGAACCAAATCTCCTGATCAAATGAATCATCATCCAAGATGCCTTCGCGACTTCATGGGGTGATTTAGCAAGCACCATGCCAGGCGGCCGCCGGCGTCACCTGGCACGGCGTCTATCGACGGATCTGGCAGGAGGGGGCGGACGTCCGCGGACGTTCCCGGACGTCCGCGGGTTTGCGAAGGGCGGGGAAATCCCTGCTCAGTCAGGCTGGCAGTCCATCTCCTGACAGGTTGGGATGGTCTCACACCGTTCCACCGTGACACCGGACCCATAGTCCTGCTTCTTGACCGCCAGGACGCAGTTGGCGGGAGTCCCGCCGACCGCGCAGCTCGTCAGCTGGACGGTCACCGAGGGATTGAGTTGTCCCATCTTCGTCGGATCGATGGTGATCTTGCGAAAAGCGGTCTTATCGACGCCATTGTACCTGTAGTTGAACATGAGCGAAAACGGGTCGTCGTTGTGCCCTTGGTTCAGCCATGTCCAACAGGGCATCGCCGGCGGTTGATACCAGAAGGGGCAGTTGTTGAGACCGGGCGCGACCATGTTGCCGACGATGATGTCCGTAACGCCCTGATACTGCTGATCCGCCTGCACACAGATCTTGATGCTCTGGGCACCTTCCCCGTCTGCTGCGGCGGATGGTGCCGGGCTCACAAGCAGAATCGCCAGGATCGCG
>JAAEPZ010000047.1 GCA_024231955.1 bacterium | reverse complement strand
GAGTGTTTACGGCCGTAAACACTCGCGACTGCTAATCTCCCTCCTGCTCCAGCGGTTCGTGACCGGTGCGACCGTCACCTCGGGCGTCGGGGCGCCTTCGAAGCCGCGAACGAATAAGCAGGAACCATGGCGGTAACAACGGGAACGTTCCCGGTTTGCCTTGGATCGAGCATCTTGGTACCTCCTGAAGCCGCTCTCCCGGCGGTGGTGATGGCTGTCGTGGCAGTGACTGCTGGACGGTATTCGAGATCGTCTCAAATACCGCCTTATTACCGTCTCGATCAGCAAACCAATTCGCCATAAGCAAGTCCTATTCCAAGATTCCGAAGGCTGCGGCTTGACACGAGGGTAGTCCTTCTGGGACACTCATTCCCAATGAGTCCTGCTGGAAGCACTCAAGCCGACTGGCGGCTTCGAGCTCCTCGCCCAGTTGAAGCGGAGTGGGCTGACTGCGGCGCGAAGTTCATAGCCTGCCATCGGGTAGCAATCGACCGATATCGGGTGAGCCCCGTCTCCTGTGCCGAAGAAGGCGGCGTCGGAAGACCTGCCGGCTGGCGGTATAGCTCCGGGAACGGTGGCCGGGGTGCTGCCGGGCACGACGGCTGCTGTCAGGATTTCATAGCATGAAGGGTCCAGGGTCCCAGCGGAGTTATGCCGCCAGCGCGCAGCATAGCTCGGGCGCCGTCATACCCAGTAAACGAGCAGAACACCGCTGTTTCCGGTGGGGCTCGCACTCTGCGGAGCGGCGTTGATGCGGAGTTAGGCCGACCTGATGGAGATAGGACGTTGACTAATATTGACTCCCGCGAACGTCTTTCAGTCAAGAGTTCTCCCTATTCCAACTATGATTTGGTGATTATCTTGGCTGGCCTATTAGTTCTTGGAGTATGGCTTGGGATTAAGATGTACAATAAGAGTCAGCAATTAAGTGATGTTCTTGAATTCGGCGTTATCTACCTGTTCGCATTATTGTTCGTTGGTGCCATTTATTATCGTATATATACCAATTTAAAAGAGGTTACCCTCAGCGGATCTGCGCTGGAGATATCGGACTTGAAAGCCACTATCGAAGTTCCCCTGAGGGACATTGAGTCGGTCTCTGGTGGCCAGTTCCCCCGGTCGGGGATTATCTGGATTCATCTCAAAAAACAGACGAAATTTGGAAGATCGATTCCCTTTCTCGGCGAGCAAGGACCACCTGTAGGATTATCAGAGCACCCGACAGCAACACGTCTGAAAATCCTCATCGAGAAGCATGGCCTCTAGGACCTTTATGGTGCCAGACGGCTCAAGTCGGCCGTCTTTTCGCGACGTTCCGGACCAACCACCGAGCGCTGGGCCGCTTCTGTGCGTCGAGCTACGCCGGGGATCTGGTGTTGCTCAAGGCGGACGAGTTGCTTACGCGGGAGCCTCAGGTCCCCGATCTGGGCTGGGGTGAGCTCGCCGCCGGCGGGGTGGAGGTTCACGGCATCCTGTTCAAGAGGGATTCCTCCTCCGATCCGGAGGAAAAACCGCACCAGGCCGTGGCCTTTTCCGGCCTCGAGGAGCTGTAGGATGGGTGCAGACCGCTATCGTCAAGGCCTCCGGAGCCGACCCTGCCGCATCGGATGGGCGCTCCTGGCGCTCTTGCTGACCCCCTCCCCGGCCCTGGCCTCGGCTCCGGGCTCGGGGGAGACGCCGCCGGCCGGCGTCGTGAAGCAGAGCCAAAGTCCGGTGTTCGAAACGATCGAACCCGCCTCGGGGACGGTGACTTCCTCCGCCCGCGTTACCCTGCTGGGACGAGTGAGCGGGCCTGATGAAGTCACGGTCTCGATCAACGAGGAGCCGGTGACGCTTTGGGGTCAGGACTTCGCCGTGACCCGCGATCTCGAGGCCGGGGAGAACCTCTTCACCCTGGTGGCGG
>JAAEPZ010000046.1 GCA_024231955.1 bacterium | reverse complement strand
TCATTCAGGTGCCGTGGTCTTGAAGCGTATCTCAGTTTGCCCTTGTTTGCCCGGGCAAAGAGCAAGGGCAAGGTGTGCTGGGCGCAAGGGGTGGTGGGAGTTCAAGCCACCATCGTCGCCCTGGTGAACTCCCCCAAGCCTTGCCCTTGCCACCCCTCGGAAGTTCGCGCGGTGGCCGGGCCTGAGATGGCACGGGACCGCGCCATCCGCCTGAGGCTCTTCGACAACAGTTGTCTAATTTCCGAGACGTCCTATTAGTGGCCGCAAACCGGCCCGGCGCCGCTCCCCTTGCACCAACTCAATACAAAAGCCCTTGTGGTTTGATGGGTTTGTCCGAATCTGGCCGCATGGTACAATCAGGCAGTGCTCGGCGCCGTCGGCATCAGCAATTTGCAGAAATCTTTCACAAACTAAATATTTAGCTGGAACTGAATCCTTTACCGAAACCGACCCCCCGTCTCTGCGGGTGACGTATAACGGTTTGCCGTTCAGCTGCGCCGCCGACGGCTTGGAGTTTCAACGATAGACGCTGCCGGCGTCAGCTGCAACGGCGTGTTGGGCAGCTGTCAACGAGCCTTGAATTCTCTTTTTCCTCGAACCATTTCAAGTTCGATTTGCCACATGCACGCCTGAATCGACTTCTTCTTCCTTGGATACGCAATATCACGCTGTGCCCAATCTAGGTCGAAGATCTTGCCCCAACTCTCGACGATCTTCTCATGGTACTCCGTGTCAGGAAGCGGCTTTGAGCGGAAGAAGCAAGGCCCTTTGGACCGCAGCTCCCGTTCGAACCGAGTACCCTCTGAGATTGACGTCGGTAAATACCAGTAGTTGAGTACGTAGTGCCAGAGCTCAAAATCTGATAGCAGAACGTTGTCGGGTTCGACCTCCAGTTCAAGCCTGACACCGACAGTTCCCGATGGCAAATGTCCCGCAGCCCTGAGATCCGGCATTGCACGCGCCTGCCCTTCCCACTGTTGCCACGCCCAAATCGGCCAAGCTCTGGACGGCCCTCGAGAGATCCTGCTGCGCATCTGCTCTCGCATCCACCTGTATGGACGCAGATAGTCCTCATCGATGTGCTGTCGTGAGCTACGGAGAGCGCCAGTCCGTTCGAGTTGAGTGACTGCAGTTGGAGTCTGTATCGTCCAGAGGCGCATGCATCTCCCTTTGGACTGCCCAACATTCTTAGTTACCGAATCTAGCCGAGCTCCTCTGGGTATTAGGCGAACTTTTTCGACGCCTATTTCTGGTCGGCCCAGGCCGGGGTTCGCACGAAAGTCCCGGATTACAAAGAACTTAGCGTCCTCACCCCCGCCCGGCCGCTGCGGGAAAGGCGTCCCGAAAGTTCGCCTATTTCCCGGCGTGGTGCTGTCGAAACCGGCCCCCATCGGTGGAAAGCGAACTTTTTCGACGCCTA
>JAAEPZ010000045.1 GCA_024231955.1 bacterium | reverse complement strand
GGGGCCTCTGCGGGCCTCTCCGGCGCTGCTGGGGCCTCTGCGGGCCTCTCCGGCGCTGCTGGGGCCTCTGCGGGCCTCTCCGGCGCTGCTGGGGCCTCTGCGGGCCTCTCCGGCGCTGCCAGTTCCGCGAAGATCCTCTCATTGGTGGCGCGCTGAAGCCGTGCCAGCCCGACCATGACGTGACGAACATCGTCAGCCAGCCGCTCGACCGCATCGGCGCGGGACCGGACACGGGACAGCGCCGCCTGTGTTTCCTTGTCCAGTCGCAGGGTGCCCCGCTTCGCTGCCGTGTTCAGAGCGGCAGCGATCTGGTTCAGGTTCCTGCCGATCGGCAGAAGCTGCTGCGTCAGATCGAGGATCGCCTGCGAGGTTTCCTCGGGCTGAACGTAAACATCCACGGCCCGCAACAGCACCCGCCGCGCGGCCTCGGCTCGTGACAGCCCATGCTTCTTCGCCAGTTCGTCCAGGGCCGCAAAGTCGGCCTTGTTGATCCGAACCGTCAGGACCGCCGAACGGTAATACAGTTCGGTTTCCGCCAGCCGCAGCTTGTAATTGTAGACCGTCCGGCGGCTCACGCCGAACTCTTTCGCCAGTGCCGAAGCGCTGTCCCCGGCCTTCAGGCGATCCTTCAGCTTCGCCCGCTGCTGCGCGTCCAGTCGCAGGAACCTTCTCTTTGGCATGGTGTAAAGTATCCGTATTCGAATGCTGTGAAGTATTCGTATTACATTTCCTGCCATTTACACCATGCCTCTTTTCCTAGCTTCACAAAGAGAGGAATTGGCACGGCGGAAGGGTGGCCGCAGAGGCCGCGAGACCACAGGGATCGAGCGACCGGCGCGGCGGGTGCCAGGGCGATGCGCGAACATGACAGAACACCGCAAACGTGCTTATATTCGACCGTGATGTGACCAACCGGAGTGCCGAACATGAGCGTAGCCCTGTCCCCTCTGGTCTCGGAGTTCGAGACCACCGAGCAGGAAGCCAGCTACACCGCATGGCTGCGCGCCAAGGTCGCGGCCAGTCTGGCCGACCCGCGCCCGGCGATCCCGCATGATGAGGTCATGGCCGAGATGGACGCCCTGATTGCCCGGATTGCTGCCGAAACGTCCGACCGCTGATGTTGCCCATTCTCTGGCGGGTTTCGGCCCGCAACGATTTGGCGCAGATCGTGACCTATATCGCCCGCGAGAACCCTCCCGCAGCCCGCCGCATGAAAATCCGGCTGGAATCCGCTGTCCTGCCGGTGTCAGAGCATCCCTACCTGTATCGCCAGAGCGACCGGGTTCCGGGGCTGCGCGAGATCGTGGCGCATCCGAACTACATCATCCTGTATCAGATTACCGCTGACCGCATCGAGGTCGTGAACGTCGTCCATGCGCGCCGCCAGTTTCCCCAGCCGGGTTTCGGGGAAGAAAAGGATTAGTCCCGGTCCTTGACGAGACGGATCCGCCCTTTCTTCTCCCCAGCCTGAACCACCCTTGCAACCGGCGTTCCGGTCGAAATCTGGTCCGTGCGGTCCCGGATTTCAGACTTATCCACAGGTCAAAAAGGGGCGCAGCCCTTCTTGTTCTTATAGTTCTATAAGTTCAGGCGAAAATATAACAATAATTACAAAAGCTTGCACGTCTATCGGTGAGAAATTGGGCCGCAAAAGTGAGAAATTGGGCCGCAAAAGTGAGAAATTGGGCCGAAATCGAGAGTTGACGAGTGAGATTATCTCGTCATTATTTCTCACCTATGGGAAAGACACTCGACGTTGCCCGCGACCGGGCCTTTGATCAGACCGCGACCGTGCTGCCCGCCGAGGTGGCGCGGGGGGTCCACATGCGCAACGCCCCCAGTCTGCGGGCACTGAAGCTGATGCACCTGATGATCGGCACTGCGGGCGGGCGCATGGCCGACGAGGTGCAGCATGACATGCGGCTTTCCGACATTCGCAAGATCGACGGCATGGCCCACCATGACCGCGCCAGCCTGACCCCGCTATTCGCGGAACTGGCGGCGGTCGTCATCGAGTATGACGAGCCGGAAAGGCAGGTCGTGACCATTGGCGGGCTGATGGATGAGGCCCGGATCGACTACCGCGACGAGGTCAGTGGCGATCTGCTGGTGTCATGGTGGTTTGGCCGGACCTTCCGGCGCATGGCGGCGGAATCGAACCATTGGGCGATCCTCGACCGCCAGACCGTGTTCCACCTCGGCAGCAAGTATTCCGTGCTGCTGTTCCAGCACGTCGCCAGTCTCGTGAACCTCGACCGCATCACCGCCAAAACCTTCACCGTGCCGGAACTGCGGGCGTTGCTCGGGGTGCCAGAGGGGAAGCTGAAACGCTTTGCGGACCTGAACAAGTGGGCAGTCCAGCCAGCCATTGCCGAGATCAACCAGCTTTCGCGGCTGACCCTGACGGCCACGCCGAACAAGATCGGGCGCACGGTCGCCAGCGTCACCATCGGCTGGCAGGTGAAGGACGATCCGACCCCGGCCAAGCGCGAGTTGCAGGGCCACAGCGCGGGCCGGAAGGCGCGGCGCAACGGCTCGGCCGAGACGGTGGCGCGGTCCTTCCCGGCCACGGGCGGCATCGAGTTCGATGCGCATTGGCGCGACCTCAAGCGGGCGGAGGGCTGCAACATGGACAACACCATGATTGCCGACAAATTCCGGGCATGGTGCGCCGGGAGGGGCCTCGCCCTCGATGCCCGGAACATCGAGCGGGCATTTTCCGATTTCTGCGGGATCGTGGGGCGGGCATGAGCGACATCATCAGTGCAACCATGCACCCGTTGCGGTGAAACCATGCGCAACCCCATGCGATACACCCTTGGAACAGCGGCCAAGGCGACGGGAAAAGCCAAGTCCACAATCTTGAGAGCGATCAAATCCGGCGTGATTAGCGCCCACAAGGCGGACGATGGCAGCTACGAGATAGACCCGTCCGAACTACACCGGGTGTTTCCATCGACCGTTGCGCAACCAGATTCATCGAACGATACGCAACCCCATGAAGAACACTGCGAAACCCTTAGGTTAAGACTGGAAATCCTCGAAGCAGAGCGGCAACGCGAGCGCGACCAGATGCAGGCCACGATTGATGATCTGCGGGCGCGGCTGGACCGGTCAGAAGATCGCGTCAGCGGCCTTCTGACTGCACCAAAGCGCGCCCGCTGGTGGCCGTGGGGACGTGGGTGAACCGCAAGCACACTCAGCGGCTCGCCCATTGCTCCGTCGGCGCAACCGCGACAAATTCAACAGTCGGCTCTAGTCTCAGATGGATGAGCATCGGGCCACAGCAAAACGGATCGGGTGTAATACTGAAATCGTCTGTGATTTTGCTAAAAATAGTGCTCGCAGATTGCGATTAACAGCAAGTATGGAGAACAACTTCGGTGAAGATTATTGGGATATGCCGTTTCTCATATATCGGCAAAGGCGACTGGAAAGCGTACCGGAAAAAAGAAAACGCTGACATTGAAAAAATATGCATGCAGCAAGCCAAGATTCTGTTTCAGGAAGATAGAATCGAAAAGCGACTTCGTACCTTGCAACATCTAACCCTAAGTTCGCTAAAACATCAGACCGATAAAGACTTTCACTTTCTTATCATAGCATCTAGTCTGATGCCTGAAAAATATAAAATTAAATTAAACGCCATTTGTAACGGAACCCCCCAGGTGTCCGTCCATTACGCTCCATTTGATCTGTCTCGTGACCTTGGTCAAGTTATAGAATCGGAAACTAATGCCATCGGGTTTGACAGAAAATCATCAATGCAATTCAGGCTTGATGATGATGACTGTGTGTCGATGCACTACATTGAACGTCTAAGGGAAGCATCTTCCTCCCTTCGGAAGAGCTTTACAGAGTTTGCTATCAGCTTCCCAAGCGTATTGTATGTAAAATCCACAGACACAACAACAATGGCGTACGACTGGTTCAACCCCTTCTACGGGGTAGGGGTCGCAACCTTTCATCCCCAAAAAGGGGTATATGGTTTCGGACACTACAAGATACCCATTAGGATGCCATCCCTTACTATTCCGGGACAGCATAGCCTTGTCACCCACGGAGGAACCAACGACACTAGCCCTCAGGACGAGAGCCCCAACAAAATAAAGGGGATGAAGGAAATATCTGATAGGGATGGAATTATTAAAATAATAAGGAGAGATTTTCCATTTTTGGGCCCCGATGGGTTGATGGAATCCGGCCTATCGGAGCTGCTTAAATGACAAGCTGGGCAGTTGTTACGACCGCTAGGTGTCCACAACATGACATTGAAAGATTTGTACGACATTACAAATGGTTGGGAGCATCAGAAGTATTTATTTTCTACGACGATGCAAATTTTGCGTGGCATATAAATGAGCCAAACGTCATAACAAAAGTGTGCGGCGACAAATGGTTTTCTTTCAATCGCCCAGAAGCTCTTGAGATTCGCCAACGCCATAACGCCACCAAGGGCCTTAGATGGACTAAGGCAGAGTGGATTATGCACTGCGATATCGATGAGCTCCTTGCAACGAGCTCAGGCACGGTGTCTGATGTGTTATCATCAATGCCCGACAAAGTCGGAGGAGTAATGGTTCGGCCAGTGGAGGCTGTCTATTTATTTCCGCCGGAGGAGAAGGACATTTACAGAACTCCATTTTTTAAAAGATTTTGGTCTTCGTCTGACCAGCCATCTGTTTATGATGCTATATCCAAGAAAATCTACAGTGGGCACTATTATCTAACAAAATCTGGATTTTTTGGGCACATCAACGGAAAATCTTTCGTTAGAAAGCAAAGCGGCATAAAAAGAATGCCACTCCATCACGTTAATTCATCAGTATCTCCTCTTGAAATGAGGCACATGGAGCCGCGATTTACTTTAAGGCACTACGACACCACAAACTATGGTCGATGGAAAGACAAACATATAAGAAGAATAAATGGAGAGGTTGCCGTATCTGTGCCCGGTAGGTTTCGGGAAAGACAGTCAGAATTCATCGCGCATTGCCTCGAAACTAGAGGAGAGGATGGTCTTGTCGAGGCACATAAAATATTCTCCACATTATCAGAGGAAAATCTTATTTTTGGAATTAATGGCGGGTTTATACATGTTATTCCGTCGGAGAGCCACCTTCTGTGATAAGCGATTAACCCAGCACCCTGACAACCGAGACCTCCGCACCTGCATCGAGTCAGCCGCGCGGCGATCCGATGATTTGTTGCATCAGAACAAATCACCCTGGGCTTTCGGCTTCCGCCCCTTCTTGCGATTCCCCAGCAGCGCCTCCCGGAGAGGGTTCGGTTTTGGCCTCTCCGGCGCTGCTGGGGGCGCTGTGGGCCTCTCCGGCGCTGCTGGGGCCTCTGCGGGCCTCTCCGGCGCTGCTGGGGCCTCTGCGGGCCTCTCCGGCGCTGCTGGGGCCTCTGCGGGCCTCTCCGGCGCTGCTGGGGCCTCTGCGGGCCTCTCCGGCGC
>JAAEPZ010000044.1 GCA_024231955.1 bacterium | reverse complement strand
TGGCCATTTTGCCGTTGGAGATCTGGTGTCGACGAAGCGCCCGCAGGCACCTCAGGGTCACAGTCCGCTTGGGAGATCCTTGCATGTCGTCCAAGTGCTCAGGCGATACGCTTATCGTCTGAGCGATGGACGAAGATGGAATGCCTGCCGCCTGAAGCGGTACCTGCCCAGCCCTCTGGAGCTGACTGAGCTGGTGCTTCAATCGCCCAGTCAGCCACAGGGAGGGGTAGGGATCGCTGAAGAAGATGGCGCTGGGATCGAGGTCGCCGATGCAGCCCAGGATGACGTTGGGACTGCTGGCGCGTGCAAAGATGTCGCCGGGGTTACGCACGCGCGCGAAGATGTCGCGAAGGTCGCCGGTGCGGTCGATGATGTCCCTGGGAGAGCAGTCGCTCAAGACGGTGTCGCCACGGGCGTCGAAGACGTCTCGCCGGGCCCGAACATGAGCATGCCACTGCTGGATGAGGAGACGGAACCGAAGGCCGACCGCCACCCGCAACGTGGACGACGCAAGCCCAAACGTCAGTCAGCAGACGCGCGGCTCCCTCAGAAGAGAGGGAGGAAGAATTGATGTATTCGTATTGTGTACGATACGTGTCTGCTGACTATGTAAATTTCTGTATAACAGCGCTACTGTTTGCGCTACTGGGAGCTCAGACAAAAGAGAGCTCATTGTCTTGTTTTGCTCCCGCTCCAACCGCCTGCTATGTAACTGCTCTGCTCTAGCCCGTTATTATTTATAGTAAATGCTTATTGG
>JAAEPZ010000043.1 GCA_024231955.1 bacterium | reverse complement strand
TCCGGTCGGATGCGCGGCACCAACGGTTCGTCGTTTCTCCCGGTCGGTCGTGCCGGCTGCTGTAGCAATGGCAGCGTCGTGCCCTCCGTTTCGCCCTGGCGCAGGTACCTTTCAGTACTGGCTCTGGCTTCGCTGTCGAGACATTCTCTTTCGGCTGCGCCCATCGCCAGACTCTGTTTGCCAGTCTGGAATGCTCTCGGTGCTCCCATCGGCGCCGACCGCAAGAACACGCGCGACGATGGTTGTTGCAGCACTGCCCGCTCTTCGCCCGGTGTGTCTGCTGGGATCGTGTACAGAGTGTCACTGTCATGAACCTCCCTGTCCAGCAGTTCGCGTTCAGCGTGGGCCTGGTTTAGGCTTCGCTGACTGGTCTCGGGTGCCCTCAGCGGGCCCATCGGTGCTGACGGCAGGAAGAGCCACGTCGGTTGTGGTTGCAGATCCTACTGACTGATCTGGTACTGGATGACTCGCTGTCGCTGAACTTTGGGTGACACCTTCATCGGTGATTGGGACGTCTGCGCCGGATGCTTCTGTGGCAGCCGGAACCCCCTGTGGCTCGGCCCTGCCTCGTCAGCTCCCGGCCGCGAATGCACGTCAAATCCGCCTCTG
>JAAEPZ010000042.1 GCA_024231955.1 bacterium | reverse complement strand
GTACTGAACTCGAGTCCCATCAAAAAGACCCGCTTGCCGCTTTGCCGGTACGCTTGAGCGTATCCTTTATCTTGAATCTGCTGCAACCCCACATGGGGTTTCTGATTACACTTGAATTCCATGACAAACATCTTGTCGGGGAACTCGATCACCATGTCGATGCGCCCACGACTGGTCAAGATTTCAGTTTGGACCTCCACTCCCGAAGCCGACACCATGCCGTTTTCACTTCTTGATTGGGGTAGCCAAAGTGATAGAGCCGTCCTTCTACCTGCCGAATGGTGATATAGCCTGTTTGAAACAACAAAGCTTCTGGCTGTAAATCATCAATATCATAGCTGCCGAAAATTGCCTCGGGAGCGCGGAGCGTTTCGATTTGCGGCAAGGAATAGTCTCTTTCCTTTAGCAAATTGACCAGAAAAGTGGGCGTGCCGGTTTCAAACCAATAGTTTCCAAACTTTTTCTCCCGAAAGGCTTTGAGCGTAGAAAAGGGATTGTAAACCTGGAGCGGATTCTGCGAAAACCGGTAGCCATCATGGTGCTTTTGCAAACGATCCACGATGGCTTGAGATGAAACCTGCCACGCCTCGGCAAAGCGTTCGATGTGTGCCCGGAAATAGTGCTCCAACTCACCCTGGGTATACCCGAGCAGACCCGCATAGCCGTCACTCGGGGTGATGTCGTCCAGATTGTTCAGTTCGGAAAAGATTGATACCCGGCTGAAACGCGAGACGCCCGTGATGAACACAAAGCGCAGCACTGCGGCAACGTCGCCCCCTTTGAGCACCCCGAAAAAGTTCTTTAGAATGTCCCGGTTAGCCCTGGCAATCTGGAGGGCCTCTTTTCCCTGGCCCAGGTGATCAATGATCGGTTTGTCGTACTCGTCAACCAGGACGACGACAGGATGATTGGTTTTCCGGTACAACTTGAGGACGAGTTCCGTAAAACACCCTTTCAGTAAACGGCGTTCGAGTGTGATGCCATAAGCCTGCGCGCTTTCTATCAATGCATCATCCAATCCCACGCGCAGGTTTTCTGGCGTAGCGTGAGCGATTTGATTAAAGTCGAGCAAGATGACCGGGTGTTCATCCCACGTCCAGTCGGCGTGATTGGCGATCCACAAACCATCAAAGAGGTCTTTTTTTCCCTCAAACAAACAACGCAGGGTGGAAACGAGCAAGGATTTGCCAAAGCGGCGTGGACGCGCCAGAAAATAAAACATGCCCTGATCAACCAGGCGGTAGACGTGTTCGGTTTTGTCCACGTACACGTATCCTCCCCGGCGGATGACCTGGAAGGATTGGATGCCGATAGGCAGTTTGGTTAATCGCACCGTTATTTGTGCCATATCTCAAGCTCTCGCTGTAGCCGGGGCAATTATACGCCAGGTCGAATGTAATTACAAGGCGACTTTCTTTCCCAGGCTGGTTAACCCATAGGCGTCAGGTAAGAGATTGTTGTTCGCTTGACAAGATTGTCCGGCGATAAAGTCGCCGGGCTACTGCTATGATAAACGTGAGGGTAAACGCAAGGTTGGATTTCCGGTGTCAGGATAGCTTTGACGACGGTGTAGGACCTGGCTCTGAAGCAGTTTTCACCTCAGACTCGTGCAACTTGTGAGAGGGCAGCAAACTGCCAGGTGGCTAGACCCTGCGAACTTGAATCGGACGTTGATTCACGCAGATGAAGAACAAAAAACGACCTGATGGGTAGGCAGTGCGCGTCCCACTGCATCTCATCAGGTCGTACTGTTTCCGTTGGGTCTGATTCAAGGAATTCTATACGGATCCCCCGCTGTTGTCGTACCTGCAACACCTCCCTGTTAGGATAGAGTCAAATTCATCCACAGGGAGGTGTGATATGGGACGCAGGCCCAACCAACGACGTCTAGATCAGTACGAAGAGATCATCCCCAGGCATCCAAACAGCATCCGGTCCAGCGAACTGGCACGACTTTTGCAAGTCCCCCGCTCGACAGTGCGGCGAGACCTGCCGGCGCTCGAGGAACAGGGAACGCTGTTGATAGAGGACGTGCGTGGCCTCTTGAGTCTGTTCCGGCGGCGGTGATACTACAACGAATTACGAAAGAAACGAATTTTGCTTGCCCATAGCTGCGTTCTTATTCGTTCCTTTCCCCATTCGTTGTAGGATTTCTGTTGCGGAATTCGCCACCCAGGTGTGGTATAATGATCACGAACGCAACCCAAGTGAAAGGAATAACAAATATGGAACGAGCGAGCAACAAAGCCGGGCGGCTGTTGCAGATCGAAGCGCTGCTGCTGGCTTACCCGGAAGGATTGACCCAGTCCGAGATCGCCAGACGGCTTCAGGTGAACCGCTCCACGATCAATCGCTATCTGCCCGACCTGGACAAATTCAGCATCCACGAGACCGGCGACGGCAAACTGGCGATTGACCGGGACCACTATCTGGCGAATGTGCGGCTAACGATGCACGAGGCGATGGCCGTCCACCTGGCCGCCCGCTTGATGGCGACCCGCACCGACAAGCACAATCCCCACGCCGCGTCGGCGCTGCGCAAGTTGGGCCTGTCCCTGGAAAAGCTGGCCCCCTTGATCAGCGCGCACCTGATCGCCTCGGCCGAGGTGATGGACGACGAGGCCCGGCGTCACGACCCGGTCTACCAGGGAGTGTTGGAGACACTGACGCGGGCCTGGTCATTGGGGCGCAAGCTATGGCTCAAGCACCAGATGTCCGACCAGCGCGTGTTTGAGTACGTCTTTGCGCCTTACTTTATCGAGCCTTACGCGGTGGGCCAAACGTCTCACGTCATCGGCTGGCGCGAGCCGCCGGGCGCGCTGCGCACCTTCAAGATCGAGCGCATCAAGGCCGCCCGCATCCTCGATCAACCCTATACCATCCCCGCCGATTTCGACCCGCGCGAAAAGCTGGCCGACGCCTGGGGCATCTGGTACACGGAGGCACAGCCGGTCGAGGTGGTGCTGCGTTTTCATCCTCGCGTGGCCCGGCGGGTGCGCGAGACGCGCTGGCATCACAGCGAGAGCGTGGACGAACAACCTGACGGAAGCCTGCTCTGGCGAGCGTGGGTGGCAGAGCCACGGGAGATGCTGCCCTGGATTCGGGGGTGGGGGGCGGACGTGGAGGTAGTAAAGCCGGTCGAGTTGCGGGAGCGGATGGTGGGAGAAACACGACGACTGGCAGAAACTTATGGTTGGCAAGTTGGTCAAGGCGATACAGCCCAGGACGACACCTTGGACCAAACATTTGCCAGTTACTTTGGAGCATAAGGAGCATATAACTATGAGCATAATTCCCTATCCTTTCCAACGGCGCGTAGCCGAGTTGCTTTTGAGTGGTCACAACGTCATCTTGCAAGCCCCAACCGGAGCGGGCAAGACACTGGCAGCAATGTTGCCGTTTCTGGATGCCGTCGAGCACGGGCGCGACTTTGCCAAAAAGTGTCTGTATGCTGTGCCGATGCGCGTGCTGGCAAACCAGTTTGTGAGTGAATTCAAACCCAGGATCAGGAAAGCAGGCCGTGACGACCGCATTCGCGTTGAAATCCAGACCGGCGAGCACCCTGAAGATAGAGAGTTGAGCGCCACGCTCACTTTTGCCACAATTGACCAGGTATTGAGCAGCTTTTTGCTCTCACCCTACAGCCTCTCCCGGCGCATGAGCAATCTGAACGCTGGCGCGGTGCTCGCATCCTACCTGGTCTTTGACGAGTTCCACCTGTTCGATCCCATCTCTACGCTGCCTACTACGCTAGAGATGCTGCGCATGTTGAACGGCATAGCGCCCTTTTTGTTGATGACGGCCACGTTCTCCAGCGACATGTTGGGCGGCCTTGCCGACGTGTTGGATGCCGTGGTAGTGCCCGAGGATGACGACGCCCGCCAGGCGATGCAATCGCTCCCATCGCAGGCCAAGACGCGCCGCTATCACGTCGCCGAGGGGCCACTGTGCGCCGCTGCGGTGCTGGCGCAACATCAGCGCCGCACCCTGGTCGTCTGCAACGTAGTGGACCGCGCCCGCGCTCTCTTTGAGGCGTTGCGCGACCATCCCGACCGGGGCGACACACGGGTGCTCTTGCTCCACAGCCGCTTTTTGCCGCAAGACCGCCAGTGCATCGAGGGCAAAATCCGCAGATTGTTCAGCCGTGACGACGCGAACTCTACCAGTTCGGGCGAGATCGAGAGTTGGATCGTGGTCGCCACCCAGGTGATCGAAGTTGGGCTGGACATCACGTGCGAGGCGCTGCATACTGAACTTGCTCCGGCCAACGCTATCTTGCAACGCGCCGGGCGTTGTGCTCGTTATCCGGGCGAGGTGGGTGATGTGTTCGTCTACGCTGAGGCGCTTAATGCGGAAGGTGAAGTAGTTGACTTGGCAGAAAATGTGATGCCCTACAAAAATCAAAAGGAGGAGGTTGCCTGCACGTTGGCCGAGTTCCGGAGCCGCCACGGCGACACGTTGACCTTTGGCGACGAACAGTCGATTGTCAGCCTGGCTCACGGTCCCCGGGACAGGGCGATTGTCCAGGGCTTGATCGCCACCCAGGAGATGTACCGCCACAGGATGAACTCTGTGATGGACGGCCAGCAATCCGGTGAGGCGGGCAACTTGATCCGGGCCGTATCTTCGCGGCTGGTAGTGGTGCACGACGACCCGCTGGCGGTGGCCGAGCGACCCTTTGCCGCCGAGGCGTTCAGCCTGCATCCCGGCACGGTCTTTGGGCTGGTGAACAAGTGGTTGGCGCGCGAGTGGGATCTAGACCTGGATGGAGGCTATGGGGTTCAAGCGCTGCACGATATGGGCGACGTGGACGAGCGTGGGCGATCCGCTTATGATTGGATACCGATAGGTGAGGAGAATAAGGGCGACGTAGCTGGCTCGGTGATGGTATTGGTACACCCGGCGTTGGCGGGCTATGACCCCGACCTGGGCTTTGTGCACGACCGGGGCACGGGCTACCGGGCCAGGCTGGCATCGGCGCAGGAGATTGTACAACGGGGTGGATACTCCTACCGGCTGGAAAGTTACGCCGAGCACGCGCAATTCGTTTACCAGGCATTTCAGCGTCACGCCTGGCCCGAGTTGGCTGCGGCTGCGGTCAGGCTAGAGCGCGCCTGCGGGTGGCCGGATGGGGTGATGGAGCGGGCCGCTCACCTGATCGCACTGCTGCACGACGTGGGCAAGCTCAACCGGGGCTGGCAGGATTGGGTGACGCGCTACCAAAAAGCCATCGGACAACCCGCGCCGCCTGGGTTCTATGCCCACACCGAGTTTGATCCCACCGATCCGCTGCACCAGGCAAAACAAAGATCGCTGGGCCGCAAACCGCCGCACGCCGTCGAGGGGGCGGTAGCGGTCGCCCCGCTGCTGGCGTCGGTGTTCGAGACGTGCGAGCCGGTGTTCCGCGCGGCCTTTACGGCCATCGCCCGGCATCACGGGGCTTTTACAAAACAAGGGAAGCAGTATATACTGGTTGCCAACGCCGCGCAAGCGGTATCCAAGACCTTGGAATTACTGCCGTCCCACCTGGCGGATGGACTCAATATCGAGTTGTGGACAAATGAAAATCCCACGGAGGCGACAGTCGGAGAACTGTTCGTGAATCCGGGGCGGGATAATGGCGAGTTTCTGGCTTATGCACTGCTGGCGCGTGCTCTGCGCCGGGCGGATCAATTGGGAACCGGGATGGCAAGTTCATAGTATCGCGAGCGCCAAAGACCTCGCGCCGCACGGCTGGCGGGATGTGCAGAACATTAAAAAGTTGCGGCAACAAATCCAAATGCTGCAAGCGTTCGAATGCGATGAGAGGGCTGGCGTTGGTAACGACCAATGGGTTATTCATAGCAACGTTTGCACCAACGCCGATTCATCCGCCATTTCTTGCGGCGACATGTCCATGAACGGAATGCCCAGGCGGGATGCGTAGCGAATGAACTCGAATCGCTCCATGCCTAACAATTCAGCCGCCTTGCCGCCAGAGACAAAATGGCGCCGGTAAAGTTCCATAACGGCCAGTTCTTTTACGAAACTATCCAAAGAACGGTCGGCCAACGGCCGCAGCACATTTACCCATTCAGCACCTAGTTCTAGTTGCATAGTGTTCATCACCTCGACCTTTACGACAAAACGATGAGAAAATGTTGTTCGATTTCATTATACAGGCATATAGCGGGTTTATCAAGTTGGAAAGCTGGCGGCTACCCTTGTGAAGGTTGCGAGTAGCAATGGCCGCAAAGTAACTTTTGATGGACAAGAGCGCTTTTGGATTAAAATTCGTCGCCGAACCTTCGCAAGGGTTCCCTGCCTGAGCAGTTACAAGTGCACTATGAAGAGGAGGTAAAAATATGACCCAGACTTTATTCGTCGACAAATCCACCGGCACGTTCGCCGACCCGCTGCTGGCCTATGGCCTGGCGGCGGTGGTGGGCGACGCGCTCAAACGCGCTGTGGCGCGCGGCCAACCATCGGTGCACCTGAGCGACCACGGCGCGTATTATCGCCTGGATTGCGCGCCGTCGTTGGATGACGCCCGGCTGGCGGTGGTGCAGGCTCCTTACGTGCCCGCCGTCGCCATCCGCACACGCAAGAACGCGGCCAAACTGCCCGCCGACCTGCCCCCTCATGCGGTGGTGGATTACGAGGCCGAGCGGGACAAACGGGCCGAGTTCTTTGAACTGCGCAAGGGTTTGTCCAAAGATGCGCAGGCAGCCCTGGGACGGCAAGAGAATCACGCCGAACTGGAGGCTTTGCGCGGCAAGTATCCCCATCCTGATTGGGACGTTTTCCGGGCCATCAACCCGGCGGCCCTGATCGGCTACAATACGCTGATGAGCTACTGGTGGACGATCCAGGACGGGTTGCCAGAGGCGCTGGCGCTGCTGCGCGATCTGTTCGCCCAATCGCCAAACGACGTGGGCGCGGCGGTCACAGCCTGGAAAAAGCTGGACAAGGCCCACGGGTGGGGTATCAAGCCGGATAGGACGGCGGCCCAGGTCTATAATCCCAGCCAGGGCAAGGGACAGAACCGGGCCAAAGCGGACAGGTTGGGTATGGGAAACGTCAAGGGCTTTTGGCTGCTGGAATGGCTCAAGGCGGTGGGATTCTATCGCGCCGCGTTGACCAAGCAACTACGCGGCGTCAAAGACCGCAAGACCTACGTGCTGGCCCCCTCCGAGATCGATATGCAGGAAAGCGGCCAGATCATGCACGCTTTCCGTGGGCGGATGGCCCGCGCCGAGACCGCCATCCGGTCTGACGTGTTGGCCTCTCTGCGCTACACCCAGGCATTGCTCGCGTTCACGCAGCAGCAGGAGGGGAGCAGCATGAAAGCGCGCCTGTTCAAAAGCCAACGTCCATCCCGCGTGGTGGCTGGCTTTTACAGCGCCTTTTACAAGGACCTGGGCAACGCCGTGGCGACGATGAACCAATCCTTCATCCGCCTGCCCGGCTGGGTGCGGGTAACGCGGGACGCCGACGTAAACAGCGCCCTCGACATACTGGCCGAGCACGAGGCGATCGCGCGCCAGTTCGATGAAAGCCACAGCGACGATCACAATCTGCTGTTGCGCTACCGTGATTTCGTCTCTGGCGACGATCTGCGCGCCTTTTTCGAGTTCACTACCGCCTACAGCGCTTATATTATCGGTCAACGGGAGCGGGCGCGAGGCCGCGCCCGCCAGTTCACGACACCAAATCTAGGGAGGTTGATCATGCACAGTCAGGAAGGACCCCGTTTGAGCAAGATTTTGGAGACAGAGGGATTTCAGAACATTGCATACGCTATCCGGCAGGCGACGGTCACGGCCCAGTATCGCAAAAAGCAGGGCGACCGCAAGTATGATGTACGTTACGGGTTGGGCCAACAGTTGGCGCGCAAGGCGGCCTATCCGCAAGAGTTTGTGGCCGAATTGGCCGACTTTTTGTCCAAGTACAACGCCGAGAACGCCCAGGTGATGGAGAATCGCCCCGGTCCTTACCGGCGCAGCATCCGCACCAGCGACATTGACGACATTGTGGCGCTGATGGACGAGTTTGACGACTCGCGCCTGATCTGCAATCTACTGGTCGCTTATGGCTACGCCCGCGTGCCACGAGACCCTGAACAAGAAACAGAAGCACATCCAGAAGGCAAAGAAGAATAACTCTTCCATTCTCAATTCTCAGATTCTAACTTCAAAGGAGAAAATCATGACCCGGAACGTATACTCACTCTCGATCTCTGCCCAGGCGACCCTCGATATGCACAGTCTGAACAACGAGGGCGGCGAGGGCAACCAGATCACTACCCGGATGGTGAACATTGTCGGCGAGGACAGGCGATTGCACAACGTCAACGCCATCAGCGGCGATATGTTCAAGCACATCCAGGCCGAGCACCTTTTCCGGCTGTTGTCTGGCCGCGAGGACGTGCCGCTGTGCGCCGCGTGCCGCGAGTTCAACGCCAACCGCATCAGCGCCGACGACGACTATGCCAAGGCGATTGACGGCAAGTCGGACGCCGAGGCGATCACACTGCTGCTAGAGTATTGCGCGCTGGACGATATGGCCGGCAATCTGATCACGGCGGGCAATCGCTCGATCCCGCGCAAGAGCGTGGCCGAGTTCAGTTGGGTGGTGGGCCTGCCCGAACTGACCACGACCGACAGTTACTTTCACGTAAAGTACGCCAACGAGCGCAGCCAAAAGGCGCGAGACGCGGAGAAGGAAGAAGAGCAGCGCAAGGCCAACCTGGGCCAGGCGATCTTTCACCGTCCGGCCAGCAGCGGCGTTTATGCCATCGTGACCAATTTCGAGATGGCCCGCATCGGCTTTAACGACATCACCCAAGCCTACGCCCTGGACGAGACCCAGCGCGGTTTGCGCTATCGCGCCTTGTTGGAAAGCGTCTTGTATGCCTTTATCGAGCCTAACGGCGCGATGCGCGGCACGCAAAATCCGCACATCGTGGACGTCAGGGGGGTGGTGGCGGTCAGCGGCGACGTCATCCCGGCCCCGACGCTCAGCCCGATCAACAGCGGCTACCGGGAGCAGTTGCAGGGCATTCAAAAGGCGCTGGAAAAGGTGCGTCCGGGCGCGGTCACGTTGTCCGAGTTCGACTCGCTGGCACAGTTCAGCGAGGTGATGGCGGATTTGATGGAGACGACAGCGCCGTTCACACTGAATTACTAGGAGGATGCAATGACTTTGACACATCCGGTCGAGTCATACGAGTCGTGGCTGCTTGCCGAGTACGAGTCTACGGCGCTCTTTAGTCTGAAACCGGCCTGGGCCACGTCGTCGGGGGGCAAGAGTCTGCTGGTCCCCACACCCTATGCGATCAAGATGGCGCTGTTGGACGTCGCTTGCCGCGTGGCGGGTGTAACGGCGGCGGAGGAGGCGTGGCCCTGGCTGCGCGATTTGACGGTTGCCTTGCGCCCACCGGGGCGCGTGGTGGTGACGAATTTGTTCGCCAGGATCCTCAAACCGCGCCGCAATCCGGCCAGGCCGGGCACACCGCACGCCGGGCCGCTGGGCAAGACGATCGCATTCCGCGAGTACGTCCACTTTGACGGTCCGCTGGGGATCGCGCTGGGCGGTAAAGCTGGCGACCGCTCGCGCCTGGCGGATTGGCTGCTTCAGGTCAATTACCTGGGCAAAAGAGGCGGGTTCATGCAGCTTTTGGCCTTGCCTGCGTGGACGGATACGCTTCCCACGGGGTTTATCGTGGTAGATGGTGACCCGACCCGGCCATTCCTGGCCGATGGGATCATCCAGCAGTTGGACGATTGTGACGCCAGCCTGACGTTCGACAAGGCGAATATCTACAGCGGCAAGCGCATCACGCTGGGCAAGGAACGGGTGCTGCGTCACGTGGTCTTGCCCTACCGGCTGGTCAGTTCCAGCAAGGGGTTCAGTTACTATGAGCGTATCGGGTGATCGACCAGGTGTAGGCTGAAAGTGGATTGATCCTTCACTAGGACAGGGCTTGTCCTTCACTAGGGTATGGCCTGCCCTTCACTAGGGTAGGGCCTACCCTTCACTAGAGTATAGCTTATCCTTCACTAGGGCAGGAGAAGCGTAGGTTGGAATGGCATTCCGACTTGCACCGGGATGGGATCACTTTGCGCAGATTGCTTCATTCTCGGAAGGATGAAGCAATCTTGCGGGGGAAAAACAATCACCCTCCCGCAAGACGAGCCTGTGGGAGGGTGAGAGGGGTCGAGCAGAAAGGAGCGTCAGCCGCGTTCGACCAGATCGTCGGGATGTTCTTCGTCCCACAAGTCGTACATCTCGACGCTGGTTTTGCCAATGTTTTCTGCGTTTTCGATCGTCTCGGCGCTCTTGTCGTACCTGGTGTCGAGTGTTTCCATGAACTCTGTTTCTACCTGCAAACTGAGGCTGAGTTTGCCGTCGAGGCCAATGTCCAGGATCAGTTTGCCCAATCCTTCCAGCTCTACGTCCTGGCGGTTGAGCAGGTAGAACCTGGCGGCCCCGGCAAAGTCGCTCAGGGACGCGCGGGCCTGTCCCTCGGTCAAGAGGGTGCGCTCCGCCATCCACCCGGACATGTCACCCTTGCGGGCGACTCCGCGCTTTTTCAGGCGTGGCCGGTACTTGCTGATAGCTTGGATTGGTTTAGCCATTTCGATCTCCTTTCAGGTGCGTGTAGACAATCAAGTTGAACATTTTGCCCTCCTTGTGTGGATGAAAAAAGTGACTAGAGCTACCAGTGTAGCTAATTATGAGTATAGCATAATGTTGTTCAAAATTCAAGCGGTGTGTCGGGGCGCACCCGCGTGTGCGCTCCGACGAGACAAAACTTCCGAGGTCTGAAAAGGGGATAGTGCTATTATGCAAAACTTTGACGCGCACCGCCTGCGCTTTGTCACCACGGTACAAACGACTATCGAACTGAACGAACACCAAGGCTCTGCTATCCGGGGGGCGCTCTTTCACGCGCTGCGGAACCGTTTCTGTGGCAATCGTGATGCCCCAGGGTGCGCGGCTTGTCCGCTGGTCGCTACCTGTCCGGTCGCCACGCTGGTCAGCACGCTGCGGCCCGGCAGCACGCGGGGCCGCGACGTGCCGCGGCCCTACACGATCCAGCCGCCGATAGGGAGAGGGGAGAAGGGGAGAATTGAGAATGGAGAATGGAGAATGATGGAGGGGGGGCGTGTTGTTTTTCGTTATCAGCCGGGCGAGCGGTTCGAGTTTGGTCTGACGCTCTATGCCCAGGCATTGCAACTCTTTCCCTACGTTGTGTTGGCCGCCAAGACCTTTGAGCACGAGGGCATCGGACGCCGGATGCAGCGGGACGATGGACGCTGGCGACGCGGCGTGCTGACCATTCAGGAGGTGTGGGCGGAGAATCCGCTGACGGGAGAGCAGCATCCGGTGATGACCAGGGATGATCAGATGGTTCGGGTTCCTGATGCGCCTGTCACTCACGTCCAGGTGTGTCAATATGCCGGTGAATTCATCACGCATCACGCATCACGCATCACGCTTCGGTTTTTGACGCCGGCGCGGATCATTGAACGCGGGCGGTTGGTCAAACCGGCCCAATTTCGCTTTCAGCCCTTGTTCCAGCGATTGATGGAGCGATTGGAAGCCCTGAGCCGCGATTTCTCTGATACTCCGCTCCACTTTGAGGACCCCAAGGCTTTGATCGAGGCCGCCGGGCGGGTGCGGCTGGTGGAGAATCACTTGACCTGGGAAGAGTTGCGCAGTTATTCCACCCGGCGTCGAAAAGAGTCGCCTACTTCGGGTTTGCTGGGCCGGGTGACGCTGGAAGCGGAGGATTGGTCGCCTTTCCTGGTCTGGTTGGCGTGGGGGCAGTTTGTGCACGTGGGGAAAAATGCGGTAAAAGGCAACGGTTGGTACGGGGTAGAATAGGAGAATAGGAGAATAGAGAATGGGAGAGTTTAGAATGGGAGAGTTGAGTTTTGACGAGTGGGTAAAGACGGTGCCGGGGCGGGTGAAGGCTGAGGCTTGTTGGCGGTTTGTGGCTTATCCAAAGGCGTTGTATTTGTACGAATTGGCCTGGGAGGATTGCGGTGTACTCGTGCAGGATGAGCGCGGGCGGGCTGTGGCGCGGCAATTGATTCGCAGTATTGGGTCTATCAGCGCCAACGTCGAGGAAGGGCACGGTCGAGGCGTGGGGGGGAAAAGCTATCTCTATTTCTTGCGCGTCGCCGAAGGCTCTGCCCGAGAGTCAAAGGGGTGGTAGAGGGGGGAGAATTGAGAATGGAGAGGGGAAGATACTCCATTCTTCCAAGGAGTTTCTAATGCCAATTGTACAACAGTTGATCGTAGACGAGTACGGAGCCTTTGTCGGCAAATACAGTGGACGCTTGCGGGTGACAAAGGACAAGAAAAAGTTGGCCGAAGCGCCGCTCTTGCATCTGGAGCAGGTGTTGGTGACGGGGCGGGGGGTTGGTCTGTCTGCCGACGCGATCCGCGCTTGCTGTACGGAGGGAATCCCGATCTATTTCCTGGATGGACGGGGGCGGCCTTATGCGGCGATCTATGCGGCGGGGTTGACGGGAACGGTGCTCACGCGGCGGGAGCAGTTGTCGGCTTATGGCGACCGGCGCGGCCTGAAATTGGCAATCGCTTTTGCGCAGGGCAAGATCGAGAATCAAGCCGGGTTTCTGCGCTATATGGCGAAATACCGCCAGGAGAAGGACCCCGATCTGTACCAAGAGTTGCGCTGGTGCAGCGACGAGGTGCGCGACCACCTGGAGGAATTGCGCCGCCTGGAAGCCAACACGGTGGACGAGGCGCGCTATCAAATCCTGTCCGCCGAGGGGCGGGCGGCAAAAAAGTACTGGGGCGCGCTCAAGCAGGTGATCCCGGAACGGTACGGCTGGCCGGGACGAAAGGGACGTGGAGCGCAAGACGCGGTCAACAGCGCGCTCAATTATGGTTATGGCATTCTCTACGGCCAGATCGAGCGGGCGTTGGTGCTGGCGGGCCTCGACCCCTACGGGGGATTCATTCACGCCGACCGGCCAGGCAAGCCCAGCCTGGTCTTTGACCTGATCGAAGAGTTCCGCCAGGTGATCGTGGACCGCACCATCGTGGGCATGGTGAACAAGGGGGTCAAGTTGGAACTGGACGAACGCGGGTTGTTGCTCGAAAAGACGCGCCGCACGCTCGCCGAAAAGGTATTGGCCCGGCTGGAAGCGGCGGAGCGCTACGAGCGAAAGCGGCAGCCGATGCGCGTCATCATCCAGAACCAGGCGCGGCACATTGCCACCTACGTCCGAGGCGACCGCCCGGCTTATACGGCTTTTATTGCAAAGTGGTAGGGAGAATGAGAGAAAAGAGAATGGAGAATGAGGGGTGAAGTGCTTGTTGGTTTATGATATTTCGCACGATGGGACGCGGGCAAAGGTGGCCGACTTTTGCCTGGATTACGGGCTGGACCGGATACAGTATTCGGGTTTCCTGGGGGATCTGAGACGGACGCACCAGGAAGAGTTGATGCTCAGGATCGAGGAGCGGCTGGGGGATCGACCGGGCAAGGTGCAACTGTTCGTGATCTGCAAAAGGGACTGGGGTCAGCGATTAGAGATCATCCGGGAGGAGGAGGGGGGAGAAGGGGAGAATGGAGAAGGGGAGAATGGAGAATAGAGAATGGAGAATGGAGAGGGTGAGGGTCTGGTCTTTAGTGTGACTGATTTGAAGCAGTATACGTATTGCCCCCGGATCGTCTTTTATACGTATTGTCTGCCGCTGCTGCGTCCGACGACGTACAAGATGGACGCCGGAATTGCAGCCCACGAAAAGGCGGAAAAGCGCGAGCGCCGGCGCACGCTGGCCGCTTATGGCATGGATATAGATGACGGACAGCGCCATTTCGACGTCCGGGTATCATCGGACGAGTTGGGTTTGCGGGGGCGAGTGGATATGGCGGTCGAGATTCCAGGTGGGGAGCAGGGCCGGGAATGGGTCCCGGTGGATTATAAACAGACGGCGCGCAAGACGGGCAAGCACATCCGGAGGCAGTTGGCCGCGTATGGCATGATGCTGGAACAGACGCTGGGCGGGACAGCCCGCCAGGGGTTCGTCTACTCGCTGGTGACGCGAAAGACGGAAAAGGTAGTGCTGACGAAAAAACTGCGGGGAGAGGTGCGAGAGGCAGCGGCGGCGATGCGAGAGATGGTGAAACGGGAGCAAATGCCCGCCGCACCCCGGTCGCGCCGCCCGTGCGTGAGTTGCGAGTTTCGCCGCTTTTGTAATGATGTGATATAATTCCCGACACAGTCCCGTCACTGTCGCAAATCGACGGGGTTTGGGCGCAGAATCAGGTTTGCGCCACGGCAGGGAACAGCAGTTCAAAGATGAGCAGCTAAACGATGAAAACGGCCTCCAGGAGCCGTTCTAAGCCTCAAAATGGCGTTCAAACGGTTTTTGGGGCTTATTTTTGGGGAAATTAAGGGGTTGCAGAGGGTTCGATCCGATTGAGGATACTGAAAGCTTGTACAACTTCGGGTGCGTCTCTCTCATTAGTTGAGTTGCAGAGGGTTCGATCCGATTGAGGATACTGAAAGCAGCGTCTGGCACGTCTACGAAAGTGGGCGCACGCTGTTGCAGAGGGTTCGATCCGATTGAGGATACTGAAAGGCCGTCACTAGAGCCAGGAGCACCTTAACAGCGTTTAGTTGCAGAGGGTTCGATCCGATTGAGGATACTGAAAGTGGGATAATCTCAACGTGAGCGCAAACCCGGCGGCGGGGTTGCAGAGGGTTCGATCCGATTGAGGATACTGAAAGTCCGTCTGCCACAGTTCCAACTCGCGCAATGCATCCGTTGCAGAGGGTTCGATCCGATTGAGGATACTGAAAGCCTCGCCGCCATCACGGGCAGCACTGTGCACCGTCAGTTGCAGAGGGTTCGATCCGATTGAGGATACTGAAAGTAAGGCTATTGACACGGCGGCAGGAATGATGTATACGTTGCAGAGGGTTCGATCCGATTGAGGATACTGAAAGTGGCGTGCTGTCGTATGCTACGGGGGTAGGCAAGAAGTTGCAGAGGGTTCGATCCGATTGAGGATACTGAAAGATTTGCGTGTCGTAATAACGCACGACGTGCTTGCGGTGTTGCAGAGGGTTCGATCCGATTGAGGATACTGAAAGGTCGTCGTCAATCCTATGCCGTTGACGATGTCGTAAAGTTGCAGAGGGTTCGATCCGATTGAGGATACTGAAAGTCCGGGGCAAGGCTCGCTCGCAGTCCGTGGAGCAGCGTTGCAGAGGGTTCGATCCGATTGAGGATACTGAAAGGCCGCCTCGGCCACCGCATTGTACATTGCAACGAACGTTGCAGAGGGTTCGATCCGATTGAGGATACTGAAAGGCCCCGGCAGTTGACGGTATCCAACTCGCCTGAAATGTTGCAGAGGGTTCGATCCGATTGAGGATACTGAAAGGCTGGCAATTCACGCGGCAAAGACAAGGCACGGAATAGTTGCAGAGGGTTCGATCCGATTGAGGATACTGAAAGCGCTGCCGTCCATCGACAATAGACGACGAAAGGCAAAGTTGCAGAGGGTTCGATCCGATTGAGGATACTGAAAGTCGATTGCGACAATTGCCCCGGTGAACGTGGCGCGTGGTTGCAGAGGGTTCGATCCGATTGAGGATACTGAAAGTCTAGCACGAAACAATCGGTCATATTTGCCAGCGTGCGTTGCAGAGGGTTCGATCCGATTGAGGATACTGAAAGGAATTGATAAAGCGTGTATACCTGACTCATTCCAAGTTGCAGAGGGTTCGATCCGATTGAGGATACTGAAAGATTCGATTAGCTGCGGCCCCGCATCGTTGGCGATTGCGTTGCAGAGGGTTCGATCCGATTGAGGATACTGAAAGCTTTCCCCATTCCCTGCCGTCAAGCTCGCCACTTTGGTTGCAGAGGGTTCGATCCGATTGAGGATACTGAAAGATCAGTCTCCTTTGCTCGTCAACAACACCGCCGCGTCGTTGCAGAGGGTTCGATCCGATTGAGGATACTGAAAGCTCCCACGCCCCGACCGCTACAGAGTGGTTATTCGGTTGCAGAGGGTTCGATCCGATTGAGGATACTGAAAGATTCGATTTCCTGGCAGTTGCCTGTAGGTAGTAGCCAGTTGCAGAGGGTTCGATCCGATTGAGGATACTGAAAGTTTGGATCGTCGCCGGGTGCGCTGGCGCTGCGGCTTTGTTGCAGAGGGTTCGATCCGATTGAGGATACTGAAAGCGCCGATGGCGTCCTTTGCGCCGTCCATCTCCTTGGCGTTGCAGAGGGTTCGATCCGATTGAGGATACTGAAAGGCTCGTTTTCTTGCGGACCTCTACCCACTGACCGGCGTTGCAGAGGGTTCGATCCGATTGAGGATACTGAAAGTCCCAGCCCTGGACGCGCACGCCGTCCAGGGCCAAAGGTTGCAGAGGGTTCGATCCGATTGAGGATACTGAAAGCGGCTATCTCAATGTCGATCTGGTCGTCGGTCGGTGGTTGCAGAGGGTTCGATCCGATTGAGGATACTGAAAGTTTGTGAATCCATTCTATACCTCCAATAGCCCAGCGGTTGCAGAGGGTTCGATCCGATTGAGGATACTGAAAGATCATCGGCGAAACTGGTCGTCCTGGGCCAGCCAGAGAGTTGCAGAGGGTTCGATCCGATTGAGGATACTGAAAGAGGAGTATTGACTCCGAGGACCATCTAGCAAACACGTTGCAGAGGGTTCGATCCGATTGAGGATACTGAAAGACCGTCACCCGATTCGTCCTCGACAAACAGGTCGGGGTTGCAGAGGGTTCGATCCGATTGAGGATACTGAAAGATCAAGTCCATTGCATCGTTGAGCGAATTTTTAGCCGGTTGCAGAGGGTTCGATCCGATTGAGGATACTGAAAGGATATGGTGGTGCGTCCCTGGAAGTGCATTAGTCACCGTTGCAGAGGGTTCGATCCGATTGAGGATACTGAAAGATTTTCGCCGCGCACCCCGCCATGTCGGCGGCAGCAGTTGCAGAGGGTTCGATCCGATTGAGGATACTGAAAGACACGTCAGTACCGTCGGATTGCTCCACGACGAAAAGGGTTGCAGAGGGTTCGATCCGATTGAGGATACTGAAAGTGTACTGTGAGTTGGTCGGTGTCCACTGCGCCGTCTAGTTGCAGAGGGTTCGATCCGATTGAGGATACTGAAAGAGCAAGCGCAGCATTGGCAACCTGCTCTATCACATGGCGTTGCAGAGGGTTCGATCCGATTGAGGATACTGAAAGCTGCGTGTCCGGGTCGTCGGCGGTGTCCACTTTCGCCAGGTTGCAGAGGGTTCGATCCGATTGAGGATACTGAAAGGGCGGGAAGTGACGCGGATGGCACGTCGTGGCTAAGTTGCAGAGGGTTCGATCCGATTGAGGATACTGAAAGCACTGGTTGCAGCCTGTTTCAGCGGGATCAACACCGCGGTTGCAGAGGGTTCGATCCGATTGAGGATACTGAAAGTCTAGCGCTTCCATCTGCGCGTTGTAGGTCTGACTTCGTTGCAGAGGGTTCGATCCGATTGAGGATACTGAAAGAACCTCCACTTCCAACCGGTAGGGCATCGTTCCGGTTGTTGCAGAGGGTTCGATCCGATTGAGGATACTGAAAGGTCAACGTACAGTTCGCCTGGCGCGTCGAGTTCGCCGTTGCAGAGGGTTCGATCCGATTGAGGATACTGAAAGGCGAACACGAGTCATGGCGCGATGGAATGACAGCCGGGTTGCAGAGGGTTCGATCCGATTGAGGATACTGAAAGACTCGGGGCATCGGCGCTTGTCATCATTACGAGTCAAGTTGCAGAGGGTTCGATCCGATTGAGGATACTGAAAGAATGGATGTTGCCGACGGCGGCGAATTATGCCAAGGTTGCAGAGGGTTCGATCCGATTGAGGATACTGAAAGCGATATGGCTTCCAGTACCACAGTTTCCGCTTGTTGGTTGCAGAGGGTTCGATCCGATTGAGGATACTGAAAGCCGCGAGTGTGTGCACCCTGCACCCAGGTAGCCCCCGTTGCAGAGGGTTCGATCCGATTGAGGATACTGAAAGTTTACAACCGCATCTCCCAAAGACGACTTGGGCCTGATGTTGCAGAGGGTTCGATCCGATTGAGGATACTGAAAGTGTCAAGCGGATCGTAAGCAATTCGCAGTGTGACCAAGTTGCAGAGGGTTCGATCCGATTGAGGATACTGAAAGAGGAGCAATGATAGTTGAAGGTGAACGGGTTGCAGTAGTTGCAGAGGGTTCGATCCGATTGAGGATACTGAAAGCTGGTGACGAACCGCTTTCCACGTCAGCGCTTTTGGTGTTGCAGAGGGTTCGATCCGATTGAGGATACTGAAAGTCTCGAAACGTCCACGGCCTCTTGTCGATAATGTCAGTTGCAGAGGGTTCGATCCGATTGAGGATACTGAAAGGGAGTCATCGGGGGAACAACAGTCGGCGAACGAAGTTGCAGAGGGTTCGATCCGATTGAGGATACTGAAAGGAACACGGGCGGGCCGATGTATGAAAAAGAGACATCGTTGCAGAGGGTTCGATCCGATTGAGGATACTGAAAGTTGTTCGTTTGCGCTGTATTCGTCTCATTCCGTCACCGTTGCAGAGGGTTCGATCCGATTGAGGATACTGAAAGTGAACCCAATCACGCTGGCGCGAGCAATTAGAATGAGTTGCAGAGGGTTCGATCCGATTGAGGATACTGAAAGGGATTCCGCCCCGACGACTACCGTCCACGCGCGACGTTGCAGAGGGTTCGATCCGATTGAGGATACTGAAAGATGACATCAACTAAAGCAACCGGCCTGACAAGAGAGGTTGCAGAGGGTTCGATCCGATTGAGGATACTGAAAGCCACAAATGCCGACACCCCGCGTCACCTCCCCACGTGTTGCAGAGGGTTCGATCCGATTGAGGATACTGAAAGAATTCCGCCAGCATTGCGCGGGTTGGCTCGTTCAACGTTGCAGAGGGTTCGATCCGATTGAGGATACTGAAAGATGCGCAATCTGCGAGATCGTACACAGCCACGACGGTTGCAGAGGGTTCGATCCGATTGAGGATACTGAAAGTGTTACAATCCCGCTCCATCACGAACAGGAAGCGCAGTGTTGCAGAGGGTTCGATCCGATTGAGGATACTGGGGTATCAACTTAAGCCGCGACAGTACCGACAGCTAAAGGATCGAGAGCGATGCGCTGTCGGGATTTGCGCGGGAGAGGCAAAGCCCCCATTCGATTGAGCAACCAAT
>JAAEPZ010000041.1 GCA_024231955.1 bacterium | reverse complement strand
TCGATGATCGCCATCACGTTCAAAGACGGCGAGCCGGTCAGATATTTCATCGATGGCGAGTACGAGGGGGATAGCGCGGGGAACGTCGCGATCACCGACTCGGGAACGACCGACCTGGTAATCGGAAACAACAACGAGACGAACGAGCCGAGCCCCTACCCGCTGAAACACGTCCTACTGTGCAACCGCCCCCTGACCGACGAAGAAATCAAGTGCCTATATGAGGAATCGACGTCGATAAATTCGGGGCTCGGCCCTGGTGTTTCCCAGGTCTATCTGATGACCACCGACACTGGGTCTTTGACTTTGACCACCCGCGGGGCCGCTGGCACCGGGCTCTGGATTGATTGGGGTGACGGCTCCGGGGCGACATGGGTTTCTCACACCGATGTCGATACCGACACGGACACGGCCCATACCTACAGCGGCGCTGGCCGAAAGCGGATCACCGTCACCGGGCGGCTGTCCGATGTGACACATTTTAGATGTTCCGATTCGTCGCTGGTTAATGACATCTCTGAGTTCACTGGGTTCACCGCGCTGCAGGATCTCCGGGTTCACGGTAGTGGCGTAACGGGTGACCTGTCCGGGATTGCCGGCATGACTACGCTGACCCGTATTCAGCTCAATGGGTCGAGTGTTACGGGGAGTATCGCCAGCCTGGCCGCGCTGACAAATCTGACGTTTGTCCATGCTTACGGTATCGCGTTTACCGGCAACATGTCGGACCTCTCCCCGTTGACGGAGCTCGAGACCCTTTATCTGCACAGCACAGCTGTCGGTGTTGATACCGGCGCCCTGGCCCCATGGGACGACGCTACAATCTGGGCACAGGACTGCAGTTGGACCGCAACCGAAGTAGATGACTTTCTAATCTACCTCGACGCCGCCGGGGGCGACGACGGAACCGCTGACGTTTCGGGGACGAATGCGACCAGGACCAGCGCCAGCAACGCGGCAAAAACATCCCTCGAGGGTCGCGGTTGGACAATCACCGCGAACAATCCCGCATAGGAAACAACATGGCCACTTTTATGACCTGCGAATTTACGCTGCATTTTGATTTCGATACCGTCTCTGATTTTGCATCGGCGAGAACGACGATTGTCAACTATGTCAACGGCAAACCGGACGGCAGCATTTTCAACATGACGTCCAAGGAGAACAGCATCACCGGTAAGATCCGAAGTATTGCCGAACTCAGCATCGTATTGACGACCCGAGCCGACATCTTGACGACTCTCACCCAAATCGACAACGCAAAAGTGACGTTGCCGGGGCTGGCCAAATTTAACGGGTCTCGCTCGACACTGGTCTACCGCGAGATTGATACGGACGAATGAGACAAATACTGTACAACAGCGCGTCGAATATTCTTCGGCTGGAATTCCCCACAGAATGGGACGGGGATTCGATCACCGGCGCGACAGTAAAAATCACTGACCTCGACGGCGATGAACTGCTGGCCGCGACTGCGTTGACGCTGTACACATCGACGACGTTAGACGGCGCTGTCGAGCGGTTCGCCAGTTCGGTTGTTTTGGATTCGGCCGCAACGGCCCTGGCCCCCGGGGACATGATTTTGATTGCCGGTGCCGAAGGCAATGAGACATGTGTGGTCAAGGGCTACGATGCCACAACCTACACGGCCGAGCTCGAGGAAATCCTAGACAACGAATACGCCGACGCTGATGCTGTGTACGGGCTCTGGGGTACCTACACCCTGGATACGACGACGGTCGCAACGTGGACGGCCGGGCTTGTCGTCACGCTGACCTGGACACCTACAGGGGGTGGCCAGCCAGTCACGGAAGCGGCGCAAATAGCAATAGCCTCCCTGGACATTGCGGGGCTGAGACTAGATCTTCAGGATAAATTCACGCGAGTATACGACGCATTTACTGATCCAGTTGATCGATTTGACAGAATTGCAAAACAGGCAATTCGCGATCTCAAATATCGACACGAGGGAACGGTTGATATTGATAGGGCCGTCGATCAGCCTCGGTTCATACGGGCTGTCATGGCCGAAATGGCCTACATCTGGACGCTGTCCGGCGACGAAAAAATTGCAGACGAATATCAGAGGATTATGACCGAGCGAGACGAGGCCAATCGTATTTTGGCTAATCCCTTTTGGGTCGATGGAAATCAGGATTTAGAAGAAGACGCCGGAGAAACCACGACCCACGACGAGACCCCTGTTTCGGGGTGGTAAGAGGTGATGAGAATGAGAATCGATTCAAAGGTAAATACCAATATCGGAAAAGTACAGATACTGATTGGAAGCGCAAACTACCCACTG
>JAAEPZ010000040.1 GCA_024231955.1 bacterium | reverse complement strand
GACCCTCTTCGCCCTACATCCAAGCCTCGACGAAACCGGCTCGGCAACCCTGGCCAGCCTGAACCCGGGCGCCATCGCTACTGCCGATATCACCGTGGCCCCTGTGGGACCCACGGTGGTTGCCCTGACCCCTGCCGACGGCGCCATCAACCAGCTCGTTGGCAGCAACGTAATCGTCCGCTTCTCAGAGACCCTGGCCGGGACCAGCGTTAGCTCCCAGACCCTGAGCCTCGAGCTTGCCAACGCCCGTGGCGAGCCGACCGGTGCCCTGATCAGCGGCACTGTTTCCCTTGTTAACGGCACTGACGTGGTCTTCGAGCCGACACGACCGCTGCCACCTGGCCGCACTTTTGTCGCCCACTTCAACGGCGATGTCTACGACCTTGGAGGCGTCTTTTTCGGCGGAGGACGGTTCAGCTGGACCTTCAGCACATCCGCTGACGTGGCCTCCGGAGCCGGAATCGATTTTGCCAAAATCCGTCTCGAGATTCCGATCAATGGTGTAGCCCAGATCATTGGCGAACCCGGTGCCCTGCCGACAGTGGCCGGGGGCAATCCCTGGGCCGTGAAGCCCTCGGTCGAGGGCGAGACAGATCCTGTCCTTGAGACCACCAACGCTGCCACTGACGGCAGCTTCAGCTGCACAGTGGGCCATCCGCCTGATTATCCGGTCGAAATCGCTGACACGATTTGGCTGAGCGTTATTGATCCGGCTGGCAACGAGGCCGCTCGGTTTCGCCTCGGACTCTTTGTCACCGCTGATGGCAATGGTTTTCTGGCCCCGGCCAACCGGGACAGTACGTTCACCACCAGCGAAGGCATCACCGTCGATGTTCCCGAGGGTGCCTTCTCAGAGCCCACCGTGGTAACCGTATCGACCCTGGATTCCACGCTTGGCGTGGATACACCGCAGGGTATGGCTCTTGGCGCCTACGTGCGGGTTGACTTCCCGGGCGAGGCCAACGAAACCCTGCGGCTGACGGTCCCGGCCCCGGCCGACGCACCCATCGGTGCCAGGGTTTTCATCGGCGACTCCATCAGTCTGCCATGGGGCCGCAAGCTGCGCCTGCTCAGTGTCGGCGAGGTGATTGAATCAGGCGGCCTGCCGGTTCTCTCCAACCACCCATCGCTGCAGCCCGAGCCATTCATCGACGGCGCCGGTAACAAAGTACTCGATAATGATGCCCAGACCTGCCAGGACGTCAGGGACGAAGGGTTGTCCGAGTGCTTTATCGGGGTGCTCCTGGCCGAGCTGAGGTTCGCAGCAGATGCCGCCTTCTATTTCGACCTCGGCGCCGAATGGTCGCTTGGTTTCGGGCAACTAAACGGCCTGGCCCAGAGCGCCCAGATCATCAGCATGGCTCTTGAAGGCGCCTGGGTATTCAAGCCAGAACCCCGCAACTGGGATGGACAGTACGTTCTACCGATCCTGCTCAACCAACCCTTTGAGATCGTCAGCCGGGACGTGGCTGCCGGCTGGGTTCTGGGCCGGCAGGACTACGAACCGGTTCTGAACCCCGGAGGCATGTTCGGGCTGGGGATACTGGCTGTCGATGACGGGCCACCCCTTCTGGTTGGCGCCCGCCCCTTTGATCTCATCGGCTTTTCCCGGCCCCGTCTGGGCTCGACTTCGAGGCTGCGTCTGGAAATCCAGGCCGAGGGGAAACCGGGCGGATTCACGCTCAACCAGCACCAGGATTTTCAACTCTCAGAAGGATCGACGATCAGCGTCTTCGAAATTTCGCAACCTGACCAGCCCGAGGTCCTTCAGGGACCAACGTCTTTATGTGGTGGGGCCAGTCCATTCAACAAACCCCTGGTGGGCCGGAGAGCCCTTCTGGTTCTTGGCAGCGGAGACATCGATCCGGCCGGGTTGCTGAGCCTTGAGTTTCAGTTCAACCGGCAGCTGACCGGGATGGATGATTTACCGGCCAGTGAAGTGGGTACCCTGACCGACCTTGGGCCAACCGACCTTTGCGGGGGCGGGAGTCACACCGATATACCGTTGCGGCTCGAACTGAGCAAGGACAAGAGCCGGCTGATCTTCAGGCTGGTAGGTGCCCTGCCACCGGGGCATCTTTTTGAGTTCAAGCTGACTGCGGGGAAGATCACCTCTGCCGGTCGCTGGTACCCGTCTTCCGCGCCCTCGGAGTTCCGCTTTGCCACTCGGCCCCAGCCCGGCGATTCCGTTGCCGACATGGACCTGGGAGGCAATGGACCCAGTGGTGTAAGCGATCTGTTGCAGCTCGGAAATCTGGTCATGGTGGCCACTGGCGAGGGTGAGCTGGTTGCCATTGATGTTTCCAAGACCACCGAAGGCTCCGGAGCCGGGTCCTTTGAGCCCCACGCCGTTATGGACGGAGCCTACGAAAGTATTCGTTCCCTGGCCACTGATGGTCACAACCGGGTATTTTTCAACGCCAAGATGGGCGCGACCTGGGGCGTGCGGGCAGTGCGGATGGAGGATGTGCGGGATCTTTCAGGCGCGACCTCCTGTCAAGATCCTCCAGACTGGCCAGGAGACCATACCTGGCAGTGTTTCCACCCTGTTGACGGGAGTGTAGTTGTCGCCCACACCACCAGCGCACCCAGCGCCTCGGAATGGCTGACAAACGGCACCTTGCCGCT
>JAAEPZ010000039.1 GCA_024231955.1 bacterium | reverse complement strand
TCAACAGGGCGCTGATCGAGGCTTGGCTCCCTCTGCCCGCCGCGTTCAGCACCCCTTGCCCTTGCTCGCTGCCCGGGGAAACAAGGGCAAACCGTCATACGCTTACCGACCGAGACATCTGGCTGGACGATCGTGGTACGCACCACTGCCGGCGCCGTTTGCCCTTGCCACCCATCTCCATACTGACTGGCCCATAACCTAGCCGCGGATCCGCCGAAGCCGCAGGCCCGGGAGGAGCCCGAAACGAAACCTCGCCGGCTCGCCGGCCCGCGGGCTTGCGCAGGCTTGAGGTGGGGTGTAGAGTCAGGCCCTCATGACTGGCAAGGGTCGGCTGCTGCTGGCTGGGTACTGCGGATCGGAGCCGCGCCTCCGAGGGCCGGGCGAGTCTCAGGAGCAGTGGAGGCCGCCGGCAAGTCGGGCTCTGTCGGGCAGCCGGGGCCGGCGGTGGCCACTCGGTCACCGGCGACGGTCCCCTGGCCGCAGAGCTCCTGCGGCGGGGAGTCCTGCGTGCTGCACACCGCATAGCTCCCACGCCGCTCGAAAACGCTGAAGAAGACGTGATGCCACATCTCTCAAACGCTCCCCTTGTGGTAACCAGACACGCCGGTCACCAAGACTTTGTGCCAGGCGAGAAGGAGCTGCGGTATCAGTTTATGCTGAGCGGCAAGGTTGATACCTCGATAATTCAGCATCGTACCTTCAGCTTTGAACCATCGATCGATTTCTCGACGATCATCAATCTGGCGCTTTTGGCCTTTTTCGTGGTGGCAGCGCTGCTGCTGTGGTTGGCGTTCTACCTGGTCAGACGCTTT
>JAAEPZ010000038.1 GCA_024231955.1 bacterium | reverse complement strand
GCCCGCTCCGCGGCCGTGCCGGAGAGCTCTCTCAAGGCGCGTTCGGCCTGCCCATCGGCGGCTGCGTCGATGATGAGAACGAGCATGTCGTCCAGGTGCATCTCGACCAAGGCTTCGTCGTCGATCCATGGCTCCATCTGGTCGAAGGCTTCATCCCAGCGGCCCGCCAGAACGCGCTGCTGTATCCCCTCAGGCGGATTCTCCGACAGAAGCCCCCGATATCCCTCGATGAACCTCCCCCGGCCGTCGCTTGAGCACGCGGCCTCGGCCGGCGAGCGCGCGAGGCGGTCCTCGCCGTACAGGTGCACCATGAAACGCACCAAGGCCCGCATGCGGTCGGCCTCGGATCCCGAGAGACGCATGAGGTAGTAAATGCAGTAGATCCGTTCGGCGACCTGGTAGAGCTTTCCGCGCCCCTCCTTGCCGCGCTCGACGACGACGCCCCGATTCACCAAGCTCTTGAGCACCGCGCTCGCGGTGTTCGAATTGAGCCTGCAGCGCTCGCCCACCCGGCGAGCGGTCGACGGCTCCCACAACTTCGCGAGGTTCACGAACACCCGGCGCTCCTGGGACGGGAGGGCATCGATGTTGCTCTTCAAGAAGGGGGTGTGGTCGTCGATCAGCTCCGCCAAGTGGTCCATCAGCTCCTGCAACGGCCGTTCGGATGCGAACGTGGCGAGAATCGCCAGCAACCGCGGATTCCCGCCGGTGAGGATCTCCATCGGACGGATTCGCCGGTCGGCGAGATGCTGCCCGCAGACCGCCTGCCACAGGCGGCGACTCGCTCCGCACGGCCTGGAGGTTTAGCGAATTGTCTGACACGTTATAAGCGAAAGCTTAGCGACACCTACTCATGTAGATTTATGGTATAGTATGTCCGCCTACTGGTAGGATCCTCAGCCGCCCACACGGCCCAGCCTTCCCAAGCCCCTCCATTTCTTCTCAGACATCGAGTGTGAACTTTGACTAAGCTGTGGTCTCTTTCGATCTCAAGAACGTTGTACAAACGTGGCGTGGACTCGGGGCGTCGATGTGTTGGAGCCCCGAAAGCGCCGGCCCCAATGACATATAACTTCTTCGGGTGAAAATATCCAATCACCTCTGCACGATTCTCGTGGACGTGGCCGTGCAAAACGAGCCGAACATTGGCGCGACGCAGCTGATCGAGGAAAGCGTCGTCTTTGATCTTATCGTTGCCTGTTACTGGATGATGCCACACAGCGATTCGCAGAACCTTATCGGCTCTGTCCAACTGTGCCTCGATCTGCCCATCAGCCTTCAGCAATGCCCGAGACACAACACCGGGGTGGATGCTGGCTCGCAGCGGAAACCACTCGTCGATTTCCCAGCAAGAGTTGAATGCGAGGATTTGAATACCTAAGTCAGCATCAAGATAGGTTATACTTTGCTCCTCGGACCGCATTGGATAGGGCGAACCGCTCATCTTTCTGAAAAAATATTCTGAAAAATTCTTGAATCGATTCCCGTATCTCCGATCCTCGCGAAGTAGATAGCCGCAGCCTTCCTCCCGATAGTGCCCGGGGTACAGCTGCCCTCGGGCCACGAGTCTCTTCGGCTTCCACTCATACACCTTCTCGTCCCAAGACACGTCATGGTTACCAGGAATCAGAATGCATCGTTCCGCATTGAGCGAAAACGTGTCCCGAAGGCACTTAATGAACTCTCGCGCTTGGTCGAACTCTTGTGGTCTAGCGTACTGGCTCGCGTCTCCCGAGATCACGAGGAAATCTAGTCCTCTTAGACCCAGGCCACCTTGGGTATCTGTTAAATCCATAACTAATGGACCCAGATTGGCCGAGATATCAGTCGATGCATCAAAATGTAAATCACTCAGGTGCAGAATCCGGATAGGGTTCTCGGATGTTGAAGCTGGCCCGAAGCGACTCACCGCAGGCGTTGCGTTCATCCTTACCCAGGTCTCAAAGGCCTTTGCTCCAACTACGTACCTCTCTTTCTCATGATAGATCAGTCCCGAAGTCTCAAGAACTTCCAGAGCATCCAAAACGCGACCGTGGCTCAAGCTAGTTCGAAAAGCAAGCTCCTCCACCCTGGCTTTCCTTACGTTGATCAGCTCGAGATAAACACAACGTTCGTCCCTGCCCAGTCCATCGGGCCGGTCCGAAGGATCCCACCAACTCGAAAACTCCTCACTATATCGGTGTAGGAGCTTCTCCGCGATTCGCGCCATCGTCGATCTCTCGCCTTTCTGGTAATCGTCGAAGAAGCAGTTCAGCAGCTGCATTACCAAATAAGGATGTCGGCCGGACCAACAGATAACGAATCGTAGTTGTTTATCATTCAGATCAGTATTCTCCTCCAGACATCGTTTTGCGATAAGCTCACGAAGGTCACTATCCGGCAACACGGAAAGCCATTCGAGCTCTGCAATGCCTACCAAGGGAGAACCAACTCGCTGGCGATATTCCTTCAATGCCCGATATCCTGAAAGAACAAATCCCAGAAACGGCGTCAGGCTCATATCGCTGTCTTTAAGTGCTCGGATGTAACCCCAGGCCGTATCCGACCATTCCTGCCGAACTACGAACTCCGCCTCATCAAGCAAGAAGCAGATTCCGTCGAAACCCATCTCCTTCAGATCTTCGAGAGACCTCAGCAGAGCTGTCCGAAAATGCTCCGATCTCAGCTCCTTCTTTATGCATCGGTCGCCAAGAGCATCCCCTAAAAAATCCTTAGTAATCATTTCATCCGCGGCCTGTGAAAGAAATCTCTGATAGGGGTGATGAGATTTGGCCTTGAAGGTCCTACGCCAACGAAACATTGCCTTGCGTAACTCGCCGATCAAGACATGAAGGAAATTACCAAAGCTATCGGGCTGAACAATCTGAAAGCTCGCGAATACCGGGAAAGCGCGATAATGTCCGTCGAATCCTCGATTGAGAAGAGCCCACTCTGCGGCGCGCAGAGTGGTGGTTTTGCCGATACGACGACCGCCCAAAAGGATTCGAATGAGATGCGGAGAAGACTGAATTTCGGCGATCAGCTCCTTACGACCCACCATGAATCGTGGATCGGTAATGGCCGACTTGAAATTGTTGAAACTCCGCATCATGGCAACATCCACTCACACTGTTCATGAACGCTCAAGTTCATCACAATCCAGCGCGATAAAAGCGGTATTCCTGCACGGAAGAAGGACTTCACACCTTGCTCCTCACAGGTCAGCACACAGGATTCCCTCAGTTTCAGTATGGCATTGACGAGATCACCTTCTGTGTGTCCGCTGAATTTTTCTATCAGCGCCTCAGTAGAGGCAGAGCGCCCTCCGCTGCAGGCTAGAGTCCGCAGAATATCCATCTCAAGACAAGCCGCCCGCACATGTAAATCTGTCCAGATGCTCTGATTACAGTATTCCTTGAGCGTAGCAGAATGATATAGTGCTCGGCTGAGCATATTCTTTACAGTGGATAGCGCTAGATTATCATCGCTCCCTAAGGCATCTGACACACGTCTGAAAAGAAAACTCGTCAGCTGCCTGGAAATAAATGGATGTCCCCCGCTTTCTGCGTGAATCGCAGAGAGTATCGCCTCGTCGATTTCAACTCCCATGAGATATCCGATATCCTTGAGCATTGTTACGGTTTCTTCCAAAGAAAAAGGCTCCAAAAAAATCTCATGAAAGAAGCCAAAAATTGGATTTGTGGATGCCTTAGCATGCGGCCAATGGTTGATGCGGTTGCAGTCGGGATGCACATCAGCGACGAGCAGAGTCATAGTCCGCTGCTTCTGGCAGAGAGTGCGGAGCGATCCAAAGAACACGTTGAATTCATGAGCGCGTTCCGGGGGTTGAGCGCTGTCGCTCGTAGAGGATCTCCAGGCTTGAGCGGATCGCATCGTGACCGTCAATGACCGCGTTGGAATCTAAACGCCGAAGGACTGCAGCCCGCAGGTCGGCGTGGAGAACCAATTTGGCTGGTTCCCGGTCGACTCCTTGGAACTCGTCGACCAGTCTCATGTCGATCAGGAGTTTCAGCGCCGCTTGGAGTTCTCTGTCCGAAGGAGGAAAGGCGACGGATAGAGCCGTTTTGTCCCTTGCGTCGGCGACCAGCTTCGTAAGCGCATCTATCGTGATTGATCCATCAAGCAACGCCATCCATCGTAGCAGTGCGATTGCCGCGGGCTCGCATCGATCCAATTCTTCGTAATATTGGTCCACGACGCACCAGAAGCGTAGGCGCTGCGCGATCGCTGCACGGAACCCTGTGGGGTATTCCGCTTCTGTGGTATGCCGGTCGAGCGGAGGGAATCGAAGAGATGCCATGGGATCCCCACCGGCGAAGCGAGAAATATATCCTGCGGCCAGATCAAGAGTAAAAGCATGGCGTCCGCACGTTTCGGCGAGGCGTTCCAGCTGGCTTCGATCGCCGTCTAGCCGATGCTCCTTGAGAAGGTCGACGCAGACGTCGAATGGAAGTTTCTGGATCCAGATTTGATGATAACGCGGGCTTCGAGTATGGGGCAACTCACAAGGTGCGTCTAGGGCCGTCATGATCAAGGATAGATGAGGAAGAGATCCGGCTGCTATCCGCGAGACAAGATCGCATAGCCTTGGGTCCTGAATCCTACCGAGGGCACTCCCTCGCGTTCCATCTTCTTGAAACCTCTCAAGGCCATCGAGAATCAACAGAAGAGCATCTGTGCCCTCAAGCATCCGGAGAATCTGTCCATAGGACCATCGCAGATGTTGGTTCTCCAGCGAAGTCAGGAGATCCTTTCCTTCCAAGTAAAAGCCGAATCGTGAAAAGAAGCTCTCGGGATTTGTGGCGGAGTCAAAGGAGAAAACGAAGAGATTCTCGGCCCGAGGAATGGAACGTTGTCCGAGATGATCGACCCTCTTGTGACCGTCAACAGACATCGCTGAGACAAATCGCTCGACGATCGTTGTCTTTCCCGCTCCGCCGAGGCCGACAAGAGCGCAAACACCCGAACCACCACTAATCCACCATTCACAGAGCTGTTCAAATTCCGGCCGGTTTTGATACCGCCGAGCCACCGGAAGTTGATAGAATGTAAACGCTTCTGGCTCGCTTGTGATCATGACCTCTCCTGGATCTAATGGGCTCCAACGTTTCTGAGATTGGGTCCGTTCTCAAGTGATCGTAAAAATTCATTATGGTGCCCCCTCCAAGTCGGAGCCTGCCTCGAGTTGCTCAGGATCAACACCATGAATTCCAAATCGGATAAATCCTATGAGGTTGTCGATAACCTCATCCCTGGAATGTACATGCGGATCAAAGTAATGGACTAGCCAGTGGATGGCACCTAAAATCATGACGGCAGCATCGTTGGCGGGAAGCTGGTGTGCGCCGGGATGCTTTTGAAGTACTATTTTTAATGTTTTTATGAGGAACTGCTCATAATTATTTTTGCGGCGTCGTATCTTCATCAGATTCGACTCTTCGAGATGGGCTTCTTCGGTGACGAGAACCGCCATGGTGGGAGCGTCATCGAGGACCAAATCCGCGTGGCCAGTGATAAGAAGCATGAAACGCGCTTCGGGATTTGTCTCCTCCCTAGCGGGTTCAAGGACTTCGGCTTCGAGTCGATTCAGTGCAAAGTCCATAATGGCGTAGAGGAGCGCCTGCTTTCCTTTGATGTGATAATAGATGCCTCCCCGGGTCAAATCAACAGCGGTAGCGATGTCACTCATCGACGTTGCCCCAAACCCTTTCTCGAAGATAAGGACCGCAGCTTGGCGGTAAAGATCTTCGTGTCTGTAGTCATCCGAGGCAGTGGGTGGTTTTTGAAATCCGGACATATCTTTAGTTCCTTTCCTTAGTGGGTCTTGGCGAAAAGCTGGCACTACCATTAGGAAGGCGAAAAAAAGACGACGCTGTGACTGGACTCCGTCGATCGAGGTTTCCTTGGTAATGGCCTCTTGACGGATTTCCTCCACCTGCTCAATCAAGCGAGCGGCGGCTTGGGCGCGCGATACGTCTGCCAACGGAGCAGCGCGGCTTTTGCCCAGCTCGCGCGGCTCGGCGGCATACATCGGTCTCGAGGCGAGGCATTGTTGCTCCAGGTGGTCGAAAAACTCGATGACCAGCGGCAGGTCCTCGCTGCCGATCTGGGTCAGCTTCGAGGCCACCCTCGACGCTCGCCAGAAATGATCCTGTTGCGCTCCTTTAGAATGACCCCCCCGCGTCAATTTGGCATTCCTCGATACTCGGCCAATCTTGGCATCGTGGGGGCCTGTCAAGGCCGCGAAGCGCCGAAGGGAAGCCTTGACAGGTCCCCACGATGCCAAAAAATGGCCGGATCGAGGGATGCCTTGCCCGAGGGCAAGACTCCGAGGGGGGGCACCGGTGGCGAGCAAAACAGGGTCATTTCTGACGAGCGCCGAAGGGCCACCTGCCCGATCATTGCGGCATGGAAGAGCCCCCACATCCCCCGCCCTGGAGGGGCGGAATCGAACGACCGCGAAAGCAGCGGTTCCGCCCCTTCAGGGCGGGGAGTTTCTGGGGCGGCCCACCCCGGGGCTCGCTCCGCGTCGCTACGCTCCGCGCCGCCAGCCCCGGGCTTTACGATTCAGCCCCTTCGGGGCCAAGATCGCCGAACCGTGCGTGGGAGGGGGGCGGGGGTGCCTCAAAGCACCCCGGAAAGTACCCCCGCACCGAGCCCGGGCAAAGCAAGGGCAAGGTGTGCTGCTCGCCACGGATGATGGGACTTCAAGCCACCGTCATCCCTCTGGTGAGCTCCCCCAAGCCCTTGTCCTTGCCACCCTGAGG
>JAAEPZ010000037.1 GCA_024231955.1 bacterium | reverse complement strand
CGCGCGGGTGATCTCGGCCAGCGCCTGGCGGCAGCACGAGCAGGAGTGGCTCGCCGTGGAGAAGGAGTATGGCGAGGAATTGGAGGTGATGTCCGCCGGGGAGTACAGCGGCAGGATCACGAATATGACGCGCTCAATCGAAAAATCCTCACCACCAACCGCCTGGGCGACGCCATGTCCATGGCCTATGACCTCAATGACAACCTCACGAAATCCACCGACTTCGAGGGCCGCGTCACCACCTATGTGTACGACGGGCTCAACCGCCAGACCGAGATCCATATGCCCGCCCTGGACGGCCAGGAAGTAAACATAATCAAGACCTACAAAAACGAGGCCGATCCCGAGACCAACCTGCTCACCGAGACCGATCCGGGGGGAGGCGTCACCACCTATGAATACAACAAACGCTATAAACGCACAAAGCGCATCAACGCCTTGGGGGGCGAATACACCTGGGAGTACGACAAGAATGGCAACCTGGAAAAAGAGACCGATGAAAACGGGAATTATACAAGATACGAATACGATGCGCGGGACCGGCGGACGGATGCGAATCACTCCGCGGAAAGCGGGGAGATCCACGTGGCCCACAATACGTTCGACCCCGCGGGCAACATCATCGCGGTGGAAAACGCCAACGGCGGCGTCGCCCGGATTGAATACGACCAATGGAACCGCGCCTGGAAATCAATCGATCCGGATGGATTCCAGACGGAAGCACACCTGAACGGCGCCGGGGCCAAAGTATATGAAAAGGACGGAAACGCTCATTTTCGCACCTGGTCGTACGACGCCCGCGAGCTGTTGCT
>JAAEPZ010000036.1 GCA_024231955.1 bacterium | reverse complement strand
TTCGGCCGAATTGCTGCGATTGCGGCCATATTCGGTGCCGAAGGGGCCCGGTTTCAGAACCACGGGGGACCAGATGAGCAGAGCAGCTCAAGGCAGGGCCACCCTGACGCGATAAGGGGATAAGTAATGGCGGACCACGATCTGACCGGCAGTGACGATGCCCTGGCCACTTGCGAGGCCGAGGAGTTGGCGGAATGGATTTCCCACCTTGGCGAGACCGACTCGCCTCACCTGCCGGCCGCGCTTTGGCTGCTCACCGAGAGCCCGGTTTCGGCGTGGGAGCTTCTCGCTCCCGTGGGGCCGGATTGGGAGAGCTCGGCGGAATTCGTCGCCGGGCTGGAGCAGTGGCAAACCGAGCTCTCGGCGCGCTATGCCCGGAGCCGGCCGGAGGAGCCTGCGGCCGCCGATCTTGAGGCCCTCCTCGCCGATCTCGATTGCCGGCGGCATTACTTGCTCCCCGCGGTTTTGAGGATCATGAAATCGATTTCGAGCACTCGCGCCGCGGCGGAGCGATGGCGTCCTCGGGAGCGGACTGCGCAGGTGGCGATCGTCCACAAGTACCTGACGTTCCACTCCCGGGCGTTGCGGTTGATCGACCGTGGCGACGCCCACGCCCGCCGCTTGGCGGAGGAAATGACGGGGCTCCTCGGTGAGCTGTCGGAACCGGTTCCCGGAACCAAGCTCGACGTCCGAGTGGTGGATTTGCCGCTTGAGAGATTGCGCGCGATGGAACGAATCAACGACGATACCGGCCTTTCGATACCGCGAAGGGTGGTCGCGATCCGTCGGCTGCTGATGGGTCATGGGAACGAAGAAGGCGAGCGTACTAAGGGCTTGGCCGATCCTTCGGCGCAAAATCCTCAACTTGGCCGTACTAGTTAGCTCATAGGGCCTGTAGAACGGGCAATGGAAATGTTGGAGATTTTAGCGAGAGTCATGGAAAGCATCCATCTTCACGCACCATATTAAGTAATGCCATCCCTTCGCTAGCCCCTAAGATAATGTCGTACTCACCATCCTGATTACTATCATACTCGATACTACCCAGCTCGCCTCCAGGGTAATAGGTGGCATGTATATCAAAATCGCCATTACAGCGTGAAGATTCCCAGTGCTCCTCAAATGGGTCACCAGCCGATACTTCTCCGCCTGAACGTGGGTATACGCCACGGAGATCAGTGATCTCATCACCATCGAAGTCAATCAGTACCTCCCGCACTTGGCCCCACTTCATTCTATATGTAATACGCCCGAGGTGTGGATCAACGCTTTCGATTTGTCGGAACAAATATGCGAAAGCCGCCAAGAGAAGAATAGCGCCTATCGCTGCTCCTAAGGCAATCCGTCGTTTCATGATCCGTACTCCTTCATGTGTTAGATATTGAGTTTCACTTTTTGGCGTTGAGTTTTTCCCTGAGAAGCTCCGCATCGCCTTCGGAAAAGTCTCTCAACTCTTCACCGAGAACTTCTACCGGGACGCCTTGCTCCATGATGCTGCCCTCTTCTGCGCTGGCCCCTGATGCCGCAAAATCGAATGGCCACAAGCGGACCTGGTGTCCTGCTTCGTGCGCAGCCGTGTTACTGATCTGAATGATTTTGGCATCTTGTTGTTGTTGGGCGAATTCGGTGGAGACTTCGGATTTGGTTGGGACCAGGGGCGTTCTGCCAAGCACTGGGTCTCCGGTAGATTTCCCCCCTCTTGTAACAATAGGCTTGAAGATTAACCGAACTACCTTATGCTGGCGTCCTTCTATTTTGGGCACCTTGCCGCCGTGTCGAAACACGTTCCGGACGTTTTCAACGCCCGCCCTCATGAAAATTCTCCTGACATTCAACATGACTTTTTGTTGCTCTAATTCTCCGAGATTGGAATCCTTGAAGTCATAGACAAGGGTCAAGTCCGCTCCGGTTCTATCCTTGTACTTCAGTGGAATATTGATAGCATAGGAATATCTATTCAATATCTGAGGCTTCCTTGTGGGGGTGCATCTCCTTGCGGGATCAGTACTGAGAAATCTCCCTGTTAGCATACTGAAATGTCGCGCATGGACATAATCCAAGTCATCTGCGGATCCCTTCAAGCTGGCGAGATCCCTTTCATGTCCGGCGAATTTCATCCTTTCAGGATCCTGATCAAAAGCCGTCGCCTCTTCCCCAAATGGATAATAGACATGATACGCTACTTGCTGCCCAGTAGCATCCGTAATCAACCGAGGCGTCCCAAGGTGATCCAGATGAAAATGACGCTGGCCCGACGATGCCTCCGCCGCCAGCAGCATGCCTCTCCGGTAGATGTAGTCCTCGGCCACGGACCAGACGTAACCCGTGGCCGTGTACTCCCGCAGGACCTTCCCCGAAAGATCCCGCAGCGTCCACCGGTCGAACCGCGGATTCGCCCCGATCTTGAAATGCCACACCCGCTCATCGTCGGCCGTGTAGAGGTAAATCCACTCCTGGCCCCCCGCGATGATCCGCGACAGCTGGTTGAATGAGTCGTACTCGTAGTAGTTGCCGTTCCAGGACGTCAGGTTGCCCGCCGAGTCGTAGACGCCGCCGGTGAGCCGATTCGTCCCCGAGTTGGTGGGCGTGGCCCGGCCGCTGGTGCCGCTGATCGACTGGATGTTGCCGAAGGCGTCGTAGGCGTAGCTCTGCTTCTTCTCGGTGCCACCGCCGGTCACCCCGGTGTAGAGCGTCGCCGACTTCAGACGGCTCACCGGATCGTAGAGGAACCACGACGTCCCCATCCCGGTGACGTTGCCCGAGCCGTCGTAGCCGTAACTGCCCGTGGTCCA
>JAAEPZ010000035.1 GCA_024231955.1 bacterium | reverse complement strand
CCTGGGTGCTCAACAACTTCGTCCTCGCCCAGACGCCCTACCTGCGGTTGATTTGCTTCATCGTGGTCATCGCCAGCTCGGTGCAGTTCGTCGAGATGTTCATCAAGAAGCTTTTTCCGCCGCTTTTCCGGGCCCTCGGTATTTTCCTGCCGCTGATCACCACCAACTGCGCCATCCTCTTCCTGGCGCTGACCCAGACCAGCAAGGGCTACAGCCTGTTCCAGGGTTTGATCTACGCCTGGGGTGCGGGAATCGGCTTGACGCTGGCGCTGGTTTTGATGGCGGGGATGCGCGAGGAAAACGAGCTGGCGTCGATCCCGAACGTGGTCAAGGGGCTGTCGATGAGCTTCTTCCTGGCCGGGATCTTGTCGATGGCGTTCATGGGCTTCGCGGGTCTTTTCTACGAAGGTTGACGGAGGGATTGTGATGGTTCATCTCGTCGCGATCGTCGGCTTGGGTTTGATTTGTGGCCTGTGGGCCGTGGTGCAGCTTTCCGGCGACGGCGACGGCGGTTGCGGCGGCTGCCGCGAGAAGCGGCGGTTCGCGGCGATGGCGGGGCAGTCGTCGGCTTGTGCCAAGGATGGGGGCGGCGGCTCCCAATGCGGCCGATAGGACTTAGTAAGTCCGAATCCCACCTATCATCTGAAAACCCTCGTCAAGTGTTTTTTGCGGCTACAAATCGCAAATCCCAAAAATCAACCCTAGCGTTACATAAGGATCCCCAAAAGGTTATGGGTGCGGCTCTTTTGGGCCGACGCCGCTGAGAGGTGGGTGATTGGGGTCCGGGCATGGATAACGAAGGCTGGAGCCGTTCTGCCAGCGGGATCGTAGCCCGGAGGGCGACATGAGGTAGCCTGGGGTGAGTCTGCGAACCCCAGGAACGAGGCCACCCACCGAAATCCCTGGTAGCCCCGGAGATCCAGACATATGTCGAGCAAGATCGTCAACATATGTCCAGATCTGGTATCCGTACATATGTCCGACCACAAGATGTTGTGGTG
>JAAEPZ010000034.1 GCA_024231955.1 bacterium | reverse complement strand
CACAGCCAAAGTCGAGCGGTTACCCGCTCCGGCGTGGAGAGCTGTGCCTACTCGCGTGCCATTTTTCCTATTTGGCTGCAATTACGAGAGATAATAATATAAATAGTCAACCATGCCGCAGGTAACGTCAAAAGTGATCTTTCGCAACTTAACCGACTGATTCACTTGAGTTGATAATCGTCAGGCACCATATAGGGAGCACCAGCACCATATAGGGGGAACGTCGTCAGATCTGGCGGCAAACGCAGGGGAGCCGGAGGCGCGGCTTGCTCACCACGCTCAGCTGCAACTGCATCGGCTGCTCGTTTATGCAAGCGGTAGCTCGCCTGGTAAGACGGATTGCGCGAGCGCCAGCTCGTCTGCGTCTGGGCGCGACGCCGACGCTGGCAATGCTCTTTGCCACAGGCGCGTTTGGCGGTCGCCGACACGCGGGTCCGGTCGGAACATCTCCCGGCACACGCAGCATCTCTTCTTGGGAAGCATGCCCCAGGCTACGGTGGGGCGTGTGGAGGCGAAAGCCGTCGGCGCGCGGCTACGGGCCGGCCATCTCAGGCAGGTGGCTCAATGCGGGCAAGCGCAGGTGGCTGAATCCTGGGAGGCGCTGAAGGTCACCTCGGGCCTGGGCTCGCCCAGCACCCCATCTCGCGCCCGCGGTGGGCGCTCGAAGCCGCGCCAACGGCTCCCGAGGTCGTGTTTCCACCGCTTGGCCCGTTGACACAGCCCGACGAGTCTCGTACAATCCCCATAGCCGAATCGTGGTGTGGGGCGATCTCGCGCGGGTGCCGCATAACAAGTCATTGAAGCGGCAAACCAATCGCGCCCGTCTCCACCGCCGTCGGCAGGGGGTGTAAGGAGGTGCCCTTGGCGAGAATCGCAGCCAGTTTGCCGCTTAACTCCTAGGTCGTTAGCCCGCATTGGAGATATCCCGCTGAAAGCGAACTGACGTGACCGCACGATTTGTAAGCCACAACTCCCTGTTGCCGGTTGAAGGGATGTGTCTGGCGGCGCGGACGCGCCGCCAGACACTCTCTCCGATGAAGAGACGACCACGCTTCTCCAGAGCACCCAGGGAGCAGCTTGTGAGCGGCGGATCGGGATTGATGAGAATCCCAACGATCGAGGCGCCGCTCACAAACTGCATGGCGCCGACATCGGGCAGCCGAATCGGTCGCGCGCAGATCCTCTGTGGGAACAGCCTCGGAGTGTTGTATACCGCAAACGCCCCCAACCCCCTCCCTCGTTCGCGGTATACAACACTCCCTCGGCTTGGCACCACATGGGAGCGCGGGCTTCAGCCGGCCCGTTGGGCAGAGGTTGCGAAACGGGTGGCACCCAAAAACAGGGGCATACACACATTCGGCGGGCTTGAGGTCTTGCCAAACCAGGTCGACGAGCTTAGGATGCTCGTCGAGCCAGGATTCCTGAATACTGGGCTGAGTTTGGCGGTTATTTGCGCATTCGCGGTGTGTCCTCTCCGTGCAAGCCCTTTAGAATCAGTGTTTTGGTAGAACGATTCTACGTGAACGCGAGTATGGTCTTGTAGCGAGCTATGAATCATCGACGCAATCTGGTCAGGGATTTGGTGAAGGAGAACGAGAAACTCCTACCCAAGTGGTTTCGCGACGGAGAGCCCAAGCCCTTTGCCCTCCAAGAAGTCTTCTGGTCCTCCACTGCCGAGCTGATGGCGGCGGAGGTTCTGGCCCGGAAACCTCCGACGCGGATCCGCGCCGGCCGGGATCAGTTAGTGCTCGACGTTCCGCCGCCATTCTGGGACGAGCTGCGACGTGAGTTGGGCCTTCTCGATCCGAAGGTTAAACGGCGGACCGCCGAGATTCTGCGCATGTGGCTGCTCGAGCAGCCGACACAACGTGCCAGCACGGAGATCCGGCTCACGGAGCCGTTGCCGCTGGCCCTGGTTCTGATGACCGGCGTGCTCGAGCGCTTGGGTCGAAATGGCATCCCCCTGTCGTTCGTTTTCGACCTCTCCGAGTTCGAACGCGTCGCCTACGATGACCTCGCCTGGGTCGAGGTCGGAGAGGTCAACGCCGCGGCCCTCGCCCGCCAACTGCTGCGGTGTGCTTTCACCCAACTAGGCCACAATCCGAATCTCCTGGAAATCCCGTATCGTAGCTACTGGCGCAAGCTCGCCCGGCGTCTCGACCTCCAAGGGTATCAGACGTCTCCATCCCACAGCGTGCATTTGCCAGAGAACTTCCTCGTCGAAGGCCTGCGGACGGCGCCGGAGCCACCGGAGCCATCACCACCAGCCGCGGCGCCCACGCCGCGGCCACGAGACGAGGAGCTCGGTGAGCTCTACAGCCGTCTCGACGAGATGCAGCGGTCGTCCCCGGCGCGGCTCTTACCGCAGATGTTGGGGCCGCTTCTGATCGCCCCCGACGATCCGGTCGAGGCCCTGGAGAACGCCGCGGCGTCGGCTGACGGGCTGGCTCGGGACCTCACCCTGGCATGCCGGACGCTGCTGCGCAGCGGCGCCGTCGAGTTGATCGGCAGCCCGGGTGACCTCGTGGAACTGTCGTTGCCATGCCGCGACTTTCAACTGGAGGGGGCAGCGGTGGCGAGTGGCCGGGACATGTCCCGCGGCCGTTTCCGCGTTCGGCGACGGGGTATCCGTTATCTTGAAACCGTCGTGTTGCCGGCCAAGGTCTCGCCCCTATTCTAGCTTTCAGGGATCGATGGACAGGGAACATTCCAACGACGACTACTGCGTGGGAATCGATCTCGGCACTACCAACACCGTGTGTGCGGTATGGGAACGCGGTCGGGACGGCCCGGAGATGATCGACATCACTCAACCCGTCGATTTCACGTCCGGCGCGGTCGACCGATCGAGGCTCCTGCCCTCTGCCCTGTCGATCCAGCAGGAAGGGCTCTTCGTCGGTAAAGCTGCGCGCCAGGCTCTGTGCCTGGGCCGGGGAAAGACCTTCACCTCGACGAAACGGAACATGGGGAAGCCCTGGCTCTCGCCGACGGAGTTCGACTGGACTCCGGAGCGCGTCGCCGGTGCCGTTTTGAGTGTCGTTCACCAGGAGCTCGGGCGCCGGTATGGCACGCCGCCGCTTCGAGTCGTGATCACCGTGCCCGCCTCTTTCGGCACCGAAGCCCGCCGCGCGACCCTGCTCGCTGCTCGATTGGCTGGTTTCGACGCGGCCACCGTACGTCTCTTCGACGAACCGACGGCGGCTCTCTTGGCTGAGTTGCAGCAAAATTCGGAGTACAAACTAACTGCGGAGCCCCGCCGCGTCATGGCGATTGACATCGGCGGCGGAACTCTGGACGTAACCCTCGTGACGCTGCACCGCGAAGGCGGCCGGACGGTCTTCGACGTTCAGGGGCAATCCCGGCTCAACACCTTGGCTGGGGACGATTTCGACCTGAACATCGCCGGACTTCTGCTCAAGCGCTTCCTTGATGATCGGAAGCTCGAGTTCCAATTGCTCGACCGCCTGTCGAAGATTCGACTGTGCTCCGATCTTCTGCTGCGAGCGGAGGAGGTGAAGACGCGGCTATCGGTCATTCTTCGGGGAGAGAAGCCGAGCGCCTGGGGAAAATTTCGCGAACCGGTCGTCATCACCGAGACTCCGGATCGCCAGGCGTGGCGTACGGAGCTCCACGGCCAGGATCTGGCCGCAGCGCTGCTGGAGTACTTTCCACTCGACGACAACGTCCGCCGTCGGCGAGAGGAAGTCACGTTCTTCCGACCCATCCAGGAGTGCCTCGACGCCGCCCGCGGCATCACCGGCGAGACCGTTGAGCCTGCCGAGGCGTGGTTGGCTGGCGGCTCCGCCTACCTGCCGTTTATTCCCTTCGCCATTAGAAAAATCCTCGACATACCGTGCCGGATCGTGAGCGAACCGATGCATGCGATCGCTCTGGGAGCCGCCTGGTTTGCCGGCCTGCACGACTTCGGCGATGGCGAGATGACCATCCGGGAACGGATGTTCGAGGGGATTTATCTGCAGACGGCAGACCAGAGCTTCGTCGAGATGGTTGGGGCGCGCGAGCTCGTGCCTATGGCGCGTATCGAACGTCCAGACCTCTTGGCCATGCCCATGGCCGACCTCCGGGTAGAGGTCGACCTCTTTGTAGGGCACGATGGCCCGTCGTGTGACACCAAAGAGGTGGCCCCCAAGCTCATGCCTCTGGCCCGGCGGCGCATCTCCTTCCCCGAACTGCTGCCCAGGGAGCAGCGCATCTCAGTAGGCGTCGAAGTAACCGCCAACCGGGAGGTTCTTTTCGATTTCTCTACCCACGTGGCCGGCCGTCAGCTCGCCGGCCAGGTGACGGCCAGTCTCGCTTATGGTGGCGATTCCGCTGGCGCCGAGCGACGGCTGCCGCCCATCAACCAACGCCCAGGGGGCAACGAAGGATGACACACCGTGACATCGCGCAGACCGCCAGCAAGTGGGGGCAGAGAGTGGCGAGGACACTCGAGCTAAACAAGGCGGGGGATCCGGTGCGTTCGGAGGTGCGGCGCAGGTTCCAAGTGTGCCTCGATGCGGCCTTGCAGAGGCCGGAAAAACCGGTGAAACCCCAACTGCTCGCTATCGTCCGACAGATCCGTCAGGCACCGGAGCTCCAGGCGAGTCTGGCGCTCATGGAGAGCTTCTGGCGCTTGCCCTCCGGCAGCCAACTCGAAAGCGACGTGGTGTGGGTGATCCAACGTTGCTATAGGGACTGCCGGGAACGCAAACCGGTGGAGTTCGAGAGACTCGACAATGCGTTACGTGAGAGCCAGTGGAGTCCGTTCCCGGCCGTACGCCAGGTCGCCCACAAGGTTCAGCAGATGGCGCCAGTGGGTGCCCACGAGATCCGCTTCCTGAAGGACTTCGATCACGGCTACACTGATCTGCTCCTCGCCATCGTCGACCGCGCACTCCGGCATAAACAGCTTGAGCACCTGGATCCGGTGCTTCTCTACATGACCGGCGTGCTCACCAGCGACAGCGCCGATCAGAAGGAGATCAGCGAGGTGCGACTCCAGTTTCGGATGCTCCGCGGCTTTTCCACGAGCTCTGAATTCCTGTTCCAGATTTTCAAGCATTACCGAGCCAATTATTATCGTTCCTCTGATGTTCGGGGTAGGCTGATGCTGGTGCTGTCGGCTGCGGGAGATTCTCTGGTGCCCGGCTTGGTGACCTTTTGGCAGCAGGCCGACTCGGAATCGGCTCGCACTCCCATCGTCCGACTCTTGCAGCAGATGATCGAGTTCGGCCGTCAGACCGCTGTCGATGCTCTCGGTGACATTGTCTGGAAAAGCCGGGGGCCCGGACTCCACTTCGCCTGCCGTTGCCTCCTGGAAGGCGCCAGCAGCCAGGCAGCCCGTGGGATGTCCGGTTACTGGTCGCGATTGATCCGCCAGAGTCTGGATACATTTGTCGAGCGCCTTGAAGAGTCTTTTCTGCCTGAACATGTCGAGCTGCTGGAGCAGTTGCGCCGGCTGCCGTGGGAGGCGAATGCCGATCGGCAGTGGGTTCGGAAGATCATCGCTGAAGGCTTCATCGACAAGGACATCAAGCGTCTTCGTTCCGCCGGATACCTGGAGTACGAAATCTTGAAGTCGACCATCGTCGATCCGGAAGCGACAGCAGACAATCGGCGACGGGCGATGACGGCGTTGGGGTATCTCAATTCCGAGCTGGTGCAGCGGATGGGCGTGGGCTTTCTCTGGCAGCTCTACGAAGAGGAGACCGATTTGGAGCTCCGTTCCGCGATCCTGCGGACCCTTAGAGACCTGGAGTTCCAGCCCGAGGATTGGATGATGGAGCGGCTCTTCCACGATCAGGAAAATGCAGAATCCAAGCTTCGGCAGACGATCAATGAAGTCTGGAAGGGGTTTGTCTCGCCGCAACGACCGCGGAAGGTCCTGCAGGAAGAGGAGTCCGATACGTTCGAAACGCCGTGGGCGGGCTCTCCGGAAGCTGAACCGTTTGCTGACTACAGGGCCGGCACCGAGCCTGATCGGTTGTCGCATCCTGGTCAGCTTGAGGTCGTTCTTTGCCACTCGTCAGAGGATCGCCAACGGGCGCGTGACCTCTACCAGCGGCTCGAATCCGATGGCTTCCGGGCGTGGCTGGAGAGCGAGGATCTTCTGCCGGGCCAGAGCCGAGAGACCGAAATCGCCCGGCAGATCCGTGAGTGCGACGCCGTGGTCGCACTCCTTGGGGGCGCATCACATCGACAAGCCGGACTTGAGCAACAGATCATCAAATGGGCCTTGGAGGTGCATGGGAAGCAGCCCCCCGGTTCGATCTTCCTCATCCCGGCCATCGTCGAAGAGTGCGAAGTCCCCGACAACTTCCGGGATCTGTCGCCTGTGAGACTCTTCGAGGAGGGGGGCTACGAGAAGCTGAAGCGTTCCCTCGAGGCGCGCGGAGAGCAACTGCTCCGCTCGGTGAGTGGGTAGGACTGAGATGACCTCCGATCTCGAGGACCTGGAGTATTTCTTTTCCGGCCTGCCGGAACGAGACGAGGAGCCTTTCTACGACGAGGTGCCGGAGCCCTCTACAAAGGACCTCGCCAGCGTCCAGGGAAGGCAGTATTCGCCTGGGGAGCTCGTACCGGTACGAACCGAAGCCGACGGCGAGTGGCTGCTCGCCTATTGGGCTGTCGGCCACGCTGCGCGACTCCCCAAGAACGTGGGCAAGCTGTTGCGTCGGTTCTCGTGGCTGCGGGTAGCGGCGGTGGCCGGCAAACGAGTTTTTTTCGCCGGGGTTTTGAACCGGCGGCTAGGGCGGGTCTTCGAGACCGACGCTGGTGAGGTGGGGGTCCAATTCGACGACGGTGCGCGAGGTCTGATGCCAGACGAGAGCCTCGCATCTGTGGGGGATGAGGTCGAAGTCGGACTCGTGGATATCGTCTTTGACGGCCAGGTACCGAAACTGGTCCTTGAGTTGTGTTCGATCCGAAACGGTGCCCAGATGCAGGCAAAGGTCCTCGGAGTGAACGAGGAAGGTCGGTTCATCGTCGATCTCTACGGTGAAACAGCCACCCTATACCCCAGCCGTTCGAAGAAGAAACCGTTTGTGGGCAGGTACCTGGAGGTCGTCGTCACGCGTGACGACGACCAGATCGAAGTCGCCCAGGTGTCTTCGCTGGATCCGACTCTCAACCCGAGCGAACCCCAAGGCAGATTGGCCGATGACCTATCCGAACGGCAGACTGATGACGCGTGGCAGAAAATCGAGTCGGCCTACAAGGAGGGGCGCACCATCAATGGCCAAGTGATCGATCGCATCAAGGGCGGCCTGTTGGTCGATGTGGGTTTGCGCGCCTTCCTGCCCGGCTCGCTGGTCGACATCAAGCCCGTCATGCATCTCGAATCGCTCAAAGGCCATGAGCTGCAGTTCAAGGTCATCAGCCTCAATCGCCGGCGCAACAACATCGTGTTGTCGCGCAAGGCTGTCCTGGAGAAAGAATTCTTGAAGCGCAAGGCCGAGACCCTGGACAAGCTTACCGAAGGTGCATGGCTCCATGGTGTCGTCAAAAACATCACCGACTACGGCGTGTTCGTCGATCTCGGCGGCATTGATGGCCTTCTCCACACCACCGACATCTCTTGGAGCCGGGCCAACCACCCCTCAGAGCACTTCTCGGTGGGCGACGGTGTTGAGGTCGTGGTGCTCAAGTTTGATCCCGAGACCGAACGCGTGTCCCTGGGCTACAAGCAGCGTGGCGAGGATCCCTGGACCCTGGTCGACAAGAAGTACCCGATCGGCTCCCGCGTATTTTGCAGGGTCATCAACCTAGTCGACCACGGCGCTTTAGTGGAGCTCGAAAAGGGAGTCGAGTGTCTAATTAATGTCAACGAGATCTCATGGAACAAGAAGGTGGTCAACCCAGTCAAGACTCTCAAGGTAGGCGACGAGCTCGAAGCGACAATCTCCGCGCTCGATATGGATCAGAGGCGTATCAGCCTTTCGTTGCGCCAGATATCGCACATCCCGTGGAAAGAATTTTCTAATGCCTTTCCTTTAGGCTCGATCATTGAGGGCCGGATTCAGAACCTTACCGATTCTGCCGTTTTCGTGAAAATTACCGCGGACATCGATGGTCGCATACCCTTAAGTGAAGCAGATTTGACCAAGCAGCCTAGGCAACCGACCGAGGTCCTCAAAATGGGCGACATGATCAAGGCCCGGATCGCCGATGTCGACATCGTCAATCAGTGCGTCTCGCTGTCACCAGTACTCGAATATGAGCCTGATACCGAACGCATCCGAGACGTCGGCCACAAGCAGCGCATCATAAAGCTCTGGTCTCTTGTCGGCGAGAGGTACTCACTCGGCTCGCGAATTAAGGTTGAGGTGGTCAGTCTAGTCAGCGGCGGTGCCATCGTCGAGCTCGAAGAGGGGATCCAATGCCGGATCCCCTCCAGCGAGATGTCTTGGCACAAGGGCAAGGGGCGACGCCGTCAACCGGTCAAATTCCCCAAGGTCGGTGAGACCGTTTCGGTAGTCATCTCCGGGCTCGACATACATAAGAGAAGCATCAGCCTTTCGTTGCGTCAGGCGGTGCCCAATCCGTGGAAAGAGCTCTCCGAATCCTTCCCGTTGGGCTCGGTCATCGAGGGCCGGATCCGGGTGCTTACCCATTATAGTGCCTACGTCGAAATCACCGAGGACATCAACGGCCGCATACCCTTAAATGAACATCCGACCAAGAACTTCAAGAAGGACGACGTGGTCAAAGCCCGGATCATCGAGGTTGACACCGTCAACCAGCGCGTCTTGCTATCGGCCAGGGAATTTCTACCCGACGAGCGGACCGACTCCGTCATTACCAAGGTCGTCCGCGGGGTGGAAATCAACTTCGTTCCAGGCGAGATTTCCTGTAGTAGCCTCAGCTCCAAACTGAATATGAAGAGAGACCAGATCGAAGGCACCCTGCAACGGGCTTCCCTCGGCTATATCGAATTCTGCCGCCCCCTCGCTTATGAGGAATTTGAGGTAGTGACAGACTCGTTGCAATCGGTCGATCACGATGCTGGAGAGGATTCGTGGCAGTCTTCAGTGGAGAACATCCCGTGGGAGGACCTGGTCGCTCAGCATCGGATCGGCGACACGGTAGTCGGCAAAGTTATCTACGTCACGGATTTTGGTTTATTCATCAACATCCTTAAAGGCCCGAGCGGCTTCGCTGCCGTTTCCGAGATCGATCTGGCAGTGGGCAACGTCGCGAATCACGAGAGCGATTGGGTGAGTCTAAAGGATCACTACCACGTCGGGAACTGGGTAAAGGCGAGAATTGCCCGCATTGAGGCGGAGAAAAAGAGAGTTGCGGTGACGATGCACGACATTCCCCAACCCGACGAGGAGGAGATTTCTGAGTTGAAGGAAGCCGATCGGCAACGCGAAGGCAAGGATCTCAGCACCACTGCTATCGAGACAAAGGAGCGGGTTGAGGCCGATCCGCAGTAGCTCGTACCCTGAAACAACCTTTCAGCTGGAACACGAATGACGACATTCCACCTCGATCCCGGCGGTCTCGCCGACGCCGACGCTCTTAGTGCCCCGATCGAGCGTCTCTGGCACACCGCCGGACGCTCGGGGCTTCTGGACCTTCTCCAGGAACTGGCGGGCGGGTTGACCGACACTCGTGTAGTCCTGGCCCGGGCGACCCTGTCGACGGCGGATCTGCAACCCCATCATCTCGTCTTCAAAGTCGGGCCAACGAAAGTGATCCGCGACGAGCTGGAGCGTTACGACAAGCTGAAGGAACACTTTCGTACGCCAGCGGTCTTCGCCGAGTTGCTGGAGCCTGAAGCTACACGGAAGGCACTCTCCTCCGCCCATCTGCTGGGTGCCCTGGCCTACCAGTTCGCCGCTGATCAGCTAGCGGGAGACAACCTCGAATCCCTGAAAGAGAGCTTCGCGGGGGCGCTCCGCGGAGAGGCACCGGCGGCGGTCCGAACAGTGCTTGACGCGACCTTACGGGCTCTTGGTACGTTGTACAGCCGCCCGTCTCAGGAGTTCGGGTTCCGGATCCGGTCTTACTACCTGGACCGCTGGTTTCCCGACGCACACCTGCGGGTCGAGACCCGGCACCCTTTCGGGAAGTCAGGCTCTCTCCTGACCCTGGAGCGCAACAATGCGCAGGCTTTCCGGGCTTCGATGCCTAACCCGAGGACGCTGCGTGCTGCCGCGCAACAGCCGTATGGACCGGAGCAGCGGGAGGTGGAGATCACCGGGTTGCACAAGGTACACCTGTGGGGTGACGTTCTGCAGCTCCGAGCAGCCGCTTCCGATCCGCTTCGGCTTCGGATTGACGTCGGTCAACTCTCTGCCGAAGATCGCGAGACGATCGAGGGGACGCGAGAGGTCGCCGTATGGGCGCCAGGCTCTGACTTTCGAGGCGAGCAGTACAGGGAACGTCTGAAGAGTGCTTTCCCTGGTTTGCCGCTCGACGTTCCGGCCTTCCGAGTCGGCAACCTGAAAGTGCCCAATCCTCTGCTCGACCTAGCCGGACCGCTCGACACGCTGGTACGGCAGCCCATCTCTGTCGCTCCGGCGCACGGCGATTTGCATCCGGGCAACGTCCTGGTAGTTGGCCAGACGCCGTTGGTCATCGACTTCGGTCTCGCTGACCCCGAGTTACCGCTCGGTGTCGATCCGGTCCGCCTCTTCGGCTGCCTGGTGCGCGACGTGGTGTCCGATGTCCTGGACGACAGGGCTCTGCCCTTGGTGCTTCCTGTGGCGCTCGACCTGATCGAGGACGGCTCTCGTGGGACAGGGCCAGAACGCACCGCGCGGGAGCTGTTGACGACTCTTTGGCAGGGCACACGGAAGCTGGTGGGCGAAGCGGACGCCGAGCATTTGGCGGCCCATCTTTATGGCTTTGCCTGGATCGGCCTGAAGTGGGATGGCCCGCCGGAGGCTTGGCGGGCCTGTTTCCTGATGGCGTGTCTCGCGGCGCGGCAGCTTCTCGGCGAGCCGGAGGAGGACGGTCCGCCGCTGCGGCCGGGTTCAGGGCTGGCAAACGGCGGGGTATCTTCTTCACGAGTGTACGTGGATCTGCGCGAGCAGTCGCGGACAGCGAGCGATCGGTCAAGCGTCATTGAGTCCGAGGCCGATTCGTTGGAAACGCTGTGGTCGGAAACCCCGGGACCAGAACCCAGCCCGGAACCCGATCGACCATCGCACTTCGACGGCCAGCTCGAAGTCTTTCTCTGCCACTCGCCGAAGGCCTGGGAACAGGCTAAGGAACTTTACCGGCGACTCCAGGCCGATGGTGTCCGCCCGTGGCTGGAGAGCGAGGATCTCTTGGGGGGCCAGACCCGAGAGGACGAGATCCAGAAGCGGGTTCGGGAGTGTGACGTCGTGGTCGTACTCCTTGGGAACGCATTTCATCGACAAGCGGGGCTGGAGCAACAGATCATCAAATGGGCCTTGGAGGTGCATGGGAAGCAGCCCCCCGGGTCGATCTTCCTGATCCCGGCCCTCGTCGAAGAGTGCGAAGTCCCCGACAACTTCCGGGATCTTGCGCCCGTGAGGCTCTTCGAGGAGGGGGGCTACGAGAAGCTGAAGCGTTCCCTCGAGGCGCGCCGAGACCAACTCCGGTCGATGAGTGGGTAGGACCGAGATGACCTCCGATCTTGAGGACCTGGAGTATTTCTTTTCCGGCCTACCGGAACGAGACAAGGAGCCTTTTTGCGACGAGGTGCCGGAGCTCTTGGCAGGGACCTCCCTGCCCTTTAAAGTGCCAGATGCTTATCAACTCAAGTGGAATCAGTAAGTTAAGGGATCGGATAATCATATTTAATATCATTGATGGCATGCTGCCCCTTTAAGGTGCCGCCCTTTTAAGGTGCCAGACGCTTATCAAATCAAGTGGAATCAGTAAGTTAAAGGATCGGACAATCATTTTCAAGTTATTGATGGCATGCCGAATAATTCATTTGTAAGTCGCGCGTTATCAGCTAGATAGAAATTCCTGATTGTCGTTTCGACGCCTTTCTCACTCGGAGAGATTGCTCATTACAACTCTCCTATTTCCAGCAGCTTAAGTCACCAGCTGGGGAATCAGGGGATCCTCACGCCCCCTGAGAGGGCCCTTGGACCGGCCGGACGGTCCAAATAGCGGCGCGAACCGGGAAAGAGGGGTCGTGGAGGGGGGCTGAAGCGGGAAGAGCCACCTGCCAAGCCTTCGAGCAGACACAAATCTCCCAGGGGCGCTTCGTCGAGCGCTGCCTTTAAGGTGCCATGGCTGCCCTTAAGGTGCCCCCTTAAGGTGCCCCCCCTTAAGGTGCCTGCCCCTTTAAGGTGCCCCCCCTTTAAGGTGCCAGACGCTTATCAAATCAAGTGGAATCAGTAAGTTAAGGGATCAGATAATCATTTTCAAGGCCATTGATGGTATGCCGAAGAATTCATTTGTAAGTCGCGCGTT
>JAAEPZ010000033.1 GCA_024231955.1 bacterium | reverse complement strand
TCAGGTTCTCCAGAGTTCCACCATACGTGTTCATGTAGAGTCCAGAACCGTAGTTTGCCCGGTTCCCGTAGACCTCGACATTGTTGACCCAGATTGGTTGATGTGGACTGTAGCTATCCAGCCACGCTCCGCCGCCCTTTGCATTTTCTCCATCGGATTGGTTGTATCTGAAGATGCAGTCTTCGATAGTGATGCCGCCAACCGAGTACAACCCGATTCCACGTCCTGTCCAGGATGTGCAATGTTCGATAATCACATCGTGAATGATCGGATCGCCTTCAGACCATATGCCACTGCCGGGCCAACCTTGCGCATCCCCATTGCACAATGTGACATAGGCCAGCACATTCTCGTGAACCAGGTCCTCGCCCCACAAGACACGCCCTTGTTTCTGAGCGTCTATGATTACGTCCTCCGGGTTGCCGGTGCGGCCCAGGATCGAAACTTCGGGCGGCCAGACGAGATCGTGCTCGTAGTAGGTGCCGGCTGCAATGTCCACAGTATATGTTCTATAAGCCGCGGCCAGCGCCGCCTCTATGGTTTCGTAGTCCTCGGGCACCCGCAAGGTCGTGGCCCTGCCGTCCGCATACACGAACAACAGGGCCAGGATGGCTGATAGAGTCAAATAGATTCGAATATGCTTGTTCATAGCTCCTCATCCTCCGTCGTCCAGAAGCTCAGTGCCGACGACGTGCCGTATTGATGGAAATCGGGCCTGCGACAGGGGGTGACAAATAAGATGAACATTCAGATTTATGCATGCTAAAGGTCATCAGTGATATCAGGCGGCAACACTTAATGGTAATCGACTTTAGGTGCCAAAGTAAACTGCAATCGGCTCTCGCAAACAGTTGATCATGCAATGTGTTGTAGCATGATTATCATATATGCCTGGAGCGAGATCAAAGCTCTTGAACAAGTAATTCGGGAAGCGTAGTCGATATTCAATCTGGATCAATCTCGAACAGTAAGGGGCGGCCCATGCGGGCCGCCCCGGTTTCGCGACTTGATGCTAGTTGAAAGGATTCGGGTAGGGGGGATCGAGGATGACGGAGTATCGAGCTTTACCTGCCTCGGTTACCTCCTGCACCTCAGTGTTTTCGACATATGGCGGGCTGCTTCTGCCGTCCAGTGAGATCGTCAGACTCTGAGGGCCGTCCACGGCGATGATGGATTCATGCACCAGGTCGCTGTGAGGATCGCTCGGATCGGAGTGGACGAAGAAGGTGGTTTCATTATCCAGGCTAAAATAACCTTCGCTTATCCCGGTGTCCGAAGTCTTCTGTAGCTCGGGAGGAGCCCAGAAGGCGGGGACGATGCGCCGATCCGTGATGACCGCTTTACCGTCAGCGTCCGTCGTCGCCACGGAATAGGCCCCTGGAGAATACTGCCCCTGGAGTATACCCATGACACTCGCCTCGACCCAATCCGAATTTCCATCTATGGAGGTGGACAGCTTCACCTGGTAATAGCCGGGCGGCGTCGGTTCGTCCGCGTCGGTCCGTCCGTCCCAGATGGTTATGTAAGTATTCGGGGAGTGGAGGTCCGACACCAGTGTCCGGATGACCTCCCCCGTGACATCGAGAATCTCCTCCTTGACGAACTGGGTCTCCTGAACGTCGTAGCGGATAGCGATCATTGTCCGACTCGCCCCTTTTTGAGTCGATCGGGCCAGCTGACTCATCGGGATGCCCGGCAGGCAGCCGATCTCCGCCCCCTCCACGGGAACGCCGTGCTCGTCCAGCACTGTGATGTTGATGGCGAAGGACTTCGGCTTGGTCGGATCGTCGTTGCATCCCGTGGTCGTCACGATGAGTATAAGGGACAGCAGAGCAGAGAGAACCGCGAATTCACGCAGCGACATGAAGAGCCTCCTCAAACAGGTGAATGGGGTGGTATGTAGAGAATTCGACTTTAGGAGAGGGGGAAAGGGGTGTCAATGGAAGACGGGGACACGCACTTATTCGGAAGAGGGATACTGCTTCCCTTACCTTTCAGGGAATAAGTGCATGTCCCCTTCATTGCAGGGAATAAGTGCATGTCCCCGTCATTGCTTACATCTACTGAAGAGTGGACTCAAAAAAGGGGCGGCTCGTGTGAGCCGCCCCTTCGTTTCGATCAACGTTAATCCATCTACTCGGGCAGACTGTAGTCCATCTCCGCGAGCTGCTTGTAGTAGCTCCACTTCGCGTCGGTGATCTTCTGAGCCTTCTGAACCAGCTGCTCGGCCAGTTCGGGGTGGCTCTTGGTCAGCATCTTGAAGCGGGTCTCCGTGTAGATGTACTCCCGCAGCGGGATGCTGGGATCCTTCGACTCGAGCTTGAGAGGATTCTTCCCCTCGGCCGTCAGCGCCGGGTTGTACCGGAACAGAGGCCAGTGGCCGCTCGCGACCGCCGCCTTCTGGTGGTCGGTGTTCCTGCCCAGCTCGATGCCGTGCGCGATGCAGGGCGAGTAGGCGAGGATCAGCGACGGACCGTCGTAGGCTTCGGCCTCGACCATCGTCCGTACGGCCTGCGCGTCGTTGGCTCCGATCGCGATCTGGCCGACGTACACGTTGCCGTAGCTCATGGCCATGAGCGCCAGGTCCTTCTTGCCGGTGGGTTTGCCGCTGGCCGCGAACTTCGCGACGGCGCCCATGGGCGTGGCCTTGGACATCTGGCCGCCGGTGTTCGAGTAGACCTCGGTGTCCATCACCAGGATGTTGACGTTCCGGCCGCTGGCCATGACGTGGTCCAGGCCGCCGAAGCCGATGTCATAGGCCCAGCCGTCGCCGCCCTTGATCCAGACGCTCCGCTTGACCAGCATGTCGGCCAGCTTGAGCAGGCGTCCGGCCTTCTCGTCGCCACTGGCTTCCAGCTTGCCCTTGAGCTCGGTCACCCGATCGCGCTGATCGAAGATCTCGCTCTCGGTTGTCTGGGTGGCGCTCAGGATCGCGTCGGCCAGCTCTGCGCCGACCTCGCCCTTCACGTCCGCCAGCAGCTCGCGAGCGTACTCGGTCTGCTTGTCGACGGAGAGGCGGAAGCCCATGCCGAACTCGGCGTTGTCCTCGAACAGGCTGTTGCTCCAGGTCGGTCCGCGGCCGTCGTCGTTCTTCGCCCACGGAGTGGTCGGCAGGTTGCCCCCGTAGATCGAGGAGCAGCCGGTGGCGTTGGCGATCATGGCGCGATCGCCGAAGAGCTGGCTGAGCAGCTTCACGTAGGGGGTCTCGCCGCAACCGGCGCAGGCGCCGCTGAACTCGAACAGGGGCCGGAGCAGCTGGCTGCCCTTGACCGTGTTATGCTTGAGCTCGCGCCGATTCCGCTCGGGCAGGTCGAGGAAGAACTCGAAGTTCAACCGCTCGGTGACGCGCAGCGGGGCGGTGGTGGCCATGTTGATGGCCTTCTTGCCCTCGACCGCCTTGTTCTTCGCCGGGCAGTAGTGCACGCAGAGACCGCAACCGGTGCAATCCTCGGTGGCGCACTGCAGCGTGAACTTCATCCCCTTGTACTCCTTGCCCTTCGCGTCGACGCTCTTGAACGTCTCGGGCGCGCCGGCCAATCGGCTATCGTCGTAGACCTTCATTCTGAGCGCTGCGTGGGGGCAGATCAGCGAGCACTTGCCGCACTGGATGCAGACCTCTTCGTCCCAAACGGGCGATTCGAGTGCGACGCACCGCTTCTCCCACTGCGTGGTCGCGGTGGGGAAGGTGCCGTCGACCGGGAAGGCGCTGACCGGCAGGTCGTCGCCGCGACCGGCGATGATCTCGGCCGTGACGTTGCGCACGAACTCGGGCGCATCGTCGGAGACCACCTTGCGCAGCTCGATGTCGCTGGTCGCCTCGGCGGGGACGTCGAGCTTGTGCAGGGCCGCCAGGGCGCTGTCCACTGCCGCGAAGTTCATCTTCACGACCTCTTCGCCCCGCTTGCCGTAGGTTTTCTCGATCGCCTCCTTGATCTTGGCGATTGCCGCGTCCTTCTCCAGCACGCCGGAGATGGCGAAGAAGCAGGTCTGCATGATCGTGTTGATCCGCACGCCCATGCCCGTCTCGCCGGCGACCTTGTAGGCGTCGATGACGTAGAGCTGGATCTTCTTCTCGATGATGTCGCTCTGCACCTTGCGGGGCAGCGAGCCCCAGACCTCATCGGTGGCCTTCTGGGAGTTGAGCAGGAAGACCGCGTTCTCCTTGGCCGTCTTCAGCATGTCGTAGCTCTCGAGGAACACGTTCTGATGACAGGCGATGAAGTCGGAGTCCTGCACCAGGTAGCTCGCGCGGATCGGCTTGTCGCCGAAGCGGAGGTGGCTGGTGGTGATGGAGCCGGACTTCTTGGAGTCGTAGACGAAGTAGCCCTGGGCGAAGTTGTCGGTCCCCTCGCCGATGATCTTGATGCTGTTCTTGTTGGCGCCGACGGTGCCGTCGGAGCCCAGTCCGAAGAACATCCCCTGGAAGGTGCCCTCCTCGACGACGGTCCACTTGTGGTCGTAGTCGATGGAGCTGCCCGTCACGTCATCGTTGATGCCGACCGTGAAGTGGTTCTTCGGCTGATCCTTGGCCGCCTCGTCGTACACGCCCTTGACCATGCCCGGGGTGAACTCTTTCGAGGAGAGGCCGTAGCGGCCGCCGATGACGCGCGGCATGTCGTTGAACGGCAGCTTGCCCTCGGCGTTGAACTCGTTCAGCGTGGTGGCGATGTCGTAGTACATCGGCTCGCCCATGCCGCCGGGTTCCTTGGTGCGGTCCAGCGCGATGATGGTCTTCACCGTCTTGGGCAGCGCCGCCAGGAAGGCGTCGGCTGCGAAGGGGCGATAGAGACGGATCTTCAGGAGTCCGACCTTCTCGCCGGCGGCGTTCAGCTTCTCGACGGTCTGCTGCGCGGTCTCGGCGCCGGAGCCCATCATGACGATGACCCGCTCGGCTTCGGGATCGCCGAAGTAGTCGAACAGGTGGTACTGACGGCCGGTCAGTGCCGCGAACTTGTCCATGGCCTTCTGCACGAGCGCCGGGCAGGCCTCGTAGAAGGTGTTGATGGTCTCACGGGCCTGGAAGAACACGTCGGGGTTCTGCGCGGTGCCGCGCACGACCGGCTTGTTCGGATTCATGGCGCGATCGCGATGTGCCTGAACCAGGTCGTCGTCGACCATGGAGCGGATGTCGGCTTCGGTCAGCTGCTCGACCTTGAGGATCTCATGGGAGGTGCGGAAGCCGTCGAAGAAGTGGATGAACGGGATGCGGCTTTCCAGCGTTGCGGCCTGGGCGATCAACGCGTTGTCCATGACCTCCTGCACCGAGCCGGAGGCCAACTGGGCCCAACCGGTCTGGCGGACGCCCATGACGTCGCTGTGATCGCCGAAGATCGACAGCGCGTGGGTCGCCAGCGTACGGGCGGAGACGTGGAAGACCGTGGAGGTGAGCTCGCCCGCGATCTTGTACATGTTCGGGATCATGAGCAGCAGACCCTGGGAGGCCGTGAAGGTAGTCGACAGGGCGCCGGACTGAAGCGCGCCGTGGACCGCGCCCGCGGCGCCGCCCTCGCTCTGCATCTCGACTACGCTGGGAATCGTCCCCCAGATGTTCTTCTGGCCTTTTGCCGAGAAGTCGTCTGCTAGCTCGCCCATATCGGACGAAGGGGTGATCGGATAGATAGCAATGACTTCATTGACCTTGTGCGCAACGTAGGCAGCCGCCTCGTTCCCGCCGATGGTCACCATTTTGCGGTCCATGAACAAACCTCCGGTAGATGAATTTTCGGGACCAATGTAGTCAGATAACATTCTCTTTTCCACCAGAAACGGATGTGCAATGTGGCTGTTTTCACGTGGGCCATCAGGCGGGTCCGAGGGGACGCAAGTCTCGCTGATGGCGTCGGTTTCCGCGATGCGGCAATAATTTCTCAATACGGTAAAAGGGGCTTGGGTAGTATCATCTTTCCGGGCCAAGATGTCGAAACCTGTTCGGCCAATCTGACTGTTTGCCGAGCTTCTCCGTCACATGGCGATCGCCGCACCTGCATCCGCCGACAACGATATGTGGCTTGGATTCAGTGAGTAGCGGCTCATGTGGGTTGCGAGACGGCTCGCCAATATCTCCGGAATCCAGCCATTGAGTTCGTACATCATCTCGATGGGTTGGATAGTCCGTTTGTCTATCCCGACATAGCCTCGGATGGTCCCGATCCTGCCACCTGTCATTCGCCGCCGACGGGTGTGCGTTAAGTCGTGCCGATCCGATAGCTGTTGCTATATGGCGGTACGCCATTTTCGTCTTACGAATCATAGACAGGCGCAGGTTTCATGAAGCACCAAGATCCGATCAACAATATTGTCGATGGCTCCACGCAATCCGGGGATACCGCCGAGGAGATCAGGGTCGATCCTACGGGCGAGGTCTTTCGCACCCTCTTCGATATAGGGGAGATTCAAGAGATCCAGGACGCTTTTGCCGAGGCGTCGGGGGTGGGGTCGATCATTGCCGCGCCCGATGGCGTACCGATCACGAAGCCGAGCAATTTCTGCCGTCTGTGCAATGACATCATTCGGCAAACGGAGGTCGGTCTGCGGAACTGCATTAAATCGGATGCCTTGATCGGTTGCTATAATCCCGACGGTCCGACCATTCAGCTCTGTTTGAGCGGCGGGTTATGGGATGGCAGCGCCAGTATCACCGCCGGGGATATACACATCGGCAGCTGGTTGATCGGCCAGGTGCGCGACGAGGATATCGATGTCGACAGAATGAGAGCCTATGCCAGGGAGATAGGAGCCGACGAGGATGAGTTCCTCTCGGCTCTGAACGAGGTCACGGTGATGCCTCGGGCGCGATTCGAGGCCGTGACCCGCATGCTCTTCATGGTAGCCAATCAGATGTCGGAACGTGCTCTGCAAAACCAAAGACAGCGGCGCATGCTTGATGAGCAGAACCGCTTGCGGCAGATCATCGACGTCAGTCCCGCGGTTGCTTTTCGCTGGCGGAATGAGGAGTCCTGGCCGGTGGAGTACGTGTCCAACAATGTCGAAGGCCTGACGGGCTATACGGCGGACGAATTTCAGAGTAGTAAGGTGCTCTACTCGGAGATCATACATACGGATGATCTGGAGCGGGTCGCCGGTGAGGTGATATCTGCGTCCGCTGATCTGTGCAGGGTGGAATTTGTTCACCAGCCCTACCGGGTCATCACCAAATCGGGAGAGGTGAAGTGGGTGGATGACAGAACCAGCATCGTTCGGGGCGAGGATGGGGCCCCACTGAAATTCGATGGGATCATCATGGATGCAACCGAGCGGATACGTTTCGAGGCCGAACGGGAGGCGGTGCGGGAGAAGCTGGCGCGAGCCGACAAGCTGGAATTGCTCGGCACGGTTGCCGGTGGGGTGGCGCATGATCTCAACAATATACTGGGCGCGATGCTGGGTTATCCCGAGCTGTTCCTGGCCGATATGGATCCCGCCGATCAACTCTATCGTCCTTTGCTGACGATCGGACGTTCGGCATCCAGAGCGGCGGATATCGTGCAGGACCTCCTCACCCTGTCCCGCCGGGGTGTCGTGGATACCGTCGTCCTCAACCTGAATGATGTCATCAGAGCTTTTCTGGCCAGTTCCGAGTTCAAGAAGTTGCAGGCGAGCAAACCCGCAGTGCAGGTGGACCTGGACCAGAGCGATGATCTCCTCAACATCATGGGCTCGGCTACGCATCTGACGAGGATGCTCCTGAACCTGCTCATCAATGCATTCGAAGCGCTGCCGGAAGAGGGCGGCACGATCAAGATCAGAACCAGGAACACCTATGTCGCCGAATCCGAATCGGACGGGGAACCCATGCCGGAGGGTGATTACGTCCACCTGAGTGTCGCCGACAGCGGGCCGGGTATTCCGCCGGAGGATCTGACCAGGATCTTTGAGCCGTTTCATACGACCAAGATAATGGGCCTTAGCGGCACAGGGCTGGGGATGGCGGTGATTCACGGTACGGTCGAAGATCATAAGGGCTGGATCACCGCGGAGAGTGAGGTCGGATGCGGTACGGATTTCCGGATCCATTTTCCCATCGTCCGGGACAGACTGACCGTGGAATCTCAATCCACGCTCGATGACATCAAGGGGCATGGCGAATCGGTCCTGGTGATCGATGACATAGATATCCAGCGTGACACGGCCGTGACCCTCCTCACCAACCTGGGGTACTCCGTGATGAGTGTCGCGAGCGGTGAGGAGGCGATCGAGTTCCTGCGGAACAGCAAGATCGATTTGCTGATCCTCGACATGATCATGGATCCGGGGATCGATGGACTTGAAACCTTCAAGCGGGCGGTGATGCTCAAACCCGATCAGCTGGCCATCATCACCAGCGGCTATTCGGAAACCGACAAGGTTCAGGCCGCCAGACGCGCGGGCGCCGGCGCTTATCTCAAGAAGCCATACACGTTGTCCAGCCTTGGCCAGACCGTGAAGAGCGTGCTGGCGCGTGGTGCCGGCTCCTGAGCAAACGCGTCAGGTCATCCGCGTGGAATCATGCTGATGCACCCGGTCGGACATGCCGGAACACATAGGCCGCAGCCGAAGCAGGCGTCACTGATCACCTGCAGTTCATCATCGCAGATCCGCGCGTCAAAATGGCACACGGCGGCGCAGGCGCCGCAGTCTGTACACTCCTCCAATTCGGTCTTTTCGATCAAGGCACCCCTCGTCGGGGGGGCAGACGTAGTGCATCGCCAGTATTTGATTATCCATGTTCGCCTCTCCGTTATTGCGGCCGGATGGAGTCTACTCCGACCCGGGGCCGACAGCCGAGAAATGCTGAGAGGCATCTTTTCGGACCGGTGCCGTCGCTCCCTGATGCGGTTGCCGGGCGAGGTGAAGATACCTGCCGGAACCGGAGAAATATGTTTGAATACGGTTGGGGATTATGATTCACTTCCTGGCCGAGTTGTCTGATTCAGGGATCAATGAAAAGGTGGAAGCTCCATGCAGAGACGGCGGGATTTTGTCAAAGGGGTAATCGTATCGCTGTTCTCTCTGGTGCTTGTATTGGGGTTGGGCGAGGTTCTCGTTCGTGCATTGAATCTAGCGCCGGAGGTGTTTCGGGTGAGGCAGGGGCGTTTTCAGTTGTCCGACAATCCGCTGATCGGCTATGAGCTGGTGCCGCACTACGAATCCCGCTCGATGGGCGCGATGCAGGACTTTCCCGAGCGCGCCAACAGTCTGGGCTTCCGCGACAGGGATCACGAGGTGGAGGGGCAGGAGGGGACCTTCCGGATTCTGTTGCTGGGCGACAGCATTACGCAGGGGCTGTTCATCAGGCAGCGTCAGGATCTTTACGCGACGATAATGGAGAACGAATTGCTGGCTGCGGGTCTGGATGTCGAGATTATCAATTTCGGGGTCAACGGTTACAATACCAGGCAGGAGGTGGAGACGCTGAGGGATAAGGGCCTCCAGTTCTCGCCGGACCTGGTGATCGTGGCGTATTGCGTCAACGATATGTTCCTCGATTCAGGCGGTATCCTCACCTGTCTGCGCAACCAGGAGCGGAATCGACCCGAGGTGAAACTGAATCCGGTTTTGGGGCACAGCCATCTATACCGACTCGCCTGGGCCGTTCGTGTCGACCACCAAGCCCGTAAAGAGGCGGGTACGACGGGTATCCCCCAGGATGCCTCCATGGCGATCGTCCCCGAGGCGCTGGCCGATCTGCATCAGTTGGCGCAGACGCATGACTTCGACGTCCTCGTGGCGACGTTCCCGTTCCTGGACAAGTTGCCGGCCGGTGCGAATCCTCATCTGTTTGACGATCTCAAGGGTTGGGTGGAGGACTACGATTTCAAAGTGTTCGATCTCACCGCCGACTTTGTCGAGGCCGCGCATGGGGAGCGGATCTACGCGGACGCGCTCCACCCCAATGAACGGGGGGCGCAATGCGCGGGCAAGGCGCTGGCTCGGTATGTGCGCGACGAATACCTGCAGTAACCGAAGATTCGCATCTTGGCTTGGGGTTGACATCGGCTGCTGCAAAGAGGGGAGCGATCGCTGAAACTGTCCCACTCTCATCTGGAAGATGGCGTTCGGCGACTATGTGATGTTGCCGCCCCGCTCGTACCCGGCGGCACAGGGCGTTCTTCAATCCGCTCAGCCCCTACGGCGGTGAGGATGCACCTCACCGGAATCGTATCCCCGGGATCTCACAACTCCAGCCGTCTCCGCAGTTCGTCGCGGTAGCTGCGGCCGACCTTGAGTTTCGTCCTCTTGCCGTCCTCCATCCGCACGAGCAGATCGCCGTGGAACCAGCGCTGGATGCGCCGCACCTTGTCCAATGAGATGATGTGACTCTTGTGGATGCGGCAGAACACCGCCGGGTCGAGTTTCCCCTCCAGCTCCTTCAGCGTCATGTCGAAAAAGAACTCCCGGCCGGTCGTGCAGAGCAGCACGCACTTGTCCTCGGCCTTGAAGTAGAACACCTCCGACTCGGGGATGATCAGGATCTCGTCCGCCAGGCTGACCGCGAAGCGCTTCATGTGATCTCCACGCCCGATGGCCGCCTTCAACTTGTCGATGAGCGCGTCGTTCAGGCTTTCGCGCCGCTCCAGCACTCGACGCACCGCCTCGGCCACCCGCTCCTGCGAGCTGGGCTTGAGGATGTAGTCGATCGCATTGGCCTCGAAGGCCCGGATGGCGTATTCATCATAGGCGGTGACGAAGATCACCTGCGGCTTGTGAGTGATCCGCTCGAGCACCTCGAAGCCGTTCGCGCCGGGCATCTGGATGTCCAGGAACACCAGGTCGGGTTTCACCGCATCGATCAACTCGATGGCGACGAGTCCGTCTTCGGCCTCACCCACGATGTCGAGATCGGTCTGGTCCGCCAGCAGGGTCTTCAAGCGTTCGCGCGAGTGCAGCTCATCTTCGATGATGATTGTCTTAATTGTCATCGGGTATCTCCAGGGTCACTTTCGCGCCGCCGGTGGCGAAGGCTTCGATTCTCATCAGGCTGCGATCGCCGTACTGCAGGCGCAGACGCTCCCGGATGCTGTGCAGGCCGAAACCCGCTCCGCTGCTTTGGGCCTGCAGGCCGACGCCATCGTCGCTCACGACGATCCTGATCCCCTCTGCGTATCTCTCGGCGAGGATCGTGATCGCGCCACCGGCCGGTTTCGGTCCCAGACCGTGGACGATCGCGTTCTCCACCAGCGGCTGCAGCAGCAGGGGGGGCACCTCCCTCCCGGCCAGGTCGGTGGGCAGGTCGAGTGAGTAGGCGAGACGATCGCCCAGTCTGATCCGCTCGATCTTCAGGTACTGATCGACTAGTGCGAATTCGTCGGCCAGGGAGATCAGCTCCCGCGCGGGCAGCTGCAGGATCTTGCGATAGATGTCCGACAGCGAGAGGATCATCTCCTCCACCTTGCCCGGCTCGGTGTGCACCAGATTCAGCATCGTATTGAGCGTGTTGAACAGAAAGTGGGGGTCGAGCTTGGACTGCAACGCGGCCAGCTCGGCCTGCGTCTGCAGACTTTTTGCCCGCTCCTTGGCCAGCGATTCGGTGGTCAGCTTGTCCTGCAGGATGTTGTAGCCGAGAATCAGCACGGTCACCGCGGCGCCTACGATCACGCTCCCTTTCAGGAGCATCAGGAACGGCATCTTGCCGAAGGCATCCTTGCCGTAGATCGGCAGCAGGATCGCCAGCGCCAGCCCCGAGCCGATCGCGCAGCCCGATACCACCGCCGGCGTCGCATAAAGGATCTGCCGGCTGCGCCGCCAGCGGATGAAGTCCCACTTGACCTGGGCGATATAGAAGTGGGTGCGGATCGAAAAGGCGATGCAGTTGCAGATCACCAGGTAGATCGGCAGGTTCTTCAGGAACAGCTGTTCGCCGCCGCTGCCGTAGGCCAGGATCGCGGCCAACAACTGATAGATCAGGACCTCGACGAGGAATGTTTTCACTTCGGACCTCCACTCGCACTTTACGGCATCGGAACCGGTCTCGACAAAGTTTTTCATGCGCCACCTCCGGCGAGCATCGTCAACCCCAGCCACAGAAACAGCAACCCGGCGAGCAGCGACGAGAGCTGTGCCAGCCAGCGCACCCTCTCGTACCGCGCCGCCCCGCCCAGGAAAACCATGGGCAGGAGCCAGAGCGAAGTGATCACAAAATAGATCAGGAAGAAGAGCAGGCCGTCGCCGACCCGTCCCAACGTGAAGACGTAGGCCACTGCGAGCAGAAACGGCGGGCAGGCGTTGAGCCCCGTGAGAAAGCCCATCGCCAGGGGGAGCCGCCGCTCGGGCAGTCGCCCGCCCAGGGCGTGGCACAGACCCGACTTCGGAAAGCTGGTGACGAGACCGTAGGCGATGAGCAGCACCGCCAGCGCCGTCAGGCCCGCCGCCGACACCCGACCCACGAGGGGGTGATCCAGCTTCTGCCCCAGGAGGCCCACGAGTCCGCCGAAGGTGAGATAGGCGACCAGGCGGCCCAGGCTGAACTCGCCCAGCACGCGGGCACGCCGGGCCAGGGCCGCTCCGCCGCGGGCGCAGGTGAGGGGGAACAGCACCGGGAGGCAGAAGGCCAGGCAGAAGGGGCCGGTGGAGAGACCCAGAAGCAGAGCTTTGGTGACCATCCCCGACTTACCCTTTCAGTTTGGTTTGAAGCTGCCTGGCGCGCTCCACGGCATCCTCCGTGGGGGGCGACTCGATCAGCTCCGTCAGCAACGTCTGCGCCTGATCCTTTTCGCCGCGGTTGTGCAGGACCTTGGCGAGCGACAGCTTGATATGGGTCACATAGCCGGGAGCGACGGCCTCGGGCGCCTGCCTGGCCATGCCGAGCAGATAGCGGAAATCCTCCACGGCGGTACCCGAGCGGTTGAAGATGCCGGGCAGGTTGGCGCAGTTGTTCGCCCGCTGGAAGCGTGCAGCGAAATCATCGGGCTGCAATGCAACCACCTGATCGAGCAGTTCAAGACCGGCGTTGACGTGCTTCATCTTCATCATCGGCAGTGTAGCGTCGCGACCCTTGATGATCAGGGCGCCGCCGGCCAGCAGCAGGGCGCGGGGATTGTCGGGTTCAAGATCGATGGCGTGGCCGAGAAGTTTGTTCGCCATTTTCGTGGCGCCCTTTTCACCGCGCCGGGCGGCCTCCAGATAGTGTTTGCCCACCGACAGCAGCAGATCGATGTCGTCGGGGTTCTCGGCGAGTCGCGCCTCGTCGTCTGCGATCGCAGCGGCGTCGGCCAGTACCTGACCGCCGAACATGGTGATGGCTCCAATGAGCAGGATGAGAAGAATGGACTTGTACATGATGCCTCCTATTTGGGGTAGGTGAGTGGGAAAATCTCGGCGAGTTTGTGCAGCCACGACCCGCCGTAGTTCATGAAGAAAACCGGGACCAGCCAGGTCAGCAGCAGGGCCCAGAGCAGTACGACCGCTTGGCGGGCATAGCGCAGGATCGTGCGAATCATCATCAGAAGACCTCCAGACCGATCAGGCCCAGCAGCGGCATACCGCCTTTGATGAGCAGGTAGACATGCTGCATGGCCTGGGGGACGAAGCTGCCCGAGAGGATGGCCCCGAACAGGATTGCCGTGAAGACAAACAGGGTGCGGGCCTCAAGTAGCTCCCGCACCGTGCGGGGCAACCAGCCGAGGATCCGCTTCAGGCGCGACGGTTCAGCGGCGGGTTGCTTGTCCGCAGCGCGGGTTATCCCCACCAGACCGTAGCTGATCGCACCCCTGGGGCAGGCGTCCATGCAGGCGCCGCAGCGGGTGCAGGTGCTCTCGACTCTGTGCCGACCCAGCGATGCATCCGTAATGGAGAAGGTCGGACACGCCCCCTTGCACCGCCCGCAAGCGACACAGGTCGCGGCGTCGATCCGCACGCGGTACGGGTTGATCGGCGACGCCAGCGAGTTCATCGCCCCCAGGGGGCAGAAGAGTGCGCAATGGGTGCGTTTGCCGGTAAGCAGCGGCAGGATGATCAGCAGACCCATGCCGAGGGTGATGAAGATCACCGCCTGCAGGTAGGCCCCGGGTGTGTCCACCGCCGGATACTCGGTCACCAGCTTAAGCGGGCAGAGCCAGGAGCAGTAGATCGGCTCCAGGGCCAGGAACGAGAGGACCACGACCAGAAACAGCACCGCGTGGGGGAGATAGCGGAGCTGCGGGGGGAGATTGCCGGTCGGGATCAACGGTCGCCGGAGGATCTTGGTGAAGCCCTCGTCGATGCCGCCGTAGAAGCAGCCCCAACTGCACCAGCCGCGCCCCAGCACCAGGATGCCCACCACCCACATGGCGAGGATCGCCCAGAAGCCGCCGTAGTGTCCGTTGACGATCTGGGTGGGGAAGATCAGCAGGCCGCGGAATATCGCCGGCAGGATGAGCTGCGGTATCGCCACCGGGCAGAGCGGCGTCTGATTGGCCTCGATGATATCCTGCGTCAGAGCCATGGAACCGCGTGTACTGATGAGATCGGAGATGAACACGATCACGAACGATACGGCGTAGATGACGAAGAAGATGCTCCGGTAGCGGGAGACCTTGCCGGTGCGGAGGATCAGGAAGGTGATCGTCGCCAGGAAGAGGGTCCAGATGCCGCCGGTGACCATGAGCACCGGGTCATTCATGTTGCGGGCCATGATGAAGGTCGTGAGCAGGAGCAGCATGGTCAGCGAGACGGCAATGCTGGCGAAGAGCGATTTGCGCGGATGGGTGACGGGCACGATCTCCTCCTGGTTTGGGCGGCCCGCAACGGGTCGCAACGCTGTCTCTGTCACGGGGATTGTAGGTCGTACGGGGGGAGGGTTCTAATGTCGGGCGACCAACGGCGTCAGATCGGGGATGAACCGCTTCAGGAGGTCGTCAACCCGGGGCGCCGAGGCCGCCCAGCGGGCTCCGCGCGCTTGTCGGGCACCGCATGCCTGGTGTACACTTATTGGATATTCACCGGGAGGTCGTCATGCGATTGTCTTTCAGAGTAATCTCCTTTTTGCCCGTCCTGGTTCTTCTCTCCACCCCGCAGGCGTTCGCCGATGCCGGGGATCAGCTCTGGCAGTTCCAGGGGATCGAGGATATCCACAGTTTCGTCACCCTGCCCGATATCGACGGCGATGGTGTGCCCGACGTGGTCATCGAGACCTATGACGCCGGTGCATCCGGCGATCATCTCAACTGCATTGCGGGTGCCGACGGCGCGCTGATCTGGTCCTGCCGACCCGAGAGCGGGGTCAGCAACGGCGGCGGCTGGGGCGACAACTGCCTAGCCCGCGCCGACGATCTCTCGGGCGACGGTTTCCCCGATGTCCTTGTCGCCACCGCCTGGGGCAACTGCTCGGTGCACGCCGTCAACGGCCGCACCGGCGACCTGCTCTGGACCTTCGACACCTTCGACGAGCCCGCCGACGGCTGGGTCTACTCGGTCGCCGCCATCGCCGACCGCACCGGCGACGGACACCCTGAGGTGGTCTGCGCCGTGGGCAGCGACAACGACCGGGGTTATCTGCTCGACGGCGCCACGGGCAACATTATCTGGCGTTTCCTCGCCTCGACCGACGCGCTCATGCTCGCCCTCCCGCTCCCCGACTGCAACGACGACGGCGTGCAGGATATCCTGTTCTGCGGCAGCGATTACGAGCACCGGGTCTTCTGCGTCTCGGGCGCCGGTTCCGGCGCGGCCTCGGTGATCTGGAGCCGCGACACGGGGGACAGTAATCACGCCGCCTGCCTGATCGATGACATCACGGGCGATGGCCTCGAGGATGTCGTCATCGGCAACTGGGCCAACAACGATCAGGTGAAGTGTCTGGACTCGGCCACGGGGATCGTCCGCTGGACTTTTGATAACGGCACTTACCAGAGCGTCATGCGGCTGGTCGACATCACCGACATCAACGGCGACGGCATCCGCGACGTGGCCATCGGCTCCTTCGAGAGGGCCGTGCGGGTGATCAGCGGCGCCGACGGTCAACTGATCTGGGAGAGTTGGGCCGGCACCATCAACGGCGGCGACTGCTGGGCCGTGGATCGTCTCGCCGACGTCAACGGCGACGGGCTGGACGAGGTCATCGCCGGCTCCTTCGACAAGAAGGTATACCTCTATAATGGTCGCGACGGCGATCTGATCTGGGAGTTCGACACAGGGCACCGCCTGTACACCGTGCGGGGGAGCGGGGATCTCTCGGGCTCCGGCTGCGCCGACGTGCTGGCCGGCACCCAGTCGTTGAGCGGTGTGGGCGGCAAGGCCTTCGCCATCGAGGGGGGCGTGCTCACCGCGATTGAGGAGACCTGCGCGGTCGAGGGGACGGCCGTGATGTGGGATTCGGCTCCTCCGCGGGTGGAGTTGAGCTGGACCTGCACCGATGATCTCCCCTTCCGAGTCTATCTCTGTCCAGGGGAGAAGAGCGACGTCCGCGCGGCGCGGCGCGGAGACGACGGGCAGGGGATTATGTCGAACCGCGAGGTTATCGCCAGGCTGCGGAGTGCGTCGGGGGGGGGACCCCTGTTGATCAACGAGACGCCGGTTGCGCCGGAGGGTCTGATCGGTGGCCACTGGGTTTACGGTCTGACCCATGAACCGGCAACGCGAGCTGAGATCTGGGGCGCCTGCTACCGCCTGACGGTTGTGACGCCGGAGGGAAACGAGGTCACCGTGTGCGAGTTGTATCCGTCCCGTATGGAGGAGCCGCCGCCTCCGCCGCTGGCCGCGAGTCTGCATCCCAACCCCTTCAACCCGCGGACCACGGTCAGCATCGAGCTGGAGGGGGCCGCCAGAGTCTCCCTGCGGGTCTATGATTCGACCGGGCGGCTGCTGGATTCGCGCAATCTGGGTCGGCTGCACAGGGGGACAACCGAGGTGAACTGGGTCGCGGAGGATGAGCGGGGCCGCTCCCTCCCGGCCGGAGTGTACATGATCGCCCTCAATGCGGTGGGTGAATGGGGAGAACATGGTCGGATTCTCCGGGCTGTTCTGTTAAAGTAGATGGGTCACCGGCTTGACTTCAGGCCGGTTCTCCGTTTAGCTCCCCGTGTACCGGTAATGGAAGGGTTTTCATGCGCGCAATCAGTATCACGTTTCGCTGCCGCAATCTGAAGAAGATGAGGCAATTCTACTCCAGATCGCTGGGGTGGGAGGTCACCGACGAGGGGCCTACATATTGCTATCTGGATACGGGGGGGATCACCATCGGCCTGCTGGCCACCGATCCGGAAGCATGGGATGCCCCCACGGGCAACGCGACATTTCTGGACGTCGAGATAGACGATCCGGTATCGGTGCGCTCCATCCTGGCGGAGCGGGGTGTGGAGCTGGTGCGTGAGGAGCTGACCGATGCGGCGATCTTCATGCACGTCAAGGATCCCGAGGGCAACCTCATCAGTTTTTTCAAGACAGGTACTAATTAGGTTGGAGGCCGCCATGGTGTGGAAAAGCAGAATCACCATACTGACACTGATCATGATCCTCGCGGTTGTGCCTGTTCCGGCCAAGGATGCCGGTAAAGTCTACCTGCGCAACGCGACGTTGGACGCCCAGGCCGTCGGCAAGGCGCTGGGGGATCGCGCGGAGCTGACTCTGGACCGTCACGAGCGGGCGATCTGGCTGCTCCACTTCACCGAGTGCCCGGCCAGGACCGAACGCGACGCGGTGGAGGGGACGGGCGGTATGATCATCGCCTTCATCCACTCCAACAGCTATCTCGTTCGCGCCACGGCCGAGGTCGCGGCGGAGCTGGCCGCGCTGCCGGGCGTTGATATGATCCGCGAGTACGACTCCGCCTGGAAGATCGAACCCGGCATGGAGCGGAGCGGCGAGAAGCGGCTGGTGTTGTCGTTCGTGCAGGGGAGCGGGCTGGTCGATCTGGTGGATCGTATCAGCTCCATAGGAGGAGTTGTCAGGGCGACTACGCAGGTTGGGCAGCAGAGCAGGATCGGCATCAGTATTGAAGCCGAAGCCGTTGAACAGCTTGCTCAGTTGCCGGGACTCCTGTGGATCGCCGAACCGGGTTTCGCCACTGATCGCAATGACGACATCAACTGGGCCTGCCAGAGCCACATTCCGAATTACCAACCGTTCTGGGAACGGGGAATTCACGGTGAGGGGCAAATCCTAGGGCACATCGACAGCGGTTTCAGCTGGAATGAATGCTGGTTCTATGATCCCGAGGGTGACCCCATAGGCCCCGATCATCGTAAGGTTCAGTTCCTGGGTGCATATTTCGATTCCAGTTCCAGTTCCAGTCATGGCACCCACACTGCTGGTATCCTGGTCGGTAACGGTTATCACCTGGAGGCGTCGCCGGCGGATACTCTACTCCGCTCGCTGGCCTATCGGGCACGGATCTCCTCATCTAAATATAATCCCGATCTCACAATTTACGATTATTACAATGACCTGATGCTCCACCATGAGAGTGGTGCCCATATCCACAGCAACTCCTGGGGATCATATGGGGTGAATCTGGACTACCTCAATATGTGCGTCGATATCGACCAGTTCAGCTGGGATTATGAGGACGATTTTGTACTGGTCGCCACCATTAATGGAGAATGTCTGTCCTCCCCGGAAAATGCTAAAAACTCTCTGGCGGTGGGCAACGGCAAACTGGTTGGAGATTTTTACTCGAATCCTCCAGTTGTCCATACCGATAGTCGCCAATCCGGCGGGATGGGACCAACTGCAGATGGACGTCGCAAGCCCGATCTCTATGCCCCCGGTTACCGTATTGACAGTGCGAGCAGGAGCTATTTCTGCACTACGAGATCATCGACCGGCACCTCAATGGCCTGTCCGGCGGTAGCTGCTACGGGAGCACTGGCGCGGCAATACTTCATTGAGGGTTTCTATCCAAGCGGAATAAAGACTCAAGGAGATGGCTTCACCCCATCTGGTGCGCTGATGCGGGCAGTATTGATCAATTCATCCTTTGAGATGGATAGCTTGCCCATCGGGAACTGGCCGCCATATCTCACCTGCTATGATGCGGCATTAGATCCCTCTCATTATCCCAACAACCTTGAGGGGTGGGGGGCTATCGCACTCGACGAGGGTCTTTACTTCGCTGGTGAGACCCGTCAGCTTCGGGTCTGGGATGTCCGCAACGCCGATGGCTTGGAGGCGGGTGGCGAGGATCTGTATAATTTCTCGATCGTCGACGACACCGAGACCCTGAAGATCACCATGGCGTTCACCGATTATCCCGGCATCGAACTGGCGGATGATGTGGTGGTCAATGACCTCCATCTGATCGTTGAGGGGCCAACGGGCACCTATTACGGCAACTGGTTCGATACCGCCGCCGGGGTTGCCGTCACCGGCGGCCAGCCCGATCCGCTCAACATGATCGAGCGGGTGGTCATCGAAACGCCCGCCATCGGCGACTGGACGATCCGCATCGTCGGCAACAACGTCCCCATGGGACCGCAGGGCTACGGCCTTACAGCCGTCTGCGGATTCGAGTCCGTCCCCTCCCTGATGACCAGCTTCCATTCCGAATCGGGCGAGGGGGTCGTGACTCTGGAGTGGGATGTCTCCGAGCCCGCCTCATCCGCCGACTTCCGCCTTGAAGCCGTGCATGTGGACTCGGCCGTGGCGCGTGAGGTCGAGGTTGCGGTGCATAGCGAACGTGGCTTCCAGGCGGTGGATCGCGACCCCTCCCTGGTCGATGGGGGCGAATTCATCTACTCGCTCTCCTACAACTCCGCTGCCGGTTGGGTGCTGCTGCAGCGGCAGACGATAGAGGTCGGCCCGGCCCCCGCCGTGGACAGGATCCTGGGCGCCTTCCCCAATCCGTTCAACCCGAAAACCACGATCCGCTTCACGCTGTCCGCGGCCGGCGAGACGCAGATAGTGGTCTACGATGTCGCCGGCCGTCAGGTCGCCGAGCTGTTCGACGGCTACCTGGAGCATGGTGAGCGTGAGGTGGACTGGTTCGGCAAGGATGACCGGAACGAGGCCGTCGCCAGCGGCGTCTACTTCGTCAAACTGAGGGCCAATGGAGCCACCGACACCCGGAGACTGGTTCTGATCCGCTGACCGGAGTGGGGGGTGAGCTGCAGAGACTCTCCCCCACAGCTCATGAAAAATATCCCCTCATTCCGCCGATCTGCTGGAGTGAGGGGTCTTTTTTGACCAGCCGGTGGAATCGAGTTTACCATTTGGGGGAGAAACTCAGGCCGGATGGCGGATCCACCCGGTGGGAATGGGTGATCCAAGCAGCCGGATTTTGTCATTTCGCTGAATCGAATTTCAATTCGATTGTCCGCTATTCGGGAATAGGCAAGGGTTAAGGCGGAATTCGGTTCGCTTCCGTAAACAGTTCTCGGGTGGGCAGTTCCATATGGCGGTCGAGCGTTGACAGGTGGCATGAGACGTGCTATTCACCGGCTATGTCTCAAAAAAGCTATGTCGAAAAACTACGTAAACTGTCTCGCAATCTTTGGTGGACCTGGCACCCTGAGGTGATTGCCATCTATCGGGATCTCAATCCCGTCCGGTGGCGCGGCGTGCATCACAGTCCCCTGGCTTTCCTCGAACATTTCGAGGAGTGGGAGCTTGTGCCCAGGGCCGAAGAGATGGCGATCGACAGTCGCATTAACTATGCGTTCAATCGTCTCCAGGAATATACCAAGGCTCCGCGTTTGACGGACCTCGGTGGACCGAGTTCGCTGATGAATCAGCCGGTTGCCTATTTCAGCGCCGAATTCGGTCTGCACGAGTCGCTGCCGATCTATTCGGGCGGCCTGGGTATCCTCGCGGGCGATCATATCAAGAGTGCCTCCGATCTGGGCGTGCCCCTGGTCGGTATCGGACTGCTCTATTTCCACGGTTACTTCCGCCAGTATCTCGACAGCGAGGGGCGGCAGCGTGAGGCCTACGGCCACACCGACCTCGAGCATCTGCCCATGGAGCGGGTGCGCACAGAGGACAAGGAGTGGCTCAAGATCGCGATCGAGACCGAGGAGGGGGTGATCCATGCCGGTGTGTGGCGAGCCGAGGTCGGTCGCTGTACGATGATCCTGCTCGACTCCAATGTCGAGGAGAACAACGAGTTCGACCGCGAGCTCACAGCCACGCTCTACGGCGGTGACCGCAAGACCCGTATCCGACAGGAGCTGCTCCTGGGGGTAGGCGGCTTGCGCGCCCTGGCGGCGCTGAATATCGAGCCCGGCGCTCTGCACCTGAACGAGGGGCACAGCACCTTTGCCCTGCTGGAGCATGCGCGCTGCCTCATGGAGCGGGACGGTCTGGACTGGGACGAAGCGCGCCGCGAGGTGTCGCAGATGTCCGTGTTCACCACTCACACTCCGGTGGAGGCGGGGCACGACCGGTTCGATCCCGCTCTGGTGAAGCAGACCCTTTCGCCACTGGCGAAGAGGGTTGGTCGCTCAATCGATGAGATTATCGATATCGGTCGGATTCATCCCGGCAATCAGGCTGAACAGTTCTGCATGACCACCTTTGCCTTGCGATCGGTGAATACGGTCAACGGCGTGTCGGGTCTGCACGGACGGGTCAGCCGTCGGATGTGGAATCGGCTCTGGCCGGACCGCGCCGAGCACGAGGTGCCGATCGGTCACATCACCAATGGCGTGCATGTGCCCACCTGGATGGCGCCGTCGGTGGCCCAGCTGTTCGATGCTCGTCTCGGGCATCAGTGGCGGGACAAGATCCACGACCCGGAAACCTGGCTCGGCATTCACGACATCAATCCGTCGGAGCTGTGGGAAGCGCATCAGTTGCTCAAGTCGCGCCTGATCAGCTTCGCGCGCCGCCGTCTGGTCACCCAGGCCACCCGCCGGAAGGAGGGCAAGGAGACCGTGGCGGATGTGTCCCGTTTCCTCTCCAGCCAGGCGCTGACGATCGGTTTCGCCCGTCGGTTTGCCACATATAAGAGGGCGGATCTTCTGCTGGGCGATATGGAGCGGCTGACGAAGTTCTTCAACAACATCGGGTACCCGGTTCAGTTCGTGTTCGCCGGCAAGGCGCACCCGGCTGATGAGCCCGGCAAGGATGTTCTGCAGAGCCTGTTCCAGCTCAGTCGCGAGGAGCCCTTCAGGGGGCGGATGGTCATTCTGGAGGACTACGACATCAATGTGGCCCGTCATATGGTCCAGGGGGTCGATATCTGGCTGAATACGCCAAGACGCCCCCTTGAGGCCAGCGGCACCAGCGGCGAGAAGGTTGTCATGAACGGCGGCCTGAATTGCTCCATCCTGGATGGATGGTGGGCCGAGGCTTACGATGGCAGCAACGGGTTCGCAATCGGGACCAAGAATCATCATCGGGATCCCGAAATTCAGGATCAGCGGGACCGTGACGCGCTGTTCTCCGTGCTGGAGCACACCGTCGTTCCGATCTACTTTGATCGAGACAGTGAGGGGATTCCGCAGGAATGGGTGCAGATGATGAAGAATTCGATTGCAACCATGGCCTGGCGCTTCAGTGCTAACCGTATGGTTCGAGACTATTTAGACCAGTGTTACCTGCCTGCGGCCTGTGCCGTTCAGAGGTCGAGTCGCTAACCGACCGGCTGATTGTGCAGGTGCGTAAAAAAATAAGAAACCCGGAGAAGCAGGCTAGCCTGTTCTCTCCGGGTTTTCTATGATATACTTTCATTCCTTTGTGACTGTCGGCATTGTCTGTGCAGTGAAGTGTTCGGGTATGTGTACATTCGCAAAGTGATGAGTAATCACTTGTTGTTTCCATAACAATCGACACCTGTGGGCTGCATTGATGAAGAGAGTGTTATTCATAATTCTCATATGTCTGTGGGCGACGAATTTGTCGGCTCTCACATACCCGGATGACCTGGATGTCAGCTTCGAGCGCACATTCCCGGGTACTGCGTTCAGTGTGGGTGAAATAGTCGAGATCAAAGTACAGTTTGTCACACAGGAAACCACACAACTCAACAGCTTCTTCTATTCGGAGCAATTGCCGAACTGGATTCGTCTGTTTCCGGATGATGTGAAGCTGAACAATGAGTCTATCAACTATCAGTTCGAAGAGGGCGAGGAGGATGAGATCCTGATGGGGCTCACGCCGTATCGGTGGATTCTCGATGATCCTCACGGCCAACCCGATCTGATCATCAACCATGGTGACCGCCTGGAATTCTCGTATCGCCTGGTGGCCAACCAGTCCGGATTCTGCACACCGGACCACAACGGCTGGTTCGGGTTCATGGGGGAGACGAACGGTATCGCAATCCTCGGTGACGACGACACCTCGATTACCCTGTTCTTCGGCACCCTCACCGGTCTGCCCGAGGATGTTCCGACGACTGCACTGGCCCCGGCGTGGCCCAATCCGTTCAACCCATCGACCCGCCTGAGCTTCGCCAATGAGCGTGAGCAGCGCCTGGTGCTGGCCGTTCACGACGTTACCGGTCGCCGCGTGCGGTTGCTCCGCGACGAGATCATCGCCCCCGGACGGCATGAGGTCACCTGGAATGGTTGTGACGATGCCGATCGTGTGTTGCCCTCCGGCGTGTACTTCGTCAATCTGATGGGTGACGACGGGCCGATCGACAGACAGCAGATCGTCCTTCTCAAGTAACTCCGCCTCAACCGGCAGGCGCAAAAAACCCTCCCCGCAAAGCGGGAAGGGCTTTTTCGTTTGCGGATGCGGCTACAGCTTTTCGACCGTCTCCTCGAAGGTGATGCCCAGCGTCTCCAGCTCGGCCAGCACCGGTTCGTAGATCTCCGGGATCACGGGGATATGCACACCCGTGAGATTGATTTTGTTCTCGAGGATCATCCGTACTGCAATGGCCACGGGCAGGCTCACCGTGCGGGCCATGCTGGAGTTGCCGCCGGGAATGCCGTGGTTGATCAGCGTCGAGACGATCCGCTCCTGCGAGCCATCGTCGTACTCGGCGGTGAAATCGTGCTTCAGCACGATCATGTCCCGCTCCTGCTCCTTGTAGGGGAGCATGACCTCCAGACGTTCCGCGAGGACATCCAACGGGCTCTTGCTTTCGCCCGGCACGGGATCATCGCCGAGCAGCCCCAACCACGTCATCCGATAGATCGGATCGGCGTCCTCCTCGACCTTGAGGAAGGCGGCCAGGTCGACGGTCAGATCGCCCTGCGACTTGATGAGTCCGGCGAAAAACTCCCGGAAGCTCCTGCCGTTGATCTCCTGCTCGTCCAGCTCCAGCCAGCCGCAGTCGGACAGCGCCTTCCAGGTGGCGCAATGCCCGGGGTAGCGGAACGTCCCCCGGAAGAGGGTGCGGGCATGCTCCAGGCTGTAGATCTCCTGGTAGCTGAGGGAGTTGCGATTCGGGTAGATCTCGAACTCACCCATGTCGCCGATCTCGGTGGTGCGGACATCGCCGAAGAGCTCGGGGCCGGGGGTTTTGCGGATCTCGTCGTTCCAGAGGTACTCGGCCGCGTTGCGGCCCGCCAGCACGACGCCGCGCGGACTCCAGGAGAATTTGTAGCCCCAGGGGTTGTCGTTCGCATCGGGGGCGGGCAGGCCGCCGCAGTTGGAGGTGAAGTTGACGACCTTGCCGCCTTTTGCCCTGACCGCATGGATGATCTTCATCGCCGACATGTGATCGATGCCGGGATCCAGACCGATCTCGTTGAGAACGATGGTGCCCGCGTCCCGCGCCTTCTGATCCAGCGCCTGCATCTCCGGGCTGACGTAGGAGGCCGTAACCATCGGCACTTTGCGGGCGATGCACTGCTGCGCCACCTTGACGTGGTAGATGTAGGGGACAAGGCTGACGGTGAGGTCCGAACCGGCGACGAGTTCGCCGAGCAGCGTGTCGTCCTTGACGTCGAGATAGAGTGCTTTGCCGCGGGGATGATCCGCAATCATCTCCTCGGCCTTTTCAACGAAGAAGTCGGCCACTGCGACCTCAAACTCGGGGACAGCCAGCAGGTACTTCACCAAAGGACGTGTCACCAGACCGGCACCAAGCACCAGGATCCTCTTCCTGTGGGCGTCTTGACTCATGGGTAAACCTCTTTAAAACGTTGGTAATTCTCTCGAGTGATACCTGTCAGTCATCCGTCAGGAAGTCCTCCAGGTAGCGGTAATCGGGTGTCAGCTTCCCCTGGTAGGTGATGATCGCGCGTTTCAGTTCGCCCGGCAGCGCCAGATCGGGGAAAGGGACCGTGTAATCGGCCCTGGCAAGGAGCGGCGCGAACCGCTCAAGGGCCTGGCTGAAGTGTTCGGAAGCATCGCGAGGCAATTCGCAGGGCAGATTGTCCACCGGCATCACGATGATGCCGCGACCTTCGGTGCCGTCCTTGAAGGAGGCGGTGATGGGATCGTAGATAAAGCTGGGGGTATCCGGTTCGGTGGCCTTGTGGGTGAACTCCACCGAGCCGTTGATGTCGCAACTGATATCGCCGATGACCCTCAGCGTTCGTTGGCCGGTGCTCCAGAGCATCCGCACCTGCTCTTTGGTGACGAGACGCGGGTAATCATCGGTCCAGTAGATGCAATTGACGAGTGCGGTCAAGTGGGGCAGATGCTGCTCGAAACGGGAGCGGTATTTGTGCGGGTTCCTGTAGTAATCCTGCAGCTCGAACTCGCCGTCGGCGGCCTTGGGCTCGACCAGATCCTCCTCCTTGAAGACGACCTTGAACACACGATCTCGCGGCGGGTCTTTCCGGTTGAACAGATCCGCGACCTCGTCGGGTTCGATCTCCTGGTGGGGCAGCAGGTCGAAGACCTCCTGTGCGCCCTGACTGACATTGCCGTAACCGGCGAACCCGACGATCAGCGGGCAGAGATCGGGATCGAGCCCGGCGCGCACATTGATCCCCAGCTCCCGGATCTGGTGCTTGGCGTCATTGAGATCATCGTACATGTAGGCCTGTTTGACGTTGCTGAAGGGGGAATCGTAGCCCTCCCACTTCAACCGTTTGCCCAGGGCGAACAGCGTCTCGATCATGCCCGCCTGGCCCGCCTGGCGGCCGAAAAAGACCAGACGCCGCCCCTGGTCGTCGGTGATCTTTTCGTAGTCGACGGTCGTGCAGCGGAGGTCGAGCAGCTTCTGGAGCAGGGGCATGTTGTAATCCTGCCCCTTGATGACGTGGGAGAAGAAGACATAGGGCTTGTCCTCGACCAGAAGATCCATGGGGATCTCCTTCACCGCGAAGATGACGTCCGCGTGGTCGATATACTCGTTCATGTCGCAACCGGCGGCCTCGTAGGCGTCATCCTTGAACACACGGATGGGGGAGGGTTGAACGGCGAATTCGATCTCATCACTGCTCATGATCCGTTTGATCGCAGCCGGGGTCAACGCGACACGCCGTTCCCAGCGATTCTTGTCTTCACGGCGAATTCCGATGATAGCGCTCATAGTATGACCTTTAGTGCAACCGCTGTTGAAGGATTCGCCGATCGCGAATGGGCTTTTGATACCGCCAGAAAGTCCCTGACCCCATGCATGATACTAACGCGTGTAGCCACGTCAAGCTGAGCCTTGCTCCAATGCAGAATTGTAACTGATTGCAGCGTCATGTTTTCACATACCGACTCATTTTGAGCCGACTTCCGTGGTCGCGTGGGTGCACGTTGGCGACGGGCGATCCCCGCACGGTTTTCGGAAGTTCGAGCTGATCTCTGAAGGACAAAGAAAACGGGGTCGGCCATGCCGACCCCGTGTAGTTTCGGAGCGTTGAGCGAAATATCTCACCCTCCCGCGGTCAACTCTCCGAAGGATTCCGAGCGGCATCGCCAAGCAATCCCCGCTCGATGAAGTTCTTCAACATCCGGACGACCGACTCGCCGGATCCCGCCACCTTCTCGGCCGGCAGGATCTCCGCCAGACTCTCCTGGAGCGGATTGGCCATATGGGCCGTGAGCAGACACCCCAGCATCAGCATGTTCAGGGAGAATGGCTCGGCCTGGGCGATGGCCCTGCTCCGTCGCCCTTCGGCAAGGGTGCGGGCGAGCAGGTCAAAGCTGCGGCCGGTTGAGCCGAGGCTGGCGGAACCCGCGTCGGTCAGCGAGGTGCAGCCCCTCAGCAACTCCCTGGAGAACAGCGATGCGAATTGCGGGTGTCGATTGAGAATCCGCCAGAAGGCGTCGGGCCAGGCGGCAAGACGGTCGGCCGGATCGGTCAGCTGATCGAGATCGGTCTCCAGCTCCTCGGCCACCGTCTGGAAGAGGTCGGCGAGTACGGCTTCGTAAAGACCCTGCTTGCCCCGGAAGTGGTAATTGATCAACGCCTTGTTCACCCCGGCATCCCGCGCGATCACATCCACCCGCGCACCATCGAGACCCTGATCGGCGAAGATTCGCCGGCCGGTGTCGATGAGGAGGTTGCGAGTGGCTTCGGTCACTTTGTCGGATCCTGTCGTTTATTCTTAAATAGATGTTTTAATTAAACAGTTAGATAATAACTCGGCAAGACGAGTTCGTCAAGAGTAAATCCCTACTTTTCTTGAAGTTAGAGAGGCAAACGGTTGCTGTACCCGCTAACGGAAGAGCGACTTGACTCGGCTGACATTGCTCTTCTCAGTCGGGACCGGTGGGAAGGGGAGGTCGTAGGCCACCCAGACGTCCTTGTTGCTGTTGCGCACGAAGGCGAAGACGATCTCGGTGCCGGCGGCGTTCCAGAGGGGGGATTGAACGATATGGCGGGTCTCGGTGAGCTGTATCAGGCTGGCCGTCTGGAAATCCCAGACCCAGAGATCCCACTCGATCGGGTGGTCGCCGCCGCCAAAGGCCAGGTAGCGGCCGCAGGGGGACCAGCCAGGGTCGCAACCGACCAGCAGGTCGATGGGGATTTTCTCCGTGTAGGAGCCGTCGGCCTTGGAGCGATAGAGGAAGACATGACCGTAGTCACCCTCCTCGCGACCGTCGTAGGCCACCCACTCACCGTCGGGGCTCCAGACGGAGTGCATGCACGAGATGCTGCCGGTGCTGATTTTGTGCGCGGCGGCGGGATCGTCGATGGGCATTACCCAGATCTCCATCTCGCCACTGCGATCGCTGGTGAAAGCTATCCGCGTGCCGGAGGGGTCGATGCAGGAGAAGTTGTCGTAACCCTCGTAGTCGGTCAGGCAGAACAGGGAGTCGCCGGCCACCGATTGCATCCAGATGTCCATGTCGCCGTCGCCCGTTCCGTTGTCGCGGCGGGAGGTAAAGGAGATCCAATCGCCGGCGGTGCTCCAGTTGGCGTAGATGTCGAGGGCATCGTGGTTGGTGAAGTTCGTCCACTCGCCGCCCATGGCGTCGACTTTGAAGATCTCCCAGTTGCCGATGGCTTCCGACGAGAAGGCGATGGTGGAGCCATCGGGGGACCAACTGGGCGCGCCATCGGGTCCCGGGCTGCCGGCGACATGTCTGAGTTCAATAGCGCCGGAGACGGAGGGGAGCAAGCATGCGATGACAAGCAGGGTGATGAGGGTGGAACGCATCTGAACTCCAGTGCTGGGTGGACAAAATTGCTGACCTGATTATACATCATCGGTGATGGCGTGTCTGAAAGAAATGGCCGTGAGGGTCATTGCGCAAACGGTCGGCGTGATTTCAACCGTAGCGGCCCGCGTAATGCGGCTTGCTGTTGCTGCTGATACCGGCACGTAAACGGGGGCGGAACCCTCGGCATACCCCAAGGTATGCTGAACCGGTTTGCCGTTCCCTATACTGTCAGGAGGTTGCTCGTGAATTCGGAGCGTGGAATATTCTTTATCAGGTTGATGCTGGTTCTCCTTGTTGCCGGTCCGCTGCAATCAGCCGCCGTGCATGCCGAGCGGATGAGTGAGAGGGAGATCCTGCAAAAAGCCGTCGATTATGCTGCCCGCGAGCGGGAGAGCTTCCGCCCCTACAAATTCAAGATGGACACCCATGTGCGGGTGGTGGATGGGGACGATCAACTCGAAGAGGAGAGCATGACCTATGGCACCTACATCCAGTGGACGGCCGATTCCGTGGAGACGGTGAGCGAGCGTGAGGAGATCCTGTTCAGGCGGGAGGGCGAGGATGAGATGGAGGATGATGATTCCGCGAACGAAGAGGATGAGGAGGAGAGTCTGGAATCCGATTTCGATTTCTGGTCCCCAGCCAGCCGCAAGCTCTACCGTTTCCGGCTTGAGGAGATAGAGACCCGGGGCGACCGTGAACTGGCCCGCATCAAGGTCCGACCCAAAAAGAAGCGGAGGGGGCTCTGGCGGGGGAAGGTCTGGGTCGATACGGCAACCGGTGCGATGCTGGAGGTGGATGTCGATCCGTCCAAGAGCCGTTTCGCAGTCAGACGGATGAACATCAAGGGTACGTTCCGGGAGCTGGACAACCAGATTGTCCCTCGGCAAATGAACATGGCTCTTGAGGTGAAGCTGCCGTTGATCGTCCACATCAAGATCAACATGGATATGCATTTCACCGAGTGCGGGTTTGTCGATCCCTGATCGTCAACCGATTGTCGGCGGGTGATTCCTCGCCATGAACTTCACGATTGTCGACCGGAGCACCCGCTCATGTCGCACATCAGATTCTGATGATGATATCCATACGCTGAAAAGGGGAGCCTCGCGGCTCCCCTTTCAGGCAAGGCGATTATCGGCTTGAATCAGTACAGGGCCTTGATCGCACCCCAATCCGTCTGTCGAGACGCCGTGTTGGGCGCGTTGAGGATCAGGTCGCCGCCGTCGACCTGAACGTCCTCCAGCCTGTGATCGATCAGCTCAAGTTTCCCGCAACAGGCGGACTCGATGGCGCTGATCACATAGTCGTCAAAGTTGAATCCGCCCAGGTCGATGATCGTCATCGTGCCGAGCAGAACGATTGGCCCGGGTTGCGCCTCCGGCCAGCCGAGGTTGATCCCGTAGAGAATATCGCCGAATACCTCCGGCGCCTCCCAGGTGATCTGCATCGTGCCGATGGGTGAGCCCAGATTGGCGGGCACCTGATTAAGCGCGAACTCCGCACCCCTGATGCCGGAGATCCGCTCCATGTCCAGATGGGCCAGGATATACAGGTTGATCTCCATGAACTGGGGGACCACCACCTCGTCGACGGTCGCCTCCATGTCACCGAACAGGCTGATAAGCGGCGGCTCTTGAGCGTTAACATTACTGGCGAGAAGCAGCAGAAGAGCGAGAGCAATTCTTATCATGGGTTCCCCCTTCATTGAATTCGGAGACGGTTGCGATCTCTGTGGACGACACCAGCGTCGTCCTCAATGTAGTACCGCAATGCCGAATTATATTCCGGGGGATCAAAAAAAGGGGAGAGCCGGTTGGCTCTCCCCATATCGAATTCCGGAAGGTTGTCGCGGTTAGGCGGCAATCTTCGGGGGCTTCGTGGCGATGGCGATCACCGCGGCCACGAGGCAGGCCACACCGGCGATGGTGAAGGCCAGCGGGAAGTTGTTCAGGTCGCCCAGCTTGCCGCCCATGATCGGACCGACAATGCCGCCCACGCCGTAGGCCAGGAAGACCCAGCCGTAGTTCTGACCGACGAACTTGGTGCCGAATGTATCGGCGGTTGTGGTCGGGAACAGGGCGAAGTTGCCGCCGAAGTTGAAGCCGACGAGCGTCGCGCCCAGATAGAGCAACGCTTTGGTGCCGGCCATCATGGGGAACATGATGACCAGAATCCCCTGCGTGGCAGTCATGATCACCACGGAGGTTTTGCGGCCGAGCTTGTCGCTCATGGCGCCCCAGACGATACGTCCGATGCCGTTGGCCAGCGAGAAGAACACGGCCATGGCGGTGCCCGCCGTCGCCGAGGCGACCGCCGGATCCATACCGTTGGCCTCCAGGGCCTGGCTCGGGAAGAGCTTCATCAGGCCGATGGACATGAGGCCCGCACCGGCGCTGAACAGGAAGGTGAGGAAGATCATGTAGAACTGCGGAGTCTTCAGCATGGCGCCGGAGTCGTAGTCCACGGAGCCTGCGGCAGGCGCGCTGCCGGAAGCGGCTGTGGGCGGCGTGTAGCCTGCGGGGAGCCAGTTCTTGGGCGGGAAGACCATGGTGAGGCCACCCAGGATCGTCGCGATGGCGAAGATGATGCCATAGATAATGAAGGTCTGCGACAGACCCATGTTCTCGATCATGTGGCCCCAGGCGCCTGCCATCTTGACCCAGATCGTCGCACCGAAGCCGAAGCCGGCGACGGCCAGACCGGTGATGAGTCCCTTTTTGTCCGGGAACCAGCGCATGCCGACGGCGATCGGAACAACATAGGCCAGGCCGATGCCCGAGCCGCCGATGATGCCGATGCAGATGAAGATTGGCCAGAAGGACGTGCCGCCGATAATACCGGCGAGGAGATAGCCGGCGCCCAGCACGATGCCGCCGGAGATGGCGAGCTTGCGGGGACCGACTTTAGGCATCATACGACCGGCGATCACCATGACGATGGCGAAAAGCGCCAGGCCCGCCGAAAAGACCATCTGGGTCTGGGTCTTGGTCCAGCCCGCTTCGACGAGGGGCTTGGTGAAGACGCTCCAGGCGTAAATCGCGCCCAGGCAGAGCTGGATCAGGATGGCACCGACCACCACAATCCAGCGGTTCATGACCTTGTTTTCACTCATTGAATTTTCCTCCATAAGGGACTGGTCGCCGAATCGCGGCCGCGGGTGTTTACCGGGACGCAATATATCACAGATCGCCGTTGCAGCAAGGCTATTCACATGAGTTGGGCAATGCTTAGCCGGAGTTGGGCAAGTATTAAATCCGGTATGTCGAACCCAGCGAAAAGCGGCCCCACACAACGTGGAGCCGCTCTGTCGATTCTGTCTCGCCGACGCTAATCCGTCCCCTTGAGGACCAGTGTACTCATGGCCGGGTCCAGGGCCGTCAACAGGAATTGTCGACAGTCGGCATAGCCCGACGGATCGATCGGATCGCCGCTCCACTCCAGGTGATAGGTGCTGTTCAACCTGCTCCCCTCAAGCGTCCGCTCCAGCGTGAACGACGCTCCCGGGAACCCCGCGCCGGCGTTCTCGCCGCTCAACAGCTCGACCCCCTCGGGCAGATCGATGAGCCAGTGGATCTGGATCGAGATCGGCGCGACGGGAAAGAGACGTGCCCGGCACTGACTGTGCGCCAGGGTCATCCCCGCGGGGATGATCGTCTGCAGATCGAGGGGCGGCAGCGGCAACTCGATTGTAGTGCGACCGCGGTCATCCGCTGCGGGCGGGGTCACGGTGGCGTCGAGTTCGAAATCGAAACCGCTCAGGTTGCAGAGCATGCTGCTCGCACCTGTCTCGGTTTCATCGGACCAGCCGCCGACCCACTCGGCCAGAAGCGTTTCGGGCGTGAGCGGGTTGCCGCTGATTCTGTCGTCGAAACTGCAGAATCCGGCGGCGTGAACCGTGCCGTCATTCAGATTCCAGTACATGTTCAGCGTGAACCGCCGGGGGCTGGGGAGGCAATCCATCTCCCAGGAGGCTCTATCATCGAGGATCGACAGGACCGGCATGTCCCGCTGATCGGTCCAGGGCGACGTCACCTCGCCGCTCGTCGGATGGAAGGTCCAGTGAGAGTCGCTGTCCCAGCCCGGCCGCAACTTCAGGTATGGTGAACCGAGTATGCCGAGTGCGGGGATGTCGCGACTGATGGTGCGGCTGGTGGAGGGGAAGAACAGGCTGGTCTCGAAACCCCGATGATGACCTATGGCCATCAACAGCGCCACCCGCTCGAGTGGTGTGGCGACCGAGGTCTCCAGCACCCGGCTGACGGATCGCGGCGTCAACGGGACACCGACGGGCGCATAGGTCAGCAGCGCGGTTCTGTCGGCCAGCGCTTCGGTGCAGACCCGCAGGGCGTCGCGGCCGTCGAGGAAGGGGCTGTCCGCTTCGAGATCCAGCAGCCACTCCTCAAGACCGTCGCAACTCTCGGAGGCCAGGATCAACTGCTCCCGCAGCCCCCCGGCCAGTTCATCCCAGCTGTCCACCGCTGCGAGCACCACGCGGGGTATCTGGTCACCCAGCCGGTCGGTCGCCTCACCGGGGCTGGCGGGCAGTTCGGTGAGGTGCCACCGCAGTGTGTCGCCATCCCGCTCGGGCTCGGGCAGGGCAAACAATCCTGCCGGATCCGGATTAACGGTTTCGCCGAACAGGTCGCCGGTTGCGGATAGTTCGTATTCAGCGGTGGGGAATCTCCCCTGCGGCGTGAACACCTCGTTGTAGGGCAGCGCCGAAGGTGTCGTCTCGCTGATGGTGTAATCCAACCAGATGCAGTACCCCGGCTCGAGCCCTGTGTGGGTGACGACCATCTCGCGGATGGTCAGGAAGTCGACGGCCAGCGCCACCCCGCCCGGTGTGACGTCGTTGAAGGCGTTGACCGGGGAGTCGTAGAAGTACCCGTCCGGCTGGTAGGTGCGGCACGCGTTGACGGTCAGCTCCTGCCGGGCGCTGTCGAAGGCCAGGCGCGGGTCGGAGACATGTTCGAGTCCCCAGGGACTCACGATCCGGGTCAGACGCTGCACCCTGGTCGACACGAGACCGGCGTGCAACTCCAGGTAGCGCCCTTCGAACAGGATCACCGCCTCCAGATTGCTGAATTCGGGTGCGTTCTCCACACGGCTCCGAACGGCGGCATCGCCGAGCGGTCCGACCGCAGAGGCGGACGCAATGCCGGCGGTGAGCACCAGCAGCACTGTGAGAGTGCCGATCAGAGTAATGTGTTTACCGGTTTGCACGGCCCCCCCTTTCACTTGACGGCGTGGAATGGTTCGCTCGCTCTGTCCTGGATCGCATCAACGACCACGCGCAGACCGGGGAAATCCTCGGCCGGGATCAGGCGACGGTTGAGTGTCATGTCGGCATCCAGGGTCAGCTTGCGTCCCTGGGTCGACCAGGTGAGCTGCGCCGCCCCCTGGTTCTCGTCGATGTCGATGTCGTCCGGGCTCTCGACATCGTAGCCGCGGGGCAGAGTGATCGTCTCATCGAGCGAGATGAGTTGCCCCGCCCACATGAAGATGTCGTGCAGACGCGTCTCCCCCTCCGGCACGCCGGCCAGGCGGGAGAGCGAGCCGTTCTCCGCCGTGAGCTGGAGCCCGGGGGAGCGGAAGGCCATCTCGCCGCCGAGTACGTCGGCGTAGCGGGGGATGCGGTAGATCAGGCGCAGGGTGGTGTCGCGGTTGAAGTCGTTGTGGTCGCTGAAGAGATACTCCTTGAGTTCGACCTGATCGCCGAGTGCGCTCAGCCAGCCCTCGAGGTAGCCGCGCAGCGTGCGGTGCTCCCGGTTGCCGGCCGCTCCACGGAGACGACCATCGGAGATGCCCCGCCCCTCGAAGCGGAAGGTCCCCTCCAGGGTGCCGTCGGCCAGCAGCTTGGCTTCGCTCTCCAGCGTCAGGAGATTGTCCTCCGGCGCGAAGGGGCGGATCTTCATCAGCTCCTGCCCCTCGGGGGTGCCGATGACATAGTGCTGCTCACCCTCCCAACGGCTCCAGAGCGAGTTGTTCCAGGGGGCCCAGGTCGGGTCAAGCATGAGGAACTCGCCGTTCTCCCGCCTGAGCGCGACGACGCAGTGGTTGAACTGATCGGCGGGGATCTCCTCGACCCTCTCCCCGGCCATGGTCATGGCGCCATAGGTCTCGAAGCCGGCTGAGCGGAGCATCGTCACCAGCATGCCGGCGATATCCTTGCAGACGCCGCAGCGGTCGCGGAAGGTCATGTCGCCGGGATGGATGGTGTAGCCCTCGCCCTCGCCCATGGTCAGGCCGAAGTAGCGGATGTTCTGCGCCACCCAGTGGTGCAGGGCCTTGATCCGTTCGGCGTCGCTCTTCAGGCCGGCGGTAATCTCGCGCACCTTGGCGTCGATCGCCGGGGTCGTGGCGAACACCCACTCATTGGTTTCGCAGAACCAGCGGCTCTTGTCCTCCCAGGCGGTGGTGGTGGCCATGACCACCTTGGGGGCGATGTCGTTAAGTTCGGGCATGCGGCGCTCATCGACCACAGCGGGCACATCGTGTTTCCAGAAGCGGTAGACGAGTCGCTCCCCCTCGAAGCGCTGACTGCTCTGGATGTCCCCGTTGTAGACGCTGAACTGGAGCGGCATGGCGCGGCGCAACACGGCCGTGTAGCTCTTTTCGAGCAGCGGCGTGTGCCCCTGGAAGAGGGCGGTGTCGTAGAAGTGGCCACGCATGGGGGGGATATAGCGCTCATCAGCGGTGAGGTCGGATGATGTCGCCGCGCCGGGGGATCCGTCCGTGCCGTCCGGGAGCGTCTCGTCGTCGAGATAGGCGATCAGAAAACCCTTGGTGTAGGTGAGCAGCTCGACGCCATCCCCGGGTTTGAGCGGGGGGAGGCCGAGCACCTTCATCCGGGCACCCCAGATGATTGTCCCGGCGGGCTGCGTGACATCGACGGCCAGATCGGTGTCGATGACGACCACGGTGGAATCCGCCCTGTGGATCCGCACGCCGCGCAACTCGATGAAGTTGGAGGCAGGGTCGTACTCGAAACGGAGAGCGCGCAGGGCCAGCGCACCCGCGGGTTCCAGTATTTTGACGAAACGATGGTGGTGGCGATGGCTGAGTCCGCTCTCCTCCACGTCGACCAGGGTACGGTCGAACAGAACGAGGGAGTTGGCCCCCTCGTAAGGTGTCGCGTCCGCCTCGACGAGCAGGCGGATGGCCTCTGCATCCTCCAGCAGCTCGGGAGCGGGATAGGCCCCCTCTGCCGGATAGATGCGGTCGAGAAGGGTCATGGCCGTGGCCGACGATACCGGCGGCACGGTTTGCTCCTCCTCGGCGGCCACGGTCAATGCGACAAGCAGAATCAGCAGAGCCAGACTGGTGCGTAGCATGCCAGGCTCCTCGGGTCAGAGTGATTGAATGTTCAATAATGGTAGCACTGTAGACCAGCGTTGGGGGCAAGTCCACCATCAAAGCGACATATAACGGTGATCGGGATCTCCGGATCTTTGAGGGCTCAGCCGCAGTTGCGGAACCCGGCGATCATCACGTCGACGGTCTTGGTCACGAAGTGCCGTGGGTCGTGTGAATCGCCTTTGACGCGGCTGGCCTCGTCATCAAGGAGAGTATGGGCCATATCCTCGGCCCGGATCTGGCCATCGATAATCAGCAGCGACAATCCGTGTATCGTGGACCAGATGATGTTGGCGAGCACCAGCGGATCCTCGGCGTGAATCAACCCGGACTCCTGGCTGGCGAGGATGACGACCACCATGGACTCGTCGAAAGACGACTGGGCCGCCGCCCGCAACTCGATCGGGGGGGCGCTGACCACCTCGGCACCGAACATGAGTCGATAGTACGCGGCATTCTCGATGGCGAAATCGACGTAGGCGCAGGCCAACCTCTTGAGCTTGTCGAGTCCATTGCCTTCACTTGCGAGAATGGGCGTGTTGATGGCGCGCAGGCGTTGAAAACCCACTTCGGCCACCGCGCAGAGCAGCGTGTTCTTGTCGGCGAAGTGGCGGTAGGGCGCCATGCGCGATACGCCGATACGATCGCTCAGTTGCCGCATCGTCACTTTGCCGACGCCCCCCTCCTCGATGAGCGTCGCAGTCGTCTCGAGCAAAGCCGCCCGCAAATCCCCGTGATGGTAAGCACTTTTCCTCTTCGCCATGTCGCCTCCTGTGGCTGGGAGCGGAATCCTAGCAGCCAGTGTTGACGTTGTCAACACTGAGTGTCCGGGGTGCTGAAATTAAACGCGTCCTGGAGGGGCTACGGTGAGAGGACAGCATCACGGTCCTCTGCCGCCGCGAAGGCATCAGCCTGACTTAATAATTCGTTGGAGTATCCCGACCCTGGCAGATCGGCTTCACCCACTTCGGACAATGATGAACGTGGTCAAGCTGCATTGCATTTATCTGCCGGGTGATCTTGAATGCAGGAATACCGGGCCTTGCCGGATTCTTCCGCTGCCAGAATAGAATACACCTCTAATGCTTGATCAGCCGCTTCATTTGAGGAGCACAACGCGCCGGGTGTCGCTGAAACCCCGCGCCAGGATGCGGGCCAGGTAGACGCCGCTGGGCAGTGGGCGACCCTGGTCGTCGCATCCGTTCCAGACGACCTGCCGCGGTCCGGCAGGGAGCTTCCCCTTCACGAGATTCCTGACCAGACGGCCGTTGATCGAGTAGACCGTCAACTCAACCTCCACCTCGCGGGACAGCTCGAAGGCGATGGTCGCCGTCGGGTTGCAGGGGTTGGGCCAAACGCCGAGCAGACGGTCCGCGAACATGGATCCCCGCGGCGCGATCTCCCCCAGCCAGTATCTCTCAGTCCACTGGTTGTCGCCGAGCAGCAACGTGCTGTAGCGATACCGCTGACCAGCTTCGACGGTGTCGTCCAGCCAGGTTACCTGCGCCGTCTCCGCCGCAATCACGCCGGGCAATCTGGTCGCATTGATCCAGTGACCGGACCCGTTCGATCGCTCCCGCTCCAGAACCCAGCTCCGGCCGGGCAACCCGGTCGAGGTCCAGCTGATCCGCACCCCCTCCGTCGTCTCCAGAAGCAGGATCCCCGACAGAAGCACCGGCACCTCCTCCGACGAGACGGGCTCGCTTTCGTTGCCGGTGTGATCCAGGGCGGTGAGCTTGTAGACGTGGTTCGCCGCCCCGGCAGCGTCGAGCCAGCCGGTCCCGACCGTCTCGTGGATCAGCGACTCGGGGCCGATCTCGAAATCGCCGGTCAACCCGCGATAGATGCGGAAGTATTGAAAATCCTCCTCCGCGCACGGATCCCAGGTCAAACTCGCGCCCTCCTCCGCTGTGTGATCCACCCGGAAATTGCCGGGCACGCCGGGGGCGATGTTGTCCACCGACCAGCCGCTGTCGGGTTGGCTCGCGAACCAGACCACGGGATCCGCGGTGTGTGCCGTGATGCAGTAGACCGCTGGAGCGCCGTTCGCCGCTGTGGAGTCGGCCGCCGTCTCGGCGATGAAACCGTACTCCTGCTGCTGGAGCGCGGGGAAATCGCCGACATTGGCCCAGAGCCCCGCAGGCATGTCGCCCCGCTCACCGGCGGGGTGTACAAGATAGCTCCTCCCCCGCCATTTCAAGATAGGCTCCGCGCCGCCGAACAGGTTGTCGGCGGCGGTTGTCCCCTCGCGCAGAATCGTCCCTCTTGCGGCGATGTCATCAACGCGCAGCCAGACATTGTAGCCCGTAACCGGATTGGTTGAGGTGGTGGCGAAGTCGTAGGCCGATCGCGCCAGATGAATCAGCACGCGACCGCCCTGATCGGCCGGAACATCGGTGATCGATCCGATGCCGGCTGATTCGCACAACCACCGCAGGGTCAGCGCCGATACCGAGGGGTTCACACCCTGGGTCCAGGTGTGGGTCGTCCGCCACATGAGGTCGGTGCCGGGCATCGTGAACTCGATCCATGCGCCGCTGGGGGAGAAGTGCTGCCAGTGCTCGCCGCCGTCCGCGCTCAGCTCCCAGTTGACGTCGTTGACCTCCGTGCTGGTCAGGCTGGTCAGCAGAATCGTGTCGGCGCTGTCGTCCACAGGGAGCGATCGGCCGCTGCCGTTTACGACCAGGACCTCATGCTGGTAGATCTGGACCACCTGCATGCCGCTCTGCCAGTCTGCGATGTAGACAAGATCCCCGGCGGCGACGACATCCCTGGCGTTGCCCGGCGTGGCGAAGGCGTTCGCCAGCTCGGGGTTGACGGGATCGCTGATGTCGATCAGCTGCAACCCGCTGCTCTCATTGGCTACGTAGGCGATATCCCCGGCCAGCGCAACGCTGCGGACGCTGCCGCCGGTGACGCAGTTGCCGATCGCCGCAGGGCTCGCGGGCTGCGAGATGTCGATCACCTGCAGACCGCTCAGCCAGTCCGCCACGTAGACGAGATCCCCCGCCACGGCCAGGTTGCGGGCGTCGCCCGGTGTGGTGCATCCGCCTACGGAGATGGGGTTTGTCGGGATACTGATGTCGATGATCCCGAAACCGCTCTCGCTGTTGGTCACGAACGCGAGGTCACCGGCCACCTCGATGTAGCGGGTGAAGCCCGGCAAATCCAGACTGCCGATGATGACGGGATCGGCGGGGTCGCCGATATCGATCACCTGCAGGCCGTTGGTGTAGTCAGCCACGAAGGCGAGGTCTCCGGCCACGGCGACGTCACTGGCCTGCCCGGGAGTGGCGCAGGTGCCGGTAAGTGTGGGGTCGGCGGGATCGCCGATATCGATCACCTGCAAACCGCCGGCGCCGTCCGCCACCAGGGCGAGATCGCCCGACACGACGACATTGTAGCTCTCCCCCGAGGTGGTGAACGTGCTCAGGAGTTCGGGATCGGTCGGGTCGCCGCAATCGATAATGCGCAGGCCCTCGGGATAATCCGCGACAATGGCCAGATCGCCGGTGCGGGTGAGCCCGAAGGCGCCGACAGGTGTGATGTCGAAACCGAGACGGACGAAGTCCATGAGCTGACGAATCCTGACAATCTGCAACCCGTTTGCGCCACCGGCGGCGAAGGCGTGATCCCCCGCGACTGCGACATTGAGGATCCGGTCGGTCGTGGTGAAGGTGTCAAACAGCTGCGGCTGCGTGGGATCGTCGATGTCGACCAGACCCAGGCCGCCGACCATCGCGACCAGAACGAGATCGCCCGATATCCCGACGCCGAGGGCAGCGCCGGGGGTGTCGCAGGTGCCGATCGGAACGGGCAGCGTGGGGTCGGTGATGTCGAATAACCGGAGACCGGAGGCGCCGTCGGCCACGCAGGCGAGATCCCCAGCCAATGTGATGCCGCAGGCGGTGCCCGGCGTGTCGATGGTGCCGACGCCAGCCGGGTGCGCGGGGTCGGTGATGTCGATGACCTGCAGGCCGCTGTCACCGTCTGCGATGAGGGCGTAGTTCCCCGCGACGGCGATGTCCAGGGCCGAGTCCGGCGTGTTGATGGCGCCGATTATTGCCGGGTGCGCGGGATCCGTGATGTCGATGATCTGAAGACCACGGTCGTCATCCGCCACCAGGACGAGATCTCCAGCGATCGCTACGCCTTGGGCTGAAGAGGGGGTGTCGCAGGTGTCGATCAACAGAGGGGTACCGGGAGTCGTGATGTCGATGATCTGCAGGCCGGCTTCACCGGCGGCCACGCAGGCGATGTCCCCGGCCAGAGCGATGTCGAGGGCAGCGCCCGCGGTGTCCAGAGCGCCGATCTGCACGGGGTTGGCCGGATCGGTGATGTCGATAACCTGAAGACCGCCGACCCCGTCGGCAATGTAGGCGAGATCGCCCGCGACAGCGACGCTCACGGCGTCAAACGGGGTGTCGATGAGACCCGTCAGCGTGGAGGTGAAGGGGGGCAACCTCAGCATCGCCGCCGTAGTGTCCCAGTCGGCGGTGGTGTTGAGCGTGTCCTTGAACGTGGTGGTCGTGAAATCCTCGGAGTAAGACTGCACTGCCTGAACGGATCTCGGAATTGCGGTAACCAGCAGGAGGATCATGGCCATCGGAACAACATGGCGGCGGCTCATTGTATTCTCCTCAGTGAGTAACACTCATCAGATACGGCTCATCGACTTCGGAATCCTACACCCGCGTTTGAAAAGCGTCAACAAAGGCTGTCGTCCGTTCGGGGCGATTCCAATCCGACAAGATCCTCCGACGCCGGGCATTGCCGCTGGGGTGAATACCATGACATTCCTGTCCAGGCAGGAAGGAGAGTCCACTATGTGGTGGAATTGACCCCCCCCGCGGCCATGTGCTACTCTTGAAATGATCTATATGCTTTGCACCATCCGGTTTCATGGTATGGTGCGCGAGATGGGGGCATTGAAACAGACACCAAATCTCAAGTCATTTCAGGATGTTGAGACAATCCCGACAGCTCGATGCGCCAGGCCTGCAACACTGCTTTTGTGTCAGGTATAGTTGAATTGCAGCGGGTAATAGCGGGTGTGGCGATATCTGTCAGCCAGGTTCCGACCTGATGTCTCGACAATGACTGGACGTGTATCTCTTTTGTGTGATATGGGTTGCGGAGGTTTATGGGCCTTGCTGCGACTGTTGCGATTGGTATACGGGTGATGTGTGGAATTCACGAACAGTTAACAGGATCTGAATGTGGGGTAATCCAAGGTAGGCATATATCTTGCCCATCTTGTCACCTTGAGCGATCCCCAGGATCTACTCAAGGTCACCTCAATCGGTAATCGACCATGAAGTGGTTCTGTTTTTCGCCCGGACCAGCGCACAGGGAGTGCCATTGGATTTTGTGATATTGGCGAATGCCTGGCAGGATGGCCTGCAAAATCCCACGAGTAAACATCATGTTGCTCGTGAGTTGGCGCACGCCGGTCACCGGGTTCTCTGGGTCAATGGCGCCGGCATGCGGACTCCGAGCCTGGGCGTCCGTCATGATCGCTCCCGCATCGCCAAGAAAATCGGTCAGGCGATGAGCGGCATTCAACCTGTCGATGAGCGGATCTGGGTCATCGCCCCCCTGATCCTCCCCTTTCCGAAAAGCACACTGATCCGCAAGCTCAACGCCCAGATCTATCTGCGTGGGGCGCTTCTGGCCTGTCGACGGCTGGGTTTCTCGAAGCCGACGTTCATCAATTTTCTCCCCATGGTGCCGAGTTTTCAGGCCAGATGGCCCTGGTACAAACTCTACTACTGCGTTGATCGCTGGGATGCCTTCGATACCTACGACGCCGGTCTCATGTCGCGACTCGACGAGCTCTGCTGCCGGAGCGCCGATCTGGTGATCACCACCTCCGCCGAGTTGCAGCGACGCTCCCTGCGCTACAACGACAACACCCACATGGTGCTGCACGGCGTGAGCTACAAACACTTTGCCACGAGTCTTGATGGACAGAATCGTCCGGCGGACCTGCCGCTGGGCGGACGCATATTCGGCTTCATCGGACTGCTGGGCGGTTGGGTGGATCAGAAGCTGCTCATCCATGTGGCCCGCGCCAATCCCGATGATCAACTGGTGCTGATCGGCGGGTCCGATGTGGATGTATCCAATCTCACCGCCGAACCCAACATCCATGTCATGGGTCCCAGACCCTTTGCGTCGCTACCCGCCTACCTGGCCCATTTCGACGTGGGGTTGATCCCGTTTCTGCTCAACGATCTCACCCTTTCGGTGAATCCCATCAAGCTGCGTGAGATGATCGCCGCCGGTTGCCCGGTGGTCTCATCGGCCCTGCCCGAAGTGAGCAGCCTGGCTGATGATCTGCCCGGGGTGGAGGTCGCCGACAGTTACGAGGCTTTCACCGGGAGCATAGACAAGGTGTGTGCAAATCCGCTGGACGACGGCAGCCGTCGCAGGCTCAGCGACTGCGTTGCCGACAACACCTGGAAACACAAGGTGAAGCAGCTTCTCGGTCTGCTTCCCAGCGTGATCAAGTAGCCGGCCGATCCGATTACCTCATAAAAATCAACAGGACAAGTATCAGGAGCAGTAGTGCCGCCGGTGGGGCCAGGGCCACCAGTCTCGCCTTGGGACTGTACCGCGCCCGCTCGACCGCGCTCAGGTAGGTTATCCAGGGACCGGTAACCGGCAGAGGCGGGGTCGGGGCAGGTCCATCCACCGCGAGCGTATCCATACCGTCATTTGCGCTCTCACCATGTTCCGCCAGCAGCGACCGGCGATAATCCCGAACGGTCGTCGGTTCGAAACCCAGATCCTTTGCCGTGGCCAGGAAGCTGAGCAGGCGCGCTTCGGCGTCCGGATCGAAACGGAAGCTGGTGCGCTCAGCGTTCATGCGGAGCAGGCTGAAGCTGTGGAGCAGCACCATGACGTAGGGCAGCTCCAGGGCCAGCGCCTGCTTGAGGAGCGCCCTGATCTCGGTGGCGGTGACGGCGTTGAAATCGAAGAGGCGCAGCCGCTCGATGGACCCGAGTCGGACGGCCGAGAAGGAGGTGAGCGGCAACTGGATCAGGCCGTCCGCGCGGCTGGCCCGACTGTCCGCGAATGTGTCGCCCAGATTGGCGCAGGGCGGATAACCGGGGGCGTAGGAGCTGTCCAGATCCAGACCGGTCTCCTGCAGCGCCTTCAGCGTATCCCCGTTCACCGCGAGATCACCGGCGCGATGAGCCACGGGACGGATGCCCGTCCACTCCTCTATGCAATCCGCGCACTCGGCCAGCAGCGCCCGCTGTTCGTCGCGCGTATACTCGGGCATGGTGTTGCGGTCGCCAACCCAGAGCGGGTGGGTGTGCACCTGGATATCGTGGCCGCGCCCTGCTATGCGGGCGGCGGTCTCCTTCAACTCGGTCTCGTAGACGCGGCGAGCGAGGACATCCAGGAAGAATGTGGCCTTGCCGCCTATCGCTTCACTGAGATCCATGATGTGATCGACGCCCCAGACACCGCCATCCAGGCGACCCTCCATGGTGATCTCGTAGGGCAGGGGGCGACCATGGTAGCGGCTGGGCTCTGCGTCCACGGTGATCAGGAGCTTGGGCATGAGTTCCCCTTCAGGATCCATTCGGCAACTATACGGGGTTTTCCGGCAATTCAGCGGGATCCTACCATCCCCCGTTTATGGCGGCAACATCGGGCTTGCCTTCACCGGCGATACTCTACGTTTGCGGCGTTTTACGATTTGCCCTGAAGGAACTCTTGCCCGGCTATGGGATCGGGTTAATATGGCGTGAATCCGGGAGGCATCATGAATACGAGCAAGCAGTACATTTACCGCATCAAACCGACACGATCCGACATGCTGGAGACCGGGCCCACAGAGCGGGAAGCTGCCCTTGTGGGAGAGCACTTCGAGTATCTGCAGCGACTCACGGCAACAGGAACGGTGCTTCTGGCGGGGCGCACCCAGAATGACGATTCCACCAGCTTCGGCATAGTCATCTTCCGGGCGGAATCGGACACGGCGGCGCAACAGGTTTTCGACGACGATCCTGCGGTTGCCGGAGGTGTCTTCGCGGGCGAGCTCCACCCCTTCAGCGTGGCGCTTGTCGGCGATATCGACTGAGCCGATCACCAATCCAGCCCACAGTCCATAGCCCGATCTTCCGACCCCTTAAAAAAATCTCCCGCTTTGTGTTGACAGTGTCAACATGGTTTGCTATGTTGACTCAGTCAACATGGAGCAAGTCTTAACAAGGCTTAAGGAGATGCAATGAAACTTCCGGGTATGCCGGAGCTCAGGATCGGTGATCTGGTCGCCAAAATCCCCATCGTTCAGGGGGGAATGGGTGTGGGTTACTCCCTCTCCGGGTTGGCTTCATCGGTTGCGGAGGCCGGCGGGATCGGCGTTATCGCCGCAGCCGGCATCGGGCGTCTTGATCCGGATTGGGCCAAGGACACCCATGCGGCGAACATGCGGGCGCTGCGCAGCGAGATCAGGCTCACGCGTCAACTCACCGACGGCATTCTCGGCATCAATCTCATGCTCGCCCTCGCCGACTTCGACAATCTGTGCCGCGCCTCGATCGAGGAGGGCGCGGACATTCTGTTTCTCAGCGCCGGTCTGCCGCTCAAGCCTCCCAAGGGTATGGATCTGGATTACCTGAGAAGCATGCATACCAGAATTGCGCCGAAGATCTCATCGGCGAGAGCGGCATCGCTGATCTTCAAACATTGGTCAAAGAGTTTTTCCCTGGTGCCCGACGCGGTGGTGGTTGAGGGCCCCAAGGCCGGCGGTCACCAGGGGTTTCGCAAACAGGATCTCAACGATCCGGCCTTCGCACTCGAGAACATCCTGCCCGGTGTGATCGAGGCGGTGGCGCCCTACGAGCAGCGCTACGGGCGGGCGATCCCCGTCATCGCGGGCGGGGGCGTCTACACGGGTGAGGACATCCATCGGATATTGGGGATGTCCGCACAAGGCGTGATGATGGGCACCCGCTTCGTGGCCACGCATGAGTGCGATGTTCACGATAGCGTGAAGCAGGCCTACATCGATTGCAGTGAGGATGACCTCGGCATCATCGACAGCCCCGTCGGGCTGCCGGGGCGCGCGATCATCAATCGCTACCTGCGGGATGTCTCCGCCGGGATCAAGAAACCCTACAAATGCCTTTGGCGTTGTCTGCGCACCTGCAATATCCGCAAGGCCCCCTACTGCATCGCCCAGGCGTTGACCAAGGCGCGGGACGGCCTGCTCGACGAGGGGTTCGCCTTTGCCGGCGCCAACGCCTTCCGGGTTGAAAAACTGATGTCCGTCAAGGAGCTGATCGCCGAGCTGATGCGGGACTACCAGCGCGTGGCCGCGGGAGGCCCCCCACAACCGGATAGGGCGTGATCGCCCGGATCCATCTCATATTTTCAAACCAGTGCGGTTGCCTGTTGCCGGTGCCCGTGCCCCAGGCGGGCACCGCGCAATAGGCCTGTCCGCAATCTCGGCCTGTCTGCATGCACATCGCGGCAACGGTCGGCATGTCGACGTTCGCGTCGCTCATGGAAATCCGATGATGACAGATCTTCCGCCAGAGCATTTAATGCAGGCGTACCCGGATTTTCCGACAAGGAGCGATTATGAGATACGGCATGTTGATCCTGATGCTTGCGGGCCTGCAAGCCCTCTCCTGTGCGGAGACGGAGCCCGACGTCGCCTTTGACTACTTCGGTAAGACCCCACCAGCGGATGTCGCGGAGATCTTCGCGCCCGGTTTTGCATCCACCGAGCATCACGATGACATGTTCCCCATAATATCGCCGGATGGTCGCGAGGTGATCTTGCGGATCAACGGCAAGTCCGCCGGGACGATAACCTCGATGCTCTATCTGACCCGACGTGATGAGGCAGGTGTGTGGAGCGAGCCGCAGCCCCTGCCGTTTCTCACGCCGGGGAGGAACGGCGGCGCCAACTATGCGCCGGACGGATCGCGCCTCTACTTCACCACGAAGCGGCTGCTGCCGGGGGAGGAGCCCGCCGCCAAACGTTCCCGAATCTGGTCCGTGGATCGATTGGGCGACGGTTGGGGGGAGGCGAAACCGATAGATACGCCCATCAACGACTTCAACCTCAACGGCGGCTGCACCATCGCAGCGGACGGAACGCTCTACGCCGCATTCAAGGCGCCCGATCGCGAGAAGCACGACATCTACGAGCTGAAGCCGCACAACGGCGGCTATCCCGAGTACCGTCTGTTGCCCGGTGCGGTCAACTCGGCGGAGATGGCCGTCGCGCCCTATGTCAACAGCGAGGAGGGCTACCTGCTCTTCACGGCTGTTACCCAGGCTGGTCTGCGGATCAAGCTCAGTATCCTGGATGGGGACGGCAACTGGACGGCCCCGGAGGTTGTGGATCAACTCACCTCACCGGAGGCGAAGTTCGTGACCATGTCACCGGACGGTCGCTATCTGTTCTTCGTCAGTCACAAGCGGACGGACCGCAGCAACCCCCAGGCAACCTGGACCATAGCCGAATTCGACGAGGTCGCCATGGAGAATTGCGCGGACATCTACTGGTTGGATGCCGGCTTCCTGAGAGAGCGGATCTCAGCCTGGAGGGCGCAATCCGCCGCCGGAGATTAAAACCGGATGGATCTTTTTATCGGACAGATTTGCGGTTGGAATGGAGTGGCCCCGTGTTGTATCCTTTGTGTAACGAGGAGGCAGCATGGATAGATTGAAAAGGATTCAGTTGGGTGGTGTCGAGGAGGATGGCGAGGAGAGGATTCGCCAGATCATCGACGGAGTGAAAACCGCCATGGTTTGTCCCGCCAGCGAATACCCCCTGCCCGAAGGGGAATATGACGATGGCGGCTGGGAGGTCAACGACCTCGTCGAGGTGTTCAACAGGGACGGGCGGATCCGTTGCCGGATCAAGGTCACCGAGGTCTATCCCGTGCGTTTCGGCGACGTGCCCGAGAAATTGTGGCTCGCCGAAAATTGCAGCGACCTGGCGCATTTCCAGGAGGTGCACGTCAAGTGGTGGTCCTATCTCAATCTGACCGACGAGTTCATGTTGATGGCTCTCCACTTCGAGCTGGTTGAGGTTGTCGAGGCCAGGGGCAGCGGCAACTAATCGCCCCCAACAGCTTTGCGAAACCCCGATCCGCGGCAGCAGGTCGGGGTTTTCCTTTGCCGTCGGCTTCCGGATGGTGGCATTATGATCGGGTATGCGCAGCAACCTCAAACGGGACGGCGGGCTCAATATGGCCGATGACAGGATCAGGATCGTGCTGGTGCGCCCCTCCGACGCGCGGAACATCGGAGCCGTGGCGCGGGCCATGCGGGTGACCGGCTTCACCCGCCTGGTGCTGGTTGCGTCGGAGCCGTTCGACGTCGACCTCGCCGCCCAGGTCTCCTGCCGCAGCGAGGCGATTCTCGCCGACGCCGTTCACGCCGACAGCGTGCGTGAGGCGGTGGCCGACTGCGACTTCGTCGTCGCCACCACCCGCCGCGCCCGCGAGCTGGGGCGGGGGGAACCGCTGACGCCCCGCACTCTGGCGGACGATCTCGCCGGACCGAGCGGCGGCGGACGGGTCGCCATTCTGTTCGGCGCCGAGCGGATCGGCCTGACCAACGACGAACTCGCGCCCTGCCACCGCATCCTGACCATCCCCTCGGCCAGCCCCGAGGTGTCGCTCAACCTGGCGCAGGCGGTGATGGTGGTCTGCTACGAGTTGTCGCAGCGCGCCGCGCCGGTGCAACCGGCAACGACCGGCGACGATGATCCCCTCGCCACGACCGGGGAACTGGAGGAGATGTACGCCCATCTGGCCCGCGCGATCGAGGCGCTGGAGTTCCCAGCCGAGAAGGCCGCCAAGTGGCAGGGACGTCTGCGCGGGCTTCTGCAGCGCGCCCGTTTGCGGCGGCTGGAGACCTACCTGTTTCGCACCTTGGCCGAGCGGATTCTGCGCCGCGCGGACGACTGAGCCGCTTTCCCGCTGGATCTTCATCGGATTCTGGACTATGCTCGGTCGTGTGAACACGGTCGGTCCTCCGATCGTCAACCGAAACGGGATCATGAGCTTCACCTTTGCGCATTGCTGCGGGTCCACCGCATCGTCCGTCACCTACCTGAACCGCTTCAGCGGTCTGTAGTCGCTCCGCATCAACCGGTTTTCTCGCCACACGCCACCGGGCGTGGGGCTGTCCATATTCCAGAAATTCAGATGCAACAGGAGCAATCATGAAAGTAATCGTATTGGGGGCGGGACTCGTTGGCGGGCCGATGGCCGCGGATCTGGCCCGGGATGAGGAGTTCAAGGTTACGGTCGCCGACATCAGCGAGGAGGCGCTGGCGAGTCTGTCCGCGGCGCAGCCGTGGCTGACCACGGTGCGGGCGGATCTGTCCGACACCGCGAAGGTGCGGGAGCTGGTGGCCGGGCACGACCTGGTGCTCAACGCCGTGCCGGGGTTCATGGGCTATCAAACCCTGAAGGCGATCATCGAGGCGGGCAGGAATGTCGTCGATATCGCCTTCTTCCCCGAGAACTGTCTGGAGCTCGACGCCCTGGCCAAGGAGAAAGGGGTCACCGCGATCGTCGATTGCGGCGTGGCGCCGGGGATGAGCAACGTGCTCATCGGCCACGTGGACAACCTGCTCGACAGGACGGAAAGCGCGCTGATCTACGTGGGCGGGTTGCCCGAAGTGCGCGAGTGGCCCTTCGAGTACAGGGCCGTATTCTCGCCGATAGACGTCATCGAGGAGTACACGCGGCCTGCGCGCTACGTGGAGAACGGCAAGCTGGTGGTGCGCGAGGCGCTGTCGGAGCCCGAACTGCTGAACTTCCCCGGCATCGGTACGCTGGAGGCCTTCAACAGCGACGGCCTGCGCACGCTGGCCGAGACCATCGACGCGCCGAACCTGAAGGAGAAGACCCTGCGCTACCAGGGGCACATCGAGAAGATGGCCGTGCTGCGCGAGCTGGGGCTCTTCAGCGAGGAGCCAGTGGAGGTGAAGGGCGTGCAGGTGCGGCCCATCGATCTCACCGCCAAGCTGATGTTCCCCCAGTGGGAGATGAAGCCGGGCGAGGTGGACATCACCGTGATGCAGGTGATCATCGAGGGTGAGAGGGGCGGCAAGAGGGTGCGCTACACCTACGACCTGCTCGACCGCTACGATCCCGCGACCAACGTCCACTCCATGGCCCGCACCACGGGCTACACCGCCACCGTGGCGCTGCGGATGCTCGCCGCCGGTCTCTACGCCGAGAAGGGGGTTTCGCCCCCCGAGTTCGTGGGTCGCCACGAGGCGTGCGTCGACTTCCTGCTCAAGGGGCTGGAGGAGCGGGGGATCATCTACCGGCTCAATATCGAGGAGATGTAGCCGTTTCTGCGGCCACGGCGATGGTCTCGGGGCAAAATTCGCAATCTCCCGGGCGCTGCCCCTTGAGATTTCTACGAGTCTCTGCTAATTAGGGGCTACTCATTAACCCCAACAGAGTGGGGATGCTCATGCGCCACGATACCATCGCTGTGGTCGACTTCGGCGGCCAGTACGCTCACCTCATCGCAACCAAGGTGCGTCGGCACAACGTGCTGGCCGAGATCCGTCAGCCGGAAGATCCGCTTGAGGACTTCATGGGCTGCCGGGGGATCATCCTGTCGGGGAGCCCGTCGCTGGCCTCCCAGGGCGAGGATTCCGGATACAACAAGGCGATCTACGACCTCCCTATTCCGATACTCGGTTTCTGCTTCGGGCACCAGGAGATCGCCAAGCACTACGGCGGCTCCGTGCGTCACGGCAAGCAGGAGTGGGGGCGCGCGCGGATGACGATAGTGCGGGAGCATCCGCTGTTCGCCGGCCTCGAGAGAGAGCAGCAAGTATGGATGAGCCACTTCGATTCGGTGGACGGCATCGGTCCCGACTTCACGGAGCTGGGCTACTCGGTGCTGGACGCGGGGGGCGATGAGCACCGCTTCGCGGCCATCGCGTCGGACAAGCTGCGCCGCTACGGCTTTCAGTATCACCCCGAGGTGGACGACACCACCCACGGCGATGATATGATCGGCAACTTCGTCCTGAACATCTGCGAATGCAATCCCACCTGGACCATGGACAACTATGTCGACGAGCAGATTGCGGCGATCCGCGAGCGGGTCGGCGACGGCTCGGTGTTCCTGCTCGCCAGCGGCGGCGTGGATTCGACCGTGGCCGCCGTGCTGTTCGGCAAGGCGCTGGAGCCTGCCCGGCTGAGCCTGCTGCATGTCGACAACGGTCTGATGCGCAAGGGGGAGAGCGCGAAGGTGCTGGAGTCCTTCAACCGGATGGGGCTCGGCGAGAACCTCCACTTCATCGATGCGAGCGAGGATTTCCTGCGGGACATGGCCGGGATGGTCGAACCCGAGGAGAAGCGGCGGGCCATCGGCACCACCTTCGTCACCGTATTCGAAAAAGAAGCACGCCGTCTTGGAATCGAGGGGCACCTGCTGGGGCAGGGGACGATTTACCCCGACACCATCGAGACCGGCGGCACCAAGCGGGCCGACACGATCAAGACGCATCACAACCGCGTGCCGGTGATCGAGGAGATGATACAGGCGGGCAAGGTGATAGAGCCGCTGTCCGATCTTTATAAAGTGGAAGTTCGGGAATTAGGCGAGAAGCTGGGTATCCCGCGGGACATGATCTGGCGGCACCCTTTTCCCGGGCCGGGGCTCGGTGTGCGTCTGCTGTGTTCGACCGGTGACGGCAATGACGACGGCCTGGCCGAGATGACGCCGGAGCTGAATCGGATCGTCGGCGAGTTCGGTCTCGCCGCCAGCCCGCTGCCGCTGAAGTCGGTGGGGGTGAAGGCGGACCTGCGGAGTTACGAGCATCCCGTGCTGCTTACCGGCAAGGCCGACTGGGACACTCTCGACACAGCGTCGGGCGCCGTGCTCAAATCGGTGACGGGGATTAATCGTAGCTTATGGTGGTTGGGCGAAGGGACGCCGACGAGTTTCCGTCCGCTGGCCGCCACGATGACCCGCGACCGGCTGGACCTGCTGCGCGAGGCCGATGCGCTGATGATGGAGGGCTTGCGTCGCCACGGCCTCTACCAGGAGATCTGGCAGTGCCCGACGGTGCTGGTGCCGCTGGAGGTTGATGGTAAAGGTGCCGAACTTTGTATTCTCAGGCCCATCCACAGCGAGCGGGCGATGACCGCCACCGCCGCACGGCTGCCGCTTGCGCTTGTCGCCGAGCTGCAGGAGCAGATACAGGCGCTGCCGGGCATCTCCGGCGTGGCCTATGATCTGACCAGCAAGCCGCCCGGGACTATTGAGTGGGAGTAGCTGGTTCGAGCAGACCAGCCTGATCGATTGTTTGACAGGTTTCCACACGCGGCTCATTGAAAATCTGGCCTGGTGGTTGCTGTCTGTCGGAGCATGAATTCATTCCATCATACACAGACACTTCGCCTTATGGACAGCGTACGGCGGGCCGTCAGGATTCGCCATTTCAGCAGACGTACAGAGAAAGCCTACTCGGGCTGGATCCGTCGTTTTATTCACTTCCACGGAACTCGGCACCCGTCAGAGATGGGGGCTGAAGAGGTAACCGCCTTCCTTTCTCATCTTGCCGTCGTTCGTCGCGTCAGCGCCTCCACGCAAAATCAGGCCTTGAGCGCACTACTCTTTCTCTACAGGGATGTGCTCGGCCGTGATCTGCCCTGGCTGGATGGAATCGTCAGGGCCAAGAAGCCGAGCAGACTGCCAACGGTATTGACGGTTGCCGAAGTGAGGGCGCTGGTATCGGAACTGAACGGCGTCAATCGGCTCATCGTTTCGCTGCTCTATGGTTCGGGGTTGAGACTGCTCGAATGCCTGCGTCTGCGGATCAAGGATCTCGAACCGACGAGATCGGAGATCCTTGTGCGGGACGGGAAGGGGCAGCGGGACCGGATCACGATCATGCCCGATCGGTTGAAGGAACCGCTCGCCGAGCATTTGCTGAAGGTCAGGATGCTCCATGAGAAGGATCTCACTGCTGGAGACGGAAGTGTGGAGCTTCCGGCTGCGCTCGAGCGCAAATATCCCCGGGCGCCGTGGGAGTGGGGTTGGCAGTGGGTTTTCCCGGCGACACGAGCATATTGGCATCGGGAAACGGGCCGTTTACGACGACATCATCTGCATGAAACGGTGGTTCAGCGCGCCGTGAAGAGGGCACGGATGAAGGCTGGTATCGTCAAGCCCGCAACATGCCACACCTTACGACACTCATTCGCCACCCACCTGCTCGAAAAGGGCTACGATATCCGTACCATTCAGGAGTTGCTGGGCCATAAAGATGTTTCCACCACGATGATCTACACTCACGTTCTCAACAAAGGTGGGCGAGGAGTCAAAAGTCCCTTTGACGAATGAAGTTGAATCACTCAACAATATAGTTTAATCTGCAAATCTGAGACTGGCTGGGTTCCTAATCAGTATTCTTGGCCGCTGGCGGTTAGCTGGTCGACGGGAGAGCAGGATCGGATGTGCCCTAGAGTTTGATGCCCTGGGCAGCCTGAACTGCGTGACTGTGTTGTCGGGAAGTGCTTTCGCCAACTATGCGAGATACACTGACCCCTTGCATATCCAGTTACGAAGCTGCAGTGTTATCTGGATACGCAGTTCTGTAGATATCTTGTTATGTGGTTTGAGGAAATTATGTCAGACCCCGGTACATAGATATTTTATCATCACAGGAGGCAATTAGGTGGGCAGAACATTTCATTGGTTTGGTATCCATAAAGGCGTTGATTCTTGGAATAAATGGAGGACAGAGAATCCAAATGAAAGACCAAACTTATACAAAGGGCTTTTCAGCATATCGGACCTAAGGAACTATGACTTTTCTGATACTGACTTGAGTAAGTCCGAAATCGTATGGAGTGACCTAAGTGGGGCCAATCTAAAGGGGGCTAAGCTTAGGAAGACAAATCTTGAAAGAAGCGCCCTTGTGAATTCAAACTTGGAGGGCGCGAACCTGAATGGTGCAATACTAACAAATGTTGCGCTTACAAGGTCAAACCTAAATGGTGCGGATCTCAGAGAGGCAGAACTTTCAAATGTTGAAATTAGTCGGGTTACATTTGTAGGTGCAAATCTGGCTGACGTGGATCTGAGTCGAACAAGTATCAGAATCCCCGAGAGACCTTCAGAGCCATTCTTTCCCTTTGATGGCAAGCGTAGTTACCTTCAAGGTAAAGAGCGAACCTTACAATACAGCGTTAACAGAATGGGAACAATCCATGGTATTCATGTTGCAATAGAAGGTAAAGCAAGCTTCAAATCAGCTTGCCTTCAGGGGGCAAAGCTAAATTGTCTGTTCCTGCGTGGTGTGAATTTTGAAGACGCTGACCTTGAAGGCACCAATTTAAGAGGTGCCGATCTTAGAGAAGCAGTTTTTAAAAACGCCAACCTGAAGGATGCTGATCTAAGGGATACTATGTTGACGGGGGTTATTATCGATGGTGCCAATCTTACTCGAATTGCATTAAGTTCGGACGTGGACTTATGCCATGATACGATTAAATGGGAAAGAGTCGTAGAAGGTTCTAGGACTTATACAAGGGAAGATATCGAAACTGGAAGGTATTACTTAACAGTAAATCCTGTCCCGAAGGTAGAGGCAATGATGGACGAAAGGAGCGAGCTGGAGAATAGGATAAACATTATGAGAGGGCAATTAGAGGAACTCAACAAGTTTCTACGGGACAAGCGAGGAAAAGCAAAAGTCTTCCTAAGTCATACTCATTACGACAAACCGATAGTAGAGAAAGTGAAAAGGGCTCTTGAAAGTGTAGGAATCTCAACGTGGTATGACAACGAACAGGTTCGCCTTGGAGACTTATTATCAGATACTATTCAACAAGGCATTGATGAATCATTGTTTGTTGCAGTGTTTATATCAAAAAGAGCTTTAGAATCCAATTGGGTTAGAAGGGAGATAGTCGCTGCTCAAAAGGATGTGGAGAGAATGAAGAAGAAATACATTCCTATCATGCTAGATGACGTAGAGGATGGGCACCTTCCTTTGTATCTCAGAGATAGAGTGTGGGCAGATTTGAAAAAGAGAACAGATGAGGAAGTCGAGGACGTTTCAAAAAAAATCATAGAGACAATTGTAAGTTTCGAACGTGAGCAGGAAGATGCCACATAACAAGGCAAATTCAGCCGACGCAAAAAGCCGCGCGGCTGATTTGCGACGTTAGATGTACAGAAAGGAAGCCATGATTAAGCGCCATCTTGAGCAAATGACGAAGGGCCAGTTAGTGGAAACACTAGATGGGTTCCTCAATAAGTACCTTTCTCCGTCGTTTGGCGCGTTGCCTAAAAGAGAAGTAGATCTCGAGGTTCTGGAAGCGCTAGTCGCAATTGGCTACGTAGACGATGAGCCCAAGGTATATGACCTAATCACCAACCTGCGCGTGACTCGTTCAAAAGCTCGCGGGCTGCTATATGACCGAGAGCTAAGGAGGCTGGAGGAGCCCGATCTCAACAAACTGGTTGTATCTGCAGTAACCGGTGCAACTCCTCACAAAGATGGCGATTTATTCGTCTTAGAGGTAGAGAACCCATACGCCCTCGACCATTTGCGCCACCTGGTACAACAATCTGGGCACGCCTCCGATGGTTCGTTTTCGTCTAGCATTATTAGACTCAGTCTGGTGGCCTACGCTGACCTTGTCGAGACGATCTTGGATGATAGCCAGAAGGACAAAGTGAAGGCGGGTCTCACGAAGGCAGGGGCGCCCGAAAAATCGTTCAAAGGCCTATTGAAGGGAGCATTGAAGAAACTCGGTGCTAAGGTAGCGGACGAAGCTGGGGCAGAGATCGCAGAAGGCATCGGTGGCTATGTGGGCGCAATATTGTCCGACAATGCCGTTGCAATAGCAAAGAAGTTCGGTGCTATTTTCGATTCTAAAACTAAAACGAAACGGGTGTGACATCTAACAAGAGCTTGCACCAGACAAGGTCGTTTGTCACACCTTGTGCTTGCGCACAAGCTGCGCCAAGCCGCCCTTGCAGGTGAAGCCAACGTTAGGTGGAGTGAAGGTTGAATACAGATACTGTCGAATCGTCGCAAAACTTCTTCGTGCGCTGCTGGCAAGGTTCTGCTCGTCTATGGCAGGCATTTTGGCTGGTCGGAGTGCTTGGCAAGTTGCTTGTGGTGACTGTTGCTTACTTAGGTAGTTTCATGATACTGGGCGCGACTCAAAATGATACTCTTGTATTCGTATTTATCATTCCCCTCTTATTGAGTTACTTTGTATTTGCCGTAGTGAGTATTTGGCGCTGTGCCCGTAACACGCGGCATTTATTCTGGGGCGTCGTGGCAAGAGTCTTGGTGCTCATTGTTGCAGCAGTTTGGATTCTTGCAACGTGGCAAACGTTCTAGAGTGAGGTATCGGCATTCGCCTTGACTGCCAGGTGCTGCGAAAAGGGCGATAGCGACTCATGTGGTAGTGGCAGCCGTCGTGTCTTTTCCGCTCATCGCTGCGCCGATGTCCGCTCATTTGAATTTCAGTCCCAAGTGGTGGCTTCTCCTGCCGGTCGGGGTATTCGGCCAAGCCGTGGTTTACTATTTTATGCTTGGTGTATCTGGTGTGGGCTCGGCGCCGGTCAAGGCATAGTCGACGGCCCTATCTAACAACCGCTTGCAGCCGACAATGTCATCTGTCACAGTCCCGGCTAACGCCAGCACTGCGCCAGTTGTCTTTGCAGCTGAAGCCAACGTTATACCGAAAACCAAGGTGGGTTTATGGGCACCGTATTACAGTTCAAAATCGAACTACTGGACGTCTCGCCGCCTATCTGGCGACGAATCGAAGTACCGGGCGACTACACGTTTTGGGACCTTCACGTTGCCATCCAAGACGCAATGGGCTGGACGGATTCACATCTGCACGCGTTTGCAGTCGACAATGGTACCGTTGAAATCGGCATTCCCGACCAAGACGGAGAATCATCGACGGTTCCGGGTTGGCAACGACGACTGAATGAACATTTCGCTGACCCCGGGGACAACGTTAAATACGAATACGATTTCGGCGACTCGTGGCTTCACTCGGTAATCCTGGAGAAATCACGGCCGGCTGAGCCCGGCGCCGAAGACCTGCGATGCCTCGATGGCGCGAGGAAATGTCCTCCGGAAGACTGTGGAGGCCCGCCCGGTTTCGAGGAGTTTCTCGAGGCCATTGGTGATCCGAACCACGCGAGCCACGAGCACTATTTAGATTGGTGCGGCGGGGCGTTCGACGCGGAGGAGTTCGACTCCGCGCTAGTGAACTTTGATGATCCGGCGGAGAGGTTGAAGGGGATCCACTAGGTTGGGGCTGACCGGCATATCAGGAGCTCCAGCAGACGAAGCCGCTTGTCACGGCCCATGCTGGGCCCTGGCCGCGGCAACCAACTTCGCAGCCCTCCTGGTCATTGGGTTTGGGTGCGGTTACGCCGTGGGATGCACCACTTTCGGCTATGTATTGATGCACATTGGCGGTTTGGGCCATTAGGAAATGGAAAGGCGAAGCGAACTCGCCATCTGCCAGCGAGATCTAACATGAGTTTGCACTAGACAAAGCCGTTCGTCACGCACTTGGCTTTCGTCAGGTCCGCACCAAACAGCTTTGCATGCGAAGCAAACGGTGGGCGGCTCGGAAAGGTCATCACGATTCGAAAATGAAACGTACGGTTCGAATACTCAGAGTAATCATGCCCATTGTGGCGATAGTCTGTGTCGTGGTGTTCCCGCCCTGGGACGGAATACTGGCATGGTTGGCGCCATTACCGGATACGGTGCAGCAGCAAGTCGATGATGCTGTTGGCCATGGGCTGGATGGTATCATCGTTTATGTCGACCAGGCGGGCAAAGCTCCGGCTTTCTATTGCGCCGGCTGGAGGGACAGGGCTAATCGCGTGCAGGCCGATCCGAAAGCCCTGTTCAAGATTGCCAGTCTCAGCAAACTGTATATCGCCACTGCGTCCGCCAAACTGGTCAATGACCGGAGGCTGTCGCTGGATGACACTCTCGCTGAACACTTGCCTGAACTTGTCGGGCGAATTGAATACGCCGATCAGATTACGTTGAGAATGTTGCTGCAACATCGCAGCGGTATCCCCAACTACACCGATCATGACGAGTTCGATTGGTCCATGCCGCCGTCGGAGGTCAGCGGTTGTTTGGAGTTGGCCCTGGATAAGTCGGCGGATTTCAAGCCGGACGCCGACTACCGCTATTCCAATACGAACTACCTGTTGATAAGCGGTATTCTCGACCGAGTGTTGGGGTATGGCCATCAGCGATACATCAGTGAGGAGATCCTGGCCCCTCTGGGACTCACCCACACGTATGGTTCGCTCAGCGATGTGGAATTGGATGATGTCGTCAGTGGTTACCACCATCCCTATGAGGTAGATTTCAGAGATGTTGAGTATGTGGCGCCAGGTGGTGCAATGGTCGCGACGGCGCAGGATGTCGGCGTATTCTTGAGAGCATTGAATGATGGTTCATTGTTGGAAGACGATGAGCAGGCCATCTATTCCTCGATTTACAAGTACGGGCATAAGGGTTGGTTGCTTGGGTACCAAAGTATCGCCCGCTATCACGAGGATATTGATGCAGTAGTCATTCAGCTTGCAAATTCAACTGGTGGAGAATCGGAGTTGGTAGCGCTTGTCGCATACAATCGCATTGTCCGAATTCTGCGCAGGCAGTAGGTTGGGGTGAGTCGCCATCCGGCTCTTGGGGATGACTGGAGTGTCGCCAGTTCAACGGACCAGTCGAATTGAGGATGAAATGACAAGAGATCGAATCAACTGGAAAACAGTGCTCCTGCACTTCGTATGCGGGGCATTTCTTGGTGCCATTGTCGGGCTTTGTCTTTGGGCCAATATCGGAGACTCGGAGTCAGGCCGTGCCAGCATAATGTGGATTGCCGGAGGAGGCCTCTTACTCGGTTTGTGTGCTGCAGTCTTCCACAAATGGTTTTGGGATTGGGTCAGGGAAATCTGGGACAATCTCCTCTAGGACTCACCCACACGTATGGTTCGCTCAGCGATGTGGAATTGGAAGATGTCGTCAGTGGCTACCACCATCCCTATGAGGTAGACTTCAGAGATGTTGAGTATGTGGCGCCAGGTGGTGCAATGGTCGCGACGGCGCAGGATGTCGGCGTATTCCTGAGAGCATTGAATGACGGCTCATTGTTGGAAGACGATGAGCAGGCCATCTATACTTCTGTTTATAAGTACGGGCATAAGGGTTGGTTGCTGGGGTACCAGAGTATCGCCCGCTATCATGAGGATATTGATGCGGTAGTCATACAGCTTGTAAATACCACTGGTGGAGATTCGGAGTTGGTGACGCTGGTCGTGTACAATCGAATTGCCCGAATTCTGCGCAGGCAGTAGGTTGGGGTATGTCGTCATCCGGCTATCGGGGATGACTGGAGTGTCGCCAGTTCAACGGACCAGTCGAATTGAGGATGCAATGACAGGACATCGAATCAACTGGAACAAGTGCTCCTGCACTTCGTGTGCGGGGCATTTCTTGGTGCCATTGTCGGGCTCTGTATTGGGGCAATTCCTGGCCTTGATGAGAGGACCGGTTGAATCGATCAACTGACCGATTCAACCAATCGTTGGAATTGAGGTGGACATACAGTTGGGTTTGTGATGATGAGTCCGAATGCCGATAGCCTTGGCGCATCAGACGGATTAGCAGTTTAAACAGACGTTACACAACAGAATCATCTCGGAGGACTAAACATGACCAGCCGACGTGTGATTACCCGAACGACCTCTATAGTTTGCATGATCCTCGTCTTCATTCTTGAAGTTGCGACCGCAGCCGCTGCGGGCACTCCCGGTATGGTTCCCTCGGCCGACGGTACGCCCATCGCCTACGAGGTTTACGGCAGCGGCGGGCCGACACTGATACTGGTACACGGCTGGAGTTGCGACGCCCGTTACTGGCGCGAGCAGTTGGACTCTTTTCCCGCACGGCATCGGGTTGTCACTGTTGATCTGGCCGGCCACGGACACTCGGGAACGGGACGCGAAAACTACACGATGCGTGCCTTCGGCGAGGATGTGCGGGCGGTGGCGGACGCCGTCGGCGGCGACCGTTTGATCCTGGTGGGCCACTCCATGGGGGGGCTGGTCATTGCGGAGGCCGCGCGTCTGCTGCCCGGTCGGGTTCTGGGCTTGATAGGCGTCGACACGCTCCACAAACTGGATTACCCCATCACCGATGAGTATGCGGCGGGAATGATCGCACCGCTGGAGGCCGACTTTGCCCCCGCCTGCCGCCAGTTCGCCGCGTCGATGATCCGACCGGACACTGACGCCGAACTGGCCGAGTGGATCCAGGCCGACATGTCATCCGCCCCGAAATCCGTCGCCCTGAGCGCGATGCACGGCTACATGGGTCAGTGGATCAGCGGAAGAGGGATTGAAGTCTTCGCAGGGTTGACCCTTCCGGTCGTCGGAATCTACGCCGACCTGTGGCCTGTCGACACCGAGGCGAACCGGCAGTATATACATTCCTTTGAGGCGATCGTGTTGGAGGGGACGGACCACTTCCTGATGCTCGGCGCCGCGGATGAGTTCAATCGGGCACTTGAAAAGGCCATCAAGACTATCGCACCCTAGGTGAAAGCGCCTGGCCATCCGACTGCGCAGCAGATATCAGCGAAGAGACACATCATGAATCGAGGAGGCGGGTAGCAGAGGTTGTCTTTATGATCGGCGCTTCAGGGGCGGCCAAACCGTTCGCCGTCGAGGACTGTTGAGGTATAAAGTTAGAACGGAGCAAAGGAAGACGACGGTAGTTATGGGATTCTCGACGTTCTTCTCCAAACAAGCCAGAAAACCGTCCGGTCTGTTCGGGCGGTTGATCATGTCCGCCATTTTCGACCGTGGCAACGCCTTCCTGAACGGCTTCATGTTTGAAGCGCTGGCGGTGCAGAAAGATGATCGCATCCTGGAGATCGGGTGCGGCACGGGACGCATGATTGGTGAAATGGCGAAGAGCGCAAAGCGCGGGTATGTCGAAGGTATCGATTTCTCCGATGAGATGGTCGCGATCGCGCGAAGGAAGAATTGCCGCTCGATCGCGAATGGACAAGTGCAGATCACCGAAGGCGATATCGATACGCATGATTACGAGCGCGGCTGTTTCGACAAAGTGTGCAGCGTCAATACCATCTACTTCTGGTCCCGTCCCGAGCACACCACCGGGAGAATCGCGAACGTCCTTGTCCCCGGAGGAATGGTCGTCCTGGCGTTCGAGGACATCGAGCAATTGCGAAGCAGAAAATTAAGTGCAGAGGTCTTTAGATTATATGAAGTAGAAGAGGTTCGCACACTCTTGATCGAGGCTGGGTTTTCAGGCGATATAGATATTTTCACTCGAAAGCGGGGTAAGTTGCTCTTTCATTGCGTCGTGGCAAAAACGCCCTGCGCATAACCTGAGCTTGCATCGGACTAAACCGTTCGTCACGCACTGAGCTTGCACACGGTCAGCGCCGAGTGACTTTGCTGCTGAAGACAACGTTAGACAACCATACGGAGGAGTTACAGAATGAGGTTGATCCGACTATCAGGGCACTCTGGTGCAGGCAAGTCAAGGCTTGTGGCAGCCTTGCCTGGCGCAGGGGTCGCTTGTCCTCGTGCAATCCTCTACACATCGCGCCCAGCAAGGCAAGGTGAAGTTCACGGTCAGGACTACTACTTTCTATCGCGTGCCGCCATTGCTGATTTGCCGCAGGTGGACTTCCTCATCGGTCCCGTTCACGACATGCTACAAGCGGTGGACCTCGATCAACTGGAACATGACCTGAAGGCCAGCGAGTTCGTGCTCATCGAGATCTTCCATGAGCTCTGGCCGGGCCTGCTGTTGCGACTCTCTGAACGCGTCGGTGCTGAACTGCAAAGTGAATCAGTGTTCATGACGGCGGTTAGTCCAACGGAGATAGAGCAGCAAGCTGACGACGAGGCACGAGCTGATTTGATCCGGTCCGAGGTAACGCGCATCCTTGAGTGGCGCGGCAAGGACAAGCCGGAGAAGATACCGAAGCGGGCCGAGTCCGCCGTAGGGGAACTCGCCGAGGCACTCTCGTCCGATTCGCCGTACTCGCTCATTCTGCACTCGGCCCCCGAAGGGCCGGACAACGAGGACGAGTGGACCCGGATGGAAACGCCTGACAACCGCGCAGCGGAAACACTGGACGAATTCAGGGCGTTCGCCCAAGGCGATGAAACCTCATGACCAAGTATCAAGTCATCTGGTACGATTACGAGGACGATTGCTCCCACTGCGCCGTGTTCGAATCATCGGAGAAGGACCCGCTCCTTGCGGCACAGGCGTTCCTCGCCAAGTTGGGTAACCTTGCGCAGTTCGGGTATGAGATTGAGACTGCCAAGACTGTCGACTCAACCGAACCAGTGGGGCACCGATTCTGATGTCGTCCAACTGGGGCGCTAAATGTATGGAGAGACTAAGAGGAACGCACTGTTCTGTATGGCCGTCGTGGTGCTGGTGACTGACTGTGGTGAAGTTGAGCCCGGCAACTCCGGCTCTGACCTCAACGAGTATATTGCACGGATCCGTGCCGACATGATGTCGGAAATCTCTAAAAAGCACGATTAGCGCCGTAGCTATTTATCATCCGGGTCAGTCGAAATCGGATTATCTCCAACTAGGTTCCAATATGGTCGCAATTCGAATATGCCTGATTCGAACTGGCGCAAGAGGGTACGCGAATGCAGCAAGGTCGCTCGAAAAGTGGATGATAGTTGCGGGTAAATGAAGCTTCCGATTGGAATACAGGACACATTCAACAACCGCTTGCAGCCGACAATGCCATCTGTCACAATCCTGGCCAACGCCTGCACCGCGCCAGCTGCACTTGCTGCTGAAGCCTACGTTAGAGTGAATCATGAGTACGAGGAATAGAGATGCATAAAAGCGATATAAGTGACCCAAAAGTGGGGTCGCGACCATTGGTAGACTCACTAAAGCACACCTTTGTAGAAGTCGTCTGGAAGCGGCCTTGGCCAATCTGGATCGGAGCGTTGGCATTTGGATTTGCCAATATTCTGATGTTTGTATTTGCCAGAGCAATTGGTGTGTTTCCGCAAATGTCAATGTGGGGAGCCAAGCTATACAATTTGGCGGGCGTCGAAGTTGAAGCTCCTTTTATTCCATATCCGCTAAGGCCATTGCATCTTGATGTCCACAGCATGATAAACATTGGTATTATTCTAGGCGTACTTATAGCAGCATTTCTCGCTCGCGAATTCAAAATACGCAAAGATGACTGGAGAGGTTGTCTCACCGGATTCATCGGCGGAATACTGATGGGGTTCGGTACCGTAATAACACCGCCATGCAATGTCGGTGGTTTCTTTTCGGCAACGATGGCCCTCTCTCTAAGCGGACCATTAATGGCGATAGGTTTGATATTCGGCGCTTATATTGGTGGCTTGTACTTGAAATCGCGTGCTCAAAAAGCCTCTATGCAGCTTGATTTCGCATCTGCACCAAAAGGCATGGCAGCCACTGTTTCAAAACCATCGGCACAGCCATACCTTAGCGGAGTAATCATATTGATAATCGTCGTTGCTGTTTCGGTTTACATGTCCAAAGGGATGTCAAAGCATGCTGGATTGCTGGTTTTCGGTACTGTATTCGGTATAATCGTACAACGTTCCCGTTTATGTTTTGCCGCCGCTTTCCGCGAAATACTTCTTAACAGAAACGGCTCGGTAATGAAGGCAATTCTCCTGAGCCTCGCATTCTGTACGGTGGCATTTACCGTGCTGAAATCGTCAGGATATAAGCCTGATCATTTTGTCTTACCGGCAGGGATACACACGGTTGTTGGCGGCTTTATCTTTGGCATAGGGATGGTTATCGCGGGAGGGTGTGGTGTCGGTATTCTCTGGCGAAGTGCCGAGGGATATATGCGCTCATGGTTTGCGATACTTGGAGGGATGCTTTCCGCTGGTTCATGGATGCTGATATACGGCAAGCATGTTGGCGAAGGCTGGCTCTATGGAAAACCCGTATTCCTCCCGGATATATTTGGATGGGTCGGTGGATTAGTGGCAGTCTTGTTGTTTTTAGGGTCATTTTACTTGCTGATTGTCAAAATTGAGGGGCGCAGGAATGGATAAACTCAAACCGATTAGAGTTGGCGACAAGAGAGTCGAATTGGATCTCAGGGGGTGGATGTGTCCATTACCAAAATATGTGCTGGAATTTATCCTTCCGCAATTGGACCCTGATGATGAACTTGACCTTCTTGTGGATTGCCCGGGAGCAATAACTGACATCCCAGATGATGCATCCAAAGCAAATTACGAAACAGAGGTCACCCAAATTGCAAATGGCGAATGGAGGATTGCTATCCACAAGTGATACTTGAGAAATGGCGCCAGGTATAAAAGCCTCCTGAATGTGGTGCCGTTTAACATTCTGGCAAATCACTGCGCTGGATTATTGCTCCTCTGCACTTCGTACAGACCGATATGATAACACGTTAGGTTCCGATCATGGATGGTCAACAGTTTATAAGGGGGAGGGAAATGGCAAAAAGAGTCTTGGTGATTGCAACCGTGTTGATCCTGATGACTACCGTTCATGCTACAGCGCAAAACCGCTTTGTTTCCAAACACCCCCTCCCAACCGGTCAGACAGTGGTCGTCGCGGAGGGAGATTACGAGGCCCGGTCTATAGGTAGCTTCAGCGTGAGGCTGTATGAGGCTGCGGCGATTCCTAACGACACTACATTCTTCACCTCCGGGATTATTCGCCCGCGAGATGGAGTTGTTGAGAAAGTCATTCTTGCAGATGTCGATGGCGATCGGCAGCAAGAGATAATCGTCATTGTGCGTTCCGCAGGTACCGGAAGCTACCTGTCAGCGCATGCTTTCGCGGTTGCAAAGAGCAAGCTCATATTTCGTGTGGCGGTGGAGGATCTTGCAGCAGACGCAGATCCAGTCGCGGCACTAAAGGGATCCGGGCAAGTGCAACAGTGATTCGTAGCCTGGCAACCGGTTTCAGCGGATGACCCGCTAAGCAGCCCTTTGCTGAACCGGAACGTTGGGTGAGAAAGCGAAGGGGAGGTAATGGAAATGGCGGAAGGTGGGCATCGGGTCCTTGTCGCGGGAGCGAGTGGTACTCTGGGAAGGGCGCTCGTATCTGTCCTGGCTCATCGGGGTCGAGAGGTGGTGGCTCTTGTCCGACCACGAAGCGCAAGCCGCGTTGAACCGCTGGCGGGGGATCTTGTTGATCTCGTAGCAGGTGAGGTGACGGCCCCTGAGCTCCCCCCATCCGCTTTCGAAGGGGTAGATGCCATCATCTCGACGATCGGCATAACCAAACAGCGAGATGGTCTTACCTACGACCAAGTCGACTACGAGGGGAACCTCAACTTGCTCCGAGCTGCAGAGGCGCACGGCGTGCGCCGATTCATCTACGTGTCGGTTGTCGGGGCGGATTCGGATGTCGCTGTGCCTCTCCTTCGGGCCAAGCGCCGGTTCGAGATCCGATTGGCTGAATCCTCGCTCGAATGGCAGATCATCCGTCCCAGCGGGTTCTTCAGCGACATACGAGAGGTGGGGGAGATGGCTCGCAAGGGTGCAGTCCACCTCGTTGGGGATGGAGAGAGCAGGATCTCGCCTATTCATCCGGCTGATCTCGCGGAGGTCATCGCCGACCGGTTAGATGGGGAGCCAGGCCTGACCTTGCCCGTAGGGGGGCCCTCGGACTACTCCTGGAACGAGTTGGCGCAGCTCTGCTATCGTGTCATCGGCACACCGGGAGCCATCCGCCATTGGCCCAAGTGGATACTCGCGGCAACACTGGCCGTGACGCGCGTATTCTCTAGGTCCACATACGGCGCGATGAGTTTCTTCGGTCACATCCTGACTACCGACACGACTGCTCCCCACCACGGGACGCGCACCTTGGAGGAATACTTCAGAGCCGAGCAGGCGGCGAGCCAGGACAAAGGGCTGTAGAGGTCGTCCGGCAGTGGGACCGAGGCTTGACAGCTGCCGTGTCGACGAACATCACGCACTCATGGGTGGTCTGTGCCGGGAGTAGGGTGGAGAGTGATTCAAGGAGAGGAGTGTTTTCTGATATGAAGATTTCAGTATGTTCTGCTAGGCCCATCCTTGTTCCCTGCAGCTTGGAGGGATTTGACTACCAGGTGGATCCGTATGTCGGGTGCGCGCATTTCTGTCGTTACTGCTACGTTCTGGATCAGGCCGAGACGGACTGGACGGAGGAGATACTCATCCACGCTGATCTCTCCAGCCAGTTGAGCGACGAGCTTGAAGGGCTCGAGCCGCAGACGATTTACATGGGTTATCTCTCCGATCCCTACCAGCCATGCGAAGCCGAACTCCGCCAGACTCGGACTGTGCTGGAGATACTGCTGGCGAGGGGCTTCTCCGTGAGCATACTCACGAAGTCAGATCTGGTCCTCCGCGACAGCGATATACTTCAGAAGATGGTCTCCGCCAGTGTCAGCGTTTCCGTGGCTTTCAACGACGACCGTATCCGCCAGCTATTCGAAGCCAACACGATAGAGACAGAGAGCAGAATAGGCGCCTTGCGGAAACTGAAGGAAGCCGGCATCGGCACATCGGCATTAGTCTGCCCTGTCATGCCCAACATAACCGACCCAATGCCGTTGATCGATGCACTTGCGCCGCATACCGACGCCATTTGGGTTTATGCCCTTAGCGTCCAGGGGCAATCGCCGCGCTGCTGGAGCAACGTGCGGGAAATCCTGAGTCGTCATTTCCCCGATATCAAGAGCGACACCGAGTCCGCGGTACAAGACTCGGATCATCCCTATTGGTCGGGGCTCAGGAGGGATCTGCAGGAGGTAAAGAGGAGTATGGGGCTGGACCTAAGGATTCATGTCTAGGCCAGGAATAGCCTCTGCCCAACACAGAATGGGGCAGACGCGGCTAGTCCGCGCAGCTCATCCTCCCTTAAGCCGCTATCGGGACTTTTTACACGCTGATCAATAAGCGGCTATAAGATCAAAAGCATTAATTATCCGGTATGTTGAGCAAGTTGTGATTGATTCGTCAATCCCACAAACGTTACTGTTGATGACGGTCACAACCTTTAGGAGGCCGACAATGAAGTACCGCAAATTGGGACACAGCAAATTGGATATCTCCGCCATTGGGTTGGGCTGTATGGGGATGTCGGATTTCTACGGTTCAGCTCACGAGGCGGAGCCGATTGCTACTATCCGTCGAGCCATTGAACTGGGGGTTAATTTTCTTGATACGGCGGATATGTATGGCCCCTGGACAAATGAGATGCTGGTCGGCAAAGCGATTGCGGATCGACGGGACAAGGTCGTTGTAGCCACTAAGTTTGGTGTGATGCGGAATGAAGAGGGTGAGTATTTGGGCATCAATGGTCAGCCCGATTATGTGCGCTCGGCTTGTGATGCATCCCTCAAGCGAATGGGGCTGGATTACATCGACCTGTACTATCAACACCGCGTTGATCCCAATGTCCCGATTGAGGAGACCGTCGGCGCTATGGCCGAACTGGTACAAGCGGGCAAAGTACGCCACCTTGGTTTGTCTGAAGCGGAGCCGGATAATATCCGAAGAGCTCATGCGGTCCATCCGATCAGCGCGCTGCAAACCGAATACTCATTATGGAGCCGAGAGCCGGAGCAGGAGATATTGGCCACGACTCGTGAGTTGGGGATCAGTTTTGTCTGTTATAGCCCGCTGGGACGAGGTTTCCTGACCGGCCAAATAAAGCGGTTTGATGATTTGGCCGAGGATGACTGGCGACGAACCAATCCTCGCTTTCAGGGTGACAATTTTGCCAGGAACCTGCTTCTGGTCGAACGAATTGCCGAGATTGCCCAGGACAAGAATGTTACCCCTGCCCAGTTGGCCCTGGCTTGGAATATGGCGCAGGGGGAGGATATCGTAGCCATTCCGGGTACCAAACGCCGCACCTATTTGGAGCAAAATCTGGGTGCACTTGATGTGACCTTGACTGAAGAGGATTTAACTCGCATTAATGATGCGTTTCCGATGGATGCGGCGGTAGGAACACGGTATTAGGCCTCATCAGCAATCGCTAACTTGAACGATCGTTGGTGGGCGGATTCGCAAGACAACGGCTGACCAGTGCGTCAACCTGCTTACCCCGTACCTCTGACAAGGTTATGCTGTCGTTAAGTATGGAGGCGATATGAGTAATCGGGATATCAAGATCGACGTTGGTCAAGTTCAGGAGACCTTGATGTTGCCTCTATGGGCAAGAGCTCGTGAGGCGGAAAAGTCCAATCCCATCGTCTGTGACACCCTTGCCAAGAATATCATCGAGCGAATCGACTATGATTTCTCTCGGATTGAGGAAAGCCATATGGCGGAGCATCAGGGTGTATGGGCCATCCGTGCCTACAACTTCGACAACATCGTTAAAGAGTTCCTGGCGAATAATAGCAGAGCTGTAGTCGTGAACTTTGGTGCGGGTCTGGAGACGACATTTCAGCGAGTTGACGAGGGAACTGTTCTATGGATCAATATCGACCTTCCGGATGTCGCTGCTCTGCGACAGAAGTTGATTCCCGATTCAGAACGGGAAACGACGATTGCCAAATCCATTCTGGATCTCACCTGGACTGATGACATATCCCGGTTGACGCAAGGTCGGCCCACCATGTTCATGGCTGCCGGAGTACTATGCTACTTCGACGCCCGGGAGATCGAGATCCTGTTCCGCAAACTGGCCGCAACTTATCCCTCATCTCATGTCGTCTTTGATTCGATGTCATGGCTGCCGGCATGGGGGTCAAACAGAGAAATCAAGAGGTGTATGGAAAGTGGCGAAGCGGACTCATCGACACTAATCAAGTGGCATCTGAAAAGAGCATCCGGTCTTCGCAAGTGGGTGGATTCGATCAGAACCGTTGAGGAATACCCAATGCTGTCAAGGGTGCCCGCCAGGAATGACTTCAACAAGAGGGAGACCCTGCAGATCAGAATTGTAGGCCTCTTTCGCTTCTACAACATGATTCACGTGCAGCTCTGAGAGCCTGCGCAATGTCGCATCACGACTTGAAAACCATCGTAACTTGCCTTTGCCGAGTATAGTAATATCCGACACTTGCTTGTCGAGCATGACTTGGAATATACTTAAATTATAGTGTAGTGCTGTGTTGTGACATCCATGAACCTGGAGGTGTCTTGTGAGGAACCTGGCAATATTATTCATCATACTTGTAACCTGGTGTGCTCCCTCGGAGGCCGCCGTACACGCTGTTAGTGCCGACGGCTCCGGAATCTATCCCACCATTCAAGCTGCCATCAACGCCTGTGAAGACGGGGACGTCGTTGAACTCGCAGATGGGATCTATTCGGGCGACGGAAACCGGAACATCGAATACCTTGGAAAGGCGATCGAGATCCGCTCCCAGAGCGGAAACCCGGAGCAGTGTGTCATCGAGTGTGATGGATCGTCGGACGATCCTCACACCGGGATCGAGATCATCAACGTCACAGGCGGCTTGGCGAGCCTGCGCGGTGTTCACATCAGGAATGGTCACCACACCGGCACGCATCTTTACTTGGGCGGCGGCGCCGTCTACTGCAGCGGCAGTACGGTGGACATTTCCGATTGCCACTTCAGTGAGTGCTACGCCGCCCGCGCCGGTGGGGCCGTATTCGTCACCGACTCCAACGTCACGCTCACCCAGTGCCGATTCACCTCCAACAGGGCCAGCGAGAACGGGGGAGGTTTGAAGACCAGAGAAAGCGAGGTGATAGTTCGGGAATGTCTTTTCGAAGGCAACTCCGCCACAGTTGCCAATGGTGCGGTTGAGGCCGCCGAATTCGGGACCATGATCATTGAGGAGTGTGAATTCTACGAAAACAGCACGGGGAGCTATGGCGGTGCATTCGGCGCGGAAAATCGCGCGATCGTTGAGTTGATCAACTGCGTGTTCGCTCGAAATACCACGGGCGGAAAAGGGGGCGCCATAAACCTGAGCCCGGCCTACAGCACCTCCGCCTTGGTGTCGGGATGTACAATCTACGGCAATGAAGCCCTCGAAGGCGGGGCCATCTTTGTCTATGGTGCTGCCGCTCGCGTATCCTATTGTACTCTCTACGCCAATGTCGCCTCATCGGCGAGTGGGATCTTCGTGTTCTCCACCGGGACGGCCCTGATTGAGAATACCATCATCGCCAACGGAGAGGGCGGAGAGGCTGTTGCCACCAGCGACGCGACGGCGGGACTCTTTTGCAGCGATCTCTACGGTAACGCCGGTGGCGATTGGACCGCCGAGATTGCCTCATTCCTTGGAATCCTAGGGAACATCTCTGAGGATCCTCTCCTCTGTGCACCCGATGAGAACGACTATCATCTTAATGAGAACTCCCCATGCTCACCTTTCACGCCGCCAAATCACGACTGCGATCTTATCGGAGCCCTGCCTGTGCAATGTGGCCTCACGCCAGTCGAGCGAACCACCTGGGGGAAGCTCAAGAGTATGTACCGCTAGGTTGAGCACATGTTTGGTGCGGCAAGCTACATGTGAGTTGAGATGACCGGTAACGTAGCCCACAGCCGTTATGCGCTTGACTTGGGCCAATCGCAAGACGGATCGTCACCGGGGTTCGGCCGCTCATACTACCGCAAGACGAATGGATACAGTGCAATGATGATGCATACCAATAACGAATACCTAATAGTCAACCTGCCGCGCATGCATGTCGTATCGGCGCGGGCAACCGGCGAGTCACCTGAAGCCGAAGCATGGGCCCGACTGTTCGCATGGGCCAAACCTCTGGGGTTCATGGACGACCTGAATGCGCATCCGGTCTTCGGCTTCAACAATCCCGCACCTCGTCCCGGCCAGTCACATTATGGATATGAGGCCTGGATGGAGGTGCAGGGGAAAGTCGATGAACTTGATCCGCTTCAATTCAAGAGTTTCTCTGGTGGCCTTTTTGCCGTTGCCCGCTGCAAGTTGGTCGGGGACAAAGTGGGCAGCGTCCCTGAGGTTTGGCGCCGATTGTTTGAGGAGGTAAAGGCCGGCAGCGGCTACTCCTGGAGGCGTAGTCAAGAGCTTGAAGGTCTCGTCAACCCGGGTGCGCCCGAAGAGGAGATTCTGTTGGACCTGTATCTGCCGGTCAGGGAAGGTGCCGCGGGTGGCTGATGGCAAATAGTCCAGTAAGAGCGTTTGTCACGCGCCGTGCCGGCGCACAACCCACGCCGACCACGCATGTAGGTTAACCCAGCGTTCGGTAACGAACGCAGCGTAGTTCCACGCGTTTATGAGGAGCGGAATGGCCAATCGCATTCTTAGAGTAGTCATCGACTCGGTAAAGCATTGCAACCTCCGATGCATATATTGTCATCCTGGCTTGGTGTGGGAAAAGGGCCATCTGGCTGTGGAGTCGATGAAGGAGGCGGTGCGCGCCATTGGAGACAACGGTGTCCTAGAACTCGTTATCTCCGGTGGGGAGCCGACCCTTCACCCTCGCTTCGCCGATCTTCCTTCGGTTCTTGACGGAAACACGGTGCCGTCACGCGTTCTTGTGACAAACGCGGTCCACATCGACAAGGAGCATCTTCAGATATTGGAGGCGTGTAATCTGACCAGAATCGCTGTGAGCGTCGACGGGCCTGATGCAGACAACCATGATTCGGCGCGTGGTCCGACGTATGAGAAAGTGTGGCGGGGGTTGGAGTTGCTGAACTCGGTATATGAGCATGTCACTGTAATATCGGTGGCGCATCGCAGGAACATTCGGAGTATCCCGATATTGTCACAACGCCTTGCCTCAGAAGGTCTGGCGACACAGCATCACATCTGTGCACCGTCCTACTCGGGCATGGCGCGCGACCACTACGGAGAGTTGCGTCTGGAGTTGGAGGACTATGTATGGTTACAGCGGGCCATCGAGCAGGAATGGCATAAGCTGATGTCTTCGGGACTCTTCGTAACTTTCAACTCCTACTGGCCGGCGACAGGAGAGTTGCCTGGCGCACCATTCGGCCGGCAAATCACTCTCCAGCAGCTTGTAGAGCAAATCAAGGGAACGCTGATACACATTAGACCCGACGGTGAGCTTAGACTTGCCTCGATCTCTTGGGGACGAGAGACCGTGGGGCGGCAAGATCTCGGCACTATATCTTCTACATCGCCCTACGAACTGTTGTTGGCGGCCAACGCTCTGAACAGCCAAGGTACTACCCGGCAGCTCCCCCGCGCCATCGAGGCGGTGCACAAGTTTCAGGTTGGGCATATCCACGACGAGCAAACGACAAACCAGCTGCTTGCTTCGAGTGCGGCACCCGACGCAGTCTCACACGATACGATACCCGTTATTGGGCTGTCGCGGAGTCACCTTCTGACCACGCCGCTCAATTCCTTCGACATCGATCTATTGAATCGCTTCAACAGCGGGGCTCCGAACCTGATAGCAGCCTCGATAGACGGATGCACGATTGTGTTCGATCCGATCGCCAGCCATGTTATCCCTCTTTCGGTCGAGGAGAGCCGGGAACTGCTCCTGATCGATCCGGTGAAGGAGTGAGTATGGCTGTTGCGCGCCTTGGAGCTTCGCGAGCCGTCAACCGCTCAATCTGGACGACCTGTCCTTCGATGCGGGTTCACCATACAATGATCGTCAATGCCGTGCCCACTGAGCTCCTGCCGGTTGCGCTTGCTCTGTTCGAGCAGCCTCTCGAAGATCTGCGAACTCAGAGCACCCGACTAGAGATGTCGCCCGACAGATTGATCGAAGCACATGAGGTGTTGATACCGGTTCTGACAGCATCCGCCGAGAACTTGGTGGATGATCTCTTTTACCCATACTCCCATGCCGTGCGCAAATTTGTCACAGTCTCCGGACTCGTGGCCCGCCAAGGCATGGATCCCTCCCGCTGGGGGCTATCGACCGTGGAACTGCACCTCACCCTGGGTACCTGCGGTTTCCGCTGTCAAATGTGCCTCTGGTCAGACGGCGCAGCGAACGCCTACACAACAAGTTTCGGCATGGATCGATCCGACTTGCTCAGCCCGGAAGAGTGGGTTGGCCTCTTTGATTGGCTACAGGCCAACGGCGTCAAGAATGTCGTCGTATCCGGAGGTGGCGAACCGTTGCTCCACCCGTTCCTGTCTATGATGCTCGACGAGTTGTGCGACCGCGGCATGGCTGTTGATCTCTATACGACCGGTAGTGGACTCATCGAGAAGTATCACCAGTTTGCAGGCTCCTTGCAGCGGCTTCGTCGAATTCGCTTCTCTGTGCACGCCGTCGGCAACGCCAAGTATCGATCGCTCCTTGGTGGGCGTGGCCGTCACACTCCGTTCGACGATATCTGCCAGGCCATGAGCAGCTTCGTTAGCGACCGTAAAGAGAGCCTCAGCCGGACGCCGACACTCGGAATTGGGTTCCTTGCTCAAGCCGGGAACGTTGACCAGCTAGTCAGGATCTTTGATGTTGGGCGTGCTTTGGGTCTGGACTTCGTCGATCTCCGGACTGACGAGGTCGAAACTACAATAGCTTACAGCAATGATGATCGCCTCCAACTGCAGAACGCTCTTTTGGAGCTATGCCGGCGGCATAGCCATAGCGCGCCGCCAGCTCTGGACGTCTCCGACAAACTCGTTGCACAAGCGTTCGGTTGTCCCGAGTTGGTTCGTGGCGGCACTAAGTGTTTCGTCAAGTATCTGCGACCGGCTGTGACCCCACATGGTCTCCTTCAACCCTGTGATCTGGCTGCAGAACCTCGGTTCGGGAATGCGAATTTGACTCTCGCCTCCATTCGCGAGTTGGCATTGTCTGGACGCTCTATCACCGATGCTCTTAATTCACGCAGAATCAACGACTCATGCAAGCAGTGCATGCCGAACTCACGAACCATTAATGCCGCCGTGACCAAGATCCTCGCAGACGCCGAGTTAGGCCTGCCAGCGGGTAGGCAGATCCTTCGACGACTGCTTACATGAGGTGATCTGACGTGAATGTCGGCGTGCGTGATTGATCAGGACGTCCACGCCATAGGTCTGATGGTTACTGCGGATCCCGTAGAGCTGCTGTCGACCGCAGCCCATGATCTTTCGGGTCTTGCTTACGTCTCCCATCTCGTGAGCGAGTTCTGGCAAACTGAGCTTGCGGCGTGTTACGTTGTCCGTGGTGGCCATGGCGAGCCCCCCTTGGAATAGTGGTTGTGGTCAACCTTTTCGAAACCAAGCTGAGGCGGACCGACCACCGCTCTATTTTGTGGGCATATGTCCGGTGAATACCATCATCATACTGTCCTTGCTGCTGAAGTAAACGTAGGTGTAGCCGAAGCCACGACACTGAGACGCTAGGGGTGACATGGAGCGGCTTCACAGATGAGGAGGGACTCCGTACGCTACTTGTGGTCCGCAGCTCATCTTGGCGTTTGCGGATGGGTATCAGTTGTGGATCACAGATCGGAGCATCGAAGTTGATCAATCGAATACCGACTTTAATTACGACTATGCTGATGCTTCTGTTGATATTTGCTCGCTGTGACGCATCGGCTTTTAGTGATCAATCCGCCAGGGACCTCCTTCATTGCCTGCAAGCGACTCCGGAATCCGCCGAGAACTTCGTCCACCCCTCTGATCTTGCTCTGTCACGACGCTTGTTCTCTTCCCTGATGATTCAACAACCTCACAGAGTTGGGTCTTTCGTGACGGCCAAATGATTTCATCTGTTGCTTCTGTGCTGACCAGAGTGAGATTCTTGAACTGACGGGCTATTCCGCTCGTGGCATGTACATCGTATCACATGACCTGATCGTATCGACCTATAGCGCCCACCTCCATGAACTCGCGCATTTGCTGATCAACTACCGTCTCGGTACGCCTCATTTGTACACGCACACCCTTCTTCTCGAGGGGTTTGCCGTGGCGGTTGGTGGGCGTGGCGGGAAGGCTCCGGAGATTCTCCACGAATTGGGTGTATTCCTGCATCGTTCAGGATGGATTACGCACGAAGAGCTGCTCGATCAAAAGACCTTGATTCAACTCAACGCATCCATGTCGTATCCGGGGAGCGCCCCCTACAACAGGTTCCTCATTGACTGTATGGGTATGGAGAGCTACTTGGATTTGTACATGGACTTCGGCGGCAGTGCGGATCGTGTGGCACAACTTCAGATTCCCGCTGCAATGCTGCCGAATAAGGAGCGTTGGCTGGCCTATCTGGATGCACAACCGTCACATAGTGCTATTGTGCCGGCGGATGACATCGATGAATCGGTTACTCGTCCCGCCATATTCATCCCTGATCGGAGCGGTGTTCGCTATGGATTCATCCTGCCGGAGATTACTGTTCTCCGTGATGCTCTGGATGAATCTGAACACGTAAGTATCCTGTTTGAGGAGCTTGTTTCGGACAGAACCTACTCCGGAGGTCGATACCTGTTCCGTTGCTCGCAATCGGAAGTCGGGTTGTACGACCTGCATACGAACACGATGATCGCACACTATGCGGCCTCATTCACCGAGTCGGCAAATGAAGTCCCCGAAGTCGATGGTTACTTCGCCTTCTATGTGGATCGCGAAGTGTTCGACCAAGGGGGCGATGTCGTCGGGTACTCGATTCTGGCGGAGTAGGCGACTGGTGCCCCACTGCAAACATGCCGTCGCAGCGGCCGGCCTTTGGCCACGACTGAACAACACATTGTGCTACACAAAGGAGCGACAGTGAAGATTGTCATACTTGGGGCATTGTCATGGAATCCGGGCTCTCCGGATGAATTGGCAAAATTATTCGCGGCAGCCCATGGCGTCATCACTGAGCTGCGGCAGATAGACGATAAGTAACGCAGTCATCATATCCTGCCCCAGCATGCGCCGCGTGGCCCTTTACTTCCGACACCGTACCCGTGCTTCAGGGAAATTGATTCGCCAGGTATTTGCAGATGTAAACTGTCTGGAAATTCAGGAGGTGGGCACAACCCTTTTGCCGCTCTGACCTCGGGACCCGGGCGCACATCGTGCGGTGCGAACGCGACGACTGAACATGAAAAGATCCCCCGCGGTTGCGGGGGATCTTTTCGGAGTCAAGCGCTTGTCGATCTAGGGAGTGTAGGTGATCTCGATACGCCACTCATTGAGGACACCATCATCTGCACCCTGGGAATAATCCCGACACGCCAGCGACCAGGTACCGTTGATGCTCTCCCCGACGAACGGGGTGAAGTCGGAATCGTCGCCGTATTCGCCGGGATCGTAAGTGGTGGGATACCAGCCGCTGTAGTGCCCATCCGTCTCGCCACCCGAGGCGATCCAGAGCACCCTGCAGTTCACGCCGCCGGGGGCATGCAGCACGGTGGTCTGATCCGACATCCAGGAGGCGGAAACGTCATGGTAGACTCTGATGCTCTGCACGGTCCCGGTGACGGGCACGTTGATGACATCCGTCGCGGTTGAGCCGTAAGGGATCGCCATACTTGGTGTGCTGGTGTAGGTCACCGTTATCGGCTCCACCGGTGTATCGCCGAATGTGACGCCGATGACCTGACTCGTCGTCATGTAGGAGATGATGCTCTCCGAGTCGAAACCGTCCGCCACGATCGGCACCTCGGCCACGTAGGCGAGTTGAATGATGACGGCCGGATATTCGGAATCGATCCCCTCAAGTTCGGCCGCCGAGAAGGTGTAGCTGCCGGTGTTGGGTGCAACTACCATGGCTCCGGTCGCGCCTGCCAAGATCCTGATCTCCACGGTGCTGCCGGGCAGATAGTCGTCCCACTCCAGCGTGAAACCGTCGAGGGACAAAATGTCGCCGGGACCGACATTGGCGATCGCCGGGGCCGTCGGGAAAGGCACCTGCAGAACCAGCGCCGGGACAGCGCCGCTGCTGGTGACATTCAGGCTGTAATCGTTGCCGACGGTCAGGAACTCGGGGTCCCCCATCTGCTCGTAATCGTAGTAGTCGTCGGAGCTCTCGTCCCCGCGCCAGACCATGGGCCAGGCGCCGAAGGTGGCGGTGCCCGCCTGCAGCGGCGTCACGGGTTCATCACCCGCGACCTCGTCGAAACGGAGCTGCAGGAAGTCGGCGTTAATATCGGGCAGACCCTCGAAAACGGAGTGACTCCGCATAACGAACATCTCGGCGTAAACGCCCTCGGTGGTATGGGGCACGGGCACCGCGACCACGTAGTCGGAGAGGTGAGCGATTACGGCGTTCGCCCAGTTATTGCTCTCCATGATGTCGGTGTTGAGCTCCTCCCAACCGAAGCCCTCGTCGACGAGGACGACGATGTCCTCTTCGAGCGCTTCGCCCAGGTCGTTGTCGTCGTAGAAGAAGCAGAGCTGAGCGCCGTCGCCGTCGAACGGCGTGCCGTCGGGACCCATACTGTAGACCGGCGACAGGAACGTGTAGTTCTCGGTCGTCGTGGGAGTGGCGTTGACCTCGATCGTGAAGGTGACGTTCTCGCTCAACGTACCGGAGGCGATCGTCAGACGGCCGTCCTCGCCGTTCTCGCCCAGCAGCAACACGCCGCCGACCTCGCCGATCACGTTGTCGTCGCTGGTGATGCGAATGACCTTCGTGTCATCGGAGGAGGCGAGAATATAGCTCGCCGGGTCGTAGCCCGCGACATCGGTGATGTACTCCTTCACGTAATGGACGAGCGCCAGCGCGTAGATGCCGGGTTCGACCCCCTGGAGGTCGTTCGCCGTGAAGGTGTAGCTGCCGGAGTTCCGCAGCCGCTTGGACACGACCATCTCATCGCTCAACGCGAGCGCCAGGGTGACGCTGTCGTCCGATGTGTCGTTCCACTCGACTGTGAAGCCCTGAGCGGACAGGACATCGAACATCTCGATGTTCGTTATTGCGGGCTCGACGTCGACCATGTCGATGGAGCGGGTGATCGCGGGCACGTCGTCGCTGACCTCGACCGTGTAGGTGTAGGTATCGCCGAGCGTCAGGAACTCGCCGGGATCGTTCGTATCCAGGTAGCCGAGAAGGATGTCGTCATAGACCAGATCGTATTCGTTGCAGGACACGGAGGTGGGATGCAACGGTTCGACGGGACTGCAGGGGTTCACCACGCCGTCGAAGCGGGCTGCGATGATGTCGATGCGGGGCAACAGACCGTCGTCGTTGCGGAGGCGGACGATCTCGAAGATGGCGAACACGCCATCGGCGGCCTCGCCGGCCGGGGTCGTGACCGCGAAGTCGGAGAGGTGATAGATCTCCGCCGAGGCGATGTTGTTGACCTCATCCACCGTGGTGGGCAGAGGCGTCCAGCCGGCGCCGCTGTCGGTGTAGATGATGATCTCGCTCTCGCTCACGCCGCCGAGGTCGGCCTCGTCGTAGTGAAGCTCAAGGGTGACCGGTTCGTCGAACGTCGTGCCCGAAGGACCGATGCTGTAGACGGCCGAACCGAGCGCCCGCACGGCGACCATGCCGTCGGGATTGTTCGCCTGGTTCATGGTGAAGTTGACATCGCCGGCCACCGCGCCCGGGGGCACGATCATCGTCACGGCGTCGGCGATCTCGATCGCGCCGCCGATGGCGCCGATGGTCTCGGATGTGACGGGATTACCCGTGTCCGCGGGATCACTGCTGCTGGAGCAGCCCAGGTAGAGAACCAGGGCGGCGAGCAACAGGAGGCCCAACCGGGCGAAGTGAGTCTTGGAATTCATGGTTGTCTCCCTTTACCTGAAAGCACCTGCGCGGGCACGGGGTCGCGTATCCGCGTCACTATACGTATTCATGGGTATCCGACAGGCAGACTCTAACAATATGAAATCGTTAAGACAAGTGTACCGAATGATATGGCACCAATTATTCGGAGATCACTTGGAACAACAGTGTGACATAGTGGGGAAATGAAATGCAGGACAATGGGATAGCGCCGTGTCCCATGGTGGTGACTTTTGACATCCCTCCGCTGCGCTGCAGTCCGGCAGGGGACGGATCAGCTCCTCTGTTTTGACCAGCCACTCCAGATCGACCTCATCGAAATGGTTCTGCTCGTCGCTGTGACGGCGTTCCGTGTCCCGGCCGATTCTCCGGCGTCCAAGGGGGTACCTGGTCCTCAGAGTAGGATTTTCTCAATGTATTCGGGTGGGATCTGTCTTGCACTTGACGCCAATTCCACCGCCGCTTCATAATCGCAAGTGAGGAATGCGATAGATTCATTGTGATCGCTATCGGGTAGTTTGCGCTTTGGCAGGTGCCGGTACCGCGCCAGATGAACTGGAGGAGGGGCAATTGGAGAACCGAAGTAGTAGATTTTGGCAAGTCGTCGCCGGCGTCACAGGTGTGCTGGCGGTGGCGGTGGCAGTAACAGTATTTCTGGTCAGTATGACAGAGCGATCGCGAGGTCTGCAGGCGACTCTACTTTCTACATCCTCATTGCTGAATTCCGAGATTAAGACCAGTCGCCATGAATTCGAGCTATTGTATAACGGGTCTGAGGTTGAGAATGTGTCGATTATGCAGATACGGATAAGGAATTCCGGGTCGCAGCCCATCAGGTCCACCGACTTCGAAGAGCCCCTGGCAGTCGTGTTTAGCGGTGTCGCCAATATCATTGCCGCTGAGGTCGTGTCGACGATGCCGCACGACTTGCCGGTCCAGGTCGAATGGGAGAACAGCCGCATTGAATTCGGCAAAATGCTGCTGAATGCGGAAGATCAGTTCACAATTGAAGTCGCCAGCATCCCCACGGAGGGGGAGGAGGCGGCTATTGATAACGTGGCCGGCAGAATAGCTGGGATTCAGCATGTCGAGTTCCAATCTACTGTTCCTACGGGTGATCGCGGCTTACTGATGTTTCCGACTTTCTTGGTGTCGCTGCTTGGAGCGTTTATTGGTGTCGGATTTACTCATGTTCTTGATCGCGTTGGTAAATTGGTGGTATTGAGGCTGAAAAAAGGGGGAACCTGACGATTGCATCCAGCCGACGAAGCCGCTTGTCTCGCCCCCGGCGGGGCCAGGGTCGGGACAACCACCTTCGCCGCAGAAGCCACCGTCGACAGTGCAGCAGGAGAGCTGTCTCGTCGAAACGAATTGGAGGTATTCGGAGCATGTCATTCACGGACTACTACGACGCGCAGGCGGATGCTACCGGCTGGTTGGGACCCGAGATTGTGTTCGGGCTTGCCTACCGGCATATCCGCTCGGGCGACACTCTCCTCGATATCGGCATCGGCACTGGCCTCGGTTCGATCCCTTTCCACAAGGCGGGACTGCGTATCCTCGGCATGGACCTGTCAGAGGAGATGCTCGAGGGTACGAAATCCAAGGGTATCGCCGCCGAGTTGAAGCTGCACGACCTGACTTCGGTGCCCTACCCCTATGGCGACGAGTCGCTGGACCACGCGATCTGCGTGGGGGTGCTCCAGTTTTTCCGGAGCCCCAACCTCGTGTTCGGAGAGGCTGCTCGGATGTTGCGAGACGGCGGGGTGTTTGCGTTCACGACGGCCGACCGCGACTCTGCCGACCCTGTCGAGTTGACGGTGGGGCCAGAGCACACCGGGTCTGACGAGAGCGTTACCATGTACCTGCACGAAGCGGAGGCAATTCGCCGGTTGCTGCTCGACTGCAGCTTCACCGTGCAGCGGGAGCTGGAGTTCACAACCTACATGGATGAGGATAGGAGACGGCGGCTTCGTGCGCGGGCTTATCTGGCGCAACGGAGTCCACGCATCTAATTAGCTCTTGCAGCAGTCTAAGCCGTGTGCCACGCTATTTGTCGGCACACGAACAGCGCCAATCGTCCTCGCAAGAGAGTTGCCGATTACAAAGATAGGGGACGCGAGGCAATCGCCATACTGAGGTAACATATGCTTGAAGCCATTGTTGCTGCTGCGGCAGGAGCGGATGTTTGGCCATCGGGAGCTCCCTGGCATTCTGCATGGCGAATTGGGTGATTACCTGGATATACTCCGAAGTTTCAGGCAGGGGGCATATGCGCCGGATCAGGTCCACAGTAAGCGCTTACACGCCAGGGATAAGATCAACGATGCTCTGTGGAGGTTTGAGGATGGTCCGTAAGGGTGACCTGTCAATGAATGTCGAATCTCGGTAAATGGCTGACGGCGTCGCGCACTGCAGCTGATGCCGAGCGCCGGGATTACGGAGATCGGTTATTATACCGGGAGCTTACCAAAACATGGAGGGCAATGAATGAGCAAAGCTATGTCCTATGAGGAGGCAAAGGAGAGAATCCAGGAACTCCGAGGATTCTACTCACACCTGCTTGTGTTCGTGCTGGGCAACAGCTTCCTGTTTGTCGTGAATCTGCTGACGTCACGGGGCGATTGGTGGTTCTACTGGCCGCTGCTGGGCTGGGGTGTTGGCATCGTTGCACATGGATCCTGGGTATTTTGGGGTCGGGGGCTGTGGGGCAAGAGCTGGGAGGAGCGAAAGATCCGGGAGCTGATGGGTGACCGCGCCGCAGAGGATGACCCGACCGGACCCTGACAACTCGTCCAGAATCTGATGAACGCATCCGTGGCCGCGCCGCTTCCGTGCAGTCCTGACAAGAATATGATCAATCGTCCTCGCAGTCGAAGCAGACGTTAGACGAAAGAAGGCGATCCGTTGACCATCCAAACCTCAGACACCACTGCCGCATCCAGTTACTCGATCATCATCCCCAACGGACGGGGACATGCACCGGCGGACTGGAGCGAAGCGACCGCGCACGTGGCAAGTACCAGCCGCCGCAGCCGTATCCCGATTGGAGGGCGGTGGTCGCTGACAGGATGAGCGAAGTAAATCTCCGACCGTGGAACCCGCGGGCCATTTGGCGAACAGTCGAGTCCCAATGAGCATGTTGCGCAAACCGTGGACGGCAGAGGCCGTGATCCTTGCCCGACAAGCGCATTCGCCCGCAGGGCGCAGCACGCAGGTGATGTACATCGGAAACCGAAGAGAGGATAAGTAATGGCTAAAGAATCGTCATCTGAGACTAAAGCCATCAAAGGCATTGTCCGGGCGATCAGCGACCACTGGAAATTGAAGGATTACGAGGGCATAGGATCATATCTGGCGGACGATGTGGTTACTGCTCGTCCAGGATCCGATGATCGCATCCGTGGCCGTGACGCTTACGTGCAGTCGTATCGAGACTATGATCAATCGGCTGAGACTTTGGAGTACTCAGCCGGCGATCCAAAAGTTGACGTCGTTGGAGACACTGCGGTTGCCGTTTGCCCGTTTGAGGTCAAATACAAACATCAGGGAACGATGCATCATGAGAGGGGAAACAACATTCTCGTTTTCTCGCTCTCTCATGACAGGTGGAAAATCGTGTGGAGAACGATGCAGGTTGTGGTCGTTGGGGAGGGTAACGATTAACAGATCATTCAATCGCCACGTCACTTGAGTGAAAGGGGAATGTCATGGCAGCAGCAGAGGCCGCGGCGGCAGCAGCGGCGGCAGCCGCTGTAGCGGCGGCGGATATGAACATGACTGACCGTCGTCTTGTGCAGCTGGACATATATCTCGGTGATGCCACCATTAAGGATAGCCCTGCAATATTAAGCAAGCTGCAGGAATTCGCATCATGCCTGGATTCCGAAATAGAGCAGTTCCATATGACCAAGGTCTCATCCGTATTCATAAAGGTGCTTATCCGTTTAGCAAAGAAATTTGCATCCGGGGGCCTGGATATGGTTATCGCGGGGTTGTCTGATGAGAGGTTCTCCGGCGTGTTGAGTCCAATACGGGAACTCATGGACAGTAATGATGATGTTATTGTGCACGCCGACAAGATAATAGCAGTTAAGCTGACGTCGGAGGAGGGGCAATCACGAGTCGTAGTGACCAAGATCAGCAGGCGTATATCTGAACATATCGCCGACAATCCGGAATTGCTGTTTAGCCCAACCAAGATCATAAAAGTATTGGAAAAGGCTATGAGTGCAAAGAAAGGCGGGCTTTGATTGCCGATAACCAGCCGCCGCGACCGCGGCTGTTCCGAGCGGGTGACTGCCGGATGATTATCCTGCGTGGAAATCATGAGCCTCCGCAGCGGCGACTGGGAGATCATTATCCTGATCATGGCGATCCGATCACCTTCGATAACCTCACGGAAGACAAAGAGACCAACTAGTGGAATCCGGCCTGGTCCCCCAGGTTGTTCTGGAGTCACCATCGTGAATCCTATTGCTCACATGTCCCCGACCTAAGGAGTCACGTTCCAGCGCAACTGGTTGTAGCCTGTCAGTGTCGTCCCGGCTGTCGTATAGATTAACGGCTACCTCGTTACAACTCCCAGGTCGGGAAGAGATCGAGAGCCGACTGTTGATCTGGTGTCATCCACTCATTCATATTGATTGATGGTAATACTAATGGTATTATTGGTTGCCGAAAGAGCCTGAGGATAAATATAAACTATCAGGTGAATTGCATGAATCATCGTGCTTTATTGCAGCAACTCTGAATGTGTATTGATGACCGTCAACTGCAGCGTTACTTCCGCGAACGGCGGCTTCCGCCGCGAACGGCGGCTTCCGGAGCGACCCGAAGTCGCTGTACTGATTCCGATGACAACCCGGGGAGGGTTACCATGAAGAGGTATTGGCTGATATTGGTTCTGGTGTTTGCCCCGATCCTGCTGATGATATCAATGGATGCAAACGCCGCGTGCGAACCGGATGTCATCTACCTGGTCAGTGATCTGGCTACGGGGCAGTGCTCTCACCTGCCTGTAGCCGATGAACCCTTTACGCTCTATATCGTCATCAAGCAGAATTGGTTGCTTGAGCCCATCACCGATGCCTACAACATCAACCTGCCCGAATGGCCCGTTGATTTCGATCCCGCCTTGGGGCAGATCGATTATCATTGGACGGCAGATGTCGTTGCTGGGGACCTGGCATCGGGGCTCGAACTGCACTGGAGCGAACCTCTCGAGCCCTTCGATAGTGATGGAGATAATCACTTTTACCTTCTCGGCCGCATCGACATTGTAGCTCACGATCCCGCCTGGCTGGCCGGACGCTCTTTCTATTTCCACTTCATGATTACTTGGTATCGGGATATCTGGGGCCATGAATCGGATCTCCTGCCCAGCTACTTCACGTTCGACAATCTGCGTGGCTACGAATGCAATGACTTCATATCCGATCCTCCAAGTCATCTGTTCTTTGGCGACCACTTCCTGCCTCGCAATGCTGCCGTTGTCCCCGAGCTCTTTTACCTGGATTTCGATGTCTACTTCATGTGGTGCCTGGGCCAGAATTGGGATGACTACTGGGGTGAGCTCTATCTGGACGATGAACTCATCCACGAGTTCTACGATAGCGGTTCAACCCACTATCATCTTCCCATCGATCTCGCTGGATATCAAACGGGAGATGCTGTCGCTCTGCACCTGCATCTGGTGGATCACTTCGGCAACGAGCGGGATTACTATCTGAGCTATACCCTCGGGACCGGCAGCACGCCCGTCATGCAGGACCGCAGCAGCTTCTCCGTCGTGAAATCGTTTTACTGAGCATCGAGCCGTCTGCATGATATGGGTTCGAAGTGAGCCGTCCCGGTCGATGGCCGCCACCGCTTGAATCTCCACGACGTATCTGGACGCCGTTTGGCGGTCATGCTGAAGTGATCATCGATGAGCCCCAGACGAAAATGGCTCCCGGTACAGGTGACCGGGAGCCATCGTTGGAGTATGGTGCAAGAATCTGATTGAGGTGGAATTAGGCTTGGAGATAAAGGACGATTGCCCTAAATAGTAGGAAGCTGACGACGGCATATACCAGCATGGGATCCGCATTGGTTGCAACCACGATGACATGCACCAACATTTCGGGAGTATCATCATGACGATGACAAAAAGTGAGCAGGAGATTCTGCATTCGCATCTGGAATCATCTCAGAACTATTTGGAGTTCGGCAGCGGTGAAAGCACCATATATGCTTCAAAAACCACTGCGATCCAAAGTATAGATTCCGTGGAATCATCACAGCGGTACATCGATGATAACTTGAAGCCCGATGCGGATATTGCCCTGGCTCTATCTGCAAACAGGTTGCGATTCCATGTCATCGATATCGGCGAAACGAAAGCATGGGGAAATCCGAAAGACAAAGCGAAAATGCATTTGTGGCCGAACTATTCGCTAGGAGTATTTACTGAACACGGAAACTACGACCTGGTTCTGGTTGACGGCAGATTCAGGGTAGCCTGCACCCTGAACAGTATCCTGAATACGCCAGACAACTGCACTATAGTGATTCATGATTTCTGGAATCGGCCAGAGTATCATATTGTGTTGAGATACCTGGAGGTCAAGGATAGGGCCGACACATTGGGGGTCTTCGGCAAAAGGGACAATATCGATGTGCAGGAGGTTCAATCGTTGATCAAGGTTTACCAGTATCTCCCCGACGACAAAAGGAGACTGTTCAAGATCAGAAACAAACTGTCTGGACTATTCGGCGGACGCTCCTGACGCTGCGCAAGTCGTCAGCCATCCGTTCGAGGTATTGCGCGGACCAGAATCCGAGTTTCCGGTCGCCCGTCATCATCGAGTGGAAATAGCTGTTTGGCCGTACTTGGATATGCAATGAACCCGGATCATCCACAGGGGGAATCCGGGTTCCGTTGTTTGTGCCGCCAAGTTGCCGGGGTGGATCGTGGACCGCACGGCGCCTGTGGCTTGTATATTACGCAACCGAAAGTAAATCGGTGGCTTAGGCGACTATCTGTGTTGTGCAGCTTGTGCGGTCTTCATGGCGAATCTATAGTCTGTGTGGCGCAGGAATAGATATGTGTGGAGTGTACCGGCCAGGTCATCAATACCTGTCAGGGGAGCGCAAGTTGGTGGTGGTGGGCTTCCGATGAGGTGGGGCAGTTATTGGATCCGTTTGCCGTATGCGTGGCAACCCCGGGCGGTCGCACTCCTGTCAGGGATCTATGCAAGTCGCCCAATAGATACCTGGGAGATCCGGAGGGCGGCAAAGCGAATGGAGAATTCCATGTCAACCCCCATCAATGCCAGAACTCTACGCCTCATTCAGAACAGAACCATCCGCAGTTTGTCCAAGAAACGGAGAGCATCCACCAACCTCTATATCCTCGATGAAGTCATGCCGGCCCGGAGCTCATTGAATGCTCGGCACAAGGTCATCCCGATCAAGAAGCCGACGGCGGTAGTCTTCATGGACGATGAACCGTTCGCCAACTGGGCTCACGACTGCCGCTATCTGCTTCATGAAGCGGATAGCGGGAAACTCTACAAGGAGGTCAAGGCGAATTTCCCACCCTACCTTGTCGACCCGCCGGATACATTCAAGGCTTTTCACACACCCGTGGTCGCGCAGAACCCTCTGAAGAAGATCTGGACACTGGATCGGGAAATTGCGTTCCCGTTGCGTTTCCGCAAGGGGGAGCGTTATGCGATCCTGTATTCGGGCGCGTCCAACAATCGTCACACCAATGATCTGGAGTTCCTCTATCGCGAACTGGTGGACCGGTTCTTCTTCGACGAGGACAAGATCACCGTGCTGAACTACGACGGCACCGTCAACTACTCCGGTTGGCCCCAGCCCGCGGCGAACTGGCCCGGGGACGGAACCGCCTATACCATGCCGGTGAACGATGCGGGAACCAAACAGGCGTTGTCCGATGCGATTGATGCCCTCAAGCCCAAATTGCAGGGGGATGATCTGCTCCTCATCCATACCAACAATCACGGAGGGCATGACGGAAATGAAAGCTATCTCTGCACCTATTCGGGACCGGATTACACCGCCTCCGATTTTGCCGACAAACTGGGTGAGTTGCCGGCCTACGCCAGCTTGATCGTGATGATGGAGCAGTGTCATTCCGGCGGATTCAATGATGTGGTGATCGAGGCCAGCACGGCCGAGCGTACCACCTTCTCCGCCGCCTGCACCGAGGGCAAGAACTCCATCGGCGGGGCTGATTTCGATCCGTTCGCCCGCGACTGGATCGCGGCCTTCGCCGGGGCAGATCCATACGGCGCGGCGCTCGTGTCCGATCCCGACCATGACAGCAGCGGCAAGATCTCCGCCCGCGAAGCATTCGCCTACGCGGACGAAGTTCATGATCCCTATGACAGTCCCGTGTATTCGGCCTATGGCGCCGATGCCAGCAATCAACACCTGCACCAGGAGTGGAGCTACCTGTTCAGGTATCGCGAGTTCGTCGTGCGCGAGTTGAGATTATTGCGCGACGAACTGGATGATCCGATCCAGTTCCGGCAGGCAATGAGGACCAGCGTGTTGCCCGCGCTCTGCGACCTGGATGACAAGTTGGTCAGGAAACCACCGGAGCCTAAAGTTGCTCAGAAGATCATTGGCCAGGTGATTCGCTCCATAGCCAAGGAGACAAACGCACGTGGAGTGCGAGTGGCTAAAAGTAGCAAATGAGGTGATTGCCTCCCTCTCGCTCGAAGAGAGGGGGGCAGCCATCGCCTATATTGAACGGCGCATATTCCCGCCCGGAGAGACACTGCCCTGGGCTGCGATCGCGCACAGGTTCGATGAAGCGGTTGTCATAGCCTTTGTGGATCTCGAACCGGCGCTGAACTGGACCCACCGCGGGCGCTATCTGATACTGGGCGTCGGTGGCGGCATCCTGCGCGAGGTGGAGGCGGATCGCCCTCCATTCCTGACGGGGGCATCGCCGAACCTGTGTCTGATCCACCAAGGGGACGGAGCGCCTGACTGGGCCGTCGCCACCGCCGCGACAGTTTAGCTGCCGCGACTTGGTGGTCGTCAACGCCCAATGGTTCCTCTACGCTTGGCAATGGGGGCTATACCCGGTAATGTAGAGGATCAGGCCCGATCCCGGAAACGGGCAGAGGATCTTTACCGTGAGATCGTTGCACGGTGGTTTTGCCGCCAACGCCGCCGCTGGATCGCAAAGGAGATTGCATTGGAACTCAAACAATTGTCCGAATGTCCTCAGCATTTCGAATGCATAGGAAACTGGATATATGAGGAATGGTGGAGGACGCCGGACAACTCGCCGGAGATTGTGTTTGAATGGCTGAGGCAGCATCTGGAGTGCGATGCCTTATCCTATACGATCGTAGCCATCGTTGATGGCGAGCCTGTCGGCAGCTGTTGCGTAATCGAGAACGATTGTGCGCTCAGACCTCAGTACGGTCCCTGGGTGGCGGCCGTTTACGTTAAGCCGGAGATGCGCCTTCGGGGTGTCGCCACGGGATTTCTGGGGAGGGCGGTCGCGGTCGCCAGGGATCTCAAGATTAGTGCGCTTTATATTGATTGTTGGGCCAAGACTGCGCCCGTATACATGAAAAGCGGATGGGAGATATTGGAGCGGGATGTCGGTGAGAAGGATTCCGTGGTTATGCATCAAAGCATCGATTGCCGATAGTCAAATAAAAACCGACCTCAATCGTTGACGGGAATGCGCTCGGAGTTCAAAATCGAGAATACCGGCGATTCTGCCTCTATCAATACTGCTCATGATATCCTGTGGTACTGACGAAACAGGGTCTGATGGTGAGTATCCTGGCGTACCTCCTGGAGAGCAATGAGCGCCAAGACGCTGCACCGGTTGGTGACCGTAACATTCAATGAAGGTGGCCCCCTTGCTGCGTGACCTGCTCGCTCCCGACCTCAAGATAGTCTTCTGCGGCACTGCTGCGAGTGAAGTGTCGGCTGCCCGTGGTGAGTACTATGCCGGCCCGGGGAACAAATTCTGGTCCATACTTCATGAAATCGGATTGACGCCGCGGCTGCTTGCCCCCGCCGAATATGGAGACCTGCTCGGGCTGGGCATCGGTTTGACCGATGTGGTCAAAGACCAGGCCGGCGGCGATGCGGACATTGATTTCGTCCGGTCGGATCCCGATGGCTTGTGCCGGAAGATAACTCGATTCGCACCCGGCATCCTGGCCTTCAACGGGAAGCGAGCCGCCCAGGTGTTTCTGAAGTTGCGCCGGGTCGAATACGGAGTGCAGACTCTGCAGGTCGGTGAAACCCGGTTGTTCGTGGCGCCATCCACCAGTGGAGCGGCGAACGGTTACTGGGATGCGAGTATCTGGTGCGGGTTGTCGGAGTTGGTTCGGCGGACATCCGCTTGACATCGGCTTGCCACCGACAGTGCCGCCAGCCGCGCGCCGTGCGGGGTGCGATCCCATCAGGCATCTGAAATCGAGGTCAAAATCACATCGACCGAAAGGATGCGGAAAATGGCAAGGAATGTTCAGTTCCCTCCGCTGCTGTTGGCGCGAGCCGTCAGCCTCGCCCTGCAGGGACGTATCCGTTTCGTCGGGGACAGTGTCGGTGATACCAGGCAATGCAATGATGAGGAATATGTCGTCTTTCGGAAAGTCTGTCTCGCCCCTGCGCGGAGACGGCCCGACAAGCCCGGAGCCCTGTTTACCGTTACGTTTCGGTTTGCTGCGTTCTCCGCCGGAGTGAACCGGATTCTGTCCCTGATCCCTATCCCCTTCATTCTGGCCCAACCGGGATTCAGATCCAAGACCTGGTTGCTTGGTCGGCGGTCAGGATTGTTTCAAGGCCTTTACGAATGGGACTCGGCTGAGGATGCGGAGAGTTACTGGACCTCCTTCCCGATGAGAATGATGAAGCGGAGAGCCGTCCCCGAGACCCTCACGCGGGAGACCAGAGCGATACGGGACGGGGAATGAGCCGAAAGCACCGGCGCGACTCATTGCACGATGCGGCGCGCATAACAGAGATGTGAATGACAATGCTCAAATTCGAAAACGTCACTTCCGACAATATTGCGCTCCTTGATCGGGACTTTCTGAAAGCCGGGCAAGCCGGCACGGCCGATGAGCCGCGAGAGACGGTCGAGGTGGCAAAGAACTTTGAACGGGCCACCCCAATCCTGATTTACGACGGCAGCGAACCGATCGCCTTCCTGGTCTATGAGGTGCTCAAAGCCGATGCTACCACGTTCTTCATCTGGGATTTCGTGGTTCATCACGAGTCTCAGGGCAAGGGCTACGGCTATGCGATCATGCGGCAGCTGATTGACTACCTGAAGAGCAACAACGGGGCAACCCGAATCGAGCTGGCCATCGTCCCGGACAACATGCCGGCCAGGAAGCTCTATCTGAAGGTGGGCTTCAGGGAGAACGGCAAGACGAACTCCGACGGCGAGTTGGAGATGGAGATGGCTTTATAGACGGCGCCGGAAGCGGATGTTGGTGGCGCCAGCCCGGTGCGTCGGCAGCCGCAGAGTTAATCCAGAGCAGGAGGGCGTAATGAATCTTCTAGCAATCGTCGGCAGCCCGCGCAAGGGCAAGGCCACCGATACGCTGGTGGACAAGACTATTGAGGGTGTGCTGCTGAAGTCCCCCGATGTGTCGATCAAAAAACTGTATCTCGCTGATCACGAAATTGGTCACTGCCGGGATTGTCTGACCTGCTGGAAAAGCGATACCGACGGTCCCATCGCCCGCTGTGTGATTCGTGATGACATGGACGGTATCGGTCAGGACATACTGTGGGCGGATGCTCTGATCGTGGGCACTCCGGTCCACATGGGATTTGCGACGGCACTGATGATGTCTTTTCTCGAGCGGATATGCTGGACTTTTGCGAAACCCGAGAAGAGCTATCTGATCGTGAAGGGTTGCCCCGCTCCCCGGTCGGACAAGAGGAGAAAAGCTGTTGTCCTGGCCGTATCGGGGATGATTCCCGGACGGTTCAAGAGGATGTGCAACTGGGCAACGCCGCAGATCAAGGGCGTCATCAAGGATTCGCTGAACGCCAAGACGGTCGGGGAGCTGTATGCCGGTGATGTATGGCACACGGGCGTCGAGCGCTATTTCGCCCGTGCGGTCAAACTGGGTCGAAAGCTCGCGGCAGATTGCAGGTAGGCCTCGCACTTCGACTGCGATACCCGGTCCGGCGGCGATAGCGGGGTAGTGATCTCCTCGACGATCATCCGATCCGCTATTTACCCTTCGAGCCCAACCCCTTCACGACAAACGTGCCGCCGGCGGACTGGTCGCGGGTGAGTTCGATCAGATTGTGCTTCACGGCATCCTCAAGCAGATCCCCGAAGGTGGAGTAGCCGAACCCCTGCTCGTTGAAGGTGGGCTGCTTGCGCTTCATGGTGTCCTTGACCAGCGACGAGTACAGCGTGCCGCGCCCCTCGCGGAGCAGCGCCTTGACCGTGGCGAGAAGCAGGTTGAACACCTTCTGCTTCCCCTTGGGGATCTTCGCCATCGCCAGCGGCGGGGCCTGCTCGGTGACCAGATCCTCGACGAAGATGAACTCGTCGCAGGCATCGATCAGCAACCGACTCGCCGCCTCCTTGAGCGACATCCCGATCACGAAGCGCCGGTTCTCGCGCAGCTTGTTGACCAGAGGCGTGATGTCGCTGTCGCCCGAGATGATCACGTAGGTGTCGATGTGCTCCTTGGCGTAACTCAGCTCCATGGCGTCGACCACCAGCCGGATATCCGCACTGTTCTTGCCCGAAATCTGCGGCCGGGGGATCTCGATCAACTCGATGCCCGCGCTGTGCAGCTCATCCTTGTCCTCCTTGTAGCGCGACCAATCGGCGTAGGCTTTCTTGCTGACGATCTTACCCTTCTCCAGCAGCCGATCAAGCACCGGTCCGATGTTGAACTTCTTCTTTTTGCCGCGTGTGGCCTTGCTGATGGCAACGTTGTCGAAGTCGATAAACAGCGCCAGGTGACTTTCGGTGGATTGATCCTTCATGTCGGCTCCGGTCGGTTACGGGAGGGTGCGCGCCCTGGATGCGACGCGTCGGAGAGCAGTGCCGAGAGCATAGACCCAACCCGGAATTGTCGCAAGTGAGCATTCGCCAGGTGGACCGCCAGTACCGGTTGCTGTAGGCATGCCGAATACTGGTTCCGCCATTTCCCAACCGAATACGTTGATATGGGGTGTGTCGATAGTATATATCAGGTAGGATAGGATTTATTGAATCAGGAAAAGGGGAGACGAAGTTGCCTGGATATCTTGCGCCGACAGTGATTATTGCCTGTCTCATGCTCATACTTCTGCCCACGGGCTGTTCATCGCCTACCGATCCCGGCAGCGGCGGCGGACAATCGGGCAATTACCTTGTCGGTTGGGGCCGCCAGGTGATTCTGGAGCCGAGCGCCTATCGGGATCTCATTGCGGTGTCCGCGGGGAGTGGCCACTGTCTGGGTTTGAAGTCGGACGGATCGGCTGTCGCCTGGGGGTATAACGGCTACAATCAGTGTCAGGTACCGGATGTGAGTGCCGGCATCGTGGCGCTGGCTGCGGGAGGATATCACAATCTGGCTTTGACTGAAGACCGGACAATTATGGCCTGGGGGGATAACCGTGACAGCCAATGTGATGTCTCCATGCCCAACGCCGATTTCATTGCGGCTGCTGCAGGTTATGATTTCAGCCTTGGTTTGAAAATCGATGGTAGGATTGTCGCCTGGGGGGAAAACTCATATTGTAAATGCGATGTTCCCGCGCCGAACACCGGGTTTACTGCGATTGCCGCAGGTGAGTACAACGGCTTTGGTCTCAAAGAGGATGGTTCGGTAATCGTTTGGGGGCGTGATAATGGCCTATATGATGTCCCTGAACCCAATTCCGGATTCACCGCAATCGCCGCGGGATGGGGGCATTGTCTGGGTTTGAGGTCAAATGGTGCGATAACCGTCTGGGGCAATAACGCATACGGTCAATGGGCCGTCCCCGTACCCAACGGAGATTTCGTTGCTGTCGCCGCCGGTAGATATCATAGCCTGGGCTTGAAGTCGGATGGTTCCGTTGTTGCCTGGGGCGGCAACGATGAAGGCCAGTGCGATGTTCCTCAGCCAAACACGGGTTTCCTGTCGATATCCGCAGGGGGGTATTGCAATGTTGGCCTGAAGAGAGACGGAACGGTTGTGGCCTGGGGTTATAATGGTTCCAGCCAGTGCTTCATACAGCAGTCGAATATGGAATTCACGGCTGTTGCTGTAGATAGGGATTATAATCATCTTGCTCTCCATGCGGACGGGTCGCTCTCAGCCTGGGGGAGAGGTGCTGGTTCCGTGGATCTATACAATATCCCGGAGCCCAATATGGATTTCGTCGGGATTGCTCATGGATATGATCACAATCTGGGATTGAAAACAGATGGATCGATTGTCGCCTGGGGGGATAACGCCTACGGACAGTGCGATATCCCTGAGCCCAATACCGGGTACGTAGCGATCGCAGCCCATCGCGGATTCAACCTTGCCTTGAAAGCCGATGGAGCAATCGTCGCCTGGGGTGACCCCAGCTATGCCTATTTTGCTATCCCGGAGCCGAATACCGGGTATGTTCAGGTTGGTATAAGTGATTATTATTGCATCGCTCTCAAATCGAACGGCACTGTCGTTTCATGGGGAGGAGCGATTGGAGTCCCAGCCTCCAACACCAACATCATTGCGATCAGTGCAGGTAGAGCGCATTGCCTGGCGTTGAAGTCCGACGGGTCCATTGTCGCCTGGGGAAATAATAGATATGGTCAATGCGATGTACCATCGCCCAACAATGACTTCACGGCTGTTGTTGCCGGTAATTATTTCAGCTTAGGATTCAGATCAGATGGATCGGTGGTGGCCTGGGGTAGTGCTTATTATGATGTGCTTGATATTCCGGAACCAAACATCGGCTTTGAAACAGTTGCAACCGATGGCTCCGAAACCTGCATCGGCATCAAATCCCGCTAAACGGATATCGCCAACACCTCCCGCTCGATAACCTTGCAGTCGAAGCTGTCAGCCGGGAGGTGTCGACACTGTCGCTTCCTGGCGCGGTTCGCCCACGAAGAAGCGGAGCATCTTCGTGGGCGAAGCCGTAGCCGAGATCGAGCAACTCCACGCCGGCATCATTCAGAATCGACTGTTTTTAATTCTGTAATTGCGGTATAATCGAAAAATCACGGACATCGGAGCTATAACGAGCTCAACAATACCGTCGAAACGGAATTCCAATGAAGCCAGACAGGCCGATGGGATCGAGGGCCGCCGTAGCCGCCACATTGCAGGTCGCTAAAAGCGGTATCGCCGCACACGAGGCACTTTTCGAGACGTACGATCGCATGATCGGGGATGTGGACATCCCCGTCGTGCTCCGCGAAGTGGCCGGCATCGTCTGCTCGGACATGAACGCGGAGCGGACCACCGTCTACCTGCTGGATTCCGCGACCGAGAGGTTGAATTCGATCGCGGTGATCGGCAACGTCGAGCGGACCATCAAAGTGCCGATCCGCCCGAGTTCGCTGGCCGGTTATTGTGCGCTGTCAGGTCGGGCATTCGTGGTTCCGGACGCCTACAGCGATCTTAGCGGCATCTCGCCCGAGCTTGAGTTCGATCGCTCCTGGGACGAGATCAACGGTTTCCATACGAGGGATGTGTTGTGCGCGCCCGCAATGTTCAAGGGCGATGTGGTGGGGGTCGTGCAGGTGATCAACAGCAAGGGTGAGCCCTTCCGGGATGCGGATCTCCTGCAGCTGACCAGTGTGGCGAGGCTTGTGGGCTATGCGATCTATCACGCACGCCTCTATGACGATCTGGCATCTTTGAAGCGTCTCGACCAGGAGAAAGCGCAGTTCATGCGCGTACTGGTCCACGAACTGAAATCACCCGCCGCCGCAACGAAAATGATGACGGAGTTGCTCCAGGATCAAAAGGATCTGCCCGAGACCGTCACCCATCTTCATGACCGTGTCGCTGCGCGGATGGACGAGATGCTGGAGCTCATCTCGGAGATCCTGGTGCTGGCGAAGGTGAAGTCCGGGGAGGCCATGAGCGAGATCGTCGCGCTGGATCTGGCTGCGCTCACCGGTGAGGTCTGCGAGCAGTACCGACCGCAGGCCGACCAGAAGGGGGTGCGCCTCTCTCTCGACCTGCCCGCGGAACCTCTGAATATCCGCATCGACGTCAAAGGCTGCAACCTGGTCCTCTCGAACCTGATCTCCAACGCGGTCAAGTACACCCGGGAGGGCGAGGTCATGGTGAGTCTGAAGTGTCTCGAGGGTTGGGCCGAGCTTGAAGTCCGGGATTCGGGGATCGGTATCCCCGAGAAGGACATACCGCATCTTTTCAAGGAGTTCTTCCGCGCGACGAACGCCTCGAAGCACGGCATCCCGGGGAGCGGCGTGGGCCTGGCCAGCATCAAGAATATCGTCGAACGTTTTGACGGGCAGCTGGCGCTGGAGAGTGTCGAGAACGTGGGCAGCACGTTCATCGTGCGGTTGCCGATCTTCGAGGAGTAGACCGTCCCCTGCGGCTATTCCCCCCGCAGGTTGAAGACGGCGTTCCAGTCTCCGTCAGGGGGCGTTGCGGCGAAGCGTTGAACCCTGGCCAGGAATTCCCGGGAGGGACCATCCTCGGGGTTGCAGGCGAGCGCCGCACGGAAGCGAGCCTCGGCCTCTTGCCAACGTCCCGCCCTGTACTCCTTTAAACCCGCGTCATATTCGGCAAGCAGCGTGTCCTCGGCGTTTCGCTCGTCGGACGTCACCGCGGGCCGCAATTCGAAAACCGTGACCGGTCGCGCCTTCCCCTTCACGCGAATGCGATCCAGTTCCCTCGCCGGCAGAGAGTCTCCGGTCTGAGCCTGCGTGGATTCGGAGATCATGATCGATGTCCTGTAGATTTTATTCGCACCCTCCAGCCGCGAGGCGAGATTCACGGCGTCGCCGAGCACCGTGTAATCGTGCACGGTGCGGCTGCCCATGTTGCCCAGAACGACACTACCCGTGTTGACTCCGATGCGCGCGAAGAGAGGCTCGCGTCCCTGCTCCCGCCAGAGGGTGCGCAACTCGGCCAGCCGCTCCTGCATCTGGAGGGCTGCTTGACAGGCCTTCAGGGCATGATCGGGATCGTGCAGCGGAGCTCCGAATTCCGCCATGATCAGATCGCCTTCGTACTTGTCGATGATACCATCGTGAGCGAGCACGATGTCGGTCATCTCGCTCAGATATTCGTTGAGCAGGGTGACGAGTTCGGTAGGTGACAATCCCTCGGAGAAAGGGGTGAAACCGGCCAGATCCGAGAAGAGGATCGTGAGCTCCCGCTCCTCGCCGCCCAGGTTCATCAGTTGAGGATTCTCGTAGAGCACCTTGATCACTTTGTCGGGCACGTACATGGCGAACATCCCCCTGATGCGTCGACGCTCCTGACGCTCCTTCACGAAGAAGTAGGTCGTGCTGCCGCCATGGCAGAAGATCATTGCGCCCGCGGTGGCCACGATCTCCAGAACGAAACGATTAGCGATGAACAGCCAGAAGGCCAGGGCGATGAAGCCCGCGACGAGCACCACGGCCAGCGACAGCGACACGAGCGGTTTGAACCGAATGGTGGCGATGAGCACCAGCAGAACCGGCAGGAGGATCAGCGGCAGGCGCTGCCAGGGGGACGGTCGTCGGTAGTGATTGTTGGCGAGCACCGTCTCGATGGCGCTCGCGTGCATTTCCGCGCCGGGCGTCAGGCGCAACTGGCCGGATGCGGACTCGAAGAAGGGGGAGCGAATGAAGTCCTGCAGCTCGGGCATGGTAGCGCCGACGATGACGATCTTGTCCGCGAATTGACCCTTCTGAAACTCGAAAGCATCGATATCCATCCCCGCCGGAAGTTGGAAAGTGGCGTCATCAATGACCGAGGAGAAGGAGTAGGTGGAGATCGTCCCCGGTCCGCCGAGATAGTCGATGGCGAAGCTCGTGGCGTCGAGACGGGGGATTCTGTCGGGTCCGATCCTCACGGTTCGCCCCTCATCGACAATATCAATCTCGCCGGAAGCTGCATGATAGAGACGCAGAGCCTCCAGACCCAGAGAATAGGTGATCCCGTCGTCGGTGGGAACCGCGAGACGATAGCGGCGCGTGAAGCCGTCGCCGTCCTCAAGGCGATCCACCAATCCCAGGCCGGCGGCCGCCTCCCGCAGGGGTGACACGGGATAACTCAGCCGCTTGCCGAGGATCTCTCCCTGCAGGGTCTCCTGTTTCACGCCAAGAACCACCCGGCCGTGTGCTGTGATGGCCTCCGCGAATGCGCGGTCGCCTTCGGGATCGGCACCCGGCGCATCGAAGATCAGATCGAAAACCACCACGCGCGCGCCCGCCCGGGTCAGGTTCGTGAGAAGTTTGGCGTAGTAGCGTCGCGGCCAGGGGAAGACCTGTCCCAGATCGTCGTAGGATTGCTGATCTATCCCGACGATCACCGTATGTCCGGGTGTCGGCAGGGGCCCTCTCAGTTTGAGTCTGGCGTCGAGGGTGTTGAACTCGGCGTTGCGCAACAGAGCGCTGTGGGACGCCAGGAAGAAGAGCACCACCGCCAGGAGGGCGATCCCCAGGTGAGACCAGTGCAGATATCGATACTGCATCTTCGTCTTGGCTGCCAGTTGCCTTGGGCTCATGTCAGAAGCGCTGCTCCAGGCCAAGGCTGAGGAAGGCTTCGTCATAATCGAGATCGGCGTCCGATTCATCGTCGAATTGCGCCATGCCGAGTCGACCGGTGAGGGCGACACCTCCCTCGAGATGGTATTCGCCTTCGAGCCTGAAAGTGGATCGACTCGAACCTGCGCCGGACAGAGTGCCCTCACCGTTTACCTGACGCCAGATGAAACGGATTGGGTGCTTTGACGAGAGATAGTTCGCGCTGGCCTGCAGCGTCATGAAGTTCGCGTCCAGACCCTCCTCGCCGTCCGGCCCGATCAGCCCGGGGTAGCTGTTGGCGGTTCTGCCCGCCATCAGGCCGATGGTCAACGGCATACCGGAAATGCCCGTGCGGGACTGCAGGAACATGTTCAGACCGCTGGACTCCCCCGTGTCGGAGATGTCGTCCAGCCGCCGGCTGAGGTGCGTGCTCGCATTCAGGTGCTGTGAATGCGGGCCCAACGCCAAGCGTAGACTGCCATTGAGCGAGAGCTGCAGGGTTCTGTTGCGAACCCCCTCGTCCTCATCACGCTCGCCATTCGACTGCTCATGAAGACGCAGACGTGTGTGTAGAAATGAAAGAGCGCCCGTCCCGCGGGGGCGGTAGGCGATATCGCCGGCGTAGATGCGGGTCGTCAGCGTGTGATCCTGGTCCCCTTCCAGATTGTCATGATAGGTCTCGAACTCGGCGGAGAGACGGATCCCCTTGCCCGGGAGAGAGATGTCGTCGCGGAAGCGGATGCCCAGCTGATCACGCGGCAGCGTATTTGTAGCCAGGCAGTAGTATGACGCGCCGATGCGCCGGAACCGCAACTCCAGACGATTGACGGAGAGAAACGCTTTGATCGTGCTCTGCACCGCCAGATTCGGCAGGCCGCTCATTTCGATCGGGGCCGTACTTGAATTGATGACCAACAGGTTCTCGAAGTTTTCCGGATCGAAGGGCAGGTCGATACCGAAGGTGGAATCCGCCTCGGCCTTCGTGAGAGCGCCGCCGGTAATGTCGTTGGTCAGGATACTCAGTGCCGCCGCGGTGTTGATCTGAAGACGGCGGGAGAAGAGGCGGAGCTTCAGATCGGTGCCCAGAACGACATTGTCCTTCGGGAGCAGACCGTATTCGATCGACTCGATCTTGTCCTTGATCTTGAGAAGTTCAAGCCCGAAGCCCATGACGCGGCCGGAGCCGAAACCGAGACGGAGACCCATGAGATCACGTCGATAGGTTCCGGCCTGGTCGATGATCGTCCTGATTCCGTCGGGGGCGCTGATGTCCAGCGAATCGTGTCCCGCCCCCTCCACAGCGCGGGTCATGGCGCCGTAGACCAACTGCGTCTGAAAGCGTTGCAGATTAAGGGCCAACTCTCCGCCGCGAACTCGCTGTCCCCAGATCAGAAGAGGGTTGAAGCGGGGATTCACATCACCGAGATTCGCCGACAGGGGGCCGGCGGTCAATTTGAGTTGGAAGCGATTGCGGGGCTGCACTTCGGAACGGTCGTCGGAGGTCATGAAGGCTTTCGCCCTATACTTGACGAACCCGAGCTGTCCCCGGGCGTCAAGCCGCCCATCGATCACCCGCACCGGCTCCTGCCGGTTCACCGCTCCGTCCCCCTCCAGCTCCGTGAAGAGGGAATTCAGGCTGATGCGACCCTTGGGACCTCGAGAGCGGTCGGCTTCCGGTTGTGGAGTGATTACCGCCGCGGCGTTTCGGTTCAGATGAATCGTCGTCCTCAGTCGCGTCGCGTTGCCTGCGTCGTCACGCGCTTCGCAGGTCAGATCGAGCAGGCCGTCCGTGGGAGCGGCGTCCGGAATCCAGGTGAGGACATCGGCTCTGATGGTCGCTTCATGCGTGACGTCCCGCCCACCCGCTTTCAAGATGATCCCCTCGGGCGCGAGATCTCCGTCGGGATCGCTGAATCCGATGACGACGACCAGGTCCGCCGCCGCAAGCGGCAGACCGACATCGGGTGCGATCTGCGTTATGGCCGGCGGCGATCCTCCCGACCCCGCCTGCTCGCCTTCGGCGCTGTCCACCTGAACTTCGAACACCCGATCGATCGGCGCGCCCTCAGGATAGGCGCAGATATCGCCGGTCTCATCGCCGACCTCGATGTAGTACTCGAGTCCGGGCGGCGCGATGACCGCCGCCGGGATGGCGGCATCGAACAAGCCGCCCGTAAGCCAGGTCTCCAACGTAATGAACTCGCCGGCATCCAGCCGACGGTAGAGAATCCGGATCGCATCACCGTCGTTCAGACCGGAGATGAGGCCGGAGATCGTCAGATCCAGGCCCGCGGGCGCTTCACTGGGCGCCAGATGACTGAACACGACATCCTCGCATGGCGTTTCGGCCGCGCCCGCGATCAGAGACCAGGACATGAGCAATAGAAACAGATAAAGCGAGCGGCACATCAAAGTCATCGTCTTGGATCGATGCATCGGGCAGTCCTTTCTAGTCCTGGTTGCCGGGTCGGATCAGAGGGATGATGAGGATCCGCTCACGGCCCTCTTCATCGATGAACTCGACGCGGATCGTCTGATCCTGTCCGCCGTAGGCCTGGAGGCCTCCGCCGAATCCGGGCAGCTCATCCGGTCGTGTGGACCGTTTGCCGGGCGGGGATTTGCCGTCGGAGGTTCCGGTCTGTCCCGCCGTGAGTTCGACGGAGCCGAATTCGTTGCCGTAGTCGTAGCGACCTGTGATGGCGTGCAGTGTATTGCCCCCGACAATATCCTCGATGTCGTAGAACTCGGAGCCCTTGACTGCCGCCACCGAGGTCGGTGTTTCGACCTGGAAGTGAGGACTTTCGGCCTTGGTGACCTTGGCCCACAATTGGCCGGCGCTCATCAGAATCCGCTTGGAGACGGTTCCGCCCTCGCGCGTGGCGTTGAAGGTTACTTCGGTTTTCTCCGCCAGCTTGAGGAGACTGCGATCATCGAGGAACATGACCGCCACATTGGCCCCCACGGCGGTGCGCAGCTTATCGCCCGAGTTCAGGACGAGACCGGCCTCGGCCGGCATCCAGTCCTCCTTGTCCCTCTCCAGCCATTGGACTTCGCCGCTGATCTTGATCACCGCCGCCAGGCTTGCCGTATCCTCGGCACGACAAGGTGACATCAGGAAAAGGAGTGCGAGAATGATGTGTACTCCGCGAACGATGGATCTCCGCCTGGTTGTCGTCTTCGAATTGATTTTCATTATTCCGTGACCTCCAGGCTGCCGACCTCCCAGCCCGCGGACAGGAGCGATCTCAATAGAGTCGCCATTTCCGCGGAGCTGATGGTCTCGTGATTCAAGGTGATCGTTCCGGTGGAGTTGAGTCCCGCGAGTTGCGGCAATACCTCGGCCAGAGCTCCCGGCGGGAGCAATTCCATCAGGAGATCCAGAATCGCATCGTAGTCGGGTGCGCCCGTCGTGCTCGACATCTCGAAACAGAAGATCTCGCTGATGAAGCGCGTATCTCCGCTGGAACTGGGGACGATCGCCTCCACCTGCCAGCAATAGCTTTGGCCCTCTGCCAGGGACTCGGCGCCAGGGGGATACAACCAGGTGTGAGTACCCGTGAACTCCGTGTAAAAACCGAGATTTTCGTGAACGGGTTCGTTGCCCATGACCTCCTCACCGCTGCCGTCGCCGGGCATGACGGGGCAGAGGCGGATATCGAATAGACCCGCGTCGCTTTGCCACTGGAACAGCGGGAAGGGGGAATTCTCGACGGGCAGCATGTCTTCAAATTCGGCTCCAGGGAGAATGAGTTCGACCGTTCGCGGGTTGATCACGGTAAATTGGAGAAAACACTCGCTGATCTCCGTTGCGGTGGTCGCATCGTCCAGGGAGAGCCGCAGATGGTATTCGCCCTCGGGGAGGTAGCCCAGACGGAGAATGAGGGATTCCTGTCTCCCGTCGGTCAGATCCATGACCCCCAGTTCGAACATCGAGCCGACGGTGCTGAGGTCCTGATTGGTGCCGGAGATCGTCTGCCCCGCACCAACGTCGAATGGGTATGTGCTGGCGGAGAAGAGGGGGCCGGTCTCGGCATCCAGCTGCAGAGTCAGGACCAGACTCCGGTCGCTCGCGCCGTCGTTCGACACGGAGAATTGGAAGAGCGGCCGGGACGGACTGCCCGTATCGGCCCGGAAGTCGGACAGGTAGAATATATCGAGGGTGCTGAGCCCCAGATCGGACAGAGTCAATTTGATATAAGGGTCTCCGTCGCTGCAGGAATCAGCCGATGCGTCGGTCTGCGGAAGCAGTGCGATCATCAGCAGCGGAATAAGCGCGCCGAGTCCGAACAGGAACCTGTGTCGTCGTTTGCCGTCCATATCAATCTCCTTCTTGTCCTCAAGTGCCGATGCCGTCAGCCTTGGTCGCATAACCCGGCTGCCGCTTGACGAGCAGGACCGTGATGTCGTCGTCCTGCCGGGCGTGATGATTGAACTCCAGAACCTGTTCGTGAAGAATTCGGGCGAGCTCGGACATCGGGTGATGTCCATACTCCCGCAGGCATGCCGCCGTACGCTCGTCGCCGAACTGCTCTCCGTCTTCCCGCGCCGCTTCGACGAGACCGTCCGTGATCAGGGCGACGATGTCACCGGGCTGCAGGTCGATGTTGCGAGGTCCCGAACCCGGAAGGTCCTTGAGGATCCCAAGCGGCATTGTTGTGGAATCGAGGAACTCCACCTTGTCCGTATCGGCTCGATAATGCAGCACTGGGCCCTGACCGCCCGACAGGTAGCGGACTCTGTGCAGGTGCGTATCCAGTTGACCCAGAAAAACCGTAACGAAGCGATCGGAGGGCAGGTCGGCCACGAGTTGCCGGTTGACCCCCTCGAAAGCCTCCTCGAGCGGGCAACCCATCAGGTCGCACATTCGCAGCATGGAGCGTACCTGAGTTACGCTGATGGCCGGTCCGATGCCGTGCCCGGTGGCGTCGGCGAGCAGCAGGGAGAACAGGTGTTCGTCCTTTTGATGGATGTCGTAGGTGTCGCCGCCGGTCTCTTCCGCGGGTTTGTTCCAACCGAAGATCTCGTAGCCCTCGATTTTGGGCATCTCCTGGGGCAGTGTTCCGCGTTGAATCTGACGAGCGGCCGCCAACTCGTGTTCGAGCCGTCTCTTGACCAGCAGCTCTTCGAGCATCTGCGCACGCTGCAGAGCGACTGCGCAGTGAGCGGAAAGCGCCGTGGCGGTTTCGATGTCGGCGTCGTCGAAATGACCCTCGTGGCGATTCAGTACTTGCATAACGCCGATCAATGAGTCGTCGTAGCCGATGAGGGGCACGGAAAGCAGGCAGCGGGAGCGGTAGCCGGTTTCCCGATCCACGGTCGGGTTGAAGCGTGGGTCGGATTGGCAGTCGGGTACGTTGATCACCTCTCTCGAGCTGCCGCAAGCGCCGACCAAACCCCGATCCGAGGGGATTCTGATCGGATCGATCCCGATCGCTACCTCCGTGTAGAACTCCGAGGTTTCGTCATCGTGGAGCCAGATGGTGGTGCGGTCGGCCCGAAGCGCGGCGCAGGCGACTCTCACTACCTCTTCGAGCATTCTGTTGAGTGGGAACGGGCGGGCCAGATCTTGAGCGATCTTCAGAATCCACATCGCAGTGGAACTGTGATCATGAGCTTGCTCGGGCCTGACGGACATGAACCACTCTGCCTCATGACGGTTATCGGGAAACCGTCGGATGGTGTGTTCTTTTCGGATCAGGCTCAAGCCCATCCGTGCTTAGTGCGATTCTATAACATTCGGTCATGAAATTGTAAAAAATCGCAGCCTAAATCACATTTTGGCAGGTAGATTGTCATTTTCCGCATACTTCTGCTGAAGATGCGTGATGAGTTTGTTTCGGGTCCCGTCGTCGAGGAAGGCGTGTCGCGCGGCCCGGAGGTTCATGGCCCGCAGCTCCTCGATGGTCAGTCCCAGGTGATCATGCGCGAACTCGAATTCATCGCTGAGGGTGACGTCGAAGATGGAGGGGTCGTCGGTGTTGAGAGTGGTGCTGAGTCCATGCTTGCGAGTCAATTCAAGGACCGGGTGCTCCTTTTTGACCGCGATCGCCGCCGTGAGGTAATTGCTGGTGATGCAGAATTCGAAGAGCGTTCCCCTCTCTCTGGCCAATGAGATCAAATCCGGATCGTCGAGGATGCCGATGCCGTGGCCGATGCGTGTGGCGTTCAGCTCCTCTATGGCGAAACGGATATTCTCCGGCCCCGTCCATTCGCCGGCGTGGACGGAGATGTCGAGACCGGCCGATCGGGCCCGATCGAAGAGATCTATAAAGGGTTCGGCGGCAGCGTTGACCTCATCTCCGGAAAGATCAAGACCGGTGATGCCCTCCTTTACGCCATCGCAGGCGATATCCAGGAGCTCATGCGCACGCTCCGGCTCGGAGCGGTTGATGGAAATGATGAGGCGCACATCGATTCCGCAGTCAACGGCGGCCAGGGCGCTTGCGTTTTGGACGCAGCGACAAGCCTGAGCCGGGGTGAACTCGTTATGCGCGGACAGGGCCACCGGGTTGAAGCGCAGTTCAAGATAGCGAACCTCATCCGCGGCCGCGTCCAGAACCGCTTCGCGGGTTATCCTGGTGATGATCTCTTCCGAGCGGAAGAAGTGACGGAGGACGGCGAACTTGGCCAGTAAGGCCTCGGCACTGCGCTGGTCGGGAGTCATCTGGACCATAGTGCGGAAACGGGGCAGATCGTCGATAGGGTAGTCCAGATCGTAGCTTCTGGCGATCTCCCTGAGCGTTTCAAGGCGAATCGATCCCTCCAGGTGGCGGTGGAGGTCGACTTTCGGAAATTTCTCCCAGGCTCCGGCTCCACTCATCTTCATGCTCCTGTATCCTAGAAACTCTTCCCGGGCCTTGCCGGGGCAGTCGATCGGCGGTCGCCGACATCGAATGGGGTTTGCTGTCCGAATGAGGATAGCAGATTACGAGGCGGAGGCCAAGCCAACCGAACCTTTCCGAAATCGGTTGGTGCGGTGGGGAGAGTTCGGAGTGTGTCGCCGCCGTCTCGAAACGTTCATTTTCCGCGGGGACGAATTGCTCAGCTGCGATCAAGTCAAAACCTGGAGCGGATGGGGATCGGGACCACTCGTAACTTTCATCTTAGATCAATAATCGGATATGGAGATCCCCTCACTCAACCTGGGAGGATGTCATGCGTTCATCTTCACAGTCTTGATCCTTCTGTTCGCCTGCCCGCCCCCGATCGGATCCAAAGAAAAAACCCGGACCCGCCTGCGCGGATCCGGGCTCTGTTTTCGATACATAAGACCTAGAGCAGCTTCAGCTCTTTCGCGGCGGTTTTGAACTGCTCGACGAAACCGTCGAGGACATCGAGACCGCTGTGCCAGAAACTCTCCTGACTCCAGTCGACACCCAGCGCGGAGAGCAGCTCCTCCGGCGTCTTGTTGCCGCCTGCCGCCAGCATCGCCTCATAGCCGACCAGGAAGCTCTCGCCCTCATCGAGGTAGCGCTTGTACAGCGACAGCACGACGAGATAGCTCGCGCAGTAGGCGTAGACGTAACCCGGCACCGCCATGAAGTGCTGCACATACATCCAGAACACGTCGGTGCCCTTGTGCGGCTTCACGGTGTTGCCGAAGTAGGCCTTCTCCGCCTCCTGGAAGTATTCGCAGAACTGCTCTCTGGTCAGCTCGCCCTTTTCGCGACGGTGATTGTGCACCGAGTTCTCGAAGCGGTTGAACTGCATCTGACGCAGCGTGGTGGAGAAGCCGTCCTCGATGATGTTCTTGAGCATGTCGAGACGAGCGCGCGGGCTCTTGGTCTGCTTGAGCAGCTTGTTGTAGAGCAGCGTCTCCATGAACACCGAGGCGACCTCGGCCATGACCAGGCTGTCGGTCTGGCCCAGGGGACCCTTGTCGCGACTGAGCTCGGCGTGAACGGCGTGCCCCAGTTCGTGGGCCATGGTGGCGACGTCGCGGGTCTTGCCGGTCCAGTTGAGCATGACATAGGGGAGACCCGACATGTTGGACATGCAGAATGCGCCCGAGCGTTTGCCCTTGTAGGGCGGCGCGTCGATGTGATCCTGCTCGAACATGTCGCGGGCGATCTTGCCGAACGCGGGGGTGGTCTCCTCGAACAACTCGACGACATCCTTGCGCGCCGTGGCGTAGTCCGACTTCTTCTCGCGCGCACCGGGCAGAGGCGCGGAGACGTCGTAGGACATCATCTGCTTCACACCCATGAGCTTCTTCTTGAGCTTCATGTAGCGACGGAGAATATCGCCCCGCTCCAGGCAGGCCTTGACGAGCGAATCGACGACCTTGTCGGGAATCTCGTTGGAGAGATTGCGCGACTGCACCCAGGTGTCGTAGGAGCGGATCTCATCCTCGGTCTTGCAGCCGGCCAGGATCATGTTGAACGCGAAGGTCAACGGTTTGGCCTGGGCCGAGAGACCGGCGGTGCGGGTCTCGCTGGCGTCGCGCCGCACATCCCGATCGGCGTGCTGCAGTTTGGCCACGAGTTCGGAGGCGGTGATCTTCTTGCCCCGGAACACGTATTCGACATCGGAGAGCACGGTCGTGTAGTAACGCGACCAGGCGCCGCCGCCGATCTGCCCCAGCTTGGTGGCGAGGATCTCCTCTTTTTCGCTGAGCGTGTGCTTCTTGTAGAGGCGGCTGTGCTCCAGGAAATGCTTGAAGCGGATCAGAGTCTTGTCCGTGGTCAGCGCCTTGGCCTTGGCTGCGGACAGCTTGGCCCACTCGACCTGGAAGAAACTCAGGTTCTCGAAGGCGCGCGAGTTGCGCTCCATCACCTTCTGGCGGAACGCGCCCCAGTTGGGATCGGTGCTCTTGGTCGCGAACTCCAGCATGGCGTAGATGACGACCGAGTAGGAGATCGTGTCGATCTTCTCCATCGCCTTAAGCGCCTTGCGCATCTCCTTGGCGTCGAGCTTGCCTACACGACCGCGATAGTTCTTGGCGAACGTCTTGCACGCGCGCTCCATCGATTTGAAATCCTTCTCCAGCTTGGGATCGTCCTGACCTGTGTAGAGTTCGGACAGATTCCAGTAGACTTTATTGACGTTGATTTTTGCCTTGCCGGCGCTCTTGGGCATGGGTCCATCCTTTCGGAGCTTGGCGTAGTTTCGGGGGTTATTCGTGACGGGGTGTCTGCATTTTACTGACTTTGTCGATCCATGCAAGTGGCCTCTGCGAAAACGATCCGTTATGGCAATGTTTTTACGCTCGCCAGAATCTCCTGCGCCGCGAAAAGCACTTCATCGCGGGTGCTGAAACGACCGACCGACATGCGCAACGTTCCCATCGCGACATCGAGCGGAGTGTGCATCGCCTGCAACACCGCCGACACGTCGACGCCGGCCTCATGACAGGCTGCGCCCGCGGAGAGCGCGACACTGTCGAGTCGGGCCAGCAGCGCGCTCGAATTGACGCCCGGAAAACTTGCGCTCAACGTATTGGGCAATCGCAGTTCGCGATGTCCGTTGAGGGCGAGTTCGGGATAGCTCTTGCGCAAAGTCTTTTCGAGAAGATCGCGCAGCTGACGCAGGCGGTTGATCTCGACGTCGATCTCATCGCCTATGAGTTCGCAGGCTTTGCCCAACCCGACGATCTCCAGCACATTCTCCGTGCCCGCACGGCGATTGTCCTCGTGGCCCGCACCGTGCAGCAGTTTCGCGACGGGTGTTCCCCGGCGCACGTAGAGCGCGCCGACACCCTTGTGCGCGTAGATCTTGTGTCCGGCCAGACTGAGCAGATCGACCCCGAGGTCCTCCACCCGGACGGGGATCTTGCCGACAGACTGCGCGCAATCGGTGTGGAACAGCGCGCCATGCTCGTGGGCGATGCGCGCCAGTTCGGCGATCGGCTGGATCGTGCCGACCTCGTTGTTGGCGTGCATGATCGTCACCAGCACCGTGTCGGAGCGGATGCGCGCCTTGAGATCACTCGGATTAATGAGGCAGGTCTCGTCCACGGGCAGGTAATCGATCTCCCACCCCTGCCCGGCGAGATATTCGCACACCTGCGTGACAGCGGGATGCTCGACCGAGGAGCTGATGATGTGACGCCCCCGCCCGCGACGTTCATGCGCCACCCCGCGGATGGCGTGGTTGTTGGACTCCGTACCACCGCTGGTGAACACGATCTCGTCGGCAGTACAGCCGAGCATGGTCGCCACCTGGGTGCGAGCCAGCTCCACGGCGTCGCGTGTGATCTTGCCGAAGGGATGACTGCTGGAGGGGTTGCCGAAGTGTTCGGCCAGATAGGGGAGCATGGCGTCGACGACACGGGGATCGGCGGGTGTGGAGGCGTTGTAGTCGAGATAGACGGGCTGCATGACTCTCTCCCGGGTCGGTGTGAATTGCGGAGACTGTAGCGAGAGGTCCGCGGCAAGTCAACGAACGTCATGTTGGGGGATATCCGGATCCGTCCGCAGGCCAACCGGGATGGCGTCGTGCAGAGGTTAGCGGGAGAGCGTTCGCAACCGCGCCGGAGCTCCCCCTTGTCGAATCCGGATAAGGCGTCACTGGTTCTGACGCTGAGCAGCGAGCTGCGGAGGAGGCGGAATCGGCACAACCTGTGTTTGACCGACGCATGGCGGCTGCAAGTGGTTGCTGTTGAAGAGGTTGACGGATGGTGGTAAAGCGGTGTGAGGATCTTGACAATGGGCGGTGATGTAATTATTCTGTCCCGGCGCAACGTTCCTCAGTAGCTCAATTGGCAGAGCATGCGGCTGTTAACCGCAGGGTTGTAGGTTCAAGTCCTACCTGAGGAGCCTATCAGAGGTCGCCGGATTCCGGCGGCCTTTCCGTTAACGGAGAACCCCGAGAGCGAGAGCCCTCGGGGTTTCTTAGTATTCCGCCACCAGCCAAGACCCTTGAGCGGGTCAGACCCGAGGATCGGAGGTCTCTGATCCGACGGAGAGTGGTTGGGGATCGATCGGGATTGTGATGGTCACGATCGCGGTACAGAGAACCTAGTAGAAACTCTCCAAGTCTCTGGTCAACGGAGCTCTCTGGGTTAACAACCTTGACCCGGTCGCATATCAAGCTAGGGCGTTAACCCTATGACCCCATGGCTACCTCGAGCAGTGGGACATTGGGGTGTGGGGGGCGTACATTTGTCAGTAGACAGAGAGATTTACCACTCCTTGGATTTAACCCCCATTTAAACTACAGGTTGAGACCCGGATGGAAGGCTGGATTGAGGATGTATGTCAATCTATCTGCCTTCGCAGCGATGGTACTCAGGAGTTTCATATCGTACTCAAGCTCATAAATATACTTTGGATCCCTATCGTCAGCCTTTACGCCAAGGAATCCATAGTAGAGCATGAAGAAAATGACGTCGTCGATCTTCTCAGCGGGAACTTCCGCACCGATGAGGATGCTCTCTAACCTTTCTCTTTCAAACTCCTGCCCCTCTCCTATGAAGTAGTAAATGAGATCTGTTTCAGTACCGAGGATGTCCGTCAGTTCTTGATCTGCTTCTGTGATCAGATCGATTGAGTACGCTCGTAGGCCTTTCTCTAGATCTATTTTCTCAATTCGCGTGCGCTCTAGACCAACTGCGAATCCGCGGCAATGGGCAAGGAGCTTTATTAGATTGCGAGGACGCATTAGCGACCGATCGATCAGATACTGGGATGTTTCTTCACCATGATAGTGGCTAACGCAGATCTGAGACCAAATACGATCAAACGGAGTGTCGTCGATCGGTTGGTTGCTAATGAGGCGACGCCGAAGCAACTCTCGCAGCAGATCAGCGTCAGTCCAATCTAGTACGGCTCGACTTTCCTTGCCGTAGTCAGCTGATGCCTCCACCAGAAGTTGATACACGTCATTTCGCACAAATACAACGCTATGGAAGTCGTGTCCGTCTCGCTGCAGTTCCCGTTGGATCTTGCGTGCAGCATCTATAAGACATCGAAGAATCAGTATGTCACCATCGGTCAGACCATGCGTAGACCAGCCCTTGTCGAGATTGTCGAACAGCACCCAAATGCTGTCCTTGAACTCTAAGTAAGCCGATAAGCTATCGCGGATGTCTCGGATATTGCGTTTGTGGATCAGCTCCGTGACTTCTGAAGCCGTCAGCCTTTGATCCATAGTAGTGCCGAAGCGAGTTTTAAAAGCAGCAATCAGCTGTTGGGACAAGCCGAGCAGCCGCTCAGAGAAGTCGCCTTCAGCGGCTGAACCCGAATCGTAGACTTCCCGTAAGCGGCGGTAAGGTTCGTAGAGGTGCTCGTCACGCATGTGCCTCTCACGATCTTTCTCGAGCACCTTGTAGCAAATCTCCAAGTAAAATAGGTACTCGAAAAGCGCTGTGATGAGGTGGGTCTTGGCTCCATCAGCTAGGTAATCGAGAACGTCCTCCTTCAATCGAATCAGCTGATATCCCTCAGGCTTCAAGTCGACGACGATGTTATGCACTCTCGATCTTTTCTCGTTACGAAGCTGTGAGAAGAGTGCAGTCTTCCCGGTACCCTTGCGACCTACTACTATGTTCACTTCCCCACGGGATGCCCGCTTATACTGATCTGTCCGTAGATAGTACCCACCAAGAGTCTGGAACTCATTCTCGGCCACCGAGTCCCCTATTGCTAACTCTGCCAGAAAATTGCCCTGTGTGGTGGGCAGGGGATTGTCTGTTTGAAAGCGCTCCGTGATGTCCAGAGCAAGCGTAGCGATGAAACCAGCTATGTCGTCTGGACTGCTAAATGTCCTAACTAGGTCGCGTACGTCGAGTGGCGCGGGACCATCTTTGGGCTGAAGGACTAGAGTAACTTTTCCCATCGCAATCGCTAGTCCTGCGATAAAAGCTGCTCGGATGTTATGAACCGCTGCATCGCGGAACTCCGTTGAAAGTAGAGGAATGACAGCACCGTGGCAGGAGGAAACATCATCGATTGCCTTTACTGCTGAAAGTCGGGCGTCATCTGTTGGTATATAGCCCTTGTACCCCAGCCGAGCTTTCTTGATACGTGCGGTAATCGCGATCATCGCGGAGTTTGATTGAGGTGTTTGCAGAACGTATACAGGGGAACTGGGACTGACGATTGAGCGAATGGGGATGCCCCCATCTGATCGGTATGCCCTAATCAACTCCGATAGAGTTATCTCATCGGTATATGTTTCGTACCCAAGCGTATCGAAGATGCCGATCTTGTTCGCCAGTGTAGAATCTCGGGATATATTGCTGTCACAAGTGAGGTAGACCCTTTTCCCGAGACCGATGGCGTAACCGATTTCAAATGTCACATTGAAATTAATAGCCGTAACATCCGCGATGAGGATGTCAGCGCTTTCAATGCCTTTAAAGATTGGATCTGTCAACGGCCTGCCTGATATATCGTTTTCTTCCCACAGGTGAAGATCCAAGTCGCGGTGAGTGTCAGAGAGAATCCGTTTGGTAGCGTTTATCACCTGTGTGACATCTGCTACAGACGATGGGTAGGCATAAAACGCTTTCACCATCCACCTCCTAATCTTTGTGGGATTCCTCTCCATCTATCAGGGCTAGATAGCTAGGTCATCTCCCTATTATCGACGTATCGTAACCATACCGAGTAGATAAACATAAACATAGATTCTAGTCTAGCCAGACAATGAGCCGACTGTTGGGCGGAGGCCGTTGTGGGTACACCCAGCGGGAGGTTCACGATGCGGCATTCGTCAGAAAACACCCCCAACCTGCTCCCTAGCCAATGCAGTGACGAGATTGCGGCTATCCTCGCGAGAGGGATCCTCCGCCTTCACTGGCCCCGTCATTTGTCGCCAGAATCGGCCGTTTCAGAACCCGATGGGCATACGTCTGAACCGCTCCAGAAAGCCCTTGATGTGCTCCCAACTTCCTGCCCTCATGTGACTTAGGGTTAACGCACCGAAGTTCACGAGAGGAGTGAAGTATGACGCTCAACATCGGCAAGGAAATCACAGCACTTCAGAAGATGACGATTCCGGATCTTCGACAGAAGTATACTGAAGCGTTTGGTGAGAGCACGACGTCCCGACACAAGCAGTTCCTGATTCGCCGAATCATCTGGCGATTGCAGGCAAACCGGGAAGGAGGTTTGTCCGATCGCGCGCGGCAGAGGGCGAAGGATCTCGCAGTTGATTCCGACATCCGTCTCACAGCGCCAAGGGAAATAGCAGTTTCTCCAACTGACCTGACCTCGGTTTCGACCATCCAGCTTTCCCAGGATAATCGTCTTCCCATGTCAGGTGCAATCATCACCCGGCAGTACAAAGGTGAGATGATCGAGGTGCGGGTCCTGCCAAGAGGGTTTGAGTATGCGGGGGAAGTATACCGGACGTTGAGTGCTGTTGCCAAGAAGGTCACAGGCACCCACTGGAACGGTTACCACTTCTTCAAGCTTGGCAAGAAAGGACATGCCTATGGCAGGAAAGAGGGCTGAGGTTCCGGAGATCCGCTGTGCCATCTACACCCGCAAGAGCACTGAGGAGGGTCTTGAGCAGGAGTTCAATAGCCTTGATGCCCAACGTGAAGCTGGGGAGGCTTTCATCGCCAGCCAGAAAAGTGAGGGCTGGATTTGCCTTCCGGATCGGTACGATGATGGTGGATACACCGGTGGCAACATGGAGCGCCCGGCGTTCAAACGACTCATGGCAGATGTAGAAGCTGGACGGATTGACTGCGTAATGGTCTACAAGGTCGACCGCATGTCGCGGAGTCTTCTCGATTTCACCAGGATCATGGAGATTTTGGAAAAACACGGGGCTTCTTTTGTTTCGGTCACACAGCAGTTCAATACGACCAGTTCCATGGGTCGTCTAACACTGAATATCCTTCTATCCTTCTCGCAGTTCGAGCGTGAGATCATCTCGGAACGGACGCGCGATAAGATCGCCGCTACACGACGTAAAGGTAAATGGGCAGGTGGCAGACCGATCCTTGGATTCGATGTAGATCCCAAGGGCGGTCGCCTGATCGTCAACGAAGACGAAGCCACGCGAGTTCGGTCCATATACGAAATCTACTTCGATCAAGAATCGCTCATGCGAACGCTCCAAGTTCTAGATGAACGAGGATGGACCAACAAGCGGTGGACGACAAAGAAGGGCAAGATCGCGGGTGGCAACCCATTCAACAAACACAGCCTGCATAGCCTACTCACCAATGTCCTCTACATAGGTCAAATCACCTACAAGGATGAGATCCATGTCGGAGAGAGGTGGTCCCACTTTCTTGGACAGCTCAGCGGCTTAGTTAAGGTGGACTCCATATGATTTATCATGCCGCCTTCAATCGATTGTACTCCTCCATCGGTGTCCTGTCATCAGCGAACAGCGAGTGAGGACGCTCCTCGTTGTAGAACTTCATCCAAACATCGATACCTGCCTTGGCTCGCAGGCCATCCTCGAAATCGTGCAGGTAAATGCATTCGTACTTGAGGGACCGCCACAGACGCTCAATAAAGACATTGTCCATCCAGCGGCCGCGACCGTCCATTGAGATCCGTACATCAGCGTCCTTCAGCACCTGCGTAAACTCCTGGCTCGTAAACTGGCTGCCCTGATCCGTGTTGAAGATCTTCGGCGTACCATACTTCAACAATGCTTCTTCAAGTGCTTCAACACAGAAAGAACTGTCCATCGTGTTGGACAGCCGCCAGGCCAGGACCGTCCGTGTCGCCCAGTCCATGATCGCCACCAGATACAGAAAACCCCTATGCATTGGGATGTACGTGATGTCGGCACACCAGACCTGATTCGGTTGGTCGATCTCCATGTTCCGCAACAGGTATGGGTAGATGCGATGCTCTGGATGAGGCTCCGAGGTCTTAGGTCTCTGGAAGATCGCCTCCAACCCCATCTTCCGCATCAGGCGCCGGACACGATGGCGTCCGACAAAATAGCCCTGCCTGCGAAGATACTTTCTCATCTGGCGTGATCCATAAAAGGGTGTCTGGAGGAACTGCTCGTCGACAAGCCTCATCAGCTTTAGATTGAGCGGACTCTCGCCTTTGCCCGTGTAGTAGTACGACGAGCGGGCGATGCTAACCAACTCGCATTGGCTGCCGATGCTGAGCCTCCGATGATGCGGTTCGATCATCGTTGCCCTCCGTCCGTGGCTCAACGTCCGAAGGCTTTCTTTAAAAAATCACGCTCCACGGTCAACTGGCCGATCTTGGCGTGCAGATCCTTGATCTCAGCCTCACCGACAACCTGGCTGCGGTCTGCTTTCCTGGAGAACAGACTTGGCATATTCTCCTTGGCCTGCCGTTTCCACTGGGCGATCATGTTCGGGTGGACATTGTGTTTGGTGGCCAATTCGGCCAGCGTTTTATCTCCCACCAATGCCTCCAGGGCAACCCTGGCCTTGAACTCAGCTGAGAATTTACGTCGGTTTGCCATTGCTCCTTTTCCTCCGTTCAGAGATGCGGAGCCACCTTAACACACTGTCCGAAATCCGGGGACCACCTCTCATGAATCACTGAAGAAAGTCAGGCTGGCGGATGTCTACCATGGTCGCCACCATGAGATCCAGCCGGCGAGACAGTTGTTTAAAGTATAGACGCTGAGACGAAGAAGGAAGTATAATAAGGGATATGAGCTGAAGGGTGAGAAGTTGATCCGACCTTTAGCAATCAGAGAGGAATGTGTCTATTAGTTTTGGAGTATGAATAACCGGTTTGGTCTGGCAACATGCACCAGCAAGGAGACTGCCGTGAAAAAAATACTATGGTGTCTGGCTATCGTTATTACGTCCTTTTCCAGTTCGCAGGCTGCGGGTCCGCTTTTCAACACGGCGCAAGCCTACCGTGTTGATAATTGGTCTTTGCAGCTTGTCACACCCTATTCCATAGCATCGGAAGACTTCAATGAAGACGGTCATCTAGATCTGGTGACGGCAAACGTACTCTCCAACAATGTTGCTCTTCTTCTAAACCTAGGAGACGGTACTTTTGGCACTGCCAATTACTTCTTTGTCGGCAATGAACCGCGATATCTTCTCACAGGAGATTTCAATGAGGACGGACATATAGATCTGGCTGTGGCCAACTCGGCATCCAACAATATTTCGATTCTATGTGGTGCTGGTGATGGCACATTTACCAGTACTGTCCGGTCACGAGCGATCCCTGTAGGTAACAGCCCATACTCAATTGCTGCTGGAGATGTCAACAATGACGGACATACTGATCTGGCGGTTGCGAATGCTGGATCAGATAATATCTCTATTCTGTTGGGTGCAGGGAACGGCACATTTATCGTCGCTGCTAATGTCACAACAGGTGATGAACCCCGCTCAGTTGTTGGGATGGATTTTAACGAGGATGGCAATACTGATCTGGCGGTTGCCAACTACGCATCCGGTAGTGTGTCGATTTACTCGGGAAATGGAGATGGCTCATTTAACGCATCGGTGAGCTATGGTGGGCAAGATGGACCATCTTCACTCGCCACAGGGGACTTCAATGAAGATGATCATATAGATTTGGTGATCACCAATTCAGATGCAGACTACATATCAATACTATTGGGATCAGGTAGTGGCAGCTTCAGTATCTCCTCGCCCCTCGTGACAGGAAACGAACCCATCGCGATCACAGTGGAAGATTTGAATAACGACGGACACAATGATTTGGCTGTAGCCATTTACTCCTCCACCTCCATCTCACTTCACTGTGGAGCGGGGGATGGCACATTCAGTATTGATGTGAGTTATCCTGTTTCGTCTACACCTACCTCGATCATCGCCGAGGATTTTGACCGTGACGGGCATAAGGAAATAGCCGTAGCAAACTGGGTCAAGGAAAGTGTCCTCATTTTCCCGGGTGTGAGTGAGGGTACGATCTGCGGCCCTGCCTATTATAGCGCCGGCAGTTATCCATGGTCAGTCATCACGGAGGATTTTGACAATGACGGGAATCTAGACCTTGCCGTGGCCAATTACAATTCCGATGATGTCTCGATAATTATGGGTTCTGGGGAAGGCATATTCAATACTACAGTAACCTGCCCTGTCGGAGCCCGTCCCCTCATTGTTTCCTCGGGAGACTTCAATGAAGACGGGCATTGTGATCTGGCTACCGCAAATGGTCTATCTCATGATTTCTCGATTCTCATTGGGGCTGGGGACGGCTCATTCAACACCGCTGTTGATTATTGGCTGGGGCAGGAATCCCATTCCCTGACTCTTGGAGATTTCAACGAGGATGGACATACCGATGTGGCGGTGACGAACAGAAACGGAGTATCGATCATACCTGGCGCAGGGGACGGTACGTTCGGAGAGGCTCTGACATATAGCATCGGCGCTGGCTCACCTTCAAATCTTGTAACAGGAGATTTCAACGAGGATGGGCACACGGATCTGGCTATTGCGAAAGAGTACGGTGTCTCGATTCTCCTGGGAATTGGCGATGGCACATTCGACACAGCGGTCGGCTACCCTGTTTCAGATACTGTCTGGATCACAAAAGGGGATTTCAATGGGGACGGGCATACGGACCTAGCGTTGGTAATTGATTACTGTGTCGCGATTCTCATTGGGTCAGGGAACGGTTCATTCAGTCCCGCCGAATACTACTTTGCTGGATATGAACCCGAGTCGGTAGTCGCTGAAGATTTCGATTGTGACGGTCATACGGACCTCGCGGCAGCAAATAGATATACTGACGATGTTGCTATTCTCAAGGGATTAGGAGACGGTACTTTCGACTCAACCGTATGCTACTTCTCCGGTAATCGCCCAACATCTGTTGCTACAGGTGATTTCGATAATGATGGGCATATGGATCTGGCCTTGACGAACCAAGGTTACGGTAGTGTATCGATTCTCATCAACAGAACTGAAGGTGTAACAGGTGTGATTGATAATCCTTCAACTTTGCTCTCCGGCAGCTTGCTGTGGAATTACCCCAATCCATTCAATCCGACTACAACGATCAGCTTCAATGTTCCGGAGGTGGATCGTGTCAATATCACTGTCTATGATGTCTCGGGCAGAAAGATCAGAACCCTGACTAATGCGAATTATCCAAAAGGCAAATACCAACTGAATTGGGATGGGAATGATCATAAAGAGGAACCCGTTGGATCAGGCGTTTACTTCGCTCGCCTGACGATAGGCAGTATTGAGTCTACTTGTAAACTTGTACTGCTTCGATAGCTCAGTCGTCGATATTCGGCCGCATTCAGAATATCATCTCCTCCATTGGAAAGAACCGCTTTCTGACCTATTCCCCCCTCAAAGCCTAAACATACTGTTCAGACAAATCTGCTCACATGGCAGATCATTTGCACCAACTGACCTCCTCCCTGATAGCTGGACAGTTCTAAAATGTGCAAACCCTGTGAAGGTTACGAGGAGAGTTACGTTTGGGGAGCCTGATAAAGGTCGCCGGATTCCGGCGGCCTTTCTGTTAACGTCGAACCCCGGGAGCGAGAGCTCTTGGGGTTTTTGCGAATCTGGCCGACGCTCGTCAGAAGATTGAGGATTGGCGGAAGAAGTACAACACGTTCAGACCGCATAGATCGCTGGGGCTGATGACCACTGAGGAGTTTGCGGAGAAGCAAAACAAGATTGAAAGACTAACTCAGGATTTGGTCGGCTGAAGGGAGAAGGTCACTGGCATATATTTTAATTGAGTTGAGAGTGCTGGTGATGCTATACTTACTCAGAGACTTGTGTATTTGAGGTAGAAATTTATACATGCAACAGCATGGGAGGAATGATGAGTAGTGTCTCTCTAAGGGAGAAGCATTGTGCCAAAGTCCCTGGTATCGTAATTGGGATTCTTATGGCCATAGTTTTAGGGAGTAATCTGTGCTCTGCTACCCCTTCTATGCTGTTGCATGCTCAAAGTAGAGTTAGTGATCACCCTAGCTCGGAAGACGAGTATTGGTGGGATGGGTTTGGAAGAGAGGGGATTAGTGGTCATTCGAGTTTCCGCGTTAGTTGTAGTGTGATTTACGATGGTAAACTGATTGTCGGAGGGACTTTCACAAAGGCGGGTTCCTTGGATGCCAACAACATTGCCATCTGGGATGGTTCTAATTGGAGTACTTTTGGAACTGGTTGTACTGGACATATGGCCAGGGTGCGAGCGCTGGCAGTGTATAATGGAGATCTGATTGTCGCTGGCGATTTCGAGCAAATCGATGGTAACCCTATATCAACAATAGCGCGGTGGGATGGGGCGATTTGGCACAGTATGGGGAGTTTCAGCAATTCAATCCGGTGCCTGCTTACATACGGCGATGATTTAATCGCCGGTGGCACGTTTCAGGCAATTGATAATCAACCCCGTTGGTATATTGCAAAATGGGATGATTCTTCTTGGTCTGCATTGGGCGAGTATGGCTTGAATGGAATGGTATTCTGCCTCGAAGAGTATCAAGGCGACTTGATAGCTGGTGGTACTTTCAGGGTGGCATATAATGTAGCCGGAACTCGTGAGGAATACATCATGGTTGAACATATTGCTCGGTGGAATGGAGTATCTTGGCATGCTCTGGGTAGCGGGCTCAATGATGACGTATGGGGTTTAGGAGTTGACACAGATCTTCTGTTTGTCGGAGGAACATTTACCGGAACATTGCTTGGAGAGGAATTAAGTCATGTCGCAACATGGGATGGCCATTCTTGGTTGCGATCAGGAGATGGTGTTGATGGAAGGGCATATGCGTTTGAGAAGTTTGGCGGAGAGATGTATGTAGCGGGCCAAATAACGGGTTATTATGGCGTTCCCTTTAATAATATAGCTCGTCTGGATAATGGAGAGTGGCTACCTTTGGGTACTGGTATCGTGGGGAACAGAGTCTATGACTTGATTACATTCCAAAACAACCTATATGTTGGCGGGTGGTTTGAATATGCAGGTGGCAAACCATCCAGGAATATTGCTCGCTGGGACTGGGATCCTCAAACTGGGATAGCCTCGGTTCCGGTGCCAGCCGTCCGAGTCACTCTTTCCAGTTTCCCTAATCCGTTCAATCCTAATACTGCGATTCGATTTTCCCTGTCAGATCCATGCAATATCAGACTAGGTATCTATGACGTTGCTGGTCAGCTAGTACGTATGATATCAAACGAGCACTATTCGGCAGGGTCTTGGGATGCGGCTTGGGATGGAGCCGACAGTTTTGGCAACGAGCTGCCTAGCGGGATCTATCTTTGCCGCATTGAAGCGGGGGGAGCCGTTAAACAGCATAAACTCACACTCTTAAAGTAATCTCTCTCGTTTCTGTTTAGATGAACTTATTGTATTCTGCCAGCAAGGTCCGCCGGCGGATGTCTACCATGGTCGCCACCATGAGATCCAGACGGCGAGGCAGTTGTTGAAAGTGCAGACACTGAGACGAAGGTGGTGTATAATCAGGGACATGAGTTGAAGGATGAGGATCTGATCCGGCCTTCAGCAATCAGAGGAGAATGTGTCTATCAGGTTTGGGGTAGGAAATTCCGGCTTGGTCTGGCAACATACAGCAGCCCCAAAGGCACGGATAACGCCTGGAAGGCCAGAGTAGGCGGAAGTAGGTGCCAGTTGGTACACTGCCGAGATCCTCTCAGAATTTCAGAAAACGTTTACGTCGGTCGTTAGCTGTAAACAACCACGACCGTGTAAACATAGATTTTGCCCGCAGGTTCGCTTATGAATCCGAGGGCCACAAGATTCTCCCGACTCTCGGGAGATGGGGTTCGGCTATCAAAGAGATTGCCGGGCCAATTTATAGCGCAGGGGGTTTAGCCGGAAGAAGCCGGTGATCCTGAGCGCTTGGTTTAGTCGGAACGCCGACATTAGGAGAAAAGACCTTGAAGAAAATCTACGTGGGCAACCTGCCCTTCAGTGCGACCGAAGACGATATCAAAGAGCTGTTCGGTCAGCATGGCACGGTTAACTCCGTTGCGCTGATCATGGACCGCGAGACGGGCCGTCCCCGTGGCTTCGGTTTTATCGAAGTCGATGACAACGATCTTGCCACCATGATCCAGAACCTGGACGGCAAGGAGATGGACGGACGTGCTCTTCGTGTGAACGAGGCCCAGGACAAGCCTCGTGGCGGCGGCGGTGGCCGTGGCGGTGGCGGTTACGGCGGTGGTGGCGGCGGTGGCGGCGGTGGCCGCTGGTAGGTTAGTCAGTCAGCCCATGGGTTGACTGAAAATGCCCCGCTGCCGAGAGGTGGCGGGGTTTTTGTTTACCCTTAAACGAGGGGGCGTTCGATGGAGATGGCAGATGATTAGAGCCAGGGGACGATTGCATGGTGCCGGAGGTGTTGAGCAATCCATTTCTTATTATCACCTCTAGGGGATAACCTCATATGTGACCTCCTCCCAAATAGCTGGACAGTTCTAAATTGTGCAAACCCTGTGAAGGTTACAATGACGGTTACGTCTGGCGAGCCTGCCGAGTAGAGAAAAGGTCGCCGGATTCCGGCGGCCTTTGGCCTAACGGGGAACCCCGAGAGCGAGAGCCTTCGAGGTCTCTTCGTATCTTGGAGCCGGCAAAGACGGGATCAGGTCACTCAGGCAAGTTACCGGTGAAGACCACGGGTAGGTCTGACCTGTCGATCCGGACGAGCTGGATGGGGAAGGCCATACCATCGCATGCGCCCAGTTGATCCTCGTCCAGCGGACCTATGTTGACCACGATCTGGTCATCTGTCGCCGTTATGGAAACGATGACCTCCACCCAGCTCTGACATCCGCTGTAACTCCCCCCGCCATAAAACACGGCGAGGACCATTTCGCTGTCGAAGTCAACCGCCGGGACCTCATATGCGCCGCAATACTGACTCCACAGCTGGCCCCACGTCGTGCTGTCCATGTATACGGAGGTCGCCGGATCGTTCACCGTGAAGCTGCACTGGCTGAGGATGTTCTGGAACGGCACGGGTGTTCCGTCAGCGGCCTGTCCGCCGGGTCCCGCGCTCTTTCCACAGGACGCGACAAGGAGAAGCGCCGACAAGGCATACGCGACCAGGATTCGTTTTATCATGTTCCTGCTCCCGGGATAGAGTCCACTCGTCACGAAAACAGACTACCATGATCGATGTCGTCAACAAAGCGGAATGGGACTATGTCTTCTGCCGTCTCATCCGCCTTGCGGGGTAAGCCGCAAGACGGGCGATTGATGTGGTATGCCCCATATTCGAGGACACAGGCGTAGATGCACTGGACGCCGGCGGCGACTTGTCCTAGAGTCCGGCCATGAACCCGCCCATCGAAAAGCAGAAGCCCCGCGACCCGCTCAGGGCCCGCATCCACGAGATCATCTTCGAGGCCGACACGGCCGCGGGACGATTCTTCGACCTAGCCCTGATCTGGAGCATCCTGATCAGCGTGGTCGCGGTCATGCTCGACAGCGTAGCGGTCATACAGGCCCGCTACGGCACCGTGCTGACGGTTGTCGAGTGGGTCTTCACCATACTGTTCACCCTGGAATATCTGCTGCGGCTGTGGTGCATCGGCAAACCCCTGCGCTACGCCTTCAGCTTTTTCGGGCTGGTCGATCTGCTGGCCGTCCTGCCGACCTATCTCAGCCTGATTCTGCCGGGCAGCCACTACCTGCTGGTGATCCGCATCCTGCGCGTGCTGCGCATCTTCCGTGTGCTGAAGCTGGTGCAGTATCTGAACGAGGCGCAGATAATGGTCCATGCCCTGCGCTCGGCCGGCCGCAAGATCATCGTGTTCTTCGCGACGGTTATCACACTTGTGGTGATCTTCGGTTCGGTGATGTACATCGTCGAGGGGGAGGCCAACGGCTTCACCAGTATTCCACGCAGCATCTACTGGGCCATCGTCACCATGACCACCGTCGGCTACGGCGACATCTCGCCGCAGACGGCCATGGGCCAGTCCATCGCGGCGGTGATCATGTTGATCGGCTTCACGATCATCGCCGTGCCGACGGGGATCGTGGCTTCGGAGATGACCCGGGCCCAGCGCGGCGAAGTCAACACACAGGTCTGCCCAGAATGCGCGGCCGAGGGCCACGACACCGATGCGCGCCACTGCAAGATGTGCGGGACCCCGCTCTGATTCGACGGTTCAACCTGTTCCGGACTTGCCCGTCATGTCGTTTTCTGATTGAAACACAGCCACCATTCCAATAAACTGTTTGCGCGCACGAAGCCAACTCCACAAGCGGGTGAGGAGGAGGTGTCGAAATTCTTGTAAGCAGCGAACGAACGGCAAGGGTTTCAGATACTAATTCTGGGCAACGATCTTAATGATTATTCCTATTCTACCTGGGTTCGTTTCCGCTCAGGACGGCTTTCCGGGCCACAACCTGGTGTTCGACGGGAGCGTGGGCGAGCGTGTCGTCTGCGGCGCTTCGGGCGGCGCGGGGATCGACGGCACGATGACCATCGAGGCCTGGGTCTGGGTGTCCTCCGGCATTCCCGACCTCACGAGCGCGGGTGTCTTTTTCGGCAGCGGGCCCAATGCCGACCTCTTCTACTTCATGATCCTCTCCCACGGACGTCTCCACTACAACGATGTCGGTGTCGCGGATGACATCTACGTCGAGGACGTCGACCTGCGCGACGACCAATGGCACCACGTGGCGGTCACGCGGTCCGCCCTCTCGGGCGAGGTCCACCTCTACATCGACGGGCGTCTCGAAGCCGGCGGTTCGTCCACGGGGACGCTCGAGCCCGAATGGCCCATGAACATCGGCAACATCTCGTCACCCGGGAATGCATCCTTCATCGGCCATATCGAGGAGGTGCGGCTCTGGAACGTGGCCTCGGGCATCTACCTCTGCCGCCTGGAGGCGGGGGACTTCACGGCCACGCAGAGGATGACGCTTCTCAAGTGAGCCGTTCGACGACGCAGTCGAGAAGAAGACGTTATTGAAGTTGAGAACAGGGAACGACAGCTACGAGCCTTCGACCCAAGCGAAAGGACCCCGAGATGAATCGCAAGCGATGTTCGAACAGGACTTCCATATTGAGTACGCTTTTTCTGCTGGCGCTCTTTCTGCTGGCGTCCGAAACCACCCTCGCCCAGGACGGCTTTCCGGGACACAACCTGCTGTTCGACGGCATCGCCGGACAGCGCGTCGTCTGCGGCGAAAGCGGCAGCACGGGCATCAGCGACGCCATGACGATCGAGGCCTGGGTCTGGGTGGGATCCGGGGTGCCCGACGAAACGTTTGTCGGAATGATTCTCGCGAGATACTTCGAGACCCCTCCCTCCCAGATATCCTTCCATATCGGAACGAATGGGCGTCTTAGATTCACCGTCGTGCCAGACTCATCCCCTATCTTTTTGGGGGCCACGGGCACGGACCTTCGCGACAATTCCTGGCATCACGTGGCCGGCAGCTACTCGACGGCCAGCGGCGAGACTCGGCTCTACATCGACGGGCATCTCATGGATTCGGAGATGGCCTTGGAGCCCCTCGACCTGGATTGGCCGCTCTGCATCGGCAACCACCTTCACACGCAGGAAAGGCCCTTCCTTGGCCATATCGAGGAAGTGCGGCTCTGGAACGTGGAACGCTCCGCGCAGGAGATTCGGGAAAACATGCACCTGACGCTGACGGGCGGCGAGACGGGGCTGATCTCCTACTGGCAGTTCAACGAGGGCGGCGGCCTGGTCGCGGCCGATGTCGTCGGCGGCCACGACGGCGTCCTGACGAACATGCAGGGCGACGAGTGGTACCCCTCCACGGCGGTGGTGGGCGCGGGCGAAAGCGCGACGTGGATCGTCGACGCGACGGGCGTGTTCGACTTTTCCCCCGCGTCCCTGAGCATGGACTTCACGACGAAGACCGGCGTGGACACGGTCGTGGCCACGCGCATCGACCTGGCGCCGAATCTCGCTCAGATTCACGAGCCCCTCGACGGCCAGCACTGGGTAGTCGAAAAGTACGGTTCGGGCAGCTTCACGGTCGACCTGGAGTTCACGCTGAGCGAGGACATCGGAGCGGAGGAGGAGGTGGAGCCCTCGCGCCTCCGCCTCTACGAGCGACCGGCCAACTCGACGGGCTACTGGAGCCATCTCGGCCCGGCTGTGGCCGCCGACGCCGGCGGCGATGCCGCGACCTTTGCCGGCCTGTCCGGCTTCGGCCAGTTCCTGGTCGGCCGGGCGGCGTTCACGGAGATTCCGACCCCCATGCTAGGTGTCAAACAGTGCTCCGCGGCCTGGGGGGACTACGACAACGATGGCGACCTGGACGTTCTCCTGACCGGCTTTGCGGTACCGCCAATCTTTCGAGTCACTCGAATCTACCGCAACGACGATGGCACCTTCGTCGACATCGAGGCCGACTTGATCGGGGTTAACAATAGTTCCGTGGCCTGGGGGGACTACGACAACGATGGCGACCTGGACATCCTGTTGCATGGCTACAGTTCGGACTTCGGCTTTATCACGCGAATCTACCGCAATGATGCCGGCGTCTTCACGGACATCGAGGCCGGGCTGCCGGTTCATGCTACATCATCCCAAGCCTGGGGGGACTACGACAACGACGGCGATCTGGACATCCTCGAAGCGCGTCCAAGTATCGGCAGCTCTATCTACGAGAACGATGACGGCGTCTTCAGCGACATCTCCGCGGGCCTGCAATCCGGCAACGTAGGGGTCTGGGGCGACTACGACAACGACGGCGACCTGGACATCCTCCTGGCGGGCCCAAGCCTGATCTATCAGAACGTAGCTGGTAGCTTCAGCATCGCCGCCTCGGGGTTGGCGCACGCCAATTCCGGAGCCTGGGGAGACTACGACAACGATGGAGATCTCGACATCTTGCTGACACAGGATTCCAGCAGCACGATTTACGAGAACGATGCGGGGATCTTCAGCGACGTCTCCGCGGGACTGAGAGGTGGCTACGAAGCGGACTGGAGCGACTACGACAACGACGGCGATCTGGACATCCTGGTCGTGGGTGACTGGACGCCACCTAGCTACGTCTCCAGGGTCTACCGCAACGATTCAGGTGTCTTCGTCGACATCCAAGCCGATCTGGGTGGCGGTTGGACGGGTGAAGGGGACTGGGGCGACTACGACGGCGACGGCGACCTGGATTGCCTGATCATCGGCGATGACGTAGATGGGAATGGCCTGTTCTCCCTCCTCCGCAACAACAGCCTCGTCGCCAACACGCCGCCCGCGGCGCCCGTCGGCCTCGCGGCGGACGTGGACGGCGACCGCCTCCGCCTCCAGTGGAGCGCCGCCGGCGACGGCGAGACGCCCTCTCCCGGCCTGAACTACAGCCTGCGCGTGGGCAGCACGCCGGGCGGCGCGGAGATCATGCGACCCCACGCCCTGGCCGACGGCACGCCCACGGTGCCGGCCCTCGGGACTGTCAACGACCCATTCGGCTGGTGGCTCCCTGATCCCGGTTTCGGGACCTGGTACTTCAGCGTCCAGGCGTTGGACGCCGCCTTCGCCGGCTCGCCCTTCGCGACGGAACTGGCCTACAGCACCTTCGCGGACTTCATCTCGATCGAGGACGTGCCCGCCGACCAGGGCGGCAACCTGCGCCTGACCTGGCATCGATCGGCATTCGACGAGCCCGGCACCGACATCGCGGTCACGGGCTACGCGATCTTCCGGCGGCAGGACGGACGCGTAGACGATGGAACCCGGGAAGCCGGGAGCCACGTAGCCCCGGCCGCTCATAAAGGGGAGGAGTATTTCCGCATGGAGGGCTGGGACTTCCTCGCCTGGGTGCCCACCTTCGGCGACGAGGTCTATCAATATGTGACGCCGACGTTCTGCGACTCCACGGCCGAGGACAGCATGTGCTGGTCGGCGTACATGATCAGGACCGCCACGTCCGATCCCTTCGTGTTCGCCGACTGTCCGCCCGACAGCGGCTATTCGGTGGACAACCTGGCGCCCCCGATGCCGTCCGGATTCGTCTTTGCCACCGAGGACATGCTGGGCTGGGAGGTCTGCCTGGCCACTGACTTCAGCTACTTCAGCGTCTACGGTTCCGATTGGGCGGACCTGGGAGAGGCGTCGATCCTGATCGGCCACACCACCACTCTGGAGATGGATGTGGCGGCCCATCACCATGCCTACTTCCACCTCACGGCCACGGATTTCTCAGGCAACGAGAGCGACGCCGCCGTCCTGCAGAGCCCGACGGCCGTGCCGCCGGCCCTGCCGGCGGCGTTCGTGCTGCACGCCAACGTGCCCAACCCCTTCAACCCGAAGACGACGATCCGCTTCGACCTGCCGGAGTCGGCCGTTGTGGATCTGCGGATCTTTGACCTGTCCGGCCGCCTCATCCGCACGCTGCGCGGCGGCGAGGTTCTGCCGGGGGGAGCTCACGAGGTCGACTGGCACGGGCGGGGTGACGCGGGCAATCGCGTGGCCTCGGGCGTCTACCTTTGCCGCCTGGAGGCGGGAGAGTTCTCCGCCACGCAGAGGATGACGTTGTTGAAGTAGGGGGAGAGGCGTTCGTCGCCCCGGATGGGTATACGATTAAACCCCGCGGCCTATCGGCCGCGGGGTTTCACTTTACCTGGCGTTAGTCCTCGACGGTGTCGCTATGAGGGCGTCTTGCCGGCGGAATGCGGGTAGAGCCTCTTTGAGGAGCACCGCCTCGAGAACAAAGTCACATTACTTCGCCAGCACGATCTTGCGGACGTCGACGCCATCCTCCGTCATCAACCTGACCATGTAGATTCCCGACGGCATTGCGTGGCCCTGCCCATCGGTCCCGTTCCAGGTCGCCTGCCGTGTGCCCGCGCTCACGGCGCCTTGCAGTAAGCGCCGCACGAGACGTCCCCGCAAGGAGTACACGGCGAGGTCCACGGTCATGTCCCGGGGCAGCGAGAAGGCGATGGTGGTGGCGGGGTTGAACGGGTTGGGATAGTTGCTCAGCGCTGTGATCGGCGCAGGTGTTTCATCGACCGAGGTCGTCGCGAACGTCCCCTTGAACTGCATCACCGCCGTGCGGCCGAAGCCCCCGTCCATGTCCCAGGCATCGTTGAGCCAGGACCAGGTCTCGACGCCGTTGAAGCCGATCTGCCCGCCCATGCCGGGGTTGCCGTAACCGAAGTACATGCTGGCGCCTGCCGGGATGACGATCTGCTCCTCGCTCATGTCGATGTAGGTGTAGAGGCTGGGGGGCCATTCGGTGTCGTCCTCGCTGGCCGCGACGAACGTTCCGTAGTGCTCCAGCGTCCAGGGGTTCTCCGGCAGGGTGTCGCGGATCCAGACCATCCAGAACTGCGCCCACCAGCCGCCGCAGGGCCAGCCGAACTCGTCGATGACCACATCGTGCCCCGTCGTGTTGTCCCAGCGGGTGACGAAATCGGTGCCCCAGCCGTCGCGATCTCCCCCCAGGGTGGCGGGGGTATCCATGACGCCGGTGGTGCTGTACTCCACGTCGGCGGCGAGTGATAACGTGGGGATCAGGGCAATGACGATGAGCAGGTGCAAAAGATGCTTGATCATGGGTGCTGGACCTTTGCTGATTGAGGGCTTGAACAGCCCGAATCCGGGCGATACCTCCCGCCATTATACACTTTCCCGATCCATCTGTGGGAACTGATATCGACATCTCTGTCCTCACCGAACCGGGGGAGGGGTGCCACCGGCTTCCGCCCGCCGTTTCTCCATCCGGACACATCCTGTCCGCAGGTTCCCATTCGGATTGACGTTCCCGCTCGGGATCAATATCCTGACCGCAACAGTCTTGCTTCCAACAACCTGAAGGGGATAATCGTGAGGATGAACAATTATGGCCGCTGGTTGGCGACGGTCGGTCTGATCTTGATCGGGATGTCGCTGGCGGCATGCAACCCGACGGATTCCGACGACGATAACACCGTCGTACTGGAGACGATAGAGGTAACTCCCGCCAATCCGTTTGTGGCGGCGGGGACGACAAGGCAGTTCGCCGCGACCGGTCACTACAGTGACGACAGCGCGCAGGATCTGACGACGCAGGCGACCTGGGTATCCTCGAACACGCTTGCCGGGACCATCGACAATACCGAGGGCAGCATCGGCCTGGCGACAGCTCTCGACACGGGTACCTCGACTATCACGGCCTCTTTGGGCGACATCGACGGCAGCACCCTGCTCACGGTGGGCTCCCCTCCGGAAACGCCCACGGATCTCGTCGTCGGCAATGAAACCAGAAACTCGCTGGCGCTCAGTTGGGTCGGGTCTCCGGAGGTCACGGTTTATCAGGTGTATCGGGATGTATTGCTCGACGGAGACTTCACCGATCTGATTTACGAAGGCGCCGATCTGACGTTCACCGACACGGATATCGGTGCGCACTATCTGGAGAGTATCCGCATGTTCTTTGCTCGGGAAGCTATCGGCGCCACCTTCGCGTTCACCATCTACGAAGGTGAGGGGGAGAGCGGCGCGGTTCTGTATTCTGAGGATGTCAGCGGCGGTCCCTGGATGGACTGGATTACCTATACCCTCACGACACCGGTTCCGGTCAACTCGGGCGTGCTTCATACGTACCGGATGCAGGGGAATGTCGGGGGGGGCTACGACGGAACCTGCCTGGGTTGGATGACTGAAAACCCCTATCCCGGCGGCAGAGGCGACAACGGAGAGGACGAGGACTACAGTTTCGCAACCTCCGTCAGGTCCGATGCGAAGACCTACTACTACAAGGTGCGGACGATCAATCCGTTCGGGGAGAGCGGGTATTCGCAAGCGGTCGAGGGCGCGACTTTGGCCGCGGTCGTCGCGGAGGACCAGATACAGGATGTGCATGTGATGTATAAGCCCTCCGATAACGACTGCTGGCAATCGTTCACGGTTCTGCGGAACTGAGCCGGGGCGTTCATTGAGGATTGCGAGATGCAGCACTGTTTGAGAGTTGAAGCCGTTCGACCAGAGAGTCGAACGGCTTTTTCCCGATCCAATCCGTCGGAGGCGGCAGGCTGTTTGACAATGGGTTTTGCGAGGTTAGAATCAATATATTCATTATAATTGGATGGACATTGAATACTCATCAATGCCCGTCATCAGTGATCGCTGATCAGGTTGGTGTCCTCAATGTCGATACATGTCCAATCAGCATCTCAGCCCATCACCTCTCCTGATCGATGAGATCGCATTCGGTTCCACCAACGAATACAATCAGGGAGATGGCATGCCGAACGTAACTGAAAACCTGTTGCCGCGGATTGCCGGCAACATCCCGATTCTCCTCATCCTGGCGGTCGCTCTGAACACACTGATCGTTGCCGTTCCGGATGAGGTCGTTGCGCAGGATCTCCCCTCGGTCCGATTCGGCACCCACCTGCAGTCCGTCGTCGAGGCCACGACGACGCTGGCGGTTCCGCTCGTCATCTCCCAACCGCCCGCCGAGACGCTCAACGTCAACATCTTCATCGAGGAGGGGACCGCGACCATGGGCCTGGATTTCCTGGGCGGCATGTCCACGGCGACCTTCGAGCCGGGGGGGGCGGCTGTCGTCTACGCCGATATCCAGATCTTCGGCGATACGGAGATCGAGGAGATGGAGACCATCAACCTGTACATCCAGCATGGCGATCAGAGGTACAGGATCGGCAGCATCGCCTCGTCGGTGGTAGTGATCATCGACAACGATACTGAATCCCTGACCGCCCACTTCGAGTTGGAGGACGGCGCCCCGCTTGACCCCTTCGGACGGATCGTGGTGGCGGTGGAGCCCGATGTGATCCTCGCCGTCGACGTGGTGGTGGATGAGCTGCCGGAGGGCGGTGGCCCCGTCAACATCATGACCAATACCGAAACGGGGCTCTACACCCTGACGTTCACCGACAACCCGAGACAGACTTTCGAAATCGTCACCGCCTCCATACCGGAAGGCGAGACCTACGCTCTCCTCGAAATGCAGATCCTGAATCAGGGACGTGGGCGTGTGCTCACCAGTGTCGATTTCGCTGCAGGCAGTATTGTAGTCACTCCCGATCTCTCCCGGTGTTTGTCATGCTACATCAGTTATGCCCTGGCCGTACTGGGGACAACCGACTGCTTCGCGCCACTCGATTGCGGACTCACTTGCCCGGACGAGGAACCTCCACCCCCGTCCGAGCCGCCGGCCGCACCCAGGATCGCGATAGATCCCGCTAACGATTTCGAAACCCTGCGGCGCTATCGCGATGAGATCCTGCTGGGAACAGCGTCGGGCGATTACTGCATACAGCTCTACGAGGACCAATCGGTGGCGACCATGACCGCGATCCTGCAGAAACCCACCACGATCCACCGCGTCGCCGAGGTCTGGGAGTTGTGGCTGCCCGCATTCGCGGCCCTGGTCGACAACACGGGCGCGGACTTCACCATCACCGGCGAGATGCAGGAGGCGCTGTTGGGGGTTATGGCCGAATTGGAGGAGGTGGGCAATCCGGAGCTGGCGCGCCTGGTCTCGGATATCAGGAGCAACCTGGACCTGGAGAACATAGCCGGCCAGACTGCGGACGTTCTGCAGACCCGAATCGAGAACGACATCACGCCGACCGAGCCGACCGACTGGGGTGAACTGAAAGTGAGGTTCCGCTGATACGGAAACGGCCGTCTCGATCACCGCCCGGTGTGCTTGATCATGAGTGCCGGACCTTTTTATAGTGAGGGCTTGAAAGCCCGGGTACTGGTGACGCCTTTTCCGATCATCATCGGGTTCCATTGATCACCGTATGTCGTCCTTGCTGCGGGTTCTGGTGAAATCGCTCCGTTCCGCAGCTCCCGCCGCTTGTTTCCAGATTCGTGCCGGAGAGCGTCAAACCTGCCGTAGACCCGCTAACAAAGCCGCTCGACCGTGAGTCGGACGGCTCTACGTTTGTGTCTCGGTGTCGCGATGCGAACCGTTTCTTCGTCCTCTCTCTGAACAGACTCCCGGGTGTTGGCCGCTGCGAAAACTGGAGCGTTTTTAAACACTGCCATTCGGGGAGCGGACGATGAGGGATTATGTTGATTGTGATAAATATCTCAAAAAGATTACCATGATGGTGGGTATGGAGTGTATCATGCTTCGGTGCAGGGCGAGCTATGAGACTACTCGCCACTATACGATCCATCAATCGAGATCCGAGAGAAGACTGCTTGATCGGCAGTTGGTTCTCACGCTTGGCATGGAGGGTTGATTTGCGGATCCGAGGTAAATCAATAGCAGCTTTGCTGATGTTTGTGCTGACAAGCGTCGTGCTGCCGCTCGATGCCCGAGGTCAGGATATTGAGGACATCAGTTTCAGCCACATTGATACCAGGGATGGATTGTCGAATCTTGAGGTGCTGTATGTATTTCAGGACTCCCGGGGCTTCATGTGGTTCGGCACGAAGAACGGTCTCAACAAATATGACGGGATGCAGATAACCCCTTTCTATCGAGAGCCGGATAACCCCAATAGTCTGTGCGGCAATTTTGCCCATTGGATCCTGGAAGACCAGATAGGCAACCTGTGGATTGCCACATGGGGAGACGGTATCAGTCGCTATGATCTCAAAACCGGCAACTTCACCAATTACTATCATGAGGAGAGCAATCCCGAGAGCCTTGTCAGCGATTTCGTCTGGTCCATTTATGTCGACGGCAAGGGAATGGTATGGGCTACGACCGATGACGGCCTGAGCAGGCTCAATCCGGAAACGGGATCCTGTGTCAATTTCCGTCACGATCCTCAGGATCCGAACAGCTTGAGCCACAATACCGTCTCGAGGATTCAAGAGGACAATCTGGGGCTGTTCTGGATCTCGACGTATGGCGGCGGCCTGGTCAAACTGGATCCGAACACGAACGATTTTACCCGGTATCGGCACAATCCCGACGATCCAGGCAGCCTCAGCAACGACAACCTTTGGGGTGTCTTCATCGATAGCCGCAATAGCATCTGGATTGCGTCGGAGGGGGGGCTCAACAGCTTCGATCCGGATACGGAGACGTTCTCATGCTATCGCCATGATGACGCCGATCCCGGCAGCCTGAGCTCCGATACGGTGACCTTCATTTACGAGGATTATCAGGGCATTCTGTGGCTCGGGACTTTCGGCGGGGGGGTGAATCGTTTCGATCCCGCATCGAAATCCTTCCGTCATTATCGCCATAACAACCACGATCCGCACAGCCTCAGCAATGACATCGTAATGAGCATCACCGAAGATGAGGTGGGCACTCTTTGGGTGGCTACCTATGGAGGTGTTGACAAGTGGGACCCGGCTGAAAATCAGTTCGTACACTTCCACAGAGATCCGAATAATCCCGATGACATGAGTGACGCCAAAGTGCGGAGCATCTACCAGGATGCCGATGACGTGCTGTGGCTCGGAACCGGCGATGGGCTCCATTTCTCCAGCGATCCGCACGGCGACTATGTACACTACCGACATGACGATCAAGATTCCGCCAGCATCAGCGGCAACGATATCTGGGCCATTGATCAGGATAAGCGCGGGGCTTTGTGGATCGGAACTCATGGGGCGGGGCTGAACAGACTCGATCCTGTACGAGGCGAATTCGTCCGTTATGAGCATGATTCACGTGATCCGAATACCATTGCCGGCAATGCCGTGTATGATCTGGTTGCGGATCGGGACAGGGATGTCCTGTGGATCGCCGTCTATCAGTCCGGCCTGGACAGGTTCGATATCCTTGAGGAAACATTTACCCACTACCAATATGATTTCAACGACGCCAGTAAGATCGTCTCCAATTGGGCGACGGTCGTCTGTGTAGATTCCCGCGGTTCAGTCTGGGTAGGCACCGAAAACGGGTTGAGTCGGTTCGACCCGGATACCGAAGTGTTCACCAATTATGTGCACGCTCGAAATGATCAGGGCAGTTTGAGCGACAATATGGTCTACGCGATTTTTCAGGATAGTCGCGGCAGCTTGTGGGTCGGCACCAGCAATGGCCTGAATCGGTTTGATGAGACTACACAACGTTTTGATCTCTTCGGCCAAAGGGACGGACTGGTCGGAAACCGTATCGCGGCGATTGCGGAAGATGACGAGGGTCTGCTCTGGATCAGCACGAACAGGGGGCTGTCAAGATTCAATCCCCAGGATGAAACATTTCGCAGTTTTGATCGCGGGGACGGGTTGCAGGGGGGGGCCTTCTTCATGCACTCGGTGTGCAAGAATGAGGCGGGCGATCTGTATTTCGGCGGGGCCGACGGTTTGCAGATCATTCACCCCGCTGAACTGAGCACCAACGCCCATCCTCCAAGAGTGGTTTTTACCGACTTCCTGCTCTTCAACCAGTCGGTGCCGGTGGGACCGGATTCTCCCCTGGACCAGCATATAAGTCAGTGCCGGCGCATCTCGTTGAGCCATTCTCAGTCTGTGTTCAGGATCGAATTTGTCGCTTTGAACTACACGAATTCTCCGAAGAACAGATATGCCTACAAACTGGAGGGTTACGACGGGGAATTCACATATACGGACAGTAACGATCGCTCCGCCACGTATATGAATCTGAATCCCGGTATCTATACATTCAAGGTCATGGCTTCAAACAATGACGGCGTCTGGAATGAGGTGGGGGCATCGGTTGAAATATCCATCGCTCCGCCCTGGTGGCGAACCTGGTGGTTCACTTCCATCCTGGTGTGTCTGGCGTGCCTTGTAGTCGGAGCCGTATTCGCATATCTGAGAAAACTCGTCGGAGAGGTGACACGACGCAAGCAAAACGAGAAGGATCTGCGGAGGAGCAGAGAGAGATACAGATCGCTCTTCGAACAGGCTGGCGATTATATCCTCATCCTAGAGGATACCGCGGACAGGGGTCTTGTCATTATTGACGCCAACAAGGCGGCCTGCAAAGTTCACGGATATGAACATGAGGAATTTCTCGACTTATCCATCAGTGATCTCGACCAGAGTCTGAGCATGGGGGATATTGAGGCCCTCATGCGCCGTTTGCTGACAGGCGAAACGGTTCTGTTCGACACGGTTCACGCGAGGAAGGACGGGACGGTTTTCCCGGTTGAAATCTCTTCGAAGCACCTTAAAACCGAGACAGATCAGAAGCTCTTCGTCTCCATAGAGCGCGACATTACCAAACGCCGAGCGGCGGAGGAGAGGATCAAACAGCAGCAGCATCTCCTTGAAAGGGCGCAGGAGCTCGGCCGGATCGGAACCTGGGAGCTGGATCTCAAGCGAAACATCCTGCGCTGGACGGATGAGAACTGCCGGATCTTCGGGGTTCCCCCGGGAAGCGTGGTGAATTACGAGGTGTTCATCGGGAAGGTCCATCCCGAGGATAGAGACTACGTCGACCGTGAATGGAAAGCGGGTGTCGCGGGGAAACCTTACGACATAGAGCATCGCCTGCTCATTGAAGGCGAAGTTACCTGGGTCCGGGAAAAGGCGGACGTGGAGTTTGATGACGATGGGATTGCAGTCAATGCAATCGGTTTCACTCAGGATATAACCGCACGGAAACAGGCGGAAGAGGAGCACGCGAATCTGCAGGAGCAACTGATCCAGGTCCAGAAGATGGAGTCGATCGGTCGGCTGGCCGGCGGAGTGGCGCATGACTTCAACAACATGCTCAGTGTGATCCAGGGATATACCGAAATAGTTCTGGAGGATTTACCGGAAGACAGCCCCATCACCATGAACCTCACAGAGGTGTTGAAGGCCTCGAAGCGCTCCTCGAACCTGACGCGCCAATTGCTGGCATATGCCCGCAAGCAGGCTATCGAGCCGCAGGTACTCGATCTGAATGATACCATCAAGGCCATGTTCCAGATGCTCGAACGGCTCATAGGCGAGGATATAGACCTGATCTGGCGGCCGGGCGAGAATCTTGAATCCGTATTCATCGATCCGGGGCAGGTTGATCAAATACTGGCTAACCTGCTTGTCAATGCCCGTGACGCCATAGGCCACAACATCGGCAAGGTCATCATTGAAACAGGGCATGCAGCCATCGATGAGATCCATTGCGCTACCCATCCCGGGTTCGAACCGGGTGATTACGTGATGCTGACCGTCAGTGATGACGGATGCGGCATGGACAAAGAGACCCGGGGCAATATCTTCGAGCCGTTCTTCACCAGTAAGGAGGTGGGCGAGGGCACCGGTCTGGGTCTTGCCACCGTCTACGGCATCGTCAAACAGAACGGAGGCTTCATCAACGTCTACAGCGAGTTGGATCTCGGGTCGACGTTCAGCGTCTACCTGCCTGTTCACCAAATGTCCGGGACCTCCGTGTCTTCCGGGAATGATGACTCCGTTTCCGTCGTCGGGGGATCCGAAACGGTCCTGCTCGTGGAGGATGAACCGGCCATTCTGGATCTGACTCGAATGATGCTTGATCGCCTGGGCTATACCGTGATTTGGGCGGCGACTCCCGCTGAGGCCATTCTGCTGGTGGAGGAACACGCAGGGGAGATTCACCTGCTGATTACCGACGTGGTCATGCCCGAGATGAACGGCAGAGACCTTGCCCGGAAACTGGTCACACTTATACCCGACCTGAGTCTCCTTTACATGTCCGGTTACACGGCCGACGTCATCGCCTGCCAGGGTGTGCTCGACGAAGGAGTTCTTTTTATCCAGAAGCCATTCTCCATACAGGATCTGGCGGTCAAAGTGCGTGAGGCGCTGTCGGGTAGATATATGAAGACCTGAACCAGCTGCGCGGGCGGCAGTCCGAACAGCCTCCTGAACTCACTACCGAATTGAGACGGATTCTCAATTCGGTCTCAAAGCCCGCTTCACCCGCGAGTCGAACGGTTTTACGTTTGTGTTTCAGCGTTGCGAAGCGAACCGCGTTCTCACCTCTCCCGCACCAGACGGAAACCGACGCTCTCGTGCGGATACACCTGCTTGTAGCTGTGACTGTAGGTGACGGTCGCCGCTCGCGCCCTGTGCCGGTAGTGGCTGCCCCGGTAGGTGCGCCGCAATCCTATGCTCCACTCCCGATCCGGGTACATCTGCCTGTAGGGCGCCATGTCGCTGAGATCGGAGCACCACTCGCCGACGTTGCCGCCCATGTCGTACAGCCCCCAGGGGTTGGGTCTCTTCAAGCCCACCGGGTGGGTGCGCCCATCGGAGTTCTCCACGTACCACTCGTACTCCACGAGTCGCGCGGCATCGTCGCCGAAGGGGTAGGCCGTGGCGGTGCCCGCCCGGTAGGCGTACTCCCATTCGGCGCTGGTCGGCAGCCTGTAGACCTGCCCGGTCCTCTCGGAGATCGCCTTGAGGAAAAGCTGAATGTGCTCCCAGCTCACCGTCTCCACCGGCAGGTCGTCGCCGATGAAACCCGTGTGCGTTGCGAGCTCCTTGATCCGAGGCATGACGTTCTCGTACTCCCTGGCGGTGTCCAGCGGGTAGTCGCCGAAGTCGAAGGGGACCGGATACTTGCCCATGACCTCTTTCCACAGCTTCTGGGTCACTTCGAACTTGCCCATGTAGAAACTCTCGATATGAATATCCCGGGGATGTCCCCACGGTGGTGCCCCGGTCTGAAGTGTACCGGCTGGTATGTCGACCAACTCGAAGTCGAACATCTCGTCCCGGCAGACCGGTCGCTCTGGTGAGACCTCCAGCCTCCCGCCGTCGGGGAGGAAGCGCACGTCGTCCCCCTCGTAGCCTTTGAGCGTGAGTTCGACCCAATGCGCGGTGAGGGCCGAATTCGACGCGACCGTCCGCAGGCTCAAGTAGCTGACGCCACGCAGATCGAGGCGCGGTTTGACGACGGTCGTTCCGCCGACACGCCCGCTGTCCCAGAGCAGACGTTCGTCGCCCCAGACCTGGAAGTTGATCGTATCCGCGACCGCCGCAGCCGGTCCGGCTTCGGCGCTGAATAGATGCCAGCCACCGGTCAGCGCAAAGTCGAGGCTTTCAGCTCCCTGCACACTGAAGCCGCCGTCAAAATCGATACCGTTCAAGGTGACGATCTTGTCGCCCTGCCCCGCCGCCTCGGCCAGGGCCACCGAGATCGGCGCGCCCTCCGCCGCGGGACGCTCCAGAATACTGAACTCCGAGATGGTGGTGGGGTAGACCCGCACCGGCGCGAGCGCATCGTAGGCCTGCGCGTTGGATTCATCCGCCGCGGCGAGCACCATGGGATCGTTCTCGTCGTTGTGGGTGCTGAGGATCCGGAAGCGGAGCATGCGCCCGGCGCGGGGCGGGAGCCGCACCTCCTGCATCTCCCGGCTCAGCGCGAGTGTGTCGACCATCACCGGTTCGCCCCATTCGCCCAGCACGTCGGCCATATAAACTTCGTATTTCCGCACCTGGCCGTACTCCCACCACTTGTCGTTGCGTGGGCTGATCCGGAATCCCTCGACGATTCGTCGACCGCCCAGCGCCACCGTGAACTCGTGGGGTCCGTAGGCGATCGACTGGTTGCGCACCGTGCGGAACCAGGTGTCGGGATCGCCGTCGAAGGCGTTCTCCAGAGGGTGTCCCGGCTCCTCGGGCGTATGACCAAGAACCATCAACTCGTCGGCGCCGATGGTGCCGTCCCCGCCGGGCAGCTTCGGGTATTCGGGCACGGCGTCGGCCTTCCGGTTCCTGTCGAGTTCCACGGTGAGCTTGTGGGGGGCGCGGACGTCAATTGCGCCGGTGTCGATGTGGATCACGCCGCCGCGCGCCTCGTCGAAGATCCAACCCTGGCGGCCGCCGGTTTGCCGCGGAGACAGTTTCTTGCCGTTCAGGGTGATCCGTTTCGGTTCGGATCGGGTGTGCAGTTGAACGACGAAGCTCCGTTGCTCCAGCATCCCGGCGAACTCACCCGTCGCCGGCGCGATCTCAACGTCGATCCTCCTGCTCGCGGCTTTGACCGCGAACCGCTGCTCGCTGAATGCGCCGCTCAGATAATCTCGCGTATCGCCGTCGTCCTCGTAGAGAACGAACTCCGATTCGCCCGCCGGATAGATGTCCAGCGTCAGCGGATCGGCCGGCACCTCGCCGTCGTAGTTCGACTCGGGGTAGAGGGGGATGATCGCGCCCGCGCGCATGAACACCGGCAGCGTGCCCAGGTCGACCGGCACGTCGACTACACGCCCGCCGGACGGCGACTCCAATCTCAATCCTGTCCAGTAGTCGATCCACTCGCCTTCGGGCAGGTAGACATCCTCCCGCCAGCCCTTGCTCGCCTCCTGGCTGCGGTAGACCGGCGCGATCAGGAGCTCGCGTCCCAGCAGGAACTGATAGGGGTGATCGTAGGCGTGAGGGTCTTTGAGATCCCACATCATGCCGCGCACCATGGGCGCGCCGCTGGTCTCGGTTTCGCGGGCCAGCGTGTAGAGGTAGGGCATGAGTCGTTGCCGCAGCTTGAGGTAGCGGCGGTTGATCGACAGGTAGGGTTCGTCGAATGCCCAGGGGTGCTTGCGCGCGCTCTGCGACCAGCCGGACATCCCCATGAGCACCGGCGTGAAGCACTTCCACTGCAGGTCGCGCGTGAACGTCTCGGGAGAGCCGCCGAAGATGCCGTCGACATCGCCGGTGGAGTAGTTGAGACCCGAGAGGCCGGAGCCGATCAACGTGGGCACATGCCAGCGGATGTAGTCCCAGCTGCCGGACTGGTCACCGGTCCAGGTGACGGCGTAGCGCTGGATGCCGGCCCAGCCCATGACCGTCCAGATGAACGGCCGCGCATCCGCGTTGTCGATGAAACCCTGCGCGGCGTCGAGGTTGGCGTCCATGCACCACTGGTAGCCCTTGCCGGTCCAGGCGACGTCGAGTTTCTGCACCCGGGTGCCGGCGGTTCCGATCTCCCAGGCGATCTTCTCGACGCCGTTCTCCGTCCACAGCCCCGTGCGGAAACCGTGCTCCCTGAGGCGCGCGACGGTCTCCGGCAGCTCGACGTAACCGCAGCCGTAGCCGTCGTTGGGTAGAATCCAGCTGCCGGGCATGTCGTGTTCGCGGTACTTCGCTGCGACCGACTCGACGACATCGGGGGTGGTGCCTGTGGGACCGTCGCTCCACCCTTCAGGGACGGTGCCCGGTTTGTCGACGTTGTCGCCGTCGTTGTAGCAGTCGGCGTCACCGTAGCCGAGGGCCCAGCGGGGGAGCAGACGGGCGCGACCCGTGAGGTGGGTATAGAGGTCGAGGACCTCGCGGATCGAGGCGCCAACCATGTAGTAGGCGTCGAAGCGTGGTTCGATGTGGGTCGTCGTGAGATAACGGTCCGACCGGAAGTCGTAGGTGCCGTCGGCCCAGGTGTTGCGCAGCACGCCGTAACCTCCGTCGCTCATGTAGAAGGGGGCGGGGCTCGGTCGGTCCCCCTCCTCCCAGCCGCCCGAGTAGGAGATCTCCATCAGGCTCCCCTTGAACTCGAAGCGACCGTTCTGCTGACCGCCGCCGAAGATCCGCTCGTCGGGATCGCTCGTGAGCGTTTGCGTGCAACTCTCCGCCGTCAGGCTCAGGGGCTTGCGCTCCCGCCAGAGCAGTTCGTCGTCGGAGGTGCGCCGCAGCTCAAGCAGGAGGGGCGCACGCCGGACGATCAGTTGCATGGCCGCTGTCGAGAGGATCAGGCAATCGGCCTCTTCAATGACGCTTGGGTCGACACCGGCGAAGTCGGTCGCGACGACTATCTCCGCCGCGCCGCTCCCCTCGTCGATGAACGTATCGCCGGTGGCGGCCTCCACCCGCAGCAGGTCGTCGGCCAGGAAGGTGAGACGGAGCCGCAGATCGTCATCGGCGTTCAGCTCCACGATGTTCCCCGTCACCGAGTGTGAGAGGAGGTCGGCGGTCGCAGTCGCCGAGTAGAGACATGAAAGTATGGCGAGCGTCAGGATATGACGAAGTGTTGGCACGATGACCCCCAAAACCGATGTTATGAATTTAGCACATACTATCATGAATCCAGGTCGTTTGAGCAAGGGAGATGATCCGGGAGATGCTGTTTCCCGGAATGTCACACGCTTACCGCATGTGCACTTTGTCGACGTGATTCGCTCATCACCGACCTCGACGCGGATGGATCCTCGGAGAGGTCACGGAGATCATTCCGGCGGGGAGATCGTCTGCATCAGCTGGCCGGGCGGGAGTCCGAACAGCCTCTTGAACTCGCGGTTGAACTGGGAGGGATTCGCGTATCCAACCTGAAAACCCGCCTCGCCGGCGTTGAGTCCGCGGGCGACCATCAGCGTGCGGGCGTGGTGCAGCCGGATCTTCTTGAGATATTGCAGAGGCGACATGGTGGTCACCTCCCGGAACTTGTGATGCAGGGCCGATGTGCTCATGCCGGCGACCCGGGCAATATCATCGATGCTCAATCGCTCACTGTAGTTCTCGTTCAGGTAACGGGTGATGCCGGCGATCCTGTGACTGCTGCTGTCCTGAAGCACCAGGTTCCGCAACTGTCTCCCCTGTTCGCCCTGCAGCACCCGGTACATGATCTCGCGCACAATCGATGGTCCCAGAACCCGCAGGTCCGTGGGATCGTCGACAAGACGGAGCAAACGGATCAATGCGTCCTGCAGCGTAGAGCTTGCCCGGGAGACGTAGAGGGCCGGCCGGTTCTGGTTGGCCACCGGCTGAAGCGGGGTGGTGTCGTCGACATTGAGCAGCAGTTCGCTGAGCGTCGTGAGGTCAAGTTCCAGACCGAGTCCCAGAATCGGATTTTGGGTGGTTGCCCGGGCGACCTCCATCTCCAGCGGCAGCGCCATAGGGACAACCAGATATCTGTGCGGGTCATAGGTGTAAGCTCTCTCACCGAGGAAGATCTGCTTCTGCCCCTGCACCACAATACAGAGGCTTGGCTTGTATGGCACCGGTTGCCTCGGCAGCGGTGTCGATATGCGGGATACCATCAATCCGGGCCAGTTCGTCTCAAACAGACCATCCTCCAGGGCGAGCGCGCCCACCAGCCTGGCCAGTTCGCTGCCTGCACTGCCTGTAGAATTGGTTTCGTTCTCACTCATGTCGATCTGCTCCAAAGGGGGGTAATTCGGTCAGTATCAACCTGGCGGGAGTATACTACAAGAATTCTGCCGCATCGGGAGCAATAACTGTAGCATTTGACAGGAATGTGCAACAATGCTGTAGTTCCGGTCTACCTTCCCGAATCGCAGTGGTGTTACTTTGGAAATCAGAACAGTTGCCTTCGGGAGAACCGGAGCAAATTGATATCAATAAATGGAGGTTGGCTGATGAAGGTACTCCTTATCAATGGACATCAACGTTACGAGGGATTTGCCGAAGGCAAACTGAATCAGACAATTGTGGACGTGACGCAGGAGCAGTTGACCGCTGCCGGGCATGAGGTGAAGACGACAATCGTGGAGAGCGGCTACGATATCGCCGAGGAGTTGGAGAAGTACAGGTGGGCCGACGCGGTCTTTGTTCAGACCCCCGTTTACTGGATGAGTGTCCCCTATCTTTTCAAGAGGTATATCGATGAGGTCTACACGTCAGGGATCGGCGAGGTGCTGTGCCGTGATGACGGCAGAACCCGGTCCGACCTGAGCAAGAAATACGGCTCGGGCGGTTTGATGAACGGCAAGAGGTACATGCTGTCCACTACCTGGAACGCCCCGCTGGAGGCCTTTGACGATCCCGATCAGTTCTTTGAGGGCAAGGGGGTCGATGGAGTTTTCATGTGGCTGCACAAGGCCTTCCAGTTCTTTGGTATGGAGCCGCTGCCTACATTCTCCTGTTACGACGTATTGAAGAGCGCCGATGTGGAGGGCGATCTGCAGCGATTGCGCAAGCATCTGGCCGACGCATTCCTCATTACGTAGAACGTTTAAAAAACGTCTGGGCACGATGATGGTCCGCCTTTACGAGAGCAACAAGCCCCTTCACGTTTCCGTGAGGGGGCTTCCTCGTCGGCTCAAACCTGATCCTGCCGGTGATCATCAGCCAGCGCATCGAGGAACGCCGCGCCCCAACGCTCGAGTTTGGCTTCGCCGACGCCGCTGATCTCGAGCAATGCCCCCTTGGTCCGCGGTTGCAATGCCGCCATTGCAGTCAGCGTCCGATCGTGAAAAACGACATAGGGGGGGACACCGGCTTCGGCGGCCAGGCGACGGCGCAGATCCCGGAGACGTTCGAAGCGGGCAGCCGCCCCGGGCTCAACCTGCGCACAGTCCTCAACCGCAAGAGCCGCCGCTGTGCTCTTGCGGTTGCGCTTCCGACCGCCACCGGGAGCCCGCAACGGATTCTTGCGCAGTTCGAGCGGCGTCTCCCCCGACAGAACTCCACCGGCAGCGGCGGTCAATTTCAGCGATCCGATCCCTTCGGCGTCGGTGGTGAGGATCCCCCGGGCCAGCAGTTGCCGCACAACCGCGCGCCAGCCGTTGCGGTCCAGTTCGGTGCCGATGCCGTAGGTGCTCAACCGATTGTGTCCGAGGCGGAGGATCCGCTCCTGCTCCGAACCGAGAAGGATATCGATGATATAGACCGCGCCGAAGCGTTGACCCGTGCGGGCCACGCAGGAGAGCAGTTTCTGGGCGGGCACGGTGGCGTCGTGGGTCGTCGGCGGATCCAGACAGACATCGCAGTTGCCGCAGGGCGCGGGCATCGTGTCGCCGAAGTGGGCCAGCAGGGTCTGGCGACGGCAGGTCACGAGCTCGCAGTAGGCCAACATGGTCTCCAGACGTCGGCGCTCGGCACGCTTGTGCAGATCGTCGGCCGTGGAGGCTTCGAGCATGCGGCGACGGAGCACGACATCCTGCAGGCCGTAGGTCAGTAGCGCGGTGGCGGGCAGACCGTCCCGACCGGCGCGACCCGTCTCCTGGTAGTAGGCCTCCAGTCCGGAGGGTATATCCAGGTGAGCAACGAACCGGACATCCGGTTTGTCGATCCCCATGCCGAAGGCGATGGTGGCCACCATGACGACTGCATCCTCGTTGAGGAATCGTTGTTGATGGTCGGTTCGGATCTCCTTGTCCAGACCGGCGTGGTAGGGCAGAGCGACGTGCCCCGCGGCCCTGAGCTTCTCCGCCACCTTTTCGACCCGCTTGCGGGACAGGCAGTACACGATGCCCGCCTGCCCCGGATGATGATCCCGGATGAAGCGGAGCACTTGATCCGTACCACCCTTTTTGTCGGTGACGAGGTAGCGAATGTTGGGACGATCGAAACCGGTTGTGAAAACGCGACCGGCAGTGAGCCGCAGGTTGGCGACGATCTCGGCGCGAGTGCGGGCATCGGCTGTCGCGGTGCAGGCCAGGCGAGGGACGGCGGGAAAGCGTTCGGCCAGAATCCCCAACTGCAGGTACTCCGGTCGGAAATCATGGCCCCACTGGGAGACGCAATGGGCCTCGTCGATGGCGATGATCGCCGGTTTCAAACCGGTAAGAAGCTCCAGCGTATCCTCGCGCATGAGCCGCTCGGGCGCCAGGTAGAGCAGGTCGAGTTCGCCGCCGCACAGCCGTGTCATGATCTTGCGCTGTTCGCCGGAGGAGAGTGTCGAGTTGAGATATGCCGCCTTCACGCCAAGTTGGATGAGCGTCGCCACCTGATCCTGCATGAGGGCAATAAGCGGTGAGATGACGATGCCGGGACCAGCGCGCAAGAGCGCCGGGATCTGATAGCACAATGACTTCCCGCCGCCCGTGGGCGCGAGCAGGAGAGCGTCGCCACCGGAGATGAGATGATCTATTACCTCCCCCTGACGTCCCTGGAAAGATTCGTAGCCGTAGACTGTGCGCAAAATATCCAGCGGTGTGCGGTTCATGAACCACCTTGGTGTTGAGCAAAACGGCGGGAGGGGACGCAACCGGGAGGCGGTCGCGACGGAAGTGTTGTATAGCATTGGACGGGTCGTGAGATCAACAGGCTGTGCCGCCGGAAGTGGATGGCCGGCACAGTGTGGTGATACGGCACACTGCTCCGTGTCCGTTCTGCACACATGTTCATCCTCTCAACATAATGCAGGACAACGAGTAACGATATCGTGCGCCTGTCTGGGGACCGCTGGCGCGATTATCGCTGTGGGTGAGGTAAGACGGAATGCGATGGCGGCCTGAATGTGCGTCACGCAACAAACGGAACACTGCCATCCCTTGCTGTAAATGGAGATTCGACATGAAAACCTTGAAGATCGTGACACTCTTCGCATTGCTCATCTTCGCCACCAACGCCATGGCCCTCGATCAGGAGGGGGGCGGTCGCATCATCGTGGGCTCGCCCACGGGCGAGTTCGGCGATGCCGTGGACAACCTCGGCATCGGCCTCGAACTGAATTACGGCCTGCGGCCCATGTCTGCGCTCTCAGTCGGCATCGGCATCAACGCCATGATGTACGGCAGCGAAACCCGCGAGTACGAACTGCCCCTGGTGGAGGACTTCGAGTTGAATACGCACAACAACCTGGCCGGCTTCTTCCTCTATACCCAGTGGCGTCCGTTGATGGGGATCGTGCAACCATACGTTGAGGCACGAGTCGGCATCAACTATCTGTGGACCGAATCCAAACTCCAGGATGAGGACTGGTGGGATGATGACGAGGTGGGTCGCGAAACCAATTACGATGACTTCGCGGCTTTCTGGAGCGGCGGCGGCGGTCTTCTGGTTCGGATCAAAGAGGGTGATGTCGCGGAGAATTCCCCCGGCGTGTTCCTCGATTTCAAGGTGACGTGCATGCAAGGTGCCGAGGCGGAATATCTCACCGAGGGTGATATTACTATAGTCGACAATGCGCCTGTCTTTAACGTCTCGCAGAGTACAACCGATATGACGACCTTCGGACTGGGTGTGATCCTGACCTTCTAGGCACGATTCAAACCGATGCGAAATCATTCCGCTCTTGGCTGACGGCCGGTGCTCGAACAAGCACCGGCCGTTTCCCTGTATCGCAGCAGCATCTGAATACTGAGGTATACTGTAATCAACGGCATTCCGACCCACAGGCTTCTTCTCGAGCCCAAATCCGCGGCAGCATCGCCTGATGCCAGGAAAGGTCTTGATCAAACTGCAGACATGACACCTTGTGCGTCCTCCCTGGGAATTCTTGATACTGCATGACGGGGAGGTGAATCATGGGTAGATCGGACCTGCAACCGATTCCGTTCAAATCGTTGCCGCCTCTCTTCCTGAGGCTCTTACCGACTATTTACGAGTACGTGCGGTTGACCGCGGTCGACGGCACCGAGGTCGGGCCTGTTGCGCGCCAGTTGTACGTCTCCCACTTGAAGGCCCTGACGGCTTTCCTGAGTACGACGGCGCAGATTGCCGAGATCGACCCCCAGATATTCAAGCCGCTGATCTATCGCTGCAACTCCATGGCCACGCGCCGCGGCGATGATCTGATCAGGGTCTTCGGGGATCTCATCGAGGGGATGCAGGCGGCTTATGCAACCAAACGGGATCAGGTCCAGAGTGCGATTGCCGACGATCCGGATCTTTTCCGCGAGCTGTACAGTGCCGAGGTCAAACCGAAGAGTATCCTTGCCGTCTATGCGGAGGAGACCTGGGACAGGTCGGAGAAGATGGAGGCCACACTCACCAACTGTTGGTATGATTGCCGATGTCACTGCGAGAGCGAAGGGGTCGTCTGGGTCGATGATGTCGACGTTGTGCTCTTCGCCCCCGGACAACAGCTCATCCACGCCAATATCGAGAACATCGTCGCCAAAGCGAAGATACCGGTTCTCGTTCTCGCCGGTTGGAGCAAACAGGAGGATCCCGAGGATATGGCGGAACTGAGAACGGAATTCTGGTATCGACGATCCGGGTACCGTGTGCTGCACGGACCATTTCCGGCGATCAAACTCTACCAGGCCATTGATGGCCTCCACGTGCATCACCTGGCCAGCCGGCGCGCGACCGTCCGCAGTATGGCGGCCACGGCTCGTTGAGTCGCCCACTGCTTGGGGTGACGATCCGCTCTCAACGCTGAGTCGGTGACGAGGACGGTCCTTATGGGCGATGTGCTCTTTATTCAATCCGCCGTCGGATGATCAGGCGAGTTTGTCCCTCCGTAATTGCACCCCCTCCAGTTCCAGCAGCAATCGTTTGGCGGGCAAGCCGCCGCCGAATCCCGTGAGGTGCCGGTTGCCGCCGATCACCCGGTGGCAGGGCACGATGATCGCGATGGGGTTGGCGCCGTTGGCCGCCCCGACAGCCCGCACCGCTTGGGGGCGGTTGATATCGTGGGCAACCTTGCCGTAGCTCACCGTTTGTCCGAACGGGATCTCGCACAGCCTTTTCCAGACCGCCAGTTGAAACTCCGTTCCGCCGGGCGCCAGAGGTAGATCGAACTCGCGGCGTCGACCTGCGAAGTACTCCCGCAATTGCCGCTCCGTTGCAGTGATGATGCCTGTCGCGGCCGAGGTGCCGTCACCCTCCGGGTGAGGTTCTTGACGCTTGTGGCTGGTGAACAGCAGGTGGGTCAACCCCCGCGCGCAAGCAACCAGGAGCAGCTTGCCTACGGGGCTGTCGATCACGGCGGAGTCGGATTGCAATGTCATCGTCTACCCTTTTCGGTGTTGTCGGCCAGATTGCGCCACAGCAGCATGGCCGCGTATGCTCGCCAGGGGCGCCAGATCTCGGACCGTTTTCTCAAAGTGGTGCCGGTCGGCAGTTTGTCGTCGTTGCCGACCAACGCTTTGCGTAAGCCCAGGTCTCCGGCGGGAAAGGCGTCCGGCTCACGCAGGGCGCGCATGGCGATGTACTGGGCGGTCCAGTCGCCGATACCCGGCAATGACGTCAACCGTGCGATTGCCGTCGGGAGATCCGGCGCCGTTTCCAGAATCGGTTCACCATCATACACGGCGCGGGCGAACCTGCGGATGGTCTCCGCACGGGCCGAGGGCATGCCCAGGCCGGCGATGTCGGCGTGGATAAGATCCTCAGGTCGGGGGAAAAGCCGATCGGGATGCCCAGCCAGTGACTTCGGCGATGTACAGGGGCGGCCGAATCTCTCCGCCAACCTGCCGGTCAACCGGGTTGCACCGACAACAGTAACCTGCTGACCCAATATCGCGCGGACGGCCAGCTCGAATCGATCCCAGCAACCGGGAACACGGATACCGGGATGTTTGCGGGCCGCGGGGGCGAGCAGGGGGTCCTCGCTCAACTGCTCCGCTATCGCCGCGGGATCGGCATCCAGATCGAAAAGAGCGCGCACTCCGTCGACAATCTGCAGCAGTACCGGTGACGCCTCTACCGGCGTGCGCAAAAGAAGAGCAGGGCCGCGCCGTGTAGCGGGCTCCAGTTCGATCACACCGGTGAAGTCGTTCAGCGAAACGGTGCGGCGATAGGTCATCCCCTTCACCTGCTCGATGCCGGGAATAGCTCGGGGCGCGAGCCAGGCGAGCAGGCCATGCCAGTCGAACGGTTCGCGGCAGGAGAGCCGGAGGGTTATCGTACCTCCGTTCGCATGTTGGAGGCCGGAGGGGGCGAGTTTGCGGATCTCGGTCGGAGTACGATCGAAGGACTGCCGCACCGCCGCGTTGAATCGACGCACATTGTTGAAGCCGGCAGCCAGGGCAATGTGGGTCATGGAGAGGGATGTCTCCTCGATCATCCGTTTGGCGAAATGGATACGACGCGTATTCGCCACTGCCGCAGGCGAAGCGCCGAGGTGCTCGTTGAACAGCCGCCGCAGATGTCGGCCACCCACACCCAGCCGCGCTGACATATCCTCGATAGAGGCATCGGTTAAAGCGCCCTCCTCAATCAGACGCAGAGCACGCGAGACCGTGGTCGACGTGCCGCGCCAGGCGGGTGTGCCCGGGGCCGTTTCGGGACGACAGCGCCGACACGGTCGGAAGCCCGCCTCCTCGGCGGCGGCGGCGCAAATGAAGAAGGTGCAGTTCATCGCCCCGGGCGTTCGTGCGGGACAGACGGGGCGGCAGTAGATACCGGTGCTGGTCACGCCGGTGAAGAACCGTCCGTCGAAACGGGCGTCTCGGGCGCATATGGCGCGATAGCAAATGTCATGATCCAGTTCCATGTCCGTCAGGATACCATAATCGACCGCAGGTGCTGGACGTTTTCGGACATTGTCGTGGGAGATGATCGTGGTGGATATGATCCTTTTCAGGGTCCCACATTCCGGCGGACGGAACCTGTAGAGAGTTGTCTCTCAGATGCAAGCGCCATGAAAAACCCGGCTGAACACTGAGGTTCAGCCGGGTTATTTGAAGCGTGAAGTCCGTTGCGGGACAACCTACATCGCGTCGATGACGGCATTGAAGGTGGTGCTGGGACGCATCGCCTTCTCGGTCTTCGCAAAGTCGGGATGATAGTACCCGCCGATGTCCACCGGCTGCCCCTGAGCGGCCAGCAGTTCCGCGACGATCTTCGTCTCGTTCAGTGTGAGCGCTTCGGCCACGCCTGTTAAACGGGCTTTGAGCTCCGCATCCTTGTCCTGGGCCGCCAGGGCCTGCGCCCAGTACATGGCCAGGTAGAAGGCGCAACCGCGGTTGTCGATCTCGTTCACCTTGCGTGAGGGGAAACGCTTGTTCTCCAGATACTGGCCGATGGCCTCGTCCAGAGTTTCGGCCAGAACCGCGGCCTTCCCGTTGCCCGTCGTGCTCACGACCTGCTCGAACGAAGGGACCAGCGCGCAGTACTCGCCCAGCGAATCCCAGCGCAGGTGACCCTCGGCCAGGAACTGCTGAACATGCTTGGGCGCCGATCCGCCTGCGCCGGTCTCGAACAGGCCGCCACCCTTCAGAAGGGGGACGATCGACAGCATCCGGGCGCTGGTGCCCAGCTCCAGGATGGGGAAGAGATCGGTCAGGTAGTCACGCAGGACATTGCCCGTAACGGCCACGGTGTCCTCGCCCCGACGGATCCGCTCCAGCGTGAAGCGCATGGCGTCCACGGCCTTCATGATGTGGATCTCCAGACCCGCTGTATCGTGATCCGGCAGGTAGGCGTTGACCTTCTTGATCAGTTCGGCGTCATGGCCACGGTTTTCATCCAGCCAGAAGATGGCCGGCGTGCCGGTGGCGCGGGCGCGTGTGACGGCCAGCTTCACCCAGTCGCGAATCGGCTCGTCCTTGGACTGGCACATCCGGTAGATGTCGCCGGTCTCGACGGGCTGCTCGAGCAGGATATCGCCGGTTTCGTCCAGGACACGGATGAAGCCTTCGCCCGCGGCGGTGAAGGTCTTGTCGTGGGAGCCGTACTCCTCGGCCTTCTTGGCCATCAGGCCGACGTTGCCGACGGTGCCCATGGTGGAGGGATCGAACTGCCCGTGCTTCTGGGCGTTCTCGATGCACTCCTGATACATGGTCGCGTAGCAGCGATCGGGCACCATAGCCAGCGTCTCCTGCAACTCGTCATCCTTGTTCCACATCCGACCGCCGTCGCGAACGACGTTGGGCATGGAGGCGTCAATGATGACGTTGTTGGGCAGGTGCAGGTTCGTGATCCCCTTGCGCGAGTCGACCATGGCCAACGCGGGACTCGTCTCGTACACGGCCGCTATGTCGGCTTCGATCTCGGCACGCTTGTCGGCGGGCAGTTTGTCCAGCTTGTCCAGGACGCCGGCCAGGCCATTGTTGACGTTGGCGCCGATCTCGTTGAGAGTGTCGGCGTGCTTGTCCAGCGCCGCGGCGTAGAATACCGAAACGCAGTGACCGAACATGATGGGATCGGAGACCTTCATCATGGTGGCCTTCAGGTGGAGGGAGAGCAGCAGACCCTCGCTCTTGGCGATATCGATCTGCTCCGCGTAGAACTTGCGCAGGGCGGCGACGTTCATCACAGATGCGTCGATGACCTCGCCGGTCAGCAGAGGCAGACCCTCTTTCAGTACCGTGTTCCGACCGTCGGCGGCGATGTACTCGATCCGGGCCGTGCAGTCGCGCTCGACGGTGGCGGATTTTTCGCTGCCGTAGAAGTCCCTCTCCGTCATGTGACCCACCCGGGTTTTGGAACCCGAAGCCGGCCAGTCCTTCATCATCTTGTGAGGATTCTTCTGGGCGTTCCTCTTCACGGAGACGGCCGCGCGCCGGTCGGCGTTGCCTTCACGCAGAACCGGGTTGACGGCGGAGCCGAGGACTTTGGCGAAACGGGCCTTGAGCGCCTTTTCGGCATCGTTCTGCGGCTCTTCGGGGTAGTCGGGGACATCGTAGCCCTGCGCCTGGAGCTCCTTGATCGCAGCCTGCAGCTGGGGGATGCTCGCGCTGATGTTGGGCAGCTTGACGATGTTGGCGTCGGCCTGTTTGGTCAACTCACCCAACTGGGCCAGGTAATCGGGCACCTGCTGCTCCTCTTTGAGGCGTTCCGGGAAGAGGGCCAGGATGCGACCGGTGAGTGAGATGTCGCTCGTTTCGATATCGATGCCGGTGCCCTTGGTATAGGCTTTGAGGATCGGCAGCAGCGAGTAGCTGGCCAGAGCCGGGGCTTCATCGATCTTCGTCCACTTGATTTTCGCGTCTCCCATTTCGTCTCCTAGGTTGAAATGACGTGGAAATCACCGCCCTGTAATAAAGGGTCGGATTAAGCCCTGCGAATAAGCTGTACCGCACTCATTTGCGCAAGCAAGATCGACCCATATTGATGGGTTTATCGTTATGATTCGGGGGGACGGGTGGGGCAGGTTTTCACGGCCGGGCATCTGTGGGATTAATTCCGATAAATATGAATTGCAGCCGATTTGTCGCCCTCACGGCACCAATATCTGACTGTGCCTGGTGTCTCTGCCGGGGCACTCGCGCTTGGGCTGGCGCCGCCTGATCGAGCCGGCTGCTTGAGAACGAGCCGGGTCGCAGCTGCGACCCGGCTCTGCCCCTTGCCGTGCAGGCAACGGACGCCCATCCGATCCCATCTAGTCACATGTCACATTCAGCCACACCGCATACTCCTTGTTCTGATCGCAGGGCGCATTGCAGTGGAGAATGATCTTATAATCGAGCGGCGCCAGGCTTCCGGGGCAATCGGTATAGAATCCGTCCGTAATATCAGTGGCGATCGTGGCCCAGGCGGTAGTTCCACTTGCTCTCCTCTGAACCTCGATCGTGGCTCCTCCGCAATTCTCCACCACGCTCCAATCCAGGGTGAAACAGCCGTTAACGCATTCCAGCTCGTCGATGGTCGCGGCGATGATGCACCTGGCGAATGCGGAACCGGCGCTGAGAACAATCATCAGGCTCAGCATAAGGATGGTTAGTTTCTTCATATTACTCCTCCATGTAAAAAACGTCATCGTTCATCGATGACCTCACCTATTCAATAATGACGCGAGGATCTAACGAGGAATATGCCGCACTCAATCTTATCAGTTCGATCCGCGAATGACGGCAGCGCCGTCGCCTCTAGCGGAGGCGGTCTGAATAACCCTCTTCCAGACGAAATCGGGCAACAGACGCCGCAGCAGGATGTAGGTCTTCGAACTGAATGAAAGCGACAGTCACCTGCGCGCCGCAAATCCGACTGCACACATCATGCTCTACAACGGCTACGGCATGAATGGCGATGTCGCCAATGGCGGTTTCGAGGAGGTTGCCCCCTTCGGAGGCTACGGCTGGCGGTACTACATTGATGTCGGAGTGAGCAGAGTTCATGACCCGGCCGGCGCCCATGATGGCGGGTACTGTCTGCGACTGGCCAACGGGGCTGCAGCGCATCAACCCATACCGCGATTGACGGCGAGGAGTTCAGCACCCCCGAGGCCTGTTCGGTTCTCATCAATGCGTATGACGTCACCGGGCAGGGATCACACTCCCGGTTATCCGAAAGTCCGACGGCAATACCGTCAGACCTGATCTTCTGAATTATCACCGATGTTGCGCAGCACCTGTCCGATCATCGCGTCCGTCGCCGCCTCTTCCGCCGTGATGACATGAGTGGCGCCGGCATCCTTGAGGCGCTGAACATCACCGATATAGGATGTCCGCACGGTGATGCAGAGATCCGGTACAGCTTGCCGGGCCGCCCTGGTTGCCCGCATTGTCGCATCGGTATCATTGATGGCGATCACGAACTCGCGGGCAGCGGCCACCCCGAGATGCTCGAGCACTTCAGCGCTCGTCACGTCCCCGAAGCAAGCCGGCTCATCATTCAGAGTCGCCTGGCGAACATTGTCCGTGTTGAAATCAACGATAATGTAGCGGGTCCCGATCCGTGCGAGAGAGTGCGCCAGGTTCTGGCCGGTCGGGCCGTACCCGGCTATAATGATGTGATCCTGCAGCGTCTCGGATTCCTGCATCTCCTCCGTCATTCGCACTTCAAGCAGGCGGGTCAGGGGGTTGAGTTTCCCCAGTCCGCCCGCCAGATGCGGTCCCAGCGCGAGCCCGAAGGGTGTGGCCAGCATCGAGAGAATGATCGCCACGGTGAGATTGCCCTGAAAGGGTTCCGTCAGCAAACCGGTCCCGCTCGCCGCATACAGCAGAACGAAGGAGAACTCCCCGACCTGGGACAGGGCGGTAGCGGTCAGGATGCCCACCCGCAGCGGCAGTCTCATGATGGAGGCGGAGAGGAAAATGATGATGAACTTGCCGATGATGATGGCGGCGAACAGTCCCAGAATAGGGAGCAGATTGTCGAGAACGTTCCTCAGGTCGAGCATCATGCCGATGGAGACGAAGAACACGCTTGCGAGAACATCGCGCAGCGGAACGAGATCGGAGATCGCCTGCTCGCGATACCGGCTGCCGGAAACAACAAGGCCAGCGAGAAATGCGCCCAGAGCGAGTGAGACGCCCACGCTGGATACTATCCACGCGGTCCCCAGACAAATCAGAAAGACGGAAAGGACGAAAAGGTCGCGCTTCCGCGTGCGTGCTATCTCTTCGAGAAAGCGCGGAACGATCAGGCGCGAGGCCACGACTACACCCGTGATCACTGCTGCGGCCTTGAGCAACGACATCAGCAGGCTCGAGCCGGTGCTGCCGGCATCACCCAGGATAGGAATAATGAGAACCATGGGTACGACACACAGATCCTGGAAGATCAGGATGCCAAGCGCCAGTCGACCGTGCGGTGTCTCGAGTTCTCCCCGGGCCGAGAGACCCCTCAAGACGATGGCGGTGCTGGAGACGACGATTATGAAACCTAGCAACAGTCCCGATCGGATATCCGTTCCGAACAGAACGGCGAGCCCCAGCACACAGAGAATGGTGATGCCAACCTGGAAGGATCCCCCCATTGCGATCGGTCGCCAGAGCCGCCGCACGCGGTCCAGGGAGAGTTCGAGTCCGATACCAAAGAGGAGCAGCACTACACCCAGTTCGGCGAGCATTTCGACCTGATGGAGATCCTTGATGAATCTCAGTGCATAAGGTCCGATGAACGCTCCGGCGACGATGAACCCCGCGATCGAGGGCACGTGCAGGTAACGCAAAAGCCCGACTACAATGACGGCCGCCGCCAGGATGATGACCAGATCCAGCAGGAAGACTATCCCCGTCATGGTCTACTTCCTTGTCATTGCAGTGATGAACCGCGCGATTCGTTTGGAGCTGCTGACCGGCAGCGTAGCATCTCCCGCTCCTCAGTGTCTTCATTTTAAGGAGTTGCCGTTCTCTTCACGTCGCACAGTATTTCCGGGTGTCCGGAGATATTGTCGATTTTGGTCTGTTGTGAGTCATGCCTGCCGGGATATACTCATGATGCAAGCATTGAATACAAATACAAGTCCGATCCGGCCGCCGATCTGTTTTGCCTGCTTACTCTGCATCGTGCCGGAAAGGAGGAAGCGAGGTCATTTTGAAATATGGGTCTCTCTCTCTGACGGTACTCATCCTTCTGCTCATCTCCGGAATCGCCAACGCCAACTACCTGGGGGACATTACTCTGGATCGCGGCCACCAGGCCTGGCTGGCGCATAACGACAGAGTGAACGTGTCTTTCAGTTACAAGGTGGATGACCCTGCTGGTGCCCGCATCATGTCATTGCCCTACTCGAACGGAACACCGAATCCGAATTTCGGCAACTCCGGGTCGATTCTGTACGGTGAGGGGGAGGGCACGGGCGACAACTGGTGTCTCGTCACCGCCGGTGACTGGACCGTGACCCACATCCAGGTCACCATGTGGACGGCGGACTGGAACGAGTTGCTGCTCGAGATCTTCATCCCGGTGCGGTACCACTACAGCGCCAAGGGGATCACGAACATTACCTACAGCCACAGCTCTCCATCCTGGATACAATATGGGGACGAACTTGAAATCCAGCACGATATCACATCCGACGAGGCTGGTTATCTTTTTGCGCGGCCCTACTACGAGGGGTCCCTGGTTTCAGGCTACGCCGCCAGCGGGGGTGAGCATATAACCTCCCCCAACGATACGGCTTCGCATTACTTCACGATGGGCGCTGGTCCCGTTGCCGTGGATGAGATTCGCTTCTATCTCAAGAGTCTGGATTTAACCGAAGTGCTCTGGGAGATCTTCGTGCCGGTGAATTATCACTGGGGGGAACATGGCCTCAGCAACTTCAGCTTCACTCTGCAATCGCCGCAGGGGTTGGCTTACGAAGAGCATGTCGAGTGCAGCTTTGACTATACAACCAGTAACCCCGCAGGTGTGCGTGCCTGGATGATCGGTGCCAGGGATGGGAGCCCGGTATTTTTGGATATGGATCAACAGGGGAGTCCCTTGCTGCCTGCACCAGCCGGGTCGATCAGCCGCTGGTTCTGCTATCTGGGGGATCAGGATATTACTCATGCATATTTCATAATGGCGAATGACGATCAGACCGAGACCCATCTGAGTGTCGAAGTGCCCTATCAGGTGCAGTACAGGGCGCATTCGGTGAGCCAGGTGGCCCTTTCTCCGGGCGCTCCGGCCATCCTGGATTACGGTGAGCCGATTAAAGTTGATTTCGCCTATTACACATGGGGCACGAATCGGGTTCAGATCTGGCCCTACGGGTATGCGCAGGGTTTGTATGTGTCGCCCCAGGGCAACGCCGGCAGCAATGCGTATAGTGTTCCCTCAGGTACGGGGACCAACTTTTTTGTATACATTGGGACGGACCCTGTCGGCGTTGACCAGGTGCTGATGCGTATGCGGGATGCAGTTACGTATGACATCCTGGTCCAAACCTTCTATCCGGCCATGCACTTCTATGGACCGAGTGCCACTGCGACTGCTGCGCCCGAGGTGCCGCCGGTAGCGGTAACCGAACTTCTGCCCAACTATCCGAATCCCTTCAACCCGGTTACGAAGATCAGCTTCCGGCTGGGTGAGGCGGGCAGTGTGCACCTGGCCGTCTTCGATGTGCGGGGACGTCTGGTCAGGGAGTTGATGAATACGTATCTGGAACCCGGTGCCCACACGGTCGAGTGGAACGGTTGTGACGGGGACGGCAATGCCGTTTCCAGCGGAGTCTACTTTACCAAACTGATGACTGCCGGGGAGCAGCAGACGAGAAAGATGGTTCTGGTCAAGTAGTATGGAAACGGCCGGTGTCAAGCCGGATCGAATCTTCGCCCCGAGTTGCTTTACAGCTCGGGGCTTTTCATTGGGGGGGAGCGCCACCGATGTTCATGAGATCTCTCCGGCCTTTTGGGATCTGACCCGGAGAGCAGTGAAAAAGCGATGAAGATCGAGCGGTGACATGGTAAGGTACTCGCCGTCGTGAAACAGGCAGATCGTCACACAATCTCCGTCGGGAGTGCGCGGGAGCTAAGATGGACAGGGCAGGCAAAAGCGGAAGCGGGTCGTTCGCGATCCATCTCATCATTTTCCTCGCGGGCTTCACCTTCCTGATCTACGAGGTCAGCTGGAACCGGTTGCTCTCCCTGGTGCTGGGCGGCACCGTCACGGCCTCGACCATCGTGCTGGCCACGTTCATGGGTGGTTTTGGACTCGGGGCCTGGTTCTGGGGCGGAGCGGCCAACGATCGGCAGCGGATCGGGCGATTGCTGGCACTGTTGCTGGCGGGTGTCGGCCTCTTCAGCGGGCTCAACTACCTGCTGATCACCCGCACCATCCCGCTCCTCTATTCGAGCCTGGCCGCCGGAGGTGTCGCTACCGGATCGAGCGAAGGGCTGGTCTTCTGTTTCGCCTCCACTCTCCTCTTCATTCCGGCCTTCCTGATGGGGGGCGTGTTTCCCCTCTCCAGCAAGATTGCTGTAGGTTCGGGTTCCGGATTGGCGGCGACCCTGGGTCGCCTGTACGCCGTCGAAACCCTGGGCAGCGCTCTGGGTGGCCTGCTCACCGGTTTCGTACTGTTGGGTGCGCTCGGTCAGAGAAACACTCTGGTCCTGGCCGTTGCGATCAATCTGCTGCTGGGACTCTGGTTGGTTCTGTCGGGACGGTTCAATGATGTTGAACAGCCGCAGGTGGATTCCCCGGTCGCTACATCGCCTCGTGAATCGAAGAGAAAAAAAGGCGGGACTGTTGTGGTCGCTCCCGCTGCGCTGCGTCGGAGCGCTCTGCTCGGAGCCCTTCTTTGCGGATTGTCGATCCTCACCTTGCAGGTCCTCTGGCTGAGGATGTTTCGCATCTACATGACCAATACCAGCTACACCTTCGCACTGGTGTCGTCGCTGGCGATCCTGGGACTCTTCACGGGCAGCATGCTTTTCAAGCGCAGGGAACAGCGGAGCAGGGACAGTCAGGGCGAACTGCTGGGAGTTCTGCTGCTCATGGCAACGGTTACCGGACTCGGCCTGCTGCTGCTGGTCAATTTACCCGCTACCTTGATGCTCCCCCTCCAGTCCGTTCTCGAAAATCCCGCAGCCAGGGTTTTGTTGCTGCCGTTGATCGCCTCTCTGTTGATCATCTTTCCGCCAGCGGTGCTTTCCGGTTACGCGTTCCCCCTGACCTGCTGCATGTATGCCGATAGCCGTGGGGGAGTCAGCCGCGATGTCGGTTTCGTGCTGATGGTCAACACGATCGGTTCGGTTGTCGGTCCGGTCGCGGCGGCGTTCCTGCTGATTCCCCTGCTGGGCACGGCAGTGGCGGTGTTGCTGGTCATCGCCCTGCTGGTCGGCGGCGCGCTGCTCATCACCCTGCGGTGGCGAAGAACAGCCGCCACGGGGTTCAGGGTCAGCCTCATCGCGGTTTTTGTGATCCTGGTCGGGATTGTGGGTTTGCGTCCGGAGATCCGGATTCTGCCCCCATCCTTTACCGCCTTTGATCGCGACATATTGTTCTATCGCGAGTCGGTGGAGGGCACGCTGACGGTGGGCAAGGACAAGGGGACGAGAGCGGAGACCAAGTACACCTACGTGAACAACGCCTCGGTGATCGGTTCGACCTACGATGCGGTGAAGGTGGTGAAGATGGTCGGCCATTACCCCTTCCTCCTGGGGCTCGATTGCAGCGATGTGCTGGTGATAGGTTTCGGGATCGGAGTGACCACCTCGGCCATCGCCTCCCATCCGGAGGTTCAATCGATTGAGTGCGTCGAGCTTGTGCCCGGACTCAAGGATGCGGCCCGATACTACAGCGATCTCAATCGGAATGTGGTTGCCGATTCACGGCTGGAGATAATTCCCGGTGACGGTCGCCACTACCTGCAAAGAACGCCGAAGAAATACGACCTGATCTCCTGCGATCCCACGCATCCGATCCTCGGGTCGGGCAACCTCTACACGGCGGAATACTTCTCGATGTGTCGGGAACACCTCAATTCCGGCGGGATGGTGTCGCAGTATCTGCCTCTGCACAAACTCCGCACCGAGGAGTTCATGGGGATCATCGCCACTTTTCACTCGGTGTTCCCCCACAGCTCGGTCTGGCTAGGGCACTACCATGCCGTGCTGCTGGGTTCGCTGGAGCCGCTGCAGGTCGACTTTGCGGACTGGTCCGCGGAGGTCACCTCGGTTGGGCAGGACAACTACTTCTACATCGACCCCTACCACTTCGCTGCGACACTCATGCTCGACGGCGATGGGATCGGGGCGTTGGCGACCGCAAGCAGGATCAATACTGATGACCACAGCTATACCGAGTTCTTCGCCCCCGCATGTCTCGCCGAGAGCAACCTGACCGAGAATCTCCGCTTCCTGGCGGACAACAAGGTGACACTGGATTCCATGTTCACCAACATCGACGACCCCGGAAAGATGGCCCGCTACCTGCGGGGGAGCGAACTGCTGACCGAGAGCATCCGCCAGAAGATGGCGGGCGATACGGAGCGGAGTCTGATTACGTTGCGCAGAGCCTGTGACGCCAATCCCGAAAACGAGGAGCTGCCGTTCCTGATCCGTTTCTATTACTGAGGAGATCGTTGCGCTCGGGTTTGGTCAGGGCATTCCCCTTGCCGAGATCGGGTCCATGATCTATTATGTAGAGGGTCTTAATATGGGCGACTCTCTTGCGAATCCGGATATCATGAGCAAAGCTGACGTCACTACCAAAAATCTGACCAAAAGCTGTAACGAGGCGCTGATCCTCATATCACTGGCCGCAGGCCCGCGGCACGGATATCAGCTGGCGCTCGATATCGAAGAGCGCAGCAACAGGTTCTTCGGTTTCAAGCACGGCACGCTCTACCCGATTCTGCACAAGTTGGAGAAGGAGGGGCTGATCAAGGGGGTGTGGTCGGAGGAGGGCCCGCGCGGCAAACGGAAAAGCTATGCTTTGACCAACAGAGGTTCCCGCTATGCTTTGGAGCAGCGGGAGTCGTGGCGGGTTTTTCTCGGACGCTTTATCGCCACTATCGGGGAGGGGGATTGATGAACAGTTTTGCCCCCGTCCTGCGTGAAACCAGCGAACGCCTGTCCGTGCCCCAGCCGGCCCGCAGTCGCATCCTGCTCGAAATAGCAGCCGACATGGAGGATCTCTACCGTGCCAATCTGGATCGGGGTCTGAGTGAAGAGGAGGCCCGTCGGCAAGCGATCGACAGTTGCGATCTCTCGCCCGAAAGTCTTGAGGAGCTTGCGACGATTCATTGCGGCCCGGTGCGACGGCTGATCGATCGTCTCTCCCGGCAGGCTCTCGCCCGCTGGGAGTATGCGCTACTCGTCATCGTCGTCCTGATCACAGTGATGATCAGCGCCGGTCTGACGCGGGGCGGCAACGTGATCGGTGATGCCGGCGTATTCGTCTGGCCGGTGCTCTTGCTCGGGTTGGTGATCGTCTTGATCTCGACCGGGAAGGCCTATCAGCTCTACCTGAAACAGGATCACACCCATCAGCGGCTCAATCGCGGCCTTGGTCTGCTGCTGCATCTTGTCGTCGGACTCCCCCTCCTGGGCTTCACCGGCAGTTGGTGCGAGGTGTGGCGACTGGTGCGGATGGCCGAACCGGAGGCCGTCCTCTATTCCAGGGCGATGCTCATCTGGGCACTGCATTCCACCGCCCTGCTGCAGGTAAGTCTGGCACTGGCGGTGCTGGGCGCACTGGCCTGGTTTCAGCTGTCGCTGAAAGTCGGTAAAATCGAAAAAGAGGAGGCGGCGATTCTGTTGGAATTTTGAATCGTCTGCGGAAAGGCAAGCCATGGAATTCTTCAAATCTTGCGGGATGATGGGGGCGCCCCTGTTGATCCTGACTGTGGTGATACTGATTCTCGTTTTCAGGGCCGCAGTCGCGCTTAGATGCGGACGGCGCGAGCACGCCGTCTTTCCGATTCTGTTCTGGGGATTCGTCGCGGCGGTTCTGGGGTTCCTGGGCCAGATAGCCGGTCTTTACAATGCGTTGACGGCCATAGCTCACGCCAGTCAACTCGATTCCAATATCGTCAGGCAGGGATTGACGGAGTCCTTCTCCACAACATTGTGGGGCGGTGCATTGTTGCTGTTGTCCGGTTTGGCCTACAGCCTCTTTGCTCTGGTGGGCAGAGCGAAAGTCAAAATGCCGGCAATCGTCTGATCCCCCCGCTATGCATTCAGGCCATCGCATGTGAGCCGGGTATTTACTAAACTGAAGCCGGCAATCAGCCAAGGAGTAATTGATGAGCCAGAATCTGCCCGGCAAACCGCCTATAGTTTCGATCGTGGGTAAATCGGACAGTGGGAAGACCACATTGATCGAGAAATTGATCCCACTCCTGAAGGGCAAGGGCTATCGAGTCGCGACCATCAAGCACGATGCGCATTCGTTCGATATCGATCATGAGGGTAAGGATTCCTGGCGTCACCGCGAGGCCGGTGCCGACGCGGTGCTCATCTCCTCACCTGCCCGAGTGTTTCTCACGCGCAACGAATCGGAATCTCTCGATCTGGCAGGATTGTGTGCACGATACCCGCTTGACGAATATGACCTGGTGATCACCGAAGGGTTCAAACGGGACCGGGCGCGCAAGATCGAAGTGCATAGATGCGAACGTTCATCCGAGTTGCTGTACGATGGTGAAGATGAGAGCATTATCGCGGTGGTTTCCGACAGATCCTGGCCGGAGGTTGCCTTGCCGGTTTTCGATCTGAATGACGCGGCAGGTATTGCCGCATTCATCGCGGCGGAGTTTCTCTCCTGAGCGGATATGGTTTCGTCAGAATATCTCCGTATCCTTGAAGAAGTCGTTCAGGAGCCGGAAGCGATCTCCCTCGCATCTGCACAGCGTTACACCCTCATTGCGGTATTCCTCACCATTGGCGCGATGTCCGTGATTGACCCAATGGACGCACAGGTCATCACCCTGCACGATCACCTGCCTCACATCGAAAACAAGATCGCCGAATCGGCGAAAGAGAACCTTCATGAACTTCAGCACGCTGCTTCGTCCGATCCAGGGGCGTGATTTCGGAAAAAGCAGATCGACATCCGGTGTCATCAACTGCTCCAGGCCATCAAGATTTTGCTCGTTCATCAGTTCAAAAAGATTCCTGACCATGGTCTCTCTATCCACGACAACCTCCATGTAAACGTGTAAACGATCAGCAAACTACTGTTTCGCATCGGGTGGCAAGGTGATTCTGATTTTGCGCGCTATTTGCTTTGTCCGGCGATTTGTGCCGGACGGGACGAGCCGCGCGTTCCCGGTTCTTGCCCCATTGCTCCAAGAACCGCGCCGGTTCACCTTGACTCGCCAGCCAAGCTGCCGGTATACTCCTTATGCTTGATAAAGAGGTCTGCTGTCTGGATGAGTCTGCAGTCGGGGATTTTACGCCCCTCCAATACACTTGCCGTATTCCTTGCCGGGATTCTGCGCAATTTCCAGAATTATAAAACTCGGAGCCTACCGTTCCCCGTCTTCCTGTAACCGGAAGTGCGGTCAGTTTGCTCTGAATGAATATGCTTGATTGTGGTCTCTCTGATAAGTGAGCCGACCTCTTCTCAGGTGCCCCACCGCCGTCTCCTGACGAGGATTTGGCGTATGGATACTTTCAACACTACTGCCTCTTGGGGGTAACATGAAGAGGATATTCTCTCTGATACTATGCCTCACTCTGGCCATTTTCATTGCTGGTACTGCAATGGCTCGTACCCTGCCGGTAACTGAGCAGAACTTTACCAAGACCAATGAGATGACCAAAGCTGAGAACACTGCCGCCCGTGCGGACACCGTATTCCTGTTCCCGTCTTCCGGTCCCGGTGCCTGGGGTACGCCAGGAACGAATAATCGTGGTTTTACCTTTGATGGCGGAGCCGGTGTGGCTGCCACTGCCGGTTTCACCACTTACGACAACACTGCTCAGGATGGCGACTGGTGGCACATCGAGTCGACGGCTCTGTGCGCCGGCCATGCCACCGACATGAGCGGTGCCATACCTTTCGCGGGCGGCGACAACAACTACGCACTCTGGTGCGGTCGTATGAACGTCTGTGGTTGGGACAATCCCAACGGTTATGGCGACAACTGGGAACAGTATGTGGTTCTGGACTGCGGCGACTGGGATACATCCGCCCAGGTGCAATTCGAATTCGTGACCGATTACGAAGCGGATGATTGCGACTGGTTCCAGGTCGTAGTCGAATTGGATGGTGAGTGGGAAGTTCTGCAGGATTGGATGGATGCCGGCGCTCAGCCTTTGCGCGTTGCCGACATCACAGTCGAGGCCGCCAGCTATCCCGGTCAGGTACTTGGCGATCTGGCCCTGCACTTCACCGCCGATGGCGGCTGGTCAAGCCAGACTCCGGGTTTCCCGAATGATATGGGCCCGGTCTGGGTCGACAACGTTATCCTGACGGTGGATGACGTTGAGGTCGGACGGAGCGATTTTGAAGATCATATCCAGCCCGCCTGGATGGATTTCACATCGCCCGAGGGTGCAGGCGCACCCGGAGAATTGCGCTCCAATCTGTTCAGCGAGGATATCTGTACGCTGAACCCGACCTTTGCCTGGGCTTTCTACGATCCCGAAACAATGAGCGCCTCTTACCCGATCCCCGTCGTTGTCTACGGACCTCCCTATATCGACACCGGTATCCAGTCTCCGATCCTGGACGAGACTCACCATCTGGGCGATGCCGAGGGTCAGCCTCTGGAGATCACGACGACCAGCTCCATCATCCTGGATTACTGGGTCTACAGGGATATGCCGCTGAATACGTTGATTTTTTACAAACGCTACGTCTCTGCTGCAACTGAAGAGCGCCCCTGTCTCGGTCCCTTCGAGACGAACAGCTCCGTTTATTATGGTGATGAGAAGGCGTGGGATTTCTGGACACATGACGTGACGCTGGAATTGGTGACATCGGCCGACGGTGGAGTCATTACCGGAATCGCCGTTCGTCTAGGTGTACTGGATCTGTGCGAAGACTGGTGCAATGAGAATGGTGACGGCACCGGCCACACACCGGCTCCCTACTTCGACAACATCGAGATCAAGCTCGTTGATGATTCCGCCGTTGCGTGGAACGTCGATGGCTTCCGTATGCTTCAGGACAACTTCCCGGGACCCAACGGGTATGTCCGTATCGACAACAGCTGTGACATCGCACCTCTCGCTGCAGATCTGATGTTGCCCGGCGACTCGACCCTCGTTTCGCTGAATATGGATCTGCTCGGTGGAATTCAGACTCATGTGAGTCCCGAAGCCGGTGAGGTTCGTCCGAACTTCTATATGTACTTCCGCGTCACAGCCGGTCCGAACGAAGGTTCCGTTGATCCGATGATGAGCGATATCGACGATGAGGATGGTGTCTACACGCCGATCATCGGTACGACGGACTTCTTCGGGAGCACCTGGAACTGCGTCGAGGCGGACTCGGCTCAGAACAATGATGTCATCACCGATGGCACCTTCGCGTTCGATCTGAACGAGGAGTTCTTCCAGGCCGGCGACATAATCCGCTACTTCTATTGGGCGGAAGCGGTCGATGGGACCGTGGAGACCAAACCGAAGAACACTCTGTCCACCAATCCCGATCTGCGCACGTCCTACATCCTCCGCTGTCTGCCCACGGCAGGCGTCGAGATGTTGTTCGTCAACGACGGTAACGTGAGGACTCCCTGGTCCGAGGCCTTCAAGTACAACGGCTACACCGTGTACGATACGTACTATGTCCAGGCGCCCAGCTCCTGCATGGGGAACGGCCTGGCCGGTCGCGCCAACTATGATGATATCGCGCAGTACCGCACGATGGTGTGGGACTCCGGGGATCTTCCCAGTTGCACGATCACCAGTGCCGTCCTGGGCAACAAGGTCTTTGATGACGTGCTTCTCGACGAGTGGCTGAACCAGCACGACCATGACGCCTTCCTGTGGATCATGGGTGATGAACTGGCCGCCGACGTGACGAACGCCGTGACCTTCCTCAATGTCAATATGGGAGTTGAGGTTCTCTCCGAAGAGTTGTTCTACGATGATTATACATCCATCCTGGTGCCTAAAGTCTTCGCGACGCATCCGACTCTGGAGTATCTGGGCGGCACGCCCGATTTCTGGGTCGACGGTGGTTGTCCGACAATCCAGAACTTCTCGGCGATACAGCCGATCGGTGATCTGGCTGAAGTCGCTTTCGAGTGGGAAGCCACTGAAGCGGGAATGGTTGCCGGTATCGTGAATTACGATCCGGATGCCAACGGTGAGATAACCTCTCCGTCCGGTTATGCCAACCGTGTTCTCTACAACGCGTTCAGTTATCTCCAGGTCCTGGATGCCGGTTATGCTCTGGCCTCCGAAGAGGATTATGCCCGCCGGATGGTTGGCCATGTTCTGACGAACATGCTGGGTACCGTCGCCGATGGCGCTCCGATTGGTGTGGACGAAACTCCCGCCATGACCCGTCTCAACGGCAACTACCCGAACCCCTTCAACCCGACGACTGTAATCGCTCTCAGTTTGGCCAGCGCCGAACATGTTAGCCTGTCGGTCTATGACATCTCAGGTCGCCTGGTGAAAAGTCTTGTGAACAACAAGATGATCGCCGGTGATCATGAAGTCGTCTGGAACGGCAAGGACTCCAATGGCGAGCGCGTCGCCAGTGGCGTTTACTTCTACAAAATGTCCGCCGGTGACTATACGGCCACCGACAAGATGATCTTGTTGAAGTAAAGATGTGAAGCGCCAAGTCGCTTTTTGAACGAGGAGCAGGGATCGTCAAGCGATGCAGGTTCTTCTTGAAAAGGGCGCAGGTGACGTGTTGGAACCGCTGGATGATGATCCGGACGATTCCGATCACTATGACCATTGCCCCGAGTCGCATATGCGGCTCGGGGTTTTTTCATGTCATCCCGGGGTGAACCGGGGCGGTTGCCCGGAGGTCGGCTCACACCCGGCTTGATCGAAACGGGGCGATGAACTAGTCTGCGGACCTCAACGTCAGTTCACCGAATGAGTGCGAGGCGCAATGGCGAGGACAATCCGCAATGTGGGGATCGTGGCCCATGTCGATGCCGGGAAGACCACGGTAACCGAACAACTGCTGTTCCGGGCCGGCGTGTTGCGCACGGCCGGGAGTGTCGATCGCGGCACCTGCGCCAGCGACAGCCTGAGCGTCGAGCGGGAGCGGGGGATATCGGTCCGCCTGGCGACCATCTCGTTCGAATGGGATGATGCCCGCATCAATATCATCGATACTCCGGGTCACGTGGATTTCTGCGCCGAGATCGAACGCTCGCTCCGGGCCCTCGATTGCGCCGTGCTGGTGCTCAGCGCCGCGGAGGGTGTCCAGGCTCATGCCGAGACAATCTTCAGAGCGCTGCGCGATCTGGAGATCCCCACGATTATCTTCATCAACAAGATCGATCGGATGGGTGCGGATGTCGACGCAGTCATCGCCGAGATCGGCAGGGAGCTGACACCCGATTACCTTCTGCTGCAGGAGGCGGAGGGGCGGGAGCAGGGGGAGTTCGGACTGGGTTTGACCTGGTGTGAAAAGACGTGGCGTGAGCACGGCGACAGCGCTTTGGCGCGGAATATCGTCGAAACGATTGCCGGTCTGGACGACACTATGCTGGAGCGCTACCTGCAGGGCGATGAACTCGTCTTTGCCGAGCTGGAACGCTCGCTGGCTGCGAGTACCGCGACCTGCAGGCTCTACCCCGTGCTCTGCGGAGTTGCCAAAAACGGTGTGGGTATCGAGCAGTTGCTCGACGGGATCATCAGCTATCTGCCCGCCCCGGACGGTTCGATCGACAGCCCCCTTGCCGGTGTGGTCTTCAAGATCGATCATGACCCGGCGCTGGGCAAAGTGGCGCACGTACGACTGTTCTCCGGCCGCATCAACCTGCGCGATGTCGTTCCGAACGCAACCAGGGGCGTGGAGGAGAAGGCCAACCAGCTGCGCAAACTCTATACGACGAAGTACGTGAAGATCGATAGCCTGGAGGCGGGAGATATTGGTGTCGTCTGCGGTCTGACGCAGGCGCAGGTGGGGGATGTTCTCGGCGAGGGTGAGCATATCCCCGACAGGTACAGCCTGTCCGCGCCGCTGTTGACCGCGCGCGTGCGCCCCGCGGACGATGGCGACATCACGGCGCTGGCCCATGCCCTGCAGGAGTTGGCCGCCGAGGATCCGCTGTTGGATATCCAGTGGCTCCGGGAGCAGCGGGAGTTGCACGTCAGGATCACCGGGTGGATTCAGATCGAGGTGCTCGGGGCGATTCTACGGGATCGCTTCAATGTGGAGGCGGAGTTCGAGGAGCCGACGATCATCTATCGGGAGACGCCTGCCCGAATCGGGTATGGCCATGAAGAGTACACGATGCCCAAGCCCTGCTGGGCCGTGGTGAAGTACCTGCTTGAGCCGGGTCCCGCGGGCAGCGGCGTCACCTATGAATCGCAGGTTGGCGTAAACGACATCGCCATCCGCTATCAGAGCGAGATCGAGAGGACGATCGACAAGGCGTTGCGCCAGGGGATCAAGGGGTGGGAGGTTACGGACCTGAAGATCACGCTGGTGGAGGGCAATCATCACCACGTCCACTCCCGCGCGGGGGATTTCGCACTCGCGACCCGCATGGCGATCATGAACGGCCTGGTCGAAACCGATACGACTCTGCTCGAACCGATACTGGAGTTCAGGATTGTCGCGCCCGAACACCTGTTGGGCAACATCACCAGCGACCTGATCAGCATGAGGGCGACGTTCGGCAATCCCGATTTCGAGCAGGGGAAGTTCGTGTTGACCGGCATGATTCCCGCCGCCACATCGCTGGAGTACCCGATCAAGCTGGCGTCGCGCAGCGGCGGCAAGGCGAAGATCGCCACCCGCCTCAGCAGCTATGAACCCTGCACTTTGGAACAGGGCAGGACCTCGGCCTACCGCGGCATCAGTCCGCTGGATCGCGCGAAGTTCATCCTGCAGGCGCGGGGGGCGATCACGGAGTGAGACGGACAAACTTACCGAACAATCGGAATCAAAGGAGATAGCGGAACATGGAATTCAAGATCGACCGCCAGGACATGCTGGATCGTTTTCTGACCTATGTGCGGGTTCATACCACCAGCAGCGAAGAGAACATGGACACACCGTCGACCCAGTGTCAGTTCGATTTGGCGAGGATTCTGGTCAAGGAGCTGGAGGATATGGGGCTGGAGGATGTGCGGCTCACCGAGCATTGTTACGTCTACGCCGTCCTGCCCGGCAACATGCCCGGCGACGGACCGCCGGTCGGTTTCCTGGCCCATATGGATGTCTCCCCGGCCGTGGCCGGTATGGATGTGAAGCCGGTCATCCATAAGAATTACGACGGTGGGACAATAACCCTGCCGGGCGACCCCTCACTCACGCTCACCCCGGAGACCGATGCGCCGCTTGGCGAATGCACGGGGCTGGATATCATCACCTCCGACGGCACCACCCTGCTCGGCGGCGACGACAAGGCGGGTATCGCCATCATCATGGCCATGCTCAAAGCCCTGAAGGCCAATCCCGAGATTCCGCATGGACCGATCCATGTGGGCTTTACCCCCGACGAGGAGGTCGGTCGGGGCGTCGCCAAATTCGACGTATCCGGCTTCGGCGCCGAGGTGGCCTATACGGTCGACGGTGAGTTCCTGGGCGAGATCGAGGAAGAAACCTTCTGCGCCGACTCAATGACCGTCACCTGCCACGGCGTCAACGTTCACCCCGGTTCAGCCAAGAACAAGATGATCAATTCGGTGAAGCTCGCCGCCGAACTGATCGATTCTCTCCCCAAGGATGCTCTCTCCCCCGAGACCACGGAGAAACGGGAGGGCTATGTGCATCCGCAGGCCATCTCGGGCACCGAGGAGACGACGGTCATCAAGTTCATCATCCGCGATTTCACGATGGAGAAGCTGAAGCAACATGAGGAGCTGATCGCGGAGAGGGCGCAGGCGGTAGCGGCCAGGTATCCCGGGAGCAGGGTCGATGTGGCTGTGAGTCACTCCTACAAGAACATGAAGGTCATGCTGGACAAGCGGCCCGAGGCCGTTGAGTTCGCGTTCGAGGCTGTGCGTGCTGCCGGCCTTGAGCCGATCATGAATCCGATTCGGGGCGGCACCGACGGCGCCCGGCTCTCTTTCATGGGGCTCCCCACCCCGAACATCTTCACCGGTGGGCACAACTTCCACGGCAAGAAGGAGTGGATTCCGGTTCAGCACATGGAGGCGTCGGCCAGGGTCTGCGTCCACCTGGCCCGGATCTGGGGCGAGAGGGGTGAGCGAAAGGGTTTGCTGCCGACAGCCGATTAGGTTGCCGAACCGGATCCGCAAACGGCAAACGGGCACACCCCGTCGAGGGTGTGCCCGCTTCGATTTCGGGTCGCCCGAATCTCTCAGATCAGGCGCCGGAGTTTGAGGGTCGCCTTGCGCTTACGGCCATCCCGCAGATAATCGATATCAATTGCCGCCCCCTCTTGCCTGAGCAGTGCCCGCATTGCTGTGCGCTCGTATTCGGCGGGCAGGCGGTTGTTGATATGGGTGATGATGTCACCTGTCCGCAGACCCGCCTCCGCCGCCGGTGTGTCCGGGGTCACCTGCACGACGCGGAGCTCCGAATCGTCGCCCCTGCGCAGCGTCATGCCGGTCATGTCGCGCTCCACCGCCGTGTCGAAGGAGCCGTTGGGGTCGATGAAGAGTCTGTCGCCGGGATAGTCCAGAACCAGATTGAAGCGATTCAGCAGACTCATGCCGATGGTGGGTCGGTCGCCGGACAGACCGCTGTTCTCGTGATCGTGGAAACCGGTCAGGACCTCGTCGAGTCTGTACCCCCCGATCTCCACAGCGGCCATGCGGCCGAGGTAGCCGGTTATCTCACCCTGCATGCCGAAGCCGAGGCTGGTGGCGGTATTCCTCTCAGGCAGGGTGACATCCTCCGTCTCGCCGATGGGGCACCACAGGGGACTGCCCAGACCCAGATCCATCATGGCAACCAGTTCACGCTGCTCACCGTTGTCCATGGTCAGTTTGATGGGGACACCCCGACAATTGAACGCCAGGGTTTGCATGGTCAGCTCCACACCTCCGGCGGTGTAGCGAAATTTATCCGGCTCGATCAGCGTCATGATCATGGTGTCGAAGTTGATGTCCACGACGAAGTGACTGAGGAAGGTGGCGCTGACCTGCCCCTCGGCGCCCTCCCACATGTTGGGCAGATCCGGATCATAGCGGGTGATGATGGCCGTCTGGTTCGTGAACTCGACGCCGGGGAAACCGAGGGTTATCCCCTCGGCGACATCGGAGGGTACGGGGTCACCGTCGCCGGATCCGCCGACCTCGATCTCATCTGTCACCGTGAAGCCCAGGCTGTCCACGCGGGGGCTGCCGAAGAACAGCAGTTGATCCCAAAGCGTACCGTTGTCGATCAGCATCCGCACCTCCTGGCCATTGATCTCGCCGATCATGCGGATATCATCGCGGAACATCTCGAATGGGATGCGGATCGCGCCGTCGTCGGAGGTGATCCGGTATTCACCGGGGCCGGTAAGGGCCTGCGCACCTCCGGTTGGGGGGAGCAGCAGGACGAGCAGCAGCAGGGACAATCCGATGCGGGGGATGCGTTGCATGATCATGGCTATCCTTCGTTGTTGCGGATACTCCGACCGAAGAGGTCGAGGTAGTGCCGCAGGTAGACTTCGGGAATGAATTCGGCGAACGAGTAGGTGGTGGAGAGTGCGCGCCTGATCACGCTGCGCAGCGTGTAGAGAAACTGACTGATGCACATGTCCACCTGCAGGTCGGGGCGCAGGGAGCCGTCGGCGATACCCAGGTTGAAGATCGTTCGCAGTCCCGCGGCCAACTCGTCGTTCAGGCCCTCGTACTTGCCGAAAGTCTCGTCGCCGATCTTGCTCCTGTCTATACCACAGTAATCCCAGTAGGCCTGGAGCTGCAGAGCCTGCGGATTTTCCCGTGCGAATGTGAAAAGCGTCTCGGCCCAGATCCCGATTTTCGCCAGCCCGGCAACAGCGCCCCTCATCGCCTCCTGCTGCAGCGCCCAGCGTCTGGTGTTGTCCTCGATGTGGATCAGCAGGCAGATCTCATCGCGACTTCTGAAATAGCTGTAGAGCGTGCGGCGGGTGTAATCGGCGGCGGCGGCGATCTCCTCCATACGCACGTCGTCCAGCCCTTTGGCGGCGAACAGCAGGCGTGCCGCATCGAGGATGTATTGCTTGCGGGTCTGTCGTTCATGGGTTCGACGAGTCATTGTACCTCTTGAATTGCACATTGTGTGTAATGTGATTCACTCTACGCGAAACAGAGATGAGGGTTCCACAAAAATCTTCACCATATGCTGTGATTGCTTGAGAAATGGTGATTTGCACAACCGAAAGCCCCTTGACGCCGAGGGAGTTCATGGCTATAGTTCGATACATGTCGAACAATCGAAAGATAGATGTTGGGCGTTTCGCCGCCATGTTCAAGGCGCTCTCGAATCCGGGGCGCCTGAAGATCTTCCTCCGTCTGGTCTCCTGCTGTCCACCCGGTGATGGATGCTCCGTCGAGAGCGGCCGCGCTTACGTTGGTGAGCTCGGAGCGGATATGGGATTGGCCCCATCCACTGTTTCGCACCATATCAAGGAGCTGCGTCAGGCGGGATTGATCGAGATGAGTCGCAGCGGCCAGAGGATCGAATGCCGTTTGCCTGCGAAGGTCCTGACAGATATTCAGGCGTTCTTCGGCTCTTGCTGCTGCGGCGACATTGATGAGGATCTGAAACTGCCGGTCCGTGATCCCGAGAGGAGCTGACGACATGAGCAACTCGCCGAATGATGATGTCCACAAAGCTCGATCCACACCGAAACCGGAGCCCGTGAGCTGCGGTTGCTCCGGCCCCGCCTGTTGCGAATCCGTTGCCGAGTCCGGCCCACCTGTTTCACGGAGGACGGCTACCGAACCCATCCCGGTCGGCACCACCTTGAAACTGAGAGATCACCTGGGCGCGCTGGCCGCCAGGTGGGGGATAGGCCGGATGAGCTTCATCGTCGAGCCGGGGCTTTACGCGATCGGCGAGCCCGATTCCGCTTCGCCCGTGCTGGTGTCGGCCAACTACAAGCTGACTTTCGATCGCGTCCGCTCGCAACTGGGGGGCCGCAACGCCTGGTTGCTGGTGCTGGACACGAAGGGGATCAACGTCTGGTGCGCCGCCGGCAAGGGGACCTTCGGCACCGATGAGCTCGTGCACCGGTTGCAGATCACGGCGCTTGCCGACAGGGTCGAACACCGGCGACTGATCGTCCCGCAGCTGGGGGCCACAGGTGTCTGCGCCCATGAAGTGCGGCAGCGAAGCGGCTTCAAGGTATACTTCGGCCCGGTCTGCGCGCGCGATCTGCCGCTCTTTATCGACAGCGACCTCAAGTGTACGCCCGAGATGCGACGAGTCCGCTTCCCTGTCCGTGAACGGGTGGTGCTGATTCCGATCGAGATCGTCGGCGGTCTGCGGATCATGATCCTTGCGGCGCTCGCGCTGGTGGTGCTTGCGGGCCTCGGCAGGGATGGCTACTCCCTGACCCGGGTGTGGGGCACGGGACTTCGCTCCGCTCTGCTGCTGATCGCAACCTTCCTGACCGGCGCCAGTCTGGTGCCGCTGCTGCTGCCCTGGTTGCCGGGGCGCGCCTTTGCCGTCAAGGGCGCCTGGACGGGGGCGTTCGCCGCCGCCGCTGTCGGCTGGCTGGCCTACAGTCAACCCGGTCTGCTGGGCAGCCCCGTGATGGCCGTCGCCTGGTTGCTCTTCATCCCGACCGCGATGAGCTTCACCGGCATGAACTACACGGGTGCATCCACCTACACCTCCCTGTCGGGCGTCATCAAGGAGATGAAGGTAGCCGTGCCCTTGCAGATAGGTTTTGCCGGTGCCGCGGCGCTGCTCTGGCTGGCCGGACTGTTCACCACATGACGAGTCCAATCGGAAAGGGGAGTGCGTGATGAGGTACCTGGACGATGTAGTCACGCTGCGGCTTGATGCCGCGAAATGCAACGGTTGCCGGATGTGCCTGACCGTGTGTCCCCACAACGTGTTCAGGATGGAGGATAAGCGGGCCGTCCTGCAGACACGCGACGCCTGTATGGAGTGCGGCGCCTGCATGTTGAACTGCGCCGCCGGGGCGCTGACGGTGAGGAGCGGTGTCGGGTGCGCATCCGGCATCATCAACGGCATCCTCCGCGGCACCGATGCCTGTTGCGACAACACCTCCAGCGGTTGCTGCTGACCTCTCACGAGGTGCTGATGAAACTGCGGGGCGGCCCGTCGGGGCGCCTGTTTCCCCTTGCAGTGATCGGTTTGATTCAGCGCGCGGAGGTGTTATACTTCAACCGTTCAATATACCATGATAACCGTTGATACTGGGGGGGAATGGGAGGTGCCATGAATCATGGCCTGGTGTTGAATCGTCTCCTTGCCACATCAATTCTTGTCTGCGCTCTGTTCACCGCGATGGGTGTCCGGGCGCAGGTTGACAACAATGTTTCGCCGGTTGACGGTGAACGTGACATACGGCTGCTCGAGCGCTGGCGACTGGATGACTCGGCCGACGTTATGCTGGGTGTGATCCTCGATGCCATCAGCGACGACGACGGCAATGTCTACCTCGTCGATGAGCAGCTGGCGCAGATCGTCGTGATCACAAGGGCCGGTGAGGTTGACCGGATTCTGAGCCGCCAGGGCGAGGGGCCGGGTGAACTTACCTGGCCGAGTGATCTGATGTGGTTGCCCGAACGGACCATCGGCGTAATCGACTCGCGCCGCGGCGAGATTACGCGACTGGCTCCGGACGGCACGCCCAAGGATCCCTTTCTGCTCGTTGACGACGAGGGCAATCCTCTGCGGTCGGCGCGGATCATGCAGGCCGCCAATCGCGGCGGCACCTGGGCCATGCGGCTGCACGAATCGGTGTTCGCCGAGGGTGAGCGGCGCAATGTGATCAATCTGGCTCTGGTGGATGATCGGGGTCGGATCGGCAAACGGCTGCACGGCGAAGCGCGCGGCTGGAATTTCGCCAAGAGGGAGTACATCGAAGTTCGGGAGTACCTGACCGGTCTCGGTTGGTGGACACTGGGCCCCGCCGGACGTGTCTACCTTGCTCCCGAGCGCAACGGCTACCGGATCGATGTCATCGGCAAGAGCGGCGAGATCGAGCGGACGATCACCCGACCCTTTGCGCCGCGTCTGCGCACCAGGGCCGAGAAGGAGCGGATCGGCGACAGCAAATCCATGAACGTCGGGAATGATCGGGTGCGACTGGCCTGCGAGATCGAGGATCACGATCCGGTGATCGTCGATCTGCATGTCACGGACAACGGCGATCTCTGGGTGCGGCCGACTAGGGAGCAGGGCGAGCGTGACGATGGAGAGGTGCTGGCCTACGATCTTTTCGACAAGCGGGGTGTATACCGGGAGCGTGTCCGTTTTCCCGGGTTGAAGATCAGGAGCCAGGATCGGCTGATCATGCTCTCCCCCGAGCGTTTCATCCTGATCACGAACGCCGACACATCAAAGGCGGCGGTGGTGGAGGATGATGCGGTGCTTGAGGTGATACTGTTCGAAGCCCGGTAGGGCAGATCACCGGAAATGGAGACGGGGCGACCGGCCGGTCGCCCCGTCTCTTTGCCGCCTTACGGGCCTGTAAGGTGACCTCTAGTGCAGCTGGTTGTACCAGATCACGCTGCTGGCGGGACCATCGAAGTTGGGCAGCACGAGATCGAGATCGCCGTCGCCGTCCATGTCGCCGACCGTGGGACTGCCGTTGCCCATGTAGCCGTTCAACCGCAGGCCGCTGTCGACCAGATGCCCCCGCCGATCATTGACCAGAATCAGATTGGGCAGACCGAAACTGGTAATGACCGCATCCTGGTAGCCATCCCCGTTGAAATCGCCCGCGGCCGCCTTGCCGAAACAGGTGCCCTGCGATTCGATGACGGCAACCGTGAACTGCCCTTGGCCGTCGTTGGTGAAGAGACGGGGCATATAAATGGCCTCGTGCCCGCCGCTGGTGACGAGCATGTCCAGATCATCATCGTTGTCGATATCCAGCGCCAGCAGATGGCCGTGAGTGGCCGTGCTGTCGGCAACGCTCCACGTTTCGGAGAACCTGTCGCCGCCGTCGTTGCGCATGACCTTGTATCCGACGCCACTCTCCCTGACGAAGATATCCAGATCGCCGTCGCCATCATAATCGTGGCGGGTATGCCAGTTGGGATGGGGCAGGTCGGCGATGGTGAACCCGGCCTGGCCGTCGTTGATGTAGATGGAGTTGTCCGTCTGGAACTGCACGCCCATGGCGTCCAGATCGCCGTCGCCGTCCAGGTCGGCCAGAGTGATGTCGCCGGCGCCGTTAGCATTGTCGGGGAGGTCGAAATCCGTGATCGTGAAATTGGCGTGGCCGTCATTCAGAAACACGTTGTTGCTCAACCCCTCCTCGAAGCCCGTCGACATGAAGATGTCGAGGTCGCCGTCGGCGTCCAGATCGGCAATCGCCACGCCGTGTGAGTTGTGGGTCAACGTCGTGTCCGGGCAGTGGAACGTGTGATCGCCGTCGTTGAGCCAGAGCCAGGGCGCATCTCCGTGGGGATGCGAGTTGACCAGATCCAGGTCGCCGTCATTGTCGAAATCGCCCAGGCCGAGTTCGAACGTGTGGGGCGGCCGGATGAAATCAAGATCGCGGCGCACGAACGACAGGTCCCCCGAGGAGACGCGGGTTGCGTTGTGGGTCGACGCGGTCGACTTGCGCAGCTCCTCGATGATCGAGGTGGAGACCCAGTAGCTGTCGCCGTTGCCGTTGCGGTGGCTGTTGAAGAACAGGTACTTGCCGTCCACGGTGACCTGGGCGTACCAGTCGCGTTCGGGCGAGTTGATCGGCTCGGGCAGGATCACCGGCGTGCCCCACCCGCCATCCTCGTCGCGGAAGCTGACGCAGAGGTCGTTGTCGCCCAACCCGGTTTTCAAGCCGAAGCAGGAGAGGATCATGTAGCTCTCGTCGAGCGCGACATAGGTGACGTCTGCCGCGCCGCTGTTGATGTTGCTGCCCAGGCTTTCAGGCGGCAGGTATTCGCCGTCCACATAGCGGGAGACGTAGATGTCGTTGCCGCTGCGGCCGGCGGGATCCTCCAGACTGAAGTAGATATTGCCGCTGTCGGTGATCGACATGGCCCGTTCGCCGGAGCTGAGAGCGGGGTTGTCGCTGACCAGTCGCGCGGGGGACCAGCCGTCCGCCGTTCTGTCGGCCACCCAGAGGCGGGAACCGCCCTGTTCGCCGCCCTCCCCATCGGGTCGTCGCGATGTGAAGTAGAGGTGCCGGCCATCGCGCGAAAACTGGGGAGCATCGTCGCCGAGCTGGCGGTCGGAGAACGTAGCCATCACCGGTTCGGTCCAGCGCTGTTTTTCCACCCGCGACGTGAGCAGACGGCTGTAGGTGAAGCCCGAATCGTCGACAGTGAACGAGGAGCCCCAGAAGGCCTCCTTGCCGTCGGGTGAGAAGGCGACGGTGTTGTGCTCGAACCGGTTCGACGAAACCACGTCCGGCGCAAACCACAGAGGGGTATCCTTCGGTCTCTTCTGACCCATGTAGGCGCCCCGCAGCTCGCGGAATCCCGAGCGTCGGCTTTTCCCCCCGTCCGCGATCAATACCTCGGCGATCTCAGCGTGACCATGTTTGCGGGCCAGGTCGAGCGGGGTGTATCCCGCCTTCGTTCGCGCCTTGATTTTGGAGCAATTCTTGAGCAGCACCCTGACCACGGCCAGTCGTCCGTTTTTGACCGCGTAGTGCAGCGGCGTCCAGCCATACATGTCACTTCTGCTGAAATCGAATCCATTATCGATGAGGTAGCCGACGATGACGGTTGATTGCCCCCGGGCGGACAGATGTGTGAAGTTCGCATTGTCCGGATTGACGGAGGAGAGGTCCACACCGCTTTCCAGCAGACTGGTGAACAACCGTTCCAGCCCATGTTCGATGGCGTAATTTATCAGCGGCGCATCCCGCTCGTTGCCGACGAGAACGGCGTGATGATCGAGGAACAGGTTGACGATGTCGCTGTATCCGCGCCACGCGGACAGGATTATCGGCGTGTCGTCGAAACGGTCGCGGGCATTGACATCGGCGCCATGTTCGAGCAGCAGACCGGCCATGATTGCGTCGCCGGTCTGACGGGCGACCAGCAGCAGCGGCGTGCGCCCATAGCCGTCACGCAGCTCCGTGTCCGCGTTCCGATTAAGCAGCAGCTCCACAATCTCGTGATCGCCGGCCAGGCAGGCCCGGGTCAACACGCATTCGCCCCGTTGCGATTGGGCGTTGACGTTGACTTCGTAGGCGCACAGCATCCGGACGATATCCCTGAAGTCGCCGAAGAGGGAACCCAGCAGCGGCGTATAGCCGTAGCTGTTGGCGATATCCGGGGCGGCACCGTTGTCCAGCAGAAGACGCACAACCTCGCCGTGACCGCTGAAGGCGGCGCCGTGCAGCGGCACACTGCCGCTGAGGCTGGCGCTGTCGCTGTTCGCGCCCGCCTCCAGCAGAATCCGTGTCGCCTCGACGTGACCGCCGTAGGCGGCGTAATGCAATGGCGTGTAGCCGCTGGCATCGGCCAGGTTGAGAAGCTCGGGATCGCCGGCCAGCAGAGCCTGAATCCGGTCGACATCGGCGCTTTCCGCCGCTTCGTGGATCTCATCCGCGATCAGCGGCGAGAGATGCAGCAAGAGCAGCGGAGCGATGAACAGCAGGGATCTCAGTGGGGGATATAGCTTCACGATTGTGCTCCTGAATACTGATAGAGGGTTCGGATCGCCGCCAAAGGTCAGCGGATAAGAAGTGTAAAACGTGACATGTGAAAACCTTAACAGTTGTGGCGTGTCGATGCAAGCCCTAGCTGCGATCGCGCCCGCCTCCCGTTTAGGAGGGGGACGCGATTACGGCGAGTCCGTCCGGCGTTTACCGCCCCACATGCGCCCATTTTGCAGATCCATGGTCAGTATCAGCTTTTCGATCGTGGCGGCGTTGATCAGACCGTCGTAGATCATCTCATGCTCCTCGGCCTGAACATCAATCGGACCGAGTCCGACAAAATCGAGAGTCGTCTCGCCCACCCACATGGTCGGGTCGGCGACCCTCTTCAAACCCGCCTGCACCAGGGCATGCGGGGCCAGCAGCAGCGGACCGATGTTGCTGTTGTCCAGTTCGAGCCAGATCTCACCGTTCGGAGTTGCGGCCGCGACCAGGATATCCAGCGTCGAACCGCCGCCCTGGCGACTGAAGCGGATCTTCATCTCGCTCATCGATGCGATACGCTTACTCAGACTGACGGGTGTCTCGATGGTCAACTCGGCACGCGAGGCGTCCAGCGTTATCACCCGCCCCTGAAAACTGTGCAGCGAGAGAAGCCCGCCGACCTCCGGCCAGTTGGGCGGCAACAGCTGCTTAAGATTGAAGAGTACCGCCGGCGCATGCAGTGTGTGGTCGGCCAGGCTGAACTCGAGTTCGCCGCAGCGGGCAAGATCAAGACGCTCCCCGCTTTTGCGCCAGGCCGTGATCCGGCCGCTGGGTTCAAGACCCAGACGCTGCGCCAATTCGGGGGTGATCGCCGTGACGCCTCCGCCGGTGTCGAAGAGAAACGGCAGAGTTTCGCCGCCGATCGTCACCTTGATTGCGGTCAACAGGTCCTGGTATTTTTCAAGTTCGATTACTATTGGTTCTGCGGCCACGAATGTCTCCTTGCACCTGCGTGACGGGAGAAAGGTAAAAACGAAATCGGCGAATTGTCCGCAAATGATGCCACAGCTCTCCGCCGCGAGCAATGGTTTGATCGGGGGCGGCGCAGAAACGTGGACTGGATGATCTTGCGGAATGGGAGGGACCGGGATGCGGTCGCATCCCGGTCGGCAAGCTCAGAAGCTGTCCGGAGCTTATTGGCTCAAAACCAGCTTGGTCGTCGAGGCGGCGCCATTCGCGCTGAGACGCGCCAGATAGACGCCCGAGGGCAACGGACGGCCGCGCGTGTCGGTCGCGTTCCAGGATACGTGATGGGTGCCGGCGCTCAGTGTTTCGCTGAGCACTTCGGCGACCCTGCGGCCGCTGGTGTCGAACACGCTCAGTGCGATCGCCCCCGCTTCGGCAAGGGTGAAGACGAACTCGGTAGCGGGGTTGAACGGATTCGGCACGGCACTGAGTTTGATCTCATGCGGAGCTTCGGGCTGCTCATCGTTCAGACCGGTTGATCCCGAGGCGTCTCGGACGCAACGCACGTAGTTGTAGATACGCACTATATCACCCTGGGGGCCGTGGCCGTCGGGGTATTCATCCGGGTCGCCGCTCTTGGGATCGCTGCGCTGCGCACCCGCACCGTGAACATTCGTGTAGACCAGATTGCCCGACATGGGGGGCATCTCCATCCAGCCCCAGGCCCGCCCGAAGGCGAGGTAGACCGCCCACTCCAGTGTGGGGCCATCCATGTGCGTTGTGCCGGTCCAGAAGAAGGAATCCTCGTCGGTGATGTCGAAGATCGGGTCAATCGCGGCCGACTGCATCGCCGGATCGGCGGCATCGGGGGCACGTGAGTAGTCGACGATGCTCTGCAGCTCCTTGGCGTTGGGTAGCCGCCAGTCGTCGTACTCGGCCAGAGTCAGATTCTCGGCGTAGGCGAGCGATCCCTCCCAGTTCAACCCCTCGCCGCTGTCGCCCTTCTGCCACATCAGGCCCGTCGCCAGGTCGGTGACCGTGCCGTCGCCGTTGTCGTCGAAATCGTTGGCGCCGTAGGTCGCGTTGCCCCGCACGTAGCGGACGAAACTCTCCTTCGGAGAACCACCGGGACCGGTCTCGGTGGGGTAACCCTTGATTCGGCCATCGGCGAAGTTGACGCCGAAGGTGGTGGCGTCGTTGTTCATCGTCGTTCCGGCATACTCCGTGGCTGACCAGTACTGCGCGTCGATATAGCGGACGCCGGTGCTCTCGTCCCCGTAGCAGAAGTCGAAGTAGTCCGTGTCGATGTAGGGTGTCGAGGTCGCCGCGCTCATCCCCGTGTTGCCGCTGAAATCGATGAGCGAGTAGAGCTCCTTGATCGTCGGCAGCCGCCAGTCGTCGTAATCGCCTACCCGACAGGTATCGGCGCCAGCCACCGACTCGGCATAGGTCAGCGTGTTCACCATCTCGGGGGTCCTCTGCCACATCAGGCCCGTCGCCAGGTCGCTGATGGTGCCGTCGCCGTTGTTCCGATAGGTGGGCTGGATGCCGTCGTACTGCGCATCCTGGCCATGGAACGCCTCTCCGATCGCCGGGCAGGCGATCTCGCTGGTGGCGTCGAAGCAACGATCAAGGTTGGTGTCGACCACCGGGTAGTCGGCCAGCGCGGGCAGTGGCATCAACGTTGCCCCGATGTGGAGCAGAAGCGTGAGCGCGGATATCCGGGAGATGGTATGCATGTCAACCTCCGGTGGCGGGATCACCGGCCGGGGTGGCGGCAATCGGAAGAAAGCTGTGGGACGGACGGGATAGTTGAGAGGTCTGACACGCCGACCATGATTATGCGGCGGGTTTCAGCAAACAAAAGGGGCGCACATCCGGACGCTCCTTCGGCAACGATCGCCGTTGCCCCTCCGGTCACCGGATTTGATCGCGTGCGGGAGATCTTTCCGCAATCAGAATGCGGATTCCCGCTGCTCCGATTCGGGAGTCAGGATGATGCCCGGCGCATCGCTGCGGGGGCACTTGAACTCGCAGATGCCGCAACCGTTGCAGAGGGTGGAGTCGACGAAGATTCCATTCACCGTCACCCGGTCGCCCCGGTAGTTGGTCGTCTCGATCTCCTTGAAGGTGATCGCTTTCTGGAAGCAGGCGTCGGCGCAAACCGTGCAGTTGATCCCCTCGGCGAAGGGGCGGCACAGTGAGCGATCGACACGGGCGGTGCCGATCTTGAAGTAGCACTTCTCATCAAGGGTCAGGTTCTCGATGGCCCCGGTCGGGCAGGAGTTCGTGCACAGGTTGCACTCCTCGGCGCAAAAGCCGAGCGACGCCTTGACCACCGGCGTCCAGAGCCCCTCGATGCCGGTCTCCAGACCGGCGTGCTGGATGAAATCGGTCGGACAGGTCTGCACGCAAACGCCGCAGCGTACGCAACGCCCGAGAAAATCGGACTCGGCCGCGGACCCGGGCGGGCGAACGAATGATCGTCGCGTCCCCAGGCCGCTGTGCGATACCCGCGGCATCAATGCCAGGAGCGCACCCGTGCCGACGGTGCCCATGAAACCACGTCGGCCGAGATCGATTTTCCTTTGCCGCACGCGCCAGGGACGACTGAAGCCAACGCTACTCCGATTGCAGTCGGTCACGCAGTTGAGACAGACGGTGCAATCCTGTTTCGAGTACTCATCCTTCAGGCTACCCGCGTAGGTGCAGTGTTGCGCGCATGCATCGCAGCCGTTACAACCTGCCTCCGGGCGAAAACTCAACGGACTGAACCGAGCCAGCAATCCGTAGAGCGCGCCCAGGGGACAGATGTAATTGCAGAAGAAACGTCTCCTGTAAAAATTGAGCAGCAGGATAATCAGGAAAAGTACGCCGATGACCTCGACTTGCAGGCGCACGGCGACAGGCGAGGCGTCGAGCAGCAGGTTCTCGACGCCGGGAATCAGAAACGCGGCACTGGTGCGGGTCAACAGGGTGATCGGGTCAAGAATCATCCCCAGGTTGTCGGCGAACGCGGCGGAGATCAGCACCAGGATCAACACTGCGTATTTCAGCTTCAGCAACTCGAAGGCGGGTTTCTCCCGCTTGCCGCCGAACCTGATCGCCAGGTGGGAGAGGAACTGGTTGATCGCCCCGAGGGGGCAGATCCAACCGCAGAAGAATCGCCCGAACAGGAGTGATAAACCCACGGGAATCAGGGCCAGCAGGGGAAGAGCTTCCACAAAACCATCCGTCAACAGCTTCACCAACAGAACAAGGGGGTCGAGATACAGGGGGATTTTACCCGTGTTGAAGGTTTCGTGTCCCTCCATTCCGGCTCGTGCAAGCAGGATGAAGAAGACCACCAGACAGATAATCTGAATCCAGATCCTTGTTCTCTTGAGAAACTTGCTCAACCCTGATTCCTTTGCGGGTTTAATCTCCATTGGGCGGAGATGCCGTAAGCCTGCTACCGTTCGAGCAGCAGCTTCAGATTTCTGGCCAGGAAGCCGAAGTCGGCAACCAGTCCGATACGACCGATCTTGGCCTCGATCGAGGCTTTCAGTGCTTCGTTTTCCGCGCCGGTGAGGATCATATCGGTCTCCTCCTCGGTGATGTCCTCCATGATGTCGAGGTCGTCGATGCGATGCAGGTTCGCCGGACACTCGATGGTGCAGAGCAGGCAGCCGACCAGGGCGTTGTGCGCCTGCGGGTCCATCCAGTCGGGCATGTCGGCGTCCTGTTCATTGTAGAGCGTGACGCAACGTCCCGCATCGATGACGAAGTTCTCCGCCGTGATGCACTTGTTCGGGCAGTTCTCGTAGCAGAGATCGCAACCCTCGCACTCCCGCAGCATCTGCGGATTCCGCCACGGCTGCCTTTCGAACTCGTGATCGGTCACATAGGTGAGCAGAGCGTGATAGCTGCCGAACTCGGGGACATAGATGATGTTGTTCCGGCCGTAGACGCCCAGTCCGCTGCGCGCCGCCAGGAGCTTCTGGGGGATGAAGGGGCCATACTCGAGTTTGGCGTCCTTATCGCCGATGACATGCTCCTTGATGTGCTCCTGGATTCCGTCCCAGCGTCCGCCGGAGGCGGTGTAACCGGGCGCTACCAGCACACGCCGCTTCTCGCCCTTGTAATGGAAATCGACCTGCACGATCTTGTTGGGTATCGCGACAATGACAAAGGACTTGCCCCACGACTGCTCCTCGGGCAGTTCGTAGGTGAAGGCGTCGACATACTCCTGAATCGTGGCGTGCTCGCTGATCTTCTGCCGCTCGACCAGCCGCTCCATGTCCGTTTTCAGCTTCGGGAGGCAATCCACGGAGGAGATCGTATACTTGTAACCCATGTCCATGAGCCCCGCGTGCGTTTCCGCCCGGGCGAGTCCCATACCGGGACCCAGATAGAGTGCCGCGCCGGCGGCGCTCAGTTTGCCGAGGAAGGATCGTCTGCTCTCTCCGGAGTTCATCATTGTCCCCTTTCGCTGTTTAAAATGTCATCGGCGTAATCGGGTTCATACTTCAATCCTGTTCGACCCCCAACCCGCGATTCAAGAGTTCCAGTATCTCGTCGATATGCTGATCGAGTGGCAGCCACGGAAAATCCGGATGCTTGATGCGCAGTGCGATCGCCCCGACCACCATACTCCAGATCAGCTGGAACACCGTCAGTGTCCCCTTTTCCGCAAACAGCCCCTCCGCCTTGCACTCCTCAATCCGCTCAAGCCAGGTGGCGTACGATTTGTAGAGCAGGTCGCCGTGCCGCAGGTGCAGCTCATCATCGATCACCTCGATTCGACCAGTTGCGAACCACAGTTCAAAGTGCTTGGGATGATCGAGAGCGAAGGCCATGTAAGCGCGGATGATCCCGTTCAACATCTGCAGAGGCGTATCACCGCTCCCGGAGAGCACCTCCTGATAGACCTCGGAAACCCTCAGATAGCCGTCGGCGATCAGATGATTCATGATCTCCGCCTTGTTCTTGAACAGACGATAGATCGTGGTCGGGGAGTATTCGATTTTCTCGGCTATCTTCCGCATGGAGACATTCTCGACCCCATCGGACACGAACATCTCCTCGGCGGCCGCCAGGATGCTCTGTCTTAACTCCTCTTTTTGTCGTAGTTTGCGCTCTTTGATACCCAATTTGACTTGCTCTCTTGTAACGCTGTTCGGAAAAATAACGCTGTTACGCTTCCCGAGAGTATAACCATCACTCGATGCGATGTCAAAGAACCCGATGATTTTTGACATCATTCCGTCGGGGGGCGAAGTTGCTCAACCACCGAGAAGTCCACCCAGTAGATATCCCCATTGTCTTTCACGATCCTCGTGAAGAGCAGGTACTTTCCGTCGGGGGAGACCGTGGCGCAGAACTCCGACCGGTTCGCGTTCACCTCCGGACCCAGTTTCTGCGGTTTGGTCCAGGCGTCGTTTTCGGTCCTGAAACTGACGTAGATGAAGGTCTCGCCCATGACATCCGGCTGGGCATCGAAAATGATGTAGCTTTCATCGGGGGCGATGAAGGGGTGCGCGGCTCCCCAGGGGAAGTGGTATTTCGGCGCGACGTCGGTCAACTCGCCGTAGCCGTCGTCTGTCGGTTCGGCCTGTTTGAGTGCACCCATGCAGGTGGTGTAGAGGGTGCCGTCGTCGGCCTCGGTAGCGAACATGGCGAAGCCTCGGGGGAGTGACCAGTTGACGGGTCTGGGCTCGTCCCAGCTCTCGCCGTCAAAGCCGACCACCCAGATCGGGGTGGCGTCGAAACCCTCGGGCGAAGGTCGTTCGGAATTGAAGTACACCCGGTTGCCGTCCGGTGAGAACAGCGCTTCGCTTTCGAAGATGTTCCGGCCAAACGGGGGCAGCGCCGGTTCGCTCCACTTATCCCCGGTTCTGTAGGTGCCGCGCAGACGGTTGGCGCTCCCCCTGCTGGTCGGGCGACGTGTGAAGAGAAACGTCCTCCCGTCGGGCGAGAAGCTCCCCGTGAACTCGAACGCCTCGGTGGAGATGAATCCCGGCGCGAAAACCTGAGGGGTGGCTCCAGGGGGCTTCTGACCGAAGTAGTCGCCTCGAGGGGCGGCGTCGGCGAGTGAACAGGTCAGGATGACAAGAGCAATTGCTGAGGTAATCCGCGTTTTCATTGCGATCTCCCCGTGTCAGGTGAAAAGGCGAGGAGGTCTGCGGCAAGGACTCCCGTTGCGTTTAGCGGCATCTTGCGCTGTTCTCCCTGTCCGCTGGTTTCCAGCGTTCCCGCCGCCAGCGATATCTTCCAGATGTTCCCGAAGTCCCGCTCCAGGGCCAGGTAGATCTCCCCCCGCCGCGGCAGGAAGATCAGCGAGCAACGGGTAGGGAATTTACGGGAGGTGTTGGAGGCCTCGCGCAGTATGGCGAAACCCCGCTCGTAATCGATCCGGTCGCCGTTACCGGCAAGCGCCTTGCAGATCTTGCCGAATCTCCCGGCGCCATCGCCGTTGACCGAGTCGCAATCCGCCCCCCGGTTCTCCTGGTGGAGAAAGTTGGTCATCACGATGTACTCGCCATCGATATCGATCAGCTCGTTGCGCTGCTCGCCCGCCTCGGCGATCATAGCGTCCCCGCCGGGATCGGCCAGCAGCAGATGCATGCCCAGCTTCGGATCCTGAAGCAGACGCCAAGTTGCCAGGTGCTGCCTGATTTCGTCGACGGTGGTGAGGCCCATCAGCGCCCGCCGGTAGAGTTGCCAGATATACTCATGCCGAGGATCACTCGGGATCTCGTTATCGAATTTACGGGGGACGAGTTGATTTGCCCCGAACAGCCCATCGCTGTTCATGCCGCAGGTGGGGACGAAATGCCCGTTATTGCGAAAGGTGAGATGGAAGACCCGCCTGTTGCCGTGGGTTTCGATCACGAAGCGTATCGGTGTTTCGCTGCTGTAGTCGAAGTTCATCCCGTACAGCGGCTCGTCTCCATAGACGGCGAAGCTGCTGCAGCCCAGCGCCTGACCGGCAACCGCAAGCATTATCAGAGCGAACAACGACCGGATGGCGGGCAAGGGCATGCAGGGTCCTTTCAGATCCGGATCAGGGTGCCATCATAAGATGTGGTATTATTAACATTGAGGCAAGGGGATTCCGGCGGGACCGTGGCATGGGATCAATCCCATTGCCGGACGCCGGCCACATATGTGAAGTTAGCAATTGGCTTTTTCTCAACCTGCTGTATCATGACGAACCATGAAACCAGCAACACTTCGATTTCGCAAATCAATCCTGATCCCTCTCCTGCTGTTCGCCGTCGGGGCGAATGCGGGTCCCATTGGTGACGTCCCCACCGAACATGCCGCCCGTTCGGCACAGCGGCAATTGATCCTCCAGGAGATTCAGGTCACTCCGGGGGGGACGATCGAGAAGATTGTCCGTCGGCACATCTGCCTTGAGCTCGGTGACGCCATTGACTCCGCCGCGCTTCTGTATGCGCGCGAGCAACTGGAAGCCGTGGTGGTGCTCAAGAATGTGGAGATGTACACCGCGCCGGGGGAGCGTCCGGGGGCGGTTGTTCTCCATGTCGATGCCGAATTCGACCGTGACTTCCACTTCGAATCCGGTTTGGGTCAGGAGCCGCTGGAGAACTGGTATCTCAATCTGATCAGTGTGCGCCGCGCCAATGGTCACAACCGGGGCGGCTACTGGCGCATCGGCTATCACACCCGCTCCAGAACGGACGGCTTCCACCTGAATGTGATCCATCCCCGGCTGTTCGGAGATTACATCGACCTTCTTCATGAGGCCGAGGCCGTGATCCACATGTGGCCCGTCTGGGACGAGGATCGCAACTACTACCAGGCCATCCATCAGATCAAGGTCGAACTGGGACTGCGACGCTGGTCGCGGGACGACGTCATCACAACGCTCTGGTTGGGCATCAATGGCTTCAAACCCGCCAAGCAGTTGGAAGATTTCGAAATCGACGATGACGACAACGACGAGATCGACATCACCGGCAGGCTCGTGCCCATACCCCGGGATGGGGAGGGGCACCTGGGATTGCACCTCGATCTGCATCTCGATCGCAGCAACCCGCTTCGTCCCTGGCGCGAGGGCTACTGCTACGATGCCCGTTTCACATTCGCCAATCCCGCCGATACCGATCTCTGGTGGGGGGCGGAACTGGATGGGAAGATGGCCCTGCCTCTGCGGGAGAACTGGGCCTTTGCCGTCAGGGGACGCTCAGCGTTTCTGCGCGGCACCACGCCCCACTATCTCCGTCTGTTGCTGGGAGGTCCCCAAAATCTGAGGGGTTTCAAGCCCGGAATACTGACCGGATCGCGCGGTGCGCTGGGGCTGTGGCAGATCAATTCCGAATTGCGCATTCCGCTGCGGGATCGCGCCGCCAATACGCCCCGGCTGACGGGCACCCTCTTCCTCGACATGGGGGACAACTGGCGCGCCGATTGGCGTCACGGCGGCTTCTCCGCCGCCGCCGGGTGCGGTCTGCTCATCCGCAGCCCCTGGGTGAAGGTCATCAATATTGAGGTGGCCTGTCCGCTGACCGACACGGAGCATGCGGATGAATGTCTGGTCATGCTCACGCTGGGGAGGTCGTTCTAGTTCATGCGCCACCCCACTGCACATCTCAAGCGATTTGTCCGGGCCCTGCTGCTGACTGCGATTCTTGCCGCATCGCAGGCGTCGGCCAATGTGGATGTGCTCTACCCCTACAATCATGGGGGGCGGCTTTGCCTCAACCTCTGGGCCAGCAATCTGCTGGATGACCGCACCGCCAGCACCATCGAGAGCGGTCTGCCCGGGACATGCGTCTATCATATCCGTCTGCTCGATTCCGACGGCGCGACCGTGACCGAGCACCTCATCGAGTTGAGCCTCCGACTGGATCTGTGGGAGAACCTCTATCTGCTCCAGGAGGAGGAGCAGATCTCATTCAATACGCTGGCCGCCGCCGACTCCGCCTGGTCCCACAGAGAGGGGATCGTACTCTGCGCCCTGGGCGAACTCGCGGGCGACGCGGAGTATCGGGTCGAGGCCCAGGTCGTGGTCACCCCCCTGGCCGCAGAGGACCGTGCGCGTCTGTCCCGTTACGTCACCAGCAACAGCAGCCGCAAGCGGGAGGAGCTGTCCCTGGATCTCGGCGGGCTGTTCGGCCAATTGCTGCGCAGGGCCAACAGCGATGACAATCACACCGGTTTCACCAGCCCCCTCTTCAGAATCCGGAACCTGGAGGAGCGGCGATGAGGCTGAGCGTGCGTCTCTCACTCCTCATGGTTCTGCTCACGCTGCTCCCCGCACTGCCCGCCGCCTGGGTGACGAACCAGTTGATCGGTCAGAGCCTTAATCAGGGGCTCAATCCGCAGGTTGACGGTGCCCTTGAGGCCGGCGTGCGTCGCGCGCGACAGCACCTGATGGCGCAGCGCACCCTGCTCAAACAGGACCTTGCCGACTGGACGGAGGAGATGTGCGCGGGGATCGGCGATAGCGAGGATGCGTTGCGCGACCGGTTGACCGCATCATCGTCGCCACCGGCGGCCGGGGATCGCATTACTCTGTTTTTCGCCGACGGGACCACGCTGCTGCTGCATGCAGGGGCGATTCCGGATGAGCCGGAGCAGTCCGATTCCTCAGCGGGAGCGCCACCTGCCAGCATCGCGACGGAGTGCGCGTTGCCCAACGGCTGGCGGCTCACGGCCCAACGCTCGCTGCCCGTCTCCTGGCGGGAGGACGCCACGCTCCTGGCGGCGACGCTGCAGGACATCCGAGGTCTGCTCTCGGTGCGTCCTGAGCTGGAGAGCGTTTTCTGGCTCCCCTTCCTGACGATCTACGGTTTCGCTCTGCTCGTGGGGCTGGTCCTGGCCACGCATCTGGGGCAGGGGATCACCGGTCCGGTGAAGCGACTCGTCTCCGCCACGGAGTCGATCGCGACCGGCAACTGGGACGTGGAGGTGCCGGTAACCGGCCGGGACGAGATCGGCCGCCTGGGCGAGGGCTTCAACAAGATGGTCCACACGCTGGAGGCGCAGAGCCGCAATCTGGTGGAGTTCGAGAAGATGGCCGGTTGGCGGGAGATGGCCAGGGCGCTGGCCCACGAGGTCAAGAATCCGCTGACCCCGATTCAGTTGACGGTGGAGGAGATCCGGGCTCGCTACGAGGGGGACGATCCCGAGTACACCAGATTGCTGGACGAGTGTACGCGGATCATTGTCGAAGAGGTGAAGAGTCTGCGGAACATCGTCACCCGGTTCAGGGAATTCTCCCGGCCCGTCGATCCGACGATCGGGCCGGTCGACATCAACGATCTGCTCACCGATCTGGCCGCGCTGCAGAAGGATCTCGCGGTCGAACTCGATCTCGACGGGGAGATCGGTATTATAGAGGCCGATGCCGATCGATTGCGTCAGGTGTTGATGAACCTGGCCCAGAATGCACGCGCCGCAACCGCCGCCTGCGCGACGCCCAGTCTGCGCCTTGTCTCGCGTCGCGCCGCCGAACGGGTCACGCTGCTGATCGAGGACAACGGTCCCGGCATCCCTCTTGCAGAGAGGGATCATGTTTTCGAGCCCTATCGTTCCGGCACCGCCGGAGGACTGGGGCTGGGGCTGGCTCTGGTTAAGGGGATCATCCTCGCTCACCAGGGCGTCATCACGGTTGAGGAGGGCAGTCTGGGCGGCGCCCGTATCCGTCTGGATCTGCCGCGCAAAGCCCATCGGTCCGCGTCCGCAAGCGAACTGCAGGATGTGAACGAACGCCCGGAGGCGATACATGAGTGACAGAATTCTCGTCGTGGATGACGAGCAGAACATCAGACGCAGTTTCGAGATCATCCTGGGCGGCGCCGGCTTCGATGTGGAGTCGGCGGAGTCGGGTGAGGATGCCCTGGCCCAGCTGCAGCGCGGCGTGCCGCGACTGATGTTCCTCGACATCAACCTGCCGGGCATCGACGGCATGGAGGTGCTGCGGCAGGTGCGCACACTCTATCCCGAACTGGCCGTGGTCATGATCAGCGGGCACGCCACCATCGAGCGGGCTATCGAGGCCACCCGACTGGGTGCGTTTGACTTCGTCGAGAAGCCGTTCAGCCGCGACAGGATTCATCTGCTGGCGCGCAACGCCACCGAGGCGGGGCGTCTGAAGGAGGAGGTCGCGCGGCTGCGCGCCAAGGGGGGGCAGGATGAGATGCTGGGCGAGAGCCCGGGAATTCAGTCGCTGCGCGAGGCCACGGATCAGGTCGCTCCCACCGATACCCGCGTTCTCATCCTCGGCGAGAGCGGCAGCGGCAAGGAGCTGGTCGCCTCCCGTCTTCACCGCAAGAGCAAGCGTGCGCAAAAACCCTATGTGCGCGTCAATTGCGCTGCGATCCCCGACGATCTGATCGAGGCCGAGCTGTTCGGCGTGGTCAAGGGCGCCTACACGGGGGCCACCGCCAACCGCAAGGGGCGGTTCGCCGCCGCCGACGGCGGGACGATTTTCCTCGACGAGATCGGCGACATGAGCATCCGCACGCAGGCCAAGGTTCTGCGGGTCCTGCAGGAGGGGGAGTTCGAATCGCTGGGCAGCACGAAGACGAGCAAGGTCAACGTCAGGGTGCTGGCCGCCACGCATCAGGATCTGAAGCGGCTCGTCAAGGAGGGGCTCTTCCGCGAGGATCTGCTCTTCCGTCTCAACGTGATCCCTCTCAATGTGCCGCCGCTGCGGGAGAGAACCGGAGATGTCGAGTTGCTCGCGTTGCATTTCCTGGCGAACTACACCGCGCGTCACGAGCAGGCGCCCTGCACTCTGACCGCCGCGGCGATCAAGCTGCTGGAGGCCTACAGCTGGCCGGGCAACATTCGTGAATTGAAGAACCTGATCGAGCGTCTGGTGATCCTGTGCGCGGGCAGGGAGATCGGCCCGAAAGATCTGCCGCTGGAGTTGCGTCAGGAGACCGCTGCCGGAGCGTCCGGCGGTGGCGAGGATGGAGACAATCCTTATGGCCATCTGCCGTTGCGCGAGGCGAAGGACAGGCTCGAGCGGGACATGATCGATGATGCTCTGACGCGCCACAAAGGGAACGTCACACGCGCCGCCTCCGATCTGGGGTTGGAGCGCACCCATCTTCACAAGCGGATCAAGGTGCTGGGACTCCGCGCCGATTAGCCGCTCCGTCGCCCCTCATTCAAATAGTATCCATCTGTCACACTGTCGTTGTCCGGCCCGGATTTCGGCACACCACCGGGGTGCCCCGGTGGACCCAACCTCAGGGATTCCCGCCTCGATACATCTTTACTGATCATGTGTAACCCTAAGTAATGCCATGTTATAGGCGACGGGTCGCCCGTCCGGGCGGAGGTGTCTCCGGCTTGAGACCGCCGCCGTGACGGCGTGGCACGAACAGTGCGGATACCGAATCAGCTGCGCAGCCCGCGAACCCCTACGGCGCGCAGACACCACTCGCACAATCCGTTTTGGAGATACTCATGATTCAGTCTTTTGCTCGATTCTTCACAGGTGGCGGCCCGTTCATGTGGGCGATCCTCCTCATCTTCGCAGGCGCCATGGCCGTCATCATCGAACGTCTGTTCTTCTATCTGGTCAGTTGCCGCAACAACTCGGCGGAGATGGTGGCCGACGCTGCGAAAGCGCTGAACAACGACGACACGAACGGTGCGCTCGAAGCGGTATCCGGACGCAAGGCTCCGCTCAACTCCATCCTGACCTCCGTCATCGAACGTCACGGCCAGGGGATGTCCTTCCGGGAGATCCGGCAGGGTGTCGAAGAGGTGGCGATCGGCGAGGTCCCCCGGTTGTCCCAGCGGCTCAACTACCTGGCCATGTTCGCCAACATCGCCACCCTGGCCGGTCTGCTCGGGACGATCTTCGGCCTGCAGCGCTCGTTCAGCTCCCTCGCCGTGGCGGCGGCCTCCGAGAAGGCGGCCATGCTCGCGGCCGGGATATCCCAGGCGATGAACACCACGGCCTTCGGTTTGATCGTGGCCATCCCCTGCCTCATCGCTTTCGCCAAGCTCTCCAACATGCAGGCCGAACTGGCCGAGGATCTCGATGCTTCGTCGATGCGGATGCTCAACTACATCGAGCACAAGCTGGAGGTCGAATCCCGTGACGAGAGCGCGCAGAGCTCCCGCTCGCCGCAGCTCGGTCGCATACCCAGCAGGGACAACCGGGAGGATACGCTATCAGCCGGCTAGTAAGCAGATCGGTCGCCAACCTGGCGACGACATCGAAACTGGCCGATGCCGGTACCGTCGATGTCACGCCGGTCATGAACATGTTCATCATCCTGATCCCCTTTCTGGTCAGCATGGCGGTCTTCTCCCACCTCTCGGTGCTGCAGTTCTCACTGCCCTCCGACGGCAACACGGGTCGCGTCGAGGATCCGCAGGAGCTGCCGCTCACCGTGGCGATGACCTCCCGCGAACTGGCCGTCACCCGTGGCGATCTGATCCTGGCGACGGTGCCCAATGTGGAGAGCGGTTACGATTTCTCCCGCCTGGTCGCGGCTCTGATCGCCCTGACCGACGGCGGCGCGCGGCTGGACAACATCACCATCGCGATCGATGACGAGATCCTGTTCTCCGAGATAGTCGCCTGCATGGATCACTGCCGGGAGGCCGGTTTCATCGATGTGGGTCTGGCCAACGGGACCAACCTCGCGCGACATGGCACGGAGGGGGGCGACGATGCTGATCACTAGATCCATCTCGAGCGCCAAGGCGGCGGGCGGCAACGGCGTCGCCAAACCGCAGCTGACCTCCATGGTCGATATGCTGACGATACTGCTCGTCTTCCTGCTCAAGAGCTTCTCGATGGAGGGCAACCTCGTCACCGCTTCGAGCGATCTGGTGCTGCCCGAATCGACCAGCATGGAGCAGCCGGTGCCCGAGCTGATGGTAGAGATCACACTTGGCGGGGTGAAACTGGATGGTGCGCTGATCGCCCCTCTCGCCGATTTCGCCGCCGCCGATTCGCTGATGATTCCGGGTCTCTACTCCGAGCTGAGAACCCTGGCCGAGGATGAGGGTCTGGGTGAGGAGGAGAACAAGGTGACGATCCAGTGCGACGAGAGTCTCGACTTCAGCATCGTCAAACGGGTGATGTTCACCTGCGCCCAGGCGAGTTTCTCCGACTTCTCGCTGCTGGTCAGGAGGGGTGAGGGATGAACCCGAAGCATGATCATCAGGATCGCCTGCGCGCCTACGAGAGCGCCGAGTGGCGTGCGCCCAAAGCGGGGCGCGGCGGTTTCCGGGGCATGCTCGGCGCCAGTCTGCTGCTCAGTGTGGGGCTGGGGCTGGCCCTGCTGACCGTCGATCTGCCGCCGCTGCTTCTGACGGCGCAAGAGGCGCGTCGCGCCTCCTTCCTCGTCGAGGAGGAGCGGTTGGTCGCGGTGCCCGAGATTCCCGAAGTGATAGAGGAGCCGGTCGAGGAGATTATCGAGGATCTTACCGAGATGCCCGTGCTCGATCAGGAGGAGACGCTGCCCGCCGTAGAGGCGCCGGAACCGACCCCGGTCGAGCCGGAACCCGAGCCGGAGGTCAAGCCCCGTCGCGTGTACGGCGTGCGCAAGGTCTTCGCCAAAGGGCTGGGCGCCGGTGGCGGCGGCAACGGCGGCATCGTCACCAAACTGGGCAACACGCTCAACAAGGAACCCGATGAGCTGGAGGCCACCGAGGCCGAACTCACCGGTTCGCTGGCCCCTCTGAGCACCGTGAGTTCGGCGCCGTCACTCATCGGTCGCGTGCGGCCGGAGTACACGAAGGAGATGGTCGAGAATCGCGTGTCGGGGCTGGTGCGGGCGCGGCTGCTTGTCGACAGCGACGGGTCGGTCAAGGGTGTGGAGATTCTCGAAGATATCGGTTTCGGTTCCAAAGAGGCCGCGACCACGGCGTTCCGTCAGCTCCGCTTCAAGCCCGCGCTGCGGGCGGATAAACCGGTCGCCGTCTGGATCATCATGAAATACCGTTTCGAACTACAGGAGTAATGCCTTGAAAACAATGTTGCTCAGTTTGTTGTTGCTCACCCTGATCGCCTGGCCCCTCCAGGCTCGGGAGGGAGATCCGACCGGCGCGGATGCCGGTGCGGAGCAGGTGGAACCCGAGGTGTTGCCCGAACTCCTGGAGTTCGTCGACGCGGAGTACCCGCCGGAGGCGCTGAAGGGGGGGCTTGAGGGGGCTGTGCTGCTCGAGCTGTTGATCTCGGAGACCGGCGCCGTCGATTCCGTCAGCGTGGTCGAGAGCCTGACCCCCGAACTCGATGTCGCGGCCGTGGCCGCGGCGGAGCAATTCGTCTTCAGCCCCGCCGTTGTGGAGGGCGAGGCCGTGCCGGTGTTCCTCCTGTTCGAGTACACCTTCTCGATCACCGAGCAGACGCGCAAGATCGAGGAGTACGTCAACTTCAGCGGCGTGGTGAAGGAGAAGGGGACGCGCGACCTCATCAGTTACGCGACGGTCGTGGTGAGTTTCCCCGCCGAGCCGACCGACATGACCCTCACAGTCCCCTGGGACGCCTATCTCGAAAGGCTCGGCGGCTTCGAGGGGCAGTTCCTGGAGGAGGGGAGCCTGGTCGCGCTCACCGATTCGCTGGGCCGGTTCGAGTTCAAGTCTTTGCCCGCGGGGGTCTTCAACGTGGCGTTCCCCAACGCCGGTTACAGGATGACGACCGAGAGCGAGACGCTGGGGCAGGGTGAGCACCTGGAGGCCACCTACTTCCTGCCGCGCACCCACTACGATGAATACGAGATCGTGGTCTACGGCAAGGCGGAGCAGAAGGAGGTGACCCGTCAGCGTCTGAACATCACCGAGGTCGAGCGGCTGCCCGGTTTCGGCGGCGACGCGATCAAGGCCGTGCAGGCGCTGCCCGGCGTGGCGCGTCCCAGTTTCGTTTCGGGTGAGATCATCGTGCGGGGCAGCGGCCAGGAGGATACGCGCTACTACCTCGACGGCATCGAGATCCCCATGCTCTTTCACTACGGCGGCATCAAATCGACCTACAACTCGCAGGCGCTGTCGAGCATCGATCTCTATCCCGGCGGCTTCAACACCCGCTACGGCGGATGCGTCGGCGGCGTGGTGGAGATCACGGGGCGTCCGGGGCGGAGGGATCGCTGGCGCTCGGTAGTCGACATGAGCCTGCTCGATCTGTCGCTGCACACCGAGGGGCCGATCAGCGACAAGGCGACGGTGACCCTCTCCGGTCGCCGCAGCTTCATCGGTGAGATCGCCAAGCCGATCATGAAGAAGTTCGACAACTTCGACATGGCCACGGTGCCCTACTACCTGGACGGCGTCGCCCGGCTGGACTACGAGTTCGATCCCCTCAACCGGCTGTTCTTCACCTACTTCACGGCCACGGACAAGATGAAGCTGGTATTCGCCGATGAGAAGGAGGGGAGCAGCGAGGTTTCCGAGGCGACCAATGCGCTCTCCATGAACTCCCGCTTCCAGCGCTTCATCGTCGGCTATAACCGCAAGTTCGGCGACTGGGGCGAGAACCACCTCCGCGGCGCCGTCGGCGCCGATGAGTACACGGGTCACTACTTCGGCGAGTTCAACTACAAGTTCGAAACCAAAAGCTACTCGCTGCGCGACGAGTTCATCTTCAAGCAGAACGACAATGTCCACTACAAGCTCGGCGTGGATCTGGCGCATGTGCCGATCGACTACGAGGTCAACAGCCTGGGCGACGGCAAGAGCGTGGTCAGCAAGGATTTCGACAACATGGGCTACTACGCCAACCTGGAGCTGCGTCTGGCCGACAGGCTGCTGCTGATCCCCGGTTATCGCTACGATCACTACAAGGAGATCAAGGCCGGCGCTTCGAGTCTCCGCCTGACCGCCCGCTATCGGTTGAACGACGCGCACACGCTCACCGCCGCGGGCGGCACCTACAACCAGGCGCCGGTGCCCCGGGGGCAGGCGGTCGATCCCGTCTTCGGCAATCCCGATCTGCCGCCGACGCAGGCCAGGCAGTTCTCGCTGGGCGATGAGTGGAAGATCAGCGATCTCGTCAACCTCAAGGTCGAGGGCTATTTCAATCGGCAGGAGAAGATCCCCTTCCAGACCGACAGCCTGAACGTGAACTACCTGGCCGATGCGGAGGCCCGCATGTACGGCATCGAGTTCATGCTGCGGCACGAGCAGGGCAACCGCTTCTTCGGCTGGCTCTCCTACAGTCTCTCGCGAAGCGAGCGGAGATTCCCCCGCAAGCCGACCACCGACATCGCCGGTGAGTGGGACCCGAACGGGTGGGTGGTCTCCGGTTTCGATCAGACGCATCACTTCGAGGCGGTCGGCTCCTGGAACCTCGGCTCCAAGTGGTCCACCGGTCTGCGGGCGCGTTACGTCACGGGCAATCCGGACACGCCGTCGCTGAGCTACACCTCGAACATCTACGAATACAATGCCGACGAGGGCGAGTACGAGGAGGTGCTCGGGGATTACAGGTCTGAGCGGATGGGCCCCTTCTTCCAGCTCGACGTGCGGTTGGACAAGAAGTTCGTCCACAAGAACTGGATCATGTCGGCTTATCTGGATATCCAGAACGTGAGCTACTTCGCCTACAAAAGCCCCGAGTTCCACTACTACAACTTCGATGGCTCTGAGCGGAACACCGTCAGCGGCATCATCATCCCGACCCTGGGTTTCCGGGCCGAATTTTAAGGAGGCACGACATGCGCAATATGATCTTTCTGATTCTGCTGGGCGCTGTTCTGCTCACCGGTTGCAGCAACGACTTCGACACCAACGAGCTGGACGTCAATTCGGGTTCGAAGACCCGCCCCTTCACGATCATCTGCGATCCGCCCGACGCATCGCCCGGCGAGACGGTGGCGGTGACGCTGCGCTTCTACGAGCCGGATCCTGCGAACGTGACGGTGATCTGGCAACTGGCGCTGGACTACACGGATGACATCTACGGCGATCAGGAGTCGGAGGACGGCATCGTGGACCTGCACGAGATCGCGCTGATCCCCGCACCGGTGTTCGACGAGAACGGTGTCGGCGAGCAGACTTTCGAGTTCGTCGTGCCGGAGAACACCTTGCTGGTCTCCAATGGCCTGGTGGATGTCTACGATGCGGATCTGCCGCCGGCGCTGGCCGAGTTGTTCGGCCAGGCCACACCGGGGCAACTGACCAGAGCCGAGCTGGACGCGTTCTTCTCGACCTGCGATCCGACCGAATACGACGGGGAGACGCTGGCGATCCTGCAGGAGATCAGCGGCTACTTCGCCTGCCAGATCCGCCTGCGGGCGAAGATCCGCAGCGGCATCAGCCTCGACGTGACCAAGAACATGACCGTGCGCTACAGCCGGAAACTCGGCAGCGGGAACATCAACCACAACCCGGTCATCGACTGGATGGCGCTGCTCTCGGTGCACCACAAGGATGTCGACGACTTCGATGATGTCGGCAACTACACCTGCGACACGACCTATGTCTGGCACGGCGATCCGGAGCAGATGGAGACGGATCCGATTCCGGTGAAGCGCAACTGGACCTACTACCTCATCGTGCGGCACCGGACGGAGATGTACGTCTCCCCCGCGGGGCTGACGCACGAGGAGGATCACTCCAGCGACTGGTACTACCTCCGACTCGACGATACGGCTACCTCCGCTGACTTCATGGAGGAGGAGTCGGGACACGACGCTCACATGTCCAGCGGTGAGGGCTATGTCCAGGTGACGCCGCCGATCAACGAGGCGTCACGGCGGATCCGCATCTTCGCGGTCGTGCGCGATTTCCGCTACGAGTGGGAGCTGTTCAACGCGGCGCCGGGCGGCTGCTACGAGACGGTCGTTCTGGAATTCGAGACCCCGGCGGAGGGTCCATGAGAAACTGAGTCATCGAAGCAGGCGGAACACAAACGGGTCAGTGCAGGAGAAGTGGGTCGTCTGGGACACTCGATGAGTCGGTCGGCGGGGCAATCGCGAGATTGCTCCGCCATATTTTGATGCTGTTAACGACATTCGGCCATGAGCAGCAGAACCGCACCGCCTGCGAAGAATTTGCGCAGCATGATTGAATTTCCCCTCGTTGATATCTCGATTCCCACTTGAATTACATCTCGGTTCGCAAGATACTGCTCCAACCTTGTCGCGTTATCCTGACCAATCAAATATTCGGGGAGACCGTCATGAGTAATTATAGTCGGAGTGTCTTTCTCTGTCTTCTGTCCTGTTTTCTGCTGACAATGATCACCCCCGCACCGGCAGGCGCCGAGACGGTTCCCGACTCCCTGCAGGTCGCCAGATTGGCGGACCTGGGCTGGGTCTGGGGCACCGGCAAGTATTTCCACCCCTGGCTGACCTATCGCGATATCGACTGGGATGCCGCAGGGGCGGCGGCCGTGACGCAGGTGCTGGAGGCGGAGGATGCCGCCGCCTACGCTGCCGCGGTGCAATCGCTGCTGGCGGCGCTGGAGGATCCGGCGAGTCGAGTAGTTGAGCATCCCCGGAATCGATATCGCACCGACGATATCCCTTTCATCGAGTGGTTGCCCGACAGCGTGCTAGCGATCGATCTCAGTCGCCGACGTTTCACGATGCTCTATCGACACAACACCGGGATGTTGCGCGAGCTGCAACCCGACATCAAGCGCGCCAAGGGTCTGCTCATCGACCTCCGCTCCGGGATGGCCAATTCCTACCCGGAGACCTTCCTGCGGATGTTGAAGCTGAATGAAACGCTTTTGGATGAACCTCTTGCCGGACCGGGGGAGCGAACGCGGTTTCACAGGGGGTTTCAGGCAGAGAGCACCAGGCTGCAGACCTATCACTCGGGATTCCGGGTCGGCAACGGATCCATGTTCCCCTCAGGCGATGGCGACTCCGATCTGCCGGTGGTCTTTCTGGTCAACGCCAACTGTGTCATCCCCAAACTGGTGCCGGCTCTGCAGCAGGTCGGCAGGGCGGCGGTGGTGGCCGAGGGGGAGGTCGGCGACGCCTCTCTCGTGGAGAGGATCTCGGTGACGCTGAGCGACAATGTCGAGGTCAAGCTCCGGCTGGGTGAACTGGTCTACGCGGACGGCACCACCGGCTTCCGCCCCAACCTGCAGGTTGAGGCGGGGGTCGGAGACGGCGATCCCGCCAGGGAGCGGGGGCTGGAGATGCTGCGGAGCCGCGACTATCCCCCGTCGACGAGGGAGCCGCTGACTGCGGCCGTCTCGCCGCCGACCATTCCGGACTACGGCGAGGAGACCTACCCCACCGTCGGCTATCGGGTGCTGGCCGCCTTCAAGGTCTGGACCCTGATCAACTACCTCTTCCCCTACTACGACCTGATGGACGGGGACTGGGACGCAGTGCTGGTCCGCTACCTGCCCGAAGTCATCGCGGCGGAGAGCGCCCGGGAATACCACCTGGCCATCACGGCGATGTACGCGCACATCAATGACTCCCACGGCGGCGTCTACAGCTCCATTCTAAGCGAGGAGTTCGGCAACGCCCCCTGCGCCCTGTTCGCGCGCCGGCTCGAGGGCCAGGTCGTGGTCACGGGGTTCCGTGACGATAAGGTCGCCCGCGCTGCGGGGGTAGAGGTGGGGGATGTGATCCTCGCCAGGAACGGCGAGAGGACCGCCGATCTGGTAGAGCGCGTGCGCCCCTATATCAACGCCTCCACACCCCAGGCTTTCCAGGCGGTGGCTACGAGCAAGCTGCTGACGGGTGTCGCCGGTGAGACCATCTCGCTGCTGGTGCGGAGGGGGGATCGGGATCAACTGACCCTGGATATCCCCTGCGACAGGTCCTACTGGCGTTCGCCGCAGAGGGGCGGCGAAGTCTTCCGCGCGCTGGACGACAGGATCGGCTACGCCGATCTCGACCGTTTGACCGTGCCCCAGGTGTCGGAGATGTTCAAGACCCTCGCCGACAAGCGGGCGATCATCCTCGATATGCGGGGCTATCCCCTCGGTACGTTCAGGGAGCTACCCGTCTGGCTTGCCGAGGAGGTCAGTCCACCCGCCGCCCGTTTCAACTGTCCGTTGCGGTTGTCGCCTGACGAAAGCGGACGGCAGTTCGAGACCTTCATTCAGCACCTGCAGGCTCCCCGCCCGAACGTGAAGCGCTTCACCGGGAAGACGGTCATGCTCATGGATGAGAGTTCGGTCAGCCAGGCCGAGCATATCGGCTTGGCTCTGAAAGCAGCCAACAACACCGTGTTCATCGGCAGCCCCACCAACGGCGCGAACGGCGATATCACGCTGTTTCGTCTCCCGGGCGGTTTGACGCTCTACTTCACCGGCCAGGCCGTGGAGCATGTCGATGGCCGTCCCCTGCAGCGGGTGGGGTTGAAGCCGGACATCGAGGTCAACGCGACAATCGCCGGTCTCCGCGCCGGACGGGACGAGGTGCTGGAGGCCGCCATCGCTTACCTGAACGGCGAACTCGGCGACTGAACGGATCGCTGTGGCTGGTTCGGGGGCTGTCCGGGGTCAGCGTGCGAGCAGGATCTTGCCTGTGGTTTCGCCGCGAGCGGTGACGAGTCGCACCAGGTAGACGCCGCTGGGGGCGTCTCCGGCATCCCAGGTCAGTTGGTGCCGCCCCGCAGCCAGACGTCCCGGCCGCAACACCGCGACCCGACGCCCTGCGGCATCGACGATATCCAGCCGCACAGCGAGCTCGACGGGCAGGTCGAAGACGATGCTGGTCGTCGGGTTGAAGGGGTTGGGGTAGTTGGTGACGAGGCGCGGGGTGGACAGGTCGGGCGGATCGACGATAGCGGTCGGCACCCTGCCCGCCATCCGTTGGCAGAAGAGCGCCCGCTCGGGCGTGATGTTGCCGTAGTAGGTCAGCCCCTCCGGACTCTCCCCGAAGAACCGCGCATAGAAGACGCAGGCGGCGAGGTAGGAGCCCTCGGGCGTCGGGTGGTAGCCGTCCGGGTTCCACAGGTCCGCCAGCGGATCGGCATGGTGCGCGGCGGCCCAGACATTGCCCGCCGGGACGAGAAAGGCGTTCAGCTCATCCGCCAGTTGCTCGTAGGCGGAGGTGGTCGCGCCCTGCATGGCGAAGTAATCGGGGAAATCATCGCTGCAGTATTCCCCGACGCAGTGCCTGCCGCCCTCAGCCCAACCCCAGGTCATGAACAGACAGGTCTCCGCCCCCGCGACGGCGATCAGCGAATCCAGCTGCCTCGCGGCGGGGAAGAAGCTCACGTCGCGCAGGTGGTCGATGGTCGGGTAGAGGCTGTGCTCCTGGAGGACGACATAGTCCCAGGTCCCCTCGGCGATCTTGGCCAGCGTGGTGACGTTTTCGGCGTGCTCGGCCAGCGAGTAGCCGCCGATGGTCCACTGATCATGGTTGATCTTGTGTCCGCCGGACTCGGCCAGGTACCCGCACAGGTGGGGCAGGTTGTTGAAGAAGGTGTGGCTGTTGCCGATGAACAGCACATTGAGATCCGTCGCCCACCCGGTGGAGAGGGTGAGGAGGAGCAGCAGCAGCGCGATGCCGAGTCGTTTGATCATGCCTGGAGTATATCAGATTTCGCGGCGGATGTTAATCCTCGCGGCTCCAGTGCAGCTCGATCCCCGATTCGCCGTTCTGGGCGTAGCTCGTTTCGACCTTCCAGAAGCGGTTGAGCAGGTAGCGGAGATGGACGATGAAATCGCTGCTCTCCTCCAGACCCTGTTCGTACTGCAGCAGCAGGCGGGGGCTCAGGTACTTGCCCAGGAGCATCGAGCCCCGCTTGCCGTCGCTCCCCTCCTGGTACTCCACCTGATCGAGTCCGGTGTGACGCGCCACGCTCTGCTTGAGCGCCGCCGAACCCAGCGCACCCAGCAGACCGGCCGCAGCGCTGCGTAATTGCTCCTTCGCACCGGGATCCTCGCCCCCCTCATCGGAGGCTCCGCCGCTGAGCAGCAGGGCCAGGATTTCGCTCTCGCTCCGCTCGGGCTCCGACTCCAGACGGAGGGTCGGCGTCTTGGCCGTGCCCGCCACCTTGACGAACACCCGCGTGTCGCCCAACTGACTCGCCAGCACGACATCGAGATCGGGATTCGGCTCCTGCTGCCCGAACAGCGTAGCCGTGCCCCGCTCCAGTTCGAAACGGCGACCGAGGAGATCGTAGTGGCCGCTCCGCAGGCCGAATTCACCCGCAACCAGCGGCTGCCCGGCGGCCGCGCCCTCCGTCATGCTCGTAATCCGCAACTCACCCCCGAGCTCCAGCTCCAGCCCCTGCCCCCGCAGCCACAGCTCGCCGGGCACCACAACCTTGATGTTGAGATCGGGCAGAGGTGGCGGCGCGGTCCGGACCTCGGAAGCCGGATCCGCACTGGCCGTCACCGAATCGGCTGCGAGCGCGATGTCCCACAACAGCGCGTTGCCGGTGTCCGGCAACAGCACCCTGGGTGGCGGCGGCAGGTGGATGATCCCCGATTTCGTCGCCAGCTCCCCCCGGATGCCGGGCTTGCGGGTATCGCCGGTCAGCTCGAGGTCGGCGTCCGCGGCGATCCAGGACTGTCTATCCCAGCGGACGACGAAGCTCTCCGTGCGGATCCGCCCGTCGAGTCCCAGGGAGTCGCTCCGACCCCGGGCGGAGAGCGCGAGGTGGAGGATCCCCTCCAGGTCGACCAGTTCGGGGAGATAGGGCTTAAGGCGCTTGAACTCAATCGTTGAGGGACCGAGATCGCATTCGAGCATCTTGCCCGTCGGCGTCACCCAGCCCGGCGATTCCGGGTCGAAACCGCCCGGCAGGGTGAGCGTGCCGGTAAGCAGCGATCCCTGTTCGTCGGCGAGGTCGAGGTTGCCCTCGACTCCCGGCTCCTGCGACGAGTTCAGCTTCAGGTCCAGCGCCAGGTCCAACTCCCGCCCCTTGTCCGGATCGCGCAGGCCGACGTTCGCACGCAGCCCCGCATCCGGCGCGGTGACGGACCCGGCCAGATCCAGATCGGCTTTGAACCCCAGGGACAGGTTCCGCGCACGCGGCCGGCTCCCCTCCGGCAACAGCCGCTGCAGGAGCGCGGGCGGCAGGGTCAGATCGACAGCGGCCGACAGCGCGAGGCTATCGGCGGTAACCCGCCCCTCGGCCGCGACCTCGCCCAGATCGCCCGTGAGCCTGAGCCCCGCGATCTCCAGATGCTGCGTCGCCGGATCGATGTCGATGGTGAAGGGCTCCCTGCCGGCCAGCCATTGATCGTAAACCCGCAACCCGAGACTGTCCGCCGCGAGGTGGAGCTTTGCGTCCCGTTGCGTCAGATCGAACGCCAGACCGAGCCCGACTGGCTCCCCCCCCGTATCCAGCTCGAGCGTCAGGGGAAAAGCCGCCAGCGTATCGGCCGGGGTGCGGAGCAGCAGGTCGCAGGAGTCGAGCGACATCGTGGCGAAGTGCAGACCCTCCGGAGCGCGCACCGACAGGACGCGCCGATCCGCGATCTCCGTCAAACGCCCCGTGATGCGGGGCGCCGAAACGGCGGGTGTCGTCGCCGCCGCCTCGAATTCGAGGTCGATGCTGGGATTGGCGATGGGGCCCTCCGCCCGCAGCTCCATCTGCAGCTGCGCGGTCACCCCGGCCAATGCGGGGACGAGTTTGGCGAGATAGTCGAGGCCGGTCAATTCGATGTCGGCTTTGGCCGCTATCTTCCCGTCGGCGGTGTGGCCGTCGGCATTGACCGTCAGCTCCGGCAGATGCAGCGCAAGGTTGAAAGCGCCGGTCGGGGGTGCGAAGGAGGTGCTGTTGACCCTCAACTCGATCGACGGCCCCTCGGCGGGCCAGATGTCGGCGAGGGGGGGCAGGTCGGCCGTGAGGGAATCGGGCAGCAGGGCGTGCAGCCCGGCCTCCGGGGGCTCCGGCCAGACGGCGTTCAGGCTCACCTGCATGGCGCCGGATGGGGTCATCTCGCCGCTGCAATCGAACTCGCCCAGCGCGCCGCTCAGACCCAGCTCCCGCCAGGTCAGACGGGAACTGTGCGGGTCCAGCGTCAACCCGCCCGTCAGGGGCAGTTCAGCGGTGGCGACAGCCTCGTGCGCGGCGGTGGTCAGGTGGACGGGGGACAGTCGCAGAGTCAACGAATCCGCGTATCTCCCCTCCAGACGCAGACCCGCCTGAAGGTGATTGATCCGGGCTTCTAGAGTGCCTGTCGACTCCAGCGCATCGAGATCAACCCGCAGGCGGCAGCGCTCCAGCGCCCAGAGGTCGTCGCCCGCGACGACGACGAGACTGTCCAGGGTCACGTGGTTGCCGTCAGCGTGCCCCGCCCGGCTGGAGGCCTGCAGAAGCAGATCAACCAGCGTCAGCGTCGGCGCCACCCGGATCTCCCGGCCCGCGATGCGGATCTCCGCCAAAGTGATCTCCGGCAGCGTTGCCAGAAGCGAGTCGGGAGCGGGTAGCGGAGGCTTCACGGCAGACGTGTCGCCTGGGGGAGCCGTCGGCAGTGCGGACTGGAGGGCGGGGAGATCGACGAACAGGCCGTCGAGCAGCAGATGGCGCACGTTCACGTTTTTGCGGATCAGCGGGGCGATGGCCAGATCCAGATCGAGGGTCGTGCAGGCGACCAGCGTGTCGGCGTCGCAGGTCCAGAGCAGGTTCTCCAGGTGCAGACGGCCCAGACCGGGCCAGGTCGGCTCGGCGACCGCCAGGTTGCCCGGCAGCCTGGCGCAGGCGACGTTGAGCGCTTTGCGGAGAAGGATCTCGCGGCCGGGGCGGAGCGAAAGAAGCGCCACGACCGTGAGGATCAGCAGCAGGAGCAGCGCGGCCACAGCGCGCAGCACCCGTTTGAGAACGCGACGGCTCTTGCGCGGGGCGGGTTGCACGTTGTCTGTCGTCACGTTCACCTCCTACCAGGGATGGCCGATGGAAAAGTGGAAAACCCAGTCGTCGGGTCGGGCGCGTCCGCCGTCGTCATCGTCCGCGCTCAGGCGGTTGAAGGCGAAGTCCCCCCGAATCGCACCGATGGGGGTGGAGATCGTCAGACCGGGACCGATGGCCGCCGCCAGGTCGATGTCTCTCATCTCTTTGTTGTCTGCCCAGACCTGTCCGGCGTCGACGAAGAGCGCCAGACCGAACGGTCCCGGCAGGGGCAGCCGGAGTTCGGCACCCATCAGTATGCGGATCCGCCCGCCGAGGGGATCGTCGCTGCCGTCGAGCGGACCGAGTTCACGTCGGTGATAACCGCGCATCGAGCTGCCGCCCCCCGCGAACAGCCGCACGCCGGGGAGGAGGCCGGAGGAGTCGCCCAGCGGGATTGCCGTTGCGCCGTGCAGACGGCAGGCGAGGGTGACCGGTCCCAGAGGGCGATAGGCCGTGATCTGTCCGGTCGTCGAGACGTAGGGGGAATCGGAGAGGAGCGCCGTGGGGGAGTACTCGCCGCCGAGATGGAGCCGGAAGCCGTTGCGCGGTTCGAGAGGATCATCGCTGCGGTCCTGCCGGAGATCGAGGGAGAGGGTGAGCAGACGCCCGGCGCCGGCGTCGAAATTGTCCTCCCCGGGTGTGCGATCGTCGACCCAGACCCAGGAGAGGCCCAGCCCGAATCGCCACTGTTCGCGCCATTGCCGCCAGGGGCGGAGCAGCAGCCCCAGTTCGAGCGTCCCCGTATCCTGGTGATAGCTCTCCTCGCGCTCGGCTTCGAAGCCCATGGTCAGGGAGAGGCGGGCGTCGGGACGGGGCAACCCGGGCCACCAGACACCGGTGGCGGCGTCGCTCTGCTGCGGCGACCAGGCGCCACGGATCAGGAAACCGCGTCCGCGGCGAAAGAGATTGCGGTGTCGCCAGGAGGCCTTGACGCGGCAGTAGTGGTCGGACCAGGTGCCGACGCTCACGGCCGTGTGCTGCTGCTTGCGGCCTGTCAGGCTGGCGACGAGGAGGAGCGAATCGCCCCCGACGGGGCGGGTGTCCAGATTGATCTGACGGAACAGCTGGAGGTCGCGGAGATCCATCTGCGCCCGGGTGAGCAGTTCGGGCGCATACTCGCGACCGTGGATAAAAGCCAGACGCTTGGCGGCGAGGTCGCGGAGATCATCCCGCACGCCGCTGACGACCGCCGAGGTGAAGGTGTAGCGGCTGCCCGATTCGAACTCGTAGAGTAGGATGACCCGGGTACTGTCGAGTGGAACCGCGCTCGCCCGCACCTCGATTTTGGCGTAACCCCTGGAGCGGGCGAGTTCGGTCAGTTGCGCGCCGATCCCCTGCATCAAACGTTCGCTGAACAGGGTGCCGCGGACGTGAATCCCGACCGAGTCCTGTTCCCCCTCGGCGAGGGGCAGATTAATCATCTCGATACCGGCGACCCGCACCGCGGCGCCGGGGTGAACCGAGAGCGTCAATCGGAGACGGCGCTCATCAACTTCAGTCGCGAATACGGGTTCGACCCGCGCCCCGGGAAAACCGTTGCGCGCCAGGTGGAGGACAATCCGCCTCCGATCGGCGGCCAGCAGGCTCTGATTGAACCGTGGGCGATCCCAGCCCAGGAGCTTGCGGCTGCCCTGAAGGGCAAGTCCGCTGCGGATCTCCTTGAGCAGCGCCGTCAGCCCATCCGATTCATCCTCCGGCAGCGCCGTTTTCTCGGCGAGGCGCAGATCGAAGTCGGTGATCTTCCAGTTGCGGTAACGGGTGTCGGCGCGACCCTCGTCGGCGGTGAGCATGACACCGAACAGCATGAGTCCGCAAACCAGGAGCATTCTCATCCGGTTTGTCGACGGGCGAATACTGGGCACATCGACTCCCGGTCAGCTGTCGTTCTTGTTGATGTAGACCACCCGCTGCGGGAAGGGGATTTCGATGTTCTCGGCGTCCAGCCGCTCCTTGATCAGGCCCGTCTGGTCCGACTTGGAATCCCAGTAGTCCGCGGCGTTCACCCAGTAGCGGGCCGACAGGTTGATGCTGGAATCGGCCAGTTCGGTGATGACGATCTGGGGCGTGGGTTCGGCGAGCACGCGGTCGTCCTGCTTGATCTCGGTCTCGATCGCCGCGCAGGCCTTGTCGATGTCGCAGCCGTAGCCGATGCCCACCGCGATATCCACCCGTCGGGTCGGGTTGTGGCTGTAGTTCTTGATCGTGTTGCCGAAGATGGCGCCGTTGGGGACGATGATGTGGACATTGTCCGGCGTGTTGAGCAGGGTGTTGAACAGCATGATCGCCTCGACGGTGGCGCCGACGCCGTTGACCTCGACGAAATCGCCGGTCTTGAAGGGCTTGAACACGAGGAGCATCACACCTGCGGCGAAGTGGGAGAGAGATCCCTGCAGCGCGAAACCGATGGCGAAACCGGCGGCGCCGAGGACCGCGACGAAGGAGGTCGTCTCCACGCCGAACTTTTCGAGGCAGGCGAGGACGGCGAAGGCCATCACCGCGATGTAGGTCAGCTTGCTGAAGAAGCGGATGAGGTTGTCATCCAGGTTGCTCCGTTTGAGCGCCTTGGCGACCGCTTTGCGTATCAGACTGGCGGCCATGCGACCGACAATCAGGATTATTATCGCACCAAGTATCTTGATGCCGTAGTTCGTTGCGAAAGTGTACAGGATCTGCATGACGCTATCGAGTGCGGATGAGGTTTCCATTGGTTTATCCCTTTCCATTGCTCTGCCATCCGGGCAGGGAGGATTTAGTCTGGTGCTGTAATGTTGCTCTTTAATAACCCATCCGGGCAGCCTGTTCAATCCCGTGACCATGGTTGCGGAGGATTAATGTGGAGTTTGTCTTTTTATGCGACACGCGGATGATTCCCATTGTCTCCTGAGATTGGTAGACTATAGTTTGGAGTCAAGGAGATTGTCATATGGCGAAAGGGTCGAAACGAATGTCCGATGTGATGCTGATGTTGCTGATCGTTGTGGTCTGGTTCCTGTTGCAGCGGGTGATACTGCCCCGTCTGGGTTTCTCCACTTGAATGGCCGATAGCTGTCGCGTGCCGACAGAGGAGACCGTTCAACCCGCCGTGCTCGAGGAGATCGACACCGACCAGACCGATACGACCACTACCGACCCGCGCTAGCGGACCCCTATTCCCGCTTCATCCGATTATCCCGTGTTTTTCACATTACGCTACGCTCCGACTCCACCAGGGGAGTACGGGGCGTTTTCCCGTATATCGGTATTGCTCACCTCCTCCGCCGGTGGATCGGGATTGTTCAAGGCCCGGATCAAGGGCTTTTCGCGTCAAGCCGACATGACTTGACGCCAAAGATGTCATATCTGTCTAAAGTAATGCCGGGGAAGTGGTTACAAAGACGAATGGGGAGGTACGAAGAGTGAAGGATTCTCAATTACTGGCCGAAAGATCTAGTGTCTACAGGATTGTTCAGCTCGGCAGGCTGAACCGATGGAGAACAACTGATGGCAGGATTCAAATTATTGAAGCGTGTATTACCCTCCGTTGCGGTGCTCGTAATGATGGGTTTGGCGTCCGCGCTGGTGTGGATCGTCCGTGATTACTCCATCGTGCTCAATCGATTATCCGAGGATGTTCGTCTGGAGGGGGAGGCCAGCTTCCTCGGTCTGGTCGAAAAGGAGGCCCAGGGCCTGATATCACTGCAATCGTATCTGTCCCGGCATGATGGGTTCGTGGAGGCCATGGCCGCAACCGACAGAGACGCTCTGCTGGCGCTGGGGCAGCCGCTGTTCAAGGAGTTGGAGAGTAGACGGCGTCTGAACTATTTCGATGTGATCGACAAGGATCGCGTCACCGTTGTCCGCGTGCACCAACCTGAGAAGTATGGCGATTTCCGAAGCAACCATTGTCTGCAGGAGGCCGAACGTCTGGGTACGGAGAGCTATGGCCTTGAGTTGAGCAGACAGATGACTCTGGCTCTGAATGTCTGCGCCCCTATCCATGATGGCGAGAATTTGCTCGGTTATCTGCAGCTTGGGCTGGAGATCGACACGATCGTCAGGGATCTGCCCAAGGCCAACAGCAAGGCCTATCTCATTGCGATCAACAAAGCGTATGTGGCTCGGGAGAATTGGCAGGCGAGCATGAGCCGTCTGGGGCGGAACTCGGATTGGGCACGCCATTCGTCGTACGTTATTTTCGATGAGACCCTATCTCTGACCGATGACAATCTCCTGGAGGTTATCTCCTCCGAGGGGAGTGCCGGACCTCTTGCAGCGACGATCAAGCAGGATGGCGGATTCTATACGGCTGCATTCGTCCCCTTGGTCGATAGCAGCAATCGGCAGATAGGCCGACTGTATATCTTCGGTGAGGCATCGTCAATTCGCAGAAGTTTTATCCATGACCTGGGAATTGCCCTGATGATCTGTCTGTCTGTGGGGACGATCTGTCTGTTCTCCTTCTCCAAACTGGTCGGTCGGTTGGAGAACAAGATTGAGTATGAGCTCAGTGGAAAACAGGAGGCCAAAATGGGGATGGTCCGTTTCCGCCAGTTCGCCGATTCGGCCGGACAGGGTCTGGGGATGGCGGATCTGGACGGGAATATCCTCTACGTCAATCACGCACTATGCCGCATGCTCGGAATCAGTTCACCCGATTTGATGGTCGGGACGGACATGCGTCCCTTCTATTCCCTGAGGGTGCAGTCCGATATGGAGAGCCGTATCCTGCCGAAGCTCATGGAGACGGGGTATATGGACGGTGAAATGGAGATGCGCACCACCGATGGCCGTCTTGTGCCTACTATTCAGAACGTCTCCCTGATCAGGGATGACAACGGCATCCCCCTTTACTTCGCCAATATCATCACCGACATCACCGAGCGCAAACGGATGGAGCAGGCTCTGCGCGCCACCCGGGACGAACTGGAGGGGCGGGTTCGCGAGAGGACCGATGAGCTGGGTCGGAGCAACACCGAACTCGAAATGGAGATCAAGGAGCGCAAACTCACCGAGGAGGTGCTGCGGGAAAGGGAGCACGATTACAGCATCCTGATCGACACCAGCCCCTACGGAATCATCATTACCGATATGGCGCTCAAGCCCCAGATCGTCAATCGTGCAGTCCTGAAGATGAGTGGCTACTCCGAAGATGAATTCTTCAGCAAGGGGAATAATGAGGTGTCGACTCCCCCGGAGAGTCAGACCATCAACCGATCGATGCTGGATATGCTCGGATACACCGAGGATGAGTTCCGCCAATCCGGTCTGGGTGATGTCGGCATGCGCAAGACGGGAGAGAGGGGCGGATCCGGTGACCTGTGGGACCAGGGGATTGTCTCCTTCGAGCGGGAGCTGGTGCGCAAGGACGGGATGCGGATCCCCGTCTCCCTGGCCGCCTGGCTGACGCGGGACATACGCGGGCGCGGGCGCTCCATCGGTATTTTCATCGAGGATATCACCGAGCGGAAGCGGGTGGAGCAGACCATTCATCACCATGCGGAGATTCTCGAAGAGACGGTCAAGATGCGGACAAGCGAACTGGAGGTGGCCCGGCAGGAGGCCGAGGTGGCCAACCAGGCGAAGAGTTCGTTCCTGGCCAACATGAGCCACGAGATCCGCACCCCTATGGCGGCCATCATGGGATTCACCGATATGTTGCTGACTCCCCATCTCGATGAGAGCCGTCAGCTGCGGGCGATTCATTCGATCCGCGGCAGCGGCGAGCATCTGCTCTCACTGATCAACGACATTCTGGATCTATCCAAGATCGAGGCGGGCCGGATCGAACTGATCCCGGGAATCCATTCGCCGGGCGAGATTCTGCAGGAGGTGTTCACCCTGCTGCAATCCCGCGCCGACGAAAAGGGGGTGGAGTTGCGGTTCGATGTTGAGGGTGGCTACCCGAGGACGATTCGCACCGACCCCATCCGTTTGCGGCAGGTGCTGATCAATCTGATCGGCAACGCGGTCAAGTTCACCGAATCGGGCTCCGTCTCACTGTTGACGCGCCTGCTGCCGCAGGGGGAGGGGGAAGCCGCTCTCGAGTTTGAGATCATTGATACCGGTATCGGCATCAAGGATGAGGACATGGCGAAGCTGTTCCGACCCTTCAGCCAGGCGGACGTGTCAACAAGTCGCGCGTTTGGCGGTACGGGACTGGGCCTTGCGATCAGCAAGCAATTGGTCCATATGCTCGGCGGCGATATCGATGTCGTGAGTGTGCCGGGAGTCGGGAGCACTTTCCGGTTTACCATCGCGGTCGGGCGGATGGATGAGATCGATACCGTCGACAATGTCGTGGTCGTGTCCAAACGAGCAGAGGATGAACGGCTGAAGAGGGACGCTACCTCCACCACCCTGCGCAGCTGCCGAATCCTGCTGGTCGAGGATGTTCCGGAAAATCAGGAGATCATCTCCTTCATCCTGACCCAGTCCGGCTGTCAGGTGGAATTCGCCGATAACGGGAAGGTGGGGATGGAGCAGGCGTTGATCGCCAGGGAGAGGGGGATGCCCTACGATGTGATCCTGATGGATATGCAGATGCCTGTGCTGGACGGATACCAGGCTGCCACCCAGTTGCGCCAGTTGGATTACACGGGGCCGATCGTCGCTCTCACGGCTCACGCGATGAGCGATGACAGGGCCAGATGTCTGGAGGCGGGGTGCGATGATTATGTCCCCAAGCCGGTGGATCCGGATCAGTTGATCAGCGTAATCGATGCATTGTTCGGCAACCGGGATCAACACCGGCAGGCGCCGCATCCGGATACCGCGATCACCGAACTCCCCCTCCCCGGTGCCGATGCCGAATCGGATACGTTCGACTACAACAGTCTGCTCAAACGCTGCAGCGAGAACCGAGAGTTTGCCGTGGCGATGGTTCGGAAATTCGACGCCCGTCTCGATTCCCTTCTCGATGAGATCGATGCCACGCTGGCGAACGGATCGTCTGACGCCCTGTCGCGTCTGGCTCATAAGCTGAAGGGCTCGGCGGGTAATCTGGGGTTCAGCGCACTGCAGGAGACGGCCCGCCAGCTGGAGGCGGCAACCGGCGCAGAACAGGAGAGCAGCAATGAAGAGATTATCCTGCTGATCCGCAATCTCCGCGAGGAGACAACAACACTGCGTGAAGTAGTAGCGCAGATTCCGGAATTCAACCTTGAATTGAGAGAGTCATGATCTTCCAATCCCATTCTCTGAGAATCCTGGTAGTCGATGATGATGAGATCACATGTGACATGCTGGAGAATATTCTGATGGAGGCCGGTTATCGTGTGGATACGGCTTCGAGCGGCAATGAGGCCTGGCAGATGCTGGGCAAGCACCATTACCGCATGATCATCTCCGATTGGGAGATGCCCAATGGCGACGGGATCGAGTTGTGCAAGAAGGTCCGCAGGAGTGGTTCTCTCGGCTATACCTATTTCATCCTGTTGACTCATCGCAACGAGACCGCCGACATCGTTCAGGGCATGGCCTCGGGCGCAGATGATTTCATCACCAAGCCCTTCAATCCCGACGAAGTCCGCGTTCGGGCCAGGGCCGGTGAGCGGATTCTCGCCCTGGAGTCCCGCGATGTCGCGATCTTCGCCATGGCCAAGCTGGCGGAGTCCCGCAATCCGGAGACCGGCGCCCACCTTGAACGGATCCAGGCCTACGCCAAAACCCTGGCTCAGAATCTTGAGGAGAGGGGGAACCATCCGGATATCGATCAGCTTTTCGTCCAGATGATATTCCTGACCTCGCCGCTCCATGATATCGGCAAGGTAGGCATCCCGGATATGGTGCTGATCAAGCCGGGGCGCCTGACCGATGAGGAGTTCGAGGTCATGAAGGATCACACCACGATCGGGGCCAATACGCTCAGAGCGGCCCTGGAGCAGTACCCCGAGGCCGAATATCTGAAGATGGCTTACGATATCGCACTGACTCATCACGAGAAATGGGACGGTTCGGGCTATCCCCAGGGGCTTGTCGGTGAGAAGATCCCGTTGTCGGGGCGGATTACCGCACTGGCCGATGTCTATGACGCTGTCAGCTCCGCTCGCGTCTACAAACAGAAATTCAGTCACAATGTAACGCGAGAGATCATTCTCCAGGGGGATGGACTACACTTCGATCCCGCCGTCGTGCAGGCGTTCCTCGATACGGAGGATGAATTCATTGCGATCCGTAATCGATTGCAGGCGACGACGGAGACGGAGGAGGAGGTCGATCAACTTCTTGAGGTGTGAAGAGGTCGGCTGAGGACAGCGGAGGTTTTCCGAACGATCCCCGGGGAAAATGTAAGATTCATTCTGAAGATTCCCCATTTATCAGGTTGAAATGGTGGATTCTATCTACGATACTCCACTGGCCCCGCTTGGGTCGGGGACTTCACTATGGATTGTTCTGGAGGTAACGATGTTTCGGAGAATTTCCCGTGTCCTGTTTTTGGCCGGCTTGGTATCCATTATCCTTGCAGGATGCGGCACCGAGGAGTGGAAGGATCTCTCTACAGGGGGATCTCTGTCTCCCATCGCTCCGGTAGCCGTATTTGTCGTCGGACCCGATGATGGCGCAACCTGGACTGAATTCACCTTTGACGCATCCGGCTCCTCCGATCAGGACGGCTCCCTGAGCGCGCTTCGGTTCCGCTGGGATTGGGAGAGCGATGGTACTCCGGATACCCCCTGGTTGGATGAACCGGTAACCGTGCAGACTTTTGCGGCCGGCACCTACGAGGTCGAACTATCCGTGATGGATGCGGACAATCTGATGAACGAAACAACACGGACCATCAATGTGACCGTGGGTCCCCTGGGCCTGTTCACGGTCACCGCCAATGTGATCGCCATCGACGAATCCTTTACCTTCGACGCACATGATTCCGAAGTCGGCGCCGGCTTGGATATCGCAACCTATGAGTGGGACTGGGGTGCCGGTGATGGTTTCATCCTGGGTGATACCGTTGTTGTGCGGCAGTATCCGGTCTACGGCAATTACAATGTCAGGCTGCGACTCACTGATTCCGGCGGCAACGTCGATATCGACACGCTGCGCGTGGCTGTTGTCGACAGGGATGGCTTTGTCCCTCCGCCGATGGCTCCGGTTCTCTCCGACACATTCTTCATGGGTTCGCCCGGGGACATGCTCGGCTCCGAGCTGGATGAATCTCCCGTCCATGAGGTATTCATCCCTCAGGGATTCGATATCGGCATAACCGAGGTGACCAATCAGCAGTTCCTGGAGTTGGCTCAGTGGGCTTTGGCGTATGATCCGCCCCTCGTCAGCTGCAACGGGGTCACCCTCGTCAATGTACCCGAGGAGGAGGGCGCCCCCAGGATCGAACTGCTTGATCTTGATGATCCTGATTGTGAGATAGCCTTCACCGACGGTGTCTTCCATCTGCGTGATGCCGGACATGGCCTCAACCCCGATCACCCGGTGAAGGAGGTCAGCTGGTATGGCGCTGCGTCCTACTGCAACTGGCTCACGATCAGCCTTGATCCCGATGATCCGGACAACCTGGCCTACGATGATTCCGACGGCTGGGCCTTGTATAACGGCAACCCGGCCTCAATACCGGAATACCGACTTCCGACCGAAGCCGAATGGGAGATGGCTTGCCGGGCCGATACCGATACGTTAAGCGCCTTCTACAATGGTGTGATCACCAACCTTGAGTGCTCGGACCCCGTACTGGATCCGATCGCCTGGTATTGCGGAACATCATCCGGCTGGACCAGCGAGGTCGCGGCTCTGGCCCCGAACTCCCTGGGTCTGTTCGATATGTCGGGTAATCTCTGGGAGTGGTGCACCGACTGGAAGCAGTCGGACAATTATTCCGACGCCGCCTTCATCGTCAATCCCTGGGGCCCCCTGACCGGATCCAACAAAGTGATTCGCGGCGGTTACTGGAACAGCCCCGCATCCGATTGCCGTTCGGGCAACCGGTTCAATGCCAGTCCCGAGCTCACTCTGGACAGCGTTGGCTTCAGGATCTTCAACCGGCACTAGTCAGGTTGACCGGAACGACCATCTACGACTCAATGCAGGCTCCCCGGGTTCGCCCGGGGAGTTTTCTTTGCCGCAGGCCTGTGGTTTCGATTGGGCAGAGGGCCCGGCGTCTGCCGGAGCCCCGGCAGATGCCGCTACGGATTCGATCCGGCTCTTCGACAGGCGGTAGGTCGATCGGTGGAACGATATTATTACTCACGCTATCCGTGATGTGAAGTGTTACGCTATTGTAGGCAACATCATGTTTGAGGCTATGTGCCCTAACTGCACCAGTTACGAATATCTTCCCCCTTTTGCGGAATTGTCTTGATCTCATGTTCTTATATCTCTAGATTGTTGATTGAATCATCAATCAAGTTTCGGAGAAAGTAATGAAGCTTCAGAGTGTCCGCTATAAGTGTGGAGTCGACATCGGGTCGACAACTGCCAAGATGGTTGTGCTGGACGGAAGCGGAATGGTTCCGGTCTTCAGCGTCTACCGTCGTCATGATGCGCGGATCCAGCACACGCTTATCCGGATTTGCACCGACCTGCTGGCGACTCTGGGTGATGTTCCCCTCACTTTCGCCATCACGGGATCCGCCGGCATCGGCCTGTCCGAGCGTCTCCATATCCCCTTCGTGCAGGAGGTCATCGCCGCGGCGGACCTCGTCGCCGGCATCCATCCCGATGTGCGGTCGCTGCTGGACATCGGCGGCGAGGATTCCAAGCTGGTCCTTTTTGATGATCTGGGACGCTCGGATATCAGGATGAATGGCAGTTGTGCCGGGGGAACCGGGGCCTTCATCGACCAGATGGCCACATTGCTCGACGTGCCGGTCGAGGAGTTCGATGCACTGGCCGGGCAGTATAAAACCCTCTATCCCATCGCCAGCCGCTGTGGAGTTTTCGCCAAAACCGATGTTCAGAATCTGCTCAGTCGGGGCATGGCCCGGGCGGATATCGCCGCCTCGGTTCTCAACGCCGTCGCCCAGCAGACGGCAAACACCCTGGCGCGCGGGTTCGAGGCCAAGCCGCGAATCCTGTTCAGCGGCGGCCCCCTCACCTTCATCCCTCTGCTGCGTCGTTTCTCGTGTGAGGTTCTCGGCATCGATGAGTCCGACGTCGTCACCGTGGGTAATCCGGTGCTCCTCTCGGCGCAGGGGGCCGCATTGACGCGGGAAGCCGAGGCCTACGGCACTACGGCAAGCCGCCTGCTGGCGATGGTGAAGGGCGATCAACCGGACAATGTGTCGCTCCAGGACAGGGATCAACCGCTTTTCGCGAATCCGGCGGAGCAGACTGACTGGGAGGCACGCCGTTTCACCCCCCTTCCCGGCGTCGCTCTGGAGGATTTCACGGGGGGGGATTGCTTTCTGGGTGTGGACTCCGGCTCGACCACCACGAAGCTGGTGCTAGTCGATGAACAGGGTCGGATTGTCCTCGACCACTATACATTCAACAAGGGCGATCACCTTGCCGGAATGAGGCGGGGGCTGGAGTGGATGAACAGCCAGGTCGAGGCGGGCGATGTGAAGATCAACATCGTCGGCAGCGCGGTTACCGGTTACGGCGAGGACCTGATCCGCACGGCCTTCGACCTGGATCGAGGCATAGTTGAGACGCTGGCCCACTTCAGGGCTGCGAGCGAGTTGGCGCCCGATGTCAGCTTTGTGCTGGATATCGGCGGACAGGACATGAAGGCGCTGTTCATCGAGGATGGGGGCGTCAACAGTATCGAGATCAATGAGGCCTGCTCCTCCGGGTGCGGCAGTTTCCTGCAGAGCTTCGCCGAGGTGCTGGACTACTCCGTCGAGCAGTTCGCCGATCTGGCCGGCAAGGGCGAGGCTCCGTGCAAGCTGGGTTCGCGGTGCACGGTGTTCATGAACTCGCGGGTCAAGCAGTTCCAACGCGAAGGTGCCGCTGTTGCTGATATCTCCGCCGGACTGGCCTATTCGGTCGTGCGCAACTGCCTGACCAAGGTGCTCAAGATCCGGGACATGGATGTGCTGGGCGCCAGGATCATCGTTCAGGGCGGCACCTTTCTCAGTCCCGCGATTCAACGGGCGTTTGAACTGCTGACCGGGCGTGAGGTCATCTGCCCCGATCGCGCGGGGCTGACCGGCGCCTGGGGTGCCGCTTTGTATGCGCGCGATTTTCGGCGGGATAACCCGAATGAGGATACCGCGAACGCCATTGTCCGTCACAACCTGGCGACCTTGAGCACCGTGCGGGAGACCGGGAGAAAAGAGATCCATTGCCGCGGTTGCGAGAACATATGTCGGATTACCCGCCTCCGCTTCGATCCGGATCGGGTGTTCTATTCGGGCAATCGCTGCGAGCGCATCTTCTCCACATCGGGAGAGAGGAGCATCCGGGGCGAGAATATCGCCGCCTGGAAAGAGGATCTGCTGTTCAACCGGTCGACCGTTCCCGCCGTGAAGCCGCGAGCCCGTATCGGGGTGCCCCGCGCTCTGAATATCTTCGAGAACTACCCCTTCTGGCACAAGCTGCTTACGGAGGTCGGGTACGAGGTTGTGCTCTCCCCCCCCTCCTCTCCGGAGCTGAACGACAAGGGTGTGGGTACGATCATGTCCGACAGTATCTGCTTCCCGGCGAAGCTGATGCACGGTCATGTGCTTGACCTGATCGAGCAGGGCGTGGACAGGATTTTCTATCCGCAGGTGATCGTCGAGCAGGCGACGGAGGGCACGCTCAACTCCTTCAACTGTCCCATCGTCAGCGGGTATCCCAATGTGATCCGCAGTGCGATCGACCCTGAGGGCAAGCACAACGTTCCTCTGGATATGCCTGTGGTCAATTTGCGGGATCCTGATCTGCTCAGGCGGACATGCAGACGCTTCCTGAAGGGATGGGGGATCGGCAGGATCGCGGCGGACCGCGCTCTGCGTCTGGCGATCAGGGAGCAGATCGCATTTACGGAGGCGCAGGTGACGAAGACCCGCGAGGTGATCGAACGCGCCCGGGACGAGGGGCGCCGAGTGATCATGATGATCGGCCGTCCTTATCATATTGATCGCTTCATCAATCAGGGCATTCCCGAAACCCTGGCGAACATGGGGATGGATGTTGTGGTGGAGAGCGGCGCTCCGGATCTTGGTGCCGATGAATCGCTGCAGGTTCTCACCCAATGGGGCTATCCGAATCGTCTCTACAACGCCGCCCGTTTTGCGTGCGAGTGGCCGCATGTGGAGGTGGTGCAGGTCAACTCCTTTGCCTGCGGTCCCGATGCCATGGCCTGCGACGAGTTGAGTGAGATCCTGGCGGAGAGAGGTAAGAATCTGACCGTGTTGCGAGTTGATGAAAACTCCAGCCCCGGATCGATTCGGCTCCGACTGCGCACTTTGGTTGAGATGCTCCGTCTGAAGCGGGGGGGGGAGCTCAATCCGGCGCAGCCCCGTCCCACGTTGCCGACGTTCGGCGAGGAGGACCGGCGGCGCACAATCCTCGTCCCCAATTTCACGCCCATTCTGGCGCCCGTGATCGAGAGCGAGTTCAAACCCCTTGGTTATGATCTGAAGGTGCTGCCCCCTGCCGACGCCGGATCCCTGGAGTATGGACTCAAGTATGTGAACAACGAGGTCTGCTATCCTGCGATCCTGTTGGTGGGCGATATCCTGCGCGCGCTGGATTCCGGGAAGTATGATCTGTCTCGGGTTGCCGTCGGTTTCACCCAGACCGGTGGACAGTGTCGGGCCAGCAGTTATCTCTGGTTGCTCAAGAAGGGGTTGATGGCGGCCGGGTATCGCGATATCCCGGTGATTGGCGTTGCGCTGAGCAATGTGATTCTCAACGAACAGCCCGGATTCACCTATAGCCGGAAAGAGCTGGCCAAGCGCGGATTGCCTTCGATATTCATGGCCGACGCCCTCTCCATGATGAGCCACGCACTGGAGGTGCGGGAGGTGAATCCCGGCACGGCCAAGGCCGTTGCGGAGCGGCATATCCATCTTTGGCTTGAGGGGGATGATCGCGGCCACAAGCGTCTCGTCCGCATGCTGGAGGGGGCTGTGGAGGAGATGAGCGCTATCCCGGTTCATCCCGGCGAATATCCCAGGATCGGTGTCGTCGGTGAGATCTACGTCAAACACGATGCGTTCAGCAATCACAATGTAGTGCAGTGGCTGACCGGCCAGGGTGTGGAGGTTGTCCAGCCGCCTCTGACGAGTTTCTTCATTCAGGCGTTCATCAATATCGGCGTCAACATCGATGCGGGCGTCGCGCGCAAGCGGCTGGTCTCCTACTTTGCGCCCCTCCTGGAGCGGCAGGTCACCAATCTCACGCGCGATCTGAACTCGGTTCTGGACGGATTCCCCTTCGGTGTCCGTTTCCCGGATATGAGGCGGCTTGCCGACAGGGCAGCCGAGGCGCTCGAACCGACATGTCAGTACGGCGAGTCATGGCTGTTGCCGGGGGAGATGCTGGAGATGGCCGCAGCTGGGATCGAAAATGTTCTCTGCCTGCAGCCTTTCGGCTGCATCGCCAATCAGGTTATCGCCAAGGGTGTGGAGAAACGACTCCGTGAGATTGAACCGGGTCTGAAGACGCTGTACATCGACCTTGATCACAACACCAGTGAAGCCAACATGTTCAACAGGATTCACTTCATGATCAAGAATGCGCGCCGGAGCCTGTCTGCACCCGATCCGGATGTGGTCGAATTGGTCAACGATGTGGATGACGCAGCCGGGAAACCCCTGAGGATGGCCAAGGGGGGAACGCGATGAATAGGAGCAACGGCGAAAAACGGCGGCAGATTCTGGAAGCGGCGGTGAAGGTGTTCGCGCGCGATGGCTATGCCAAGGCGACGATCAAGAAGATCAGTACCGAGGCGGAGGTGAAATCGCCGGCTCTGATCTACTGGTACTTCGAAAACAAACAGGCTCTCTTTCAGGCTGTGATCAGGGAATTCAATCACTCGCTGGCGCATACCCGCCACTTCGAAGAGCTTGTCGAACTGCCGGCCGAAGATGTTCTGTACGCGATCGGGTTTGAGTTCATCGATACCTGGGATAGCCCCGAGATGTCGCAGTTGCTCAGGATTATCCTCCTGGAGGTGGTGCACGACCCGGAGGTTTTCGATGAACTTGTCGGCCACAACATTCTGCCGGTCGTCGATGTGCTGATGCGCTACTTCCAATATCAGGTTGAGTGCGGAAATTTCCGCTCCTGCGATGTCAATGTGGCGATTCGGCTTTTCTTCGGGACGATGGTCAGTTATATCCTCAGCCGCGAGATCATATCGAAAAACTACATTCTGCCGAATCCCGTGGATTACATGAAAACCACCATAGATATCATTTTGCGGGGTGTCATCCCGCGTTGAATCACGCCGCCTGATCCGTTATTCGTCACTATGGCTCAATTCATATTTAAGGCTGCCGGGTGTGATCGCTTGAAGGGCGGGTGCGCTCATGGTATGCTTGTGGAAAGTCTCATATCGTCAATGAATTGAGAAGGGGGAAGCACTTATGAAATTTAATGGAATGAGATCCGGAATACTCGGCCTGCTCTGTATCCTCGTGATACTCGGTTCGGTCATTGCGGTGAATGCGACCGTGATCACACAGCATTATGAATTCACACAGCCGGTAATCGAATCTACTGGAGATTATCAACGCATCAATATGAACGGGACCTGGACCCATGGCGAACCGGGTTTGCCCGCATTGCCGATGTTCGGCGCGCGAATCCTCTTGCCGGCCGGCGAGGAGATCGTGGACATCGAGGTCGTCATGGGCGAGCTCGTGCCCGTCGCGGGGTTCTTCTCCGTTCAACCCGGTCAGAGGCAGTACCCCATCAGCCTGACCGGCCCTCAGATTCCCGATGAGCCGAATGGGGATATCTACAGCTCGAACCGAGCCTATCCCTACGATCCGAATGATGCCGCTCAAACCGGCCTTTTCCACGGCTACAACATCGCGACTTTCGCCATCCATCCCGTGCAGTACCAGCCGGTGACCGGAGAGCTTGCCTGGTATCGGGACTGCGTAGTGAAGGTAACCACCGCATTCAGCGAGCAGGTGCGACAGGCCAGTGAGCGGTTCATCCGTCACGACGACGCAACGTTGGCCCGTTTGAACACGATGGTGGACAACGTCGGGGCGAACACATCCTATCTGGGATTGCAGCGGCAATCCGCCGGGGACCGCTCCCTGGATCCCGCCGACGGCTTCAAGTACCTGATCATCACCACCGATTCCTGGGCCAATTACATGGAGGACTTCGCGGACTTTCAGTCCGGGCGCGGACACAAGGCCGGGATCTTCCGCAAGGACTGGATCCTCTCCAACTACGCGGGCGCCGATGAGCAGGAGGCCATCCGCAATTTCATCATCGATGCCGAGAACTCCTGGGACTGCGATTACGTGCTCCTGGTTGGCGATTCCAACTCAGCCACCGGCATCCTGCATCGCGGACTCTTCGCCGAAGCCTACGGTACGACCGATACCGATATCCCCGCCGATCTGTACTTCGGCTGCCTCGACGGCAACTGGAACGCGGATGGCGACGGTCGCTGGGGTGAGCCCGGCGAGGAGGATTATTACCCTGAAGTCGGCGTGGGGCGCGCCTGCGTGTCCACCGTCGAGGATCTGCAGCACTGGCTGACCAAACAGACCCGCTACGTGACCGCCCCGGTCATGGCCGAAGCCGACAAGGCTCTGCTGGTCGGTGAATTGCTGTGGGATGACCCCACCTGGGGCGGCGATTACATGGAGGAGATCCGTCTCGGGGCCAGTACGCACGGCTACACTACCGTGGGCTTCCCCGACCGGATGGATGTCGACACGCTGTACGACATGGACCAGACCTGGTCCGCCTCACAGCTGATCGACATCATGAACAGCGGCATGAACATCATCTGTCACCTGGGGCACTGCAACACCGACTACATGATGAAGTTCTACATCCCCAGCGTGCAGGACATGACTGCCGACGGAATCGATCATACCTACAACTTCGTCTATAGCCAGGGCTGCTTCCCGGGGGCCTTCGACGCGAACTGCATCGGTGAAGAGATGAACTGTCTCGAGTTCGGTGCGGTGGCTCTGGTGATCAACTCCCGCTACGGTTGGGGCGAGCACCTGAGTACCGACGGGTCGTCGCAGTACTTCAATCGCCAGTTCTTCGACGCCATGTTCGGCGAGGAGATCTACGCTCTGGCCGACGCCAACAGCGATTCGAAGGTCGATAACGTCTGGTCCATCAGCTATGGCGCGAACCGCTGGGTTTACTACGAACTCAACCTGTTCGGTGATCCGGCCATGCACCTCTGGACCGGAACCCCAGAAAATCTGATTGTGGATGCGCCGTCTGAAGTCACGATCGGCATGCCCTCGATCAGCATCAACGTCGGCGGTGTCCTGAACGCGCCGTTGGAGAATGCGATCGTCACGGTCTGGACGGATGATATGTCCGTCTACAGCTCGGGCCTGACCGACCCCTTTGGCGCAGTCGAACTGCCGATTGCCGCCGAGGCTCCGGGGATCATGCATATCCAGGTCGTCGCACACGATTTCCTGGCCTGGAACGGCACGACGACAATCATCCCGCCCTCCGGTCCCTACCTCGTGCTGGATTCCGCTACCGTTCTTGATGCCGACGGCGACAACGACGGCAACCTGGACGAGGCGGAGACGGTGACCCTTGAACTTCGACTGGAAAATGTCGGTGTCGAAGGTACCTCGGGTATCAGCGCCGTTCTGACCTGTGCGGATCCCTTCATCGCCATCATCGATGATTCCGCCGTATTCCCCGACATCCCGGCCGGTGGTTTCGGAACATCGCAGGGTCTGATGTCGGTGCAGGTGGCCGGTGATATCCCCGATGGACATCTGGTCCCGTTCGAGTTGGTCATGACCTCCGCCGACGGCAGTTGGAACGGCAGTTTCAGCTTCGTTGCCGAGGCGCCGCTGCTGACGGCGGGTGAGATCGCGGTGAACGATTCCCAGGGTGGGGATGCCGATGGCACCGCCGACCCCGGTGAAAGCATGTTCCTGGCTCTGACTCTCGGCAACACAGGGCATTCGGCAGCCGAAAACCTGAATGGTATCCTGAGTTGCTCCGACAGCCAGGTGAGCATCCACCAGGCCAGCGCCAACTGCGCCCAAGTCTCCGTGGACGGTGAGGGGACCATTGCCTACTTCGAGATCGAGATCGCAAGCGATCTCCCCGCACCCGTCATTCTCCCCTTGCAGTTGGACCTGACCGCCGCTGGCGGTTTTTCGTCTACGCTGGAGTTCGGTCTGGCGGTGGGGGGCTGGCTGGACACATTCGAGAATGATCACGGCTGGACGATTGGCGCTCCCGATGACGATGCCTCCACGGGGCATTGGACTCGGGTTGAGCCTATCGGAACCACTTACGGCGATCCCGTTCAGCAGGTGCAGCCGGAGGACGATCACTCCGCCGATCCGGGCTCACTCTGCTTCGTGACGGGGAACGGCAGTGTCGGCGGCACCGCCGGTGCGAACGATGTCGATGGCGGCAAGACCACGCTGCTCACGCCGGTGTTCGACCTCAGCCAGGCCAGCGAAGCGGTGATCAGCTACTGGCGCTGGTACACGGAGAACCTGGGCAACAACCCGAACGAGGAGTACTGGGTTGTGGATGTCACCAACAATGGTGTCGATTGGGTCCACCTGGAGAACACCCTGGTTTCCGACAACTCCTGGACGCAGTTCACGTTCGATCTGACCGAGTACATCACTCTCACCGACAATGTTCAGATCCGGTTCATAGCTCAGGACCAGGGATCGGGAACTCTGGTGGAGGCGGCGGTCGATGATTTCCTCATGGACGCCACCTTCCCCATACTCACGGCAATCCCCGGTGAGGAGGCTGCACCGCAGAGGGCGGCTCTGGGTCCCAATTTCCCGAATCCGTTCAACCCGAAAACCACGATCCAGTTTGATCTGCCCGCAACGGGCATGGTCAAGCTCATGGTCTTCGACGTTACCGGACGGCGTGTCCGCACATTGCTTGACGGCAAAGCCGTGATGGGGCACCACGAAATCGTCTGGGACGGCAGGGACGCCACCGGTCACCAGGTGGCCAGTGGGTTGTACTTCACACGTCTGATCATGAGTGAGTCCACCCTGACCCGGAAGATGATGTTGCTTAAGTAGCTCGGATTATTCTCTGTCGAGCATTCGGCCGGAGCGACCTGTGTCGCTCCGGTTTTCTGTTCCCGGCACCCTCCGCCACGGAAGGCCGATGAAATTCGATCAAAAACTAAGAAATTAGTTGCAGTTTCCGGGGTAAGGAGCTATATATTCCACATGAGGTCTTAAAGTCTTAAGAGTAAGTCGAAACGGAGCCAAGGTGAGAAAGAGAACCCCGACCCTGACAGAGGCCGAACTGAAGATCATGGATGCGATCTGGCTGCTGGAATCGGGCACGGTCAACGACGTGCTGGAGGCGATACCGAAGAGTAGGCGTCCGGCCTACAATTCGGTCCTGACCATCATGAGGATCCTTGAGCAAAAGGGGTATCTCCGTCGTGAAAAAGTCGGACGCGCCCACGTCTATATCCCCTGTGTTTCCCAGCGGCAGGCCAGAAGCAAGGCCGTGCGGCACATGGTGACCAGTCTCTTCGACAACTCACCCGGTCAACTGATGCTCAACATACTTGAGGATGAATCATTGAGTGCTGATGACATCAAGCAGCTCAAACAGATGATCAACAAGAGAGGATAGCGCCATAATGAGGTTCTTCGACTGGTTCAGCTCTCAGGCTCATGCGCATGTCGGCACGCTGCTCAACGGTATCTGGATAGGTCTTCTGCTGACCGCTCTCGTCGCGCTTTGCTGGCGTCTGGCGCGCAGAACAAATGCAAACACACGTTACACGGTCTGGGGCGTGCTGCTGTTGATCGTGGCTGTCTTACCCGTAATCCTGGCTGTCGGACACGTTTCGGGATTGGCTGGCCGGGGGCGGCAACTCAATACGGATATCCGGCAATCTCAATTCGAGGGCGGCTCCCGACGGGGGGGCGTCAGCCAGATTCCCCAGGGTCTGAATACGCGAGGCGGCGGTGTCGAGCTTGAGGTCCCGCCTGTGCGCTCCCAGACTCTGCCCGCTTCCGAACCGGCTGGAGAGCGGTCGCTGCGGTCGCTGGCGCTCGGTCTGCTGCCCGTCGCCTGTTGCTGCATGTGGATTGCGATCTCAACACTGTTTTTGAGTAGACTCCTCCTCGGCCATATCCGGATCGCCCGCCTCAAGCGAGGTGGCGGGATTCTGAATGATGACAATCTGAATGCTCTCCTTGCCCGCCACGATGCCGGCCGCCCGGTTCGGATTCTCGAATCAACGGAGGTCACGGCACCGATGATGACCGGTTTTTTCAGGCCGGCGATCCTGTTGCCGTACGGTTTGCGCGCAAAGCTGTCTGTCGGCGATCTGGAGGCGGTTATCCTCCACGAACTGGCCCATGTTCGCCGTTACGACGACTGGACGTTTCTCACCCACAAGATCATAGCCGCACTTCTCTTTTTCCACCCCGCCGTGATCTGGATCGGTCGTCAGCTGGATCTCGAGCGTGAACTGGCCTGTGACGAGGATGCCGTCTCCCGGTTGGGCGAAGCCGGATCGTACTGTCACTGTCTGACCCGTCTGGCGGAATTCGTCGTCGCCGCACCGACGCCGGCCGCTTGCGGTCTGAATGGCCGCCGCCAGATCTTTCGCCGTTTTGAGCGGCTGCTTGGTCGCCGCGAATTGCCGCCGATCGGTCTCAGCCGTACTCGCCTGACCACTGTCATGGGAATTGTCATCGCCGCGTTGGCCGGGCTTCTGCTGATTGCTCCGGTATTGACGTTGCCGGTGGGAGCCGTTTCGGTGGCCGACCTGACCCCCAAGGACAATCGCCCCATGCTCACTGAGGCGCCGACGGGACGGTACGTCAACTGGGACGACCGGATCTACTCGACCGGTCTCAACTTCACCCTCCGGACCCCCGACGGCACCGGGCGCCTGCAGACGATCCTCCACACGCTGAATGACGAGCTGACTATAGCCTACATGGGCGATGTGGAGGTCGATCCCGAGCGCAACGCCTTCTCGTCCATCTCGGCCGGCGGGTTCGTCGCCATCCGCGATCAGAGGCGGAGAGGGGCGGTCGAGATTGACATCGCTCCCGGTGGAGATGGTGGGCTGGAGTACACCTATTTCGTTCGTGGCCGGGAGCGGGAGCTGGATGCCGACGCCGGACGTTGGCTGGCCGAGGTTACGTTGGAGTTCATCCGGATTGAGGATGACTGGCTGCGGACCCGCTGCGCAATGCTCTTCGAGAACGAGGGTGTTGCCGCTCTGCTGACCGAGATCGAGACGATCGAAAAGGAGCGGCTGAAGATCAACTACTACGGATTCCTGCTGGCTCAAACGGGACTCGATGATGCGGACATCAACCGGGTTCTGGATCATGTCGCAGAGACGATGGAGGACACGGACAATCTGGGATCGGTTTTGCTCGCGGCCGCGGGGCAGGTGCGATATCGCCCCGATTGCATCAACCGCTTCTTCGACGCGATGAACAATGTGGAGTTCCATCACATGGCGAGTATGGCCTGCGACAGCCTGCTGTCCGGATCTGATCTCGAGCCCGAGATGATGGAGGAGGTTCTGGCCAGTGCCGAGGATCTCGATTCCGACAGCGTCAAGGCCTCGCTTCTGAAGGCGGCTGCCGAGAGATGCCGTGGAAACGAGCGTCTGCAGAGAGCCTGCGAGAGGTTGTTCAACTCGATCGGTGATGAAGCGGAGAGGCAATATCTCCGCGCCTTGATCAACGAGAGGTTGAATTCAGCCGACATGGGCACGCGAGCTTTGAAGTGATGAGCGATATCGTCGTTTTCAGCCCGCCCTCAAAGCCGATCCGGCTTGAGGCGGGCTTTTTGTGTGCTGGGGTGACGGGTGGAGTCCCGAGGCCGTAAACCCTTGGATTAAAGTGGATTATCCGGACTCGCTTGCGATATGGAGGTGAATGGGTACCAGCGCCAGGGCTGAATCGATTCCCGCCGGGGGGAGAATAATGGCGCAAATGGGTCGGGAAAGTGAACATTTCATGTAATGTCGCGGCTTCAGATGGTAAAATGATCCCTGTAGTATCTTTAAATATCTGTTGATACCGGATTTCAACTATCCTGATGGAGGTCACTCATGGGCTGTCGCCATATTGCCCCGGCGCATCCTCGACTTCTCGCTGGAATGCTTCTCCTGCTGATCGTCCTGTTCCCCGCATTGGCCGGCGCGAACTGGATCGATCTGGGAGACGGCAACCCTCTTGCGGTCGAATTGCTTGAAGACAACAGCACACGTAGCGTCATGGAGATCAAAGTCGGTGGGTTCGAAGCCACCGAAGTGAACATTGAAGGTCAGACCTGGTTTGATATCTCGCTTCTCCGCGAAGGTATCCCGCTTGAAGCCGGTCTGCCCGAGCTGCCCAATGTTCGGCGCAGCCTTGTCATTCCGAATGACAGGGAGATGGCGGTGAACATCCTCGTCGCGGAGTATGTCGACCTGCCGAATATGCCGGTCGCCCCCTCCAAGGGCAGTATCTCACGTTCCGTGGATCCAGCCTCGGTGCCCTATACTTTCGATCCCTTTTACCAGTCAGCGGATATCTGGCCCGCCGAAATCGTTACCGGCGAGACGCCCCATATCATCAGAGACCTGCGGGGTATGGTGCTCGACGCCAACGTCTTCCAATACCTGCCCGCCACCAGGACTCTGCGCGTCTACACGCGCCTGGTGATCGAGGTCGTCGCAGTGGGTCCGGGCAAGGTCAATGTACTGCATGCGGATGCGCGGTTGACCAGGGTTGATTCGCAGTTCGACAAGCTCTACTCCAACCATTTCCTGAACTACGGGCAGAGTCGCTATACGCCCGTGCAGGAGGATGGCGGTCTGCTGATCATCTCCTACGATGCTTTTGCGTCGAGCATGCTGCCCCTGGTGGAGTGGAAGATGCAGAAGGGGATTCAGACCAAGCTGGTCACCCTTTCCGAGACCGGTTCCAGCTTCAGCCAGATCAAGAGCTACATCACGGCCGAGTACAATGATTGGGCGCCTGCCTATGTTCTGCTGGTCGGCGATATCGCCCAGGTGCCTATCGGCAGCGATTCCGATCCGGAGTACTCGACCATCAGCGGCAGCGATACCTATCCCGAGCTGTTCATCGGACGTTTCTCCGCGGAGAATCCCACCCATGTCGATACGCAGGTGGAGCGGACGATCACCTATGAGCGGGATCAGGAGGCCGGCGCCGACTGGCCCCAGTACGCCATGGGTGTCGCCTCGAACGAGGGTCCTGGTCATTACGACGAATACGACGACGAACACGAGGATCTGATCCGCGACGATCTGCTGGGCTACGGCTATCTGGGCGTCGATCAGTTCTATGCCCCATCCGCCACTTCAGCCCAGATCTCCTCGGCGCTCAATGAGGGTCGGGGGCAGGCGAACTACACCGGTCATGGAGGTTCGACCTCGTGGGTGACGACCGGTTTCAACAATACCCGCGTCAACGGACTGACCAACGAAAACAAGCTGCCGTTCATCTGCAGCGTGGCCTGCAACAACGGCACGTTCACCGAAACCTGCTTCGCGGAGGCCTGGCTTCGCGCCACCAACAACGGTGTCCCGACGGGAGCCGTTGCGGTCTACATGTCTTACATCAGCCAGGACTGGGATCCGCCGATGTACGGCCAGGACGAAGCTGTCGACCTGCTGACCGCCGACGAGATGCGCACGGTCGGCGGTCTCTGGTTCAACGGTTCCTGCCACATGATGGACACCAGCGGCTCAAGCGGCATCAACGAGTTCCTGAACTGGACCATCTTCGGCGATCCTTCGCTGGCGGTGCGGACCAAAGCCGCGGCGACGATGGCCTTGAATCACACGGGGGCGCTGTTTATCGGCATGCCCAGCTATGACGTCACCGTCAGCGGCGTGCCGGGCGCACTGTGCGCGCTCTATGCCGATGGCGTGCTTTTCGGTACCGGCGTAACCAACGGATCGGGTCAGGCGACGATCGCCATGGCCTCCCCGCCGGCGGCGCCCATGACCTTGACTCTGACCGTAACGGCCTACAACAAGGTCACGGTCATCGACGAAGTGGCGGTGCTGCCCCCATCCGGTCCCTATCTCGTTCTGAACGAGGTGACGGTGATCGATGGCGGCATGGGCAACGGCCTGCTGGACGCCGCCGAATCGGTACAGCTGGCGGTGGACCTGGAGAATGTCGGCGTCGAAGAGGCGCAGGGCATTACCCTGACCCTGACCAGCGTCGACCCCTACATCGACATCACGAGTAACGCCGGCGCCTGTGACGATGTCGGTGCAGGCAATATCGGCACAGCGACGCCTCCGTTCGAGCTGACCGTCAGCGGCACAACTCCGAACGGGCACCTGGCCGAGTTCACGTTGCTCATCTCATCCGCGACGGCCGACTGGGATTGCACCTTCAGTCTGCCGGTTCAGGCACCCGAGTTGTCGGTGTGCGACAGCGCGGTCAACGACACCACGGGCGGCAACAGCAGCGGCACCGCCGATGCCGGCGAGACCTTCCAGCTGCAGTTGACGCTGGCCAATACCGGTTTGGCCGATGCGGCCAACCTGGTCGGTGTGGTGACCACATCCGATCCGAACACCACGATTCTCGGCGGCAGCGCGCCCTGCGCGATTGTCCCGGCTGATGGTGAGGGGGCGATCGGCTACTTCGAGATCGAGATCCTGTCGAGCTGCCCCGAGCCGACCATGATCGAATTCGATCTGGTGCTCACCGGTCCCGTCGGCTTCACGGCCGACCTGGAGTTCGAACTGGCCGTTGGGGGCTGGTTCGACGACATGGAGGTGGATCGTGGCTGGACCGCCGGTACAGCCGGTGATGACGCCTCCTCGGGACAGTGGACACGCGTCGATCCCAACGGCACCTCCTACAACAGTGTCGTGGTGCAGACCGAGGATGATCATTCGCCGGCGCCGGGCACCATGTGCTTCGTCACCGGTAACGCCTCCGCGGGCAGTTCGGCCGGTACGAATGATGTGGACGGCGGCAAGACCACCTTGCTCTCGCCCCTCTTCAGACTGGACGGCGCCGTTTCCGCGCAGATCAGCTACTGGCGCTGGTTCACGGAGGACACGGGCAACAACCCGAATGAGGAGTACTGGAACGTCGATGTCACCAGCAACGGGGTGGATTGGGTGAGCCTTGAGCACACGATGGAATCCGCAACCGAGTGGCTCCAGTTCACCTTCAACCTCGCCGATTACGTCACGCTGACGGATCAGGTGCAGGTCAGGTTCATCGCCGCGGATGAGGGCTCCGGTACGCTGGTCGAAGCGGCCGTGGATGATTTCCACCTTCTCGTCGCCTACGGCGTGCAGACTGCGGTGGATAACCCCTCCGCCCTGCCGAGCCGTCTGGCGCTCGGCGGCAACTACCCGAATCCGTTCAACCCGACGACCACGATCACCTTCGACATGCCCGCTACGGGCAAGGTCGATCTGGCGATCTATGACGTGACCGGACGCAGAGTCGCCACCCTGGTGCAGGGGATGGTCGAAGCCGGCAGTCATGAGGTCATCTGGCAGGGACGCGATGACAGGGGCGTTTCCGTCGCAAGTGGGCTATACTTCAGTCGCCTGATCAGTGGCGGCGAGTTGCACACGCGCAAGATGCTTCTTCTCAAATGATCTGATACGGCGTTGGCCGGATCGAATCCTTACCCCGGGTCGGTTTACGACTCGGGGTTTTTCATGTCTGCGGATAGCGGCCGACGGGCATGGTTCCGCCGCCGGGAGGAGGTTCGTTCCGGGTCCCGATATGATTTGGCGGGGGATCGGCTTGATCGTGAGATCGTACGCACTTATCTTCAGGTGATCCCCCACAGGTGTGGCCCGGCCGATATCATCGGCGATATGGTTGAACCGGGTTTGATCCTCAAACTGGAGTTGTCAATGAAGTCGATCAGGAAACTTGCCCCCTTTGTCATGTTGTTATGGCTGTCGTTGCCGCTAGCCTGCGGGGAGGAGCCCGACACCGAGGGGCCGATCGTGAAGATCACGGCGCCGTCAATCGGCCAGATGGTCAGCGCCGATTTTCTCATACAGGCCACCGCCGCAGACAACGAGGGTATTGCACGCGTGAAGATCGCCGTGGATGATGAGATCCTGGTCGAGTTGGATGCGCCGCCCTGGGAATATCTCTGGGTTATCGCCGATTACGCCGATGGGCAAACCCACAATATCCAGGCGGCGGCGACGGATACCGCCGGCAACATGACCCTCTCCGATTACGTCACCGTCACCGTATCCGAACGGTAAACGCTTCGGCTCTCCCAATCAGCTTCAGAACGGCAAGCCGGGAGCCGCCGGACGGAATCGACGGCGGTATCATAGTTGCATCTCGGGTGTTGACCTTTTAACAGCTTGGTGCGATTATAAGGACACCCGTCGCCTCTCTCGCGAATCCGCGCCACGTCACCGATTCCACCCACAACGACCCTAGCGGTCGCCTTGCCTGCAATCCACTTTTGAGAGGGATGCTGTGAAAAACAGATGTTTCTTTAATATCGCCATGCTCTCGACGACGATCATCGCGCTGGAGTTGACCTGGACGCGGATCTTTTCGGCGGAGTACTTCTACACCTTTGCCTTTCTCATTCTGTCGCTGGCCATCATGGGGCTGGGGCTGGGCGCTCTGACCCTGCGCATGTTCCCCTCCCTCAATAATGCGCGCAATCTCGGTCCACTGCTTACGCTGACCGGTCTGGCGGCACTGATCGGGCCGCCGCTGGTTTTCGCCCTGGGACTCAATCTCCCCGGCGTTCTGAGCAGCGGTCTGATGGCTCTCAAATTCTCGGTGGCCATCCTGCTTCTCAATTCCGCCTACTTCCTGGGCGGAATCGCACTGGCCCTGATCTTCAAGCAGAATCACAAGGAGATGCCCCGTCTCTACATGGCCGACCTGATCGGCGCGGCGGGTGGTGTGGTCCTGATCATACTGGTGATGAACCTGCTCGGGACACCGGTCGCGTCACTCTGCGCCGCGCTCCCCGTCCTGGTGGCGGCCTTTATCGAGGGGCGGCGGGTCTGGCGGATTGCGCCGCTGCTTCTGATCGTCGGAATGGTCGTGTTGGGCATCAACGCCGGTGATCTGTTGACCCGGAACAGGCAGGAGCGGGCACCCGTCAGCTATACCCACTGGGACGCCACCGCCAAGATCAAGGTCTTCGATTTCAGCGAGGATTATCGCGGCATCAATATCGATAACGCGGCCAACAGTCCGGTGTCGAGGTTTGACGGCAACTGGGACCGCCCCGATTCGCTCCGCTTCCAATTTCAGTTTGACGTCAACTGGTTCCTCGAGCGCAATCTGGCCGAGGACTCCACCTGCACCTTCCTCTCCCTTGGCGCGGGCGGCGGCATGGATGTCCTGCAGGCCCTGCAGAGCGGGGCAACGGAGGTCCACGCCGTGGAGGTGGTCGGCCACATCAACAAGATGATGCTCGAAGGGGAACTGGCCGACTTCAGCGGACGGATCTACCACGATCCCCGCGTGGTCGTGGCCACGGAGGATGCGCGCGCCTATGTGCAGCGGCATGAGGACAAGTTCGACTTCATCTATTCGCTCAGCTCCAATTCGTTTGCCGCCCTCGCCTCGGGCTCGTTCGCCCTGGCCGAGAACTACCTGTTCACCGTCGAGGCTTTCGAGGACTACTGGTGCGCGCTCTCCGATCGCGGCTGCATGATGATGGAGCACCAGTTCTACATGCCGCGTCTCATCAGCGAGGTTCTGACGGCCCTGGAGCGGCAGGGGGTGCCGGACCCCTCCCGGCACATCGCAGTGTACGGACTGCCCACGTTGCGCAGGCAGATGCTCCTGCTCTCCAAGCGCCCTCTGACCGATGAGGAGCGGCTGCACGGCTTTGGCGATCTGACGCCGGAGAACGATCAGTTCATCCACCTGCTCTATCCGGCAGCGGAGGGGCGGGAGGACAACCTCATCAATCGGATCGTCCTCAACGGATGGGAGGCTGAGGCCGATTCGACGCGGATCGATATCTCCCCCTGCACCGACGACAGGCCGTTTACGGCTCAGCTGGGACTGCTCCGGAACTTCGCCCGGGGGGAGTTGAAGCAGTTGAACGCCTTCAAGGAGGTCACCGGTTTCCCCCTGGCGAAATCGATCATGATCCTGATCTCGCTGATCATCGTGTTCGTCATCACGCCGCTCAACTTCCTGCCGGCAATGATGCCGGGGCTCAAAATCAAGGCCGCGCCCTGGCTCTACTTCTTCGTCATCGGCATGGCATTCATGATGGTGGAGGTCATCCTGATTCAGAAGTACACGCTGTTCATCGGCCCATCGGTCTACAGTATCGCCACCATCCTGCTGACGCTCCTGTTGGCCTGCGGCATCGGCAGCCGCTTCTCGGATCGGATATCCGATCGGACTGCCTTCCTGGGCATCCTGATCATGCTCGCATTGGAGATCGTCGTTTTCCGCCATCTCACGGGAGCCCTGGCCGGATTGGCGATGTCGATGCGTATCCTGATTACGATGGCGCTGGTGGCGCCGTTGGGATTCTTCATGGGCATGCCGTTCCCGAAGGGTGGACTGCGTGTGGGTGAGAACATCGACTGGGGTTTTGCGGTGAACGGCGCGGCATCGGTGCTGGGATCGACAATCGTGGTGATGTTCGCATTCATGTGGGGTTTCAATGTCGCCCTGACCCTGGCCGCTGTCTGCTACGCGGCAGCCTGGCTGCTCTTCAGCCGTCGCACCGCCTGGTGAGGCCGATCCTGATCTGATGACATCTTACCGGGAGGCGGGTGAGTTACTCACCCGCCTCTTTGGTTTCGGCACTCTCCACACCCTTGCTCAGACTGCCGGCGATGCCGATTTCGCTGCCGAGCGTCATCTCCTCGAAAAAATTGAGCAGTTCCATAACCGTCGCGAAGCTGATCTCCTCACCGCTGCCGACATGGCGCACCTTGCCCTGGAAATTGCTTTTGGACTCGTTCATGAAATTGATGACGAATGAGGACATCGGACCCCTTCCCGGAAGACCATTGTGCTTGTGCTCGCTACGGCACCCGACGATCCGATCGGGTGTTGCGATTCATTGCCCCCATTATGAATCGGGGGCGTTACCCGTAAATTATGCACACCGAATCGAACGGGGATGAACGGGAAGGGGCAGGCGACTCTGCGGTACGATCACGGCTTTTCGGGCAGGATATACCCTTCCGAGCTCCGGTCAAAGCATCCCCGGATCCGCAAGCCACTTCGGAAGTATGAAGGTCATGTCGGTGAGGGAGGGTTGTAACATGTAGAGGTACTGCAGGTTAGCGGGGCGGTCGTCGGTGGGTGCGAAAATGATGAAATGGTCTCGGACATGGGATCATCGAATATGGTATAATTGAAACTCATTCAGATATGTAAGAACAATTTAGGAAAAGGATCACTATGCAGCTCCGAGTGTACCCTGCTCTTCTGCTGATTACTTTGACATTGCTCCTCCATACATCTTTCGTTTCGCCGCTTCATGCAACCGAAGCCGAGATCGTTCTGCCGTTGACGGCGGCCTGGAATCCCGCAACGCCATCGGGTCGTCTGCTCTCCGCCGTCGTCGACTCGCCGGAGACCGATCGGGCAGATGCACCCAAAGTCACATGGTGGTGGCTTCTGGATGACGGCGAGAGGATTGCTGCGGCAGATCTGTTCGACCGCAACGAGGAGTTGCTATGCACGGATGTCCGCATGCCCCGGACCCTGCCTCTGATTGGTGACGAAGGGCGGGAGACCGTTATCCGCGGCGGTGAGCCGCTGCTGAACGCTGATTATGTTGTGAAGATTTCGGATCCGCGAACTCTGCATGGCCAGACAGTTCAGGCGATCACCGTGATTCCGCTGCGCATTTCGGATGGAGACCTTTTCGGCCTCAAGGGGGCCTCGCTGCGGCTCCATACGGAGTCCGCTACAGCCGTTATCGATAAGCGATCGTCGGAGCATCCCGAATTTCCTTTGCGGGAGCGGGTCCTTAGGGGGCTCCAGGGACGTTTGCTCAATCCCGAACTGCTGCCGCTCACCTCTACGGCGACCGGTATCTTTGATCGCGCCGTCGGTGGTGAGGATTTCCCCATGGAGATACCCAACATCGAAGGCAGCCTGGTGGAGATGGTGATCGTGACCATCGATTCCATGGTCGATCTCTGCGAAGACTTTGCCGAGGCCAAGACCAGAATGGGAATCCCGACCGCGATCCGTACGGTCGAATGGATCTCGACCCATTACCCCCATGGCAGCGATCGGCCCGAGATGATCCGTAACTTCGTGATTGACGCTTATGAAAAATGGGGGATCAAGTACCTGCTGCTGGTTGGAGATTCCGATCAGATACCGCCGCGCTATGTCTATACCGAGATCTTCTCCCCATTCGCACTCTCACCTACGGATCTCTACTACGGTTGCCTGGATGGCGACTGGAACGCCGATCATGACAATAACTGGGGCGAGGCTCTCGACTTGGGGGGGCATGGTGATGATGATCAGACCGATTTTCTGCCCGAGGTCATTGTCGGGCGTCTGCCGGCCTCAACCCGAAGTGAGTGCGCTGCTCTGCTGGGCAAGTCCAAACGCTACCAGGACTGTATCGGCGATTCCTATCATGATCGCATTCTTATGCTGGGTGAAGTGCTCTTCCCCTCCGAGTGGATCCCGGGTCAGGCGATAATATATGATGGCGCCCAGTTCTGCGATAACGTCATCGTCAGCAGCACGGATGAACGAAACGCGATCACGGCCCTTTATGAGAACTACTATGACTATCCCTACTCCGAGGATTTGACCCGTCAGGCTGCTCTCGATTCCATGGCGAACGGGTATGGTGTGGTTCTGCACAACGGCCATGGAGCGCGACAGACGATGAGTGTCGGCGATGGCAGCCTGGATGCCACGATGGTGGGTGAACTGGACAACGGCAACAGGAGTTTCCTGCTGTACATGGTCAACTGCACTGCCGCCGCCTTCGATTATTCCTGCATCGCCGAGGCCTTCCTGAAGAACCCCGATGGCGGGGCTTCGTCCGTTATCGGCTCCACTCGTGAAACCTTCCCCACATTCAGCGGCACCTACATGGACGCATTCTTCAATATTCTCTATTCCGACAGCTCGTTGAGCCTGGGGGAGGTCTATACGGCAGGGCTGAATTCACTCGAACCCGAAACGCATGTCGAGGGTGGTTATCGCTGGGCTCATTCAACCTTTACGCTTCTGGCCGATCCCAGCAGTTGGCTGCACTATGCCCGGCTGGAGACATTGACGGTGGATTACCCGAATTCGGTTAATCTGCATACCGAGACCTGCACCATCACGATCTCCGATTCCGACGACAATGCGGTTCCCGGCGTACTGGTCACGATCTTCAAACTTACCGAGGACATTCAGAGTGCCGTCACCGACGAACTGGGGCAGGTGGAGTTCACGCTCAAGGCCGAGTCGCCCGGTTTCTATTCGATAAACACCAGTAAAAGGGATACCTGGTCTCAGAATTACATCTTCTCATCATACATCGATTCGACTCCCCTGCTCTCGATTGTCGACACCGGTCTGCATGCGACCGGCGAGGTGGCTGGAGCTTTCCTCGACAATGGCATCCCCGACAGGGGGGAGACCTTCGAACTGGGCCTCTCTCTCGCCAACGCTGCCGGTTCTGACGCACACAATGTCGGCGTCATGCTCACGAGCGAACATGCGGCTGTGACGATTCATGACCCCTTCGCGGCATTTCCCGATATCGCCGTCCAGGGGAGTGCCGCCTGCAGCGACTCCTTCCTGGTTGAACTGGGCAATGTGCCGGATGACGAGATCATCCCTTTCCTCGTTGAGATCACCACGGACGAGGGTGTTTTCCAGGAGGAGTTCTTTCTGGAAGCCGCAGCGCCGCTACACCGGTTGCACCGTACTCTGATCGACGACAGCACCAGCGGCAACAACAATGGATTGATGGAGATTGGGGAGATCATCGTGGTGCCGCTCTGGCTTGCCAACGAGGGCCGAGGCGCCGGTTACGGAATAACCCCGGTTCTCTCGGCACCGGAGGGCAGTGGGCTGTCTATCCTTTACACCGACCTGGAATTCGGAACGACACCACCGCTTGCGGTCGGTATCGGCCCCTGCAATTTCGTCGTTCAATGTGTCGGACCCGAAGAGCCCATGCTCGAACTGCAGTTGATCGATGCCTACGGGTATACCGAAACGATCGAGTTCAGTCTGCTCTATCCTGCGGATATGACGGAGGGGCCCTCTTTCGTCTTCACGACCCAGCCCGACAAGATGGTTCTGGAGTGGACGTCTCCGGGCGGAGGCAACAATGCCGGGTATGTCGTTCACAGGGCGGACGCGCCCGACGGGCCATACGAGGAGGTCTCGCGTCACGTTGTTCCTCACAGCACATATGAAGATGATGATCTCGACTCCTATACTCAGTACTGGTATCGCGTTCAGGCGATCTCCTCCGGCGGATTGGTCGGTGGTTTGTCTGACTCGACGTCGGTCATCTCCAATCTGGGCTCCAAGTCGGGCTGGCCGGTCTATCTGGGGCAGGAGACGCCGAGTACGCCTGTTGTCGCCGATGTCAACGGCGACAGCACCTATGAGATAATCATCGGTAGCGATCTACTCTACGCATTCAATCTGGACGGCTCCGAGCTTGGTGATGGCGATCTCGATCCGGATACAATCGGACCCGCCTCCGCTGTCGGAGAGCGTTTCTTCTGTTCGCTCAGCGCAACGGATCTCACCGACAGCCCCGGCGTTGAGATCGTGGCCGGCAGCTGGAATACGGGTGAGGTCATCGTATTCGAATTCACCGATACGGAGAATGGCTGCATTGCGACCCCCGCACCGGGCTGGCCTCGCCCCATCGGATATCCCAGCGGATACGGTATCTGGGGTACGCCCACGCTGGGTGATATCGACGGCGATGGTGATATGGAGATCTTCGTCGCCGATGTGGGCGGTATCATGAATGCCTGGCATCATGATGGTACCGAAGTGCGCAATGGTGACGGGAATCCCGAGACGCAGGGCATCTACAAAACCGGATTGGGCGGTTGGCCCCGCTCCTCTGTTGCGTTCGGCGACATCAATGGCGATGACAAGATGGAGCCTGTCTTCTGCTCCGCAACGGGTGTTGTCTATTCCTGGCGCGAGGATGGACATCCGGTGATGGGTTTCCCCTTCACCACCCCCTATCACTCCACGGAGCACAGAGGGATCTTCTCGAGCCCTGTACTCGGCGATGTTGATGGCGACGATGAGCTGGAAATCATCTTCGCCTGCGAGAACGATTCCCTCTATATGCTGAATCACGACGGTACACTGGCGGAGGGTTGGCCGATCCACTGGTTCAACAACAATGTCAGCCAGATGTCGCCTACACCCTCCCTGGCTGACTTTGACGATGACGGTTACCCCGAAATCGTCAGTTGCGCCAATCGCTCATCGGAGCACATGGACATTGCCGTGATTGATGCGGACGGCACCTTCCTCCCGGGTTGGCCCCAGGTGCTGGTTTCCTACACTCAGGCCTCACCGGTGATCGTCGACATCGATGGCGATGGAGCGCTGGAAATTATAGTCGGCGATGAGGATGGTGCCATCAACGCCTGGCATCACGATGGAACCACCGTCGGCGGTTTCCCGATGGTGACCGGTGACTGGATGCGCGCCACACCGACCATCATGGACGTGGACGAGGACGGGTTGCTCGACATTCTGGCGGTCGGCTGGAATAAAGTCGTCTTCCTGTGGGAGACCGGTACGGTGTTCGACCCTGAAACGGCGCCCTGGTATACCTTCATGCATGATCAGAAGCGCACCGGAAACTACGGATCGCTGGACTGGATAGTGAGTGTTGATGATGAGCTGCCGGAGGTGCTGGCGGCGGTCCGCCTTGATCCCAACTGGCCCAATCCGTTCAATCCCGTCACCAACATCCGTTTCGTGGTTGGTGGCGATGAGACACAACGGGTCGAGTTGAGCATTTTTGATGTCAGCGGGCGGCGCATCCGGGTTCTGATTGACGAAAAACTGGCACCTGGTGACTATCGGCGCAGCTGGCGGGGATGTGACGATCAAGGGCACAAAATGGCGAGTTCGGTCTATTTCGCCCGTTTGAGGGTTGGAGATGTGGTGGAGACCAGAAAGATGATGCTTATCAAGTAGAATCCCGAATTCGGCATTTATCAATAAACCTCGCAATCATCAACGGTTGCGGGGTTCTTTATGTTTCCTATGGACAAATCGGGCAATAGTGCTACCTTTGTGTTGCAAAAATGCAAAGAGGGGGCCTGCGGCAATCCTAATGTTGCAGGGACGATTACATGCAATGAGAGGAAAAACTATGATTGCCAAGATCTGTAGAGTAATGCTGATGGTGGCTCTGGCCCTGAGCTTCAGCATGATTGCCTGGGCGGAGAACGATGTCACATTCTCGGGTTTCGTGGATGCCAGCTACTCAGGCAACCTCGATGATAAGGTTGATACCTTCAGCCTCGATTGCGTTGAGTTCGACATTGAGCGCACAGTTGGTGAAGATGGTGCGGTCAGGGCGGATCTGGATTGGGTTTACGGCACCCCTACGGAGGATAATTCCGATCCCTGGGAGATCATCGTTGAACAGGCCTTCCTGTCCTACAATTGTCAGACCATCGAAGGCCTGACATTCACGTTCGGACGCTTCAACGCACCGATCGGGTTCGAATTCATGGATGCCCCGGACATGTATCAGTTCTCCCACGCGTTGGTCTACGATCATGGTCTCCCCGGCAATCTCTCCGGCATCATGGTCAGCACCGAGCTTGAGAACGGTTTCAGCGGATCTGCCTATTTCGTCAACGGCTGGGACAACAATGTCATCTCCAGCAGTCCCGCTACCCTGGGTGGACATTTAGCCTACGCCATGGAGGACTTTGGTGTTCTCGGCGCCTCCGCAATTATGGGCACGGAGTTCACCGACGAGGACCCGGATCTCAAGCGAACGATCTTCGACTTCGATCTGACCATCGATGCCGTCGACAATCTGCTTATCGGTGGCGAATTCAATATCGGCAAGGTTGAGCAAGGTGCGGATACCGAATGGCAATGGAAGGGTTTCATGGCCATGTTCCACTACGACTTCAACGATTTTGTGGGCTTCACCGGACGGTATGACTGGTTCGATGACACGGACATGTATGCCTTCGGAGCAGTCGATGTGGACGGTGAGGATGTCGCCCAGACCTGGACCGCCATGACGTTCGCCCCAACCTTTGTCCTTGGCGACGGAATGGGCGCCCTGATCGAGTTCAGGATCGATTCCTCCAGCGAAGAGATCTATGCCGATTCCGATGGTGAGCCGAAAACCTCCACCACGTCCGTCGCATTCGAGATGACCTACACGTTCTGACCCGGCACACTCCGTCGGATAAATTCAGGTATGATAAACGAGAAGGCGCTCCATTCGGAGCGTCGTTTTTAATAATGGTAATCTCTAAAGTTTCATTCCGATTAGCCCGACAACCAGACGAAGGTTGCAGGAGTGCAACGCAACAACTGCGAAGTGTCAGGAATGAAAAAAAGGTCCGTTTTGGGACTGCTCCTAATATTTCCGACTCAATACCCAATGAACGCACATTCGACCCGAGGTGGGAAATGTTATCGAACATGAAACTCAGCACAAAGATCATCGCCGCTTTCCTAATCGTAGGTATTACACCTTTTGCGATTGTGAGCACGGTGAGTTTGATGAAATCCAGTACTGCGCTGGAGGAGCAGGCCTTTGCCAAGCTCGAAGGGGTGAGGGAGATAAAGAAGGCGCAGGTCGAACGTTTCTTTGATGAACGTGAAGGGGATATGGCTGTTCTGGTGGAAACCGTGGGCACGCTGCGTCAGGAGGCCTTCTCAAAACTTGAGGCGCTGCGCGATATCAAGAAGATCCAGGTCGAAACCTACTTGGGTAGGTCTTTTCTGGATGTGGAGACTTATGCCCGGAGCCAGGAAGTGGCCACGCTGTACACCAAACTCCGGGATTACCACATCGAGATGGATACCAAGTCGGATGAAGCCTACGATGTTACTACGGATAGCTATAAGGACATCTGGGCCGACTACGGCTCGCCGGTGCACAAGTTCTACGAGGAAAGCGGTGTCTATGACATCTTCCTGGTTTGCGCTAAGCACGGACACGTCATGTACTCCTGCTCAAAGGAATCGGATATCGGCGCGAACCTGAATCATGGTCCCCTCAAAGACAGCGGACTGGCCAATGTCTGGCGCAAGATCAAGGCCGCCAACGGCAACGCCGTGGCGGACTTTTCTCCCTATGCGCCCAGCGGCGGTGATCCCGCCTGTTTCATGGGTGCGCCCATTCGGGACGATGATGGCAGCATGTCGGGGATGATAATCATTCAGCTGCCTCTGGACCAAATCAACCAGATTATGACCAATCGCTCCGGCCTCGGCGAAACGGGAGAGACCTACCTCGTGGGGCAGGATCAGCTGATGCGATCCGATTCATACCTGGATCCGGATTATCACTCCGTCAAGGCCTCATTCAGCGATCCGTCGCGCGGCAGCGTGAATACAGAGGCCTCGCGGGCGGCATGCTCCGGCAAAACGGATGTCGGGGTCGTCCCGGACTACAACGGCAACCCCGTGCTCTCGGCCTATACCAGTGTCGAATTCCTGGATCTGGAGTGGGGTCTGCTCGCCGATATGGACGTGGCCGAAGCCTTCTGTCCCAAGGATGATGACGGCAAGTATTTCTTCGAGAAGTACAGCAACATCTACGGCTACTATGATCTGTTCCTGCTCAATCCCGATGGCTTCTGCTTCTACTCCGTTTGCCAGGAGGCCGACTACCAAACCAATCTGGTGAACGGCAAGTACTCCGGCAGCGGCCTGGGCGAATGTGTGCGTGAAGCTCTGCAGAGCGGGAGTTTCGCCATGGCCGATTATTCACCCTATGCCCCCAGTAATGGAGATCCCTGCGCCTTTGTTGCTCAACCGGTTGTCCTGGATGGAGAGGCGGAGGTCGTAGTCGCGCTGCAGCTTTCCGAGGAGGGGATCAACGCTATCATGACCGAACGATCCGGCATGGGGGAGACCGGATATACCTATCTCGTGACGAGAAATGACAATGGCCAATCCGAGTTCCGCTCCGACATGTCGATAATGGATCCTAAATACACGGTGGGGAGCACCATCACTACCCCCTACATCGAGTCCGCTCTGGCATCCAGCAATGCCAAGGCGAGCGACATCTTCAAAGACAGCGCCGGGAGCGATGTGATAGTAGCCTATGCTCCGATTGACGTATTCGGCAATCACTGGTCATTGATCGCCAAGATCGACTCATCCGAAGCGTTCGCCTCGGTCCGTGCGATCACCGTTCTGGTGGGGATCATCGGATTGGTCGGTGTTGTGGGTATCGTCATCCTGGCGCTGCTTCTGGCCCGCTCCATCGCCGGGCCGCTCAATCGGATCATTCAAAGCCTCAGTGAGGGTGCCAAGCAGATCGCGGACGCTTCCGGCCAGGTGTCCGGATCGAGTCAGACCCTGGCCGAGGGATCGAGCGAGCAGGCCTCCTCGGTAGAGGAGATCTCCGCCTCTCTGGAGGAGATATCCTCAATGGTCCGCACCAACTCCGAGAACGCCCAGAGCGCCAATAGTGAGATGCAGAATTCCAACGACCTGATCGTCCGGGGTACGGGGTCGATGGCTAGGTTGAGTACGGCTATCGAGGGGATCAAGAACTCATCGGATGAGACGGCGAAGATCAACAAGACTATCGATGACATCGCCTTCCAGACCAATCTGCTGGCGCTCAACGCGGCGGTTGAGGCCGCCCGGGCCGGAGATGCGGGCAAGGGCTTTGCGGTGGTTGCCGAGGAGGTGCGGAACCTGGCGCAGCGCGCCGGCGAGGCCTCCCGCAACACGGCGGATCTGATCAAGGAGTCGACGGCAAACGCGGAATCGGGCGTTTCCATTGCGGCGGAGACCGCCGAC
>JAAEPZ010000032.1 GCA_024231955.1 bacterium | reverse complement strand
GGACTGGCCAGGAGACCATACCTGGCAGTGTTTCCACCCTGTTGACGGGAGTGTAGTTGTCGCCCACACCACCAGCGCACCCAGCGCCTCGGAATGGCTGACAAACGGCACCTTGCCGCTTGGCATTCCGGTGGACATGGAGGTGATGGTCCAGGATGAGGAGGGCGAGACCCTGGAATTCGAGAAGTTCTACAACGCCTATCTCACCGACCCCGATGACCCTCCGAACCCGGGCGAGCCCACTCCGTTTGACGGGCTGACCCCGGATGGCAGTGGTTTCTACTCGGTCACCATCCCTCTGAAGACGACCTATTCCCGCGCCTGTGGGGGCATTCCAGAGCCCAGCAAGCCTGACGGCGTGCTGCCTGATCCCGAACTGCTGAGGCGGACCGACAATCCCTGTGTAGACGAGTTCCCGCAGGATCGTTATCAACGGGTGAGTATCGACAACCTTGACACCGGCCAATCCTGGTCAACTGATATCGAGAATCCCTGGGCCCAGACTCTCTGTTCAGGTGGCGGTGGCCAGGGCCAGGTCGAACTGAAGGCGCGTCGTGGCGACCGTCTGCGGGTTCGTTACAACATCAGTGCACTCGGCTACATCGCCCTTATAGGCAGCGGCATCACGGTTGTCGATCTCAACCGTTTCTACAAATCTCCGACCCCTCAGGGATCAGAGATCTCGGGATGGGCCCAGTGTGGGCGACGGCAGGGGGCATACGAGGGCGAGGACATCGACTTTAACCCCGAGCCAGACCCCTGTCCTGGCGTCCTACGCCCGGATAGCATGGCGATGACCACGGCCGTGGCCCTTCAGGGAGGCGACTCCTCCCTGGAAGCAGGCAGCACCATCCACACCTATTCCCCGCTGCGCCGGTTTGGCGCGGTCCACGCACTGTCTCCTGCTGACAGGGCTGGCCGAATCCGCGCCGCTCAGACCGATCCGTTCATCTGTGTCAGTTCCGTGGAGCGCGATGTGGCCCTTGCCAGCAATGCCACCTGGATGGAACGGGGCATACGCGGCCAACTCAACGGTTCCTTCTATCGCGAGCCTGACGTCAGCGACACGGGCAAGGAAAAGACCGGCGATCTCGCCTTCTTCTCCCTCGGCGAGCAGGGAATCTACGCCTTTGATGTTTCCTCGCAAACCATGGGCGAGTCCGACCTCATCGGTCATCTCAGGGTGGGCCAGGAGCAAGACTCGCAGAAGCACTACATCTACCGGCTGCAGGTCGACGAGGCGAGAAACCTGCTGTTTGCCGGAGGTTTTGACGAAACCGATCGACCGATCATCGACATCTGGGACATCGCCAATGTCAACGGCGCTCCGGATATCGACTGCGGCGACGACGACGACTGTCCTGAGCGGGTCTTTGCTCCGCGCCCGATTCAGACGCTGTACAGGTCGTGGAACACCAACCACATCGCCATCGACCAGAGCGGCACCGGCCTGCTCTACACCTGGGACAGCGAGGAAGGTCTGGGCGCAGCACCCTTTGCCCAGCCGAGCTTCACCTTCCATGGTCTCTACCTGCCCGAAACGGCCGATGCTGACGATCAGTCCGTAACTCCTGTCAGCCGAATCACTCATCGCTTTGTGCCTCTCGGGGTCCCGATGGAGACCTCCATCGAAGCCGAAGCCGACAAGCGGGCCTCAAACGACGCCCGAGCCACGGCCGCTTTCAAGCTGCGGGTCGCCCTTCCCGGCTCCATGGGTGAGGAGCTATCGGTCAGGGTCCAGAGTTTGCGGGTGCTTCCCGACCCTTCCCGCCTGGCGAACAAGGATGTTGGGCCGGCCGTGGGCATGCCAGGTGGCCTGGGATGGCCCGACAACGACGTGCTGGTTACCATGAGGCGTCTGGGCAGCGAAGCAGCCGGCGAAGAGTATTCCGAAGGGGGAGTATTCGCCCCGGTTTACAATCTATACGAGTCAGTTCAGACCGTCGTTCTGCTTGCTGACCCGCACGCAAGCAGGGATTACACCCCACAGAGTGTACCCGGCAGTATTTTCACCGAGGCCGCCCAGTGTCGTCGTTGCACCTGGCCGGCCTATCTCGCCGATGCTCCGGAGGTCGTGGAGTTACTGGCCAGTGGGAGATACATCCGCGCCTTTCTCGACACCGACTGTGGCGAAGACGGCGGTCCTATGTGTAGCGTACCCGAAGTCGCTACCTTGGCGGTTATCGATTTCTTCGATGGCCAGGGTGACAACTACCGTGCTCCGACTGGCTACGCCGAAAACGTGGGTCGTGC
>JAAEPZ010000031.1 GCA_024231955.1 bacterium | reverse complement strand
CGCCGGCCTGGGGAAGCGGATGGATCCCCTGACCGCGCATCACCTTCCCAAACCCTTGTTTCCGCTGGGGGGAAAGGTGCGCATGGCGGAGGTATGGGTCCGGCGGATGGTAAAATCGGGCATTCCCGATATTTCCATGAATCTCTGTGTGCTCGGCGAAACCATCCAACGGTACTTCCGAGACGGCTCCCGATTTGGCGCCCAAATCACCTATGTAAAAGAAGATATTCCCAGCGGCACCCTGGGCGGAGTCTGCAAACAAGGGCTGGGCGAAAAATCCAAGCAGGTACGGGAGGCGGAGGATCGCTCCCTGATTCCGGAATTCCAGGGATCGACGCTGATCGTACCGAGCGGAGACATCGTCACCAATTTCGGTTCGGAACTGCTGGAGCAAATGTATGACATTCACCGGAAGGCGGGGGCCGCATTCACGGTCGTCCTGGTTCCCGTGCCCTGGGAAAGGAGGAAGGATTTCGGGACGGTGATCCTCGATCGCCCCGAAGAACGCAAAGGTATCGTATCGAAATCGGGAAGAATCAAGGAGTTTATCGAAAAAGATCCGAACTCTCCCAGCAATCTCAACAACGCATCCATCTACATGATAGAGATGGATCTATTGCGAATTCTCGATCCCCTTCGCACGGAGGCTCGTCTCGATGTGGATCATCCCTTTTACGACTTCGGTAAACATGCTTTCCCGGCGATGCTGGGCCGCCTCCCGGAGATTCCTCTTCCCCGATCCTTCCCGCTATGGGGAATACAGTACGACGGTAGCTGGTTCGACGTGGGGCAGAAGCGCGACTACCTTCGGGTGAACGAACAGCTGCTGGACGGAAAGATCAATGTCGATCTCCCCTACGAGAAGCTCCCCTGGGGCTATCTTGGAACGAATGTCACCATTGACTTTTCGCGGGTCACGATTGTCCCTCCGGTCATTATCGGCAATAATTGCATCATTGAGCCCGGGGTGACCCTTGGACCCTATGCCGTCGTCGGCGACGGCTGGATCATCGAGTCCGGAGCGCAGGTACGCCATACTGTGCTCTGGGAGAGGTATTCCTACTTCAACGAGAGCGGTGTTGAGATCTCCGCCCACGACCGACAGCTCGTTGACCGGCATGAAATTCGCAGAGGGGTCAGCATTGAAGAGAGTATCATCGCCGGGGGGGCGATCCAATCCGACGTTCGAGAAAAAACGGTGGATGTGCTGGAAGACGGACAGCTGGGTATTCTTCCGATCGATTACGTCCCCAAGGGCTCTCGGGTCTGAGCGACGAAGTCGCGCTGGGAGCGCCGGCTTCTAGCCGGCCCGCGTGGACGCCGCCCTCAACGACGGCTGACGGAGACCCGGAGATGGACGACATGGACTTAATGGACATGGACTTAATGGACGAAATGGACCGGAAACTGCGTCCATCAAGTCCATGTCGTCCATGTCCATTAAGTCCATGTCGTCCATCTCCGGAGCCAGGCTCTACCGGGAGCCCCGCCGTTCATAGCGCCGGAAGGTGTAGGCATAGGCGTGGCGCTCATCGGCGGGGTGGGCCTCCTCCTCGCTCAACAGCCATTCATCCGCGTCGAGCGGCGGGAATCGGACGTCGCCGGGCGGCTCGGCGTGGACCAGGGTGAGGTAGAGCCGATCGGCTCGGGGCAGGGCCTGGGCGAAGATCGTCGCCCCGCCGATGACGAAGACCTCGTCGTCGCCCGCCGCTT
>JAAEPZ010000030.1 GCA_024231955.1 bacterium | reverse complement strand
GGCAGCGCGGATTTCGTCTGGCAGTCGAACCACTCTCCTGCTGACTGCTCGACTCACTATCGGAGCGGCGTCGCGGAGGACCAGAACCCTTCGCCTGCCAACCACTGAAAGGTGGTTGCGGCCATTTCGCTTGGTGGCTGTCACTTCCAGCTGATCCAGCCATTGATTCGGCTTCCGACACCGACGGAGCCGGCGCTCTCGGTCTTTGAGCAGCCCAACCAGATGCGACAGGTGGGCTCTGCTTCAAGACCGGAGGCGACATCCGTGGGCCAGGTGAGACCTTTTCGAAGGACATTGCTTGAGCCAAGTGTCCTGCCGATCCGCTCGGTCCGGGCGGTTGGCTCGATCCTCGTGCTCGGAGACGAGATGGCAACTGGCTCGGTGGCGGCATGTCCCCCAACAGCTGCGGCGAAGCGTCGCGCTGGGGCATTCGCCCTCGACCTCCAAAAATAGTCGGCGCACCCCTTCGAACAGGCCCGTGCATGACACTACTAGCAGCACTTTGATAAGTAGGCACGCCTTCATCATGCTGTCGCCGGAAACTCGATTGTTGTCGCGTATGCGCCCCCGGGAAAGGATGGTGCTCCCGCACGTCTTTGCTCGGCATTCTTCTTCTTTGGCCACCCGGAAGGGGGCCCAAGTAGGGTCGGTAGCCCCACCGGATCAAGGTCCTTTGCAGAAAAGGTGGTGGCAGCCCCATGCCGAAATCTCGGGCATAGAGCACATCCAATTCATCGGAGTCATAATCACAAGTAGTGCGCGTTAGAGGCAATCCTTCCCAATATTCAGTCGGCCTGCTCTCTACCCT
>JAAEPZ010000029.1 GCA_024231955.1 bacterium | reverse complement strand
CAGGTCTTGCTCAATCTACTAGAGAATGCCATCAAGTTCACCAAAGAGGGGGAGGCGAACTTGACCATCAACCAGGTCCCCGATGATGATCCCTCCCCGTGGCGAGTCGAGGTGGCGGACACGGGTATCGGCATACCTGCTGAAAACCGGGACCGTCTGTTTGAGGCCTTTACCCAGCATGATGCCAGCTCAACCAGGATTCATGGCGGCTCGGGATTGGGGTTGGCAATATCTCGCCGACTTGTGGAGATGATGGGTGGTCAATTGACCGTTGAGAGCGAGGATGGGCAGGGCTCCGTATTCGGATTCGATATCGTGTACAATGCTACCGGGAATGTCGAAATACTCAATCTGCTGCCTATGACCTGTTTGACGGGGCTCAACGTTTTGATCGCAGACCGCATGCCCATGAATCGCCGGGCTGCCGTTTCCATACTGCAGGATTGCTGTTGTGAAGAGGCTGAGGACGTTGACTCCCTGTTTCAGCAATTGCATACGGCCACTGCAATCGGAAATCCTTATGATCTGGTGCTGATCGATCATGGCCTGGCGCCTGATGAAATCGAGGATGTAATCTGCAGGATCAAGCAGGGTGCCAAGACAAGCTGCCCGAAGTTGATCGTCACCCGATTGATGGGGCAAAGGCGAGATGTCGACAGACTGGTCCCCGGATTGATTGATGCAACCATCTCCAAGCCGTTGAAATCGCGCCAAGTATTCAGAACTCTGTGCGATCTCTTTTCCGGAGAGACGGTATCGGAAACACATGCCGAGAGTTCAGGCGCAGGCTCACGGACGACGACTCTCCCGTCGGAACCGACACGGATGCGAGTTCTGATCGCCGAGGATAATGTCATCAACCAGAAGGTGGCGCTGGGTATCCTCGAAAAACTGGAGTACATTCCGGTGCTGGTCGGCAATGGTCAAGAGGCTTTGAGGGCCCTGCAAAACGCACACTTCGATCTTGTGCTCATGGATGTTCAAATGCCGGGTATGGACGGCTTTGAGGCGACCCGTATGATTCGCCTCGGCAGGGCCGGTGAACGGAATACCAACATCCCCATCTTGGCGATGACAGCCTATGCCATGAGAGAGGACAGAGAGAGATGCCTCAAGGTCGGAATGAATGATTACATCGCCAAACCGGTGACCGTTGAGCAACTGGGCGCGAAACTGGACACCTGGCTTCGAAACAAAAAGGCCACAGGCCGCGGGGCTAGGGGGAGTGATCAATGAGGGAATTCAATCTCTGCAAACTCATGAGCGGCCTGGCCCGTGTCTTCGAGACCGAGGCCTGGGAAAAGGGGATCGATTTCACCTGCCGTATCAGGCAGGATGTTCCGCAGGATCTGCAGGGCGATGAAACCCGTTTGTGTCTGCTGCTCTCTCAATTGTTCATGAATGCGATCGAGTACACCTCCAAGGGTGCCGTCAACATTCTTGTCTCGTATGCCCGTGAGGATAATGATGCGCCTACTCACCGTTTCACGGTAACGGATTCCGGATGTGGAATGTCGGTGGAGACGCGTGACTCGCTGCGCGAATTCCTGGCGGGCAAAGTCGAAAAACCTCCGGCAGGCGGACCGGGAATGGGTCTCTCCATCGCCAACAAGTTGGCCAGTCAGCTTGGCGGACGAATTGAACTGGAAAGTTCGTCGGAAAGCGGTACGGTGTTCACTTTTCAGGCGCCGTTCATCAGCCAGTTGGGCAGTGAAAACATCCCCTGTGAGCTGGAGGAGACCGCCAGGGTCCTTGTCGTGGACGACAACGAGACCAATCGGATGGTCGCGGCGAATCTGCTCGAGCGGATGGGACATGAGGTCCACAGCGTCGGCAGCGGCACCGAGGCGATTGACCTGGTCGCGAGGGAGGAGTTCACACTTGTATTTATGGATCTGCAGATGCCCGACATGGATGGTTTCGAGACGACCAGAAGAATCCGCAATTCCGCCATCGATTCCGCCAATTGCTATATCCCCATTGTAGCCTTGACCGCTCACGGTCAGATGGAGGATCGCAACATCTGTCTTGCGGCCGGGATGAATGACTTCCTGCTCAAGCCGATCGATCGTGAGGATCTTCAATGCAGGATTCTGGCGGCGCTCGGCAGCGATGGCGGCAGGCAGGTGGGGTGGGAATTCATGATGATCCTTGATCAGAAGGACCTGAGACGGAGAATCTGTAATGATGAGGAGTTGCTCCAGGAGCTGCTCGATCTGTTCCTGAAAGATATTCCCAAGCAGATAGCCGCCCTGAAAAATGGTCTTGCCGACCAGGATGCGGAGTTGGTGATGCGCAAAGCGCACACGATCAAAGGCGCTTCCGCAAACATAGGTGCTTTCGCCATGCGGGAGGTGGCGAAGATCATGGAGGGGCTCGCTGCACACAAAGCGCTGGACACAGTCGAAACCCTCTGCCCCAGACTGCTCTGGGAGTTGGAACGATTCCGGAAGCTGGTCACGTCTCAGTCCGGCAGAGGCTAGACCTCCGTCACGCTCTCTGCGGTTTTGGTTCCCCCGTTACGGGTGAAGACCTTCCTCCAGATAGCCAACCGCAAGCGCCGCAGTGGCCAACCCAGATAACGTACGCAGAAGTAGTACAGTGGCGGCATCGCCAGAATCAGCAGGATCGTGCTTGAGGCCAGTCCGCCGATTGAGGACAGCGCCAGATTCTCCCAGATATCCTGCCCCTCCTCCTCTTTGAATTGAATGAGCAAGGGCGCCATACCCACGATAGTCGTCAGGCTGGTCAAGAGGATGGAGCGCAGGCGTACTTTCGTACCGCGAGCGACTGCGCGTTTGAGAATGTCCACCCTTTGCACCTTCGGCAGATGAACCAGATCGACAGAGCCCAATTGCTTGCTCAATTTGGGGAAGAGGCCCGCCTCGGCGCAGGGGTCGCCCCCCTGCAATTTCTTGAGCGATTCGGCGGATTCGTGCCGGTATCGGCTAACCAGCAGGATGGCATTGTTGACGACGATGCCGAAGAGCATCACAAGTCCGATCTGCGCGGACGAGTCGAAACTCGTGCGGGACAGCCAGAACACCGTGAAGACACCGAACAGGGCCATCGGTACGGACGCCAGCACGATGATGGGCAAGGTCAGACTCTCGAACAGAGCCGCCAGGACCATGAAGATGAAGGCAACCGCCAGGCAGAGCATGAGGTTGAGTTCGGACTCCTCCTCATCGGTGAAGAACTCCTGGTTCCCCTCTTCCGCGAAGTAGCCGTAGGGCAACTCCAGGGCGTCCAGGGCCTTCTTGATGGTGGATGTCCGCATCCGATCGGTGCCGATGTACTCCCAGTTCAGATTCACCGCGTAACGTTGATTCTCCCGCACAATTGAACCCTGTGTCGGTATCCGTTCGACGGCTATCAGTTCTCCCAACCGCACACTGTGACGATCGGGCGTATAGATCAGGCTGTTGGCCAGATCCTTGTATTCGATCTCATCGGCATGACTGTACGACACCTGGGCCTGCTCCTGTTGCCCCTCTAGACGTAAGGTCATCGGTGAGTCGACATTGAGAAGCAAACGCAACTGCATGACCAGACTGAACACGCTCAGGTTGTGCTCGGCGAGTTTCTGCCGGTCGATGGCGATGATGCTCTCATCCTGTTGCTCCCGCTCAAAACGGCCGCCAGTCGTGATGCGGGCTTTGCGCACACGACGATTTCGATTCAGGCGATGCATGGCGCCCTCGGCGATTTCGTTGAGGGTGCGCGAATTGTACCCGGTGATCTTGATCGTGGAATTCAAACCGGAACCGCCGAATGTCCCTTTGAAATAGGGCTGATCCGAGAATCCGGAAATATACACGGAGCTGCCGCCGGTGATGTCCGCCTGCTCCACCAGTAGAGCGCGATAGTAGGTGGGGATCTCGGTATAGAGCAGCGAATCGGAGAACTCCACCGACAGCGTCGCAACCGCCCCGTAGGTGCTGGCCAGGATTTCGGCGCCGTTGGGGATGGGCTCAAGCCGCTCCTCGAATTTGCGGAGGATCTCGGAGCAGAATTCGAGATCGGTCCCGGCGGGCATCTGGAGATAGAGGAAGAGCCGCTCCTGATCCGGCATCCGGAAGAAGCCGCCCTTGATGACCCGGTTGGGGTAGATGTCCACAAAGCCCCAGATGATGAGTGCCGTGACGGGGGGGAGGATGATCCACCAGAATCGCTGGAAACCCATCATCATCCGCTCGAAGAATGTGGGTTTGGCTTCCAGGTCGGGCAACTCCTCGACGAAGTCGGCGATCGCTTCATCCGTTGCGAGCTCTTCGGACCCGTTGTCCATCCTCTTGACCATGGGACCGACCCAGGATTGTTTGAGGACGACCGGAATCCAGCCGAACGCAACGAAGAGGGATGAGATCAATGCCGTCGCAACGGCGATCGCCAAGGGGACATAATAGAGCGCCAGACGTTCGGTCAGGAAAATGAAGGAGGCGAAAGCAACGAGAGTGGTCAGAGTGGTGGCGAGGATCGGAAAGTTGACCTCGCCCGTGCCGGCGATGATGGCGCCGGACATCGCCTTGAGCTTGGAGTGCCGAGAGAGTTCGCGCCACCCCTTTTTCTTGAGCGCCTCCACACGTCGATGGATGGCATCCAGCACCAGGATGCTGTTGTCGAGCAGCAGACCGAAGCTGACGGTGAGCCCGCTGATGGTGATGAAGTTGACCGACAGACGGAGGAAGTAGAAGAAACTGAAGCTGATCAGTATCGCGAAGAAGATAGAGCCGATCACGATGGAGGTGAGTTTGAATTGCCGCAGGCTCAACGCCATCAACAGGAACAGCAGGCCCAGGATCGCGAAGGAGCGATAGACGAGTTCCCAGAGTTTGTCCTCAAGATCCTGCCCCAAATCCTCATTGACGTGAAAGCCGACTTCAAAGGGGACCGTTTTGGCGATTTCGGGCAACGCCTTACGGAGCGCACGGCTGACGCCGACGGAGTTCGCACCGGAGCTCTTCTCGACATTCAGCTGAACGGTGTTTTGATTGTTTGCCCGGACGATGTAAAGAGGATCTTCAAAGTCCGCTTTCAACTCGGCCAGTTGATGCAGCCGGAAGACCAGATTGCCGCGGAGTGTGATCACCGCGTCCCGGAGCATCGCGATGTCCAGCGGCTCACGCAGTGAGATCATCTTCTCCAATCCCTGCTCCCTGACGACACCGGCGGCGCTGACCTGGTCGAGATTCATGATCGCGTTGGTCACTTCATCGGGCTGGAGATTGTAGAGGTCGAGTGTATTCTTGTTGAGGAGGATCTTGAGCAGCGGGTTGCCGCCGCCGCGGATCGAGGCATCCGCTACACCTTCGATGGCGAGAATCCTGGGGATGATCCACGACTCGGCCTTCTCGCGCAACTGGTTGGCCGGGAGGGGCGATTCAATATTGGCATTGAAGAACTGGTCGATCTGAAATTCCTCGGGGACATACGAGAAGATGACCGGCTGCTGGGCATTGAGCGGCAGGTCGAGTCGTACGGACCCGAGCTGTTCGTTCAACTCCAGGCGGGCAAATTCGAGATTGACGTCACGCCCGAATTCCACCTCGACGGATGAGCGCCCCGGGCGGCTCACCGAACGTACGGACTCGACGCCATACACCTTGCGCACCGCCTCCTCGATAGGGATCGTGAGCGAGCGTTGAATGGCTTGCGGGGAGGCCCCGTTCCAGGTGGTGGTTACCGTCAGCGACGGCAGGTCCACTTCGGGCATGGCTTCGATTTTGAGCTTGGGCAGGGCGTACGCGCCCATGACCACAAATGCCGCGAAGATCATCCAGGTGCTAACCGGGTGCTTTAGAAAAAGTTTGGTCATGCTATGCTCCAGTCGCGTCGTCCTCGCTCAGGCGATGCGCCAGTTTGTAGAGGATTGGCGTATAGAAGAGCGTCAGCGCTGTCGTCAGCAGCAGGCCGCCGATAATGGTGACCGCCAACGGACGCTGCAGTTGTTCGCCGCTACCCAGACCGATGGCCATGGGCAACATGGCCAGCACGGTCGTGCAACTGGTCATGAGGATGGGGCGAATACGCAGCCGGCTGGCCTCCAGGATTGCTTTGAATCCCGGCATACCGTCGGAGCGCAGGCGTTTCATGGTGTCCACTTTGACGATGGCGTCGTTGACCGATATGCCGAGCAGGGCCAGAACGCCGATTAGCGAGAGGATGTTGAGGCTGTTACCGGTCACCCAGATGGCGAGGACGGATCCGGCCAGGCCGATAGGGATAACGGCCGCAATCAGTAAGGGGTCGAGGAACGATTCGAATTGCGCGGCGAGGATCATGTAGACGAGCAGAACGGCAAGCACCATCGCCCAACCGAGATCCCGGAAACTCTTGCGCATTGCCTTCTGTTCGCCGGCCTCGACGATTCTGATCCCTTCGGGCAGAGTCTCCCGGGGCATTTGGGTGCGAACATCGGCCCAAACGGCATCAAGATCGCGATCGCGCAATTCGCCGCTGATCGTGATCATGCGCCGTTGATTGGAGCGGAGAAGTTCACGCACGGGCCGCTCTTCATGAATGTCGAGGAATGCGCCCAGCGGTACGTATGTACCGTTATTCAGCCTGATGGGGGAGGCGAGCGCGCCGGAAAGATCCATCCGCTCGCTGCGAGGCAACCTGACCGAGATATCAACGCGTTGATCGACCTCATTGAACGTCGTGGCGGTGACGCCCGAAATCCGATCCCGCAACTCGCTGGCAACGGTTTCCGGAGTCAGGCCTCGGCGGAGAATCTCCTCACGGTCGAGACTGGCGACAAGGTTGGGGGCGCCAAGGACGCGGTCCACCTTGAGATCCACCAGACCGGGGATTTGCGCCAGTCTCGGCAGCAGATCCTCAGCCACACTTGCTGCCTGCTCCGGGTTCTCGGCGATGACACCGAGGGAGAACGCGGCGCCGCCGGTCCCCAGTATTTCACTCAGGCCGACACCTTCACTGCGGAACGTGAATCGCGCTCCGGGTATCTGATGCAGCCATTCACTGATCTCCTCCTGGAGACGGACGGCCTCGTCCTTGTTGTCGTAATCCTGCTCCAGGATAATGCGGATGCGGCTGGTGTTCGCCGCAGTGTATTCACCCAGGGACGACAGCGTGTTCTCGGTTCGGCCGACCTGGGCGAACGCGAATTGAATCGCGTGATCGCTCTCAAGCCACTCTCCCAGGCGATCGGACAGGTCGCGTGTCTCCTCCAGCGAGGTGCCGGCACTCAACTCCAGGTCAAGGCTCATTTCGCCGGTATTGCTCTCGGGCATGAAACTCCGCTGCAATCTGGTCCCAAGCAATCCGCAACCGGCCAAAGCCAGAACGAGCAGGATGAGCATCGTTCGGGGGCGTTTCAAAGCGCCGACCAGGAGCTTGTGATAGCGATTGCTGAACCGGTTGAATCCATTCTCGAAAATCGCAAAGAGGCCGCGCGGCGCCGTGCGTGTGGCCGACAGTATACGCGCCGACATCATGGGCTGGAGCAACAGGGCGGTGCCGATGGAGACCAAAAGCGAGAAGGTGACGGTCAGCGCCTGATCCCGGAAGAACGCGCCGGCGATACCGGGGACATAAACGACCGGGAAGAACACGGCGATGGTGGTCAGGGTCGCGGCGACGACCGGTTTCGCCATTTCGCGCGTTCCGGTTTCGGCCGAGCGCGCAACGAATCGATTGAGCAGTCCTCGACGCTTGTCGGTGTCCTGCTCCTGGGTCATGATCGTCTTGACCTCTTTGTCGCCATCCTTGTCGAGATGACGGCGAATATTCTCAAGCACGACGATGGCGTTATCCACCAGCATGCCTGCGGCCAGGGAGAGTCCACCCAGACTCATCAGGTTCAGCTTGACCTTGCCGAAGTAGAGCAGAGCGAATGTGATGAAAATAGAAACCGGGATGGACAGACCCACGACAAACGGGCTGCGGAAGTCGCTGAGGAACAGAAACAGCACCAGGAAGGCGAGCAGGCCACCGATCAGCAGAGACTGGATGAGACCGTTGAATGATGCCTGCACGTATTCGGCATCGCGCACGACGAACTCGTATTTGAAGTCGACGTAATTCTCGCTCAGGACATCCAGCGAGACGTTGACCTCCTCCGCCACCTTCAGGGTGTTGGCTTCGGGTTCTTTGTAGATGAGAATCGACACGACCTGTTTGCCGCCGAGAAGAGTGAACCCCTCCGGATCCTTCTCACCCTCGTATACACGCGCGACATCGGATATGCGCACGGTGCTGCCGCCCTGATGGACTATGTCCGTGTCGGCAATTTCCTCAAGCGATTCGAACTCCCCGGCTATGCGGAGGCTGAGATGCAGGGCTCCCTCGCGCACCTGACCGCCGGGGAAGCTGATGTTGCTGCGGGCAAGCGCCGCGCGGAGGTCTTCGAGTTCGATACCGAAAAGCACGAGTTTGTCATGATCCGGTTCGATGATGATCTCGCGATCAGAAGCGCCGACAACCTCGGCCTGACTCAGGCCGTCCACCTGCTCCAGAGCCGGTTTGACGACCTCACGGGCAAAATCGCTCAGCTCTCCGATCTCACCATCACCTTGGAGAACCAGTACGCTGACGGCGCGGGAGGTCGGGTCCCAGCGCAGGATCATGGGGGTTTCGGCATCCTCCGGGAAATCATCCCTGTATGAGACGCGATCCACGGCCTCGCGCAGGTGCAGGTTGGCGAAGTCCATGACTGTGCCCCACTCGTACTCGACGGTTATGGCCGAGATGCCCTCACGGGTTCGGGATTCAACCGAGCGCACACCGGAAAGTGCGGTGATGACCTCCTCAAGCGGTTGGGTGATCATCCGCTCGAGTTCTCCAGCAGGAACGTTATCGTAGGATGTGATGACCGTCAGGCGGGGATAGCTGATGCTGGGCAGAAGATCCACCGGCAGGCGCTTATAGCTGAGGGCTCCGATCATGACCATCGCCATGAAGAGCATGGCAATGGCGATCGGCCGAGCGATGGCTGTGCGGATCATTATTCGTCACCTCGCCCCAAATCCCAAGGTATCGTCGGTTCACTGACCTTTTTCACCTTGACCTTGGCACCGTGGGTGAGAGTCAGGTGATTCGTCACGACAACCTTGTCGCCGGGTTCGAGGGTGCCGCCCTGAAGGGCGCGTTCGATTTCGTAGAACTGTTCATTCCGCTCACCAAGCTGGACATAGACCCATTGGGTGATCCCGTCGGCAACCTTGAAGACCAATGGCCGGTTGTCGCGTGTCAGCACGGCTTCTCGGGGGACCAGCATCCGTTCGCTGAGAATTTCGCCTGCGATCGAGGCGCGGGCGAACATGCCGGGTTTGATCTTGCCCGATTCGTTGGTGATCCTCAGAATTGCCTCGCAGCTGCGGCTTGCGACATCCAATGCGGGGTTGATGATATCGACCTTGACCTGCAATGTGTCACCGAGCGCAGGCAAAGCGATCAGCGCGGGACGTCCGAGTTCCAGATCACCCAGATCGGACTCCAGCACCTGAACGCGAGCTTCAAGGTTGACATCGTCGATGAGCGTGAAGAGGTCCTGGCTGGCACTGATCCAACTGCCGGGGCTGAGCTGCATGCCCGTAATTACGCCGCCGAATGGAGCTCTGACCTCACACCGCTCGAGATTGAGCTTCGCACGCGTGATGGCCGCCTGGGCCGAGGACAGACCGGTTCGGGCCGTGTTGAGTTCCCGACGGAATTCCCCGTTTTGCAGCGATTCGATCTGATTCTCCAGCGAACGGTCGGAAAGCCATTCGGTCGCAGCGGCTTCGGCCAGTTCATCCTCGCCGGTTTCGATGGCCAGCGTGCTGAGGGCCTGGAGATAGTTGGCCCTGGCCTCCTCCATCGCCACCTGATAATCACGCTTGTCGAGGGAGATCAGTAGTTGACCCTTGCGAACGCGCTCACCCTCGGTGCAATGCAGCCGGGTGATCCGCCCTGAGACCTCGCTCCGGATGCCGGTACTTTGCCGGGCGACGATGCTTCCCTCCGCGATTATGGGCAGCACCAGGTTGTCCTTGATCACGGTGACAGCGGAAACCGAACTCTTCTTCTCCTTCTTGGGTTTCTTGGCCGTCTGGGTCGAATCGGCGATGGTACTGTCAGCTCCGTCACCCAACTGGCAGCCCTGGAGGGGTATCAGGGCCAGCATGCTGGCCAGTACAAGAGCCAACATGGCAAAGCTGATCAGGATTTGACGGGAGCGATTGGGCTGAGAATTACTAACCAAGACCTGGGAGTCAGTCTTATGCATATGGATTACTGCTCACTGTTGGAGCCCGCAGGGGCTGGTGAAATGGCGGAGAGAGCGGAGTGTACCTTACGGTGATTAGACAAGTTACCTTACGAGATCGCGGCAGGACAGTTCCACTAATTTCTGACATAGTATTGAGCATCACACGACCCGCTACAGTGTGTTCAGATCCAATTTATAGCAGATCACCGTCATCGGTTCAGCTTCTTCGACATCACTGAGACTGGTGCGCGCTCCGGTCTGTTGGGCGATCATAGCCTCCAGAAAACCTGTGACGACATAGAGCCGGTCATCGATGAAGAAGTAGCCGTCCCTGCGCGGATTGCCCTGACCTTTCAGAGTGATTTCACGCATGAAGCGCCCATTCTCATCGAACACATCGAAAGAGCCGATGGTGTCGTCCGGCTGATTCCAGGAACCGTAGCTGTTCTGAACCCAGAGCGTACCGTCATTGCGGGCGTAGGTGCGGAAGACATCCTGATCGTAGTCGCTGATCTTGATCTGAGCGTTTGGGACTTGCTGCAGGAATGCGGACCAGATCTCGTTGACCAGGGCGATCTCATCCTCATCTCGCGTGCGATGCCGGATACTGCGTTTGATCACCTTGTCCAGAGTGCCGTCAGGGTTGTGGACGGATATTGCGTACTCCCCCCACGTATTGATCGTATAGACACGGCCATCCGGCCCCATTGACCAGCGATTCTGGAAACCATCCCAGACGGTCTCATCGATCAGGGCGTTGGCGAAGTTGAGAGTGCTGACGTTGGTGGCGAATTGCTCAAGCCTGTTGCCGCTGTCGTCGATGCGCACCAGATCCCAGGTCTGAACCATCTCCCCTTGAGTAAATGCATTGGAGCCGATCACGATACTGAAATTGCCGTTGGCGTTATTGGCGCTCTGAAGGATGGAGAAGCCGCCCTGGTCGGGTTGAGGGATCGGATAATCCTCCGCAGGATCACCATCCGGAGTCAAGGCGACGATTTTGCCGGGCACCATGATCGTGACACCGATATTGCCGTTGGGGAGGAATACGATCCCGGTTGGATTCCGGAACTCGCCCGGACCCTCCCCCTCACGACCGATCACCCGCAGGAAATCGCCCTCAGGGGAGAAGATCTTGATCTCCAGGAGCTGGGCGTCCAGAAGATAGAGGTTCCCCTCCTCATCGGAGCGGATGCTGTTGATCAGGCCAAAGAATTCATTGGGGTCATCGCTGTCTCCACCGAGACGCCAGACCTCCTTGAGTTCGAGAGTCTTGGGGGAACTCGCGCCAGTCGCCGGATTCAGGACACAGGTAACGCCATCGATTGATTCTATGCTTCCCTGCCAGGAATCGGCGGATACCAACGAAGGTTGCAGTAGGAGGAAAAGTATCGCGACAAGTGCTCCAGCCAGTACGTTTGCTGATCTATTCGTAGTCATCTGAGGACTCCAGTATTGGGGAAGGCGCTTGAGACGGCGGGTATTGCCACCGGTGGGGAGCCTATTCGCCTCAATGTGGATTATTCAAACCTTACCGTAGAATATCTTGAGAATGTGATGCGGGCAAGGGGAATGAGCACAAATGAAACCGCCACCCGAGTGTGACCTTGGGTGGCGGCAAAATGGGCAAATATCGGCCCGGGGGGATCAGAATCCGGCAGCAGCCAGTGACGGTTGCAGCATCAGGTAAAGCATCGCCACAATTGCACCGGTTGCAGCCAGTCGGGGGGACGGAACGGTGCCGGATTCCAGGGTTGAATATCTATCCATTGTACTCTCCATTTTGTTTCTCTATACACCTTAGAGCCGCAATCAGGAGAAAGGTTACATCTTCCGCGATTTTAACCGGTCCGTAAGCGCAAAAAGCCGCGCACCAGGTGCGCGGCTTGAATATGGGGCAAGATCGGGAATGGATTAGCGGACACTCCCCTTTGCCATCAAACCCACCGCAGCAGCAGTGTCTTGGGATCCAGTTGGATATGCAGCTCGGCCAGCTCCGCATTCTCGTGGTCCTTGACCAACCGCAGTTTGACATATGTGGATTTCGGTTCCAGTCGTACGATCACCGAGATGAACTCATCACATCGCGCTACATTCAGAGGGACATCACGCTCGTCTTTTTCCTGGCCCTCGCGGTGGCGCAGTGCGTTGATCCACAATTCCACCTGACGCTCTTGAGCCAGATCCTTCAGCTCCTGCATCACCTTGGGCAACCCTTCCGAGTCGCCTTCGAAATCCGGGTAGCCGTTCAGTATCACGGCATCCGGCTGGAACTCCGCGTGCTCACTCAGGAAGTCCAGCGATTCCCGGATGCGATCAACGCTGAAATCCCCATCGGCGTAACTGAGAATGTGACGATTCTTGATCATCTCCAGGCGGTAATCCGATACGTCTTCCGCCTTTTCGGCCTTGGTCAATTCGTTGAAGATCTCATCATAGAAAGTCGTTACCTGCTGAACCGAGCGACGCAGTGTGGCGTGCAGAACTTTGCGGCCACGCAGGACGTCATCCAGTGCAACGCCGGCCAGGAATGCTGTTTTGCCTACACCTTTGCGAGCCGTAACTACACCGATGTTACCTTTGCCGAGCCCTCCATGGAGAGAGCGCTCGAAAACCCGGAGCGGACTTCGCTTGTTAAGGTCCTTGCGAAAAACCATGTTGCTCTCCCTTAATTCCCGGCCTTGCGCCGGTCCTGGTACTCTTTCTTAAGCTCGTCGGCAATATCGGCCGGCGCTGTTGAGTAGCGCTTGAACTCCATTGTGAATGTGGCTTTGCCCTGCGTTGTTGAACGGAGAACTGTAGCGTAGCCGAACATCTCCGACAGGGGGACTTCGGCATCAATGCGAACGAACTCGGCATCCTCGGTCGTACCCAGGACAATCGCCCGCCGCTGCATCAGAGTGCCCATGGAATCACCCTGGAATTCTCGGGGTGTTTCTACGGATACCAGCATCAAGGGCTCAAGCACTTTCGGGTTCGTCTTCGGATAGAACTTGCGGAACGCCCCCTTGGCCGCCTCCTGGAAGGCCATATCCGATGAGTCGACCGCGTGGGAGTTGCCGTCCACAACCGTCACCTTCATGCCCACGACCGAAGCGCCAATCGTCGGTCCCTTGGCCATGATCATCTTGAAGCCCTTCTCCACGGCTCCGATGTACTCGGTGGGGATGCGGCCACCCACGACCTTCGATTCGAATGTGTAATCCTCTTCGCTCCAGGGCTCGATAGTACCCTGAACCTTAGCGTATTGGCCGGATCCGCCGGTCTGTTTTTTGTGTGTATAGTCGAAATCGACAGCCGTGCCGAGGGTCTCGCGGTAGGCGACCTTGGGCGGGCTGGTCATGATCTCGGCGTTGTATTCCCGCTTCATCCGCTCCAGGTAGACTTCGAGGTGGAGCTCACCCATCCCCTTGACCACCGTGTCTCCGGTCTCCTGGTCGGTTGCGACCCGGAATGTGGGATCCTCCTTCGTGAAGCGCTGCAGGGCTTTGGACATGTTGGTCTGAGCCTTCTTGTCGACAGGTTTGATCGAAAGGCTGATCACAGGCTCGGGCACATGCATCGATGTCATGCTGACACTGATGTTGCCGTCCGTGAAGGTGTCGCCGGACGCGCAATCGACGCCGAAGAGCGCGACGATATCACCGGAGTCGGCGGCCTCGATGTCCTCCATCTTGTCCGAGTGCATCCGAACGAGGCGACCGATCTTCACCCGCTTGCCCGTGCGGGTGTTGGTCAGGGTATCACCCTTGTTGATGCACCCCTGGTAGACGCGAATGTAGGTGAGCTGGCCGTAGAGACCATCCTCCAGCTTGAATGCCAGAGCGATTGTCGGATCGGCCGAGTTGTTGGTGACGACGATGGATGTCTCCTCGTCGCCCTTGCTCAGGTCAATCGCCGAGTTCGTCACCTCGGTGGGGTTCGGAAGGTAGCGCACGAAACAGTCGAGCAGGGTTTGCACACCCATGTTCTTGTAGGCGGAACCCATGAATACCGGAGTCATCTCCTGGGCCAGAGTCGCATTGCGAATGGCGCGGTGAATCATCTCCTCGGTGGTTCTCCCCTCCAACTCGGCCTCCATGAGCTCATCGTCGAACATCGATGCGACATCCAGCAGCACCTCGCGACGCATCTCGGCCTCTGCAATGAGATGAGACGGAACCTCGCTCTCCACAATCCTCTCACCGTTGTCACCGGTGAAGTAGAGCGCCTTCATCGTGATCAGATCGACGACACCCTCGTGATCGCCCTCAAGCCCGATGGGGATCTGCATCATCACCGCGTTGTGCCCCAGCTTCTCGCGCAGCTGCTCACAAACCCGAGCGGGGTTGGCGCCTGAGCGATCGCACTTGTTGACGAACGCAACCCGCGGCACCTTATAGCGCTTCATCTGGCGGTCGACGGTGATCGACTGGCTCTGGACACCGGCTACGGCGCAGAGCACAAGCACGGCGCCGTCGAGTACGCGGAGAGCCCGCTCGACTTCGATCGTAAAGTCGACATGACCGGGGGTATCGATGATGTTGATGTGATGCTTCTTCCAGCTCACATTGGTCGCGGCGGATGCGATGGTGATGCCACGTTCGCGTTCCAGTTCCATGGAGTCCATGGTTGCGCCGACGCCGTCTTTGCCGCGCACTTCGTGTATCTTGTGGATCCGGTTGGCATAAAACAGGATACGCTCGGTCAGGGTTGTCTTGCCCGAGTCGATATGTGCACTAATGCCGATATTGCGGACCTTGCCCAGGTCACCAATCATCTCAAACTCCCGTTGTGGTCGGAATGCGCCGACGGACGTCAGCTTTGTGTTGTCTTCAGATGTAGGCCCAAAATAGGGGGAATAGGGGCTTGCGCAAGGGGAAAGTCTTGTTTTTTCAGGGATTCCCGACGTTCCGCGACCCGAACTACCTCATGATTTCCGATCGCATCTCAACGTGGTTTGAGTCCGTTCGACCTGTTTATGTCTCGCCCGACAACAAACGGCTGCGATGAGCTGTTTTCGACCTCATTGCCGGTGATCATCGGGATCCAATCCCTCATTAGTAGTAGCTGACGTAACCGGAAGCTCAGACGGATCCCGACGGTCGCACCAAGTGGCCGCCGGGGGTATATTGGGATCGTGGCGGCCGCTTCGCGCTTGACACTTCCGACCACATGGGTACGAATGAGGGCACCGACAATAACGCTTCCAGCCATGTCATCCGGTTCCACGGGAGGTCGCCGATGCGGACCCTGAATATTGCCCCACTGCTTTGCACATTCCTGGTTCTCTGTCTCCCCCTCGCGTCCGAGGCCACACCCGGGGATGTCCTGCTCAGCTTTGCTGCCCCGGCGGCGCATCCGACCGGATTGACCTTCGACGGTGAACTGCTCTGGACTGCCGACCGCTTCACCGATCAGCTCTACGGTCTCGATCCGGACACCGGGGAGATTCTTCGTCAATTGCCCGCGCCCGGATTCGTCCCTCGCGGTCTGGCCTGGGACGGCGAATGCCTCTGGTGCATCGATGCCGAAACCGAACTCATCTACCGGATCGATCCCACCACGGGCGAAACGGTGCGCCACATCTGGGCGCCGACGGCGAGTCCCCAGGGGCTGACCTGGGACGGCGAGTGCCTCTGGCTCTGCGATGATCGCGATGATGTCATCGCCCGTATCTCCCCGGACGACGGCACCACCATCCGCACCTTCCGCGCGCCGGGTGGCGATTCGCAGGGGCTCGTCTGGGACGGTCAATACCTCTGGTGCTCCGACCGGCGCAAGGATCGCATCTATATGGTCGACCCCGAAACCGGTGATGTCCTGCTCAGCATCGATGCGCCAGGCGCTTATTCCCGCGGGCTGACCTGGCAGGAGGGGACGCTCTGGAACGTCGACTTCCAGACCGACACCATCTCCCGGCTGGTCGTGCGGGACGGCGTGAACATCAAGACCACCGATCCGCGCCGTCAGCGCCTGCTGATGATCCAGGAGCTGGCCAACTACGGCCCCGGCGAACTGACGGGGGCCGATGTCTACCTGGCTCTGCCGACGGATCGGTCCAGTCAGACCATATTGAGCAGGCCGGTGTTCGATCCGGAGCCCACAACCATACTCACCGATCGTTGGGATCAGAGGTTCGCACACATCCATCGCGATACCCTGCCCCTGGCCGAGCGACACCTCTTCACCATGACCGTCGATGCGGAGCTGTATGACACCCGCTGGTTCGTTTATCCCGATGAGGTGGGTTCGCTCGCGGATATCCCGCGGAAGATCCGCAAGAGGTATCTGGTCGACGAGGACAAGTATCGCATCAACGATCCGGTCATCCAGGCGGCGGTCAAGGAGGCGCTGGGGGATGAAAAGCGCCCCTACTGGATCATGCGCAAGATCTACCGCTATCTGCACGGGAAACTCCACTACGAACTGTCGGGGGGCTGGAATGTCGCTCCGGCGATCCTGACCCGGGGCAACGGCTCCTGCAGCGAATACAGCTTCGTGTTCATCGCCATGTGCCGCGCCGCCGGATTACCGACGCGCTATGTCGGCGCGGTGACCGTTCGCGGCGACGACGCCTCCACCGACGGAGTCTTCCACCGCTGGTGCGAGTGCTATCTGCCCGGCTATGAATGGGTGCCGGTGGATCCCTCCGGCGGCGATCAGGATTCGCCCGAAACCGTGGCGGAGTACTTTGGCCACACGAGCAACCGTTTCCTGATCACCACCGAGGGGGGCGGCGCCTCACGGTATATGGGTTGGGGCTATAACGCCAACGTGACCTGGACCGCTCTGGGACCGGTGAACGTGCATATCGAGCGATTCGGCGAATGGAGCCCGTTGTCGGAATCCTCGCCGACGGACACGATCGACGAGATCGGGTCCGCCTCTTGCCAGGTCAAATAGGTTGCCGCCGCGAACCGGTCCGTTTGAGGTTCGGGCCGGTTCGCGCCGTTGTCGAATTGCGCCGATTTCGTGAACCGAGGCGCCACGGCACCGAAAATGAAATCGGGATACAACCTTTTCACCGCTGCGAACGACTAACAGATATGAACAGATCCAGAACCATCTCCGCGGGCGATAAGTCGCTGATCGCCTCGGTCGTCAGGACCGGGGATCAGCGAGCATTTCGCACTCTCTATCGGCGCCACACTCCCCATCTGTTTCAGCTCGTCCTCCGGATAACGGGGGGCAGCAGGCACGAAGCGGAGGATGTGGTCCAGGAAACCTGGGTCAGAGCCTGCAGCCGTTTGCCGAGTTTTCGCGGAGAATCCGTTTTCTCAACCTGGCTGTTCGCTGTCGGTGTGAATGTCTCGCGGGACAGGCTGCGGCAACGCAGTCGCTGTACTCTCTTCGACCTCGATGAGAATGCACTGCCGCTGGTGCAGCCGGGACAGATCAGGGATCGGATCGATCTGGAACGGGCCATTGCCCTGTTGCCGGACGGATATCGCCTGGTGCTGGTGTTGCATGATATCGAGGGCTGGAAACACCGCGAAATCGCGGAGGAGCTCGACATCTCCGAAGGCACCAGCAAAAGCCAACTCTATAATGCGCGCAGAACCTTGCGTAAAATTCTGCGCCCGGCGGGAGACGGTGATCATGAATGTCAACAACACAGATGAGAGGGACCTGACTCCAGAAGAGAGGGGCGCCTTCGCCGCCCTCTCCAGAGAGCAGGAGCCGGGACGTTTGCTTGAGGAGCGAACCGTGGCCGAGTTGTCCGAACGTGGGCTGCTGACCGGTTCACGATCGCGCTTCGGAGTGCCGGGTGCGATCTGGTCGGTTGCGGCAGTTGCGGCACTGGCCATGATGATCGCCAGCTTTGCTGTCGGGCATTGGCTTGGGTCACGCGATACGGCGAATCTGATGCTGGCCATGCAGGACCGGAGCAGCGAGCAGGCGGTCGCCTCTGTCGAGCAAACCGGCGCGGCGTACCGACAGGCTCTGATCGAGCTCACGGCATTGCGTCAATCCACAGCTCCGCAGGAGCAGTTGCGCGGGCGGGAGGTTGCGCTGAGTACGATCTATGCCGCCGCCGACGAGATGCTCAGGATAGCTCCCGACGATCCCCTGGCCGTCCGCATCATGCAGGCTTTCAACAGTGTAAACAGCTCTCTCCCCCCCGGAGAGTCTCCCGAGACCCAATCGGTCGTCTGGTTTTAGGCCGCCTGCGGGCATGCCGGAAAGGATATGAAATGGACGTCATCAGAAAACCGAATCGCCCGACACTATCGGGCTTGAGAGCAATTCTCTGCCTGCTGGCCTGCCTGGTTGCCCTGCCCGGCGCGCTCTACGCCAGCGAGGAGGGTTACCTCGGCATCCGCCTGGAGGGTGGCTCCGGGCACATAGGCCAGATGGACGGATCCGATGAGGAGATCTTTATCTTCGATTCGCCGCCGTCGGTTGGAGATGTCGATCCCGACGGACCGGCCGGCAATCTGCTGGAGGTGGGGGATCTCATCCTCAAGGTGAACGGGCATGATATCACCTCCATGAAGTCGCTCCCGGCCCTGTATCATTGCCGGGCGGGAGATGTGCTGCGTCTTGTCGTCGAGCGGGCCGGCCGCAAGGTCAGGATCCCCAGGATCAGAATACCGGCAAAGACCGGCGAGGAGGGTTACTTCAGGAAGCATGACGTCATCGATCTGAGCTCCGTCGGAAGCAGCAGCTCCTTGTCATCATCCACCTCCTCCCTGTTCGTGAGAGATTCCGGTGAGCTCGAGGGTGCGGACATGTGGCTGGGTATGGGTCTCTCGATCAAGGGTACTGTCTGGAGCCTGGAAACCGACAAGAGGATGAACTACGATTTCGATGATCCCCCCGGCATTTACGGCGTCGATCTCAATGGTCCGGCCGACAGGGCGGGACTCCGCAGGGGGGACATCCTGACCCACATCGAAGGCAAGCGTCTGAACACGCATGCGGGCAGCGAGCTTTTCACAATGATCGTTGTCGGTGAGCCGGTGACTTTCAGATACGAGCGCGACGGGGTCAGTGGAGAGGCCACACTCGTTCCGGAGAGGAGCAGGAGCGGCAACACCAGAGTCATCGACCTGAGGACGGCGGATGCGGGTGAACAGCACCTGCGCTATGCGGGCAGTCTCGGCGATACCGATATCGAGGTGCGTGGAGTGGGCGAGGTGGAGGTGACTGTCGACAAGGGCAGCAACGAGATCATCATCATCACCTCCGATTTTACGGTGCGACTGACGCAGAACTGACGATCCCGACGGGAATCCGCCGCCGCCCCCTCGGCTGCAGGCGATCATCAGTCACTGGACATGATTGATCGCCACGCGATTCCCGGGTACAATATAGAGGACGACCTTTGCCGCCTTCGCCGCAGAGGTCATCCCCTTTACTCAAAAGCAGGGGGCAATCATGAAGAGATTCCGTTTCATTATCATATGTCTCACTCTACTTCTCAATATCGCGTCCGCGGCTGCCCATCCCAGGCATGACAACAGCTTTGCGAAGGATTTCGTCATGGACGCACCGTGGCGGGTGCTCGATGCCGATACGCCGATCCCCGTGAGCATCATCCTGAAGGATTGCGACGACGATGATATCCGCGACCTCCACTGGATCCGCTGCTGGGACGTCACCGCCGGTTCGATCCTCCTCTGGGATCATGACTATGATGACGAGACCATCGGCAACAACCCCTCCGAGGAGAACTACTGGCTGTGGATCACGACGGTCACCGAGGGGCACGCCACCCTGCCGAACGGCACCCTGCTCACACCGGCCAACCTCGGTCATGCCGCAGGTGACGACATCAAGCTCAAGGTGTCGATCTCCTATCGCGACAACATCTTCAACTACACCGAGACCCGCTACCTCCGTGTCCATGTCGGTGACGGCCCCTTCCCCTGGCCCGCCGACTGGTTCGGCGGCGACACCCATTACCACAGCATGTTCACCAACAACATCGCCGAGTTCGGGGCGCCGCTCCCTGCGGTGGCGCTGGCCGGTGAGGCGCTGGGTCTGCACTGGTTGACCGTGACCGATCACTCCTGCGACCTCGATGAGACCGGCGACGGCACCTGGTCTTACGCCACGCACGAGTGGGAGTACACGCTGCAGACCCCGGACGGCATAGCGACTCACTACCGCAACGGGCAGGAGGGGGGCAGCAGTTGGAGCGGTCTGGGTGCGGATGTCACGCTTCTGGACAGCCCCGCCTTCCGCCTCTACCGCGGCGTGGAGATCAATCTGGCCTCGGTCGATGCGGACTCATGGGAGAGGACGCTGCACTGCCTCTTCTATAATCCCGCCTATATTCACTCGCCCTACTGCGGAGCCATCGGCGAGCGCCCCGTGTCGCCCTCCCTGCCCGACGGATTGGCGCAACTCGACCCGCTGGGCTTCGCCTACGCGGCGCATCCCGCGAATGATCTGGGCGGCGAGGGGGGGATCGACATCACCGTCAATGGCGCTCTCTGGGGGGACGAGGATCTGGCGACGGCGTTGGGATTCGAGGGTTTTCGCGGCATCCAGGCCTTCAATACCCGCCACACGCTCTACTCGTCGGATCAGAACAATCCCTGGCCCGACTTCGACGCCGGCGAAGCCTACACCGAGAGCGATGCCTATCCGGACGAACTGTTGCAGGGGGTCGCGCTCTGGGATGATCTGCTGCTCGACGGCCTCTCCGCCGACCCGCCCCGGACCGTCTTCTTCGCCGGAGGCAGCGATGCCCACGGCGACCTGAACTACGCCACCTACCTGGGCTTCGACACCTACGCCACCGACAGCGCCATCGGTAAGGCTCAGACGGTAGTGCATGTGCCGGGCGGTTATGCGCCGGGCAATCTGCCGCCCATGGACGATCTGCTGACCTCCTATCGTGCCGGGCACAGTGTGGTCAGCGACGGGCCGTTCATCGAGATTGGCCTCGACCGTGACGATGACGGCAACTGGTACGAAGCGGAGGATCTCGCCATCGGGGAGCAGGGCGCGACAATCTTCGGTGAACCGCTGCCGCTGAAGTTGCGCTGGGCATCCCTGCCCGAGTTCGGCGTCGTGACCTCAGTGCGTCTGCTGATCGGCGGGGAGGGGGGCGTCCAGGAGTTGCTCTCCATCAACCCGCAGGCGAGCGGTCAGGGATTGGGCGGCGACACTTCAATCGAGCTCTCGGGGTTCGGCTTCGAGAACTGGCGCTACCTTCGTGCCGAGTGTTTGACCTCCGACGGTCACGTGGGGCATCGCGCCTACACCAATCCGATCTGGCTCGATTTCGAGGACGGCACGGGCGTGGCGCCGGGAGATCATCCCGTGGCGTTGCGTCTTCACGGCAACTACCCCAACCCCTTCAACCCGACAACCACGATCTCATTCGACCTGCCCCGGGCCGCCGAGGTCGAGTTGACCGTGCTGGATACACGCGGCCGTCAGGTTGCCGTGCTGCTGGCCGGTCGACGGCAGGCGGGTGCGCACAGCGTCACCTGGCGGGCGGAGGACCGCGACGGCATGCCCCTGGCGGCGGGCATCTACCTCTGCAGCCTGCGGGTCGCGGGGGACAGGCAGGTCGGCAAGATGTTGTTGGTCAAGTAGCGCCGCACACGCTTGTCATCCGCCGGACAACCAATAAGTTCGGGTTCGGTTATTCCGTATCAATCTGAGTCGGTTAGGTGAGCGGATCGGATCGCACAAAAGATTCTGTTTGGAGGATGCCTCTCAGTGTCTTATCATTACTTCTGTATGGGTAAATCATGGGAGGGCGAGCGAGGAGGTACTTGCTTGTAAATCTTCCCGCTCCGGTATCGTGCGGTTTTCAGGTGTTTGCAGGTCGGATACAAATGCAGCCGGTTCTGTGACTCTTGATGACGGTCTTCAAACCGGTGTTGACGATTGCCGGCACATCATTCGTTCAACATCAACTTACTCGTAGTCGGGTTTACCCCTTTACGACGGAGATGAATGACCACCGCGAGGAAAGGATTCCACGGTACCGACACCTTCACCTGATGTACTTCCTGCTAGCAAAGCGCCGTGGTACTTGCCACGGCGCTTTGTTTTTGCCCGCCTCCGAACGCAGCAGCGTGGCGCAGTCGGTCATGGGCCCGAAAAAAGGGGCGGACCCGCGCCCGCCCCTCACAAAAAACCATCCGCGTGACCCTATTTGAATTCCAGGTCGAAGTGGTAGACCCCCTCCACTACGCGACTGTGAACCTTGCAATGGCTGCGGTGGAACACGGCCTGCATCACCCGGTTGTTCTTGAGCACCTCGGCGGTGAAGCCGCTGATGCCGTTGCGCTTGGCGATGGTCATCAGCTTCTTGAGCAGGAAGCTGCCGATCCCCTTCTGCTGCCATTCATCACGCACGGTGAAGGCGACTTCGGCCCGGTTCGTCGTGGGGTCGAGATAGTAGCGGCCGATAGCGACGATCTCCTCGCCGTGCGCCTCGGGCACGCAACCCACCAGCGCGACATCATCGCGATGATCCACGAAAACGAAGTCCAGGATCTCCTTGCTCGGCACCCGCTTGATATCCCTCATGAAACGGTAGTAGAGCGTCTCCTGACTCAACGCGTAGAACAGGTCCTTCATCCGCGGTTCATCGGTGGGATGAATCGGTCGGAAGTTCACCTGCGTACCGTCGTCCAGAACGAAGGTGCTCTTGAGAGCCTGGGGGCCGACGGCGAGCCGCTTCTCGACGCTCGCCATGTCGGGCCGCACATACTTCAGCTCCAGCGCCTCCTTGAGCAGCTCCTCGCGGAAATCGGGATGGGCGATGCTGATCAACGCCAGCGCCCTGTCCTGAACGCTCTTGCCGTGGAGATAGGCCACACCGTATTCGGTCACGACATAGTGCACGTCGCCCCGGGTGGTCACAACTCCGGCGCCAGGCGTCAGGCAGACCTTGATGCGGGAGATGGTCCCCCCCTTGGCCGTGGAGGGCATGGCGATGATCGCCTTGCCGCCGTGGGCCCGCGCCGCGCCGCGATTGAAGTCCACCTGGCCGCCGATCCCGGAGAAGAAGCGGGAACCGAGGGAGTCGGCGCAAACCTGCCCGGTGAGGTCGATCTCGAGGGCGACGTTGATCGCCACCATGTTGTGCTGTTGGCTGATGATGAAGGGATCGTTGACGTACTCGGTCGGCTTGAACGAGAACAGCGGATTGTTGTCCACGTAATCGTAGAGGCGGCGTGTGCCGAGGCAGAAGCTGGCCACGATCTTCCCCTTGTCCATGCTCTTCCGCTTGCCGGTGATGACCCCTTTTTCGACCATGTCGATGATGCCGTCGGTGAACATCTCGGTATGGATGCCGAGATCCCTCTTGTCCGCCAGATTTTCCAGCACGGCGTGGGGGATGCTGCCGATGCCCAACTCCAGTGTGGAGCCGTCCTCGACCAGCGCCGCCACGTACTCGCCGATCTGTCGCGTTGTCTCAGTCGGCGCTTCCGGTTCGAACTCGAAGATGGGCTCGTCGGCGGGCACCAGGAGGTCGATGTCATTCACGTCGATGAGACTGTCGCCCAACGTGCGGGGCATCTGCGGATTGATCTGCGCGATGACCAGCGACGCATTCTCCGCCGCGGTCTTGACGATGTCGACCGACACGCCGAAGCTGCAGTAGCCGCGGTCATCCGGCGGGGTTACCTGGATCAACGCCACATCCAGCGGCAACTGTCCCGACTTGAAGAGGCGCGGGATGTCCGACAGGAAGATCGGCGTATAGTCGCCGAGCCCCTCTCCGATCAGGTCGCGCACGTTGTCGGCGATGAAGAAGCTGTTCACCCGGAAGCTGGTGGCCAGCTCCTCGCGGGCGTAGGGCGCGTCGCCCAGGGCCAGCATGTGGACGATCTCGTTGTCGGTGAGCTCAAGCGCACGTGCGGCCAGGGCCCGTACGAGCGTCTTGGGCTGCGCACAGCCCGTACCCACGAAAATCCGCTGGCCCGCCCTGATCTCCTTGACCGCCTTTTCGGGGGTGTAGATCAGGTCCTCGTGTTTCTCCGCCCAGTCGGGATCGTAAGAGGGTTTTTGATTAGCCACGTTTGCCCTCCTTTTTGCTGATGGTGATGCGTGCATCGGCGACAACGGGATCGACACCCGGCGCACCGACAATGAACGGGTTGATGTCAAGCTCTTCGATCATGGGGAAATCGGTGGCCAGCTGACTGATCCGCTGCAGCCCATTGGCGATGGCGTCCATGTCCACGCCGGCTTCACCGCGCACGCCTTCGAGCAGCGCATAGGAGCGCGTGCTCTTGAGCATCTGCATGGCCTCGTCGGCGGTGATCGGCGCCAGGTAGAAGGTGACGTCCTTCATGACCTCGACGAAGATGCCGCCCAAACCGAACATCAGCATCGGTCCGAACTGCGGGTCGCGGCTCATGCCGATGATCACCTCGCGTCCCCGAGTGGCCATCCGCTCGATGTAGGCGCCGTCGATGCGTGCGCCCGGCACCCGCTGGGGGATGCGGAGCATCATCAGATCGAAGGCGTCGCGCACCTGGGTCGGACTGGACAGGTTCAATTTCACGCCGCCGCTGTCCGACTTGTGCAGCACGTCCACCGAGGAGATCTTCATCGCGATGGGGTAGCCGACCTCCTCGGCGATCTCGACGGCGTGGTTGGCCGAGGTGGCCAGACTGCCGTTGGGAACGTTGAAATCATAGGCCCGCATGATGTCCTTGGCTGCGACCTCACCGATCTGCAGCCGATCGCGCCGGAGGTGACGGGTGATGATCCGCTCCACACGCCGCTTGTTGGCGGGGTAGCGGGTGACGATCCGCGCGGGCCGCTCGAGCCAGGCCGCATAGTTGTACATGGCCTTGAGCGCAGACACCGCCCGGGCGGGCGAGCTGTAGTCGGGCAGACCGGCGGTGACGAGCTCATCGCGTCCGGGGATGACATCCAGGCCACCCATGAATACCGCCAGCACCGGTTTGTCGCCGCGCGCCTTCGACGCGATGGCCCGCGCCGTCTCGGCGGCCTTGGTCATCGCCTGGGGCGTGAGTATGACGATGATCGCATCGACGTTTTCGTCGTCCTGCGCAGCCTCGACCGCCATGGCGTAGCGTTCGGGATCGGCATCCCCGAGCACATCGATGGGGTTGCCGACGCTGGCGGCGGCCGGCAGATGCTTGGCCAGTTCGATGCTCATCTCCTCGCCGAGCGTGGCCACCTCCAGCCCGGAGTTTTCGATCGCATCGGCGGCCATGATGCCGGGGCCACCCGCGTTGGTGATCACGGCCACGCGGTCACCCTTGGGCAACGGCTGCATGGCGAAGGCGGTGGCGATGTCGAACATCTCCTCGAAGCCCTCCGCCCTGATGACGCCCGCGCGCTTGAACGCCGCGCCGTAAGCGATATCCGCGCCGGCCAGACTGCCGGTGTGGGACGAGGCGGCCTTCTCGCCTGCCTTGCTGGTGCCCACCTTCATGATCACGACAGGCTTCTTGCTCGCAACCGATTCGGCGCGCTTGATGAACTCGTGGCCGTTGGTGATGTTTTCCAGATAGCCGACGATCACCTTGGTGGAGTCGTCGTTGGCCAGCGTGGTGAGGAAATCGGCTTCATCCAGATCGGCCTTGTTGCCGATACTGATCAGCTTGGCCAGTCCGAGATGACGACCGGCGGCCCAGTCCAGGATCGCGGTGCAGAGCGCGCCCGATTGGGAGATGACCGAGATGTTCCCCTCGTCGGGCATCAGACTGGCGAAAGAGGCGTTCAGTTTGTGCTGCGTGTTGATCAGGCCCAGGCAGTTGGGACCCATGATGCGAACGCCAACGCGGCTGCACATCCGTACGATCTCCTCCTCCAGAGCCGCGCCCTCCGCACCCGTCTCCTTGAAACCGGCGGTAATCAGGATGATGGATTTGACCCCGGCCTTGAGCGCCTCTGCGACCGCGGGTTGGACCGCGGCTGTGGGGACGGCAATCACGGCGAGATTGACCTCACCCTCAACCTGGGTCAGGTTGCCGGTGCAGGGGAGGCCGAGGATCTCATCGGCCTTGGGATTGACGGGGATGATGCGGCCCTCAAAACCTCCATCGATGAGGTTCTTCAGGATTTCATGACCGACCTTGCCGGGCTTGCTTGAAGCTCCGACAACGGCGACGGTCTGCGGCGTGAGCATGTCTTTAAGCATGACGCTGACCTCGCAATATTGATCTCGGCATGGTTGTCGAGTTTGTAGTGATGTGGATTGCTGGAAGCATAATGCGCACTTCCCGAGTATGTCCGAGGGGGCGGGCGCAACTTGTCGGCCGGACGGCCTGGACGTTTTGGTCCCACTCGGGTCGCGGGGAAGAAAACAAGATTGCACTGATAATCAAGTGCGGAATCCAGTAAACTTGCTCCCAGGTTAATCTTTATAACTCATTGATATAGTAAGATTTATACGTCAGAATAATGGTGATATGCAGAAATCCGCAATCCGGAAATCCTGTAGACCGTAATTGAGCTGATGGTGTTGCTGTGAGCGATTGAACGACTGCACGGCAATTTGCATCAAACACACTGCAGCGCCCGCTACTGCGGGCCGAGCACGATCCCGGAGGAGGTCATCTTAAGCATGGCGCAATCCGTCCGTATTTTCAATACAGCGACTTGATCCGGCTCCAGGAGATGCTCTCCGTGGCCGTGTCCTCGCAGCTCACCGGGAAAGCGCCCATGAGCACGCCGCAGTCGTTGTTCTTGGCCGCGCAGGGGGAGTCGGCCTGGAGGCCGAAGATGCCTTCCGCCTGCTTGTCGCAGAACTCCGGATCGGCGGAGATATTGCCATTGATACCCGTGTAATCCGGTATGTTCAAATAGTTATAACTCTTGTTTCCGAACACATTGTTGCATTCGATGGTGTGGGGCGTGTAATCGTGCCAGCGGATGCCGGGGACATTGTTGTAGGCGATGACGCATTCGTTGATGATCGGATTGTGGGGATACTCCCAGGTCGACCAGCAGAGCAGGGCGCCTTGCCAGTCGTTGCCGACCGTACCGTTGCCGACGAACGTGCAGTTGCTGATCACGATATCTGCATCGAAGGCCAGGCCAGCCCCGGTATTGTCGTAGAACACAGAGTTTTCGATATAGGGTCCGGTATGGCCGAGATGCCCCTCGTAGACAACCAGGCCAATCCCATCGTTATCGTGCACATTCAGGTTCTCCAGAGTTCCACCATACGTGTTCATGTAGAGTCCAGAACCGTAGTTTGCCCGGTTCCCGTAGACCTCGACATTGTTGACCCAGATTGGTTGATGTGGACTGTAGCTATCCAGCCACGCTCCGCCGCCCTTTG
>JAAEPZ010000028.1 GCA_024231955.1 bacterium | reverse complement strand
GGGTGCGGCTCTTTTGGAACAGCGACGGTCGGCCGGGCACCCACAGCGAAGACTGGAGCCGTTCCATCAGCGAGATCTGAGCCCGTCTGCGGGCGGCATGAGATAGCCTGGGGTGAGGTCTGCCGAACCCCAGGAAAGGCGGGTCCGCGGCTTGCCACCGTCCCGGAATCTCGACCACCGGGATCTCACCACGTTCCACGGTTCCCGGCTCCAACTCGGTTACCTCGCGCATGGGCGGCGGCGGTGGAGCTGGATCCCCGACGAATATGGCTCCGCAGACTCCGCCAGCCTCTAGCCTCCGCCGCCGAGGCAGCCTGCTTCGAAGACTGCCAACCTCGCGCCACCCCACTGTTCGGGGAACCAACGCCGGGCAGGTGCTCAGATGGCTTCGGGGGCGCGGGTTTCGGCTTCCTGCTCCAGTGTTTTCCAGGGATTCGTCTCCGCTCTTCCCAACAGACCCGGTGGTCCTGCCGCCCACAATACACAGCGGCCGCGCGGCCAGGCGCCCTCTTGACGGGTCGGGGCCTTTCAGGTATGATGCCTTCGATGAAGAGGAGAGCACTATCAGGCGCCGCTTGCCGGAGGGTCAGGGCGAGGCCAGAGGGTCGAGCCGAGGGCGAGGCCAGAGGATTCGCCGAAGCGATCCTCCGAGTCTTCATGAGCCACGGCATCAGGCTCAAGCCAACTGATGCCTCATGGTGCAACGGGAGATGCCGCACACCTTGCGTATTCATCATTCTACAAGGTCGATTTTCTTCTGACTTGGAATTGTAATCACCTCGCAAATGCCAACAAAAAGCAGCATATACATATCATCAACACGCGACTCAACTTGTTCGTTCCGGAGATCGTCACACCGCTCGAGCTGTTTACGGAGACTGACACATGATCACAAACCACATACTCGAAGAGAAGTGGAGAGTGCAGAGATTGTTGAGCAAACAGGCAGGGCACGATCCTGGTAAATACATCGAGCTCGTCCACAGGAAGGCGATGGAGGCGCAAGAGCGCTATGGAGTGCAATTCAAATATGTACAGATGGAGGAGAATTCTGCTGCGAAATCGGGAACCAAAGAAAGCTGATCCCGAAGTACCTGAAAAGGCCCCACCCTTTTTTGGTGCGGGAGATCGGCCTTGGGTACCTGCGCATCATTGTTCTATGCAGGAATACCTTCAATTACGGAGATATTCTCTCCTGCGGGAATAATCCGTGAAAGGCGGAAACCTGATTTTGTCATAAGTTCATAGAACTCTTCTTCGGTCCGCTCGCAACCACCGCCCATCAGGAGGACTTCAAGATCAAGCAGTTTTGATATTGAGAAGGCATTTCCCGGAGGGATGACAGCCTCTGCAATAAGAAGTCTGCCGTCAGGGCCTATTGCCTTCCGGCAGTTCTTCAGAATCGTGACACACTTTTCATCAGGCCAGTCATGAATAATATGCGAAAGAAGATATGCGTCACTGCCACCGGGCACTTCCTTGAAAAAGTCACATTCAACAGCACTCATTCTGCTTTCGAGCCCGCTTTTCTTTATTATTTCGTTAAGATGACGAACAGTTTCGGGCAATTCGGCCACAATGCCTTTCATGAAAGGATTTACCTTGAGAATCTCAGTCATAAGGCCCCCGAATCCGCCGCCGACGTCTGTGATCGTGGTAATTCCGGTAAAATCATAGACCTCGGCAATTACCCTGTGAGAAAACGCCGCCTTGAAGGAATTCGCCTCATGAAATACTCTTGCCTCGTCAGGATTCTTTTCAAACCAGTCAAAGGCACGGTCACCGAAAATTGCTTCGAATGCCGGATTTCCCGTCCGCAGAGTGTATAAGAGATTATCCCACATTCTGTCATGCCAGTCTGAGTGAAACATGAGAGAAGCTGATCTTAATCGGTTTTCTTTCAGGCATTCACTTAAGGGCGTGTTGGCAAAAATGCGACCTTCTGATTCAGCAAATACTCCGACACCTGACAATGCTCTCATCATGCGATACAAAGAAGCAGGATGAGTTTCTGTCATTTCGGAGAGATCATCAATATTCCTGCCGCCTTTTGCGAGAATGTCCGGTATTCCCAGTTTTGCGGCGGCATGTATAGGTTTGCTGATCCACTTCCCAAGAATAAACTTCATCATTTGGCTTTCCGGGGAAACTGTTTCCTGAGTCATTTCGTTCTCCCTTTTCCAGGATGAGTAAACATGGCTCTCGGAACCGCATAGCACGCAGCTGGAGCATTCCACGTTGAGCTCCAGAGACCGAAGGATCTCCCGCCATCACGAAGGAGAGCGTGTTGGTGTCGAGTACGTACTTCACAGCTCCGGTGGCGCCTTCCGGTTCCGGTTTGCGGCGATGGCCGCCGTCAGCCCTTCGAGCACCTGCCCCTTCGAGCACCTGCCGGCCCTCTTCGTCGGATCGCGCGGCTGCGATCTCCTTCGCGAAACGGGAGCTCCAGCGGGTCTCGGTCTCGAGAGTCCGCTCGAGGGCTCGCCGCTGCCGTTGGCGCCGACAAGCACGGTCAAGGGACTGAACGGGAGCTCGACGTTCTCGCCGATGCTGCGGTAGTTCGATACCTTGAGGGAGGTGATCATCGATCCAGGCTTCCTGTCGTAGCAGCCAGTTTACACCGATTTTCTGATTGTGGGGTGTACCCCCCCTTGTGAGCACTTTCATCGAGAGCCTCGGCCAGCGGCTGACCGAGCGCGGGCGTCGGGTGGCGGCGCCGGCGGTCAACGATCGGGCCTTCGTGCGGCCCTCCCCGAGCGCCGGCTCCCTGGGCGGGGTAGCGCGCAAGACGCGGGAGACGATCCAGGTCTGCGAGGCGGCGGGCTACAGACGTCGTCTTGGGCGAGACCGTCGGCGTCGGGCAGGTGGAGAGCGTGGTGGAGCAGATGGTCGCTGCTGCCCGGGCGGGCCGGCTAGAAGCCGGCGCTCCCAGCACGATCGAGGTCATGCCCACCCTGGCGGCGAGCCGCCTGCTGGAGCGCTTCGGATCTCATGGGTCCCCGCTAGCGCTAGCGGCTCGCCGAGGTCCCCCCCCTGGGCCGGACCCTGGCGGCGGACGAGGAGGTGTGGCTCGGGGAAGGCGAGGTCGACCTGGCAGTGGAAGATCCGGAATTCCTGAGGATGCCAGAAGCTGACCC
>JAAEPZ010000027.1 GCA_024231955.1 bacterium | reverse complement strand
TGTCAAGGGGTCTGGACACAATTGCCACCGCCGCTGGATGGCCTGGCCTATTTGAATTCAAGTATATTGATATTGGTATGATCCATATCTTTGATGGTTCACGAATCGGCCGCTGAAAGCTTAGCGGCCCGGCGTCGGCTTCTCCGAACCTTCCCCCGTCCCTCAGGGTGGCAAGGGCAAGGCTTGAGGGAGCTCATCAGGGCGATGATCGCGACCTGAAATCCCACCATCCGCTGTGACCAGCACACTTGCCCTTGCTTTTGCCCGGGCAAGAACAAGGACAAGGACAAGGTGTGCTGGTCGCAACCGATGGTGGGACTTCAAGCCACCGTCATCGCTCTGATGAGCTCCCCCGAGCCCTTGTCCTTGCCACCCTGGTAGGGAGGGAGGGGGGGCCGGCCACGCCGAGACGAGTTCCTTGCTCCGCCTCGACGTTTTTCCTGACGGCCTATCCCTCCGTGGCGGCCCAAGCGCGGGGCTCTTTACTCGATGGACCGTACTCGCTCCTCCAGGGCGAGAAGGTGCGCCTGCAATTCGCGAATGACCTCCTGTTGGTTGTCGATGGTACGCTGCTGACTCTCCATGGTGCGCTGCTGGTTCTCCATGGTGTCATACTGGGAGAGCGTGTAGAGGGTCAGCTCTTCGACCTTTCGGAGGAGACTGATCTGGAGCTCGGACATGTTGACCCGCGCTCCCCCGTCCACGTCCCCCACCGTGGGCACGTTGGGCAGGTGACGGTGCTCGGCGATGTAGCCGGCCAGGTCGGGGAGCGGCATCAGCGGGTAGTCGTCCTCGAAGACGTAGTCGGGGTAGGTGGTGGTGGCGGTCGTAAGCGCCCCGTCAATGATGAGGTCGCCGTCGGGCTGCAGTTCAAAGACTTCAACCAATTCGACGGTGCCGTCTTTATCGATCAGTAGCTCGACAACACCGCTGCCGACCTCCGAGAGACGAAAACTGCCGTCGTCCCAGACCCGTATCACCCACTCGTCGCCGTCTGGATAGGCGTCGGGATTCTCAATGAGAATTGCCGGATTCGCATCATCTTTGATATGAATGATCTGTGATGGGCTGTTGGTGCCGAGACCGACGTAGCCGGCGGAGTCGACATAGATGGTATCAGCCGGCGTTCCGGCCTCGATCAGCAGCGGCACCGCGGAGCTGTTGGTGACGTCGGTGAGGCTGAACTCGTCATCGTTGGCCGCGAGGTCCCAGGTCTGCGCCGTATCGCCCCCCGAGGTGTCCTGCTCGAAACGGATCGCCAGTTCGTAGCCCGAGACCATATGC
>JAAEPZ010000026.1 GCA_024231955.1 bacterium | reverse complement strand
CCTGTCGGGACGGGCGCGCCACATTCTCGAATCCGTGGACGCGGTGGTGGGCTACACCACGTACATCGACCTGATTCGCCCCCTCGTCAGCGACAAGCAAATCGTCAGCACCGGCATGAAAAAAGAGGTGGAGAGGGTGGAGGCGGCCATCCAACTCGCCCTCGATGGAACATCCTGCGCCATTGTATCCAGCGGGGATCCCGGCATATATGCCATGGCCGGCCTGGTGTTCGAAATGTGCCAGTTGAAAAACATTCCCATCGTCTCCCCCAACTCGGACCAGGGCGACCAATCAGACGATCCCCCGCTTCGAGTGGAGGTGGCCCCCGGCATCCCCGCGCTCTGCTCCGGGGCAGCCCTGCTCGGCGCTCCACTGACCCATGATTTCGCGGCCATCAGCCTCAGCGACCTGCTGACGCCCTGGGAACTCATCGAGCGGCGTATAGAGGCTGCCGCGGCCGCGGATTTCGTAATCGTCCTCTACAACCCCAAGAGTAAACGAAGAACCGAGCAGCTTGAAAAAGCGCAAAAAATCGTTCTTCGCCACCGCTCCGGGGAGACGCCAGTTGGCGTGGTGACCAGCGCCTCACGCGATGGCCAACAGGTGAGAATCGTCCCCCTGAAGGACCTTCACACCACACCCGTAAATATGCTGACCACCGTATTCATCGGCAGCAGCGCCTCCACGCGATACCTCGGCTTCATGGTGACGCCCCGGGGGTATTCCGGGAAATATAAAATATAAATCTCCCCAAGGATGGAATTTTGCGCGGAAACCATCTACGTTGGCATCTGGTTGCATGCTGCCTGAATGGGCCGGAGTAACCGCCTTCGCCAGCTACGGCGCGTCAGGTTGGAGTAAGGCGTGAGTCGCAGGTACACCGAGCTAAGTCTAAGTTCAATAAACGGTGCGGTAATTAACATTAACCAAATCCTACCTGCGCGGGTCCGTCCCCGTGCAGAAGTCGCTGCTCGAATCTTGAGAGTATGCAGCCAGTGCAGCCCGGCAACGGGTCGTATCGAAGGGGCCAGGCAGCGATACATCGGGGGGTGTCACGTTTCGGCCTATGCAGGGCGCTAACTTCCCTTACTTGGTGAAGCGCTGGGGGCCTTCAGTTCCGCCTCTCCCGGGAAGGACAGACGGTTACCTTCCTTGGCCTGCTATGGGTGCTTGGTGGCATCACCTGGCGAAAAGGGCATGGTGCACTGACCGACGAGGGCCCACGTCGTTCTCCGGCCAACACGGCGGAGATAAGCGCCAGCTATAAGGCTCTGCCGAAATGCTGGTGTTATGCGGCCAACAGGTGAGCACGGGGTCGACTCCGACTCTTGCTCTTTAGGGTCTACAGCGTGTCTGGAGGAGGTCCATAGTAGGTTGGGCCAAAAGGACGCACCGAAGTAAGAGAGGCGGATGGCTCTTGCCGCATGGGAGTATGTTAGTCCAGAAGTGGGGATCGCCTCAGATCCTTCCCCTCCTTTTCCGGGATAACACACTGGTCTCTAAAAACGCTCTCTACGTAGTTTGTGGCTGTCCACCACCGGTATCATGATTGTTAGGAGAATCAGCAGTGATCGTAGAACCCGAGAAATTCAAAGTGCATTCCCTGACTGGTCGAATTACCCTGAAGCTGATGATGCAGGCTTTCAAGGCGGTCAAAAAGAATAGGGGAGCTGCAGGACTGGACAAGGTGACCATCCAGATGTTCGAGAAGAACCTTGACCAAAATCTCGCCGCTTTAATGCGAGACCTCAAATCCCGAGCCTATGAGCCAATTCCACTCCGTAGAGCCTATATTGAAAAGGGAAAGTACGAACTTCGACCTCTTGGTATTCCCGCGGTTCGTTGTAGAGTGGCCCAGGAAGTTGTAAGACGCCTGATCGCCCCGATCTTCGAACCTACGTTTCACAATGATTCCTATGGCTACAGGAAGGGCCGCAATTGTCATATGGCCATCGTCCGCGTGCTGAAACTGGCGCGAGGCGGCTATCGAGTCGTGGTTGACGCGGATGTTAAAGCGTTCTTCGACTCCATTTCTCATGAACTCATCATGGAGTTGGTCGCGGCCAGGATCGCCGACGGAAACATCCTGGGGCTCATCCAAAAATTTCTCAGGTCAGGGGTCATGGAAGACGGTGTTTTAAAACCAACGAAAGTTGGCGTTCCGCAAGGAGGCGTCATTTCTCCCCTCCTGGCGAACATCGTCCTTAATCACCTGGATTGGCAGCTTCATGCCCAAGGGTGTAAGTTTGCACGCTATGCGGACGATTTTGTCCTTATGTGCAAGACCATGGCTCAGGCGGAAAAGGCCCTCGACCTTATTCGAAATATTCTTGGACTGGACCTGAAGCTGGAACTCAACTTGAAGAAAACGAAAGTTGTCAAGTTCTCCAAGGGATTTCAATTCCTTGGATTCGATATCTCCTCTTACTCTGTTCGTATGCGTTCGGCATCTGAGGAGAAATTCAAGATGAGTATCAGGAAGTTGACCAAGCGATCCCATAACTTGGACGCCGAGGTCGTTGTGAAGCTAAATCGAGTGATTCGCGGGACGGTAAACTATTTCCATACGCCTTTCTCGACTACACTTACACAGTTCCGAAATCTCGACGCCTGGATTCGGAAACGAATCCGGTGCATGAAGTTCAAGCGCATCTGGGTTACTGATAATCGGCGTATGAAAAATCAACACATCTACCGACTCGGCCTACTGAGTTGTCGGGAACTCTGCTTAGCTGTCAAAGAACGATGATGGTACTCCCCTATTGTTGGTTGGGGCAATGGCTTACGGGGCCGCCCAGTGAGAGAAAGACTCATGCTGGTAAATATAGGGAATTAACCTTATAGCGACAACGGGGAGGGGCTGGCGAAAGCCTGCCTCTTACCCATTGGGAGCATTGAACTCCTGGGCAAGGCAATGCGGAACTGGTTTCATGTGATCCGTTGCCGTAATAAACCGGAGTAATGCGGGCTGGAGTGATTGTGCGGCTCGTTTCGCGGCTCCGCCGCGAAACGCGTTTTCCCGAGGCTCCGCCTCGCTTGTACAAAATTAAGGAGTGGTGCGGACCGATTTTGATTTATGAGATCCGGTCTTGCAGAAAATTCGACCAGCGCGTTAGAGTGTCCGGATACAGGAGGCGCCTTTCCCGGGATGACAGTTGATTGAGACGGGAGGGAGTCGGAGCCTGGGAGCGATGTAAATTTACCGAATACGGAGCGCGGAATGTGGAATTCGGTATAGAAACTTCTCAACGGAGCTATCAGCGATGCGAATATCAGGCGAAGCCGAATAACTCGTGGCGAATGAAAGCAGGAGGAGATGAAATGAGCCAGATTCGACGTCGGGTTGATGGAAAAAAACGTTGGTTTAGGTGGGCTTGGCTCCATGGGGCGGCCATTTGCATTTTACTGATTCTGTTTTCCGCGCTCTGCCTCGGGCAAGAAACCGGGACCGCGGACGAAACCGTGCAATACCTCAAAAGCCTCAGCCTGGAGGACCTGGCGAGTCTCGAGGTGACGTCCGTGTCTAAAAAACCGGAAAAACTGGCCGACGCCCCGGCCGCGGTGTTCGTGATCACCAACGAGGACATCCGGAGAAGCGGCGTCACCAGCATCGCCGAGGCGCTGCGCATGGCGCCCGGCGTCCAGGTCGGCCGGATCAATTCGAACACCTGGGCCATCACCGCTCGCGGATTCAACGGGCATTTCGCCAACAAGCTGCTGGTGATGATCGACGGTCGCACGGTTTACTCGCCCTCGTTTTCCGGTGTGCACTGGAACGTCCAGGACGTGTTGTTGGAGGATATAGATCGAATCGAGGTAATCCGCGGTCCCGGGGCCTCGCTGTGGGGAGCGAACGCGGTGAACGGGGTGATCAACATCATCTCCCGCCCGGCCGGAGATTCCACGGGCGGCCTCCTTGTGGCGGGGGCCGGAACGGAAGAGCGCGGTTTCGGCGGCGTCCGTTACGGGGTTCGGGTGGGGGAGGAGGCTCACGTCCGGGTCTACGCCAATTATTTCGACCGGGACGCGGGAGCGGACTATCTGTCACTCGGGGAGTATGACGATTGGCGTAAATTCCAGGGTGGTTTTCGCTCGGACTGGCGGCTTTCGAACGGCGACGCGTTCACCTTCCAGGGGGATGTTTACACCGGCGAGGCCGGTATGGCCAGCGCATACGCGACGAGGACATCGCCGTTCAAGGAGACCATCGTGGAGGACGCGGAGCTTGCCGGCGGGAACCTGCTCGCGCGGTGGACGGGCGCCTTTTCAAACGCCGGCGACCTGGCGCTGCAAATCTACTATGATCGAACCAAACACCTGAGCGCCCTGGCGGATGAGATCCGGGACGTCTTCGACGTCGATTTTCAGCACGGATTCACCCTCGGTGAGCGGCATGACATGCTTTGGGGGATGGAATATCGGTGGACCCGGGACAAGCTGGGTAAAACCCGGGCCGCGGAGTTCAAGCCCTCCAAACGCTCCATGGACCTGTTCAGCCTGTTTTTCCAAGACCAGGTGACGCTGGTGGAAAACCGGCTTTGGCTGGTTGTGGGCGCCAAATTCGAAAACGGCTACTACACCGATTGGGAGGTGCAGCCCACCGGTCGTCTTCTATGGAGGCCGGGAGACGGGCATACGTTCTGGGCCGCCGTGTCCAGGGCGGTTCGAACGCCCTCCCGGGCGGAAAAAGATGCGCATATCGATACCAGTCTCATTATGCCGGGAGCATCCGGCAACCCCACTCCTTTTCCTATTTCCCCTCGTTTAACCGGAAGCGATGAATTCACATTCGAAACGCTCGTCGCCCATGAAGTCGGCTACCGATTTCAACCGTCGGAAAAACTTTTTTGCGATCTCGCCGTTTTCTACAACGACTATCCCGACCTGATAACGGCGGAATCCGCGGGTCCGCCGTCGCTGGTCCCGGAGCCGCCGTACGTCTTGGAGACCCCGCTGGAGTTCAAGAACAATGGAGACGTGCAAACCCTTGGATTGGAGTTGGCGGCGACCCTGGCGCCGCTGGACTGGTGGAAGCTGAACCTCTCGTATTCGTATATGAAAATGTACATGTCCGACAATGTGAATATCGTGCTGGTCGGCGACTACACCGAACGGTGGGTCGGCCTGCGATCCCTCATGGATCTCCCCTACAATTTCGAGCTGGATGTCTGGCCGCGTTACGTGGGCGACCTGACCGGCGTGAACGTTCGCGGCTATGTCACGCTGGACGTCCGCGTGGGGTGGAGGCCATCCGAAAATCTGGCGTTTACCCTGGTCGGTCAGAATCTGCTGGAGGGGGATCATCCGGAGTTCGAGGATAATTTGACGCCGGTCCTTTCAACCGGGGTGGAGCGCGGCGTGTACGGAAAAATCACCTGGAGGTTCTGAAAGTGAGCGTTTGTGAAAAACTGTAAGAAATCGGATTCTGGGTGTTGGTTGCCCACAAAAGCAAGTGATCTAAAGTGACTAAAGTGATCATAACCGTTGAACAGTGAACTAAAGCCCGCCCTGATGCGACACATCGTTGTTCAGGTTTT
>JAAEPZ010000025.1 GCA_024231955.1 bacterium | reverse complement strand
GTCGAGAGCGCGGGCTATCGCCATCTCTGAGATCGGCCCTGTCCCCCCGTCTGCAAGGTGCGTGATTAGCGCTAGGGCCGGAATAGTCTTCTTGAACTTTGCGTAGTGCGCCTCCAAGGCCGGGTGGAGATCTCCCCTGATATGGGTCTCCAGTTCCGCGCGCCACTCAACGAACATCTCCAGCGCGGCGTCACCGAGTCTCAGAAAGGGTAGACCGTCAGGATCATCCCGGGTCGCGTCGATTGACTCCGCGTCAATCCGGCTCAAACGATCAAAGGTTTCGAACACTCGACGGGCCGCTGCGCCGTCAGGTGGCACATCCCTGTCAATCCAATCCGATTTGTCGTTCGGCCAAACCATCAAGGAAAACCGTTGGATCAGTCCATCGTCGCCAATGCCGCCTTTAACCGCTCTCTTGATGTACTCCGATATCCGACCCGGTTGAGTGCTGCCGAGCAGTGAGATGCTCATGGCCTTGATGTGGAGGTTGAGTCCCCGTCCAATGCGGTCACAGGTGTACGCGGAATTGCCGTTCCAGCCGCTTAGGAACATCCCCCGAGCGTCGCTCATGTCTTCCCGATCAAGACTCGCTAGCAGGGAGCATAGTTCGTCTCTTAGCACAAGCAGGCCGTTGGGGTTCTGCCTCAGCAGTTCGCCAAGGCTTGCTGGTGTCGTGTCGTTCGCAATGTATCGACGCAACACGGGTGGCTCCAAGTCGCAGGTGTCGAGGAGGGTGCGCAGATCTGCACTATCATCTTGCTCAGCGGCCTTGCGCGCCTTCTTCTTGGCGACCTCTTCCCGTATCTGTGCGGCTTGCATGTCAAGGTCGAATTCCTTTTGCGTGGACTCGTATTCCTCGAACGCATGGGCAGACAGCTTCCGCAGTGGAGCAAGCGCGCTCTCGATCGCTGGACTCTTCAAAGTCCCGGGCCGACCTACTGTCATCGCCCAGAGATTAGGGATCTCGGTCCAGTCAGTTCGAGCCTGCGGACGGATGCCGACCTGCCGACCGATCACAGAACCGAGCGCAACTATTGCCGGTATAGCCACAAAATCGAGCGGACACTGGAGCCTATCGCAGATGTCCTCGACCCACGGCTGGAGAACCTCGGGAAGTAGCTCAGGATTGAGTGACTGAACTGGTGGCAGTCCCTCCGGCAGCCGCACAGGGTCGGACCATTCTTCAGCGCTAGACGTGTACAGGGTCTCTCTTTCCACTGTGGGCAGTCCTCGTACGTCATCGGCAGTTGCGTCAGGATGCGTTTCCAGCCAGTCAACCGTGTCGCCCTTGCGGTCGAGGCTGAGCTGGTCCACATCGATGATGCTCACCTTGCAACCTATCCCGGTGCACCGTTTCTCGATATCCGCAGCGGCCCGTTTCCCAGCGTCATCATTGTCCGGCCAGATGGTCACGGACCGGCCCGCAAGTGGTGACCAGTCGGCTCGCCCTGCGGAATCTGCCGAACCGGATGTGGTCGCAAGCAGTCCAATCCGCTCCAGCGCATCGCAGCAAGTCTCCCCCTCGCATATAATCACAGCTTCGCCAGGATGCGCCGCAAGCTTGACGAGCTTGTAGAGAGGCTTGCCGCCGCTGAACTCTGGCTCTCCAAGTTCGTATCCGTCATTGTTGAGCCTGATCGGTCGGATCCATTTTTCGCTGGTCTGCGGGTGCTTGAGCCTGATCTTCCAGTATAAGGGTGCGCCGTCTGAGTCGGTGTATTGGTGGATTGCCTGTGGTTTTAATCCTCGGTTGATCGCGCTCGATGAGAGACGACGGGCACCTTGTTTTAGGGTCTCGTCTAGCATCGGCCTTCCCTCCACGCGCCGAGGTCTTTACACGCGTCGATGAAGCGCAGTCCGGTAGCGTGCATGTGGTAGTCGATGAGATCACCCTTCGCGCCGCAGACCATGCAGCGATATCGGCCGGTCTCCATATTCACTCTTAACGATGGTCTGGTGTCGTCATGGAATGGGCACAATATCGATCGCCAAGGACCGCGCCCGAACAAAGTCGTTTTCCTCGCGGAAAAGTATGATTCTGCGGATGGCAGTAGGCTCCGTTCGAGTCCGAAATCCCCCCGCGTTGAGGTCGCGTATTGCATTGTCTACTCCTGTACCGTCAGGCCATGTTCTCGATTTGGGTTAGGGTTTCTAAAACCGCTTCGTGGTCACGGGCTACGAGCTGCTTATTCAACTCCGACAGCAATTTTTGCAGGCACTGGGTGTCCCCTGAATACCGACCGTGCTTGAATCGAGCCTCAGCGCATCGTGAGCGCCCTTCTGCTGTCCGTGGTCCGGTGCTACAGCCGCCGTGCAGCCGACACCGACGCTTGCCCTTGACCGGAAAACGGCGGCAGGGAGTCCCTGCCCGTGTCTTTGCTTCGCAGCGTTCTGGGCTATTCATGGGGTCCTTCCACTCGGTTGGCTCATTCCCCCCCCTCCCCCCCATCCACCGCCCCAACGATCGCCTGGCCGCCTTGGGAGACCTCAACTCGTTCGACAACAACACGCTGGACGGATGGTCCGCGCCGCCGTTTGTCGCGCTGCTCGAGTATCGAGATTTTGGCCCTGATGAGGTTGCAATATGGTTTGACCATGCGGTCGCTGGAGGGGTGCCCCTTCGACCGTGAAAGTAGCCGAGCGAATCGCTCGGTCAGGATGTCGGTGCAGAGGGCTTCGGCTGTCAGAATCGCGTCGGTTGAGTCCTTGGGTGCCAGGGCGATGAACAAGTGCACCACTGCATTTGCCTGCCCCTCGTCAGGCGCTCCATTCTCATCGACAGAAATCACGTTAAGAATACGGTGTAAGCACCATTGGATCGTCGAGGAGGTGATTGATAGCGCGTCCGCGATCTGTCTGACCCGTGTGATATCGACAGTCACTCGGGAGTCGGATACCTGAACGATCGGACCGGTCGTGTCGCCGCCGATTAGGCAGTCCAGCTCGTCGCGGAGATCATCGATGCAGTCACCGACGCGACGATGTACAACGGCGACCGGCTCGTCTGTGATTCGGGCGATCCGGTGCAACAATTCCTCGTGCTCAGCATTGTCTGGCGAAAGCGGATTATAGGGGGTCATGTCGCTCATCGGTTGCCGTCCGCGACCTCGCCAGAAATGAAGCGCTCGATATCCGACATCCTCCAGAGCAATGGCGCTCCAGGCTTCGTGCGGATCGGGCTGATGGGTCCGGCTTCTCGCATGGCCCAGCAGCGCAGGGTTTGAGGCGCTCGACGCAGGAGGTCAGCAGCCTCGTGTGTGTTTAATAGCGTAGGAACATTTGAGTTGCCCATGGTCTCTCCTCGGGTTGCGGCAACACCCAATGTGCTGCCGCGTTTCTCGAGGGACCATCGTGCGACTTTTTGTTGATGCTGGGAGACGGGTTGGCGATGCCGAAGAAAGAAATATTCGTTGTCAATCCGGCCGGGGGACAAGCGAGGTCGAAATAGTTGTCCCTTCTGGATACGGTTCGCCGAGTTTGTTCCAACTGCGAACGTATTTGACTGTATCCTTTAATGTTGTCGTGTTGAGGTGATCAAAGCACTCGACGCGGTTGCACGTACTCTTGATTGTTCGAACAACGGCTTCGTAGCTGACGACAGATCCGTTTCTGACCATCGCGATAGCAAGCTCGATGAGCCTCGGGTCTCGACGCTTGGGTATGTGCGTCGGGGAAAGATAACCAGTGCCCCTGCCGAGGATTCTGGGATCGGGATTATGATATGCTTCCCAGTCCGTTTGTAACTTCATTATTACGAGGGCGACACAGGAACCTGCATAATGTAGTTGGGATGAAACGCTGCCTTCTGTCCAATCCGCCAATATGGACATTGCATCCCAGCTAGGTACATCTAGATATCGTTTTTTCTCTACTTGCTTGCTTGTCCTACCTAGTCCGAGATTGGCGTGGCGGGAAGGAATTGAAGGGTGTGCCAGCATTTCCGTGTTGAATTTGGACCGATTCTTCCATGCTTGGAGGGTCGTGTAGTCTGTTGGGCCTACCAAGGGGACATCAGGGAGACTATCCATCGCGTCTATTAGATTCGCAATGTGCCGCAGTGTCGAGCTTGTGCTTCGTGCACATCGGATCTTAGCGATGATGGTCGTTATCTTGCGGAGCTTTTTTACGATCTTCTTGTGGCCCTTGGGCAGGTGTTTCGGTTCGTATCGACCGCCCCGGGCTTCAACTCGGCGCACGTACTCCGCGCACGCTCTTTCGACATCATCAGGTAGTTGATTTACGAATCTTCTGTGCATTCGCCCCTCCTCGAAACTGGCGTTATGCCAGGCTCTACTTCACAACGCGGATCCCTGTGGCGGCTGCCTCCGCGTCGAAGTCGATGCCTCCCTCGGACAGCATCCACACTTCCAACTTCCGGTGCCACTGCGCGAGCAGTCCGAGAGGTCTCTCTTTATAGTGCTTCTCGGCGGTGGCCGAGGGCTTGTGCCCCATGATCTGGGCTGTGATTCCCGACGGCATCTCTATCCACTCTGAGAGCGTGGAGAAGCTACGTCTAAGCCCGTGAATTGAGAGGTTCGGTGATAGGCATGCGTCGGCCAGAGCGCGTTTGTGGGCGATTCTGGGTTCGATGATATGGCCGCCCTCCGAACGTGTCGAACTGAAGACCCACTCGTTGTTTTCCGAGAGCCTCGTTATCAGGTGCTCAACATACGGGGTCAACGGGATGGTTCTTCCATCTGCCTCGATCTTGTCGTGCAGGTGGATCGATTTCCATTGAAAATCGACGTCCGCCCACTTGAGCTTGCTCAACTCATTCCGACGCGCGCCGGTTAGTAATAGGATTTGCAGATAGGCCGAGATCGCCGGGTTCTTGATCTTACCCACTGCGCCGAACCATGACGCGAGCTGTTCCTTTTCAAGCACGTCGTGCCTCGGGTGTACCTTCGGTTTCAAGGCTTTCAAGTCACTGTGTGAGAACATCTCCGGCGGGTTCATTACGTCCTGGTATTCGTTGCGCTCGTAAGCCCATCGCCAGAGGGCGCGAAACCGCATCAAACCTTGCCGCAGTGCCGTGTGTCGTCCTCGGCTATTCTTGCTCTTGCTCGGCGCGTTGAGTGCGCCCTTGGCCCACTTGATCAAGGTATCCGCATCGACGTCACCGAGCTTCTTTTGCAGCAATGGCCAGAGGATGCCGCCGGGCTTGTCATCCCTGGGGGCACGGGCGAGATAGCGATTATCTCTCATGTGTCGGTCGCCCCATCGGTGAACATGGGCGGCCAGGTACTCCGACCAGACTTCCGATACTTTCGTTTTCGCGGAGCCTCCTCCAGTTGTGGGAGGCTTGACCCCCTGGTCCATGAGTCTGTGCAAACGGCGCGCCTCTTGTCGGACGTCATCCAGTTTCCAGTTGGCTGTTGCGCCAATAGTCCTTCTCAAGCAGCTCCCCTCGAACCATCTCTCGATGATGAAGGACTTCGCACCACCCGCCGTCACCCGGACACCGAGACCCTGGACCTCAGCGTCCCACGTTATTGATTGTCCGGTCTTGGGAGTCTTGATGGCGTTGATCCTCTTAGCTGTCAGGTTGGTCTTTTTCTTCTTGGCTGGCATCTAGCACCCCCTCCATATGGAAACCGTGTAGGGACCATGTAGGGATAACGGTTGCATATGGATATGTTTCGGTCAACAACGCAGAACACTCAAACCCTTACAGTGGTGGGTTCTAGGGCGTATGGCTAAACAGGAATCAACTCTAGTGAGTGTTCTGAACTACGGTCTACGGAACCGAGGGTCAGGTGTTCGAATCGCCTCAGGCGCGCCTTTGATTACGGGCACTTACGGGAAACCGTGGGTGCCCGTTTTCTTGTCATGTAGGGAATGTGTAGGGACAGCGCGGGAATCTACGCCGCTTTTTTCTGTCGGCGATCAACAGCTCAATTCGAGAAATTGACAATTCGAGGATAGTCTCAGCTATCATCCTCACGTGACCCTCGCCGAAACCCATCGCCGTCAAGCCTACGCCCGGCTCCGCTGGTTCCTTGTTGCTTCAGGTGTTGGTCTGGCAGTCGCTCTCCCACTCCACCTCTGGACGTCCATCCCGATTGAGTGGTGGAAGGTTTTTCTTCTCGTGCATGGCATCTTGTTCTGGCCGTGGTTCCTGTGGCGGTCGGCGCGGCGGGATAAGGTGAGTACGCGGGAGGCGTGGGTGGAGGCGAAGTGGATGCGAGGACAGTCCGGGAAGGATTAGAATCCCTCATGTCGAAGCGTCGTGCTCGCATGTTTGAGGAACTGATCTGTCCTTTCTCTGAGATCAATGAAGACGTGAGCTGCGAGCACGACTCGCCGCAAACCAACCGGAATCCCGTGTTCCCCGGCACCGACGGCAAGGGTCTTGCTCTCACCTTAATGAACGGCACCTAAGGACTAGAACGAATATGTGCAGACCCCCCAATTGACGCGTGATAGAATCGCTGTTTTCCGTACCGCGTCAACTCTTGGAGGCATGAGTATGCACCTATTCGTGACAAGCTTGCGCAGCGTATCAAGGCGTGTGCTTACTGGGACGGGTCCCTATAGCAAGTCAAAAAAAATTCGGGGCAAGCCGGGTATATACATTCTAAAAAACAATCGCGGGCGAGATGTCTATTATGTGGGACGCGCAGTAGACCTTCATCGCAGGCTGGTGGACCACACTAAGGACCGACACGCAAAGAAGTGGACAACGTTCGACGCTTTCGTGATGACAACCCGCGACGACGAGCAGTTGCAGGACATAGAGGCGCTGATACTTGCTCTACTGATCACGCCTGGCAATAGGGAACCTGGGAGGTATGTAGACTACATTGGGGCATCGTTTGAAGATCTGGCGTGCACCGACTGCCGCTTTTTTGAGGAAGATCTCACAGGCAAGCTGAAGAACAAACCTCATCCAGACAAGACAGACCTCATCGCTGACACTCTTGTCCGTAGTGCCCCCATTCGACAGGGCGTGCATCCTGAAGCTAGCGGGAAGGTACTGGCTCATAGATTTCTCGAGTTGGAGCTTGCCGTTGAAACCCAACTTCTCGCTCAGGGTGAGGCTAAAGTGGCTGATGAGTTCAAGATGTTCCTGCAAGCGGTGAATGGACGTTGGTATTGCCGCTATCTTGAGGCGCACAAGGCAAGGCTTCGCTAGGCGTGTACGGCGGGGCTTGCTAGTTGCCCCCTGCGAATCGCTCGGAGTGTTTATATGAGGACTCGCCGCGCGGCACGTGGGACGGCACCTCCTAGCCGGATAGTCCGCCTCACGGTATACTCCTCGCGTCAACCACAACGAAGGGGGCGACATGCGCTGGCTATACCATTGGGCTATCTTGGTGCTTCTGCTTCTGGTTGGCTGCGCACTGACCTACAAGGGTCCCAAGATCGAGCAGCGGACATACACGAAGGAGGTGCCTTTCCAGGCCGAAGTCCTTCACAAAAAGATAACGGGAGTGTTGTTCAACCAAGGTTTCGCGATAGCCAGCGATAGCCCGGGCATGGTGACCACCGAGCGCAAGATTGAAGACTTGAACGACAAGCAGGCTGACTGTGGTTCGACTGGGGGAATCCCGTACCTAAGAGATAGCCGAACGACCACATGGCTGACGATCTCCATTAGGTATGAGAATGGTAGGGTGGGGATTCGCACCATAATCGAAGGGGAATTCATGCCCAACGATCCTTTGGGCGGAAAGAAGTTCGAGTGCGTTTCGAAGGGTGTTATCGAGCGCGTGCTATTCGAGCGAATCGTCAGTCACTAGCGGGTTCGACATCGGCTCAGATGTCCTTGAGAACCAGCCAACAAGCCAGCCGACGTGTCAGTTCCTGTGCGCTGTAGTGAGAGTGTCATGATGCTTTCCTTCTCTGTTGGTATTCATCGCCTAAGGCCTTCGCAATCGCTCGTCTGAGTGACCGTGCGTCGCCGTGCTGATAGGCGTGCTCGATGGCTTCGAATCGCCGGATGCACTCACCAGGCGATAGGATGCCCAGCGCGGACCGAGCAAAGAGTGTTGCCATCGCTTGATAGGTCGCCATGGATTCGGTGTCCGTCCTGTTTTCTGAAAAGTGCCTACCCTGACCACTCTCAAAAGTATCGAAAGGGGGATTTGATACTTTCGACACTGACTGGGGGAGCCGTTTTTTTGCGCGGTCGATGTAGCTCATCGCCTCGCCTTAGGGTTGATGCTGTACTTGGTAGAGGGACGGCCGCCGGTGGCGATAGTCTCGACGGTCAGCCATTGATACTCGACCAACACATCGAGAGCCTCCGTAACCTGGTCTTTTTCCGTCAGTCCCGTCCAGTGTTTTTGATGACAGTCTCGCCGAGGGAATGGGTCGGGCAAGTCGTCGCGTCGGATGTGCTTGAGAATCGTGCGCGCCGATTGCACCTCGGTGTTAATGCCAGAGAAGTAGATGCGCTCGGCATGCGTCCGTAGGTACGCATCGGTGTCGAGAGCGCGGGCTATCGCCATCTCTGAGATCGGCCCTGTCCCCCCGTCTGCAAGGTGCGTGATTAGCGCTAGGGCCGGAATAGTCTTCTTGAACTTTGCGTAGTGCGCCTCCAAGGCCGGGTGGAGATCTCCCCTGAT
>JAAEPZ010000024.1 GCA_024231955.1 bacterium | reverse complement strand
TGTTCATTGATGGAGGTCAATTCCCGAAAGGACATCCACAAAGTGATGACATGGAGGGAAGAGACGTTTGGGATCCGTCCGTACCTGAAACGCTTCAAGAGTGTACTTGGAGACTTAATAACATTCGTCATCGCCGCATCGCAGTTCTCACCGGAGAAGCTGATCGCGAACTCGAAGCCACTGCTCGAGCCGCTGCCGAAGCCATTGCGCTGGCAGAAGCTGCCAAACTTGGCGAACTTTCGCCTGATGATGGCGAAGACGACATTCTTTGGCAGGATGAGACTATCTGGCTCGAAGGCTATCATATCCCGATGATCAATGCTCGCCCGCCGATACCACAACCGCTGCTGAGATTCATACCGGGGCATGGATTCGCACAGTATCCGCTGCATCCGGCTCTACGAGCTCATGCTCCGCCATTTCTGGCGCCACTGCGTCGAGCTCCGCCGCGACCTGTATGCTCCTTTGAGCGCCCTAAGAATGTCTCTCCGTTGGAAATGGTGTTGTCAAAGGGGTTCTTCCTTCAATGTTTTCCCGAAATTGTTACCGAGGCATTGGTCAATGAGTTTGGCAGACCGCCCTATCTGCAATACATCGCGCAGCATCTGCCACCGAACTTCTTGATGCTGCCGACTGGATCTGAGCCAGTGCCTGCAGTGGAGCCTACGCCCCTGTCCGAGCCTGAGCCTCAGGAATCCACGGTTGAAATTGAATGGGAGCCGATTGGTTTTTCTCGCTCTGCCCGTT
>JAAEPZ010000023.1 GCA_024231955.1 bacterium | reverse complement strand
CTTCTCGGCCACGAGAAGGCGGCGACGACGGACAGATACGCTCACCTGGCCGACAACCCCGTCCGGGAGGCCAACGAGATGATCGGGGCGGCGCTCGAGGCCAGCCTCAGAGATCGGCAATGCGCGCAACCGTGCCCCTGAAGATGGCCTCTTGACGGCATGGAGGAGCCGGAGCTCGCGCGGCGTGGGGTCAAGATTGCGAGCTTTTCCACCTCTCTTGCGCGATATCCGATAAGTCCCTGGTCTCGGGATTCGGAAAACGTGACATTTATTGCAAGGGTTACCGGCATAAACCCCTACTGAAAGGGTTTCCGGCATAGCAGGTACCCACTACGAGGTTTCCGCATGGACACCCATTGCTAGGGTTACCGGCGTGTGCACCTATTGCAGGTTTCCGTATGGATATCTATTGCTTTATTTATCGGCAAGAAGACCTATTGCGAGATTTCCGCATGGATGCTGATTGCATGTTTTGTCTGTGTGAAGACCTATTGCTAGGTTTTTGCATGAATATATATTACAAGGTTTCCCGGCATGAATGCCTACTGCAAGGGTTGCCGTCATGGAGTCATTTCGACGATTCCCCAGGTCGTTGACTCTGATCTCCGTCTGTGATATGGCTTGTGTCTGGGCTCGGAAATGAGGGCGCGACACACCAGACTACCAGACCGACGCAAGACGACTACGACGGTGAGGTCTGTAATGGTAGGGCTGCCGTCATGGAGTCATTTCGACGATTCCCCAGGTCGTTGACTCTGATCTCCGTCTGTGGTATCATTCGGCTTGTGCCTGGCCCGGGAATGCGGGCGCGACACACCAAGCTAGTAAACGGACGCAAGACGACTACGACAGTGAGGTCTGTAATGATGACGCCAGAACAGTAGAACTACGAATGACACATTCATTGACCGAGAAACAGCCTCCAACGAGTACGGCTTCTCGCGTCGTAGATTTCAAGGCTGGAGCTACTCGGGCGGTGGGCCACCATTCGTCCGAATCTCGGTGAGGTGTATAACCTCTACCTCAGAAACAGGTGGAGTCGGCGTAATCCTCGAGCACGAAAAGAGTACCGAATGTACAAAGATGTACAAAAAGGACAACAGTTACTGCTTAGAAGAACAAAAAGGAGGTAGTATGACTTCGATGGCTAGGCGTCGTGATATAATTGGGGTATGGATGCTCAGAGATATGCTCTTCCCACACCCCGGCGTCGTTCCCTTTGCCGCCAGGGCCACCGAGTTCAAGGCTGCTCCACCAGAGCTGCCCAGCGGTTCTCGACGGTCGGCCACCTACGAAATGAGGCTCACATGAAGACCCCGACTTCCCCCAACCCTCTCCTCATGACCGAGAAGGAGGCTGCCAAGATCCTCGGATTCTCCGCGCGTACTCTACAGAAGTGGCGCATGAACGGTAATGGCCCCAAATTCGTGCATGCGTCCTCGCGGGCGATTCGCTACAGTCATTGCGAGCTTGAGCGCTGGATCGAGGACCGGATGCGCACCTCCACCTCAGACACAGGGGGATCGGCGTAATCCTGGAACACCAAGAGGTGTGGATCCTCTCCCGAAGCCAAGAAGTCGGGAAAAACTCACTTCGCCATAGTCCCCTCTTCTACGCCGGAGTGCGACGACCTACGCTGGAGTACCCATCTATGTATCCCATCATCAGATACTTACGTTGACACGTCAAAGTCTCTGGGCGTACACTGGAGATGGAGTGAGGTCTTCCGAGATGGCTCATCTATCCAAGTCACAGACGTCCACCGATCGACTCTTGCTCTGCGCCATCGAGTACGCGCGCGCCGGGTGGTCCGTCCTCCCCGTCCGCAAACGTGGCAAGGAGCCACTGACGCACCACGGGTTCAAGGACGCCACGACCGACGCCGAGACAATACGCCAGTGGGCAGAGAAGTGGCCCGGCGCCAACATCGGCCTTGCGGTACCTCCCGGCTTTCTGGTCCTCGACATCGATTCCGCCGACGCGCTGAACCGACTCCGGGCCGAGGATCTCCATCTGCCCGCCACATCCCGCGCGACGACAGGACGCGGCCAGCACTTCTGGTACGCGACCGGAGACGTTGAGGTGCGGAACCGAGTCAGCATTTTTCCAGGGGTCGATGTGCGCGCGCCGGGTGGCTATGTCGTAGCACCTCCGAGCCAGCATCCTTCAGGACGGATCTACCGCTGGGAAGTGGGGCAGGAGCGATCGGCGATCGCAGCCTGCCCCGTATGGCGGCCTTCGGTCGCTACGTGGTGTTGGGCGAGGGGGCAGATGTCGTGCTCGCTCTGTGGACGGTCCACACCTTCGCCTTCGACGCGGCCTGGATCACACCCCGGTTGGCAATCACCTCACCGGAGAAGCGATGCGGCAAGACCCTCGTGCTCACGTTGCTGGGGAAGCTCGTCGCAAAGCCGCTGTTGAGCGCCAACGTATCCTCGGCGGTGATCTTCCGCTGCGTCGAGAAATACCGACCCTCGCTCCTGATCGACGAAGCCGACACCTTCCTCCACGGCAAGGATGAGCTGCGGGGTATTCTGAACAGCGGTCACCAGCAGGACGGCTCCGTTCTGAGAACGGTGGGCGATGATCACGAGCCCCGGGCATTCTCGACCTTCGCGCCGGCCGCGATCGCCATGATCGGGGAGCTGCCTGACACCCTGGCAGATCGAAGCATCGCGATTTGCATGAAGCGCAAGAAGGCCCAGGAGAAGACAGACAGGCTTCGCCTGGATCGGCTCG
>JAAEPZ010000022.1 GCA_024231955.1 bacterium | reverse complement strand
TGATCAGCGACAATTGGAAATGCCGGTCGACGACAATTACTTTTGCCGGTTGCGGTCGTACTGACGGCTGAGGCGACTATCTGTTCCAGGAGGGATAGATGGTCACGGATGAGCAGGTCAGACTGATGAGGCGCAAGCGCATGGAAGGAAAGAGGCAGGAGACAGCAGCGGCAGAGTCCGGCATGAGCGAGCGGACGGCACGTAAGTGGGAGAAGGGGCCCCTTCCGTCCCAGGTGAGGAAGCCCAGGACATGGCGGACACGAGAGGATCCTTTCGCGGAGGTGTGGGATTCGGAAGTCGTGGGATGGCTGGAGACAGACACAGAGGGGCAGCTGAGGTCGACGACGATATTCGATGAGCTGGTGGAGCGTTATCCCGGTCGGTTCGAGCCAGGCCAGGTGCGCAGTCTTCAGCGACGGGTTCGGGATTGGCGTGCGGTCCACGGCCCGGACCGGGAGGTGTTCTTTCCACAGGAGCATCATCCTGGACGGGAGGGGGCGTTTGATTTCACTCGGGGGACGTCCCTCGAAGTGAGGATACGCGGGCAGCTGTTCGTGCACCTTTGGTTTGTGTTCCGTCTCAGTTTCAGCGGATGGACGTGGATCGATCTCAGCTTCGGCGAGACCTACGAGGCGCTGGTTCTTGGTCTGCAGAATGCCCTGTGGGAGCTTGGCGGAGTCACAAAAGTTGGTCGCCACGACAATCTTTCCGCGGCGACCCATGAGCTCCGCAAGAGCGGCGGTCGCGCTCTCAATTCCCGGTTCAAGGACGTGCTGGAACACTTGGGCATGCGCTCCACGCGGATAAATCCCGGGGAATCCAATGAAAATGGGATCGCGGAAAAAGGTAACGATTTGGTGAAGAAAGCCATTCGCCAGGCGCTGATTCTCCGCGGATATCGGGATTTCGATAGCATCGAGGAGTACGTTGCGTTTGCTCGCGAAGCAGTGGATAAAAAGATCAATCGACCACTGGAGCCCAAGCTGACCGAGGAGCGGAAGCATCTGCAGCCCTTGCCGAGCTGCCGTGTCCTTGCGTGTACCACCTACCACCCCAAGGTGATGCGATGGAGCACGATTCGTGTCGCCAATCGCACCTACTCGGTGCCGTCGCGGTTGATCGGGCATACGGTGAAGGTGCTTCAGCATCCAAACGATATAGAGGTGTACTATGACCAAAAGTTGGTGGAGGTCATGCCGCGACTCCGAGGGGACGCCGAGGCGCGGATCGACTATCGACACATTATCTGGTCTCTGGTGCGCAAACCCGGGGCGTTTGCCCGCTACCGCTTCCGAGAAGAGCTCTTCCCGTCGATAACCTTTCGCCGCTCGTATGACGCGCTTGTGGAATGGCGAGGTGAGCGGGCCGACGTGGAGTACGTGCGCATCCTCCACCTGGCCGCCAGCACGATGGAGTCACTGGTGACCGAGGTGCTCAAGCTGTTGCTGGAGACCGGGGAGCGCTTCGACTACGCGGACGTGAAAGCGCTGGCCAAGCCGGAGAAGCCCGATGTGCCCGCCATGAAGAGACTGGAGCCGGATCTCGAAATGTACGACCGGATGCTGGGAGGTGGGAGATGAGCGACATGACGAATGTAGGAGATCGCGGGATATCGGAGCGGATCGCCAGCTTGCTCAACAGCTTCAGACTCCCCACAGCGGCCAAGGAGTTGGTCCCCCGGATGACGCGAGACGGCTACGAAGACGCACTGACATCCGTGCTGGAAGTCATGGAGCAGGAGAAAAGCGACCGCCAGGACCGACGGGTGGAGCGTCTCAGGCGCGCTTCCAAACTGCCGCAAGGCAAGAGATTTGAAACCTTCGACGACAGCCGCTTCCCCCGAGAGCTGTCCAGGAAGCTGCGAGATTTAGCCCACGGACGCTTCCTCGCCGAGGCGATCAATGTACTGGCCTTTGGGCTGCCGGGCACGGGAAAGACCCACGCCGCCGCCGCCCTAGGACACGCCCTGGTGGAGGCCGGTCACCCGGTCTACTTCACCCCCACCTTTCGTCTGGTCCAAGAACTACTCGTGGCCAAAAGAGATCTCGAGCTGCCGCGGGCGCTACGCAAACTCGACAACTACGAGCTGCTCATTCTGGACGACATCGGCTACGTCCAACAATCGGCCGACGAGGTGGAGGTCCTCTTCACTCTGATGGCTGAACGTTATGAAAGAAAATCTATGCTGATCACCAGCAACCTCGTCTTCAGTCAATGGGATCGGATCTTCAAAAATCCCATGACAACCGCCGCCGCCGTAGACAGGATTGTACACCATTCCATCATCCTGGAATTCGACGTACCCAGCTACAGAGTCAACAAATCCGGCAAGGATTCAAAGGAGAAAACGAAGCCCAAGAACCCAAAAGCTAAAAAGGCAAAATGAATGATTCAACACTGGCCGCGACACCGGCAAAAATAGTTGTCGTTCACCGGAAAAAGTAATTGACGTCGATCAGCAAGTCTCGATTTGAATCGGACTTAAACTCAAGCTTCGGCCGTGACTATTTCAGGCGGCGGCTTCCAATTATGCGGCAATAGCTCGTCGATCCTCGATTGGGGATGCGTCTGAATTTGAATGAGTACATCGGTAAGGTAC
>JAAEPZ010000021.1 GCA_024231955.1 bacterium | reverse complement strand
TCTGTCGTATGCGTCGGACCAGGCCGGCCGGAGGAGCCAGACATGAGTGAGTTGATCGACAATCGTGCCCACCGCATCCGTACCCTGAAACACATCATCCGACACCTGCACCGGGGCGAGGCGCCGGACCAGCTCGCCAAGCTGGTCGGAGAGTGCGACGCCACCGAGAGCGCGATGATGGAGCAGGAGCTCATGGCCGAGGGCGTTCCCGTCGCCGAGGTCATGAGCACCTGCGACCTGCACTCGCAGGTGGTCCGCGACCTCCTGGTCGAGCACCCCGCGCCGCCGACTCCCCCCGGTCACCCAGGGAGGCATCGGCCATGATCGACGAAGCCACGTTGATAAAATTCTACAGCGACGTGCCGGCAGAGCATCTGGAGAAGCTCAAGAGCTTCTTCAAAAGCCACACGCCGAAAACGACGGTGGTCGAAGGCAGGGAGGTCGCCTACTACGCCTGCGGCCGGGGGCCCCGGACCCTTCTCACCTTCTGCGGTGGACATAGTACCCCCGACACCGCCTGGCAAACCATCCTGACTTACGAAGAGGACTACCGGATCGTGGTCGTCGACGTCTCCGGCTTTGAAACCGTGGACGAGCTCACCCAAGGGATTCGCCGCCTTCTCGAAGAAGAGGGGGTCGATCGGGTGACTCTCCTGGGCCAGTCCCTCGCGGGGCTCATCTCCCAGATCTACTTCAAGAGGAGCTTCGCAAAGGTGGACGGGATGGTCCTGATCAACACCCCGGCCCTCCGAAAGGGTGAGGCCAAACCCTTCGCCCTCCTGATGCTGAGGATTTTGCCGACTTTCCTTCTGAAAGCCCTGTTCAAGAAGAAGCTCCGGTCGTACTTTGAGGAAGCGCTCAAGGATCCGAGAGCGGAAGAGGGGTGCCGCTTCGGCCTGGCCCACCTGAACGACATCATGTCCAACCACTTCACGAAGAAGAAGCTGATGAACCTTATGAACGTCATCTCGCAATTCCAGCGGGAGGGCTACGCCAAAGATGATTTCTCCGGCTGGCCGGGTCAGGTCCTGGTGATGAGCTCGGAGGACGACCCGGGCTTCAAGGACTTCGAATGGTTGACCCGGAACTTCCCGCGAACTGTGTCCCACGTGTTCCCGAAGGGGCTGGGACACCTGCCCCAACTGGGGCACCGGGACAAGTTCGAGAGCCGGATCAAGGATTTCCTGGCTGAATTACCCTAGCCTACTAGACTAGCTACAGCTTTCAAGAAAGAGAATTTCCCTGAGGCTGAGCCGGCTGGAAGCCGGCGCTCCCAGCGCGATCGAGGTCGTTCCAATTCGTAAAATATGGCCCAGCGGCATCGTTTCTTCGTTGTTACCGCCATTGTAGGTTCGGTCCGACGTTACTCGTTGCGACCTGCCGGTGAGCTCCCGCAAGCGCTCAAAAAGGCCCTGCCCGCCGCTCGCGGCGGGCAGGGCCTGGTCAGTCGACCGAGGTGCTACGGAAGAGGCGGTTCATGGTGCGCTTCGTGCTGTTCCCAGAAGAAGCTCCAGGGATCCTGCTTCTCGTTCCTCTTGAGAGGCGGAGTCTGGGGTATGCCGGCCGGAGCCGAGGCGTCGCCGTCCTGCTTGCCGCGGATGTGGAAGAAATCACCGGGGACGAGATGGATTTCCAGGTCCTCCAGGTGGATGTCGAAGTACTCGCCGGGGGCCAGGTGAGGCGAAGGAATGGACGCGGCGTGCCATACCAGTCCCGAGTAATGAGGTGACTGTCCGGTACCGGCCTGGCCCAGATAATCCTCGTTCATCTGATTCAGCGGCACGCGCTCCCGGCCGACCGCCAGCTCGAGAATCGACACGTCGATGTCGATGTCGGTGTTGTTGTGGATGCGGAGGGTCTGCTGGCCGGGCCGAATGCGGCCGATGTCGTCCACGTGGAAGCCGGTGACCACCACGTCGCTGTCATAGATTCCCGCTCCGAGGTCCTTCTTCTTCGCGTTGATGGGATCGCCGTCCTGGGTCCACCAGCCGTGGAGATCGATGATCACGTTGTAGCAGTTGACGTCGAACAGGATGCCGAAGTGGATCCACTGGCAGTAGCAGATCTGGCCGTTGGTGACGAAGTCGGCCGTGAACCACCAGTCCTCCGGGCTTTGCTGGACCAGGGAGTAGCCGCTGACGGTCCAATTCCCGCTCACCGGGTCGCCAGCGACGAAGATCTCCTCGACCGTCGGAGGCGAGCCCTCAGCGGAGTGGATCATCCCTTCGATATGGAAGTCGTTGGCGCACTGGCCCTGGAAATCGAAGTGCACGTCGGGATTGGTGCCGACGATGATCGCGTCGGCGGTCAGCGGCTGCATCAGCAGCGCCGCTGCCGCGATGACTAGAACTGCGAAACACTTTCTCATGGTTGGTCCCCTCTCTGCCGCACAGGCAGTTAGTGTTGCCGAGCCTCACCACCGAGAGACTCCGTCTCTTACGACGGCTGGCCCAACGGTTTGTGGTTTGCGTGCGCTACTTGTACCAGGCTCGGGGGAGCGTGTCAAGGATTACGGAAGGCCGATCGGCCTCGGCGCCGGGCCCGGACCAGGACCGCTCCACGCAGCTGGAGCTCGGCTTCCGGAGCCGCAGACGAATCCGGCGACGCTCTGAGGAGTCAGCTCGCTGCGCTCGCGAATTTTCGAGGGGTGGCAAGGACAGGGCCAAGGGGAGCCCACCAGGAATCGAATCGGCAGGCAAAGCCTGCCCTACAAGTCTTCGG
>JAAEPZ010000020.1 GCA_024231955.1 bacterium | reverse complement strand
TGAGACGACACTTGCTGGGGATGGGACACAACATTGTTCGAGACCGCATAGCTTGGGGGCAACAGGTTGGAAGCAGGAAAGGATGACAAGCCAGAGACACGATGCAACCGAAAAGAGGTTGTTACGAGCGCGCTGACGAGAGCCAGTATGGAAGCGCTGCTCCTAGCGAATACGATGACAGGGAGTTCCATTCGCAGTTCCGTCGGGGCGAGCACCGAGAGCAGCGAAAAAGGCAGCACCCCTGGGCGCTCCTGGAGTTGCCACAGGCAGCGTGACTAGCCGAGATGGCGATAACCGATGCAGGTCTGTGTCTAGATCAGGAAGCGAATTCGAAGAAGAGCCGATGGATGTCGACAGACCGACTGGAAACCATACGCCCAAGAAGCATCAGTCACGAAGGTCAAGACGACCATCGAAGAAACCGACGCAGCAGAGGAGATCGCCGAGCAGGAGTGGCAACGAACGAATGGATGATCAATCCGTTGGCTCTGAGCAAGGCAGTGTTGAGAGCAAACGTTCTAGGCCGACTCGCTGGGATGTGAAATCGGCGATCCCGCTCATTCAACCCAGATGTGATGTGATGAGGGAGATGAGACTGGGAGGATGGACTAGTGGACTCACCGCACGCCAGCCAGTCCATGATGCAAATGTGGAGAGGGAGCAGACTCAGGCCAGAGATCGCCAGAGGGAGATGGAACAGAAACGACAGATCCAAGCGGGGACTGCCAAGGCACCGCTCCTCCTTCCCTATTTGCAGGAACTGACGCCGATGATGCCGATACAGCCACAACGAATTGCGGACCAGGTTCGTACAGAACTGGCGAATGTGCTCGTTCAGAGGTCCACGCGACCAGAGCCGCAGCCGCAAGTGATGTTTGAGCAGAGTGGACGAGGAGGATGAGGAAAACGAGGAGGACGAGGAGAACGAGGAGGACAAAAAGGACGAGGTGGACAGTTTAGAGGACAGGGCTGGGTGGGGAGAGCTCGTGGACGT
>JAAEPZ010000019.1 GCA_024231955.1 bacterium | reverse complement strand
GGCGCCCGCACGGCTGGCGCGGCGACGCCGGGTGAGCCACGGGGCCGCGGTGGAAGAGCTTCAGCGGAAGGCGGACTTCCGCTGCCGGGTTGTGCAGACCCGGCCGGACGCCGATACGACGGCTCACGTTCTGTGAGTCGCAACCTGAAAACGGGCACTGCCCGAGGAGAAGAACATGAAGAAACGCATCAAGAAGCTCAGCCTGAACCGGGAGACGATTCGGAGGCTCGATGAGCTAGAGTCAGAATTGGTGAAGGGAGGAATGAACGACCCCAGAGTTGTCAGTGTGATTTGTCCGATATATACCGACGATTGCTAGTGAAATCACTAGACGATTGCTAGTGGAATCACTAGACGATTGCTAGTGAAATCACTAACCGGACGTCTCGAAAATCGCACAACTGTTGCAAACAAGGGACTTGTGGAGTTGGGTGGCAAGGCCGCGCGCCCCGGGGCAAACGGCACCGGAAGTGGTATGTATCACGATCGTCCAGCCAGATGGCTCAGTCGGTAAGCGTATCACGGTTTGCCGCAAGTTTCCCCGGCCAGCGAGCAAGGGCAAGGTGTGCTGATCGCAGCGGGTGGAGGGAACCAAGCCACGATCAGTGCCCTGGTGAATTTGCCCAAGCCTGCCTCGGGCCTCGCAGGCTTGCCACCCCTCGGGAGTTGGCGAGCGAAGCGAGCTAACTGCGCTGGGAGCGCCGGCTTCCAGCCGGCGACTCATGCGTGGGCTTCGCCCACGAGCCGGCTAGGAAGC
>JAAEPZ010000018.1 GCA_024231955.1 bacterium | reverse complement strand
TTACTGCCAGCCTACCTGGGGTCTTCGACCCCAGGCTACCATATGCCGCCCGCAGACGGGCTCGAATCTCGCTATCGGAAAGGTCCGAGGCTCCGTTCAGACCGGGCTAAGGCGGCCCTGGGCAAGAAAACACCGACGTATCGACCTCAGGCCACCATACGCCCCAGAAAAACGCCTCCTCGCAGCGCATGGCTTGGCCTAAACTGCTGAAAACAAAGGCGATCAGGCCTGTTCCAAAAGAGCCGCACCCAATTCATACTCGCATCCCTCCAGGGGTGCGCCGCGCTCTCAATCTCTCACGAGGCACAGAGGAAGAATGCTGTACAAAACGCCACCGGTACGGTCTTCACGAAGTCGCTCCTCGGAGAACGTGCTGCGCAAATGTGCAAAGATCGCGGGAAGCTGCAAGAGGTGGACTTCGATGACTTCCGCTCCATGTCTACGAGGCTCGCCAGGTGTTAGGCCCTCCGCGAGGTAATAATGCAGCCGGTATCTAATGTCCTCATCGTCAAGCGATGTCCGGATTAGGTGCATATTCCGTGCCGTGTAACCAGTTTCGTCTTTTAACTCGCCACGCGCAGTGGCGAGCGGATCGATCCTCTTTACCTTTCCACCGGGAAGGCGCCAGTCCCAGCCGTCATTCCGGAGCTCGCGAGTGATGACGATCCTCCCCTGATCGTCCAGGGCAAGAATCCTAACCCCATCAGGTCTCTCTACGACCTGACGGATTGCTGATTCCGACGGCCTGATGTCCTTCGTGGTGCTTTCGATAAGGCGGAAGAAGCCAAACGTATCCACTACCTTATCGGCAAGTTCCAGCGCATCGGCGAAAGCTGGTGGGCTGGCATCGTAATCGGACCATGAATTGGCGATTCTTGGATCGGCAACAAGCGAAATAGGAAGATGATCGTAGATCATACGGGCACTACGGTCATCTTGGATTCCCTGCCGCCTAAGAAGATCGAATAGCTCGCGAGGGGCGAAGCGCTTAAGACCTTCCAGTGAACGCCCGAAATGGCTTAAACGAACGGCGACAAAGTGTATGTTGTTGCTAACAGTCGCGGCAACCGGGCTTTCCCCTATGTACTCAATGTCCCCTTCAACGGACCAGCTCTCGCGGAGGAACTCTTCGGCAGCGTCTGTCACACTGCCGTTGACCGCATAGATCGTCGGCAGCTGCCAACCCTCCGCGTCGAACCTCAATCCGCTGGGTCGTTCCAAGAACCAATATCCTTTATCCGTCGTGAGGAGGAGTCGAACGATTTTTTCCCGGCGTTCGACCGAAAACCAGGTCTCCTCCTTACCACTGTCGATAATGCGAACGTCTTGTTCGACGAGCGAAAAAGCTCCGAACTGGCCGGTTCGCTTTCCAAGCACCTCGTATTTCTTTGTCATCAGCTAACTGGCTCCATGCTAACGAATCGTAATCCGGCTGCGGCCAGAGGATTCGACTCGCCCAATCGGCGAGGAGGGTATCCCTGCCTCCTCGAGCTCCTTCAGCACACCATCGGCCTGGTCTTCCGCGACGCCAGCGAGGAGACCGCCCGATGTCTGCGGATCGAAAATCAACGTCCTCAGCTCGTGCTTACGCGGTCTCTCCCAGTCCCACTTCACAAGATCTTCGGCCCAGTCTTCGTTGGAGCTGTTCAGCCCGGTACGAATGTGGAGGATCGACGCTGCCTCGTAGGAACCCCGGAACAGCGGAACCCTATCAAAGAAGACGGTTGCTTCAACGGCGCTGAGCTTCACCATCTCCGCCAGACTCCCACCCAAGCCACTTCCGGAGACGTCCGTACAGGCTTCGACGCCGGCACGGCTTAGGATCTCTGAAGCCTGCCGATTCGACTCGCACATCGACTCAAAGACCGCATCGAAATCGAAGTCGCCGCCAAGATCGCGCTCAAGAGCGGCCAAGAGCATGCCCGTACCGATCCGTTTGGTCAGAACCAGCACCTGCCCGGAAGCTAGATTCTGCTTCTGCATCAACGGTCTTCCCTTTTCGACGTTTCCGACCACTGCAAATCCGAGCCACGAAATGCTGTTGTTGATATGACGGTTCATTTGTCCGGTTACGTAGAAGGCATTGGCCGCACGGACGGCGGCGTCGGCGCCTTCCAGTACCTCGACGATCGACTCCTTTGAAAGTTCGTGGCCTGCGATCAGCGTTCCTGCGAGTAGATACGGTTTGCCACCCATTGCCCAAACGTCGCTCATAGCGTTGAGCGCCGCGATCTTTCCACAGTTAAAGGGCGTCTCGCCCGTCAGGGGACTGTTGTCGACTGTCAGGATCAGCCAAGAACCATCTTCCTGCAGAATTGCAGCAGCATCGTCTCGGCCGGCTCCGTATGAGTCCACGGGCGATCCCAATTTCAACTTGTTGAGAACCTCGCTCACGATGGCCGGTGCGAGTTTGCTACTGCATCCAGCACCGTCTCTTATCGGGAAGGCCATGGTCTTTGTCACTTGGAAACACTCCGTAGTTGCGTAGTTGTTCAGCTCGAAGAGCTGCTACCAAAGTAGGACCGACTGACTTCTCCGAGAACCCGTTGCAATCGGGCCACAACTTGCTGCGAGGTGGCATCCTCTCCTTCTCCATACTTCTCGAAAGATTCAACAATTCGCTGATTTCTCGAGACATCAAGTTTTTCCCCTACAAGCACTAGCCTGGACCAACCAGTCTGCGTGCCCGCGATGGAGACCAGAAGTGGTGATTCGAGACCCGCACCAGAGAAAGGATCTCTCTCAGCATCTCCCGAAATAAACAGACGTTCTTCGGCGATAGCTGCTGCCACATGGTGCCCAAACAGAGTGGCAATCACTCGATCTCGGGCTGTGGGCGGTCCGCCGTGTGGAAGCCGATGAAGATTGACAGGACGTTCACCTTCGAGAGAAGCCTCATCAAGGAAACTCTTCAAGGCTTTTTTGAGTTCATCCACTTCATGCTCTTTGACGATGATGATATTCGTCTTTCGAACGGGCTGATTGCCCCACATTTCCTTGCCTTTAGTCTCTGCCTCCGCGAACTTTTCCGCGAAATCCATTGGACCTTCGTCTTCCTTTCCGAGCGGCGCATATAGAAACTCCGCGCCGGAGGCGATTGCAGCTTCCGCGGCCAACATGTTGGAGTTCTCGGCAGCAATCTCTACGAAATAGGGGGATACCATCGCGTCACCGGTATCGCGAAGGAAGTCAATACATTCTACCGTCGTCTTCAAGGCCGTGTCATACCCGATCGTTGCGTCGGTGAGGCCAAAGAGGTCGTTCTCTACGCTTGCCGGGATAACAATGATCCTGCATCGATGATCTCCTGCTTGCGCTTCCCGATTCAAATATCTAGCAAGGTGACAAGCGGCAGTCGAGGATCCACCGCCTCCGATGATCACCAGGTGTGTAACGTTGTGCAATTCTATTGCGCTTTTCATTTGAGCAAGGACGTCGTCGCGGAGGGCTGGAATCCTTAGCTCGGGACATTGGCCCGAAAGTAGGATTGACCCGCCACGATGGATGATCATCGAAACTTGCCGCATCAGATTTTTGTTAACCTTCCGCAGCAGTTCCTTATCGGCAGTATCAGGCTTGAATTCGGCAAAATCTCGGTTGTAGAAGAAGAAAGGACGTGCGTCAAGCTCCGCGGAAATCGGTGGTGAGATCTGCGCTGCCATGGCACTTATTTGATCCTTAGCCGCATCTTCGTTCCTGGATCGCCGATCTTCAGCGCCTCCGTGGTTCCTGAGTATATCCAGGTGTTCGCGAGAGCCTCTCAGAACCCGAACTTCCGTGGCCTTCGCAAGGCCACTGAATCCATTTTGTATTCCGATGACGTCGATACCCCGGGCGGCCGCTACGCGAACCAATGATCGAATACAGGCATTAACTCCGGGGGCATCGCGGCCAGTCGCAAGAATCGCAATGCGCAACCGCGGATCGGGTTTGGGTCCTTTGGGAGGTCTTTTAACAGGAGCTCGATCGGGCTGTTGTTCTTTGCGGTAAATCAACAACTCACCTTCTCCAGAGCTCCCCGCTTCTTCTGCATGCGTGATCTCCGCGGGTCGACGGTGAACCTGCAAATCCAGACGTATGGCATGGTGAGCATCCGTACCCTGCAGTGTGTCAACGTTGATCGCCCACTCACCAGAGACTATCTTCTCTGCCTTCCTCGGAAATAGGGTGATCTTCGCCGTAGAATCGATCAATTCAAGGCGCCCAGCATAATAGCCATGATTTCGCAGTTCGCCTTTTTCTCCCCAGTTCTCGACCCCAAAAAGAGAGGCAGCCTGGTAGATCTGTTGGCCCTGGCTGCCACCTTTCGCGCAGAACAAAGAAGCGTTCTCATGAAGATGCCCATGGAGAATCAGATTAAACCGGCCGGGTGGCGCAATTTCAGAATAGAAAAAATCCTTACTTCGAGAGGAAAGCCAGTCGATAGGGTGATGAATAAGCAAAAAAGCAAAATCGTGCTTCGCTCTCCATTTGTCGGCATCACCGCCACACGCTTGATGGACTTGCTGCGGGTGGAGGAAGATCTTCCCGGAGTAATCATGGCGATCCACTTGCTGATAGGCCGAGTTCAGGCCGACGACCCCGATTTTCAGATCGTTTGGCGTATCGAGAGTGCGGGAGAAATCACCCGGGAGGGCGCCATGCGTAAAGCTATCGTGGTTCACCAGCGGGGTGTGCCTCAACCATTGACTGTATTGGGTGAATAACGTGGAGACTTGCTTGCGATATTCGTCTTTCTCGTTTTTGAAAAAATCGTCATGCAGGTCTGTTTTCTCGTCCCAGATCTTCAGGATTTGGTGCCCGGCGGAAAGGTGGGTTGGCCTTTTGAGATCGTGGTTTCCCGGAACCGGCAGGAGGATTGGCGTACTTCTCAGAGTACTCAGACTCTGCCAGATCTCTTTGAGAATGTCGTCCAGCATCTTGAATTCTTCGGAAGCTCCGGAGAAGGTGAGATCTCCAGTAAAAAAGACGGCATCCCAAGGTCCGCTTAATTTGCTTACCACCTCCAGATCTTCAAGAAATTTCTGCCTTAGACGTGGCCACAATATTGCGGAGCCTGTCTGATCACGTGTTCTATGGAGATCGGATAGGTGAAGCCAGCGAAAGGTAGTCATGATTTTTTCCTGATATTCGGATGATGCGAGGATAGCGAGTCAGATGGTCAATGATGGTACTGGTAGGAGGTATTCTGTATGGCGGATACGAGTATTCGTCCTTATGACTGTGTCCCGAGTGGAGCTGCGCTGATTGGCCTGATGATGTCGCCCGGGTGTTATGTGACTACGAGACCTCTGCCGGACTCAGCGCTCTCAACCCACCGCGTGGAAGCGATACAGATGAAGAAGTGGATTTGCGTGACTGCTGGTCTCCACGATTGCGGACAGAAGAACTCCCCTGCATGTCTCGGCAAGAGCCCGCTATCGATCGTCTGCCTGGTCGGCGGTGGTTCCCCGTCGCGTTCCCTCTGGGCCGGCCACAGAGAGCATGTGGGTGGCAGCACAATGTCCCAAAGTGTCCCAATGAAGTCTCCTATGGTCAAGTCGACCGGTCCAAGGACTCGAAGCGGCCCTCATCCTTGTCTGGCGCCGCTGAGATCGCCTCTACAGCCAACACGCCTACTTCCCACCGCGGGGTAGCTACGTAGCTACCCCCCGCGCCATATCCGCCCATTGGCCGCCGCAGGAAACGCGTGAATCGAGCCCTCAGGGCTGCGGCGTCGCCAAGCGGGGGGATTATATGCTGGACGCACGAAGGAGGCAACCGTTCGTCGCTTGGCGAACTTCGGTGCCGGCTGTGCACCCGGTGTGTCCTAACCATCCTAGCCCCCTCGCATCGGGGGCAAGGGGTCCGGGAAGGAGAGGGGCCGGGGAAGACCCAGGGAAAGGCGCTCAAGTTCGTGATCGGGGCCTGGCCGGGCATCGCCTGCGCACCGCCCTGTCGGCCCTCGGAGTGGCCATCGGGGTGGCCGCCGTGATCCTCCTGACCTCCCTCGGGGAGGGCACGCGGGAATACATCACGGCCCAGTTCAGCCAGTTCGGCACCAGCATCATCGCCGTCAACCCCGGCAAGGTCGAGACCCTCGGCAGCATGTCGGGGGTGCTCGGAGGCACCACCCACAAGCTCACGATCGACGATGCCGAAGCCCTGCGTCAGCTCCCGGGGGTCAAGCACCTGGTCTCGTTCGTGATGGGCCAGGCCCGGGTCGAAGGGGGTGGACGGGGCCGCAGCGTCTTCGTCTTCGGGGTCAGTCACGAGGCCCCCGCGACCTGGAGCTTCGGGGTCGGGCAGGGCTCGTTCCTGCCGGCGATCGACCCCCGGCGTCAGGGCTCCCACGCGGTGCTCGGCCCCAAGCTCGCCCGCGAGCTGTTCGACGGCACTTCGCCCCTGGGCAAGCGGGTGCGGATCGGCGGGCGCAGCTTCCTGGTGATCGGGGTCATGGAATCGAAGGGCCAGATGGTGGGCTTCGACTTCGACGACACCGCCTACGTCCCGGTGGCGAGCGCGATGGCTCTTTTCCGCGTCGACGAGCTCACCGAGATCGACGTATTGGCCCGCTCGGCCGAGGCGATCCCGGCGGTGGTCGACGGCATGCGCCAGATCCTGAGCGAGCGTCACCGGGGCGAGGAGGACTTCACGATCACCACCCAGCAGGAGATGCTCGACACCTTCGGCCGGGTGATCTCGATCGTCACCGTGGCGGTGAGCGGGATCGCCGGGATCTCGCTCCTGGTGGGAGCGATCGGCATCCTCACCATCATGTGGATCTCGGTGCACGAGCGCACCAACGAGATCGGGGTGCTGCGGGCGCTCGGGGAGACCCCGGCCGGGGTGGCGCGGCTGTTCCTGATCGAGGCGATTCTGATCGCCGCGGTCGGCGGGGTGATGGGGATCGCGGCGGGCTTCGGCGTCGGGGGGCTGATCCGGCTGGTGGCACCGGCGCTGCCGCTCAGCACGCCGGCGTCGGCCGTGGTCGCGGCCCTGGCGATGAGCGCCGTGGTCGGTGCGGCCAGTGGGTATCTGCCCGCTCGCCGGGCGGCCGGATTGGATCCGGTGGACGCGCTGCGGGCGGAGTGAGGGTGTGGCGTCGGGTTGCGGGGCGGGTGGTCCGTCCCGCAGCCTGCGTCGTTTGTCGTTGCCGTCCGCGGCGATATTGCGGCGAGCTGCCCCCGGTGCCCGAAAAACTCCCTGGTTCATGCGCTAAATATGCAATTCATACGGGTGCGGCTCTTTTTGATCAGACGGACACGGGTGTTTCCACAGTGGGCTGCTGAAGGCAAAGGAGTACCGGTAGCGAAGTCTCGGACCGTTCAAGAGGTGAGATCTCAGCCCGTCTGC
>JAAEPZ010000017.1 GCA_024231955.1 bacterium | reverse complement strand
GAACCACGCCGAGGACACCGTCCTCTACGTCTATGCCTTGAGCGGGCCGGACTATGGCGTAGTGGTCGAACTGGGATCGGTTTCGGGGAGCGCCGCCGATGGCTGGCGTTCGGCAGAACTGGACGTGCGGGCCTTCCGCGGACAGAGTATCCGCCTTCGCTTCCGCACCTACTGGGGTAGCAGCAGCCGGAACGACAAGTCGCGGGTGGACAACGTGGCGCTGGCGGTCGAACTGCCCGGTTGGGAACCGTCTCCCCTGGGTTATGCCTGGACGAGCGACCAGGACTGGCCGGAGGACCCCGGTCTGACTGAACCTGACAACCTGCTCTTTGAACAGGGCACCACCTTGCTGCCCTCTGCCACCTACCCGCCCAACTATGACTTTGACCGGGGACGGGAGATGTCGGACGAGAGCACCTACCCGCTCAACTATGACCTGGGCAGCGGCGACCTGGGCAATTGGGAAGCGTCGGATTTGGCTTACGTGGAGGTGCGGGACGATGGCTTTAGCCTCGACGGGCCATACCTCTACCTGGGGCGCTACGGCCACTGGGCCGCGACGTACCCGTTCACCGTGCCCGTCGATGCGCAAAGTATGCACTTTGATTACACTAGTTGGAGCGACCGGAACCACGCCGAGAGCGCGGCTCTCTACGTCTATGCCCTCAGTGGACCAGACTATAGTGTGGTCGTCGAACTGGGCAGCTATTCCGGCAGCTTGAAGGATGGCTGGCGCAAGGCTGTGCTCGATCTGCAAGCGTATCGCGGCCAGAGCATCCGGCTGCGCTTCCGCACCTACTGGGGCAGCAGCAGCCGGAACGACAAGGCCCGCGTGGATAACGTGCGTCTGGCGGTCGAGGTGCCGGATTGGCAAGCTTCTGATATTGTGTATCGCCACGTAGCGGGATGTGCTCTCGCTCCCTGCCCGGCTCGGCACCAATTCTACCTGGGGCGCTACGGCTATTGGGCGGCGAGTGAGCCGATCTTGATACCGGAGGATGCCCAGAGTTTGCGCTTTGACTATATGAACTGGGCTGACCGGAACCACGCCGAGGACACCGTCCTCTACGTCTATGCCTTGAGCGGGCCGGACTATGGCGTAGTG
>JAAEPZ010000016.1 GCA_024231955.1 bacterium | reverse complement strand
TGGCGACCACGTTGTGTAGCACACTGACCATGATCTGTGGGCAGAAGCCGCTGGTCGGACCCCCGAACTCCTGCCACAGACTTTCGGCTCGCTGCAGCGATATCTTCGAGCCGTCCACAGCAAACACCCGTCGTCCCTGGAACCGATGTCGGCGACCCTGCGCTTGGTCGAAGGCCGCCGCGACCTCGTGCAGCAGAGTCTGCAACACCTCTGGTTTGAGCTTCTTGCGAGCCTTGCAGAAGGCCGCTGCGGAAAGTGGCTCCTCGGTGGGAAGCGGAAGCGCGTGCGTCTGTGCTTCATCCCAGAAGCGATCGAGCAGGTTGCGGTAGCCGCGGCGACCGCCGTCGGCGATCAGATAGAGCAACAGGGTAATGAGAAGATCTGGACTCAGTGGGCCGCCGCGCGTGAAGTGCTTCGGTCGCCTTTTGAGTTCAGTTGTCTCCGACTTGCTGAGCAGCTCAGAAACCGCTGAAAAAGTTCTTCGGATTGCCCACCAAGTGGCACCCATTTTTCACTGCAAGGGCTGTGCCGGACATGAATTAATCCCCCTGAGTGATCAATAGAAGTGACAGCCTGTCACCAACCGGCATCCATTGTAGCGCTGTGGCGTTGTTCATTCCACAACATCATGTCCCCAAGGGAATCTATTTGAAGCGACGTCAAGTCCGCGCATCAATTCAACCCGACGAGTGGTTCTCGTGGCCGCTGTCGTCAAACCTGTAACCTCCGTCTCGACGCCACGTCTCACCTCCAAGGCAGTGTTGCCATGCGGAGACATCTATGTCGAAACACAACCTCAGGTTTGACCATGAGAGGCTCGAGGTGTATCAACTCGCGCTCCGCTTTCTGGCCCTGGCCAACCTGGTCGCCTCGAGGCTGCCCCGAGGTCGCTCCTATCTCGCCGACCAACTCAGACGGGCCGCCACATCAATCGTACTGAACATTGCTGAAGGGGCGGAGGAGTTTGCGAGGGACGAAAAGAAACGCTTCTATCGCATCGCAAAACGATCCGGAGCCGAATGTGCTGCGGTCCTTGATGTCGCTCGCGTGATCACAAACAACCAAATCGAAGAGCGTGTCGAAGCCAGGGGCCTGCTCATCCGGATCGTCTCGATGCTGGTCAGGCTCTCAAAGTAGCAGCTGAGACCTTGCACAGTTGAGCGCGGCGGAAGCGAGGTCCCTCTTGCCGGGCAACGTGCCCGCGACCGTACTCCCTGCCACCGTCATTCGTGACCCCTGACCCAAGAACCGTGACCCCTGCGACGGTGCGCCGTGAGCCGACGGGCCAAGGCGGCAATGACGCCGCCAATCCTCCAGGGGCCACGGACCAAGGGCCAGGGGAGACGGGGCACGGAGGACGTCGAACGGGTCAGGTTGCGCGGTCGCGGGCCCGGGTCGGAGAACGCACGCTCGAAAAGCACGACACACGAGGCCTGTGAAGGTTAATGGCATTGCTCCACGTTCCCGGTGCGCCGAGGTCAACGAGGGGATCTGGCAAGGCGGGCGCGGAACCGCCGGTGTGCAAAGGTGAGCGGCGTGATCGGAACCGCCCTGGGAGCAGGGCGCGAACCGACCGTCATGCTCACCTTGACCTGCTGTTCTCCGCGCA
>JAAEPZ010000015.1 GCA_024231955.1 bacterium | reverse complement strand
GCCTAGGCTGGAGCTGTGGCAGTACCTGATCGCTCAGGGAGCTCAGGTGGATATGACCAAAGAGGGTCGGCAGAGGATGCAAATGCGAGAGCGGGGGCCGCAGCGAACGGAACCACAGACGGGATGCAGAGGTCTGGTCGTGGCGCTGGATCAGATCGACACTTACCGAAGCATTATCGGAAGTGAACTGGGCGATCCGGTGCCATATCAGCAGCTTCCCACGACGATGGACGAGGTCGTACCACCGACGGTGGCGACTGCTTTCGGAGACGGGTACTTCAAGTGACCGCGCCCGCCAGTGAAGCGGTTCTACATCGACCAACCGGCAGCCGTACCGCTGGCGAAACCGACGCCGTGACAGTCGAGAGATGTGTCACCGGCTGGGTCTGGCAGGTCCTCAGTGCAAGCCAGAGACACCGCTGATGACATCACTTGGAGAGCAAGGGCTGAGAGCCTCAGTCCTGGGATCGAGGGGGAGTCCCGAGATCAACATGCGAGCAGGGATCTGACAAAGAAGCAGACCCCGGCCTCAACGGCTGTGGGCAGGGGAATCTCGCCAAGAAGCATCGAAGGTGACAATTGGGTGAGAGAGGCCGCTACTCCCCCAGTCGGAAAGTCGGGCAGGGGCGGATTCGACGCGCATCCACCGCTGGGAGCCGGCTGGGCGGGGCCGAGCCGAGGGGGGTTCCGGCAACCGCAGAAGCGTCCGGCGCCACCGTCCCAATCGCCAATGAAGGTGTCACCCAAAGTTCAGCGACAGCAAGCCGTCATGTACCAGATCAGTCAGGAGGATCTGCAACCGATGCCGATGGGGCTCTTCCTGCCGTCAGCACCGATGGGCGCGCCGAGGCCACCCGAGAACACTCAGCGAAGCCTGAACCAGGCCCGCGCTGAACGCGAGATGCTGGACCAGGAGGTTCATGACAGTGACGCTCTGTACACGATCCCAGGGAATACGCCGCGCGAAGAGCGGACTGTGCTGCAACAGCCGGTACCACCGAACGGATGGACCGATGAACCAATGGTGCCGCGAATCCGACCGGCTGAATTCGGTGTTTGCCAGGCTGGAGTCCGTTTCAGGGAACAGGTGAAATCCCAGAACATAAAGATGTTTATGGAACGGGAAGAGCAGCGTCAG
>JAAEPZ010000014.1 GCA_024231955.1 bacterium | reverse complement strand
GTTGAAACCGGACTGGGGATCGAAAGCCGTGTAACGCAACTCGGCCAGCAAATAATACATGGTGTTGAAAGGAACCTTGACCCTGAAAACGCCCTTGGCGTCGGAGGCGCCTTTCGGGTGGCCGGGGACGTAGACTTTCGCCCCCATGATCGGACCGCACAACTGGTCCGTGAAATGGTTGAACCCTTTCAGCGTCTGCCCCTTGAGAAAGCCCGGATTGCCCGGGTCCTTCTCCTGCACCGTTGTACCCATGGGGGTGTAAAAGGCGGTTCGAAAGCCGATGTTGACCTTGGCCGTGGCGAGCACCTGCCCGTTTTTTTCGAGGAGAACCGCGCGATGATCCTCGGGAATCGAATCCAGGCTCATTAAATCAAGGGGAGAGGTCAGCAGCACCAGGGGAATGGATTCGGTGTACAGATATTTCTCCTTGCGCACCACCACGCTCGCCACGTCGGGGCCCACGCCCGGCGCGACCACATCCCCGCCGTCGGGACGTGTAAATGTTCTGCCGCTGTACTCCCCGGCGGACATCACCTCCAATTCCTCGCCATACTCCTTCTCCACGGCGAGCCACTCCTGCTCGT
>JAAEPZ010000013.1 GCA_024231955.1 bacterium | reverse complement strand
GGGGTGGCAAGCTCCTTAATCCGCTGCGCGGAAGGACAGACGCCGAGGAACAGGCTCGGGGTGGCAAGGGCAAGCAGACGAGATCATCGGCGCGTGCTGCGGAGACCTCTGAAATCCCTGGCCGGCTCAAGCGCACGCAGGCTTGCCCTTGCGCAGAAGCGTGATCATTCGAGAAGCCAAGGACAAGCCATTGCCGCTGGACCACTCCTCGGGAGGAGGCCACCATCGCGGATCTGGCCACGCTCCTCTCGGCTTGTCCTTGCCACCCCAATGAGTAGGCAGAATCTCTGATTCCCCACCCTCTGACCTGGGATTTGCCGCCCGTTGGAGTGGTAGTTCCTTGGAAGGGCAAACGGCGCCAGCAGTGGTGCGCACCACGGTCGTTCAGCCAGATGTCTCGTTCGGCAGGCGTATCACGGTTTGCCCTTGTTTTGCCCGGGCAAGAACAAGGGCAAGGTGTGCTGGTTGCAGGGGATGGTGGGATTTCAAGCCACCATCACCGCCCTGATGAACTCCCCCGAGCCTGCCCCGGGCCTCGCAGGCTTGTCACCCCACGGGAGTTCGCGAGCGAAGCGAGCTAAGTTCTCTTCTCCCGGCAAGCGCAGCGATCTCCCCGAAATCGAGGTCGAACGTCAGGATCACTCGGTCTTCGGAGATTCCTTTTTCGAAGATCTCTTCGTCCGCAAGGCGGTGGAGTCCTTGCTCCCGGAGGTGAACGGCATCGTGGCCCTGGTCCCTCAGCCACACGACAATTCGCTGAGCGACGCCCATGTCAGCGAGAAACCGCATCGGACTCAGGCGATGTGTACCTGTTCATGCGTCAGCCAGGCTGCGTACTCGATGGCTTGCTGGATATCGTCCCGTTCCAGGTCAGGATAATCCTCCAGGATCTCCTCGAACGAGGCTCCATGAGCGATCTGCCCCACAATGACGGCGCAGTGCGCTACGGGGTGCCAGCGCTGGCGGCCTTGCACGCGGCAACGATGGCGTTGGGCCATAATTTTGCGAATTGGAACGACCTCGATCGTGCTGGGAGCGCCGGCTTCCAGCCGGCCCGGGGGACGAAGTCCCCCTGAAGACGCGAAGCGTCCATGCGTGGGCTGCGCCCACGAGCCGGCTGGAAGCCGACTCTCCCAGCGCTTTCCGAGGGCGCGGGCGACCGGTTGCGCACGTACACTTGGGAGCTTGTCAGGACGAGCCGCACCCGCTTCCCGCCGGTCGTGCGGCGTGAGTGTGGGGGGCGCGAGGCGGCGCTCGATTCCAGCCAAGGCCGATTCCAGCCTTCTTCCGAGGGCTGTCGTTTGGTCGAAACGGAGCGCCGGCACAGGCAAAGTCGCAAGGATCATCACCATCAGCTCATCGGCGGGGGTTTCACCGAGCTCCAACCATTCACCTTCCGGCGGCAGCGAGAAGGACCCCCGGTTCCCGCAGGGTATACTGGACATCGGCGATGAATCCCTACGACTGGCAAAGCCACAATCCCACGATCGAGATCCCACGCCCCGAGCTCAGCTCGGTGGCAGACACCCTGCGTCACGGCGGTAGCGCCGTGGTGTTCGGCGGTCGCGGCATGGGCAAGAGCGTATTCCTGAGGCAGCTGAAGACCACCCTCGAGCGCGACGGCGACCTGCGGGTAGTCCTGATCTCGGCGCCGCCGCCGGAGCTGACGGTACGGGCCTGCCTCGATCTTCTGGCGCGGCGCCTCGATGTTTCCGAAGGGGCCATCAACTCCGGCGAGCTTGTCGACGCCTATTTCGCCCGCAACGACGTCCCGGAACGGCTGGTTCTGCTGTACGACGAGTTCGACCGCTACGCCGAGCAGGGCGACCAACGATCGGCCAACCCTCCGGGTCGCGGATTGTTCAACGATCTCGAAGCGACGCGCCGCGACGTGCCTCCCCTCGGCGTGCTGGCCACCGGCTCGATCGGCGTCTATGTGGTGCGTGACGTTCTCGGCTCGAGTTTTCTGGCGAGGGCACAGCATGTGAGCCTGCTTCCCTTCGAGCGCCCCGACCTCGATGTCCTCGCCCAACTATTCGCCGAGCACAGCGCGCCGTTAAGCGAGGCAGTCCAAGACGCGTTGCATCTGGCCACCGGCGGCATTCCCGCCCTTCTCACCTTCGGTCTGCAGCAGTTGTGGAAGTTCTCGCCTCCGCCCGTGGAGCGCGACGTGGCCGACGTTTTCGCCGACTTCCTCGAGATCTACGGAGATTACGTCCCCGACCTCGTGCGCTCGGTTTCCGACCCGCTTCTCTCGCCGGCCCCGCAGCGGGTCCTGGAGCGGATCCGGAAAACGCCGGGACCGATACCCCGCGCCGCCCTCAAGAAGGCTTGCGGCCCGCAGGAGGGATCGCTGAAACTCGAGCTGGTCGACGTGTTCAGACTCCTCGGGACCGCGGGTCTGGTGCGCTTTTCCTCGCGCTCGCCTGCCAGGACCGATCCGGTCATGGCGTACCCTATCGCCGGCCTGCTCAACCTCCCGACCTTCTCCCCGGCGCCCGAGCAGCCGCTCGACCACCTGCGGCGCGATCTCCGGTCGCTGCTCGAGAAGCTGCACCGTTCCAGCGCCGACTTCTTCCGTCCGGGGCCGCGTGATGCCGGCGGCGGCAAGCAGCTGGTCCCCGAGGCGGTCTTCGCCGCCCACCTCGCCCTCGGTTTCGAGCTCCTGGGTTGGCAAGCCGAGCGCGAGGCCCAGAACGCCGCAGGGCGCACGGATCTCAAGCTGCGGCGCAACGGCTCGGGCGAAGTGGTGGTGATCGAGGTGAAGATCTGGGGCCGCAACGACTCCCGGGAAGCGCAATCCCAGGTCGAGAGCTACTGGACGGCCGAGGTGGCGGCCGGAGCAGTGGTCCAGCTCACCGACCGCGAGGTCAGGGACTGGCCCGAGATCTACCGGGACGAGTGCCTGTCACGGCACGCGATGACCGTCGATCTGTATCCGGTCTCCGGATCGCCGCTTCGGGCGCAATTCACCTGCGTCTCCGAGACCGCCGACGGGCTGACGGCCCACGTCGATCATTTCCTCCTCCGCCTGCCGCGGAGATCGTGACTGTGCTGCCGTCTCACCGGCACCACGGGTCCCTGACCGACGGAGGCCGCTCGCGGACCGTGATCAGCCCGCCTTCGCTGCGGGGACTCGCGCGGGCGGCGGATTTGCTACACTTGGGGAAATGACGAGCCAGAACGTCTATCGCCAGTTCAATCCCCTGGAGCCGCTCGAGTCCGAAAGGGCGCCAATGACGCGAGGTGGACGATGCCAGTCACAATTGAAGACATCTATCGCCAGTTCAATCCCCTGGAGCCGCTCGAGGTCGGGGATGATCGCTACGTCGACTGCACCGAGGTGCGGGGGATCCCGTCTCTGTTCGAGAGACTGAAGCTTGCGCTGGCGAACGGCACCGCTTCCATTCTCTTCGCCGGGCTCATGGGCGACGGCAAAACGACGCTCCTCAAAAGACTGCGGAAACACTTGGAGGAGGCGGGCCACCTGGTCGCTTTCGGCGAGGCGAGCCGGCGGCTGAACATCAACGACGTCGACTCGGAGGACGTCATCGTGTTGATTCTCGGCGCCGTCGGAGAGACCCTCAGAGAGCGCTACGGGCAGTCGATCGAAGACGGACCTTTGCGCCGGCACTTCGAAGACCTTCAGCGCATCCTCAGCCTGGATCTCGAGGTGCAGAAGATCGACGTGGGGCTCAACGGGGTCCTGAAGGCCACGCTTGAAGCCAAAGACGTCGCCCTAGTGCGGAAGCAACTCCGCGACAAACTCAGAGCGGCTCGGGGCCCGAACTTCCTGGAACTGGCCAACGCCTACCTGGACCGGGCGCGTGAGATCGTGGCGGAGGCCGATAGGAACAAACGACTGGTGGTGATTCTCGATGATCTCAACCGGATCGAGTCTCACGAGGAAAGCGACATACTGCAACAGTGCCGCCTTTTTCTCAGTCAACACAGTGACCTGATCCACCTCCGATGCCATGCGATCTACACCCTGAGTTTGGGCCTCGCCCTGAAGGAAAGACTGAACCTGGGAGCCCGTTACGGCCAGGAGCCGATCGTGGTGCCGATGGTGCCCACCCATCATCGCGATGGGAGCCGACACGAGGCCGGCATGGCGAAGCTACGCGAGATCATCAGGCGGAGGGTTAAAAAGGCCGGATCGAGCATGGAGAGGGCATTCGGCGATCCGCAGATCGTCGTCGATCGCATCTGTGAGGCGAGCGGTGGCAATCTGCGGGATCTGTTCACCTTGGTGCGGGGTGTGTGTGCGGAGACTCTGGCGGATCGGGTACAGCTCCCGCTGACCGAACAGGCTGCCCGGGCAGCTGTCAATCTTTTCTATGCCGGCAAGCTGGATACGGCACGCCGTTATTGGAAAGATCTGGAGCAGGTCCACGAGACGCATACCTTCACCGATCTGGAACCGGAGATTCAACTGCAGCTGTTGAAGAACCGGCTGGTCTACGTCTACTACGACGACACCTACTGGTACGATGTCTGCTCCGCAGTCCGCAACGAGCTTATAAAAGGCTGAGGGCTGAGAGAACCATGTCCGCACGGGAAGCGAGTGCGACCGCAGGAGATCCGCCCCGCCCCGGGATCCACTCCCCGCCCTCGTCAGTCTGATCAGGCTCGGAAGGGCCGAGTTCACGTATGGAACGGTCCAATACGACGACTGCACAGCGCGTTGCCGGAGTGGATCGCACCGCGGCGCCACGTCGCGCTCGCCTCTCGCTAATCTCGACCTCTAGTCTAGCCGCAGACGCGTTCCTATAAGTCGTTACCCATCAATGACTTACGTCTTATCGGCGCATCCTGAGAGGATCGCCTTATGCTACCGTCCACCGAGAATAATAACACCAAATCTTTGCGCGGTCAACGCAAACCCTTCGGGTCATAGTATAAAGGTTTTGACTCCTCCCGGCGATATTGCGAAAATTTATGCGGGCGTCCGACTCACAGACGTTCCCTCAAATCTCGAAGAAGACTTCGATACTGGACATTCACGAGTACATTCTCCCGAATGCACTGATCTAGGAGCGGTCCCAGCTGGACCATAACGCTATCTTTGGACTGTTCGCCAACATCGCGCACCTTTTCGATATCACGGCGAAATTCATCGATCGCTTGCCGGCTAAGCGCCAGGTAGCGTTCAATATCCGTCCGTAGTCGCCTATAGTGAAGCTGACGATAGTCGGGCCGTGAGCCCTCCTGAACCCGGGCCCAGCGAGCTTCCAGACCATTCCGGATCTCCTCGTTGACGTACTCAGATATCGGAAGGTCCGGTAGCGAAGATAAGGGATCAGCTGCGACATCCTCAAATGCCCGCAACCATACCGGCAGTTTTTCCAGAGCGGACTTTTGAAGGCGCTCCTTCTCTATAATTTGTTTGATTTCTTCGATCAGAGTCAGCTGCATTTGCAGTACCCGTTCCATACGTTCTACAGACCCATCGATGTCACGAGCGAGCTCGACAAGTCGCTTGGTGAACGATTCACGTAGCCGAAGCGCAATCTCCAATGCATCGATGCGGCCGCGGATCGGCAATCGCTTCCGCCGGGCTTCACTGGCCCAGCGAACCGCAGAAACCACGAGCGTATGCTCGCTTCGGAGATCCGGGTACAACTCGAATAAGGCCAGGGGGACAGGCACCCTTTCTGCTTCACCAGCCAGGCGTTTCTTTTCAGCAAGCCGCCTTGCCTTATCAATTCGGGCTTCGCCCGCCGTCACGTGCCCGAGCGGCAACGAGATGTATATTAGGAATAAGATCAACAAATGAAACACGCATGATTTCATTCAGAACTCCTTTCCAAGAGAATCCTGTGAGGGCCCCTCGCCAAGAACTACCCATCTCATGTGTTCGCTTCGCTCGTTGGCTTCTCTATTTTTTTCGATACAATAAGCAATCATAAATCCGATCTCCTTGAAGACTCTCTCCGGCTCATGTTTGACTATCTTTCTCTGCATCTCCATATCGCGCAATGCCTGCTCGTAGGCTATCTGGTGGCTGGTACGCAGGCGCCGGAGCGTACGATCGAGGTAACTCCACTCGATTGTTCGCGCTTCGAGATCTTCCGTGGCTAAGAGCTGCACCAAATGCCGGTCGAGGACATCGGTGACCTCTTTCGGCAAGGCATTCGGCCAAGAGATCCGAAGATGGCGAATTTCCGGATCCGATACCACCAGCGAAACCTCTTGTGCTATAATCTTCGCGACCGTTCTGAAGGCAATCGCTTCTTCTTCGAGATCATCTCGTTCCTTGGTAAGGATATGATCCAGATTTTCAAATCGTTCTTTCAGTTTGCCGGCTACCTGTCGGAATTCCCTCAAAATTACGTTGAATTCCTCCCTCTTTATAATATCAAGCTCGTAAGAGTTGACAACGTCAGCCACACTCTTGGGCTGCAGCCTAAGCCTCTCGTTCTCTCTCATTGTTCTCTCAATCCGATTGAATTCATGCGTCAATTGAGGGAACAGTAAAAGTGCGGCTGCCGGAGCACGAACTGTTTGCATGGAGCCCTCAATGGTACCGATTTCGAGAAGATGAGCAGCTTCTTTCAAATCTTTTTTTGAGAAGCTAAACTGGGTTGCATTGAGATCATAAACTGAAACCAAGACGTTAAGTAAAATAGCTGGAATGAGTACTTTTCGGCGCATAACTGCAAACTCCTCTTGTGTTGTTGCTTCGGCCCCAATATTCATCCCAGACCCAGTTCGGTCTCGATGGTGGCCTGCCGTTTATTCTGACACCAACCAGGGCGACGTACGGCCAACGCTACACGAAACTCTGAGGCCATCTGCCGGAAAACATGACTGGTTCTATTCCAAGCCGCCTCCTTGGGCCGTGGCCACCGTTGCAAAGCAGTGACGACCGCTGGGGCGTCTAGTCGTGAGGGGATATTCATCTGTAAACGCCGAGTTCTCTCGCAGTGAGAGGTTTCAAGTCTCTCCGCATGCTCTCGTGCTGTCTGCAAGCGCGTTACCTGCAGGAGCGCCCCGGCCAGGATCTGCATGCGGAGTGTTTCATGCATGAGGATTTCGCTTGCTCGACCGCTGCGGGGTCGCATTTTACCGGCGTTTCGGCGAGCGTGATTGACCTGTTGGGTCAAACTACCCCCCCCCCTGGCGTTCGCGTGGTCGCCATACAGTGTGGATGCTAAATGAACGTTTACCGGAGAGGGGTGATATGAATTCCCAGTGAATAGTTTATCTTCATGTGTTGCTACTTCAGTGCCGCGTTTGGATCTCGGTAGCACTGGAGTAGTCCGAGGGCGTTCAGTCGATGGCATGGTATCGAGAAAGTGACTGCCATGAACTGCCAGATGAATTCTGTGATAGACCGTTTCGAGGCAACATAGATCAAAGGTGATTCGGTAGAATTCGATATCTATGGTAGTTCGCAGCCCCGCGGTATCGGCGGTATTCAGAGATGCGCAACTCCCAACGTCAACGGCTGGAGCGACGAATTCGTGAAGCTCTATCAAATAAGCCACAGCGTGCCCAGTGGCCTCGACCTGAGACGCCTGGGATAAGTAGGCATCTGCAATAGCCGGCAAAGCTACGAAGTCGACCAAGGCTTGGTCGGCAACTACCGGGAGCCGGCGAACGTCTATTTCGAGTTGCAAAATATGCTTCTCGACGAGCAGTTCGCTCGATAGTTTTCTTTTGAGCTCACGGTCGCTGGAACGGCTTAGATTTCCCTGGAAACGGCCCAAAGGAAGTCTCCACTTTACGCGTTTGATCCTAGTAACAATTTTCTTTCGCCTATCGGTATTCCCGGTAACTTCTGTTGCTTGTTCGAGTGCTGTTATGGCGTCTTTGATTGAGTCAAACCCTTCGAGGGCTGTACCAGGATAGAGAGGGACGTTGCCGGGGCCAGATCGTTGTTCGCTAGTAATATTTTGCCGACCGGCTAGCTGGCTGTAATCTGGATTCTCACTCTGCGCACCGTGAGTAAGGTAGAGTTCTTTGGCGATCTCGTATAGAACGGAGAGCTGCCTTTTGTCGAAAGCTCGATCTCTTGAGAGAACAAAGTGATTCCTGGTCGACTCGAAGTTGCCCTTGGAATAGTCCTGCTTGGCTTGGCTGGACAGAGATTCTGCACGCTCGCGGGATTGGGATTGCGAAAGAAGCGGTTGCGACATTGCCGGCGTCAGACACAGGAGTTCCGAAAAAACGCGATATCGCACTCTCTTTTCCTTTGGTGGGCTGGTAGCTGAGTTGCGTGAGGAGATCCATCCCCTTCCTGTTTCGAAAGTATCCATTCTAGTTCAGCACCTTCCAGACTGCGTAGGTTTGTTGCACCCTGTAGATGCGACGGATGGTGGACTGCTGTAGCATGGCATTGGAAGCCAAATCGACCTGTGCCTCGGCCAGGACGTTGAACTCCGCTATAGCCTGCTTTTCCATCTCCTCAAGGTTGTCCCAATTCTGCTGTGCCGATTCCCGAAGCACGTCGGCGGTGGCTTCAAGATCTCGCAGCAAACGGCCCAACCTTCTATCGAGAGCCCGCCAGGCGTCATAGGCATTGCTTGATCCCTGCGCGGCGTCCTTGAGGGCCTGTGTAATCTCAGCTTTCCAGAGGGAATCAATCCCGGATGGCCATTGAATCGTCGGTATTTGCCCATGACTAATCTGTGTCTGCTGCTGGAGGATCTGCCTTTGGACTTCGGCCACCGCTCCCAGCTCTGCGGACTGCTCGGCACTCGTACGATCGACTTCGTAACCCGTACTCCGGATCAATCCAGCCGGCCCGAGCAACCTGTCGATGAGAGACCGGCGGTTGGAGATGAGTTCACGCAAAGTCTGTTGGTATCGCTCGCGACCGCTCTGAATCTTTTTCAAAGCGTCGACATATTGACCCCATTCAGCACGTGATTTTGGCATTCGATGCCGGTAGCGATCGGCAATCCTGCGTGCATCCTGCACTTCTCTTAGGGATTGATGGAACACCACTTCCAGATAATCGTACATGTAAAGTACTGCTTGGGAGGTAGTCAGATCACCGATAGTGCCTCGGGGTTCCCTTTCCAAAAGCCGCATCACGCCGTCATCGAGTTGCTGACCCGGCATCTGCGCCAAGAGACGTGGACCGACGAGCAGGATGAGGACCGGCAAGATCCATAAGCGAAACGAAGTGTATCTCCGATGGAAATCTCCTCGCATGTATATGATTCGCCTCCTTTTATCGTATTTGTTTAGCGTGTGTACAAATGCGTTTAGCGCAATATATTGTGGTCCCCTGAATCTCTACCACTGCATCTCGCGCATAGCTGTGCATTGACCGGCATTCCCGTCGCCCATTGCGGCCAAGATCGAGGTGCACTGAACGCCGTAATCACCTTTTTTTCAAGCATCTTGGCGCCTGATGGAAATGCTAAACAGGTACCTTTTCCGCTGTTTGGCCACGCGAGTCTGAAGTGCGAGCAGGTTTTCTTGATAATTCCCGCGGAGCTGTGGGATATCAGCAGCTGGAGGATGAGATCGGGCATCGCCCAGGCTGACGGAACTCCGCTCGGCCGGTTGCCGGCGAACAGCTCCGAGGTGCGGAGTCCTTCGGTTTCAAGATCTTCAAACATCGGAGTTCCCCATCCTCTGTGCAGGCAGATCAGACTCCCTGGGCAGCGGCTGCCCCGAGTGGAAACGCTCCAGCTCGCGCGCGAGCTGGAAGCTCGGATCCTGCTTCATGAGCATGCGCTGGAACAGCGGTACTCGATAGGTGTATCGCGTCTCCTCGCGCTTCAGGACGAAGGCCAGCTCAAGCCGTTCGAGGGAGCGTGAGACCTCCTCGGGCGATGCGCTCCCACCCACCCCCTCGAGAGTGCGCAGAGCCTCCGGCTGGGTGAATGAATCGCGTGAGATCGTAGCCCACACCAGGATGCGGTCGAGCCGGTTGCTGTCCTCGTCGTCGCTGAGTCGGTTCCAGCCGCCGAGAGCCTCCTCGATCCGGCGACTGGCGAGGACGGCTTTGACGGAGTCGGCACCCACTTCTCGTCTGCCAAGCTGGTGCTGCTCGACGAGCTCGTTGCAGGCGAGGCTGATCAGTTTGGCGCGGCGGCCGGTCTCATGGATCATACGATCCACCAGCCCCTCGGTGGTGTATCGGAGTCCCATCATCTCCATCGGCACGGTCGCGAGCTCCCGACATGCGTCGGGTTCGAGGGCACCGACCACCTGAATCTCGCCGAAGTTCTTCAGTGGCGAGTGATAATCGTGGACCGCGGCGATGTAGAGATCCCAGAAGCCGGCGAGGATGAAGTGGCCGCGTCCCTGTTCGCTGAGGCTGCGCAGCCGGGACAGCAGGACATGGTTATTCCGGCGTTCGGCGCGAATGAAGGCGTCGGCCTCGTCGATGAGGAAGAAACGGCGCTGGCCGTTGTCGAGATATGCGAAGAGATCCCCGGGCGGGGTATCGCGCGGCAGGCCGACAGCCCTGGCGAGGGGGCCGACGAGGTCGCTGTCGAAGAGGACCACGTAGTAGCAGTTGATCTCCGGGTGGTCACGGTACCGGCGCTCTATCGCTTTAAGCAGGCTCGATTTGCCAATCTGGCGACCGCCGACGACGAGGTAGTTGGCAGGCT
>JAAEPZ010000012.1 GCA_024231955.1 bacterium | reverse complement strand
CTGTTGCTGCTGGCAACAACGGCAATGGCGGCGACGCAAGTGATCCCCATGGATGCGTCAAATTCCATACTGGAACTTGATTCTCGTGAAGGGGATGCACTGCGCTTCAATGTCGAAATCGCCAAACTGGAGGCGATTGACGTCTCCACTCCGGAAGGCCAGTTCACCCAACTGATCATTCCCGGCTTCCATGCTTCTCAAGTCATGGGTTCCCCGGAACTCCCCATGATGAATCGCCTTGTCGAGATCCCTTTCGGCGCCCGGGCCGAGGTGGAGATCTTGTCGAGCCGCACGCGCGAGATCAATCTCGCCGATTACGGGATCACCAACCGCTTGCTGCCGGCCCAGCCGAGCATGCCCAAGAACGTGGATCCCGCCGACTGGCCCTTCATCTATGAGGCCGCCAGCTATCGCGCCGAGCCCATCGCGCAGGATCTGGTCAAGGTCGTTGAGATCGGTACTCTCCGTTCGGTCCAGTATGGCCGTCTCGAAGTTTCCCCGGTCGCCTACTATCCCGGTCAGAACAAGCTGGTTGTGACCGAGGCCATCGAGTTCCGGGTCAATTTCACCGGTGTGAACCTCTCCCGCGAAGCTCACTACAAGGCCGTTACCGCGAGCCCCTTCTTCAATCATCTGTATGAAGGCTTCGCCGGCGCCCGCAGTCTGCATGACGACCATCCCGATCATGCCGGCGATATCGCCTCCCTGGTCATCGTCACCCCTCCGGAGTTCGAGGCTCAGTTGGCCGATTTCGTCGACTGGAAGACCCAGCGCGGCTTGCTGGTCACCATGGCCGTCAAGGGGACTCCCGAGGTCGGTTCGAGCAAGGAGAGCATTCAGGCCTATCTGCACGGGCTGTACAACAACGCGACCCCCGAGGCTCCCGCGCCCACCTTCGTGCTGTTCGTCGGCGACGTCGCCCAGATCCCCGCGTGGACGGAGAGCGGTTACACGACCGATCGTCCCTACTGCGCCCTGCCCGGCGACCACATTCCCGACATGTACTACGGTCGTTTCTCGGCCACGAACCCGACCATGCTGCAGGCCATGATCGACAAGACTCTGATGTACGAGCAGTTCGCCATGCCCGATCCCAGCTACCTGTCGGAGGTGGTCATGACCGCCGGTTGGGATACCGGTTTCGGTGATTCCCACGGCAACGGCCAGATCAACTACGGCACCGAGCATTACTTCAATGCCGCGCACAACATCACGAGCCACACCTATCTCTACCCCGAGTGCGGCAGCAGCGCCGCCGCCATCATCCAGAACGTGAGCGATGGCGTATCCTTTGTCAACTATACCGCCCACGGCGGCGTGACCTACTGGGTGGACCCCGAGTTCAACCAGACCGACCTGAACAACCTCGACAACTACGGCAAGTACTGTCTGGCCGTCGGCAACTGCTGCGTCACCGGTTCTTTCGGCGCGGACGAGTGCTTCGGCGAGACCTGGCTCCGCGTCGCGGATAAGGGCGGCATCGGTTACATCGGCGCCAGCATGAACACCCAGTGGAACGAGGACTACTGGTGGGGCGTCGGCTTCCATTCGAGCAGCGAGATCGACGGCTCGGCCATCCCGTATGAGGATTCGGGGCTGGGCGCGTACGACGGCATCTTCCACGACCACGGCGAGGCGATGACCCAGTGGTACATCACCAACGACGCCATCGTCTTCAGCGGCAACCTGGCCGTTTCCCAGTCGGGCACCAGCAGCGCCAACAACTACTGGACGACCTACAACCTGCAGGGCGACCCGAGCCTCTCGCTCTGGATCGGCACCCCGCAGGCCAATCCGGTCAGTCACCCCGCAGCGATAATGGCGACCATGTCGGAGTTGACCATCACCGCGCCGCCGAACAGCTACTGCGGTTTGACTGTTGACGGCAACCTCATCGCCGCCGGCACCGTTGGTTCGTCCGGCAGCCTGAATCTGGAGTTCATGGAGGACGTGGAGCCGGGTATCGCCCATCTCGTGGTCATGTCGCAGTTCCGTGTACCTCACGTTGCCGATATCTCGATCCTGCCGCCCGAGGGTCCCTACCTGGTCTACTCGAACGCCATCGTCGATGACTCCGCCGGGACGGGAGACGCTGACGGCATCCTCGATGCGGATGAAAACGTCGCCCTCGGCGTCAGACTCGAGAACATCGGCGTGGAGACGGCCACAGGCATCACGGCCGTTTTAAGCTGCTCCAGCGAGTACGTCACGGTTCCTCACGATACCGAGAGTTATACGAACATCCCGGCAAGCGGCTTCGGCGTCAACGGAGTCGGTTTTGGCGTTCGGGTCGGCAACAATGCTCCCGACGGTCACATGGTCACCTTCGACCTTGCGATCACCTCGGACGCCGGTGATTGGGATATCGATTTCACACTGCCTATCGAGGCCCCCGTACTCAGCGCCGGTGCGCTGGGCATCAATGACGGCACCGGCGGCAACGGCAGCGGGTCCGCCGACGCCGGCGAGACCTTCCAGCTGCAGGTGACACTGCTCAACGACGGTCACTCCGATGCTTCGGCCCTGTTCGGTACGCTGACAAGCCTGGATGACAACGTCGTCATCAATGCCGCCAATGCCACTTGTGTGCTGGTCCCCGAGGGCGGTCAAGGGGCAATCGGTTACTTCCAGGTCGAGGTGCTGGGCGGCTGCCCGGAACCGTCGATAATGCCTCTGCAGCTTTACATCGAGGGTGGATGTGAGGCCACGATCGACTTTGATCTGCCCGTCGGCGGCTGGTTCGATGATTTCGAAACCGACCGCAACTGGACTGTGAGCGGCAACGCCAGTGCCGGTGTCTGGGAGCGGGTCGATCCCCGGGGCACGACCTACGAAAGTCAAAACGTGCAGATGGAGAACGATCACACCCCCGCGCCCGGGACGGATTGTTTCGTCACGGGTAACGGCTCCATCGGCGGCTCCGCCGGCGAGAACGACGTTGACGGCGGCGCGACGATTCTGACCTCCCCGGTCTTCCACCTGTCAGAGGCCACCTCCGCAACGGTGAGCTACTGGCGCTGGTATACCAATACGGCGGGCAACAACCCGGACGAGGACTGGTGGCAGGTTGAGGTCACGAGCAACGGCAGCACCTGGGTGTCCCTGGAGAATACGCAAGCCAGCGACCCCAGTTGGACGCAGTTCAGCTTCAACCTGACCGACTACATCACCCTCAGCGACAACGTGCAGTTCCGTTTCACCGCAGCCGATGAAGATGGCGGTACGCTGGTTGAGGCCGGTGTGGATGATTTCCTGCTCGATGCCGCATACGGACTGACTACCGCTGTTGATGATGAGGTGATCCCCAATGGTCGTCTGAGTCTCGGACCGAACTATCCCAATCCGTTCAACCCGAATACGACGATCAGCTTTACGTTGCCCGCAGCGGGGAGGGTCAAGCTGGCGGTGTTTGACGTGCAAGGGCGTCAGATCAAGACCCTCGTCAGCGGCAACATGGCCGCAGGCGCTCACGAGATCGTTTGGCAGGGCAGGGATGACGCTGGTCATCAGGTGGCCAGCGGTCTCTACTTCACCCGTCTGATCTGCGACAGCCGGACGCTGACGCACAAGATGCTGATGCTCAAGTAAGTCGACAGACGGCAAACTGCATATCGTTGCGCCCCCTCTTCAGCCATCACGAAGGGGGGGCGCTTTGTTTGATCGGCGGCTGCTATCCAAAGGGGAGATTCCTTTTGGAGCATCGTTGGCTCCGGTGCTATGCTTGGCCCGCCTTGCTCGCAACCCAACCCTGCAGGAGATGTTATGAAAAGGATCTTTGTACTTGCTATGATGATGGCGTTGTTGTTGCCCCTGACGGCCGGTGCCGATGAGGAGCCGGTCAAGCCGTTGCTCGTCGTGATGGATATCCAGAACCACTATATCGAGATGATGGATCAGAGTGAAGTGGAGGGGGCACTGCGGATGATCAACGCCGCTATCTGGCAATTCCGCAGCCATGAGCTGCCGATTATCCGCGTGTACCACCATGACACCAAATGGGGACCGGCGCCGGACAGCGAGGAGTTCCAGTTTCCCGAGTCGGTCATCATCAAGGATGATGATCCCAAAGTGATCAAGAACTTCCCCAGCGGGTTCAAGCGGACGGAGCTGGACGAGTTGATCAAGGAGCAGGGTGCCAATACCCTGTTCCTCTGTGGTCTCAGCGCCACCGGCTGCGTGTTGGCCACCTACTTTGGAGCCGTGGATCTTGACTACGATGTCTTCATGATCAAAAACGCTCTGATGAGCGACAATGCCGCCAATACCGATGCGGTCGAGGGCATTGTCAGTACTGTTGACTATCAGAGCCTGAGTGTCATAGTTCGGGCGGCGACGGACTAGTACCATGCAAAAGCCGCCGATCCTGCTACCCGGGGATCGGCGGCTTTCTCATGCATCACATCAGCTGGTTGGGGGGGATAACCAAGCTGATGTAACGGGGGGATGTGAGGAGGAGTCAGGTGAGTCAACCTCGGCCTTGACCGAAGAGGGCAGGTAGACCATCAACAGGACCGCCAGAAGGAAACTGGCCAGCAGCATTCCAGTGCGATGATCGGCGGGAGTTTGCATCTCCATTACCTGCATTGTGATTCCCCTTTCTCTGCAGGGTATGACGCCACGTACGAACAAAAGGTTGCCTGTAAAATGAAAAAAACGATCAGCGGAGAGAGGGGGGACTTGTAGATATCGTTTCCCCCGCCCGCCAGAGACCGTTATACTCCTGATCCCCTTTGCCACATACCCAGCAACCGTACGGTCGTCTCCCTTCAGATCAGGGGAGATCCTGGCCACTCCGTATGGTTAGACGGATTGATCCCCTATCCCACTATCCGTTTGGAGGACATGTTCCATGTCGTGGAAAAACACTCTCATCCTTACCCTGTTGATCTGCTTGCTGGCAGGTGCGCAAACGGCCACCGCCCGAGATCGGCGGCTCGAACGCAAGGTCGACGCCTATATGGCTCCGCTCCTGGAGCGGGATCTCATCAGCGGTTCGATTCTGATCGCCAGTCGGGGGGAGATCCTGCTCGCCAAGGGCTACGGACTCGCCAACCGGGAATACGAAATGCCCAATACACCGGACACCGCATTTCGTCTGGGTTCGGTCAGTAAACAGTTCACCGCTATGGGGATCTTCCTGCTCGCTCAGGAGGGTAAGCTTGCGCTGGAGGACAAATTATCGCTCTACCTGCCCGAATACCCGCGCGGGGATGAGATCACTCTGCACATGCTCCTGAATCATACTTCGGGGATCCCCAACTACACCGGTCTCGAGGACTACGACACGCAGCTGATGCTGCCCCTGAGCATCGACGAAGTTATCGATTTCTTCAAAGAGGCTCCGCTGCACTTCGAACCGGGCGGCAACTGGGCCTACAGCAACTCCGGTTACGTCTTGCTCGCCCGGGTGAGCGAGATCGTCTCCGGGTTGCCCTTTGCCGAACTCCTGCGGGAGCGGATCTTCACCCCTCTCGGGATGACCTGCAGCGGGGTGGATGTCTGCACCGACATTATCCCGGGCAGGGCCACCGGGCATGTCAATCAAGGTGACGGCGTCTTCCAGACACCCTATCGCGATATGCCGTTCACCAGCGGAGCGGGTGCGCTCTACTCGACCGTGAACGATATGTTCAAGTGGGATCGCGCCCTCTATACGGATGTCCTGTTGAACGGAGAGTGGCGCACGAAGATGTTCGAACCGGTGATGAACGAATACGCGAACGGCTGGTTCGTACGTGAGGAGTTCGGACAACCAATTGTCGAACACGGCGGGGCGATCAACGGATTCCTCACCCAGATCAACCGTTTCCCAGAAGAGGAGTTGGTGATCATCTCCCTCTTCAATTACGAAACCACATTCTGGCGTCGCGTCAATCACGGTCTGGCGGCCATGGCTTTGGGTGAGGATTACGATCCTGCGCTGCGTCACAAGCCCCTGGAGCTCGATCTGGAGCTGCTCAACATGTATGCGGGCGAATACGAGTTGATGCCCGGATATATCGTCAAGCTCAGTGTGGAGGGTAATAGCCTGATGGTCGAAGCGCCCGAGCATGAGCGAGAGGCGGTCGAGGCGCAATCGGAAACCCTGTTCTACCTTCCTGGCGGTGCGGCGTTGATGCAGGTGGACTTCATCGACGCCGACACCATCCGCGGCGTACGCATTCAGCAGGGGGCCAACAGCTTCCCCTGCCGCAGACTCGAGTAGCCGCACACGTATGGAATTGCCCGAGCCGGGTCCCTGCGGGGATCCGGCTTTTTAGTTTTCGCAACTGTTCGTTTCCGAACAGTGTTGTTCGGCGGTGGACGACGACGCAGATGCAGTGGCGTCCTAACTGGCGCATATACAACGTATTGTGAAGTGGTCTGCTTCTTGCCGTAGTGGCGTGAAGGAGACAAAATGGACCATGTTATCGACACTCGCATTATCCGCAGAAGACGCTTGCTCAAGGCCTCCTATACGCTGGCGGTTCTGCTTGTTGTAATCTCGCTCTGCATCAAGTTGCCGGGCTGGATCAAACCCTCGGTCAAACGCGATCGCATCACATCGGCGACAGTCCTGCGCGGGCACATGGAGTCAACCGTCAGCGCCTCCGGCAATGTGATTCCATCGCGGGAGCATATCGTTTCCTGCCCGATCAACACTCGCCTCACCAGGATCGTCAAGGTGGCGGGGGACATCGTCGTGGAGGGGGATGTCATTCTGGAGCTGGATACCAGCGAGACCACCCTCAACCTCACCCGTCTCGGGGAGCGGATCGCCCTCAAGAACAACGAGTGCGTTCAGTCCGAGCTTGATTATGAAGAGGAGCTCAATGATCTCGGCAACCGTGTGGAGATCCAGAAGCTGGAGCTGGAGAGTTTGCGCCTGATTGAAGCCCGTACCCGTCAGCATTTCGAGATCGGCGGCATCCCCCAGACCGAACTCGATGTGGCGGTGGTCAATGTCAAACGCGCTCTGCTGCAACTCGACAATCTGGAAACGCAGATCGGGAACTCCAGCCGTGGCGCCGGGATCCGGAAAGAGAAGCTGGAGCTGGAGCTTCGGATTCTGGAGCAGGAGCATGAGGAGGCTCGGCACCGACTGGACCTGGCGACTACTCGCGTGAAGCGCGGCGGCGTGGTGACCTGGGTGCCCAGCCACGAGGGTGTCGCGCTGAATCAAGGGCAGGAGATCGCCCGCATTGCCGATCTGAGCAACTTCAAGGTCGAAGCGCGCCTGTCCGATGCCCAGGCCGAACATGTCTGGGTCGGCCAGACGGCACGGGTGCAGATCGGGCAGGATTTCCTGGTCGGCAACGTTGCCAATATCTATCCGGCCGTGGAGTCGGGGGTCATCCGCCTTATCGTCAATCTGGAGTCCGGCGATCATCCCCAATTGCGACCCAATCTGAGAGTGGAGGTGCATCTGGTCAAGGATGAACGGCTCTCCACGCTCATGATCAAGCGCGGTATTCACGTACGCGTGGATGGCCGACCGGCGGTGTTCGTCATCCGCGACGAGGCGGCTGTCCGCACGCCCATCGAACTGGGCCTGACCAACTTTGACTACCTCGAGGTGCTGTCCGGCCTGGCCGAGGGCGACGAGGTTATCCTGACCGACATGAACGACTATGTCCATCTGCAGGAGGTAAAACTGCGATGAATCAACCTCAAATCATACCCGATCCCGCCATCACATCCCCCAATGAGCGGGAGACAATCCTCCGCCTTGTTGATGTCAAGAAAGTGTACAGGACCGACAGCATGGAGACGCTGGCACTGAACAACATCAACCTGGAGGTGCGTGAGGGGGAGTTCATCTCCATCATGGGACCCTCCGGCTGCGGGAAGAGCACCTTGCTGCACATCATGGGGCTCATCGATGATTGTTCGACGGGGCACCTGGAGCTGGGTGGCCGGAAGATCAATGGAATGGTGGACAAGGACCTGGCCAGGATTCGCAACGAGGAGGTGGGTTTCGTCTTTCAGTCATTCCACCTGATCAACGATCTCAAAGTGCTGGATAATGTCGAGATACCGCTTCTGTACAGGAGGGGGGCGAAGGATGACCGGTCCGATCTCGCGCGGGAAGCTCTGGAGAGGGTTGGCCTGACCGCCCGCATGAAGCACTACCCCTCGCAGCTTTCCGGCGGCCAGCAGCAGCGTGTGGCCATCGCCAGGGCCATTGTCGGCAAACCGAACCTGCTGCTGGCGGATGAACCAACAGGAAACCTGGACAGCAAGATGGGCTCGGAGATCATGGATATCCTCAGGACGCTGAACGAGGAGAAGGGCACGACTATCGTGATGGTGACCCATGACGAACACCTGGCCACGCAGACCGATCGCATCGTACGGCTCTTTGACGGCCGTCAGGTCCAGTGAGGGTGTCATGCTTAAAAACTATCTGATCATGTCGCTCAAAGTTCTCCGCAGGAGAAAGTTCTTCACTTTCGTCAGCCTCTTCGGCATCAGCTTCACGCTGCTGGTTCTGTCGGTGGTTGTGACCATTGTCGATCACACCATCATCCCGGCCGGCGAGGAGTCGGACGCCAACCGGATGCTGTATCTGACCCGGATGGGGATGACGGGGGACAACGGTTCCTGGTTGGGATTGCCCGGTTACGGCTTCCTGGACCGCTACACCCGGGACATACCGGGGGTCGAGGAGATGACGATCTTCAGCAACTTCGACACCGGAATCAGCTATATCGACGGGGATAAGATCGAATCCAGTCTGTGCTACACGGACACCTCCTACTGGCGGATCTTCCACTTCACCTTTGTCGAGGGTGCACCGTTCACCGACGCGGATGATAGTGAGGGGCGGCCCGTGGTCGTGATCACGGAGAGTACGCGGAACAAGTTCTTCACCTCCGGAGAGAGCGCCGTCGGCAGGGATATAAAACTGAACAGTCGGCTGATGAAGGTGGTCGGCGTGGTGCAGGATGTTCCGCCCTACAGGGAGTCCACTCTGAATGATATCTTCCTCCCTATCGGCACCTATCCATACCCCAGCATCAAAGAGGGGTTGATGGGGACCGCCTCAGGCGTCTACCTCGCCACCGATCGCAGTCAATTTGATGCGATCAAGGCAGAGTTCGCCGCCCGCTTGCCGCTGGTCGAATTCACGGACTCGCGCTACAATCGGATGATCGGTCGCCTCCGGAGCAAGCTGGAGGTCTTTGCCGACAACTTTGTCGGCAACCAGGGTTACGAGGAAAATCCGAATCCCCACCAACTGGCCTGGGTGATGATCATCGGCGCCATGTTGCTGTTCATGGCCCTGCCTGCGATCAACCTGGTCAACATCAACATGAGTCGCATCTTCGAGCGCAGTTCGGAGATCGGCGTGAGAAAAGCCTTCGGAGCATCCTCTCGACATCTGATCGGCCAGTTCCTGGTCGAGAACATTGTTCTCTGTATGATCGGAGCGGCCATCGGCCTGGTACTCGCCTGGACGACTCTCAAAGTGATCACGGCGGCCGGTCTGATTCCCGACCTGGGGATATATCTCAACTACCGCATCTTCGGTGGTGCAGTGCTCATGGCTGTCATCTTCGCCGTCATGTCCGGCCTCGGTCCGGCTTGGCGGATGTCGCGTCTGAAGCCTGTAATGGCGTTGAAAGGGGATTCGCGATGATCAAGCATCTATTCAAACTCGTATGGAATCGCAAGCGTGCGAACTCCCTGATCCTGATCGAAATCCTGATCTCCTTCCTGGTGTTGTGCGGCCTGTTCTCCACGGCGATCTTCGGTGTGCAGGGATACAAGTCCCCGCTGGGCTTCGACTATCGGGACAGATGGCTCATGCATATCAGCGGTGAGCCGCGCATGATCGCGCCGCTGGAGGAGAGGGAGGCCGCGCGAGCCAGCCTGGGGCAGATGATCGATATGGTTCGTGCTCTGCCCGAGGTGAGGAGTGCGTCAGTCACCTATAACTGTCCCTATTCCGGAATGCGGGTGATGTCCGTTGTGGATACGCCCGACGGTCAGGAGCAGCAGGTCATCTGGGGCGCCAGTACGGCTGAGGCCCTGCCCACGCTTGGCCTGGAGTTGCGGGAGGGGCGCTGGTTCGAGGAGGGGGACGAGACACGGGATGAGATCCCGGTCGTGCTCTCCCAGAACCTGGCGGAGCTTTTCTTCGGCAAAGAGAGCGCCGTCGGTCGGCTGGTCCCCGAAATGGAGGATGAATCAGAGGATACGGAGGATGATGAGGAGGATCAGGCTCGGCGGATCGTAGGCGTCATCACCGATTACAGGTGTGACGGTGAGCTTGCGCGAGCCCCCTATACGATTTTCCGCCCCCTGGATATTGCCGATGTCGATGACATCTTCCCGAGCAACTTCATCATCCATGTCCAACCGGGTACGGATGCATCGTTCGAGGAGATCCTTAATGAGAAGCTGCAGGAGATTCAGCCCGGCTGGTCCTTCGCGGTTTCCCGCCTGACCGATATGCGGGATGATCGCCTGAAAAATGTCATCATGCCCTTCGTGGTCGTTTGCATAGTAGCTGCGTTCCTGGTGACGATGGTCGGTCTCGGGTTGGTGGGTGTCCTCTGGCAGAACCTCTTGCGGCGGACCGCCGAACTGGGACTGCGCCGAGCCATGGGCGCCAGCGCCTGGTCGGTTCAGCGGCAAATTCTCGGTGAACTGCTGGTGCTCTCCCTGTTGGCGATGTTCGTCGGATCGGTGCTGTTCCTGCAGTTCCCGCTGCTGGGGATCATAGGTTTCGTCTCCTGGTCCACCTATCTGCTGGCATTGGCCCTGTCGTTGATCTCGATCGCATTCATCGTCGCGCTCTGCGGCCTGGTGCCCAGTTGGCTGGCTACCAGAATCACCCCGGCGCAGGCGCTGTCGTATGAATAGCTGAGGCATGTCAAATGGAGACATACCCTGGAATAGGGGTGTGAGCAAGGCCGCCGGATTCGCCCCCCGATTCCGGCGGCCTTATGCTTGGACCGTATCGTTTGATCTCGGGCAGAGTGACTCTTGAGATGGATGAGGTTTGACCAGGGATCTGTATCGTGCACCTCTCAGGCGGAATCGTTCCACTCCTGCAACCCGGTCACGGCGACCGCCAGACCGGCGAGCTCGCCGATCCGGTCGCCCAGTGAGCAGGGTTCGATGGTGCACGATGCCAGCGGCCATTCCCAGGCGTAGGCGGGGAGTTTGCGGCGCAGGGGGTCCAGCAGGAAATCCCCCTCCTTGAGCGCGATGGTGCCCAGCAGGATCGCCTCCGGGTTGAAGGCCTGGATCAAGCCACCTATCCCCTGGGCCAACCGCTCGGTGTAGATGTCCCATGTCTTGAGCGCGAAGGGGTCACCGGTGCGGGCGGCCGCTGCGATACAGCGATGGTCGATCGCAGCCGGATCCCCGCCGGCCAGCGTGAGAATGTCGGTCGAGATCGCCTCGGTGACGATCTGAGCCCGCACCCGGTCCGCCAGGTTCTTCCCGCCGACATAGAGTTCCCAGCAACCGCGCCTGCCGCAGGGGCAGGGGGGGCCCTCGATATCGACGACGATGTGGCCGACCTCGCCGCCCATGTCGCACGCTCCCTGCAGCAGCGCATCGTTGACGATCACGCCGGCGCCCATGCCGGTACTGCAGGTGAGGTAGATCAGGTTGCGGGTTTGAGCGTGCGCGCCGAAGCAGCGTTCGGCCAGGGCGCAGGCGTTGGCGTCGTTGTTGAGGAACACGGGGAGGTTGTAGAGGTCGCGCACCTTCTGAACGATGGGGATGTCGATCCAGCCGGGATTGTTGGGGGGCGCCAGCAGCATCCCCTGTTGCACCGAGAGTGGGCCCGGAGCGGAGATCCCCACCGCGCTCACGTCGGCCAGGGCGGTCTGGTCCCCATCAAGAAGCGTATCGCGACAGAGGGTGTCCAGGTTCTCGAAGTAGGCGTCCAGACCTGTGGCCGGGTCGCTGGGCATACGCTTGGAGGCCAGGATCTGTCCGTGTTCATCGCCGACACAAACTGCGGTTTTCGTCCCGCCGATATCGATACCCAGGAGTTTCATATGCACCTCGATCGCGCTCTGTCCATCATTCCGTATGATTAATCGTCACTGTCCACCGGGAACGCGAGATTGTCAAGGTCGGGTATCGCAGGGGTTTGCGATATAGGGACGATAAATTTCAGAAAGCCCTTGATCTCTCCGGCGGGGGTAGTATACTTACTATAAAGCTAGTAGGTATTCGGGGCGAATAGGAGACGGAATTGAAACAGGTCAAGTTGACGCCGGTCGAGTGGGAGCTCATGGAGGCGATTTGGGAGCTGGGCGGCGCGCCGTCCGTGCGTGAAGTGCTCGAGTTTGTCTTTCCGAATGGCGATAAGGCGTACACCACGGTTCAAACCGTGATGAACACCATGGAGCGGAAAGGTGTGTTGCGGCGCAAGAAGACGGGACTCGTCAACTTCTACTCGCCCGCCTACACCCGCGACAGGCTCTCCACCGACGAGACCTCGTCGCTTGTAAAAAGGGTCTTTGGCGGATCGGCACCCGCACTGGCCAGTTCCCTGCTCTCGCTCGATTCGATCAGTCTGGAGGAGATCGGCGAGATCAAATCGCTGCTACGCAAAAAGGAGCGGGAACTGAAGGGGCGTGAGTCATGATCGGTTTCCTGAATCACTGGGGTGAGGTTTGGGTACAGCATTTTCTGCCGTTGCTGACCCAGAACACGGTGTTTCTGGGGTTGGTCTTTCTGCTGCTTCACCTGCTCAGAAGGACCCCCGCCAAGGTGCGCAGCGCCGTTGCGCTGGTCGCCCTGGCCAAACTGCTGCTCCCCCCCTTTCTGCCGCTCAGTCTGCCCATCGACAGGATTGAATTCCTGCCGCTGATGCAGGGCGGCACGGAGACGAATCCCGTTGTTGCGGCGGGAGAGCCCTTGCAGGCCTTTGCGTCGTCGGCGTCGTCCGTCGAACTGGCGGGGCTGGTTCTGGTCGTCTGGCTGGGTGCGGCGGCGCTCTACCTTGCGTACTCGCTGGTCGCGTCGATCATGCTGGCCAACCGATTGCGATCGGCCAGCCCGATCTCCCCTGCGGAAGCCGCATCCTATCTTGATGCGGAGAGGTATTCGATCTGCCCGACCGATCGCATCTCCGTTCCTCTTACGCTGGGGCTGCGACCGCGAAGGATCTTTGTGCCCGCGTCCTGGAACCTGTGGCCCGACGAATGCCGCAGAATGGTCATCGCCCATGAGCTTGCTCACATCAAGCGGCGCGACGGCCTGACCATGCTCGTACAGATATTGGCGACCGCCCTCTATCTCTTTCATCCGCTGGTCATGTTGCTGGTCAGGCGTCTCAAGGAATATCGTGAGATGGCCTGCGACGACATGTCGGTGATGGGGGACCGGAGGATCTCGGTACGCTATTCCCGCTATCTGGTCGAGATTGCCGAATCGTTAATCCATCCCCCCCTCGGCTGCGAGTCCGCCTCGGCGCTCATGATGAGGAGCAACGAGTTGCTGAATCGTGTCGAATATCAGATGAAAGGAGCGGACATGCGTCCTCTCTCAAGAAAGTCAATTGCAGGTGTCGTCATTGGAATGCTGATGTTGATCACCTCCCTGTCCTGGTACGGCAGCAGCTCCGCAGGTGATTCGGATTCCGACGTCAGGAGCGAAAAGGAAACCGTTGAACTCTCCATCAAATCGAATCGCCATCTGGAGGTCGACGGGGAGCAGATGAGCATGGTCGATTTGAATAAGGCTCTGACCTGGTTGGCCGATAAGGAGGGGAGAGAGTCGATCATAACCATCGAATGCAAATCGGGCAACGTGATGGGCACCGTGCTGGCGGTTCAGGGCATACTTCAGGAGAACAACTTCCTGCGAATCGAGTACAGCGGCAAGGATGGTTCGAAACGGGCGCTGACTCTCCCCGCAAGCGATCAGAGAAAGAAGCTGGCGAGCATGAAATCGAAGAACGTTGCGACCCTGCTGCTGGATAATCGGGGCAGCACCTATCTGGATGGAGAGCATGTCTATGTGCGCCATTTGGGCAAGGCCATCCGAAAGAGGCTTCAGGAGAATTCCAATCTGATAATCTCGCTTGAGGTGGAGGAGGAGGTTCCCTACGGCGATTTCCTCGGCGTGCTGGATCAGATCGATGAGGCCGCCGCGAAACGGCTGCATGTCGCTCAGGCCGAATAGCGCTGAAGGCGCGAAGCCAAAAGGCCATCAATCATTAAAGGGACACTCCCGGCGGAGTGTCCCTTTTTGTCGTACTTGATCGAAATGATGGTTGGGGATTTGTCCGCGCGTATGGCCTGAGCGTACGCGACCGGCCCAGTGGGTGCTCGGTCAAACTTGTTTTCCTGGGTCGATGACGGTATTGTCGGAAGCTGCGTCAATCAATCATCCAAGGAGAATCCAAATGGGAATACATGATGGAGAATATTCCATTCCTGTTCTGGCTGCGCAAGGCACATCTCCAGCAAATAGCTGACAGATGGTTCTGTTTGCATTCGTTGCTTAGTCAGCAAAGAGATGGCGACCGCTTGCTGGGCTACAGACTGGAGCCTCTGGTCTGCCGTCGACTATCCGGTCAGAAACCGGGAAAAGAGCGGAGTGATGATGAACTCAATAAACCATCCGGCAGGAAGAGTAACAGACTATTCAAACGAAATATCTACGTCAAACAGGAGTTTGCCCTCAACTTGGCATTGAGTTGCCCTCTCTATGTCGGAATGATCGCTGCAGTGTATCCGAAACAATTGAGCAGCTTGCATTGGACTTCGATGGCTGCTGCCGTCATAATACCTCTCCATGTCGTCATATCAGCGGTGATACTGGGGAGAGAACGCCTTCCCGACAGAGTGTCCGGGACGAATCGGTATGTGTATGAACAAATAGAATCGTATATGCCGGCAACCGAGGATGGTCCCGGAGTTGATGGAGTTCAACAGTAGATCGACATCCAACCGGGTGGTTCTGTATCTCACTCACATAAAGGGGGCGGTATGGCTCAGACGATAGCTCCAACCGACAGGGGCATTCTGGCGCCACTGTTTGCGGACCATCGCCCAAGTTTCCTGATTGACGCCATTCTTGAGGGTCACCTGGGAACCGCGATAGCTGATGACTCCGATGCGCCTAACGTCGCCCGGTTGGCATATGCGGATATCATCGTTCTGGGTGGGGAGGCAACCCACCCTGCGGCAATCGAGTTGCTGATGGATTTGCCCGTGGAAAAGGGGATCCTGCCCGCTCCGGGCGAGTGGCGCAATATGTTGTTCAGGATCCATGGCGAGCGGTTGATCGAAGTGGAACGTTTCGCTTTCTCCGACAGGGATTTGAATCTCAAGCATTTGCTCCGCTTGCGGGATGACCTTAAACCCGGATTTCAGTTGAGGCGGATGGATAACGAACTGGCGCGGCAGATTGCGGCGGACGACAGCCTGATCTCGGAGGATCACGTCCGGAATTTCGATTCACCCGACGACTTCGTCGAGCGCGGAATCGGGTTCTGCATATTGAAGGATGGACGCATCATCAGCGGCGCCTCCTCCTACGCCTTCTGCAATAGCGGGATTGAAGTGCAGGTGAATACCCACGAGGATTATCGCAAACTGGGATTGGCTACGGTCGCCGGTGCCGCGCTTCTGGCCCATTGTCTGGAGCGGGGGGTGGCGGCGCATTGGGATGCGGGCAATCCGATATCGGCGAAGCTGGCCGAAAAACTGGGATATCTCCCTTCAGGTACCTACGAGATGTTTGTACGCATCGGGTAGGCGATGTCCCGTCTGATATCTAATTGAAACCGGCAAGGGGGCATGTGAATTCCGGCAGCATACGCTCCACGGTCGGAGGCTTCGGGGCGATCCTGCTCTGGAGCACCTCCGTTGCCTTTGCCCGCAGCCTTTCCGAACAACTGGGACCGGTGACGGCCGCAACGGCCGTCTATGGCGTCAGCGGTGCTATCTCCCTGATCTCGCTTCTCCGTTCGAATCAGAACCGACAGAGGATACTGCAATTGCCGCTCCGCTATCTGGTCGGCTGCGGCGCACTGTTCGCGGGATATACGTTGCTGCTGTTTCTCGCCGTAGGTTCGGCCGGAAACCACCAGCAGGTAGTCGAGGTGGGACTTCTGAACTACCTCTGGCCCATATTGACGTTTTTGTTCTCCCTGGTGCTTCTCGGTAAGAGGGCGAACTGGATCATCCTCCCCGGCACTCTGCTGGCCCTCGTCGGCCTTTTCCTGGTGGTTACTCAGGGCGCCGCCCCCTCGTGGCAATCTCTTTGTCGGAATCTTGCGGGCAATCCGGTCGCCTATACGTCGGCATTTGTCGCCGCAGTGTCCTGGGCTCTATACACCAACCTGACAAACAGATGGGTCCACGATCGGGAGCAGGGTGGGATGCCCCTGTTTCTCCCCGCGACGGCCCTGATCATGCTCCTGCTCAGTTGCACTCTCGAGGAGTCGCGGCAATGGAGTTTCCGCGCCCTGACGGAGGTGCTCTTCCTGGGTATCGCCACCTATGCGGCCTACATGCTGTGGGACAATGCCGCGCGCAGGGGCAACATCGTTCCGGTCATTGCGGCCTCATACCTGACGCCCCTCCTCTCGACTATCGTGACCTGCATCTATCTGGATATCATGCCGGGCGCAAGACTCTGGATCGGCTGCGGCGCTCTTGTCCTGGGATCAATCCTCAGTTGGCAAGCGATCTCCAGAGTGGAGGGCAGCGACAGTGAACAGCCAACCGTCATACGCGACGTCACCTGAACGGCAAGGCGAAGCTATGGGAAGCGCAGACAAGAGACCGCCGGCCCGAACCTTCGAAAGGAGGGCGGCCGAATACCGCCTGTACAGGCCGGGATATCCTGCCGCCATATCCGAGAAGATTATCGACGATTATTGACCGAGAGCTTACCTATACGAGCGACGCCTACATCGGTCTGCTGCAAACCTTCTCCGACCACATCGGCCTCGGCGATGATAAGCTGGGTAAGTTGTGCGACGGCATCCGGGCGTTGATAGAGTCCAGGTACGGCGGCAGCATCACCAAGACATTGACGACATCTCTGTCCATATACCAGAATGCCGGTCAGGCGCTTCCCTGAACACGGACAAGCCGCGCGGCTGAGTAGAATCATTATTCGGGAGGAATGATCATGAAGCTCTTTGAGGATGTCCATATCTCGAATTCCATCAACATCAATGTCGGCTCAGCGAGGGTCATCAGCTTCCTCAAGGAGCTGAAGAATGATGAGAAATACAGGGAATGGCATCCTGAAGATCATGTCTCGATGAAATGGGTCGAGGGCGAGCCGTGGGAGGAGGGCTCAATCTGTCTTGCCAGGGAATATCTGGGTGGCGAACTGAAGACTCTCAAGATGTCGGTCAACAAGGTCAATGACGGTAAGTATATTGAGTATGCCCCGACCTCAAGATTCATGAGGCGATACATTCCCAAACTTACCTTTGAAGTAAGCGATGTCGAAAATGGCTGCATCTTCACGGCCACATTGGATTGCCGCATGCCCTTGATCCCGAGGCTCCTTGTCCCGGGCAAGGTGAAGGGGGGATTGGATGCAGCCAGGAAGCACATCCGGGAAGAGGGTGAGAACATGAAAACCCTTCTGGAGCAGGCATCCGCTTGATCCGCTGAACCCGATGGCTCAATAGAGGGCTTGCCGCAGGATGCGCATCCGCCCCGTTCGCGGATGTCCCCCTTACGCCATTGTCAGCAGGGAATGGGCGCGCACCAGCCCCGCCTGAATCGAAACGCCGTGTTTGCAGGCGCCGGAGCAGGGGGCGCTGCAGGTGAAGCAGGGCAGCGCGTTGCCTTGCAGCGCGGCATAGCGGCTCATCGCGTGCTTCTCCCGCCCCTGACGTTCGTAGTACTGCGTGTAGCGCATGATCGTGCTCACCGGCACCTGCGACGGACAGGCGCCCTCGCAATCGGTGCAGGCGTGTCGGCAATAGCGATGCCCGTGGGCGCGCTCGTAGTCATCGAGGAACCGTTCGCCGCCGAGCGAGAGCTTGATGCCCGATACGGGGAGGTACTGCTCGATCGTCTCGAAGTCGGGCAGGGAGACGCACGCCGTGTGCATGCGGGGATCCTTCAACGTCCACTGCACCGCCGCCTGATTGAGCCGCTTGTTGGTCTCGATCCCGTACTTCTCCGCGAAGGGGAGCAGATCGGCCCTGGTCGTCTCCAGGTCGGCGAGCCAGTTCTGGATGCGCTCGATCGTCTCCTCGCGCGGGAAACCGTTGCTGTCGCGCAGTTCGATGTACTCGCGGTATTCGTCGGCCGGATTCTCCTCGTCGAAAGGTGTGATAACCAATTGCCCCGGCACGATCTTCATGGCGCTGCTGCCCACATCGTTGGCCTTGCAGGCGGCGAGTATCCGCTCGCCCTCATCCTTGTTGAGGAAATTGTAGATGAGCAGCATCACATCGAATCGCCCATCCTCCGCCGCGGCGCAGAGCACCTGGTCCATGCTGTGCAGCCCGGTGGTTCGCGGACCGTGTGACGAGAGGCCGCTGAAGCGCAGCCGACCCTCTGACTTCAATTGCTCGACCGCCGCGTGATAATGGGGGTGGGCGAGCAACGAAGTGTCCTTCACGCTGTGCATGAACAGGGCGTCGACATAATCGGTCTGCAGACGCTGCAGGCTGCCGCGGAAGGTGTCGAGAATCTCCTCCAGCGTCGTTTCGCTCCGCACCGTCAGCTTGGTCGTGATGAAGATCCTCTTCCGGTCGAGATGGGGCAGCGCCTCGCCGATCTTCCGCTCCGAATCCCCGTTGCCGTAGTTCTCGGCCACGTCGAAGTAATTGACCCCGTGGTCATAGGCATAGCGCACCACATCGCTGCTGGTGATGTTCCCGCAGCCCATCGAGATATCCGAGACCTGGAAGCCGGTTCGCCCCAGTTTGCGGTAGTGACGAATCTTGTTGAGTGCGGCGGTCCCCTTGTCGGCGGGGTCACCGGCAGCGACGGCGGGGGGGAGCAGCGTGCCCCCGGCGATCAAAGCGCCACTCGTCTTCAGGAAATCACGTCGAGAGCGAACGGAATCGTGAGGCATGGCAAGGCCTTTCACATCGAGGTTGGAGAGTTTGGGAGATCTACCTACTAGGGCAGATGTGTAAAGTTCCACATGTTTGCGGGGCATGTGGTGCCGATGAGATGAAGTTGAGCGGGTTACCGATTGGTGAAGGTGCGGTGAATCCGCCAGGTGCCTTTGACCATTTTCCAGACCGTAAGATGCCTGGATGTGCCGATCCTGTTTTCATCGCGGTCATAGAAGTAGGAGTGTCCGATCTCCACAGCTGAATCCTCACTGTAGATGATCTCCTCTACATCGCTTTCGAATCTGGCAACTCCCCGTTCGATCATATACCGCATGTGATTCAGGATCTGCTCCCGCCCCTTGATACAGGCCTGTCCCAGTCCATATATCTCCGCATCCTCCGTATAGTATCCGGTAAGACGCTCGGCGTCACCCCGTCGCAGAGCGCGACGCATCTCGACTGTGGAGTCGCGAATACCTGCCTTGATGCCGTCACGATCATCCGTACCGGCGGCGCAGGGGAGCAGGCAACCGATCATCATGATGAGCAGAAGAGATAGTCCTCTGAATTTGCTTGCACCGAACATTGCACCCCTCCGTTAGATGTTGACCATATCGCGCAGGATTCGCCAGCGGCCCTCTTCAATCACCCAGATGCTGATGTAGCGACCGCTGACTACGATATCACGTTGTGAACCGCCGAATCTGTATGTTCCGATTTCGGAGACCATGTCGCCCAGTCGCTCGACCTGTCTGGTCTCTATCACCACGTAGGGATACTCCTCATAGAGCCGGGCAAACAACTCCCGGATCTCCCTCCGGCCCACCATGGGTGCGGAGTCGACCGGGTACAGCACGGCTTCGCGGCAATAGTTGGTGGCCATCTCCCGAAAGTCACCAGCCAGGGCGGCCTTTTCGAATCTGGTATTCGTGTCCTCGATTGCATGACGGATCTGCTGCAGGCTCATCTTCCCGGGATCAATCCGCTTGCCGGTGTTGAGATCCCTCACCACCCCGTTTCGGGATGTCGCTATCGTATCGCTCGATTGGAGCGCCGCCAGCGGCAGGGTCAGTCCCGCCAGCAGAAGAACGGTGAACAGGATGGTGTAGCGCCCGGGACCGCGTCGCCCCAGATCCGGATCCAGGACGGCCAGCAGGCGCCCGGCGATCTGTGAGCGACGCGCCATGGCCATGCTGATCTGAGCCGTGCGGAAATCGGTTCCGAGTGAACGCGCTATCTCCAGCAGACTGCCTGCATAGTCGGAAGCGCTGCCGCCGTGCAGAAGCACCTGGTCGTCACAGGCGCGCTCCCGCTCGACCAGCATCTTGCGTGAGGCCAGCCAGACGAGAGGATTGAACCAGTGCAGAATGCAGGCGAGGTTGGCTAGGGTCTGCGTCAGGCAATCGCGTCGTTTCACATGGGCGAGTTCGTGCACCAGAATGTCTCGTCTCTGGGAGGGGGACCAGGCGGTATGTTCGCTCGGCAGGATTATGACCGGTCGCCGTATCCCCCAGGTCATTGGCGACAACCCTCTCGTGGTGTACAGCAAGCTGAAGGCGTCCGGTTTGATTTCCAGACTGGCGGCCGACTCCGCCCCCTGGTCAAGCCAGCCCCGATCCGTGACGGGATGCGCTTTTTTGACCAGGCGCTGAAGCTGTAGATGACCCACGGCGAAGAGGAGCAGCGCGGCCAGGGTCCCCGTCATCCAGACTCCAATCAGGATCAGCGGCAGAGATGGCCGTGATCGGGAAGTGTCGCCGGGCGCCGGTTCCACTGGATAGGTCGTGCTCTTCAGTGACCGGGATTCCGGACCGGAGGGGGGCATGGGATCCGGGATCGCACTGGTTGTCGGTTGGACCAAAACGGGAAGTTGCGCAACTTCCCAGACCGGCAGAACCTGGCTCAGAAGCGGCAGCAGGAGTAGCGCAACCATTCCCATCGCCCAGAGCATGTGTCGCACCGACGCTGATGTACGGGGGACGGCCAATGTGAGCAGACCCAGAATGATCAGGATCAATGAACTCTTCAGGGTCAGGCTGAGCAGCAGGTTGATCCCGGTTGGGTCATTCTGGATGAGCGTGGTCAGGGTGGGCAGAATCGCCATGATCAATCGCCTCTCTTTTTAATATCAGCGATCAGTTGGGACAGGTTGTCCAGCTCCTCATCGGACAGCTTCGCCGCCTGATTGTCCAACAATGCGGAGACGAGTTTTTCACGGGAGTCGTCGAAGAAATTTCGCAGCAGATGCTGCAGGGCGGAGTTCCTCACGTTTTTGCGGGACACGGTCGGCTTGTACTGGTAGCGGGGGCCATCCACCTCATGAATCAGGTGTCCCTTCTGTTCGAGAATCGTCAGATGTGTTCTCACCGATGAGTAGCTGGGGGGATCGGGCAGCTCCGCAAGAACAGCGTTCACGGTCGCCTGCCCAAGACGATAGACGATATCCATGATCTGCCGTTCACGCCGACTGAGTTGCTCAAGTGGGTTGTTGCTCATCTGGATCTCCTGCCTGCGGCGGCTTGTTCCGGGGTGCTAATATTTTAGCCCTGTGCCAAAATATTAGCACAATTTTGTCGGATGTCAAGCAGCCTTGCTAATAAATTAGCACAGACCGCAGACCGTGAAGCCGGATTGCGGGAATGTGACAAATGCCATTGTCGAAGTGGGCGAAACTTACTGAAAGTGGAGCATAGGCCTTGCAAAGACGCTTTCGGCTGGTGGAGGACCTCCCCAGGGTCCGATCGCCGCGGTGCGTGAAAAGTGGGCGCGGATGATACTCTGAGGTCGTTGACTCCGCCTGGTCTTCAGGAAGCAAAACGGCAGAATTTGCAGCAAACGGGAAGATAAAGGGACTATGCGGCTTCAACTCGAGCAGAGGAAAAAACGCGCTTTTGAGATATTGGACCTCGCCGAGTCAGGCGACAAGACGAGTCGCGTCGTCGATATCATCATCCTCTCGCTCATCTCCCTCAATGTTCTCGCTATGATCATGGAGACGGTCTCATCGTTCAGCCATCGGTTCTACAGGCAGTTGCACATCTTCGACAGTGTGTCGGTATTCATCTTCACGCTGGAGTACATGACCCGCATCTGGTGCTGCACCAGCCAGGAAAAATACAAGCACCCGATAAGAGGCCGCATCCGTTTCGGCAGCCGGTTCATGCTGCTGGTCGATCTGCTCGCGATCATCCCCTTCTATCTCCCCTTGATCTTCGTCGGTCTGGACTTTCGCGTCATGCGGGCTCTCCGTCTGATGCGGATCTTCCGCCTGATCAAGGTCGGTCGCTATGCCCGCTCGCTGCACACGCTGGGGCGGGTGTTCCTCCGCAAGCGGGAGGAGCTGGTGATCATGGGGTTCGTCCTGATGCTCTGCATCATCATCGCCTCGACCATTCTTTACTATATAGAGGGGCCATATCAGCCGGCGGTCTTCAGCAGCATTCCGGCGACGATGTGGTGGGCCGTATCCACCTTGACCACCGTCGGCTATGGGGATGTCTATCCGATCACCCCTCTGGGCAAGATGTTCGGAGCGATGATCGCGTTGATGGGGATTGGCCTGTTCGCGCTGCCGGCAGGCATCCTCAGCTCCGGCTTCAACGAGGAGATCCATCGCAGCCGTCGCGAGCGGAACCATCTGCATCATCCCCATCTTGAGCCATATCCGGAGCCCCGTTTCGAGTCGCGGATTGAACCGCAGATGGAGCCCCAGGTACCGCCGCCGATGCCGCCCGCGGTGACGCAGGTGCCGGGCCACGCGCATCTCGTCGATACGGAGTAACTCAAGTTCGCTCCGGGAATACCGTGACATCCCGTTTCATCAACCGGCATGGATATTCTCTTGGCGAGCGATGGTCAACCTCCCTGAAATTAACCGTACTATTTTGGATGACGCCGAAGCGCGTCGAAATCGCAGGAGTCAATTTTGTCCCATCACCGGTATCCTCACAGACGTCTCGGCATCAATCCCGTCTTGCTGTTATGCATCGCAGCGGTTCTGCTCATCACCGTCCTGCCCCTGGGGGCCTTTGCCCGTAACCTCCCCGGCACCACCACTCAGCCCCGCACCCTCGATATCGAGGACTTCTCCATCCAGCCCGGCGGCGGACTCGTGACTTTCCTCTGGCGAACGAGTGACGATGTTCTGCGCTCGGAGTTCCGCCTGGTCTGTGAACACGAGGGGCGCGAATGGGAACTTGCCGTCAATCACGCCGCCCCGCGCGTATTCAGGGCCGTCGATGAATCGGTGGCTATTCTGCTCGGAGGCCGATTCCTCTACACGCTCTCCCGCACCGACGATGGTGAGACCTGGACGGTCCTAGCGAGCGAAGCGATCATGCTGCCCCAGTATCAGGTCTACAATACGCTCTGCGGAGCCTTCCCCAACCCCTTCAACCCGTTGACGACAATCGAGTTCATCATCGCTTCACCCGGCAAGGTCCGTCTGGAGATCTTCGACGTTCGTGGGCGCAGCGTCAGAGTTCTGGCCGATCGTGATTTCGATCGTGGCGAACACAATCTCACCTGGCGGGGAGAGGACGATTCCGGCGCCGCACTGGCCTCCGGCGCCTACTTCCTGAGGATGACCTCGGATCAGAACAGCCAGCTGAAACGGTTGATCCTGCTCCACTGATCGGGAATGCTGGTCACACCGGCCGATTTGTAATAGAGTCCACATGATATTCGCCATACTGGGAACACGGACCCGGAGTTGAGATCATGAAGAGATGGCTATTCATTGCGCTGTTGCCGGCACTCGTCCTTGTCAATGTCGGTGCTCATGCCGATGAGTTGCTTGAATCCCCCTCGGGGATGATCGTACTCGACTTCTCCATGGAGGCCGGTGCGCCGCGCTACGCCGTCAGCTATGACGGCCTGCCGCTCATCGAGCCTTCGGAGCTTGGCCTCCGTTTTCTCGACCAGGGACTGCTGGCCGACGGCCTCGACATCTCCGAGATCTACCGCAACCGGCACGATGAAACCTGGCGCCCAGTATGGGGAACCTCCTCCACGATCCGCAACGCCTACAACGAACTGGTGGTCCACCTGGCCGAGCCCGGTCCGCCTTTCCGGCGTCTCGATCTCGTCTTCCGAGCCTTCGATGATGGTGTGGCCTTCCGCTATATCCTGCCCGATGGGCAACGGTTGACCGCATTCACCATCGTCTCCGAACTCACCCGTTTCCGATTTGCCGACAATTGCAGAACCTGGTCGATCCCCGCGAACTACGACAGCTACGAACAGCTCTATAGGGAGCTCCATCTCGATGAACTGGATTCGGCCAATACGCCGATCACCCTGGAGACTCCCGACGGCATCTACATCAGCCTCCACGAGGCCGACCTCACCGACTGGGCCGGCATGACGCTGGCTGCGATACGCAGCGAACCCAATACCCTGGAGTGCGATCTAGTCCCCTGGCCCGACGGCGTGAAGGTGAAGGGGATGACGCCGGCCCGCTCACCCTGGCGGACGATCCAGATCGCACCATCGCCCGGTGGACTGGTGGAATCGCAGATGATCCTCAATCTCAACGAACCCTGCGCCATCGAGGATCCGGGCTGGATCACACCGATGAAGTATGTGGGGATCTGGTGGGGCATGCATGTCGGCAAGGAGACCTGGCATCTGGGGGACAGACACGGCGCGACCACCGCGAACACGAAAAGCTACATCGATTTCGCGGCCGAACGCGGTATCGGCGGCGTGCTGGTCGAGGGCTGGAATACGGGCTGGGATGGCTGGGGGGCAAAGGACGCCTACGATTTCGTCACCCCCTATCCCGATTTCGACCTGCCCGCCGTCGCCCGCTACGCCCGGGAGAGGGGGGTGGCGCTGATCGGACATCACGAAACCGGCGGCGACGTTCCCACCTACGAAATGCGTCTGGAGGAGGCCTTCACGCTTTACGAAACTTTGGGCATCCGGGCCGTCAAGACCGGTTACGCGGGGGGGATCTATCCCCGTGGACATCATCATCACGGGCAGTGGATGGTCCGGCACTACCGCCGGGTGGTGGAGGCCGCGGCGCGGCACGGCATCATGCTTGACGTGCACGAACCGATCAAGCCGACCGGCATCTCGCGCACCTGGCCCAACATGATGACGCGGGAGGGGGTGCGCGGCATTGAGTACAACGCCTGGAGCGAGGGCAATCCGCCCGAGCATACCACCATACTCCCCTTCACGCGGATGCTGGCCGGACCGCTGGACTATACGCCGGGTATTTTCGATTTGACCTTCAACCGGTACAAGCCCGAAAATCGCGTCTACAGTACGCTGGCCAATCAACTGGCGCTGTACGTCGTGTTGCACAGCCCGTTGCAGATGGCCGCCGATCTTATCGAGAACTATATCGACAACCCCGCCTTCGCATTCATCTCGGTCGTGCCGACGACCTGGGACGAGACCCGCGTCATCGACGCCGTGATCGGAGATCTGGTCTGCATCGCCCGGCGCAGCGGCGAGGAGTGGTTCCTCGGTTGCATCACCGATGAGCAGGCGCGGACCTGCGAGGTACCCCTTTACTTCCTCGAACCGGGGCGCCGGTACCTGGCGCGGATTTTTCAGGACGCGCCCGACGCGGATTGGGAGAGCAACCCTGCGGCGCTGACGATCAGCGAGCGGGAGGTGGGGATCGAGGACAGCCTGACGCTGCCCCTGGCCCCAGGCGGCGGCGCCGCGATGAGTCTGACGCCTGTGGTTCGTTGAGCGAGGAGAGTGATCATGTCGGAGAACAGTACTCAGCAGGAATCCCCGAATCTCTTGTCCGGATTGATCATCCTGGGAATCGGCAGCATCGCCATGGGGGTGTTGTTTGTGCTGGGCGGTTTAGGTCTGCTGGCCCTGAGCTACGTGGCACCCGCGGACCCGGCGCTTGCGGATCAGGTGAACCCGGCGCCGAGCGCCATTCTCCTCTTCACCCTGGCGGCGGTCAGCATAGTCCTCGGGATAGGCACCATGCGCGCGCGTCGCTGGGCGCGGGCGCTGCAACTGATCTTCTCCATCACCGGGTTGCTGGTGATGATCCTTTGCGGCGGCATGAGCATTCTCATATTCCGGGTAATCATCAACAGCCCCGAATCCACTTTCGGGCAGTTCTACAGCGCCGAGGAGATAGCGGCGGTCTTCCCCGTGGTTGTGGTCTTCTCGGTCATCGGCGTGCTGGTGCCTCTGGCCTATCTGCTGTTCTTCCGCAGAGCCGCGGTCAAGGCCACCTGCGAACGTCTCAATCCGCAACCGGATTGGAGCGACCGCTGTCCTCTGCCCGTCTTGACCCTGTGTAAACTTCTGCTCCTCTCCGCCTTCAGTATGATGCTGCTGGTTCCGCTCAGTTCGTCACAGACGACCGCCGTGCAGGGCTTCCCGTTGCCCGCCGCGCTGGGATTGGCGGCGGCGTTTATTTTGCTCACCGTCGAGGTTTACCGCCTTCGCCGCTGGGCGCTCTGGGGAGCGGCCCTGCTGGTGCTCGTGTTGCAGATCTTCATGCTGGCCGGTTCAATGGCGATGGACATGAGCGCGATCTATCCCCCCGAACTTGTGGTCGGCGATGCGGAGCAGCTCACCTCCAGCGGCGAGATGCTGAAGACCTTCAACATCGTCGTGACCGTGCTGCTGTCGCTGCTCTGGCTCGGTTACTGCTTCTGGCTCAGGAAGTTCTTCACGACGGACAACGATCCCGACGATTGAGATCGTCGCTGCCGCACGAAAAACCCCGGAGAGCTTGCTCCCCGGGGTTTTTCTCATCGTAATCGGCGGGTCGAACTCTAGCGGAGCAGGACCATCCGCTGCAACTGCGTCTCCTCACCGGCCCGCAGGCGGGTGAAGTAGACACCTGAGGCGACCGGACGGCCGGCGTCGTCCAGACCATGCCAGGTGGCGCTGTACTCGCCCGCAGCCTGGTGGCCGCTGACCAGCACCTTCACCAGACGACCGGCGGTATCGTAGATCGCCAGTTCGGCATCGCCGCTGCGGGGCAACGCGTAGGGGATCAACGTGGTCGGGTTGAAGGGGTTGGGGTGGTTGGCCGACAGGGTCAGCTTCGCGACGGCCGGAGTCTCGGGTGCGGCCGTAGGTGTCCAGGGCTCCGCAAAGTAGTCCTCGAGGATGAACTCCACATTCGCCCGCAGGCTCGTGTGGTTCATCCTGTAGGGACGTCCGGAGAGCAGCACGAACTGGCCGCCGTCGGGGCGGGCGGAGCCGCCGCCGGGAGGCTGTGCGTGAACGCCGGTGCCCCGTTGGCCGCTGAATCCCGTCGTGTCCTTGGTCAGCAGTGTGCTGTTCGGACCGACCGCGGTGGAGAAGACATCGCTATAGCTCTGGGCGCCCGTGAAGGTCACATCGGTGAGGTCCGGGTGGACGGCGATGCAATTGCCCAGAGTGCCGTCGATGTCGGTCCAGCTGATCCCCAGATAGTCGGTCAGGCTGGAGCCGATGAACGTCGAGGCGCGACGGGTCATCAGCAGCACATTGCCGCCGACCTCAAGGTAGGACTCAATGGGGGTTTCGAACCAGTCGGAGATGTCGCCATTGTAGTTGTTGCCGATCCAGATCACCGTCGAGTAGCGCGCCAACGTGGTGGCGGGCACGGCGCCGTGACCCAGGGGGGCGGGCAGTGTCGAGGGGTAGCCGCCGGAGGGCTCGCTGAAGTTGTCCCAGAAGTCGATTTCGTTGTCGCCCCAGAAGGCCAGGGCCTCATAGGCGTTCTCTATCTGACCCTCGTAGGTGGGCCAGTCGACGCCGTTGACCAGCAGGATTCCGTCGGCGAATGTGGGATTGCTGACGGAGGTCTCGACGCGACGGAGAATCCACTTGTCGGGATCGAGTATCACGTCGGCGATGTCACCGTCGACCGTGAGCTGGTAATCCTCGTCGGCCAGGCTGTTCTGCACCGTGAAATCGTAAGTTCCCGTTGAGGTCTCGACCACGAGCTTGATGGGCATCGTGAACAGACCGGTGTTGTCCTGAACCTGCCTGATGTTGAGGTTGAGTGTGCTGCCGCTCTGATTCCAACTGTAGCGGTAGACCGGGAAGTACTCGCCGTAGATCCATTGCTGGAAGAAGGCGTCCAGGTCGATGCCGCAGATCGCCTCCATGCAGTCGCGGAACTGCTCGGTGGTGGCGCTGGAGTAGAGATACTCGCTGCGGTAGTGGCGGACGGCCTCGAAGAAGGTCTCGTCACCCATGATGCCCCGTAGCATGTGGGGGATCCAGGAGGCCTTGTCATAGGTCAGGTCGCGACTGAAGATATTGTCGTTGACCGTATCCTCGACGTAGATCGTTCCGCCCCCCATATAGGCCGAGATCTCGAGGTAGTTCTTGTAGGATTCGAAGCCGTAGCGATCCTCCGCCCAGTAGGCCTCGGACCAGGTGGCGAACCCCTCATTCAGCCAGATATGGTGGAAGTCGGCGCAGGTGACCATGTCGCCCCACCACTGGTGACCCAGTTCGTGGGAGATCAGGTCCTCGCTCCAGCCGCCCATGCTGGTCATCGTCTGGTGCTCCATGCCGCCGCCCCAGCCGAAATCGGCGTGACCGTATTTCTCCTCGACGAAGGGGTACTCGCCGTACTCCTGGGCGAAGTAGTCGATCATGGGCACGGTCAGGGCGTAGTTGGCCTGCGAGGCGCTGTAGTTGTCGGGGTAGACGTAGAAGGCCACCTCCATCGGGTCGCCGCCTGCTTGGGGTGTGTACCAGTCGGAGTAGACCGTATAGGGGTGGATCGCCAGCGACACCAGGTAGGTGGCGATGGGGTACTGGGAGTGCCAGTGAAAGGTGCGGGTGGCGCCGTTGTCGACATCGGAGATCAGCGTGCCGTTGGAGGCGACGATCAGATCGTCGGGCACCGTGACGCGGATGTCCATGGTTTCGGGCTTGTCCCGGTTGTCATCCTTGCAGGGCCACCAGTCGCGAGCGCCGTAGGGCTCGCTCAGCGTCCAGATGGCCTCGTTGCCCTGGTGCGAGGACCAGGTGACCGTGGCGCCCGTATTGCCGTCGTATGTGGCCGAAACGGTCACCTGCTCGCCCGTCGTGTAGGTGCGGTCGAGATCGATGGTGAGCAGCGAACTGGCGTGGGACCAGGTTGCGGCACTGCCGCCGCAGGTGGCCGCGCTGACGGTCATCGAGGTGACGAAGTCCAGGTCGATGGTGGAGATCTCCGCACCGATCACCTCGACCGTTGCCGTCAGTGTACCGGAGAAGCGATTGCTCGCTGTGTTGACCGCCATGTCCAGATCGTAGTGGAGGACATCGAAATCCTCCTGGTTTGCGGTACGGGTTTTCGGGTTGAGCAGTAACTGCTTGGCGAGCCGCTCCTTCATCGCGGACTCCTGATCCCGATGATCGGTGAGCGTGTGGCGCAGGGCCTCCTGCGTATCGACCTCAGGGGGCGCGGCGAGCAGAGCTTGCGGGATGAGAAGGATAATCAGCAGAATCACGGGCACAAGCAGGCGCATGGGGTTTGTCATGGCATCTCCCAGGGCTAATTGTGGATCCCTCCACGCGGGGTGCGGAGTGAATTATTGACGACGAGTGGTGGCTATCGTGAAATGCAACCCATTCCGAGTCACGATCAATTCTACCATAATATGAAGCCCGATACTATACATCCCTCTACCTTGGCCGGTATCGACGTGTGTTGCGACATGGCGAAACAGTATGGAGCCGGGGTCGAAGACGGCTCAGAGGATCTCGTTGAGTATCTCCACGGCACCTTTCACCAGCCCGGGACAGGTCTCGGCGAAGATCCCCTGCTCCTTGGCGGCGGCCCGCGCTCCCGGCCTGCTGCTGTCGATTCCGAGCAGGGCGTCACAGGTCAGGTGTCCGAAACGGCTGCGGAAATGCTCGCTGAAACGTGCGACCAGCTCATCGGTTTTCTCGACAGCGGCCTCATCCTCCGGGTCCAGACGCCCGTAGGCCAGGCTGATGACCATGAAGGCTCCGTTGACCGCTCCGCAAGTCAAACCCTGATGGCCAACCCCCCCTCCGAAAACGGCGGAGATCCTCTGCGTGATCTCAAGTGGGATGTCGTATTGCTCCGCAAAGGCCGCCAGGACAGCCTGGGAGCAGGCGTGACCCTCTTCGAAGTGTTGAACCGCTATCTCGGTGTTCCGCATTGTATCCTCTTTCACAAACGATCGGGCGGGGAATGTTGATCCTGATCGGATAATGCGGCTTCCGTCCTTAAAGGGCCAGTGGAAAACCCGCTCGCAACCTGTTCCGAGCGGCGGTGCAGATCGGATATCCGGCCAGGATCGGTCCGGATATCCGAATTCCCGTAATCCCGCGAGCACTCCCAACCACAACTTTATTCTCATGAAATGCATCAGAACTCTTGATTACATCGCTGGATTTCAAGATAATATTGGTACTCGGCAGGCGCCGACCACCATTCAGACATATTGCATCCGAATTACGAAACGGGGAAACCAATGAACAAGCACTTGGTTACGATCTTGACACTCCTTACTTTTGCGCTCCTGATCTGCGTTTCGGGATGCAACGTCGGTGACAGCGACGCCGAGGTAGCGGGCACCGTCAATGCCAGCACGGTCGCCGCAGACGATAATTGCGGCGGGTGCCCGGATGCCGCCACTTGCGGCGCCGAGAAGAAGATAGCGGAAACCGCGGCTTGCGATCCCGCCAAATGCGCTGAAGAGGGCAAGGCCTGCGATCCCGCCAAATGTGCTGAAGAGGGCAAGACCTGTGATCCGGCCAAATGCGCCGGTCATCCTGAGGGCTGCGCCGGTGACGGCGAATGTACAGACGCCGATTGTGCCGGATGCAAGGTTGCCGAAAAGTGCAAGGCCGAGGAGGCCGCGAAGGCTACCGCCCAGGCCGCGAAAACAGGCTGCCCCTCAAAGTGTGGCGGTCACTAGTTTCCGGATGCCATGAACTTGTCGATGCGAATCGAGCCGTCCGCTTGCTGCGGGCGGCTTTTCCTTGCTCCTCCTCTTCCGTCATTATGTCCGCTTGCTGAGGATTGGAGCTCTTTGCCCCGATATCGGCGAGTTTAGTGTTGTGTTTCCTCCAGCAGCAATGATACTGGGTCTGGCATTGGGTTTGTCGATCATTCCCGACCCATAATTTCAACAAGCGGAGTGTGGATATGTGTGAGAAGGCCTTTCAGGATTATTACCCCGAGATTCTCAGTCACTGCTTTGGCTGCGGCAGCAATAACCGGAAAGGGCACAGGATCAGGAGCTTCTGGGATGGCGAGGAGTCGGTGTGCCATTTCATGCCTCGCCCCGAGCACATCGCAGTTCCCGGTTACGTCTACGGTGGGCTGCTCGCTTCGCTGATCGATTGCCACGGCACCGGGACGGCCGCGGCCGCAGCCTACCGAGCGGCGGGGCGTCCCCAGGACAGCGATCCGCCTTTACGCTTTCTGACGGCCTCGCTTCAGGTCAACTATCGCAAACCCACACCGTTGGGTCAGGAGCTGGAGCTGCGGGGACGGGTGCTGGAGGTCAAGGGGCGCAAGGTGGTCGTGGCGATAACGGTGGCGGTTGCGGGAACGGTAACCGTTGAGGGTGAAGTTGTGGCCGTGCAGGTGCCGGAGGAGATGCTCCCCGGTATCGAGAAGGCTGCAGACGATAAGGTTCAGGATGAGGAGTAATCCGCACTAAAACAGCCTGTTACAGGTTTATCTGTCCGATTGATCCTTGAAAAAAACAACGAACATTTGCGCTGGCGTGGTTTTGAGGTTAATATATAGAAGCTCGAAATAAAGAGGGTCTAACTAAAGAGGATCTTCTTAATGGGCGATCGCTCCGGAAGCGACATCGCCCGAACATTCTGACCGTCCGCTCGAGCTCATCAAACACCGGCGCCTGACGCGCTTCTGTGCCGTTTACCAAGGAGAGAACCATGATCGGCTTCATCAAAACCTGCGGCCTTTTCGGCTGGCCTCTGGTCCTGCTGGCCCTGCTAAATCTGATACTTATTTTTCGCCTGATTCTCCGCCTCCCGGGAGTGCGGAGTTCCGCAGCACCGGTTCAGCCGCATCAGATCAACACTATCCTCTACTGGGGATGTTTTGCCGTGGTGTGTGGCGTTCTCGGCCAATGTCTCGGCATCTACAACGCCATGCTCGCCATCGCGTCCGCGGAATCCATCTCGCCGGTAGTAACCCTGGTCGGGTTTGGCCAGTCCTTCACATCGACCCTGTTCGGCCTGGAGATCCTGTTCTTCTCAACGCTGGCCTGGCTTGCGCTGCGACGGGTTCACCGGCGGCATCGGAGCGGCTCGACGCCGGAATCGGGGGTGGTGGTATAATGCCGAGATTTCTGCTGTGGGCTTGCATGTGCCTCCCGCTGCTGGCGGGTTGCGGGGGAGCGGAGAACGTCACTATTGAGACTCTGACCGAGGGTGTCTGGCAGGGGCAGGGCGGCCCCGAACTCTTCCTGTTTGAATTCGATACGCCAGCCGCCGGTCACGCGGGGGTAGTGCACACAGTTGCGGATGGGTGCAAGCGGTCGGAGGTGCCGATCGTCACCCTGTCGCTGGACGGCAATCGGATCGAATTCACCATGGCCACCGGCGTCGATTATCGAGGTCGGGTCAATCTGGGCGACGAGGTGATCAGAGGCGGAATTGCCGGTCCCGACGGATCGTTGTTCGAGATGGATCTGAAGCGGGTTGACGCCGCTTCAGTGCCCGGGTTGTCTGCCCGCCCTGCGGAGGAGGCACCCTATGCCTGGGCGCAGCCGATTGCGGTGACAGGAGGCTGGCCGGTCGGCACCTGCGTGGAGGCCGATCTGCCCCGGGAGGGTGTCGATAATCTCGTGCAGGGGATTATTGCCGGTGAGGCCGGAGTACTCCATTCGCTTCTGGTGATCAAGGGGGGCGAGCTCGTGGTTGAGGAATACTTCCACGGTTACGGGCGGGAGACCCTGCATGGAATCGCCTCGTGCACCAAGAGCGTGAGTTCACTGCTTGTCGGGTTGGCGCTTGAGCAGGGTGCCATCGAGAATCTGGATGTCCCCGTCGTCGGATATTTCCCCACCTGTGCGGCCGATTGTCCGCAGGGCTGGGAGCGGATCACACTCCGCCACCTGCTCACCATGTCCATGGGGTTGGACTGGACCGATGCCGAGGGGATCAATCTGCACGGCACCGGACCGGATCTCTTCCGCGAGGTGCTGTCGCGCAGGCCGGCCGCAGAACCGGGGGCGAAGTGGCGCTATATCAATGCGGATGTCAACCTGCTGGCCGGAGTGATCAAACAGGCGACAGGGAGGCATGCGGATGAATTCGCCAGCACCGAACTGTTCGCGCCGTTGGGCATCACCAGTTTCGACTGGGACTATCTCGAGCAGGATGGCTATCGCTCCATGGACGGCAGCCTCCGCCTCCGTCCCCGGGATATGGCTCGGCTGGGTGCCCTGGTTCTCAACGGAGGCAAATGGAACGGTCGGCAGGTGGTCTCCGCCGAGTGGATGAGTAAATCGACCAGTTTGCAGATCCCCACCGACGACGGCCCGTTTGGATATGGCTATCTGTGGTGGCTCACCAAGCTGCCGAGCGGCACGGGCGCCCTGGATATCGTCTTCGCCTCCGGTTGGGGCAGCCAGTTCATCAGCGTATTCCCCGAACTGGATATGATCGTCGTCACGACCGGCGGCAACCAGGACAACGGCAAGAACTTCGCAATCAGTGATCTGATCTCTCGTCACTTGCTCGGATCCCGGACTGCCGACAGGTAAGCCTCCCGGCGAGAGAATCAGAAAGGCGGGTCCGGTCGGACCCGCCTTTTGTCTTACCGAGCAGTTGTCGTCAACCTGATCAGGTGAAAGAGCTGATGTCCTCACGTCGGCCGAAAACGATCATGCGGTCGCCCAGATTCAATTCGGAATCCCTGGCGGGGAAGGCAAAGCGGTTGTCGCTCGTATCGCCCATCCGCTCGATGAGGATGATCTGAATTCCGTTCTTGTGGCGCAGTTGCAGCGATTCCAGCGGCTTGCCGCACAGATGGGGCGGCACCTCCATCTGGGTCAGGACATAGCCGCCGATGGTCTCCCACGTGCGCATCTTGGATATCGAACTCAGGCGAGACGAAACCGCTCCGCCAAGGTCGACCTTGAGGATCTCCTTGTTGTAGGCGTTGATCACATCCTGCCGCTGGACGGTGCCGATCGGCACCATCGAATCCCCTGCGGGGAGTACCGGCAGCTCCTCCAGGGTGCGCTTGCCGAATTGGCGCATGGCGCAGTCGAGATCGTCATCCTCACGCAGGTAGATATCGGTGGGGGACATCAGGTCCTGGGCGATGGCCAACTCGCCCAGATCCGCCATGTGGGGGATCGCGGCGCGGAGATTGTCGAAACTGATGATGCCGACGAGGTTCTGCTCATCGTCGACGACAAAGAACTCGTAGCTGGGCGAGTTCATCATCCGGTGATAGAGGTCATGCAGCTTGGCGGACCGGTTGACGGTCTCCACGTTGCGCCGGAGGATATCGTGGACCTTGATCTGGCGCAGAACGTTGAGCTCCTGCCCTGCCTGGAGATCGATGCCGCGCCTGAGCAGTTTGATCGTGTAGATGTTCTCGCGGCGAATCTTCTGCGCCAGCAGGGTGCCGAGAATACAGGAGACCATCAGCCCCGGGATGACTCCGTAGTCGCCTGTCAGTTCGAAGATGATCAATATCGCCGTGATCGGTGCGTGGGTGGAGGCGGCGACCACAGCGCCCATGCCCACGACGGCGTAGGCCCCCGGCGAGGCCATGGGGAAGGGGGCGATCATCCCGGCCACGTGGCCGATGGCGCCGCCCAGCGCCGCGCCCATGAACAACGATGGAGCGAAGACACCGCCCGAGCCGCCGGAGCCGAGAGTGAATGTGGTGGCGAGGATCTTCAACAGCAATACCACCAGCAGCAGCTTCAGAGTGGCGTCGCCATGCAACGCCATGGTGATGGTGTCGTAGCCGACCCCCATGACCTCGGGCAACATGATGCCCAGCGCGCCGATGCCCAGGCCGCCGATCACCGGTTTGATGAATTCGGGTACGGCCTTGAGACGATCGAAGAACTCCTCGGAGGCGTGGAGGAGCTGGACGAATAGTACGGCAACGACGGCGGCGGCCAGACCCAGGATGGCGTAGGTCATCATCTCACCGGGGTGGACGATGGAGTACTCGGGGATCTCGAATGCGGGAATGTCACCCAGCATGACGCGGGCTATTACCGTAGCGCTGACCGAACTGATGACCACCGAGCTGAAGGCGCTGACGCCGAATTCACCCAGTATTACTTCGGCGGCGAAGAAGGCGCCGGCGATGGGGGCGTTGAAGGTTGCGGCGATGCCCGCAGCGGCCCCGCACCCGACGCAGGTACGGATGCGGTGGGTGGGCATATGCAGTAGTTGACCGAGGGTGGAGCCGATCGCTGAGCCGATCTGTACGATCGGACCCTCTCGGCCGACCGAACCGCCGGCCGCGATGCAGATGGCGGAGGCGAATGACTTGGCGATCGCCACGATGGGGCGGATAACGCCACCGAGCCGGGCTACGGCGTTCATCACCTCGGGGACGCCGTGCCCCTTGGCCTCGGGCGCCATGAATTTGACGATCAGGCCTACCAACAGACCACCCACCGAGGGGACAATGATCCGCATGTACCAGGTGGAGCGGGTGATCTTCTCCAGCGGAGTGCCGCCGTCGCCCCAGGCGAGATCCTGGAATGCGCCGATCAACCAGCGGAAAAACACGGCGCCGAGACCACCGGCGATGCCGATCATTATGGCAACCAAAAGCATCCCCGTGCCACTGCCCATACGCGGGCGAGGGGGGATCGAGATCTTCTCCAGTAATTTCACTCTGTGGGGCATCGGATCGCGGCTCCCGGAAGGGGAAGGACTACATTAAGTAAATCTGCACATGCATCGGGGTGTCAAGCGACACAGTCTAGTCAACTGAATGGCATCAAGCAAGGAGACGCTTCGCGAGTATCGCCACTATTTCAGATCGGCTTGAAAGCGTGGGCGGGGACCGATCCGGGGACGGGCCATTTGCCGGCATTTATCCCCTATTCGCCGGGATATCTGTACATGTTTTGCGCCATGTCGGCGAGATTGCCGAAATCGAGAAATTTGAAAATGAGGTTGAACTTGCCACCGATTTCGCCGCGGTCGATCCTGTACTCGGAATCCAGGATGACCACGGACATGTCCTTGTGCGTGTCCGGCCGCAGATCGGCCGTGCCGCTCACATTTTCCAGGTAGAGGGGGGAGGTGAAGCGGAGTGGACTGGAGAGATGTCGCCCCAGAGTCTCCATGATGCCGATGATCATGATGCTGCCGATTTTGGACAATGTCCCCGCACGGACATGTTCGAAATTGATATCGACGACCCTCTCACCCGATACGGCCGACACCAGCGGTCCCCTCATGCTCCGCGATATGAGCAGTGAACCCTGGCCGGCTATCTCGCCATTGAAATCGAGAGATACACAGGAGAAACTGTTGGATTGGATCTTGCGGAGTTTGGCCATGAATTGGGACAGAACGCCGGTATGAATCCCGGTGACGGTGAGAGCCGTTTGCATGTTCAGCATCTCATTGAGCCGATCGGCCGTACGATCCATGCCGATGCTGACAAGCTCAGCGAGGGCCTCCTCGAGGGCGATGGTCTGCATCTTTATTCAATCGACTTCCTGCATCAGTTGCCCATGCCGGGAGGATGCCGTCGTCCTTGCACAGCAGATGGTGACCCTCGCCAGAGATAGCGAGGGTTACAGGTGCGAATCTCCAGGTAATCCTTAACTGGTTGTCGCTTCCACTCGCGTGAGAATCTCCTCAATCGCGGCCAGCAGTTCATCCGATTTGAAGGGCTTGGTGAGGTACTTCTCGACCTTGCCCTTCACTGCCTGCTTGTAATCCTCCTCGGAGGTGCGAGCCGTCAGGTAGATCACGGGGGTGTTGAATGTGTTGGCGTTCGCGCGCAAACGGTCGACAACAATGTGTCCGCTGCCGCCGGGAAGGCCAATATCCAGGATGATCAGATCAGGGTTCTCCCTGATTGCAGTATTGGTCGCCTGCATTCCATCCATTGCCGACACCACATCGTAATCGTTGGCTTTCAATCTCATCCAGATACTCTTAACGATTTCAGGCTCATCATCGACGATCAGTATCTTACCTTTGGACATCTCCAACCTCTTTGAAATCACAACCGACCCGTTCAACTGTTGCCGACTACCGGCTTCGGTCGTCGCATGTAGTAGCCCTGGGCAAACCTTTGATCGCATGCGGTTGTTCAGGATCAAGCCATAGGCTGCATTGACTGAAGGGACTTGAAGTCAACACGATCAAGATCCATGCCTATTGTTGCAATATCGCAATCCACGCCATGCAGGATTACGTATTTGAGTTCGTCATTGCTCTCACAATCCTCGGTCAGTGAGGGTAACAGCCTGTTCCAGATCTCTTGTGCCTGGAGTTTATCTGCTTTAACGATAACGAGTAACGATGTGTCATTATCTAATCTGATCACATCTCCATTGAATTGTCGCAGAACCCCTTGAATGATCCCCTCTGCTTGCTTCAGAAGGGGAGTTGAACCGGAAATGTCTGTATAGTCCGCAGATTTTTGCAAAAGGAGCGCTGCCCATTCCCTTTTTGCAACATTTGAGTTTTTGAGCCAACTTCTCAGATGGATGCCGACCTCACTCTCCTCGCTGGTAAGCGGCAGGCCGAAGGAGAAGCTGCACCCCTCGCCCATCGTGCTTTCCAGCACCAGATCTCCACCATGCAATTCAACAAGCTCGCGGGCGATAGATAGCCCCAGTCCGGTTCCCTTCGTGCCCGGACCGGCAATATCGCTGCGTTCAAGTTGTGTGAACTTGTCGAAAACATTCTTGGCGCACTCATCCGAGATGCCGGGGCCATTGTCCACCACAGAGAGCAGGAGAGTTTTCTCTGCAAGCCGAGCTCGTAGTTCGATCCGACCACCTTCCTGGGTGAACTTGTGGGCGTTGCCGATCAGGTTGACCAGCACCTGCGTAATGGCCTTGCTGTCGCAATAAACCGTCGGCAACTCCTCGGGACTGACAAGCTCCAGTTTCTGACCTTTGGTCATCAGGCGAGGCTGGAAATCGTGAATAATCTGCTTGAGTATCGGGGGGATCTCAGCGGTACTGATTCGCAGCTTTATCTTGCCGGATTCGATTTGCTCCAGATCCAGCAGGTCATTGATCAGGGATGCGAGTCGGTCACAGTTCGTCAGGGCCGAGGAGAGGCAATCGGTCTGATCTTCGTTGAGGGGACCGGGCACTTCATCCAGAACCAGCGACAGGAACTCCCTGATAATCGCCAACGGTGTTCTCAATTCATGGGAAGCCGTTGCCACGAACTCCGATTTCAGCGAATCGAGCCTTTTCAATTTCTCGTTGGAGCTGCGGATCTCATCCAGCAGGATGGCCTGCTTCATCTGGATGCGTTTGAGTTCGCTGAAGATTCGAACCTTGCTTTTCAGAATATGCTGATCCAGAGGTTTGAATATGTAGTCAACGGCACCGGCTTCATAGCCTTTGAAGACATTTCGCTGCTCTTTGCTGATTGCCGTGACGAAAATTATGGGGATCCTTTTCGTCAAATCATTGGAGCGGAGAAGCTCGGCTACCTCGAAGCCGTCCATTCCCGGCATCTGAACATCCAGAAGAATCAGAGCGAAGTCCTGTTCAAGGACGACTCGCAGGGCTTCGTCACCCGAACTGGCTTTGATCAGGTTTAGTCCCGGCTCCTCCAGGACACTTTCCAGCGCGTAAAGGTTTTCGGGCCGATCATCCACCAGCAGGATATTGATGATCAGCGATGAATCAATCATATGTCACTCCATTGGTCGTTCCGTCTCGGCTACCGGGATGTTCCTACCGTTTGCGGCAAATTCCAGCTCCGTGAAAGCAGCCAGGTCTTGAGTTTCAATTCCAGGCTCTTCAAGTTGACCGGTTTGATGAGATAGTCGTTAGCGCCAGCCTGAATGCATCTCCTGCGATCTGCCTGCATCGCCTGAGCCGTCATGGCGATGATCGGCAGTTTCAGAAACCTGGCCTGGGTCCGGACCTTTTGAATCGTCTTATAGGCATCCATGCCGGTCATCTGGATGTTCATCAGCATCAGATCGATATTCCCGTTCTCGGTCAATTCCTTAAGACACTCGCTGCCGTTGCGCGCGATTGATACCTCGATATCCATGTCGTGCAGCCCCGAGATCAGACGGAATACATTCCGCATATCGTTGTCGACAATCAGCACACTCTTGCCTTTCAGGATATTCCGCCTGCTGGTGAACCTTGCTGGTTGCCCGGTTTTCTGAGTTGAAGCAGCATCGGCATCCTCCAGCATGATCTGGCATACATCCGCGATCGTCTCCTCTGCATCGCTGGCGACCAGGATAGGCAGAATCCGGTGATGGCGATCCAGAGTCGCCAACCGATCCTTACCGATTTGTCGATCGGCGTGGATGATTATGGGCGGCGGCTCCAGATTCCTGTCGGTGAGCAATCCCTCCAGCATGTTGTCGCAAACCTTCTTGACCTCATCATGGTCGATGAGGAGACAACTGATATCTCTACTCCTCAGAATATCCATGGCGGAGTCTACAGAACGGTGGGCGATGATCTCAATCGGACCGGCATCCTGGAGTGCCTGAGTGATCGCCCGCGCCAGATGGTCGGTTCTCGACAAAATCAGCAGAGTCCCGCTGTCCGGGGGGGACACCGTTGACGGCTCCGCAGCGCTGGGGGAGATTTCCGGTTGCGAGTCGTCGCTCGATACCGGTTCCCCTTCGACGCAAGGTGCAAACAACGCTACCTCCGGTAAATGATCGTCAGGCAAGTCATCATCCGATCCCGACTCCCGATCCAGAGGGAGATAGAATGTGAACGTGCTGCCCATGCCGACCTCACTGTCCACGGCAATCAAGCCGCCCATCAGCTTGGCATATTCGGATGATATGGAGAGGCCGAGACCCGTACCGCCGAAGCGCCGGCTGGTGGTGCCGTCGGCCTGCCTGAAGGCGTTGAAGATGTGCTCAAGCGGATCGTCGGCGATCCCGATTCCGGTGTCCGTTACGGCAAAGGCCACGGTCTGTTTGTCATCTATCCCCGAGTCGATCAGATTGGGATCGTTAACGGGGCGGAAAATAATCAAAGCGACCAGACCTTCGCTGGTGAATTTGAACGCATTGCCGAGTAGGTTGCGGATTACCTGCTCGACTCTCAATTTGTCGAGATAAACTACGGGGGGCAGATCGTCAGCCAGTTGAATGGTGAACTTGAGATCTTTGTCCTGGGCTATCGGCTCGAACATTGTCTCCATATTGGATGCAATATCCTGTAGTGAGGCGTTCATGGGCATCAGTTCGATCTTGCCGGATTCCGCCTTGGCCAGACTGAGGATGTCGTCGATCAGGGTAAGCAGGTTGCGACCCGAGGAGAGGATCGTCTCGGCTGATTTGACATCCTTAGACGTCATGCCGCCGCTCTTGTTGTCGGCCAGCGTTTGCGCCAGCAGAAGCATGCTGTTGAGGGGGGTTCGCAGCTCGTGTGACATGTTCGCCAGAAATTCCGACTTGTACTTGTCCGCTTGCTCGATGGCCCTGGTTTTGATCGCATTTTCGATTTGCGCTCTGCGTAAATTCCTGTTTGAGCTGCGAATCTCATTACGCTGTTTTTCCAGATCCATGTTGCGCCGCTCCAGCTCTGACTTGTTGACCTCGAGTTCCGTCTGCTGGCTTTGCAGTTCCCGCCGGGAATCCTCCAACGCCTTCGTCCGCCTCTCTCCATCGAGATTGGCCCTCTTCAGGGATTCCTTCTGGTGCCGCAAGGTCTGGGCCTGCTGCCTGGTTTCGATCAGCAGACGCTCGACACGCTCCCGGGATTCCGCTGCGACAAAGGCAACGGCGAGACTTTCCCTGGCCTGATCCAGCAGTTCCAGACTGTCCTCATTGATCGGGGTTTGTGAGCCCAACTCGATCACGGCCTTGATCTGGTTGTTGTAGACGATAGGGTAGGCGGTGATTTGACGGAGTGATAGATTCCCGAATCCGGAAGAGAGTTGCAGATAGTCTGCGGAGGCGTCGTTGACAACGGAGACTGACTTGTCGATCGCGCACTGCCCGACCAACCCCTCACCAAAGGCGAACTCCCTTGCCTGTGCGGTTCCTGCCGGCAGAGCATAACTGGCGACTTGCCGCAAAGTCTGATCGTTTTCGGCATAGTAGACAGATCCAACGGGAACATTGAGCTCTTTACAGAAGAACGTGATGATATGGGCGCTCAATTCCTCGATGCTGAGTTTCCCTAAAACCAGAGTCGCCAGTCTGGATAAATTCGCCCGGTTGATCAGTTGCTTTTCATGTTTGGTGTTGGCCACATGCAATCTGGACAACATCGTGTTGAAGTTGTAGGCGAGTTGATAGAGGTCGTTTTTGCCCTGAATATCGATACGGTGATCGAAATTCCCCTGGGCAACCAGAAGAAGATGGTCGGAGAGTATTTGAAGCGGATCCGTCAGGTATCGCGAAACCGGGACGGCGATCAAGGTGAGGAGGATCGCAGCGACTGCAAATATGGCGAATGAAAACGTACGCAGCTGAACCAGGTGAGCATAAGCTTCGGAGATCTGAATCTCCGTAATCACTCCGTAGCGAATACCGCCATAGTCGTGATTGACGTATAGGCCAAGGACGGTATCTCCCCTCGAATCGGTGTAGAGGAATGGGGTTTTTCCCTCTCTGTCGACTTGTGAAACGGAGACCCTGCCGCTCATCCGCCAATACTCGACGACTTCGGTGTCGATTGCGCCGGCTGATCCGATCCGCTCCCGCAGGGCGTTATCGCCGGTTCTCAACCGTCGATCGATACCAACCATGTATGTCCGTCCCGTTGCCCCCAGCCCGGCCGGGTTGCCGACAATCGCCTCAAGACCTCTCAGGTCGAGTCTGATCGCGAGCGCTCCGATCATGTTGCCCTGCACGTCGTGGAGCGCCTGCGTCAGAAAACAGGCGGGCAGACTATCGGCAGGTGGATAGGCATGGATGTCCGAACTGGCGGCATGACCATCAATCATCGTCCGTTCGAATGATTGCCGTAAACCGTGCGACGCAAACGGAGGGTCGAATATATTTGCTCCCAGGTCGTGATCCCGCTCCAGGGAGAAGAGGATGTCGCCATCGCGATCGATCAGGAGAGCATCGAGATATCCATATGTCCGACGGGAGGAGTGCAACGACTGGCTCATACCTTCAGCTAGCTTGGCTGCATCACGACTGCGGACAAAATCGACCGTCCGGAACTCCCCGGAGATGGACTCCTTTCTCAATGCCTGGAGGAGTTCAACGTTATCCGCCAGTCTGCATTGATGCTCCAGCTCATCCAGGGCGCGAGTATAGTATCTCCCGATCAATCCATTCTTGAAGCGGGATATCTCCGTCAGACGATTGGCAACCTCGTTGTGCAAATCGGATTTGGCTTTGCCGTATAGGAGCAGGCAGGAGGATACAAGCGGCAACAGCGCCAGCACAAGAAACCAGCCAAGAAGCAGCTTGCGCATGCTTCGCCGTCTTGACCGCCTGTCGAGTATGTTACTGAATCGATGTTTCAACATTTTCCTCTCGTGGGACTCAATTCAGATCCTATCCGTTTTGCCCGCATCTCCGTTGCTGCCCCTCAGGGCGTTTGAGCCCGTCTGCTATACCGGCAGCAAGTCCTCCTCCGCAAGCTCCGCATCCTCCTCGGCTACAGTGTCCACTTCGGTCGTCTCATCCACTTCGGTCCCTGCATCACTGATGCTCTTGTCAGTAATGTTCAGCTGTTTGGCGATTGCCGTGATAAGGTGGTCGGGTTGAATCGGTTTGGCGATGTAGTCCACCATGCCTGCCGAGAGGCACTTCTCATGCATGTCCTCTTTGCCGGCGGCGGTCAGCGCTATTATCGGCACCTGTCCGCCGCTCTCCTCCTCCAGTTGCCTGATCTCCCCGGTCGCTTCGATGCCGTCCATGACGGGCATCTGGATATCCATGAGAATCAGATCGAACGGAACCGCCTTCTGCGCCTCGACGGCGACCTGGCCATTGGGGACAATGTCGATGTGGAACCCGCGGCTCTGGAGAACGTGCGCTATCACCTTCTGATTAATGACATCATCCTCGGCCAGCAGAATTCTGAAGCGGCTCGCAATGTCGGTGTCCATATCCTTGATCGCCATTGAGCGCGCCCTCAGGGATGACTCGTCGCCCAGATATCCGAGAGCCTCCATTAGCCTCTCCAATACATGATCCGCCTTGGGAGGCTTGTTGATTTCGGTGACGAACCCGGCCTGTTTGAGTGTGAGGCCATCGATCCGTTCGCCTTTGCGAATGCACAGCAGGAGTACGGTCGTCTCCAGCTTGAAATTCTGTTTGAACTGTTCGGCGAGATCGATACCACTCTGCTCCTTCATATCCTTGGCCAGAATGGCTATCTCGATGGGTTTCTCCGCTTCGACCGCCCGCACCATCAGCTCCTCGGCCTCCTCGCCATTTGCGGCCGTGAAAGGCTTGCAGCCCAGCAACTGGAGATGCTCGCGCATGACATCGCGTATTATTTCCGAATTGTCGATCACCAGCACCCGTTTGCCCTGCAGCTCTTCCCGGAGGGTGCCCTCCTCCTCGGTCTCCGGGGCGCCGACTACCTCGAATTCACAGGTCAGGGAGAATGTGGTGCCTTCGTCCGCGATGGAGGTGAAATCCAATTCGGCATTCATCAGCTCCGCCAATTGCTTGCTGATCAGAAGACCGAGTCCGGAGTGTTCACAGGAACTGGGATCCGGAGCTCCGGGCTTCTTGAGGAATGCATGAAGACTATCCTGCAAACTCTGCTCGATGCCCGACCCGGTATCCTGGATCAGAAAGCGCAACCGAACCTGTCCACCCTCCCCCTCCTCCGCTTCGACTCGGATGCCGACCTCACCCTGCTCCGTGAACTGAAGCGAGTTGTCGATCAGATTGAGGAGGATCTGCTTAACCCGGTCCTTGTCCCCCTTGAGCATGCGGGGGATGTTATTCGGCGCCAACCCGGCGATCTCGAGATTCTTGCCGTGTGCCTTGAGCGTCTCCGCATCGATCATCTCCTCGATCAACCCGTCGAGATCGAATTCGGCAATATTCAACACCAGATCGTTGCTCTCGAGGTTGGAGTAATCCATGATGTTGTTGACCTTCGTCAGCAGAGACTGAGCCGATGCGTTGATCAACTCCGCCAGCTCCTGCTGTTCATCGTTGAGCCCGCTTTTCAGCAGCAGACTGCTTGTGCCGACAACGCCATTCATGGGGGTGAGCAGTTCGTGTCCGATACGCTCGGAGAACTCGGTATTGGCCTGGGACGCATTCATCGCCGTATCCGATAGCTGCTTGGCGGTGGCCACCATACGCTCCCGCTCCTTGTCGGCCTTGAGCACCAGTTGTTCACCATCTCTGATTTTGCTCCTGAGAGATCTCACTTTGGCCAGGAATCTGAAGCTCATTGCCGTCATGAGCAGAAGGCTGCCCAGGAATGGGAGCTGGCCGATGATCAGACCGACAAGGTCAAAATCGGTCAGGTTGGCGTAGGGGGGCAGTTCGAGTTCCCGCAGGCAGTCGTGGACGGCACGGTAACTCGCGGGGATCGCCCAACCCAGACGGAATGTCCCCTGCATCTCCGTTTCCGGGATGGGCATGTCGATAAGCGTCTCCGCAAGACGTTCCGCCGAGTCCGTACTGATCCGGTCGGTTTTCAGAAAAGCCCAACCGGGGTAGATGGCGGTGGAGTGCGCAAACGAAACGGCTTCGCTGGAGCCTGCCGGCGGCGGGAGCACGCTGACATCGAGCAATGTCAGTGAACTGGTGCTGGCCAGGTGTTCCAGAATGCCGCTTCGCATCACACCAACATCCACTCTACCCTCAAGGACGGCATCCACGAGCTTCGCTTCATCCTGTATGATATGCAGCTCGCGCAAATCGATATCAGGTTCGCAACCGAGAGCCACCAGCTCTCTTTTGACCGATAACCAGGCCGGCAGATCGGATAGCGAGGTGATCGCCAGGCGTTTCCCCGCCAGGTCCGTGAGTTTGTGTATGTCATCCCGTTCAGCCGCGCAGAACACGGCGCCTGCCGTACGCGATTCAAGCCTGTTCAGAATTTGCGTGCTGCAGGTGGCGATCAGTGAGATCGATTCCTCATTTTCGAGAATTGCAGTCGTGATCGGATCGCAGATCAGGAAGTGCAGTTCGTCGGCTTCCAGGGCCGGACGGATCTCCGCGGGCTTCAACGGCCGCAGATTGAAGCGGGCGCTTCCGAACTGCTGCTCCAGATACTCGATGGTCGGCTGCCACGGAGCAACATGCTCATCCCCTGCACCGGGCAGAGTTATGCCGATCGTGAATTGCACAATACGCTTGCCTGTGCCCGGGCTGGCCGGCAGGAGCGCAAGTGGAACCAGTATCGTCAGCAGCATGATGAGACGCCGCTTATCCATCAATCGACCCCGATTCGTTCGCGATGCGAGGGGCGTTACCATTCAGGCAGACCTGATCCCGTTCCCACGGTACCGGACCCGCAAAGCGGTCTGCCCTCTGAATATCGGTCGCTATGTTATAAAATTGAGAATTTAGTCCGGATTAACGCTCATGGACGCAAAACGACCGACCCCAGATGGGGCCGGTCGGTGTGATCTTCGTGACCGAATTGATGTGAATACTTAGTCGCGTTTGCGTGTGGCGATTCTCAGGCAGATCCCCAGGCCACCGTAGAGAACGAGGCAACCGAAGATGAGCATGATCCAGGCTGATGTCGGCATGTGTGATCCTTTCCTGTTCCGGCTAGCAGCGCCGTTGGTATCCAGTCGTTCTCAAACTTTCCGTTTCCCGGATGCTTTGGCCAGGAAGGCTGCCAGCACCGCGAACAGGATCAGCGTACCCCAACCGCCGAGATTTGTGGTCCAGCGGGGGTAATCATTATAGGTACCCGTGAATTCGGTCTTGATGTTCATGACCAGAATCACAAGCAGCACAATCGGTGTGACGAAGCGAAGCATCCACACCCACCAGTTGCCCAGACGGATCTCGGAGATGGAATTGAGATACTTGCGAAAGCCCTGAATGTCATAGAGGTAGCCGATGATGACACACTGCAGGAACCCCGCTATGACCAGGCCGAAATCACATACCCAGCGATCCACTATATCGAACCAGTAGTAGCCGCCCTGGGTGGTGAAGACAAGGGATATGGGAAAGGCGATCATGATGAAACCCATGGCCAGTCGCTCTGACGACACCTTCCACTTGTCGTGAATGCCGGTGGTGAAGGCCTCCTGCAGGGCGAACGCCGAGTCGATCCCCAGTGTGAGCAGCGTGATGAAGAAGATCAGTCCGAAGAGTACCTGAAGGGCAGGCAGCTTCAGAATCGCCATCGGGTAGGTGACGAATGCCAGTCCGGTGCCGCTGGTCGTGACCTCCGGTACCGGCAGACCCTGAATCTGCGCCAGATAGCCGAGCATCGAGAAGACGGCGAATCCGGCGAAGAAGCTCGTGCCGCAATTCGCCAGCCCCGTAATCAGGGCGCTGTTGGTGATCTCGGCCTTGCGGCCCAGGAAGGAGCCGTAACCGATCATCACGCCCGAGGCGAGGCTGAGCGAGAAGAAGATCTGGCCATAGGCTTTGAGCCAGATTTGCGGGTCGGCCAGTCGCGAGAAATCGGGAGTGAGGTAGTAGCTGATGCCGTCAATCGCTCCGGGCAAAGTCAGGCCGCGGATCAGCATCAGGGCCAGGAGGGCAAGCGGCAGCGGGACGGTGATCATCACCACCTTGCTGACATTGCGCACACCCTTGCGGAGGATCAGCCAGATCGCGCTCCAGGTGAGGAGCATGCCCACGACCAGATACCAGACCGGAGTGCCCAACTCGGCCGGTCCCGTCGATCGCTGCAGAACTTCCTGGGCGAAGAAGTGGTCGACATCGGTGCTCCAGGCAAGTTTCAACGAGTGGTAAAGGTACACCCAGGCCCAGGCCAGGATCGTCGAATAGTAAATCACGATCACGGCGCTGAGGCCCGCCGCCCACCAACCGAACCCCTCCAGCTTTTTGTTGATGGCGGCAAACGCACCGGGGGCGCCTCGCTGGAGTCTCTGCCCCAGCCCCATCTCGAGGATGAGCATGGGGATACCCGCCGTAAACAGTGCGACGAAGTAGGGGATCAGGAAAGCGCCCCCGCCACATTCGTAGGCGACATACGGGAAACGCCAGACGTTCCCCAGTCCCACTGCCGAGCCGATTGCGGCCAGGATGAAAGCCGGCCTACTGTGCCATCTGTCACGCTTGTTGCTCAATGAGAACCCCCTTGATTGTTGCCGCGATTCTAGCCGAGTTGCCGCGGTCTGACAATGGCGACCTCATCACGGGGCATGCACTTTTTGTGGGCGGCGGGAGGTAGGATCACTCATTGGCTTTACAGGATGTGGAGGCTTGTCTATTTTGCTGATCAATCGCAGGAGGCCATCATGTCGCTATTCAGTTTGATCCGCAAAGTCGTCAACAGGGTTGACGATGCCATGGATCGGAGCAAGTACGACGCATATACGGTTGCGGAGCGTTTCCGGAAGCAGGGTGCGAAGATCGGGGAGCACAGCTATTTCGACATCAGAGTCCTCGCAGCCGAGCCCTATCTGGTGGAGATCGGTGACCATGTCGCCGTGGCCACCAATGTGCTGTTTCTCACCCATGGGCTGGGCTGGAACTATCGCGACAGGGTGCCCGACCTGCAGGTCTTCGGCAAGATCAAGATCGGCAACAACTGCAACATCGGCATGGGGGCAATTGTCCTTCCCAACGTGACGATAGGCGACAACTGCATCGTGGCGGCCCGAGCCGTCGTGACCAAGGATGTCCCGCCCGATTCGATCGTCGGCGGCAATCCTGCGAAGATCATCGGCAACGCCGAGGACTACTTCGAGCGGGCGAAGAGGGTCTGGGCAGACCAGCGTCCCGATGGGTACCTGCCTGAACTGGCCGATGGCGTAAAGCGGACGCCCGCCGAGTTCCATCAACTGCGGGGCCGCCCGGAGAGTCGGGCTCTTCTCCGCAGGCATCTGACCATGAAATTCTGGGGCGAGGAGCGCTGAGAGTCTTCGATCTCCTGAACGATATGCATCATCCGGACGAGCGGCATGAACATGGTGTTGCCGGATTCCGGGGCAAGCACCAACGACGTGAGAACTGGTAGGGGCAATGGGCGAATTATTTGCACTGTTGGCGGCGATGACCTGGGGTATTGCCGTCATCATGTTTCGCAAATCGGGCGAAACCATGTCGCCTTTCGAACTCAACCTGTTTCGGGTCGTGATCTCCGTCGCGGTCTTCCTCGCCATCATGATCTGCAGCGATATGCCGCTTTGGGGGGTAGCGCCCCTGCGCGATTACGGAATCCTGGCCATCAGCGGCATCATCGGTATCGCCATCTCCGACCTGCTGTTCCACCGCTGCCTGAACCTCGTCGGCGCCGGTGTCACGGCGATCATCAACTGCTGCTATTCCCCCTTCATCGCGATCTTCGCGTATCTGCTGCTCAAGGAGCGACTCAACCCTCAGCAGATTGTCGGTATGGGGTTGGTGCTGTTCGGGATACTTGTCGCCTCCCGCGTCCAGCTACCGGTCGGAGCTTCCCGCGGCACCTTGCTCAAGGGGATCGCTCTGGGTTTGGGAGCCATGGCTTCGGTGGCGCTGGCGATTGTCATAGCCAAACCCGTTCTGGAACGGACTCCCGTCTTGTGGGCCACCACCGTTCGCCAATTGTCTGCGCTGGCGGTGCTGTTGCCTGTCGCTGCCCTCTCCCCCCGGCGCCGCGAGATCCTCTCGATCTTCAGGCCGAACCGCACCTGGCGTTTCAGCCTCACCGGCACCATTTTCGGCTCCTGTCTTGCGCTGTTGTTCTGGGTGGGCGGGATGAAATACAGCCAGGCCGGCGCTGCGGCGATCCTCAACCAGACCAGCACCATCTATGTTCTGCTCTTTGCGGCCCTGTTCCTCAAAGAGAAGTTCACGCGACGCAAAGCCGTGGCGACGGCTCTGGCCGTCAGCGGCATTCTGCTGGTCACATTGACCTGATACGGCAGTTGTCCATTTTCCCGATCCAGCCACATCCGCATCAGCTTGGGCGAAGCGGCAGCCGCCGTTGTGATTGCCCACAATGTCTCCGAGTCCGTATCAAGGCATATATATTGCGAATTACTCCTCCGTATTTGGTAACTCTTAATAAAATAAGGGGTTGGGCTGACGTGTGACCCGGCGGAGGACAGTTGAGCTCTGATTTGCGGCAAAATATTCTTACATCGAATACAACTAACCTGATTCGTCAGGTGATTACAGGCAGTGTGATCTGTCTATCCCTGCTTGTGATCATCTCGATGCCCGTCCAGGCGGACCGCTATCTGGACACCTTCGACTCAGGTGATTACTCCGGCAATGATGGTGACCGCCCCTGGAGCGGCAACTGGCAGGAGCTCAACGAATTCAACGGACCCCTGGATCCGTTTGTTCAGATAATAGACAGCCCCTGGAGCATCGACGGACCCTCGCTGCTGATCGGCATGGAAAACGGCTCCCCCTTCAGCACGAATACCGTCGGCTGCAGCCGCGAATTGAATCTGAGCGGGTTCGATCTGGCCCGATTCTCCTTGAGCTATCGCTGCCGCTCGGCCTATGGCGAGATCCGCATCTATATCTCCCGCAACGGCGGTTTCAACTGGAACTACATCACCGCCATCAATCCCGATGGTGCGGGGACGCAGATCGTCACCGAGAGCTACGACATCTCCGCCTATATCGCCCCGAATACGGTAATCGCCTTTTACGGCGACCTCGACACGTTTCCTCAGGCCCCCGATGGTGGCGTCTATATCGACGACGTATTGATTGAGGCCTACCATGGTTATGAGATATCCGACCTGGCCCTGGATGTCGAAATCGATCAGGTTCGCCCCGTTGAGGGTGAAGATGTCACCGCCGTTTTCGATCTGACCTGTACCAATGCCGTCGGCGCTGTCGTGATCGACGTTTCGATAGCGAACGATCTGAATCCCGTGACCGCCCGGCCATCCCACGGCACGTTTGACGGTTCGGTCTGGCGGATTGAATCCATGTCGGCCGGGCAGTCCTGCGAGTTGGAGTTGGTGGTTGCGCCCGAGTCCGGGTCCGCAGGCGCCGAAATCGCACTCAAAGCGCAGATCATCGCTCTGGACGGCTATGATCCGGACAATTCCAACGACAGCGTCATCGGAGATATCCGCGTACTCGACAGCGGTTTTGAGATAGCCCGAGGTGTTTACCAGGAGGACTGGAGCACCCATGTCATCTCCGGACTTGGCTTCACACCCGACCTGGTCATCATCAAATGCGATGGTGAGAAACCGGCCGTGGTCAGCACCATCAGCATGCCGTCGGCCAGGAGCAAGGTTCTGAGCCTGTCCGATCCGTTGGCCGAAGAGATCATCACCAGCCTGGACAACGACGGGTTCACCGTGAGGAGTACCGGTGATGTTGCCGACCTGGGGCTCGAGTTCACCTGGATCGCCTTCAGGGCCGCCGCCAACGTGATGAGGGTGGGCCACTACCTCGGCGACGGCAGCGATGGCCGTTTCATCGAGGGACTCGGTTTCAGCCCGGACTATCTGATGATCATCCCCCGCGAAACCGGCTTATCCTGCCAACGCTTCTCGCTGCAATCCGGTGATGTCAGTTTGCCGTTCAACGGCGATGGACCGCTTGGAAATCACATCCGGACCATGACGACCGACGGTTTCGAAATCGGAAACGACCCCGCCGTCAACGGCATGGGTCAGGGCTACGACTATGTCGTCTGGAACGCCCAACCCGCGACGATGAGTGTCGGCGCCTATCGGGGCAACGATCAGGACAATGTGGATATCCACGAAATCAACTACATGCCGGACTACGCGATCATCCGCGGTGAGCAATCGTTCTGGGGAGGTCACCGCTCCCAACCCCCGGAAGATGGCGACGTCAGCATGGTCTATGGCGGGAGCGCTCACCGTGAGAATCTCATTCAAACGCTTGATGACCGCGGATTTCAGATCGGCAGCAATGGCCGCGTCAACCGGGATGGGGTCGACTTCTATTGGGCGACATTCGCATCTGCTCCGTCACATGCCGACCTCCATCTGAATCTGATCGTCGATGAGTTCATGCCGGCCGAGGAGCAGGAGATAACATTCACGCTGACTCTGGGTAACCATGGCCCCGATGCGACTGCGGGAGTCGAGGTGGAGCTGCGGATTCCGGCGGGACTGACTTACCGATCCGCGATACCCGAGCGCGGCGGCTACGACAGCATCACCGGAATCTGGAATCCTGGCGCCATGGCGGCGGGTGAGTCGATCATCCTGACGCTGGTTGCCGAAGTGGATGAAGGTGCTGCAGGGCAGCTCATCGGTATCGATGCGGAGATCACCAGCAGCAGCCTCAAGGATTTCGATCCGGAGAATGATATTCAACATCTGGATCTGGTTGTCCGTTCCGAGGGGGCGTACACACTCGAAACAGCCCAGGATACCTGGCTCATCGAGGACCATCCCACGGAGAACAATGGCGCCGATGACAAACTGCAGTGCCGGCTGAAGACCGATCGTACTCGGTTGACTCTGCTGCAATTCGATCTGTCGCCCATCCCCGCAGAGCTGAGAGTGGATGAGGCCCTGATGCAGCTTTATGTCCTGCACAGGGATACTTCGGGCGATCCGGTGCAGATCTTTCGGGTAACCGACGATTGGGAGGAGAGTTCGGCGACCTGGGACAGCGCCGCCGAGGGATACGATGCGGGCGAGCTCTGGGGGAGTTTCGAGCCGGATGTCAACGGTTTGATCTCAATTGATGTCACCTCCCTGGTCGGCGAGTGGGTCGCGGGTACACAGCTCAATCAGGGGTTGATGCTGCGGGCTACCTCCAACAACGAAGTATCCACGTACGGCAGTCGGGAGATCTCCCAGGAGTCCCGGCGCCCCCGGTTGCACGTCTCGACCAATGGGCTGGCCGATCTGGATCTGTCCGTAACCGTCGATGATCGGACACCCGATGAGGAGCAGCTGGTCACCTTCACGATATCGGCCACGAACAACGGCCCCAATATCGCCACGAATATCCTGATCAGCGATCAACTGCCCGCCGGTCTGACCTGGCAATCCGGCGACGCCACCCATGGCGCCTACAACAACGGCAGCGGGTTGTGGGATCTCGATGTGCTGGCGGTCGGCGGCGAGGCGGTCCTGACCCTGACCGCTCTGGTGGATGCGGGGCAGGGGGGGGCGACATTGACCAATCTGGCTGCGGTGAGTTCGCTGGACCAGCACGACTCCGTCGCCGACAACAATGCCGCCGATGTGAATCTGACCGTTCAGCTCGCGGACCTGCTCGTTGCGCTGACGGTCGATGAGTCCTCTCCGACGGTCGCCGCTCAAATCGCCTATACGGTTACCGTCGCCAACAACGGTCCCGATGACGCCAGCGGCATTACCGTTACCGATCGGCTTCCCACGGGCTTGAGTTTCGTCTCCGCGACGATGTCGCAGGGCGCCTATGATGACGGCAGCGGGATCTGGGATGTCGGATCTCTCGCAGCCGGCGCCGAACTTGACCTTGTCCTCACCGCCGCTGTGGGTGCGGAGGTCGCCGGAGCGGAGGTCGTCAACACCGCCGCGATCACCACCAGCGCTCAGGCGGACAATGTGGCGGACAACAACAGCGCCACGACGGTGATTGACGTGCTGTCCGCCGATCTCGCCGTAGCCGTGATCGTGGATAATCCGCTGCCCGAGGCGGGGGATATCATCAACTACTCGATTACGGTGATCAATAACGGTCCCGACCCGGCTGCCGGTGTAGCCCTGTTCGACTCTCTCCCGGACGGTCTGATCTGGAATTCGGATGCCGTCACCCATGGCGCATACGATCATGTCGGCGGCGAATGGCTGCTGGGCGATCTGAATAGCGGCGCGGTGGCCACTCTGACTCTGGAGGTCGAGGTTGCGCTGGCAGCGGCCGGCAGCATCGTCGATCACACCGCCGCGATCACGGCCTCCACGCCCTACGATACCGATGTCGACAACAACAGCGATGTCGCCTCCATCACCGTGCCCGGAGCGGATCTGGATCTGACCAAAACGGTGGACGACGGCGCTCCCGACGAGGGCAATGACATCACCTACACAATTGCGGTCACCAATCTCGGACCTGACCCGACCACCGGGATTACGATTACCGATCTGCTTCCGGGTGGACTCACATTTCAGTCCGCTACCCCGACGAACGGGACCTATGACGATGGCACCGGCCTGTGGACGCTGGGAGCTCTCGCCGCCGGAGCTGCGGACACCTTGACTCTGGTTGCCATGGTCGATTTCGGCACTGGTGGCCTGGTGATCACGAACTCTGCGGCGATCACCTTCTCGGACGTTGCCGATTCGCTCACCACCAACAACAGCGCCACTGCGGATATCGGTATCGGTGCGGTGGACGCCGATCTTGCTCTGACCAAGACGGTCAATATGGATGAACCGACGGTGGGGGAGACCGTGATCTTCCTCATCACCCTGGAGAACAACGGCCCCGACGCCGCCACCCATATCGCGGTCAAGGACTTGCTGCCGCCGGAACTTGAGTTCATCGCGGCGGGACCGAGTACCGGTGCGTACGACCCCGATAACGGCATCTGGTCCGTGAACAGCCTGAGCCCTGCGGGCAGCGCCGTGCTCCAGATCAGCGCGCGCCCTCTCCCCGGTACGACCGGTACCGCGATCTTGAACGAGGCGGCCATCACGGCCGTCGACCAGAGTGATCCCGATGCCGGCAACAATGCCGATTCCGCGGGGATCCTGGTGCGCGGCGCCGACCTGGGCTTCGTGGCCGAGCTGGCTCATCCCGAACCGGCGGTCGGCGACACCGTGCTCGTCACATATTCCCTGACCAGCGGTGGTCCCGATCCCGTGACCGGAGTCACCGCCACCACTACGTTTGCGGAGGGTCTGACTCTGCTCGCGGCTGTCGCAGGCAAGGGTGACTACGACGACGAAACCGGGCTGTGGACTGTGGACGAATTGGATCCGACCGAGTCCACAGACCTTGTGCTCGAGATCGAGATCGACGCTGGCCAGGCCTCCCGCGATCTGCTCTGCACGATAGAGATCGCCTCGGCCTCCCTCGCCGATCCGGTCAGCGCCAACAACAGTGCCGCGGTCCTGATCGAGGTGGCCGATCCTCCCGCAGCGGATATCGAGATCCGGAAGGGTGTGGATGACGCCACGCCCGCCACCGGTCAGGAGATTCTCTACACCGTGCGCGCCCTCAATCATGGGCCCGATCCCGTCGACGGGATCGTGGTCCGAGACTTGTTGCCTTTGGGCGTGACACTGGTATCGGCCTCGCCCTCCCGGGGAACCTACGACTCCGAGACGGGCCTGTGGGGCTGCGGCAGTCTGGCTGTCGATGATGTCGCCGTTCTGGAACTGGCTGTGACCGTGGACGAGTTCCTGGCGGAGAACGCCCTCGTGACCAATCGGGCGGAGCTGCACGCTTCATCGCTGCCCGACCCCGCTGCCGACAATAATGTGGACGAGATCGACTTCGTGGTCACTACCGCCGAAGCGATATTCGTTGCGGCCGTTCAATCGGGCGGTCCGCTGTGGCCGGGACTCAATTCGAGGGACAAGGTCTTCACCCTCACATTCGTGAACAATACCGGATTGCCGGACACCTTGCAGGGGTTCACGATCCACAACCTGAGTTCGGGGGCGGGAACAAGGGAGCAGCTCGACGCCAGCTGGACGGAGCTGCTTCTCGAATCGCCACCTTCGATCAATGATGTCTCCGACACCGATCGGGCTTCCGCTAATTTTGAGGATGGCGTATTTACATTCGGCGAATTGAACGTGCCGCTCCCGGCCGGAGCGCTGGTGGAGGTGGATATCTTCAGCGGCGCCTCGATTCTGGCGCGCGACGGTGATGTTCTCGATATGGGCCTGATCGAGGCGGCGGATCTGGTGCTTGCGCGGGGGAGTCCGCTTGAGATCGACTGGCCGATTTCACCTCCCGAGCAGCACATCGTCGATGGCTTGACCTCGCACCAGATAGCGATCAAGCCGCTCGGGTCGCGCAACCTGATGACCAACTCGACCCACAATCTGGTCCTGAATGCAGTTCTCCCGGGGAATGGCTACGAGAGCGACGTTCTCAACAAGATCAATCTTTACAACTGGGGCGGAGCAAATTTCGACGACATCGCCCGGATGGATCTCTGGGTTGATGATGGGGACGACATCCCCGAGATCGATGGGGATGACTATTTCCTGACCCGACTCTATTTCACCGGCAGTCGCTGGGAACGGTCGGGCCTGGACTTCCCCATCCCGTCCGCCGGGCAGCGGGTCTATGTCACCGTGGACATCACCGAGATGGCCACGGAGGGTCTGACCATCAATCTGGGTTTCCCGGGGGATGAATCCGATACGGCCATCGGTATGGCCGGAGGAAACGATGGTCCGATCAACGCCGACAGGATCAGCCCCGATTTGCATGTGATCAGCGCCGAGAACCGGGTTGCCCTTTCGGCCAACCTTCTCAATAATCGCCTGGTCCAGCCGGGTGTCCAGCGCACACTGATCATGCAGCTGCAGGCGAGCAACAGCTATGATGAGCAACGTGTCCTGCGCGGATTGACGTTGACCAACGTCAGCTCCGGCGCGGGCGATCCGGCGGATCTGGGAGAATCGATCGCCCGCCTCCGCCTCTGGGAGGACTGCGCCAACATCGGTGCTTTCGATGATGCGGCAACCGATACGCTCATCGCCACCGCCTACTTCGCCCCGGATGGGATTGCCGCCACTTTCGGCTCCTTCAACTGGGATTTGCCGCCGGACGGTCAGCAGCACAACCTTTTCGTCACGGCGGATATCTCCCGAGACATGAGCGCCGACGGCGATCTGCTTGGTGTGGAGTTGGCCGCGATCGGAGATCTCGTCTTCTCGAGCCAGACCGTGGTGGCCGCCGCCTGGCCGCTGGACTCCGGCCGCCGCCTGATTGTCGACGGCATGGTGGCCGCCCAGATCGTCAACTACGGCGCTCCCGTAATCACACTCGGCCCAGGTGAGGGTCCGGTGCTGGCCCTGGATATAGGCGTACCCGCGAACGGCTATAGCCAGGACTGGCTCCAGCATCTCACCGTAATCAACATCGGCGATGCCGCGCCCGTCGCCATCGATGAACTGCATCTCTGGCGTGACGACGGCAACGGCGTCTTCGATTGCGGTGCGCCGGACATCGACCTCTTTGCGCTCACAGAGAGCGGCGGCGAATGGCAGAGCCGGTTGTTCTCGAGCCTGGTGGATGTCGGCGGCGCCCGACTCTTCGTCAGCCTGACCGCCGCCCCGACTCTGGATACGTCCGCCACGGTGCGGCTGATGGTGCCCCTGAACGGCATCACGATGGAGTCCGGCAACAGCGGACCTGTCGACGATACGATCGAAAACGCCGAATGCCAGCTGCTCAGTTCGGCGCCGCTTCTCGCCACTTTGACGTGTGAGCCGGGCAGCAGCACGATCGGTCAGGCCGTATCGGTGAGCATGATCGTCCGCAACATCGGTGATGAACCGATCAACTCCATCACGCCGGACGCACTGACTGCGGTCGGCACCGGCGTGTTGACTCCGATCAGCGGTCCATCGCCGGCAAACATCACCCTGCAGCCTGCCGCCTGCGATACCCTCCTGTGGGAATACGAGGCGACGACAACCGGCGAACTGACCCTGGGGGGCGGCGCATCCGGCATCGGCGACATCAGCGGACTGGCCAGGCTGGCGTTGCCCACGGCCACGAATACCCACTCCATCTTCATCCAGGCCGAGAACCTGGATCTGATCTACTCCGAATCGATGCCCTTCTCCATCAACCGGGGACAAACCAATATCGTGCCCCTGCACCTGACCTTCAGCAATGGCGCCGGTGAGGAGGCCTCGTCCGTCTACCTGCAGTCCCTGCGGATTGAGCTGCGCAATACGGCGGCAATCGGGATTGTCCCGGCGGATCTCCTGGCGGCCGTTGTGGTCAAGGAGGGGGCGTTTGAGTACCTGCGGAAAACCAGCTTCGAGACCTCCGGTTCCGAGATCGTTCTCGACCTGACCAGCTACGTGCCGATCAGCAATCAGGAGCCGGTGACGCTGGCTCTGCAGCTGGATGTCCTGCCGGAGACCATCGTCCCCGATTTCCAGGTGCGGATCGTGGGGGAGGGTTCGTTCGAATGTTTCGATGTCACCAGCGGCGCCCCGGTCGAGGTGATGCTCGGAGACGGGACGTTCCCCATCGCGACCGATTTCGCCCACGTTGGCGCGCAACCGACCCAGCTTGATTTTTCGCTCGCGGAGGAGCCCGATCTGCGGGTCAGTCGCGGCCAGGACAATGTACCGATGCTGACGCTCGACTTCAGCAACAGCGGTATCGATGACATCACTTCGGCCATCCGAGTGACCCGATTCGCCGTTGGTCTGGTGGACAGCCTGGGGGCGACACTGCCCGGGATCGGCGAATGGCTTGCCCATATCCGTCTCGACGGCGTCGGCGGCAACTACCTGGATATCCCGGTGGCGGCCGACAGCGACAGCATTATAGTGCTCGACCTCGCGTCTCAGCTCATCGTGCCGGTCAATGAACCGGTCCGCTTGCAGCTCAGCGGCGATCTGGTCGACACGGCCGCCATCGCCTCCATGCGGATGACGCTGCTCAGCGATACGCTCATGCTCGCCCGTGATGTCATCACCGGCGATTCGGTCCCCGTCGTTTACGCCGAGCCCGCTCCTCAGGGCTGTCTGATCACGATTGAGGAGCCTGCCGATCTCCTGTTTGCGGAGAAGCTGAACGGCTTCCCCGCTTCGTTGATCGTCGGCGAACAGGATGTCAGCGCTCTCTCGTTGCGTCTCATCCATCCCGGCACCACCGGGGACGCCCGCATCCGTTGCGACGGTTTCCGTGTTCATTGCCGCGATATCCACGGCCAACTGCCGCCCGGACCCATCATCGATCATGTCGTCGCAGTCTGGGACGGCACCGAGCAGCTTGCGATCTCCAACCTCTCGGACAGTGAGAGTTACTTCGATGTCCCCTTGCCCCAGGTATACATGGAGCCGGGCGACTCGGTTGTGATCGATCTGCACCTTGATCTGGAGGCCGCCGCTCCGGCGGGTAGTATCGAACTCTTCACGGAGAGTGACGACTGGCTGATCTGCGACGGCAATACCGAAGAGGCGGTGGTGCTGACGCCGGTGCCGGGACAGGACTTGCCGGTCGCATCCGGTATGGTCTGGCTCGAATCGCCCGCCCGCAATCTTCAGGTCGAGATGGAGAGCCTGATGCCGTCGGTGCTGGCGGCCGACGGCAACGAGTTGCCCTTCGCGATACTGACTCTGGACAACATTGCCCTGACAGGCGCCGGTGATATTCTGGTTGATCATCTCGTCGTTCGCGCCTCCGACCGCGCCGGGGAGAGTCGTCCGGTCGGTCTGATGGCCACCCGGGTCAGCGCCTGGCTGGACGATGTGCTGTGGGCCGAATGCAATGATCTCACGGCCGATTCCGCCATCGTTACCCTGTATGCGGCGCAAGTGCTGGCGATTGCGCCCGAGGAGCCGGTGGAGCTTGAGCTGCGCGTCGAGTTGCGGGCGGAGCGGGGCGAGTTGACCTACGAGAGTCTCCGTCTGGGTCTGGAGGAGAGCGACATCGGTGTCGTCCAGCCGATCAATCCCCTGCTGTCGGTTCAGGTGCAGGGGGCGAATGGCCAGACTTTCCCGCTCTGGACCCGGCAGGGTAATTTCACGGCGTTGACCCTGGACGAGAGCTACAGCAATTTCCCGAACCCCTTCAACGCCGGGAGCGAGCAGAGCTGTCTCACCTACTACCTCGATCGGGCTGCCGCGATCACACTCAAGGTGTGGACATCCCGGGGTGAACTGGTTCGGACGCTGGTCGATGGTGATCGACGCGATGCGGGCATCCAGCAGAGCGATTTCTGGGATGGCCGCAACGGTCGCGAACTGGTTGTGGCGAATGGCGTCTATATCGCCGAATTGCAGGTCGAGTACGTGGATGGCGGCAGCGAACGTCTGCTGCGCAAAGTGGCGGTGGTGCGATGAAATACCGCCTGCGTCATTGGCGCCCCCTGTTGATTTGTGCGTTGTGCCTGTGTTCCGCCGTCGGTTCGGCGGAGGAGGATGCGGGTCTCCGCTCCGTATTCGCCGAGGGGGCGGGCTGCCGCGCGCTCGGACTGGGTGATGCGGGCGCCGCCTTGCCCGACGACGGCAGTGTTCTGTTCAGAAATCCCGGAGCGCTGGGCCTTCTGCCGCGCCTGGAGGTTCAGGCGGGACACAGCAACCTGATCGGTCTGGGCTTCGGCGAACAGTATTTCAGTATTACGGTGCCGAGCTGGCGCTGGGGTGTCGTTGCGCTGGGTTACCGACACTTTGGTGTCGGCGGCATCGAGGAGCGGAACGAGTTCAATCATCTCGTCGCCGATGACCTGAGCGACAGCGAGATGCAGATCAGTCTGGCTTACGGCAAGGCCTTCAGTGGGGCCTGGTCGCTGGGCGGCGCGCTGAAGCTGCGCCGGCAGGAGCTGGCGGGCCTGGTCGGCAATGGCATTGGCCTGGATCTGGGGGTCTTTCTCAAGCCCGCGCGGATTCTGGGCCGCGAAGAGGGGCTGCTCCGTTTCTTCAATCTCGGGATCGCCCTGCGCAATGCGGTCGAGCCCGCCATCAAACTCGATCAGGTCGCAGTGCCCGATCCGGGTTCGCTCCGTATCGGATTGGCCTGTGTCGTCCCGATCGGCCGGGGGCAGCGGATTACCGGTGTCGTCGATCTCGAGCGGGTGGCCGAGATGTCCGCCCGGCTGCAGGCCGGCCTGGAATACCGCATCCAGATGCTGTCTCTCCGGGCGGGTTACCTGCGCGATCATATGACTGCAGGGGTGGGGCTGACCTGGAACGACATGACCTGCGATTATACCTGGGAGGACAACGAACTGGAGCAGGTTCATCGCTTCGGCGTGAATCTCCATTTCGGCCAAACGGTGAGTGAGCGGCGACAGGCGGTTCTCGATGCTGAGGACGCCGCGCTGCATCGTCAGCTGGAGGAGACGTTCAACCGCAGGCAGCGGGAGCGTATCGAGCGGTTGATCGCCGAAAGCGAAGAGGCGATCGATCGCCGCGATTTTGAACTCGCACTGAGTACGCTGTCGACGGTCAACGCCCTGGACCCGGACAACGAGAAGGTGACGGGGTTGAGTGCGCTCGCCCACCTGGCCCGGGCCGAACTGCAGGAGGGGCAGGGGAAGCTGGCCTCGGCCGAAATCGAATATCGACGTTCGTTGACCTATGCCCCCGGTTATCAGCGTGCTCTGGCGGGATTGGCCCGCTGTCAGGCCGAGAGCGACCGCCTTGCCGTCCGCTCCGAGGAGTTGCGCCTGCGATTCAGTGCGGCCATGGATGCGTTCACCGAGGACAGGCTGATCGCAGCCTCCACCATCTTCGCCGAGATTCTCCAGACCAGGCCGGATGACGCGGAGGCGGCGGCCATGCTGGTTCGCATTCGTCAGGTAATCGATCAGCGTATCCCCGTTCTGCTGGAGCGGGCGCAGGACAGTATCCGCGCGGAGAGCTTCGATCGGGCGGAGGGTCATCTGGATCAGGTGAATGCCTATGATCCCGCGCATCCGGAACTGGAACGTCTGCGGAATAGTCTGGCGGAGGCCCGTCTGGCAGCGACGCAGCGACGCGCCGATGCGACCGCGACCAGTATCCCTGTTGAGCAGGTAAGCCCGGCACCGGCAAAGCGTGAACTGTCGACCGTGGACAGGCGCGAACTGGCCGACCTCTACAGCCGGGGGCAAAACGCCGCAACCGCCGGACGGATGGATGAAGCCCTTCACTACTGGGAACTGGTCTGGGCCAAAGCGCCCGACTACCAGCAGGTCGCGGGGTATCTGCTCGATGAGTATCTGATGCGGGGCATGGAGGTCTTCGCAGAAGGCCGTCTTGAGGATGCGGTTGAGCTGTGGCAGCAGGCCTTGAGGATTGATGTCGCGGATGAGAGGGCGCTCGGGTATCTGGCGCGCGCCAATGAGCAACTGGCTCACACAAGGGAGATCCTGAATGACTAACGGACGATCAAACCGGGTCAAGACAGAGCGACCAGCCGCCGGGAACGTGAAAAGGGGACGTATCGTCAGCATCCGCGTGATCATGGCGGGTGTCCTGGCCACGATGGTTCTGCTGAGTCTGGTTGGCGTCACCCTCATGGCGGAGCGAGCTACGCAGCGCATGCTCAGCGGCGAGGTGGAGACCCGCCTCAAACTTCAGGCCCGCAACCTCGCGTTTCTCAGTTCGGGTGCGCTGCTCAGCGACTATCCCGAACTGACGCTAGTCCCCCTGATCAAGGAGATGGAGGAGCGTCTTTCGGACCAGGCTTTCGCCATTGTGCTGGATCACGAAAACCGCATCCAGGGACATCCCGACGCGCGCAGCATCGGGGAGGTGTACGAGATCAATCCCGGATTGGATCTGCTGGAGACGGCCGGCGCGATCCTCCCCGGCGAGCGGATGCTGGGCGACGACGAGATGATCGTGGCGCTGACGCCGGTATTGCATCCCAACGGGAAGAAGATCGGCACCGCGCTGGTGGGCTTGAACCGGAGCTATCTGGAGGGGATGGTCTGGGGCATGCGCAAAAGCCAACTGCCCTTGATCAGCATCATTCTGGTTGCGGGTTTGATTACGGCGCTCATCGTGACCTCCAAGCTGCTGCGCCCGATCGGCATTCTGCGTGAAGGGCTGGAGCGGATCGGTCGGGGGGATCTCGAAACGCCGGTGCTGCTGCGCGATCGCACGGAGCTGGGGATGCTGGCCGAGACGGTCAACGACATGGCCACCCAGTTGTTGAGCGCGCAGGCCGATCTGGTCGAGAAGGAGCGGCTGGCTCACGAACTGGATCTGGCCAACGATATCCAGCGTCAGCTTTTCCCCGCCGAGGATCTCGCCGTCGGGGAATTCCGGATCACCGGCGCCCATCGTCCGGCCGCCGAGGTGGGGGGCGATTACTACGATTTCTTCACCCTCCCGGACGGCAGGACCGGGATCGCCATTGCCGATGTTTCGGGCAAGGGGCTGGCCGGTTGCCTCATCATGTCGATGCTGTCGGTTCTCCTCCGCTCCCTGGGTCCCGACTTCACCTCGCCCTCGCGGCTGCTCGTGATGCTGGAGGAGCGGATGGGCAGTTCGCTCAAGAGCGGTCAGTTCATCACCATGTTCTACGGCATCCTCGATCCGGAGACCGGTGAGATCATCTATGCCTCCGCAGCGCACAGCCCCGTTCTGATCCATCGCACCAGCGGCGCCATGGAGTGGGAGCAGAGCACCGGTATCCCTCTGGGAGCCGTGCCCGGTGGCGCGCTGGCGACTACGCTTGAGGACAAAACACTCACCCTTGAGCCGGGTGACCTGCTGGTCCAGTACACTGACGGCGTGAACGAGGCGTTCAATGCCGCTGATGAGCAGTTCGACTTCTCCGGCATAGAGGGTGCGGTCGGCGGCTCGGCGGCGGCTGGACCTCATGCCGTATTGCAGGCGCTCCGGGATGCCGTCAAGGCCTGGATCGGCTCGGATGCGGAGCCGTTTGATGACGAAACGCTGCTCGTCATCGGTCGCCAGGGTGCCGGCGCTTCCGCTGACACCGGGCAGGTCATATCGGGTTGCGTCTCCCCCGCGGCGTTGGCCGAGGCAGACGGCCTGCTGACTGCTGCCCGGAGGGAGGGATACCACCTGCGGCTGCCGGCCGCTACCGATGTGCTTGCCAACCTGAATGGGTGGCTGGCCGAGTGTCCGCAACTGACGGGTGTTGCGCCGGATATTGTCCACCTGCTGGAGTGCGCGCTGTACGAAGCCTGCGCCAATATCATGGAGCACGGCTACGATTTGGATTCCGTTCGCAACCTGGACTTGTGGTGCCTGCCCCTGCAGGCCGCCACCGCACAGGATGAGGACTTGCCGACAATCCGGTTCCTGCTCAGGGATCGGGGACGCGGCTACAGAAGCGAAGGTGCCGAAGAGGTTGATTTCGAAGACGCGGCCACGCGACTGAAGGGGCGTGGGCTGGGCAGGGAGATCATCCGCAAGGTCATGCACCGGAGCAGCTATTTCCCCGGCACCGCCGAGGGTAATCTCACGCTCCTGGAGTTTGAAAGCAGGGAGCATACTCAAAACAAGGAAAGCCTGAATGTCTAAGGAATTTTCGATCGAAAGTCTGGATTCACTGGGCAAGACCAAGGTCATCAAGGTCACCGGTCGTCTGGAGGCCGTCACCGCCCAGGAGTTGCGTGACTATTGTCAGGATCTGCACAAGGTCGGGCACCAGCATCTGGTTCTGGATCTATCCGGCATCGCGTTCATCGCCTCCAGCGGCGTCGGCACATTGCTGGCGTTGACCGAGGAGTTCAGCCGCGAGGGTGGCGGACTCTATCTCACGGCGGTCTCCCCTGCGGCGATAGCCGTGATCCGGCTGCTCAATCTTGAACGATTCCTGGCGATCTACGCAACGCCCGAAGAGGCCGTGTCGATATTGCATTGACCGGATCAAGGGCCGACATGTCGTTATTGTTAGGTTTCTGTATTGTGAATATCGGGCAACCCGGCGTCTGTGTTTGACACCCGGTGCTCCGTTGCACTAAAATTAACGCCATATTAGGAATTGTTGGGATAATTCCGGAAATAGCGCAAAGGCTATGCATCCATTGCCCCTGACATCAGGTGCCGGATCTAATTTGATCCGCGGATGAAATGCTTATGCGCTATTGCTTTATCCGGAGGTATCCTCGGGACGGCGAGGCGTTGGCGGAACCTCAATCCTCGACGGATAATGATCCTGAGCCGTCTGTCGTCAGAAGCGGCATGGGGTCGATCAGGCAGCCGTGTACCGCAAGTCCCCAATGCAGATGCGGTCCGGTGACCCGACCGGTTGCGCCCACCCTGGCGATCGTCTCTCCCGCCTCGACAACTCTACCAACCTCGACGTCGATCGCCGACAGGTGAAAGTACATGCTGATCAGCCCCTGTCCGTGATCGATGTATACCGAGCCCCCGGCGAAGAGGTGAAATCCGGTCAGAACAACCCGTCCCGCCGCGCAGGCCCGGACGTCGCTCCCCTCCGCGCCGCGCAGATCGGTGCCGCCGTGGGGCAATTTCGGTTCACCGTTGAAGAAGCGGCGCAGACCGAAATCGCTGGTGATCGAACCGGGAACCGGACGGTGCAGCGGCAGCGCCCAGCTGCGGCGGGCGCTCAACGTCATTTTGGCCTCCGTCGCCTCACGCTTCTCCCGGTTGTGCCGCGCCAGATCCTCATCGCTGAGCTCTGTGTATTTGCGCGGCACATCCAGATGCTGTTCCGGGTATCTGAAGGGGATGCGCTGCAGGGTCTTCACCACCGACCACTCGCCCGCCCGCACACGCAGGGTGTAGGTCTCCTCTGCGTTCCGCTCGCGCAGTCCTACGCCCAGGAGCACCTCGACCTCCAGGTGATCGCCGACCGGCAGCGCCTCAACCGCGAATTCGCGATTCAACCATTCCACCGTGATGGGGGAGCAGCCGACAGGCGCGCCGATCCGCACCAGGATCCCGCGACCTTCGGCCAGCGAGTCGGGACATTCGACACTCAACATGTTTGCGGAACCGGCCGGGGTCGGTGAGGAGAGAGAGAGAAGGAGCAGGCCGCACAGCAGGCCCGCGAATAATGCGGGATGTTTCACTTGCTCTCCCCATCCGGATGCTCCTCGAATGCCCTCAGCAGGCTCCAGGCCGCGCTGGTGACCGGCAGGTTGTCCCGCAGCACCGATTGCTCCAGCTCCGGCAGCAGCCGAGTCACCTCGGGGTGCCTGTAGAAGATGTCGCGCAGCCGCTCCTCAACCATATCGCGCAGCCATTGCCGGTTCTGCTCACGCCGTCGCTCCGCGAAGAACCCGCTGTCTACTGTGGTGGCGCGAAACTCACGGATCATCAGCCAGATGTCGGCGATGCCCAGATCCTCCAGTGCGGAAACGGACAGAGCCCGCGGATGCCACCCCTGCGAAACCGGTTGCAGGTAGTGGAGCGCGCGCTCGTAGTCCGCGCAGGCGAGCTGGGCGGGTTTGCGCCCCCGTCCGTCGGCCTTGTTGACGACGATGGCGTCGGCCAGTTCGATGACGCCCCTCTTGATCCCCTGCAACTCGTCCCCCGCACCGGCGATCTGGACGAGCAGGAAAAAATCAACCAGCGAGCGGACCGTGATCTCGCTCTGCCCCACGCCGACGGTCTCGACCAGTATCACATCGAACCCCGCAGCCTCGAACAGCAGCATGGTTTCGCGAGTCTTGCGGGCAACGCCGCCAAGCGCGCCGCCGCTGGGGCTGGGGCGGATGAAGGCGTTCTCCTCGCGGGACAGCTGCTCCATGCGGGTCTTGTCGCCCAGGATGCTGCCGCGGGTCAGACTGCTCGACGGGTCGATGGCCATCACCGCCACCTTGTGCCCCTCGCCGATCAGGCGACAGCCCAACGTTTCGATGAGCGTGCTCTTGCCTGCCCCGGGCACGCCCGTGATGCCCACGCGGATCGCCTCCCGCTTATGGGGCAGCAGGGCGGTCAGCACCGCCTGTGCCTGCTCCTGATGGGTCGGGGCGTTGGATTCGATCAGCGTTATCGCCCGGGCGAGCACCGTCCGGTCGCCGGCCAGGATGCCCGTGATGTAGGCTGCGGTATCCGGCGTGTTGCGCACGTTGCGCGTTCCGTCGGCCCGGGGGATCGGATTGGGCAGTCCATCGTGACCACCCGTGACGCCCGGCCGCACGTTGAGCGCCGAATCTTTATTACCTTTGCGCTTCCGATCATCCATCGCTATTCCGCCTGGTCCAGTTTGGCGAGTATCGCTTTCGCCGCCACGGGTATGACCGTGCCCGGTCCGAAGATCGCCGTGGCGCCGCTCTCGTAGAGGAAATCGTAGTCCTGCGCCGGGATCACCCCTCCGATCACCACCAGGATATCTTCGCGCCCCAGCGTCTTCAACTCGGCGACCAGCGCGGGCAGCAGCGTCTTGTGGCCCGCCGCCAGCGAACTCATCCCCACGACATGGACATCGTTCTCGACCGCTTGCCGGGCCGTCTCGGCCGGTGTCTGGAAGAGGGGGCCGATGTCGACATCGAAACCGAGATCGGCGAAGGCGGTGGCGATGACCTTGGCGCCCCTGTCGTGCCCGTCCTGACCCATTTTAGCCACCAGCAGCCGGGGTCGCCGCCCCTCGCGTTGTTCGAAATCGTCGGCCAGTGTGCGCACTGCCGCGATCTCCTCGCTGTTATCGTATTCGTTGCTGTACACGCCTGCGATCGTCCTTGTTTGGGCCTTGTGCCTGCCCCAGATCTTTTCGAGAGCATAGCTGATTTCCCCGAGACTGGCACGGGCTTTCGCCGCCTCGACCGCCAGTTCGAGCAGGTTCCCCTCGCCCGTTTCGGCGGCCGCGGTCAGCGCCGTCAGCGTTTCCGTCACCCGCGGTCCGTTGCGCGTGCCGCGCAACTCGGCCAGCCGGGCGATCTGCTGCTCGCGGACCACCTCGTTGTCGACCTCGAGAATGTCGATGGGCTCCTCGCGCTCCAGACGATGCTTGTTGACTCCGATGATCGTCTCCATGCCCGAATCGATGCGCGCCTGCCTGCGGGCGGCGGCCTCCTCGATCCGCAGCTTGGGCAGGCCGTTCTCGATCGCCTGGGCCATGCCGCCCATCCCCTCGATCTCGGTGATGTGCCCCCACGCCTTGCGGGCGAGCGAATCGGTGAGCGATTCGACGTAGTATGAGCCGCCCCAGGGATCGATCACGCTGCAGATGCCGGTCTCATCCTGCAGATGGAGCTGCGTGTTGCGCGCAATGCGTGCACTGAAGTCGGTCGGGAGGGCGATCGCCTCGTCAAGTGCGTTGGTGTGCAGGCTCTGCGTATGCCCCAGCGCCGCGGCCATGGCCTCGATGCAGGTGCGCGCCACGTTGTTGAACGGATCCTGCTCGGTCAGGCTCCAGCCGCTGGTCTGGCAATGGGTGCGGAGCATCATCGATTTGGGATTCTTCGGGTCGAACCGCTTCATCAGCTTGGCCCAGAGCAGACGCGCCGCCCTCAGCTTGGCCACCTCCATGAAGTAGTTCATGCCGATGCCCCAGAAGAAGGAGAGGCGGGGCGCGAAGTCGTCGATGCCCAGACCGGCTGCCAGGCCGGTGCGGACATACTCCAGACCGTCGGCCAGGGTGTAGGCCATCTCCAGGTCGGCGGTGGCTCCGGCCTCCTGCATGTGGTAGCCGGAAATCGAGATGCTGTTGTACTTCGGCATGTGGCGCGCGGTGTAGGCGATGATGTCGCCGATGATCCGCATCGACCCCGCAGGCGGGTAGATGTAGGTGTTGCGGACCATGTACTCCTTGAGGATGTCGTTCTGGATCGTCCCCGCGAGCCGGGCGGGCTCGACACCCTGTTCCAGAGCGGCCACGATGTAGAAGGCCATGATCGGCAGCACGGCGCCGTTCATGGTCATCGATACGGACATGCGGTCGAGCGGAATCTCGGCGAAGAGCACCTTCATGTCCTCAACCGAATCGATGGCGACGCCGGCCTTGCCCACATCGCCGAGTACGCGCTCGTGATCGGAGTCGTAGCCGCGATGGGTGGCGAGATCGAACGCGACCGAGAGCCCCCTCTGACCGGCGGCGAGATTGCGGCGGTAGAAGGCGTTGGACTCCTCGGCCGTCGAGAACCCCGCGTATTGCCTCACCGTCCAGGGCCGGGTGACATACATGGTCGCGTAGGGGCCGCGATGGTAGGGGGGCAGCCCCGGCAGATAATCGAGGTGGGCGAGATCGCGGGTGTCGTCGGCCGTGTAGAGCGGCGCCACGGGGATCTGTTCGAGCGTATCCCAGGAGCCGGTCGCGGCGGGCGGTGTCGAATCGTCTTTGAGATCGGTGCGCAGATTGACGGCGGTGAAATCGGGAATGCGGCTCATACCTGCACCTCCAGAGTGGCGGCGAGGTCGCCGAGAACGTCCGGCATGTCGGAGCGCAGGTGGATGAATTCGCTAACGCCGGCATCCTGCAGGGCGGCCAGGATCTCTCCGTCCCGGGGCAGCCCGGCCAGGTAGATGCGCGCGGACGGATCGGCGGCGCGGATCAGCGCGGCCGTCGCCGGAGCGTCCTCGGCCCAGGTGTCGTCGGCGCCCACGATGACCACGGCGACCGGAGCTGCCGCCGTCGCCGCCAGGGCCGCGGCCTCGGGCGACTTGAAGCCGCCTGTGCGGATCAGTCCGAAACCGCCCGCGCCGAAGAATGAGGTGATGAAGTCCAGGCGGGGCATATAGCGACCCACCGGGCCGAGCGTGGCGATGAAGATCTCCAGTTCGCCTACGGCGGCGCGGTGACGCTCGATCGCGATCCGCAGGCGCTCAAATGGTTCGGCCTCCCGTCTGGGTGCAATGGAGGGGTCGGATTCGCCGTCGTCGGCTGGGACAGCCGCCGTCGAGTCGCCCAGATTTTCGGGCGCGGGGTAGCGATTGACGCCGACAATCGTTTTGCGTCCGGTGGCCGCCGCCTGCGCGCGGGCAGCGGCGCTGATAGTGGTCCACTGCCGGATCATCCCCTTGGCCAGGGCGGCGCTCATGCCGCCGACGGCCTCTATGGCCTGAAACCGGTTCCAGGCGGAGTCGGCGAGATCCCGGGTGAGCTGTTCGAGATACCAGGAGCCTCCGCCCGGATCCTGCACGCGGCCCAGGTGCGCCTCGTCCCGCAGGATGAGCTGGATATTGCGGGCTACGCGGCGGCCGAGGTCGCTCGCCTCGCCGCTGAGCGCGTCGAAGGGGGCGACATGGATGGTGTCGGCGCCGCCGATGATTGCGGCGAAGGTCTCGGTGGTGGCGCGGAGGATGTTCGTGTGGGGATCGTAGAGGCTCTTGCTCCTGCTGGCCGTGGCGGCGTGGATGGATAGACCGCGCGATTCGAGGGGGATGTCGGCGACCTCGAGGATGCGGTGCCACATCTGACGGGCGGCGCGGAGCTTGGCCGCCTCGACGAAGAGATGGGAGCCGATCCGGAAGCCGGCGCAAAGTCGAAGGGCGCTGGTGAGGATCTCCTCGCCGCGGCTCTCAAGCTCACGGAGGATCTCCACTCCGGCGGCCATGGCGCAGGCCAGTTGCAGCACGACGTCGGCGCCACCCTCGGCATAGGGTGCGGTGTCGATCAGAATCATGCGCTCGGGACCGGTCCGGTGCAGAGCGTCCCAGTCGGCGGGCACAATGATGCCGCCGCTGAGGGCGGCGACGCTCAGCGGATCGATCTCCGCCTCCAGTTCGGTCGGATCCGCGATGAGCCGCCAGGGCTCGCCGGCGGAACGCGGGGCGCGACCACGGACGAACGGCGCCGGATCGACAGGTTCCGCCGTCTCCTCAGCGTATAGCGGCTGCAGGGTCGGACCTTCGAGGGTGCGGGTGATCATCCGCTTATCGAACGACGCCCCCTTGAGCAGCCGCTCCACCTCGGTCCGCCACTGGGCGAGGTCGGGTGTCGGGAACTCGGTGAAATCCAGTATCTCCTGCTGCGCGCGATCCTGATCGTTGGTGGGCATTTTCCGCTCCCCTGTTTGAGCCGCCACTCTATCAGGGAACGGTCGGTTGGGGAAGTCCGTAACGGGTTTTTGTCATTTGAATCTCGGGGCGATCTTCCCTATTATCCGTTAAGCCACAAATGGGTCCCCCGAATCAGGAGAGGCGGCAAGTATGAGCAAGATTATCGAGCGGATCATCGCCCAGACCGGCGCACCGGAATTGATGGATGTGCTCACGCGGCGGTTGACGCCTTCGGACCTGCAGTCGCTGCTGCTCGAGGTCTACCGGCAGCGGGCGGCATCGGTGACGCCGAAGACCGTGCTCGAACAATATCGCCGCAGCCGGTTCGTGCGTCCGGCCAACGTGGCCCCCCGGACTCGTCTCGAGTTCGATCAGATCGCGTTCTCGCGGCTGCCCCGCGAGTTCGAGGCGCTGGAGCTCTCGCCCGTCAGTCCCCTGGGGACGGTGTCGGTGCTGGGGACGGTCGATCAGAACAACACGGTGACGACCATCCGCAACACCGAGGTCTGTTCCGATTCCACCAACGTGCTGGCGCTGGAGTGCGCCGTGCGGCGGGGGGAGCTGCTCAAGGGGGACCGCCGCTCCATCGAGCGGGTCCACCTGTGCGCCAGTCAGCGCTTGCTGCGGGCGCAGGTGTTCGAGGGTCCCGCATCGTTCGCCCACTTCAGGATCTTCAGCCTCTGTTCGTCCGGTCGGGACGAGGGTGGCTTCAACTTCGAGACCGATATGCTGGTGCAGCACATCGAATACTACCTCGGGCTGTTGGAGGAGGTGGTCGAACTGGGCATTCTCGCCGACGATCTGCGTGTGGCGATAACCGTATTCGACGAGAGGCGTCTCGATCTGGTTCAGGCCAAGGTGCTCGAGGAGCTGGTGATGGGTCGGCCCGAGATCGAGATGGCCATGGACCAGGAGCGGGAGAGCGGTCGGGGTTACTACACGACGGCGGCCTTCCAGATCTTCGCGCGGGATCGTACGGGTGAGGAGCTGCTGCTGGTCGACGGAGGGTTCACCGACTGGACCTGCAAGCTGCTCAGCAACGAGAAGGAGCGGCTGCTGATCAGCGGACTGGGCAGCGAGCGGCTGGTTCACAGCTTCAGCCTGTGAGCGCCTGAGACGCTGGCCCCAATCGAAAGGTGCTCGGCATGACCCGGATCAAGATCTGCTGCATCAGTTCGATCGAGGAGGCGCGTCTGGCGGTGCGGCTCGGGGCGTCGGCGCTGGGGTTCGTGACGGAGATGCCGAGCGGGCCGGGCGTCATCCCCGAGCATCTGATCGCCGAAATTGTCGCTACGGTGCCGAAATCGATCGACACCTTTCTTCTGACAAGCAGAACCGATGCGGAGAGCATCATCGCCCAGCAGCAGCGGTGCGGTGTGAATACGGTGCAGCTCTGTGACCGTCTGCCCGCACAATGCTACGACGAACTGCGCAGCGCGCTGCCGTGGGTGGGGCTGGTACAGGTGGTTCACGTCAACGGTGAGGAGTCGGTGGAGGAGGCGCTGGGCGCGGCCGGCCGGGTCGATGCGCTCCTGCTCGATTCCGGCAACCAGTCGTTGCCGGTGATGGAGCTCGGCGGGACGGGACGCACGCATGACTGGGAACTCAGCGCCCGGATTGTCGAGGTGTCGCCCGTCCCGGTATTCCTCGCCGGGGGGCTAACGCCCGACAATGTCGGCGACGCGATCCGTCGCGTTCGTCCGCATGGCGTGGATCTCTGCACCGGTGTGCGCACGGCCGATGCGCTGGACGAACGGAAACTCAGACGGTTCGTCGAGATCGTCGGCGCCGGGTGTTGACATTTCGTAAATAAAATGATTCAATTGCGGCCTGTGGACCAAGAGCCCTTGGGGACGGCGCGCGAATTGTTATCCCGCATCGTGATCCCGCAGCCTCTCCCGCCATGAGCCATGGGTATCCGAAAACTGATCGGTTCTCTTCCGACCAGGAGAGGCGCTGCCCTTGAAACACCTTATAGTCATATTCCTGCCGCTCCTGCTCACCTCCTGCCAGGCGATAAGGATGGACAGTTCCATGTCAAATACGGCAATTGACGAGAAGCAGATACTCGCGGTCATTGACGATATCGAAGCGGCCGCCAACAGGGCGGACCCCTCGCTTGCGGAGCGACACCTGCTGCTGGACGATGAGCGCTTCACCGAGATCGAGGATTTCATACCGGAACCATTTGGCGCCGATGGCGTGCGCCAGATCCACGAATGGATACGGGAAAACGGCAAGCCGGGCGACAACGTCCGGTTCACGCAGCGGAGAGTCTACCTCCTGTCCGCTGCTACCGCCTATGCGACCAGCATACAGGAGCTCAGTTTCGACAAACCCTCCAAGAGCAGGGTCACTCTCCTGTTCCTGAAAGTGGACGGCCGCTGGCGTGTGATCCATGGCCACTATTCAACAATGCCGGAGGGTGGATGATATGAGCGAGCTACGTGATGTGGCGTACTGCGGCTTGTACTGCCGGTTGTGTTCAATGAAGTCGAGAATCCCGCAGACGGCGACCGTGCTCGCGGAAACGATGGCCGCCGACGGATGGAGATCATTTGGAGAATACGCCTTCGAGGATTTCAAATCGTTCTGGTCGACCCTGAACAAGCTGGCGGAATTCGAGAAGGAGTGCCCCGATTGCCGGGGCGGGTGCGGTGATCCCGGCTGCAACATTCGCAAGTGCGCGCAGGAGCGGGGGACTGAACTGTGTCCGCTCTGCGTCGAGTTTCCGTGTCGGCACATCGATGTGTTGGCGCAGAGATACCCGAATCTGATCGGCGACGGCCGACGTCTCAAGCAGGTCGGCGTAGAGACGTGGGTGCGGGAGCAGGAGGTGAGACGCCGGACGGGATTCTGCTATTGCGATATCCGCTTCCACATGCCCGATGCGGACTTGCCGCAGGGTGAATCCGGAAAGTGACCCCATCCACTCGTAGGTGATGCGGAGTGGTGGGATGGGGCGTGACCCCGCAAAGGCGAATGGCGTCAAGCTCAACGGCGACCCAGCACCGGGTTTGCCGCCCAATCGGGTATAGGAAAAAGTGTTATTAAGTGTTAGGATTAAGTCGTACTGCTGTATATTATACAATGTCCAAATTTCTGGGAGGTCGTCGTGCATACACATGCTCTGCGTTGGCGTGTTGTCGGTTCATCTTTATTTATCGCTTTAATTCTAACCCTTGTCGCGACCGGTGCGTTCGCGCAGGAGTATCTTGACTATGCGGATTATATCCACCAGGTCGGTCAGTGCCAGGTGAGGGGTGAACCGCTTCAGCTCTATGTCGAGGGGGATCTGGCATATATCCATTGTCGAGATGAGGGTGTGGATATTGTGGACATCGGCGATCCTGAGCATCCGGTCAAGATCAGCTCGATGGGGAACGAAATGGTGAATTACGTTTCCGCCCATGGCGATCTGGCCTATATGTCCTGGGCGCTCGGCGTCAAGATCATGAACATGAGCACCCCGAACAGTCCCATTCAGGTGGGAGCGATCAACGCAGAGAACTCCGGTCATTGCTCGAGGCGTATTGGTGATTACCTCTACATCTACATCTGGGATATCGGGCTCTGTGTTTATGATGTCAGTGATCCTGCAGCGCCCGGCTTCGTTTCGATGCTCAACGACATCCCCCTGTTCCTCGACATTGCGGTTGTGGACGATCTCGCCTTTCTGGCATGTAGGGGCGAGGGGGTCAAGATCCTGGATATCTCGGATCTCTCAGCTCCCGTGCTGCTGAGCACCCTGTCGACGGACAACTGGTCAAACGCGATCGATGTGGCGGGTTCGACTATGCTCATCGCCGAGAGCCGCTCGGGAATATCCCGGCTTCGCATCGCCGATATTGCGAACCCGGCACTGCCCACCGTCGTCGGCACGGTCAATCTGCCGGGCGCTTTCCCCAACCCATACCAGAACGACGTCTGCCATGTGGGCGATACGGCCTTCATAGCGGCCAGGCACGATGGCGAGATTATGACCGTCGACTTCTCCGATCCCGCTGCCCCCACAATTATAGGCGATCACCCTGTCCGGATCAGCGCCGTGAGGCTTGCGGCCCGGGATGGATTTGTCATCGTCTCCTCAGGGACAGATCGGCCGTGGGATCCCGTCTCGTACGTCACCTGCCTCGACATCGGGGATGGGCAGTATCCGCCGGCCGCCGAATCGATGATGTTGGATGATGCCGTGTCGGCCATGGCCACCAGCGGCGCAATGGCCTATGTCGGTCTGGGTTCCGAGGGGTTGGCTGTGCTCGACACCCACGGCTCGGGCGCTCCCGCCCTGCTTGGGCGGATTGCCGTGCCGGGCACGATATCGGATATAGATGTCGCCGACGGACTGGCCTACCTGTCCGCCGGAAGTGCCGGCATAGTGGTTGTCGATATCAGTGATCCGGACTTGCCGGTGCAGGTCGGTATCATCGCCGTTCAGAATGGTGCGAAGCGCCTCGCGCTCGCAGACAATGTCGTCTACGTGGCCGGCGGGAATCAATTTCATATCCTGGACGTCACCGATTTGAGCGAGCCTGTCGAGTTGGGCAGTTACCAATGCGAATACCAGATCGGTGACATCGCCTGCCACGACTCGGCTGTCTATCTGGCATCCTTGACGGAATGGTCCGATGTCATCGATGTCAGCGACCCGGCTCATCCCGTCCATCTCGGCCCCACGGGCGCCTGGAGCTGTCGCGGGAAGATGCTCGTCAAGGATGACCTGCTCCTTTTCTCGGGCGACTGGCATGGGTCCGCGTCCGATATGGCCGCGGTTTACGCGATCAGTGTCTCCGATCCCCTGGATCCCGATGTCGTTGATTCATTCAACCTGAACGGGGATGAGAACACGGCGCTGACCATGTTTGGCGACTACGCCTACATCAACGCCCAGGGCGTTCACGTGATCGATTTTTCCGATCCCGGAGACCTGGGCTCGGTCGGGTACCTGCAGGAGAATCCCGGCATCCTGGCCGCGACCTCATGCCGCCTGCTTATGGGAGGCTTCGCTGACATGCCCGAACGATTGGCCTGGATGCCCCTGCAATCCGACGGCATTACACCGGTGGAGGAGATTGCGACGCCGACGATCGCACGTTTGCGCAGCTATCCCAACCCCTTCAACCCGATCACGATGATCAGCTTCGAGTTGCCGACTCCCGGTCGGGCGAACCTGAACATCTACGATACGTCCGGACGCTGTGTGCGACATCTCCTGGACGCACCTCTGGCGGCAGGTCCGCACGAACGGAGCTGGGACGGACGCGACGATGGGGGCAGCCACCTCGCCAGCGGCGTCTATCTGGCGCGATTCGTCTGCGGCGAGACGGTAGCGCAGAGCAAGCTGCTCATGCTCAAGTAACTTGAAACGACCGGTGTCATACCGATTCATCCCCGTCCCCGGGTTGCATCCGCAGCTCGGGGTTTTTCACCCTCGACGGAAATCCCGTCCCGGAATGTCCGGATCGTCATGAAAACAGCGACACGAAACCCGTTCCTGTGCTAACTTCTACTGAAGAGGGGCAGCGTCCCTGAAGATGGGTACAGATCAGTACCAAGCAAGGAGGAACTGATATGGGTGATAAGGGAAGTAAGGACAAAGGCAAACGGGAAAAGCAGAAGGTCGCCAAGCATACCGCCAAGGAGAAGCGGAAGCTGAAGAAAGAGAAGAGGGAGAGCAAGTAGCTCCGGATCCGGACGGGTGCCATCAACAGGACCATGTCCCGCGATCGATCAGATGCGAAGTTGCGGGAGCAGATCCTCCGGTTGTGTTTCGGATGAAATCCGCAGCTCCTTGATCGGCACCCCCTGTTCACGATACCAGGCAAGCAACGGCTGCGTGCGTTCGTTGAACGTGCGCAGCTTTGCCGCGATGAGAGCCGACGAATCGTCGATCCGCCCCTCGCGATCACCGCCGCTGTCGAACCGGATCCGCCTCCGCACGACCTCGGGTGTGCAGGTCAGCGAGATGACGCAGATCACTTTGACCAGCGGTTCGAGGTCACGGGCCTGACCGACGTGGCGGGGGAGGCCGTTGAGGGCAACCAATCCGTCTCGGCCAATTCCGCTGGCGGCATGGAATGCTTCGAGAATCCGCCCGGCTATGGGGAACTCGTCGTCGGTGAGCAGACGACCGGTGGCGAGGCTGTCCCGGATGACCGCCCGGTCGGCATCGCTCAGATGCGCGCACGGTTCGACGGCAAATCGACGCAAGTTCGCCCCGAAGTCAAAGTGGGCGCAGTGAATTCCCGTAAACCCTTGTATTTCAAGAGTTTCCCCGAGAGGGGTTTTGCCCGCGCCCGTGGGCCCTATGAGCAGCAGCGCTGAAATGACGGCCATGGTCTCTCCTCAATCCCGGGGCCAAGATCCGAATCGTGTACCCGATCTGCTTCCGTCAGGGGGCGAAGGTTCATATCGTGATTCCGATTGGTATCGTCCTCCCGCAGCACCCAGGGACACTATAGGAATTGTCCCTCCGATCCGCCCGCGGAAAAGGGGGGATTCCGAGGCTCAGAACCGCTTGCCAGTATTGACATTCAGGGGTCTGTCCCTTACATACAGTTAATTGAGAATTCACCGTCGACCCGCAGCCCGTCATCCCCTTTTCGAAGCCCGGGTGAACCGGGCGTCGAGGTCGACAATCAAGCGCACGCGTGCGGAAACATCTTTCCATTCCAAGGAGATGTCGTGTCCGATATAAGACCCTTCCCCGGGATCAGACCCCGGCCCGAACTGGCGGACAAAGTCGCCAGCCCTCCCTACGATGTTCTCAACTCCGACGAAGCGCGCAAGGTGGCGCAGGAGAATCCTCACAGCTTCCTGCACGTGGTCAAGGCCGAGATCGATCTCGATCCCGGCATTGATACGCATGGCGATGAAGTGTACAAAAAGAGCGCGGCCAACTACCGACGGATGATCGCCGACGGCGTGATGATCCAGGACGACAAACCCTGCTTCTACATCTACCAGCTCACGATGGGCGACCATGTGCAGCACGGTCTCGTTGTCGGCTGCAGCGTCGAGGAGTACGAGAAGGGGCTCATCAAGAAGCATGAGTTCACCCGTCGCGACAAGGAGGATGACCGCGCTCATCACGTGGAGATTCTGAAGGCCAACGCAGGGCCCGTGCTGTTCACCTACCGCCAGAGGGACGAGATCAAGAACCTGGTCGAGGAGCTCAAGGGCAAGGGGGAGCCGGTCTACGACTTCACCGCCGACGACGCCGTGCGTCACGTCCTCTGGGTCATCGCCGACGAGAAGGATGTCGTCCGGATCCAGGATGCCTTCAAGCCGGTGGACGGCATCTATGTGGCCGACGGTCATCACCGCACCGCCTCCGCCTTCCGCGTGCGCGACATCATGAAGAGGCAGAATCCCGGGCACACCGGCGACGAAGCCTACAACCACTTCCTGGCCGTCTGTTTCCCCGACGATGAGCTGCAGCTCATGGGCTACAACCGGGTGATCAAGGACCTGGGCGGTTTGAGCAACGATGAGTTCCTGACCAAGCTCGGCGAGAAGTTCGACTGTGAACCCACCGACAAACCCGAGCCGGAACGGCAGACCACATTCGGCATGCACCTGGACGGCAACTGGTATCGCGTGAGCGCGAAGGCCGGCACCTTCCCCGCGGACGACCCCGTTAAAAGCCTGGACGGGTCGATCCTGCAGGAGAACCTGCTCGCGCCCGTGCTCGGCATCGGCGATCCCCGCACCGACTCCCGCATCGACTTCGTCGGCGGCATCCGCGGCGCGGGCGAGCTCGAGCGTCGCTGCCAGACCGACTGCGCGGTGGCCTTCGCCTTCTCGCCCGTCAGCGTGGCGCAGATCATGGCGATTGCCGACGCCAACGACGTCATGCCCCCGAAATCGACCTGGTTCGAACCGAAACTGCGCTCCGGCGTTGTCGTGCGCAGTCTCGAGGACTGACGAGTTTCACCTCGGCCCGCACAGCGGGCTCCAACTGAGAGGATAAAGCAATGCTGATTATGATTTCCGATGCATTCGACCCGTCCCTGGCGGGGAAACTCGCGAAGTTCGGCGAGGTAACGGATGACAAAAGCAGACAGGCCGAAGCGGATGTCATTCTGATTCGGAGCAAAACGAAGGCGACGAAGGAATATATCGACGCCTCACCGAAACTGAAGCTGATCATCCGCGGCGGCGTGGGCATCGACAACATCGATACCGCCTACGCCAAGGAGCGGGGGATCCAGGTCAACAACACGCCCAAGGCCCCGGCCATCGCCGTCGCCGAGCTGGCGTTTGCCCTGATGATCGCCGTGCCCAACCACATCATCGCCGGTCACACGAGTATGGCCAACGGCGAGTGGATCAAGAAGCAGCTCAAACGCACCGAGCTGTTCGGCAAGACGCTGGGCCTGGTCGGCATCGGCAACATCGCCACCGAGGTCGCCAAGCGCGGCGCCGCGTTCGGCATGACGGTGAAGGCTTACGACAAGTACGTCGACAGCAGCGACCACGCCGAGATGGTGGGTTCGCTGGAGGAGTTGGCCGCGGACGCCGACTATATCTCCATGCACCTGCCCCTGACCCCCGAAACCAAGGGGATGATCGACAGCGGCATCATCGCCAAGATGAAGGACGGCGCGGTGCTGGTCAACACCGGTCGCGGCGCCACGGTCAACGCCGACGATGTCGTCGCGGCGCTGGAGAGCGGCAAGCTGGGCGGCTACGCCACAGACGTCTGGCCGAGCGATCCGCCTGCCGCCGACTATCCGATCATGAAAGCTCCCAACGTCGTCATGACCCCTCACCTGGGCGCGAGCAGCAAGGAGAACCTGCTGCGGATCGGCCAGGAGGTCGTGGCGATCATCAACGAATTCGTCGAAGGAGGAAAGGCATGAGCCGCATCTTCAACTTCAGCGCCGGTCCCTGCACTTTGCCGCTGCCCGTTTTGGAGGAGGCGCAGGCGGAGTTCGTGGACTTCGGCGGCGCGGGGATGTCCCTGATCGAGATGAGTCACCGCAGCAAGCAGTACGACGCGGTGCACAACGAGGCGATGTCCCTGGTGGCCGAGTTGCTGGGTCTCCCCTCGAACTACAAGGTGCTCTTCATCGGCGGCGGCGCGACCATGCAGTTCGGCATGATCCCCATGAACTTCCTGCCCAAGGGCAAGGCCGCGGACTACACCGTGACCGGCGCCTGGGCCAAGAAGGCCTACGAGGATGCCTGCAAGGTCGGCGACGTTAAGGTGATCTGGGACGGCAAGGATGAGAACTACCTCAATCTGCCCGACCCCGCGAGCGTTCAGGTCAACGCCGACGCGGCCTATGTGCACATCACGAGCAACGAGACCATCGGCGGCATCCAGTGGCAGAGCTTCCCGGAAGCCGGCAACGTGCCCATGATCTGCGACATGAGTTCGGATTTCATGAGCCGCCGCGTGCCCGTCGAGAAGTTCGCCATGATCTACGCCGGCGCACAGAAGAACGCCGGACCCGCGGGCGTGGCCATCGCCATCGTGCGCGAGGACATGATCGAGCGTTGCCCCGGCGATCTGCCCGCCTATCTGAACTATCCGATCCACTACAAGAAGGACTCGCTCTACAACACGCCCCCGGTATTCCCGATCTACATGGTCGGCAAGACCATGAAGTGGTTGAAGGGTCTGGGCGGGTTGGAGGCCGCGGAGAAGATGGCCGCCGATCGCGCCGATCTGATCTACGGCGCCATGGCCAAGAGCGGCGGCTTCTACAGTTGCCCGGTGCCGGTGCCTTGCCGTTCCAGCATGAACATCGTTTTCCGGATGCCCACCGAGGAGCTGGAGAAGGAGTTCGTGGCCGTCGCCTTGGCGAACGGCATGAGCGGCCTCAAGGGCCACCGCAGTGTCGGCGGCTGCCGCGCGTCGGTGTACAACGCCATGCCGGTCGAGGGCGCCCAGGCGCTCGCGAACCTGATGGACGAGTTCGCCGCCAAGAACGGCTAGCTGCTCACGAGCAATGAGTTGATCAAACGACCCTCCATCGGTTTGTGCCGGTGGAGGGTTGCTCTTTGTCGATAACTCGCCGATATCGCCGACAGATCAGGAGGTAATGCCCAGGCGTTCGCCGCTATCTCCATTGACGACATCCGCTTGCCGACGCAATGGCGGAGTCAAGATTTGAAGTTACCGGCAGCTAATGGAATTGGGCATCCATGATGGTGGAGGTCCGCTCCGGTGGATGTTTCGCACTACCCCGGATCTATCCCCGCGTGGGTTCTCGCAATAGTCGAAATTATTGTTATGAATATGAGCACAATCGGTATACGCGAGCTATACTGAATCATAATTCCGCGCCCCATCCGGCAGCCTCATGCCTACACATCGCACCCCACAGACGAACCCGCGAGGCTGGTATATTGATATATCCAGCAAGCGGTCGCGGGATCTGATGTCCTTTTGTCTATTTAGCCAGGAGGTGTGCGATGATCGGCGGGAATGGTCCTTTGCGCCGGGGGAACTCCATGTTGGTTCTGACCCTTGGTGCAATCTTGTGTTGGTTGCCCTCACAGGTCCACGCGGCTGCTGCCATCGGTTTCATTGAGAATCAAGGTCAGATGGCCGCCGCAGTGCGCTACTACATGCCCGGCACGCGGGCGGCCGTCTTCTTCACCCCCGAAGCCGTCGTGATCGATCTGAAGGGGAGAGATACGGAAACGGAGGCGGATTGGCGACCGGAACAAGAGTTCGTCGATCCGGAACCGGGGCCGGAACGCGCCGCATCTCGACAGCGGTCCGGCTGCGCATTGTGGGTCCGTTTCGAGGGGGCGAACCCCGCGCCCGTCATCGAGGTGCGGGGCGAGTTGCCGACCCGCTTCAACTACCTCCTCGGAAACGATCCCGAAAACTGGCGTACGGATGTTCCGGCTTTCAGGGAGGTGGTCTACCGCGACCTCTGGCCGGGGATCGATCTCGTCTACAGACAAGAGGCCGACCGACTCAGCTATGAGCTGGTTACGAAGCCGGGGGCGAATCCGGACCGGGCGCGCTTCGTCTACGCGGGCGCGGAGCGGGTGACGGCGGCCGGCGTGGGGGTCCTCCATCTTGAGACCACGATGGGTCTTCTCACGGACAGCCGGCCAGGCACCGATGGCGATGCTGGTTTCCTCGCCCTGTCCGCCGACCTCGCCGATGCCGCGGACCCCTCGAACAGGGATTACCCCGCCGGTCTGCTTTGGAGCACATTACTTGGCGGAGGTGACGACGATCGCGCCTACGCCGTTGCCATCACGCCTGGCGGCAATCCGGTGGTCGCAGGCTACTCCTATTCCCCCGAGTTTCCTACGACACCCGGAGCGTATCAGGAAACGATAAGCGGGGCTCCGGACGGGATCGTCGCCATGCTGGCCGAGGATGGGAGCACCCTGCTTTGGAGCACCTTCCTGGGTGGCATGGGCTCCGATCCCATCTGGGACCTGCTGCTCACCGATTCGGGAAGCATCATGCTCACGGGTCACACATACTCTTTCGATTTCCCCACAACCCCCGGAGCTTACAGCGAATCACACAACGGTGGACTGGACGCCTTCGTCACCATGTTGGCTGCTTCGGGAAACTCGTTGCTCTGGAGCACGTTTCTGGGCGGCCCGGGCAACGATGTCGGTTATGCCCTGGGCTTGGACTCCGAGGGCAACCCCATCATCACGGGCAATGCCGGCGTGGCGTTCCCCACGACACCCGGGGCGTATGACGAATCCTTCAACGGCGTTCAGGATGCTTTTGTCGCGAAACTGAGCGCCATGGGGAGTGCTCTTCTCTGGAGCACTCTCCTGGGAGGCGACGACTGGGATCAGAGCAATACGCTGGCCATCGACTACGAAGGCAACGTGCTGATCGCCGGATTCGCCAGCTCCGCTGATTTTCCGAGTACTGCCGGTGCCTTTGACGAGACCTTCGATACCACGTTTGCCGGTTACAGAGACGTCTTCGTCTCCAAACTCGGCCCGGCGGGGGAGACGCTGCTCTGGAGCACATTCCTGGGCGGTTCGGGGTCGGAGGAGCCCGGCTGGGCCCGGTCGCTGGCGCTGGACACCGCCGGTAACCCGATAGTCACCGGGCATACGAACTCATCCGACTTCCCCACGACGCCCGGCGCCCTGGACACCGTTCGTGACGGGCAGGACGCGTTTATCGCCAGGCTGTCCGCATCCGGAACGACCCTGCTTGCAGGCACGTTCCTCGGCGGCAGCGGCTACGAAGGGGGCGAGGCGATCGTCCTGGATTCCGCCGGATATCTTGTGGTCACCGGCTCGACGGGTTCAGCCGATTTCCCCACAACCTTCGGAGCTTATGATGAGAACCTCGACGGAATAGGCGACGTCTTCGCAGTCAGGCTGGACGATTCCCTCATCGCCCTGCGGTGGGGCACGTACCTGGGTGGCGGCGAAGGCGAGGGGGGAATCTCGCTGGCCCTGACTACGGCGGGTGACCCGGTCGTCGCGGGGTTCACGAACTCGACGGACTTCCCCACCACCCCCGGCACCCACGACGAATCGTACAACGGCGGGTACAGGGACGCCTTCGTCGCCAAGCTGAGAGGCAATGCCCCACGGGTCTGGTATATCCTGCCAGACGGCTCCGGCGACGCCCCCACCATCCAGGCGGGCATCGACGCGGCCGCGTCCTGCGACCAGATCATCGTGGCTCCGGGTGTCTACACCGGCAGCGGCAACAAGAACATCGAATTCAGGGGCAAAGACTTCATCGTCAGGGGCGAGGGTGGCGCCGAGGTCACGATCATCGACTGCGAGGGCAGCGGCCGCGGTTTCCATATCCACGAGGGAGAGGTCGCGCTGATCGATGGGTTCACGATCCGGAACGGCAATGCCGATCGAGGTGGCGGCCTGCGGCTGAGGAACGTCGGGGCGCGCTTGTTCGACATGATCATCGTCGACTGTCGGGCGGACGATGCCGGTGGCGGAATCTCGCTGAGCGAAACGTATTGCGAACTCGGCGAACTGTTAATCGCCCGCAACGAAGCCTATCATGGCGGAGGTATCAGCAGCTTCGACAGCGATATTGACATGCATCGTTTGAGCCTCGTTGAGAACCGAGTGACCAGGGAGGGCAGCGCCGTCTGGACCAATGGCGGCGATGTCGACCTCACCAATAGCATCATCGCCTTCAACGAAGGGGCGGGCGCGGCACTTCATGCGTGGGATTCCGCCACGACCTGGTCGGTTGCGTGCTGCGATGTCTCCGGCAACATCGGCGGCGATTACGGCGGCTATCTCGAGGACCACACGGGAATTGACGGCTGCATCTCCGAGCCGCCTCTGTTCTGTGACCAACCAGGTGGAGACTACAGCCTCCACGTAGAATCCCCTTGCCTGCCGGTCGGCAACGATTGCGGTGTGTTGATGGGTGCTCTCGGTCAGGGCTGCGATCATCAGCTCCTCGAAATCGCCGGCACTGTTTCCTACATCTCAGCCGATCCCATCGGTGGCGTGCCGATCACTGGTGGCCCCTACACCGTTATCAGCGATCCTGATGGAACCTACTCCATAAGGGTGACACTCGGCTGGAGCGGCACTCTGACGCCCATGCATCCGAGCTATACCTTCGACCCCCCGGAGCGTACCTATAATAATGTGCAGAGCGATCACCTGGCGGAGGACTACCTGGGTCTGCACACGTCGCCGATCCACGTGCCTGCGGACTTCGCCACCATTCAGGAGGCTCTCGACTACGCCGTGGACGGCGACACCGTCAGCCTGGCCGATGGGACGTATACCGGCGACGGCAACCGGGACCTTTCGTTCCGCGGCAAAGCTGTCACCGTGCGCTCGAGCAGCGGCGACCCGGAGGCCTGCATCATCGACTGTCAGGGCAGCACCAACGACCGTCACCGGGGTTTCGACTTCGGTTCCGGGGAGGGCCCGGAGTCCGTCCTGGAGGGGGTCACCGTCAGGAACGGCTGGATGTATCGCGGCGGCGGAATCCGCTGCCGCGATACATCGCCCACAATCCGCAACTGCATCATCGCGGACAACAGCGCGGAATATCCCCACGACGACGAGGGGCACGGTGGGGGCGTCTATCTCGACACGGCCGCGCCCCGGTTTGTTAGCTGCCTGATCAGGGACAACTTCTCCGACAACTCTGGCGGCGGCATCGAGGCCAGGCATTCCCCCGCCGAGTTCATCGGCTGCACGTTCGTGGGCAACGCGACGCAGGATTATGGCGGCGGCATCAACGCTGAAGGCTCGTCATGCCTGACCGTCGTCGACTGCCTCTTCACGGGCAACAGCAGCTGGGGCGAGGGCGGCGGCATCAGGGCCGGCGCCTCCTCGCTCATCGACGACTGCGTGTTCCGCGAGAACTCCTGCGGCGGTGGCGGCGGCGGGGCCTGGCTGGGTGACGCCCAGATCACGGGCTGCCTGTTCGTCGGCAATCAGGCGTATTTCGGCGGCGGTATGGCAAGCACCAGTTTCGGGTGCCGGATAACGAACTGCACCTTCGTCGCCAACAGCGCCGAGCACGGCGCCGGGCTCATCTTCTTCAGCGGCGCCGACGACGGCGGGGCCTGCGCCGGCAACATCATCGCCTTCAACGAAGGTGGCGTCGCTATCCTCTGCTTCGACCCCGACGGTACCATCCCCCTGGAATGCTGCGACGTCTTCGGCAACGAGGGCGGCGACTACGTGGATTGCATCTCCTCCCAGTTCGGCGTCGACGGCAATATCTCGGCCGACCCGCTCTTCTGCGACGCTGCGACCGGTGACTTCACCCTGCGCGCCGACTCGCCCTGCGCCGGGGAGAACAACCCCGGTTGCGGATTGATCGGAGCAGCGGGTATAGGTTGTCAATACTGGCACGTTCTGCCCGACGGCACGGGCGACTTCCCGACGATCCAACAGGCGATAAACGCCGGCGCGGATGGAGACGTCATCCTGCTCGCGGACGGCGTCTTCACCGGCGATCAGAACCGGGACCTCAAGTACTTCGGTCAGGCGATCACGATCCGGTCCGCCGGCGGCGACCCCGCGGCCTGCGTCATCGATTGCGAGGGCAGCCAGGCCGATCCCCACCGCGGTCTCTACTTCTACTTCGAGGACGGCCCCGCCGCGGTTCTCGAGGGGGTCACCATCCGGAACGGCTGGGCCGAGAACGGCGGCGGCGTCTACTGCCGGGAGGGGAGCGCGCCCACCATCCGCAACTGCATAATCGAGGACAACCATGCCTTCGGCGAGCCGGGCGTCAGGGGGAGCGACGTCGGCGACGGGACCACCCTCGACAGGCACGCCGGTCCCGGCTCGGGCGGCGGCATCTGCTGCGAGCGTTCCGACGCGGTGTTCAGCGACTGCCTCATCCGGAACAACAGCGCCGAGATTCACGGCGGCGGCATCTACGCCGAGTCGGTCACGAGCTCCCTACTGACCCTCAGCGGCTGCCGGATCGTGGACAACGAGGCGGGAGATCTGGGCGGGGGCATCCACGTCGGTTCGGCCTGCCTGATCGCAGGTTGTCGGATCGCGGGCAACATCGCCGCCGAGAAGGGGGGCGGCATCTACTGCGCCCGGGATGTGGTTGCGGAGATCATGACCTGCGTGATCGTCGGCAACCGTGCGAGCTACGGCGGCGGCATCGAGTGCCACAACCTCTCGCCGCGGATCGTGAACTGTACGGTGGCCGACAACGCCGCGAGCGTGCAGGGCGCCGGGATCAGGTATCGTTCCGACTCCGGCACCGGCGGCGGCGTTGAGCACTGCATCGTCGCCTTCAACGGGGAGAGCGAGGGCCTCCTCTGTCCTGGCGAAGGCGGGGCACTGAGCCTGCTCTGCTGCAACATCCACGGGAACGCCGGCGGCGACTACGTGGGCTGCATCGCCGACCGACTCGGCGTGGACGGCAACTTCTCGGCGGATCCGCTCTTCTGTGGGGTGGAGAACGTTGACGAGCCCTACGCACTGGCCTCCTACTCGCCCTGCCTGCCGGAGCACAACGACTGCGAGGTGTTGATCGGCGCGCTGTCTGTCGGCTGCGATCACCCTTTCACCGATGCGCCGGGCATGCCGGAGGTCGCGTCCTACCGACTCCACCAGAGCTACCCGAACCCGTTCAATCCGCTCACCACGATCCGCTACGACCTCCCTGAACCGGGACGCGTGACCCTGCGGATCTACGACGTGGCGGGCCGCCTGGTGCGGACTCTGCTGATGAGGGAACTAAAGGGGGCGGGCAGGCACGAGGTCAACTGGGCCGGGCGGGACGACTCCGGCCGCACCGTGGGCTCGGGCGTCTACCTCTCCCGACTGGAGGTCGGTTCCTACCTGGAGGCGCAGCGCATGCTGCTGATGAAGTAATATGGGGACGGTTAAACATGCCTCTCAATACTACTTCAAATAAATCATCTTTCCGAGTTCGATCTCGCTGTCCGCTTCGAATGCATCGGAGGTTGTGCAGCGGCAGGGTGGTGTCGTATGATTGACCAACGAATCCGGAGGGCGGCGACCTGCAATAGTGTTTTGGATCTCTATTTGTGTATCTGATCTTTCCGCGAACAATCGCGATCGATTGCGTGGCTGCGGGCGCTTTCCGTCAAGGATGCGCCTCAGGGCTGTCCTGACGCTGAAGTCCCGCCAACATCGAAGGATATTTATGAGACGAGTTATCCTGCCGCTGGTGATCCTGATCACATTTGTCTCCACCCTCTCCGGGGGCGCGGTGGAGATCGCCGACAACCCGGCGACCTCCGTCAATGCCCCGGAAACGATTCGGCTTGTGGAGCTGTGGCGCCTGGGCGGTGATGAGGAGGATGAGATCATCGGCCACATCTATGATCTTGATGTCGATGACGATAACCGCACCTACATCCTCGATTCCCAGATGAAGGATGTGATCGTCGTCGACGGAACGGGGGAGATCGTTCACAGGATAGGCCGTGTGGGTGAAGGACCTGCGGAGTACGAGCGGCCGGTGGATCTCTTCCTGACCGGGCAGGGCACGGTCGGCATCATCCAGTCCTACCCCGCGAAGATCGTGCAGTGGTCGCTTGACGGCATTCCCCGGGAGGGTTTCCCGCTCCCCGAGATCTGGCCGGGCCGCTGGCGAGCCATCCTCCGCAACGGCGAATATGCCGCCGATCATTTATACCTGCGCGCCGCCAGGCGGGATCGGTCCGATCCCCATTTCACCCGTGTGCAGGACGCCCTGTTCCGATGGGACGGGGAGGCGGATACCATGATCAAAATCCACGAGAGGGATCGGAAGCGTGATGTGGACGATGCCGCGCACAGGGAGTGGGAGCGGACCTACAGCATCTCGCCCTTCGACTGGACCGTCGGCCCGAACGGGACAACGTTCGTATGCGCGACCTACGATCGATACGAGATCCAGGTGATCTCCCCGTCGGGTGATCCGGTGCGGGTGATCCATCGCGAATACGAGCCCCGCCAGCGGGAGCGCAGTTATCGCGATAATCTGCAACGGGCGTATGATGAGGCGATGGTGGGGAGAACCTATCGCCGTCAGCCGATCTCCTTCGCGACGGCGGAGACGGATATGTCGATTCAGGAGATGTTCGCGCGCGATGACGGCACGCTGTGGGTCTTGTCGAGTCGCGGCGCCTGCGACGTGGAGCCGGGGGAGATCGCCACGTTCGACGTCTTCGACACGCGGGGTCGTTTCGACCGACGGGTCACGCTGCTGGGCGATGGGTGCTATTACACGGACAGGTTCTACCTGTCGGGCGAGCTGTTCCATGTGATCCGGAACATCGATACCGATTACCGCGAGTGGCGGGCCGGCGACGACGAAACGGATGGGATCTACGAGATCATCTGCTACCGACTGCCCTAGGTTCAAGGCGCGTAATGTTTCGGTCCCAAATTGAGGGCAACGACCCGCCCTGCCTGTGCGCGAGTTCCTTAAGACGATCCTTGCGGCCTCTCCACGCCCTGATTGATGCCGTGGCGATAGATATCCGTGCAGATAGTGTACCCTCTGCCGCGGCATCTGGACCGGCTGAATTGCCTGAACCCCGGCATACGAGATGCCGGGGTTCAGCTGGGTTGAGGTCATTTACTTGAGGAGCGTCATCTTCCTGCAGAGCACCTCCTGCTCGGTTTCCAGACGGTAGAGGTAGATCCCGGAGGCGAGACCGTCGCCCCCGAAAACCTCGGTGTGGTAGCCGGCTGGCATTACACCATCCACCAGTGTTTGGAGCCTGCGGCCCCGCAGGTCGAAAATGGAGAGCCTGACGTGCTGCTCCACCGGCAGACCAAAACGGATGCTCGTCGTGGGGTTGAAGGGGTTGGGCGCGTTCGCCAGCAGAACCGCGCACGCTGGTGCCGCCTCGTCGTCGCCGGGATCGTGCACGCCGACGAGTTCGGTGGGCGAGACGATCTCGCTCTCGTTCCAGAGCGTGTCGATGGCGGCTATCTTGTAATGGTAGTAGCTGCCGTGGGCCTGCAGGTCGGTGTACGCCGTCTCGGTGGTCAACGCGATGCGCGTCCCGAAGTCGGGCGAGAAGTCCTCTTCGTAACCGCGGTAGATCGCATAGCAGGCCAGATCCTCATCATCCACTGATCTCCAGGTCAGGATCGGATTGGACATGGGTTCCGCCGGCGGCACCGATGCGGGCTCGAAGTATTCCACGATCAGGTTCTGGGGCGCGGATGGTCGAACGAAGTCCACGTTCGTGATCTCGACATCATCAATGAACCAGCCGGAACTCGGGCTCGAACCGCCGGACACCAGGTGGAACGCCATCTGGATTGTGGAATCCGCGTAGGCCGTCAGATCGATGGGCGGCGTCGGCGTCCAGACACCACCGCCCGTGCCGCTGTAGGTGTCGAGTATCTGCCAGTCGCCACCGTTGACCGAGAACTCGACGTTCCCCTGATCGTTGCTCAGGCTATACCAGTGTTTGTACTTGAACAGAACCGGCGACCCAGGTGTCAGGGGCTCGACTACAAAGGGTGGAGAGATGAAGCGCGGACTGACGTTGTTGGGGTAATTGGCGTCGAGGCGTGTGGCGACACAGTTCAGACCCGTGTACGCGGTGCCTGGGCCGCTCGTCGGCACTCCGGCCTCCCAGGTGTTGTCCTGGACGACCCAGCCGCCTATGCCCGACTCGAAGCTGTCGGGGCTGCCGCGGAACGTGCGCGGCCCCTCGATGAGTCCAATGTCGTCGATGTACCAGCCGGGATCAGTGTAGCCCCCATCCGAGATGAAGTGGAAGGCCAGACGTACCGTCTCCCCCGCGTAGGCGGAGATGTCGTAGAGCGCCTGCGTCCAGAGGCCCCCGCGGTAATTGGAGACGTCGGAGTTGGGCACCTCTTCCCATTCGCCGCCATTGCGGCTGATCTCGACCTGTCCGTAATCCGCGCTGCTGGCGGTATAGATCCACTGCCAGAAACGAAGCCAAAGCTGGTTGCCGACGGGGGATGAGGGCAACTGGACTTCCGAGCTGATCAATCGTGCATCTGCCATGTTTGGGTAATTGCTTCCCAGGACGGTTCCGGCGCATTGAGTTCCGGAGTGGGCTACCGAAGTTCCGTAGGACGGTTCGCCTATCTCCCAGACGCCGCCGAGGACATTCCAGTCGGCCAGATCCCGCCAGAAATGCCAGGGGAGAGAGCTGTTGAAGTCCTCCCATTGATGGCCGGCCAGCATACCTTCATCTATGCTCACGTCATCGATATACCAGCCTGGATTGTGATACCCTCCATCCGAGATGAAGTGGAAGGCCAGCCGCACTGTCTCTCCCGCGTAGGCGGAGATGTCGTAGAACGCCTTTGTCCAGATGCCGCCACAATATCTGTAGACATCAGAGCCGGGCACCTCCTCCCATTCACCCCCATTGCGGCTGATCTCTACCCTTCCGTAATCGGCGCTACTGGCGGTATAGAACCACTGCCATAAGCTGAGCCAGAGCTGGCCGTCTTCCGGTGAGGCGGACAGGGTCTGGGTGGGGAAGATCAGGCGGGTGTCCATGTTGTTCCAGTATTCACCCCCGAGTACCGTCCCCGCACAGGTTTGGCCCGAGTGCGCTGCCCCTGGGCCTGACGCAGGCTGTCCGACTTCCCAGTAACCTTGCGTGACTATGAAGTCGCCGATACCCGCTTCGAAGCCTTCAGGGTTATGGCCGACCAGCGCGCCCTCCTCTATGCTCACGTCGTCGATGTACCAGCCGGGATTCGCGTAGCCGCCATCCGAGATGAAGTGGAAGGCCAGACGCACCGTCTCCCCCGCGTAGGCGGAGATGTCATAGAGAGTTTGTGTCCAGACGCCACCGGAATAACTGAAGACATTCGAGCCTGGTACCTCCTCCCATTCACCCCCGTTGCTGCTGATCTCGATCCGCCCGTAATCGCCGCTACTGGCGGTATAGTACCACTGCCAGAGGCGGAGCCAGAGCTGGCCGTCTTCGGGACTTGGCGGCAGTACCCAACTCGGACCGATCAATCGTGAGTTCACGTTGTTGTAGTAGTTGCCGGTGAGGTTGGTTGCCGCGCACTTCGAGCCGTCATGCGCGCTGTTGGGGCCGGAGGTCGCTTCGCCCACATCCCACGTGCCCGCGTCGGGGTACCATGCTCCCCAGCCCTCTTCCCAATCCTCTTGGTACAGAACGGAGGTTTCGCGATCTGATCGCTCTGGTTCCGATGGATCGGCAATTGTCGGTGTCGTGGTAAGAGCCACGAACAACGCCAACAGGATAAATGGGATGCAGGTGTTTTGGATGCAGCTGCTCAATTCCCGTTTCAACATTGTTTCCGCCTCCTGTGTGGGATGCAACAGAAGGGAGGCCAAGCGAGGTAGGACCTGATGTCGGGTCAATGCATGGGTGGTTGAACATCTACGGCGATGATTCTGTTGGATTCCCATGCGTGTCCTGAAGCTGTTGGATAACGCTTTGCAGGCATTCCCCAGTTATTTTGCTCTTTTTTGAAATATTGTGCTGCATTTTAGCATGTGTGTGTGACCGCATCAACGTTGATTCTCGTTTTTGTCATATTCGCCCCCTCCCTGACGGGGAACTCACGCAGTTCGGCAAGGTGACGGAAGCAAGTGTGGGCAGACCGAAACGGATGTCCTTACACAGCCGCAGGAGGGCGCGGCGCCGGTGCGCAGCGGGAGTCGCGCCATGGCTGATGACGTGATGCCGTCGGAGTGATGGAGGGCGATATGACTCCTGCAATGCTGCCGACGTCCGATCGGAATGGGTGTCGCTGGCGGATTCTCCAATTCCGGAATCCATTTCCGGACTCTACAGCCGTTATTGAGCCAAGTAGCGTGCAAATGGCCCTCTCCGAGGACAATCGGATGTAAATCTCACACCGATTTCAGGTGTTTCGCCCCCCCCTGTTCTATGATTTGTTCGGCTATTCCCGCATGCCCAGGTGCGAATCCACGTTTACCACCCCCTGAAGACCTAAGGAGTGCCGCCATGTCGTTCCGCACTGATTGTGTCAAACTTGCGATATTGCTCGTCCTGATGCCTCTGTTACTCGTCGATCCGGCCTGCGCGACCGTTGTTGCGGGACGGCCCGACGTCAATATCCCGTTTGTCCGGAATGTCGGCCAGGTCGATGCCGGAGTGCTGTTCTATGCCCGCACTTTCGGGGGCACCGTATTCCTCACTGAGCAGGGGGAGATCGTCTACGCCCTGCCGGATCGCGCGGATACCCGGTCCGGAGTCTGCCTGAAGGAGCGTTTCGTCGCCGGTCGGGTTCAAGCCGTGCGGGGCGAGGAGAGTTGCGCCACTCGGATCAGCAGCTTTAAAGGGGCGGACAGGAGCAGATGGCACAGCGATATTCCCGCCTACGACATCGTCTCCCTGGGCGAGGTCTACGAGGATATCGACGTGAAACTGAAGGCCCACGGCGACAATGTGGAGAAGCTGTTCTGCGTGCGCCCCGGCGGCGATGTCGGGCGGATTCATTTGAATTTCGAAGGTGCCGGTAACCTGACTGTGAACAAGGCGGGAGAACTGGTCGTGGAGACCGACTTGGGTATCTGCACGTTTACGGCGCCGATCGCCTACCAGGGGGAGGGCGAGTCGAGAGAGAATATCGAGGTTGCCTACGCGCTGCGGGACGGAGGTTACGGATTCGAACTCGGTGATTACGACCGTAAGGCTCCCCTGGTGATCGATCCGCTGCTGGCCTCGACTTTCGTCGGCGGCAACGGTCTCGACGAAGATTACGAGCCCTCCGTGGCGGTCGACAACGACGGGAACGTATTCTTCACCGGCGAAACCGCCTCCACCAATTTCCCCGTGACCGCGGGGAGCTACGATACAAGTTTCAGCGGCACCTCCGACCGCGTCATCGCCAAGTTCAACAGCGATCTGACCGAGCTGCTCGCCGCCACGTTCATCGGCGGCAACAGAGCGGAAACGGGGATGGGTATCTGCTTCGACGACAACAATGACGTCTATATCGCCGGATACACGGCCAGCGCCAATTTCCCGGTGACGAGTGGAGCGTTCGACAGGTATTTCAACGGGGGCGACGAGGATGTCTACATCGCCAAGCTGGACCACGATCTGACGACACTCATCGCCTCCACTTTCTTCGGCGGCACGGACCTGGATGGTGGCGTCTTCCCCCGCATAGATATGACCATGTGTGCCGACGGTGATCTCTACGTAGTCGGTTTGACAAACTCCGCCGATCTGCCGACCACCCCCTCCGCCTATGATCGCACCTACGGCAACATCCAGGACTTCTTCGTCGCCAAGTTTTCGCCGGAGCTGTCGACCCTGAGGGCATGTACGTTCCTCGGTGGGATCAACGACGAGTGGCGCCCCTCGATTCAACTCGACCCTTTCGGCAACGTGTTCATCAGCGGCAGCAGCTCGATCGGCTTCCCGACGACCGCCGGGGCCTTCAGGACTGAATTCCAGGGTGGATTCTACGACATGTTCATCGCCAAATTGAACGGAGACCTGACGGAGCTCCTTGCGGCGACCTACCTGGGCAGCGACGGGGAGGACAACCTGAAGGGGATCCGTGTCGACGACGAGGGCAATGTCTATACCGCGGGCAAGACGACGGGGACCAACTACCCCGTGACCTCGGGCGCTTTCGACACGAGCCGCAATGGAGACGCCGATTACGCCGTCAGTAAGCTGAGCAATGATCTGTCGACAATGCTCGCCTCCACGTTCGTCGGCGGCAATCGGTTCAACGACGGGGAGGATGTCGATCTGGACAGCTGGGGCAACGTGCATGTGATCGGGTCGACGAATTCGACCAACTTCCCGGTCACCTCCGACGCCTATGATTCCACCTATGACGGCTCCTCCAATGGCCTCTCCGTTGGCTACGTCGTACTCGATGCGGCGTTGGAGAACATTCTCTACGCGACCTATCTGGGGCACGGCGCGGAGAAGGGGAAATGCATCGTGGTCGATGACACCGGTGCGGCCTACCTCTCGGGGATCACCTACACGGGCACATTCCCGACCACGATCGGCTGTTACGACAGAACCTTCAACGGCGGCACCACCGACTGCTTCATCTCCAGGTTCGGTCGGGTCAGCACCGGAGCCGGCCCGGGGGAGGTTCCGTTGGGCTTGCGGTTGCGGGGCAATTACCCCAACCCCTTCAACCCGACGACGAACATCAGCTACACGGTCGCCAAAAGCGGGAACGTGACGCTGTCGGTCTACGATACGCGCGGCCGCCTGGTCAGAAACCTGGTGAGCGATTATCGGAACGCCGGTGACTACACGGTGACTTGGGACGGCCGGGATGGAGCGGGGAGCCTGATGCCCAGCGGCGTCTACGCCTGCAGATTACGGGCGGGCGATCAGGTCGACGAACGGAAGATGAACCTCATCAAGTAGCCTTCGTCGGACACGAGCAGGCGTTGGTGAACCCGATGGGTGAATCACCGTCACTAACGACCAGCCGCCGGCGAGCATATGTTTGATCAGCAACCCCCTATCGGTTGAAACTGATGGGGGGTTGTCGCATGTACCGATTCCGATCTGGTCCCGGCACCGGGGCACCTCTGGAACATCCCCCTCGATTTTGCGCCCACATGACGCCCAATCTTTGTGAAATGTGAGCAAAACATTCGGAGCCCAACGCGAACGTTTGCTGTTGACGATTCATATGTATCTTTTAACCTCAACTCACCTGCATGACTTGGAGGTCACCATGAAGATCGTCATCATCTGTCTGTCGCTCGCTCTGCTTATCCCTGCCGCAGATGTCGGGGCTGTACCTCTCACCTGGGCCGATGCACTCGCTCTGCTGGACTCCGAACGTCCCGGCGATACGGCCCGCGTGTTCGCCCCGGGCCGCATCAGCACCAGCACGGATGACTGGGCGCTGACCTTCTCTCCCGATGGTGACGAGATCTACTATACCGTTACGGGACGTTCCCGACCGGCAATAGCCAGCCTGAAGCTGGAGGGCGATCGTTGGCGGGGGCCGGAGATCGTCCCCTTCTCCGGTCGCTACTCCGATATGATGCCCGTGATAAGTGCCGACGGACAGCACCTGATCTTCGTCTCCTACCGTCCAACCGGTCCCCAGGATGACCAGCGGGATGCCGGCATCTGGCGGGTGAGTCGTCAGGGCGACGGCTGGGGCGAACCCCACCTGCTGCCAGGCGCCGTAAATCGGGAGGGCGAGCACGAGACCTGGCCGACTCTGGCGGCCAATGGCGATCTCTATTTCGCCATGAACCGCGAGGATTCCCAGGGTGATTTCGACCTGTACGTTTCACATCTGGTCGACGGTCTCTATACCGAACCCGAGAATCTGGGGGCACCGGTCAATACGGCCCTGGGCGAGTACTGTCCACTGATACACCCGAACGGCGACTGGCTGATCTTCGAGGTGGTCGATGGTCCCGGTGGGCTGGGGAAGGGCGATATGTGGATTGCCGAACATGAGTCCGACGGCTCCTGGAGCGCGCCCCGCAACCTGGGACAGGCATTCAACTCCCGCGCCCACGACTGCAATCCTCGATTGTCTCCGGACGGTTCGCTCCTGTTCTTCCAATCCGAGCGCCGCGTCCGCCTGTCGCGGGAGGATGTGTGTCTGACCTATGGGGAGATCCTGCAGCAATCGCGGCAAAGCGGGGGCTGGGACATCTACTGGATCGGCATCGAGGCCTTGGCCCCCTTCCTGACGGATTAAGGCGGTGACGATGTGAATGCGAACTATATTCCCCATTGGAGGGAGCGCCCGGAAGTTTTCCGGTGGTGCTTGATCCTGTCTATCTGTTTAAGCTGCTGCTCTGTCGCTGTTGCCGAGGAGTTGCTTCTCGGTCAGAATACTCCGGGCCGGCACCCGGAAATGTTCGCGCCGGGGGTTGTGTCAACCTCACATCAGGACATATGTCTGACACACTCGCCCCTGGGCGATGAGGTCATCGTCACGCAGTCCGATCTGGCCTGGTTCCCGTTTCTGATCCAGGTGACCAACACGCGCGACGGTGTTCTCCATTCCCGAATCCCCCCTTTCGCCGGCAAATACCGCGACTCATATCCCTGTTTTTCTCCCGACGGCAGCCGTCTCTACTTCAATTCCAACCGTCCTGAGATCGATGGGGACGATCCGGTGGACGCCGATCGCCTCTGGTATGTCGACCGTACCGACGATGGTTGGGCGGAGCCGGTATATCTCGGCGATACGGTACACGCATATCGTTACCAGACCAGTCCTTCGGTCACTCGAAACGGAACTTTGTATTTCCACGCCTGGGTGGAGGAGGGGGGGGAGTTGGTTGACGCCGACATCTTTCGCTGCACACTGACCGGCGGGAGATACAACAAGCCCGAGAGACTGGGGACGGCCATCAATACGGACAACGCGGAGTTTCATCCCTATATCGCTCCGGACGAAAGTTTCATCGTCTTCGACGCCTGCGACAGGTCCGACGGCTTCGGCGGCAACGACCTGTATATCAGCTATCGCGGAGAGGACGGATCTTGGACTCCGGCCAGGAACCTGGGATCGGCCGTTAATACGGAGTTTGCGGATATGCGCCCTCGCGTTACCGTTGACGGCCAGTATCTGTTCTTCACCAGTGATCGCCATGACTCGAGAGACTGTCTGGAGATACCGGCGGATATTGACGGGTGCCGGGACCATCTGAACGGACCCGGCAACGGCAGCCAGGATATCTACTGGGTGGAGGCCGGTCTCCTCAATCTGCAATGACGAGATATTGTCCGTTTCGACTATCTGGTGATGGTGTCCTCTCAGGGCCGCGCGGGGAGGCATCCATATCCTGAGGCGCCGTGACGGGCAGATGAGCCGCAAACGGAGCCGATGCTTCAGTATAACCCCTTGATCCGACTCCAGCTCATTGTTTGCGCGGAGGTCTCGCCGCAACCCACGGGCCAGGCGCCCAGCAGGATGCCGAAATCGTTGTTCTCGGGCAGGCAGGGCGAATCGCTCTGGAGGCGACAGTTGCCGTCCTCCGGGCTTCCGCAGAACTGCGGATCCTCGCTGATGTACCCCCGCAGCGTCGTGCCGCAGGGTTCGTCGCCATCCACGTTGCCGAAAATCAGGCAATCGGTGACGGTAATGACTCCAGGCGTATTGCACCAGATCGCCCCGCCATCGGTGCTGAAAACGATCACACTGTTCTCCACGGTTGCCCCCGAACCATTGATGCCGATACCGCCGCCGCCATAGGCCTCGTTGTAGGAGAACGTACAGTTGGTGATGAGAAGGGGGACGGTCCACTGGATGTAGACACCGGCACCGTTGTTGGCCCGGTTCCCGTAGAAGTGGCAGTCCCTGATGGGCCCGATCACACCGTTGGTGGCGAAAATCGCCCCGCCGTGGTAGTAGGAGCGGTTGCCGATGAAGCGGCAGTCGACCACCTCCGGTGCATTGGTGCCCATCATGTAGATTGCACCGCCGTACGAGGCGGTATTGTCGATGAAGTCGCAGTTCTCGATCTTGGCGCCGCCGCCGGCCGGCCAGTAGTAGATGGCCGCCCCTGTACCGGTACCGCCGTAGGTGTGGTTATTGTCGCGGAAGATGCAGTTGCGGATAGTCGGGCTGCTCATGTAGCAGTACACGCAGCCGCCGTTGCCGTTGATCATGGTGAAGCCGTCGATCACCGTGGTGTAGTTCTGCTGGTTCGTCAGGTAGAGGGCGCGACCGGCGTTCTCCAAGTCGATGATGGTGGCCTCGGCTCCGGACTCGGATATCAGTGTCAGATTCTTGTCCGTCTCGATGTCCAGAGTCTTGTTGCCCTCGCCGGTGTAGATACCGGCAGCGACCAGGACGGTGCCGTTGTCGGGGCACAGGTCGATTCCCGCCTGGATCGTGAGCGCATCCCCCGCACCACCTGGATGGACGTAGATCTGCGCCGACGCGGCTCCCGCCACAAGCATGAACGTCACTATGATCAGCATTCTGGGTCTCACGGGACACCTCCCGATTGAATGTCTGTTTCCGTCCGAAGCGAAGCCGCGCCGTAGGATGTCGGGATGTCGGAGTGCCGGGTCGCGGCAGGTGTTGATGAGACACGGCGCGTCGATCGGAATCACAGCGGAATGTGGTGTGCTTGATCCGAGGGTGGGGCCTCAGCAGAGGCGAAGCGGGTTTCGGGGTCGCCAAAACGAGGTCAACCCGCCGGCCCGAGCCGAGGGTGGATCACCTGGGGAATTTCGGATCGTCAAACCGGACCGCTATTCTCCGGTGTCCGGTTTCTCAGGCCTCGTGAGGGGGTTTCCGACCTTCACGAAATGACCTTTGGCGGCCATGCCGGTATCATCCAACCGTTCGGGCATGATCATGTTCGTATAGGAATCGATCAACCGCATGACCCCCTCGGGGGGATCGGTGGCTTTGAACTCCATCTCGATATCCACGATGTCCGACTTGCGCTTCCTGGAGCGTTCGCTTGACGGCGCGACGGATACCTTGAACGAGCCGCGGGTCGCTTCGGAATTGTCGTCCTCGTGAGTCCCTTTCACGGATTCAGTCTCGTCGATGCGCAGGGCCATCCGGATCTTCATCCCCTCGAGGGCGATACCCTTCGGCGCCGCCAGGGCCACCAGCGGCACTCGGATGTAGTGACCATTACTGACCTCGACACTGACCATCTTGGCGTGAAGGTGGCCGTCGTCATCGTAATCGAAAAATTGATTCAGCATCTCCATGTATTGCTGCGAGATCATGGCGCTGGTGGTGCTGGCTGCGTGATGCATGCCACGCGTAATGTCGGTCAGCTTTATGGAACTCACTTTTCGCTCCCCTCGCTTGCCGAAGATTTTACGTAATCGGTTGAACATACCGCCTTAATCTCCGTCCGATTTTGAGATGATGCTGATGACCCGACGAATACCCGGCGGCGGGTCCCGCAGGGCGATGGTCAGACTGGTAACAGGTTGATCACTACACGCTTGCAGGCAGGAATCGATGACGCTCCGGGCGGCCTGCTCGAATCGGGCTTGCTCGGGCAGATCGCCGGATACGCGGGACTCGGCAGCGTGGCGCCTGTCCACCAGACCGACAATCGCGGCGAGTGCGGATCCGGATCTCTGGAGCCAGCGCAACAGGCGGTCGATGACTTTGCGGCTCACTGTCCGCCTCATGGCGTCTCGCGAGGAATTTCCAAGCCCTTCAGCAATTGGGGATCGGTCTTGGGGGTCTCGTTGTCGGGCAGGATGACGGGCTTGGTGGCCGCGTCGGTCAGGAAGTCCACAACCCGCATCAAAGCCTCCGGCGGCTCCTGTCTTTTGATCGCAGTATGAATACTGTACTTGGCCCGGGTGTCCGTCTTGCGTGTCTGCGCCATCTTGTGGCTGACGCTGCCGCTGATTTTTACGGAGAATGGGCCCCAGCCGACGGAGCCGCCGAATTCGGCGCCCATCTCCGTTTGAGAGGAGCTCTCCTCGGTCTGGGAGATCTCCAACTCGAAATCGATGGAGCCCTCCTCGATGCAGATGTTGGGATGAGAGATGGCCGCGAGTAGCGGAATACGCATGGTTTTCTGATGAACGCCTTTGAAATTCCCTTCGGTATCGACGATCGTTTCGTCGTAATCGAATTGAATGGCGACGGCTTTGCCATCATTGATGCAAACGCTCATCAGAAAATCCGCATAGGATTGACTGGCCTGAACCTGCGCCTTGATCATGGCTTGCAGGGGAGCGCTGATCATTCTGTCGATGGGCAGGGCGTTGATGACCGATCCGACCAAACCTTTATCGATTGCCATGAGAGTTCTCCTCCGATGAAAGTTGAAAGATGACTGAATGGATATCAGCTGAATTTTCAGTTGCAGGCTGATGAGGGACGGTCCGGAAAGCCCGGGTCCAGTTGGTCCCTCGTCAGTGGCGACGTGATCCGTGTACGCTATTCTTGTGTGTGGCCGTTGTGTTTATCGCACGTCCGCATCAGACACAAAACTTATTATAGTCGGACATGGGTGGGTGTCAACAAGCAGGGCTTGACGAGTATCCCATTCGCAAGGTGCGTCCATGTCGTCGGGATATTGGGATAACTGCTTCAACACCTCCTAGTGCCGCTTCATTGATGGGTGCTTGTCTGGTTATTCATACCAAGGCTTGAGTCGAGTCGGTGCGTTGCCGTCACTATGATCCTTTTTGTTGTTCAAGAGCGATGTTGCTCAAGGCCAGAGAGCAAATTACCGATGAAGGGGTAGTTGAATGTGTTGATGTCGCAAATTCTCCGACCCATGCAATCGGGAGAATCAGCCGGAAAGGAACTGATCGTGGCCAAGATTCTCATCGCGGAAGATGATCTGATCACCAGGAAGATCCTCGTCAAAATAATCGAGGATATGGGCCATACCTCTATCCAGAGTTCGAATGGTCGGGTTGCTTTCACGATCCTGTGCGACAATCCGGATATCGATATCCTGGTGACGGATGTAATGATGCCGGAGATGACCGGGCGGGATCTGTTGGGCGCCATCAGGCAGAGGACGGAGCTGGACCAACTGGCGACGATCATCATATCGGGTGTGGTTGGTCTGAAGGAGATCAGCGATCTGCTGGATCATGGCGCGTCGGTTTTCTGTCCCAAACCGATCAAGGCCGAATCATTGCGCCATTATATCGATCACTTCGTCAATACCAAAGGGCGGAAGGAGCTGGCGGCTGTCGCGGAGGATTAGCATCACTCCAAGCCGGGCTAATTCACTCGGCAATCCGTTGGGGCCACATTAAAATCTAGGCACCTCCGCTAAAGCTCGACAGAGCAGTGCACTTTGGTTGATAATAGCGACAGGTCAGTCATTGACTGGCCTTTTTGCTTTCGGCTTTGAACCCGGGTGAAGGTGCGATGAAGACTCTCGATAACAGTAAAGCTGGCCGGCTGGATAAATACTTCCGGTTGATTGTCGTGTTTCTGGGCACCCTGACGCTGATCGCCCTGTGTGTCGTCTTGAAGCTGGTCCAGTCCGTCTTCATGCCGCTCATACTGGCCTGGCTGCTCGCGCAGTTGCTTGCCCCCCTGGTCAATCTCCTGACTCGTTGGCGTCTGTCCCACGGATTCGCCATCGCCATCGTGCTTATCCTGTTGATATTCGTGGTCTACTGGGCCGCCGTATTCATCTCGCTTAGTACGCAAACGCTCGTCGAGGATCTCCCTTCATATAAAGAGCGCTTCGGCACCGTCCTCACCGATGCGCTCGACAATCTGTCCAGCCGTTTCAATATGATCTCCAACGAAGATCTCAATAACGCATATCGGGAACGTCTGCTGGATTTCTTCGGCTCCGCCATGGGGATGATCGGCAGCCTCTTCGGCGTGATCACCACACTGGTTTCCAATGTGGTGATCATCATGATCATTCTGGCCTTCATGCTGGCAGGTAAACCGCACATAGACGACAAGGTGCGGCGCTCCTTTTCGTCGGAGACTTCAGAGCGGGTGACGGTGATTCTCAATTCGATCAACGGCAAGATCTCGAGTTATCTCTCGGTCCAGTTCATGATCAGCCTCTTCACCGGACTGCTGGTCTGGCTGGTATGCGCCATTGTCGGAGTCGGTTCGGCCGTGACCTGGGGAGCGTTGGCCTTCTTCCTGAATTTCATTCCGACAATCGGTTCGATTATCGCAGCCATCCCCCCCGTGTTGCTGGCCTTCCTGCAGTTCTTCCCGAACTTCTGGCCGGCGGTGGTGGTGGCGGTGGTGATTGTCGTCGTCAACCAGATACTCGGCAATGTGGTCGGTCCCAAGATTATGGGCGACCGACTCAATCTCAGCCCGGTTGCGATTCTCGTTTCGGTCCTGTTCTGGGGGTGGCTGTGGGGGATCGTCGGCGCGCTGCTGTCGGTACTCATTGCCGCGTCGATCAAGATCGTCTGCGACAACATCACCTGGCTCCGCCCGATCGGTGTCTTGATGGAGGCTGGCGGACGCAAGGGTAAAAAGGTGGAGCCCGTGTCCGAATCCCCCTGACCGACAACCTGCAGCCGCGGCCATTTCCCGGATTCCCTGTATCGTTCCGGTATTCCGAACCACTGCTCAGGTCATGAAATTGTTTCCTGATTGATGAAAATCATGATGTTGACCCGGGTAAGGCAGGATGGCGCTTTGCATCATCCGCCGCTTGCAGTATCTTGTCAAACCTCGTCACTCGTTACCCAAGGGTGTTGTCCAGGACTCTCTTCGATGGAAGCGAAGAGGTCGTGTTATCTCCCGACTGATCACAATCTATAATTGAGGTAGGATGAAAACCCAACTGGAAACCATTGTCGGCAAGCAACAGGGCTGGGTGGAGCTGCGCTACCACCGCCGATTGCTCAACGATCTGACCGTACAGAAAGGCCGCGTGGACATTGCGAACTCCACGGTCATCGCCGGTATCGGAGTGAGGGTTCTCGAGAACGGCTGCTGGGGATTCGCCAGCACCGTCGACCTGAGTTCCGCTGCGATAGAGAGGGCGATTGATTCTGCCCGGGCCAACGCGCGTGAAGTCTCGAAGATCCAGGCCAAGAAAATTCCCGATCTGCCCGCCACCGAGCTCTCGCGTGATGAGATCGTGATGGAGGGATACAACGATCTGCTGCGTAAGCCGCTCGATGAGAAACTGGCCATGGTCGTGGATATGGAGAGAGAGACCCTTGGTCGCTCGTCCAAGATTCTCACGGCGATCTCATCGTATCGGGAGATGTTCGAGGACAAGATCATCGTCACCAGCGACGGCGCCTCGGCGGCACACAAACTGGTGCGTCCCGAACTGCGTCTGACTGCCATCGCGTCCCAGGATGGCGAACAGATCGCCGCGCGCAACAATCTGGGCGTCACGGGCGGCTGGAACTGTCTGTTCGACCATCACCGTGCGCAGAACATTGTCGAGAACACAGCGCGGGAAGCTGTGGAGTTGCTGTCGGCGCCCTATATCACAGGCGGCACGGCCACCTGTATCCTGGCGCCGAGCATTGTCGGTCTGCTCAGTCACGAGGCGATCGGCCACACGGTCGAAGCCGATTTCGTGATCGCCGGTTCGGTCGCGCAGGGTCAGATAGGCAAGCGGGTGGGCAGTGAACTGGTGACCATGTGCGATTCCTCCGCTTCGGAGCTGGGGGAGTTTGCCGCGGGAGAGATCCCCTTTGATGACGAAGGTGTTCCGGCCCGGAAGACCACAATCATCGACAAGGGTATTATGAAGAGCTATCTGCACAATCGCGAATCGGCCGTTCACTTCGGCGTCGAGCCCACGGGCAACGCCCGCGCCTGGCTCTACCACGATGAGCCGTTGATCCGCATGCGCAACACCTATATCGAGCCCGGCGAGCAAACCCTTGAGGAGATCATCGCCTCGACCCCCGAGGGCTACCTCCTCATGGGGGCCGGATCAGGCCAGGCCGACGCCACAGGCGAATTCATGTTCGGCAGCGATTATGCCGTGGAGATCAAGGATGGCAAACTCGGCAAGAAGTTCCGCGAGGTCACGATCTCCGGTGTCGCCTTTGATGTCCTGAAGTCCGTGGACGCCGTCAGCTCGGAATTCCAGTGGGATCTGGGTTCCGGCTACTGCGGTAAAGGTCAACCCGCCAAGGTGGATGCCGGCGGTCCCTACGTTCGTTGTCGCATCATGCTCGGAGGTCGCCAATGATTGATAAACTGAAGAGGAATGCAACGGCCATGCTCGCCCAGGCCGAGAAACTGGGGGCGGACGAGGCCGAGGTCCGGGCGACACATAACGTCTCCGCTCGCGTGACCTGGGAGAAGGGCGACTTCAGCATCAGCGTCCTCAATACGAAGTCCGAGATCGAACTTGAGGTGCACAAGGATCAGCGCAAGGGCACGGCCTCCACGAATGAGGAGGGTGATAGTGCGCACGCCGATGCTGCTCAGCGCGCACTCACCCTGGCGAAGTACTCTCTGGAGGATCAGTATCTCTGTCTGCCCAAGTCGCAGGCTCCCGAAGAGTTGCCGGGGCGTTTCGACCCTGCGGTGGCGACGCTGCCGCCCGCCCGTCTGCACGAACTGGCCGCACTGTTCCTGGCGGAGGCCAAGAGGGAGAAGCGGCTGGCGATCGACGGCGCCCATGTCGAGGCTGAGGTCACACACGAGGTGATCGCGAACAGCGATGGCCTGCAGGTGTCCGACGCCGAGACCCAGCTGAGCTGGGTGGTGATGGGTATGGGCAAGACCGAAACTGAGGTGACCTCTTTCGATTATCTCTACGGCATCAACTGGGGTGTCGACGGTGTTGAGGATCGTCTGCGGGATTGCGGCCGCGAACTCGGCGAGAGGGTCGTCGGTTGCCTTGGTCCACGCAAGGGCGAGAGCTACAAGGGTGCGGTTCTGCTCTCTCCGGGCACTCTGGGCGACCTGCTGATTAACCCGATGCAGTTCCACATCAGCGGTCGACAGATCATGGACGGCAAATCGAGGTGGGACAAATCGCTCGGGAAACTGGTGAGCTCGTCTAATCTGACTCTGGTCGACAACCCCCGCAACCTGCAGCTTTCCGGCGCGACGCCCTATGACGCAGAGGGGGTGAGCGCCAGTCGGAAGCACGTCATCAAGGACGGTGTGCTGGAACTCCACATGGATTCCACCTACTCCGCCCGGCGACGGGGTACGGTCAGTACCGGTCATGCCGGTGGGCTGCATGCCATCGAGATCATGCCCGGCGGCAAGAGCCCTGACGAACTCCTGGCGGCGGCGGACAAACTCGTGGTGGTGGATCGCTTCAGCGGCAATCTGGACCCCATCACCGGCGATTTCTCCGGTATCGCGAAGTGCAGCCATTACTACAGGAATGGTCAGTATCAGCATCCCCTCACAGAGACGATGATTGCCGGCAACTTCTTCGAGATGTTGCAGAATATCATCGATCTGAGCGATCAGTCGCTCCCCTGGTGCAACCAGTACCAGGTGCCCTGGATCCTGGTTGACGGGATTTCCGTGTCTGCGGATTGACCAAAGGTTCAGATCATTGAACGCTCGCCAGCGCAAGGTGGCGGGCGTTCCCTTTTCCGGAATGCGCCCCGGCGGGTTTCTCCATCCATATCACTCTCCATATCTCAAGATTGAACGGCGCCGTGACGATGGTTACTTGTGCTGTCTGCCCCTCTTCCACCTGAGCTTGCCCTTGCCAATCGGCCGTTCATGTCTATTATGTCCAGGTTGACATTAAACGATAGTCGCCGAAGGCCGGCGACATACGCTCCCCGGCGCGGAGGTCGCGCCGTTCAGCCTAGAAGGTCATAGTGGATTTCAGGACATTCAATTTTGACGACAGATTATTCCGCGCAATCTCCGAACTCGATTACAGGATACCCACGCCAATACAGAAAGAGGCGATCCCCCCGATTCTCAAGGGGCGCGATCTCATCGGTCTGGCGCAAACCGGCACCGGCAAGACGGCGGCCTTCGGCCTGCCCATCCTGCAGCGACTCCTCTCGGGCAAACTGGGTTATACCCGCACCCTGATTCTGGCGCCGACCCGGGAGCTGGCCGAGCAGTTGTACGACAACATCGTCGAGATGGGGCGGTACACTCACGTGCGAAGCACCACCGTCTACGGCGGCGTGCCCTACCGGGAGCAGACGAAGCGCCTGCACGACGGATATGAGGTCGTGATCGCCTGTCCGGGGCGTTTGCTCGACCACATGTCGCGACGGAACATAGATCTCTCCGGCGTCGATACGCTGATCCTGGATGAAGCGGACCGCATGTTCGACATGGGGTTCCTGCCGGATATCCGGCGCATCATGCGCGAACTGCCCCGCAAGCGTCAGAGCCTGCTCTTCTCGGCCACGATGCCCTGGGACATCCGGCGACTGGCGAATGATATTCTGGTGGATCCCGTGACCATCGAGATCGGGAGACAGGCCCCGGTGCAGACCGTGTCCCACGCGTTGTACGCCGTGGCGCCGACCCACAAGACCGACCTGCTGCTCAAGATCCTGGAGGACAGGACCGTCGAGTCGGCGCTGATCTTTTCGCAGACCCGCGACGGCGTGCGGTTCATCAGCCGCGCACTGGAGACCGCCGGGCTCACCTCGGCCGCCATCCAGGGGGACATGCTGCAGAAGAAGAGGCAGGCGGCGCTGAAGTCGTTCCGCGAGGGGCGGGTCAAGATACTGGTGGCCACAGATATCGCGGCGCGGGGGTTGGATATCTCCGGCGTTTCGCACGTGATCAACTACGATATGCCGGCGACGGTGGATGATTACATCCACAGAATAGGCCGCACCGGCCGCGCCGCCAACACCGGCGACGCGTTCACCTTCGTTACCCACGAAGACCTGCTGAAGGTGACGGATATCGAACGTATACTCGGTGCGCAATTGGAGTACAAACGGATCCCCGATTTCGAGCACGCCCCGCCTCCGTGGGATCCGGGCGCGCGCGTGCAGAGCGAGGGGCCGTCGCGGCGTCCGCGTCGCCCGACCCGCCCCGGGCTGGGCCGTCGCCGCTAGATGAATACTTCAATCGACAAAACGACTCTGCCGATTCCGGCGGGGTCGTTTTACCTTATTATGTATGATCATGTCGGTTGGGACCTCTCAACTGAGATTGATGTCGGACCTCCATTCTGATAATGTGCAGCAGCACTGTTTTGATGAATCCGGCGTGTGACATTATTATGTTCCACTATGGTCGCGTGGTGTATTCCTTAATTTTATTGCGTGGTGATACTCTGACCTGCGATAATAGAGGGAGCGACATTCTTGAATTGTAAATCCGACGTTATTGATCAATAACATTCAGATGGATGGGCAGGTGCTTGATGAGGAAATTCGCTAAGGTTTTGCAGATGATTCTTGTTGGAGTCGCGGGATTGGGAGTTGCGTTACCCGTCTGCGGCGAAACCATTGTTGTCCCCGACGACTACTCCACCATCCAGGTTGCCATCTTCATGGCCGACGGTGGCGATACTGTTCAGGTTGGGCCAGGGATATACACAGGCACCTATAACCGCGATCTCGACCTCCAGGGCAAGGAGCTCGTCATTACGGGAGCTGGTACCGGTGAGACGACAATCGACTGCGCGAACACCGGCAGGGGTTTCATATTTAAAAGCGGTGAGAGCCGTTCAGCGGTGGTCGAGGGCTTCACGATCATCAACGCCCGCGAACCTGATGGGGAATACGGCGGCGGCATTTTGTGCGAGAACAGCTCTCCCACTCTGCGCGATCTGAACATCGAATCCTGCCGAGCCGAGCGAGGCGGCGGATTCGCCTGTCTCGGCGGCTCCCCCCTGCTTGAGAACATCATTATTGCGGAGAACATCGCGGACGGCCTGAACGGCACTACCTATTGCGGTGGCGGACTCTACTGCACTGCCGGCGCGACGCCCCTGTTGCGGAATGTCGTGATCACCGGCAATATCGCCGAGGGGGAGTTGAACTCCCGCGGTGGCGGTTTGTGCATCGAAAATGGCGCCCGCCCCATTCTGGAGAATGTCGAAATCCTGTTCAACCATGCCGGTCAAGGCGGCGGCCTGGATATCGATAACGGCTCCGTCGACTGGAGCGAGGGTCGCCTCGAGGGCAATGAGTCCTGGTCCATTTTCGGATCCGGTGGCGGCCTGAACTGCCGGCAGGCAGCGGCGCCGCTGAGCCTGACCCGGTTGGATATTGTGGGGAATTCCACTCTACATGGCTATGGCGGCGGGCTGTGCTTCCGGGAGATGTCGGCCCTGGCGAATCTGACCCGGTTGAATATCTGGGATAACTACTGCGAGTCGGGTGACGGCGCCGGTCTTTACCTGAGCGACAACACGGTCCCGGTCCAAATGAGCAACAGCTTCGTGGCCTACAATCTCGCGGGTGGGGGTATCCACACTGCGGGAAGCGATCAACTGGAGTTGACCTGCAACAACATCTGGGACAACGGAAGCGGCAACTACGGTGGCGATATCGGCGATCAAACCGGTTTGGACGGCAACCTTTCCGGTGATCCCCTCTTCTGCGAGCCGCTAGGGAGCAGGAATCTGGTCAGTGCCTACTCCCCTCTGTTGCCCGCGAATAATCTATGTGGAGTGGTGATCGGGGTGACCGCGCGGGAGGTGGGTTGCAGCTACATCCTGGAGATACCGACCTGGTTCGCTGGAATCCAGGACGCCATCGACGTGGCGACTCCCGGCGATACGATTCGTGTATTGCCCGGAACCTACTCCGGTCCCCGCAACGTCAACCTGGATCTCCACGGTATGGATCTGACTCTCGTCGGCACCGGTGGGGCGGACGCCACGGTGATCGATTGCGCCGGTGCGGAGAACGGCATTCACCTGCATGAGGGGGAGACCAACGCCACGCTGATCCAGGGCTTTACGATTACGGGCGCCGGGTCGGCGGCCATTGACTGCGATGGCGCGGCGCCAACTCTGCGCTTCCTGAAATTGAACGATAATGAAGGTTATGGAGTACGATGTCAGGATGGTGATCCGATCCTCGAAGATATGATCTTCACCGGCAACAAGAGTGCCGCCGTGAAGTTTGAATCATCCTCTCCCCATCTGGCGCGCATGGATTTCAGCGACAATCATTCGAGTTGTGTTCTGAGTTTCAGCAACGGATCCAATCCTCTCCTCGAGGATTGCACTTTCATCGGCAACATCACCAGCAGTGGCGTTGTCTTCTGCTCTGATGGGGAGCTTACCCTCAACGGAGGTTACTTTCACGCGAATGTGGGTACCGTTATTTACGCCAGGGGAAGCGATGCGACGCTTAACCTGGATCATGTCACGATGGTGGACAACAGTTTTGGCGGAATCCTGTGTGATAGCGGCGCCGCAGTAACCATGACCCGCAGCACCCTGACGGATTGCGGCGGTTATGCCATCGAAATCCGTTCCGATAGTGTTGCGAATCTGTCTCAGGTGATCACCGCCTTCAACCGGACCTGGGGCATCGTGGTCTGGGCCGGCGGCACACTGATCAGCGATTGCTCGAATGTCTACGGCAACTCCAGTGGCGATTACGGTGGTGGGGTTGCGGACCCGACCGGCAGCGATGGCAATATCATGACCAATCCCCTGTTCTGTCAGACGGGTGGTCCCGAATCGCCGCCGACGATCAGTGTGAACTCCCCTTGCGCACCCGCCAATAATGCCTGCGGCCTGCTCATGGGGGCCCATGAACCTGTTTGTGATCTGGCCGAGTTCACCATCGCAGGTACCATTTCGGATAGCGAGGGCTCGCCACTGCCGGGAGTGACCGTGTCTGGATTATACTATCCGGTCGAAACCGGCGCGGACGGCAGCTATGAATTCATCGCTGCGGAGGGTTGGGCCGGCACTTTGCTGCCCAACCTCGACAACTACCACTTTGCGCCGTCGGAGAGGATTATCGCACCTCTGACCGGCGACCTTTCCGCCCAGGATTTTCTGGCCTACATGCAGACGTTGATCCGCGTACCGGTGGACTTTGCCTCCATCGGCGCCGCCCTTGACTTTGCCGAAACGGGCGATACCGTCTTCGTGGCTCCGGGGATCTACAGCGGGCCGGAGAACAGGAATCTCGGCTTCCAGGGTAAGGACATCATTCTGATCTCCGAAGCCGGGTCCGCGAACACTATCATCGATTGCGAGGGTGTCGAGCGGGGATTCCTGTTCCAGGATTCGGAATCCGCTGCGGCGCTGGTCAGCGGCTTTACGATCCGTGACGGTCGGGCTGAGGCTAACTTGCCCCAGAACGCCTCCGGCGGCGGCATCTCCATTTATCGGGCCTCCCCGACGCTGGCTGATCTGGTGATCCAGGGGTGTATCGCCGCAGGTGGCAATGGTGGCGGCATCTACCTCCAAGAGGCGCCGTGCACAATTACCGACCTCGTGCTCAAGGGCAATCAGGCTCCGGAGTTCGGGGGTAAAGGGGGAGGTCTGGCCTGCAATGGCTGCTCGCCCAATATCGATGGTCTGTTGGTAACGGACAATTATTGCTTCCGCTATGGCGGAGGTATCTGGGTGGAGGGGGGCGCCGCCCATTTTTCGCGGTGCACGATCGTGGGCAACAGCGCCGGCTGGAGTGGAGGTGCCATTGCCAGTGATCGTAATATGGGGACGTTGTTCTCGCAGACCCTGATCGCCTTCAATTCCGCCACCAGCGGTGGAGCTCTCTGTTATTTATTATATAATGCTCCTCCCGATTATGAGTGTGTGGATATCTACGGCAACACGGACCCCTTCATCTGGTGGAATGCGGATGATCCGCTGGGCGAGAACGGCAACTTTGCGGCCGATCCGCACTTCTGCGATCCGGGGAACGGCGACTACAGACTGGCCGCCGACTCACCCTGCTTGCCGGCCAACAACGATTGCGGCCTGCAGATCGGGTATTTCGGCCAGGGTTGTCCACCGGGGGCAAGAGAGGGTGTACCGGATATCAATGCCGATGCCGGTATCCGCTTCAGCGAGCAGGGAGGTCAGCGATGAACAGGTTCAATCGACGATGTGCGGCAGTGGTGTCCATGCTTGTGCTCCTGAGTGTCGCCCTTTCCGTCCAGGCCGCGACCTGGCGGGTACCGGGCGATGCCGCGAGCATCGGTGGGGGACTGGCGCTGGCCGCATCGGGAGATAGCGTCATTGTTGCGGCGGGTACTTACCATGAACACGATCTTGAGGTCTCCGCAGGTGTGACTCTGCGTAGCGCGACCGGCTTGCCCGAGTGTGTGATCATTGATGCCCAGGGTCAGGGCCGAGTGATTTCCGTTCTGGGTTCCTCTATGGAGACCAGGGTGGAGGGGTTCACGATTCAGGGTGGAACCGGTGTAACCAAGGGGTGCGGAATCCATGTATATCGTTTTGCGACATTGGCCCACCTGATAATCAGAGACAACAAGGGTGGATCTTTCGGCGGTGGTATCTATGCCGGTTCTGCCGATCTGGAGGATATCATCTTCAGCGATAACGCCTGTGAATATTCTGGCGGGGGCGTATATTCGGATGATGGTCAGGGCACCTGGCGGGATCTGATCCTGGTCGGCAACACCGCTCGGCAGGGTTCCGGTATCGCCATTTGGCAGGGGGTCAACGGAAATAAGATCTCACATGTGACTGTCGTCGGCAATCATGCTCCTCCCGGGGTCACCGGCAGTGCCGTGTACGTATTCGGGGAAGAAACATGTCTCATGCATTATCCCAGCATCCGTCAGTCGATAATCGCCTTTAATGAGGGCTTTGGTCTGGTGTTTGAGGAGATCGAATTTCCCACTCTGCTCTGGCTGGAGGGGGAAATGGATCCGCTCCTGAGCAGCTCCAATGTCTTCGGCAATTCCGCAGGCAACTACAGCGGGACTATCCCCGATCTAACCCTCTGGCACGGCAACATCTCGGTCGATCCCGAATTCTGTGGTAGCGAGTGGGGCGATTATCATCTGCGGGCCGGTTCCCCCTGTCTGCCGACCGGTAATTATACCCGCACCCGGATGGGTTGCCTGGGTGAGGGGGATTGCACCACCGCGATTCCGGAAGAGGAGATGGCGGAAACTCCCTCAGTGGATGCTCTGCTGCGCAACTACCCCAACCCCTTCAATCCGTACACCACGATCGCTTTCGCTCTGGCCGCACAAGGACCCGTGCGGTTGGCGGTCTACGACATCTCCGGACGATTGGTCAAAACCCTGATCGCCGATGATGTCCGCTCCGCCGGCCGTCATGAGGCCGTCTGGAACAGCCGGGATGAGAGGGGACGTCCCGTCGCATCCGGTATCTATTTTTATCGGCTTGAGGTGGGCAACTGGCAGGATGAGGGCAAGATGATCTTGCTCAAATAGCAGGACATGGTCGGTGTCGGACCGGATCGAGTTCTCGCCCCGAGTTACCTCCGTAGCTCGGGGCTTTCTGATAAAGAGGGCGGCCAGCCGCTCATCCGCTGCGGTAGACGGCCGACTGTCGCCGGGTCAGCGGAACCTCTTCTTGAGAGCATCAAGCCCCTTGTCGAGCAGCTTCTGCCCCTCCTCCTTCAGTTCATCCTTGGCTTTGGCCTCCAGCGCGGATTGATCCAGGGTGATGTTCGGATTCTTGAGGTCGCCGCCGACGATGAAGTCGATCTCCACCTTGCCGCTGTCGTCCCGCAACCAGTAGAGCGGTGAACCCGAGCCGAGGCGCTCCATTATCTGCGGCCCGAGTTCCCACGAACCGCGGTAGTCCAGGCTGCCGTCCAGCCCGGTCGAACCGCTCGCTTTGATTCGCCCCCCCTCCAGAGGGAAGGTGAGATTTCTGCTGTTCACGCGATCGTTCTTCACGATCAGCGTCAGGTTGAGATCATCGAGACCGTAGCGATCCTTCTGGGGCAACCCCGCCAGCCCGCAGAGACTGTGCAAAGCGGTTGATCCGAGCAGCGCCCCCTGCACCAGGTTGACATGGGAACCCACCTCGAGATTCCTGAACGGGCGGGGCGCCGCTGCGGCGTGCTCGGCCGACAACAGTATCAGACCCACATCGATATCGGTGTTCAGCGTGCCGTCGATCCCCCTCTTGACCGGTGTGAACGCCGCGAGAAAGGCGGGAGCGCGCACTCCCAGCACGTGGAAGTCGCCCACGCAGCGGGCGTCCCCCTCGGCCGTCGGCGAGAGGCGCAGCGAACCGGTCACCGAGCCGTCGTACATATCGGCCTCCAGTTTGCGGAAGCGGACATCACTCCGGCTCACGGCCACCTGTCCCCGCACATTGTCGGCCGATATCAACCCGTGTTGGAGGTGGCCGATACTGACCTCCATCGTCCCCGGCAGCAGCAGCGGCGGCAATACCGGCTTGCTCTCCGGAGCAGCGCCCGTACCCGTACCCGTGGCGACGGGCCTCTCTGCCGGGGGCATGATGAAGTCGGCGAGATCCACGCGGGGACTGACCAGCGCCAGTTTCATGCGCGGGTTCTTTTGCAGATCCCAGATCTCGCCCGAGAGAGCGGCGCTCGAGTTCGTGGAGGCGATCCGCAGCGTGTCTATTTTGACGATTCCGGGATTGGCCAGCAGGCGCAGGGCCGTGAGCTCAAGCGGCTCGGGCAGCAGAGGGCTCTGCAGTACGGCATCCCGGGCGGTTACCGCCACGGTGCAGTTGAGGGCGCCCAGGTCGGGTTTCTCACCGGCGAAGGCGTCCAGTGGCGCGACGCCGTTGACGCCTACACTCAGCTGCGGCCAGTCCAGGTGCATCTTGTCGCCGCCGGTCGGCGGCCAGACATCGAGTCGCATGTCGGTGATGTCCAACCGGCAAGTGGTCAGCGTCACCGCTTCGCCGGTCAACTGCCCGGCCAGATCCAGCGACGCCTTCAGATCTCCGTCGCAGAGATTGTCCTGTTCGATGCTGAGCGGCAGCCCCCGCCCTTTTGCGGTGAAGCCGATCTCCCCGGCGGTATTCAACGTGCTGCCGAGATCCAGAGCGGGCAACTCGACAACCACCGTGGGTCCGTCAACCTGCCTGAGCGTCAAGCGCCCCTCGCGCACGGCCACCTCGGGCGCAGAGAGCGCCAGCGCGACCATCGGTGCGGCTGCGGGGGGCTCCCCGGCCGTGGAGTCCATGGCGGCGGCGGGCAGCGTGACGTCGATTACAGGGCGTCTGATCAATATGTTGCCGACACGCACCTCGCCGCCCTGCCCCGGTTGCAGGCCGAGGTTGCAGGTGAGCTCCTCCACCAGCACATTGTCGGGGCAGCCCTGATGGGTGAACTTCAGGTTGCGGCCGGTCAGCTGCAGAGCGCAGGTGATCGCATCGAGGTCGGGGGGGGTAGCCTCGAAGGCCGCCAGTGGCGCGCGGCCGGAGCAGGCAATGCCCAGATCATCTCCACCCAGATTGAAGACCTCGCCACCCTGTTCAACGGCCAGGAGCAACGGATCGAGCTGGAGCGCAAAGCTGGTGATGGTGATGATCTCGTCCGCCAGACCACCGGCCAGTTCAATGTCGATCCCGTCGATCCGGCAAATGAGATCGGGCAGCGACTGCTCGATGTTCAGTTCGAGCTCGGCCGTCAACTCCATGGCACCCGTGGGGGCAACCGCGGTCGAGAATCGACCCTGTTCGATCCCCACCTTCAGGTTGAGCCCTTTCCGATCGACTACCTGCACGACTCCATTGCTCAAGGTCACATTGGGAGCGGCTATCGCCATCAACGCCGCCTCGCCGCCTGTGGCGACATCTCGCGCCGTCGTGTCGGCGGGGGCCAACGCCAGCAAGATTCGCGGTTGCTCGAAATGGAGCGCCTCGATCTGGATCTCACGCCGCAGTAACGGCCGCCAGGCCAGACGGGTCGTCAGACGGGGCAGACTGATCTCCCTCATTCCGAACTCGCCCGGGTCGGCCCCCAGACTGAGGTCGGTCAATTCGAGCTCGAAACCATGCAGTCCGAAGTGGAGTCCGATGCGGGAGCAGTCCACCTGCCGTCCCAGGGCTTCGGTGGCGCGGGGCAGCACGATTGCGCGCAGTTTCTCCTCGGGGAAGAAAAGGCCGATGGCTAACGGCAATACGACGACAATCAGCAGGATGAATATCGTCAGGCCGATCAGGATCCGTTTGGTTCGCTTCTTCACAATCTACCTCTCGCCTTTGGCGGGTGGAATAGGTTCTTCCGCTTCATCCGTCTGCATCACTTTAGAGCAGACTTCGCAACCTGTCATGTCTCAAATGTCTGGACAAAAATGCCGTTTCCCCCCAAGCTGTTTACGCCACCTGAAGTGGTCCCTCGGGGACACACTTCTCCAAGCGGGTTTTCTGCTTGATGGAGGCTGCGTGCGGCAGTCACCGGGGGCCTCGTCGGGACAGCGGTGAGAACCCGACGGGGCCTCTTCTTATAGCCTGAAGCGTGCGCAAGCACACTGAGCTGAAGGGGTCGTCGATGTCCGACAGTATCATCAATCCACGCGATCTGACGCCCGAGCAGATCGCCGCCACCATCGATCATACTCTGCTCAAGGCGGATGCCACCGCCGAACAGGTGCACGCGCTGTGCCGGGAGGCGTCTGCCAACAACTTCGCCTCGGTCTGCGTGAACCCCGTCTGGGTCGACCTCGCGGCGAAGGAACTCGCCGACGCGCAGGCCTGTGTCTGTACGGTCGTCGGCTTTCCGCTCGGAGCCTCCGACACTGCGATCAAGGTGGCGGAAACCCGCTATGCAATCGAGCACGGCGCCAGTGAGATCGACATGGTGATCCCCGTCGGCCGGATTGCCGAGGACGATGGCGAACCGGTGCTGCAGGACATCTGTGAAGTGACCAGGGCCTGTCACGAACTGGGAGCCATCTGTAAGGTGATCATCGAAGCGGCCCTGCTCACCGATGAGGAGAAGGGGCTGGCCTGCATGTTGTCGCTCAAGGCGGGAGCCGATTTCGTGAAGACCTCCACAGGCTTCGGACCCGGCGGCGCGACGGTGGAGGATGTCAGGTTGATGTCCGCGGCGGTCAGCGATGCCGGTCTGGGTGTGAAGGCCGCCGGCGGCATCCGCACCTACGAGGATACGCTGGCGATGCTGGCGGCCGGCGCGACCCGCATAGGCGCCAGCGCCGGTCTGGCGATTCTGGCCGAAGCCCGTAAGGGATAAAGGGGGAAGATGTCACAACGCGGCCTGCTCAACCTGATGCGGTTCATTCTCCTCAGCTCCCTGTCGCTCCTCTCTTGCGGCCAGGGCGACAAGGAGATCGATCAGCTGCGTCTCTATCTCACCCGTTTCGATCGCTTCTACAGCGAATCCAGTCTGTACGCCTACTCGGTTCCCGACCTCCAAAAACTGGGCAAGTTTCCCGCCAACCGCATGGCGGCCCGCGTCTGCGCCGATCCCGAGCTGGGGAGCCTGTGGATGAGTGGGGAGATCAGCAACACCATTCAGATCTTCGACACGTTGAATGACTCGACCGTCTTCTCGATCAACGTGGAGAAACCGGCCACTGGCGGCGCCTTCAGTCCCGATGGCCGTTACTTCCTCGTGGGCAATTCGGCCGTTGTCGCCCACAACCTGTCGGAATCGTTCGCCACCCTGATCGATGTGCGGGAGCGCAAGGTCATTGCCACATTGCCGGTTGGCGAGGATCCCCGCGCCACCTGCTTCTCGGCCGACAGTCGCCGCGGATTCGTCACAAACACCGCCGATGGTACGCTGTCGGTGATCGATGTCGAGTCGGTCGAGGTCGTCGCCACGGTGCCGACGGCACCCGGACCGGTGCATGCGGTGCTCGATCCTCAGGGTCGCTGGCTCTACGTCGCCGGTATCGGCATCCGTCTGGAGGATGGCGCGCGGGGGCAGGGCGAGGTGGCGGTGCACGCGCTGCCAGGGCTGGAGATCATCGCCCGACTGCAGCTGGGGGAGCACCCGGCGCGGGTCACCCCCTATGCGGAGGGGACGCGGATCATCGTCAACGAGATGCGCTGCTCCCTCGATGGGGTCAGCTGGTTGCGGCTATACGATGTGCTGACCGACGACGGCGTGTCATGTCGGCAACGGTGCGAGCTTGATGTCGGCTCGAATCCCATTTCCGGGGACCTGAGTCCGGACGAGGATCTGTTTGCGGTGATCGATTTCGACCAGAGTCGACTCTCGCTTGTCGATATGGACAGGGAGAGGGTGATGCGGTCCATCACACTGCCCGAGCCGGGCAAGGCCTTTTACTCGGTCGATGTCGTTTTCGCCCGCCACCTTCGTTGACGCCTGTCAGACAAGGATGAACGGCAACTCTCGCCGCAGCAGCGTCTCCAGTTCGGGCAGATGATCGAGGAAGAAGTGATCCGCCTCCGCCAGCCAGTGGAGGCGTTTCGGTTCGGCGAAGTCGGGGAAGTTCCGGGTCAGCGATTCCGGGTCGCAATACTGATCCCGTCCGCCGTGAATGAGCAGCTTGGGTTTGGTGCAGGTCGTCAGAAAGGCGAATCGGGTCCAGTCCACGGGGGTGCCCAGCCCAACCATGCCGACCACATCCGGATGCGCGGCTCCGATCTTAAGCGCTAGCCAGGCCCCGAAACTGAATCCGACCAGGTAGAGCGGTTTGCCGGGGAGTTTGTCCCGCAGATGATCAAGACCGGTCCCGACATCATCCTGCTCACCCTGCCCATCATCGTAGTGGCCCTCACTGCCGCCCGTGCCCCGGAAATTGAAACGCAGCGTGAATAACCCCTGCTCGGCGCAGATCCGGCGCGCGGTGTAGAGCACCTTGCTGTGCATGTTGCCGCCATAGAGGGGATGTGGATGGAGCAGCAGTGCGCCGCCCCGGCAGTCGTCCGGGTTGGCGGTCGCAAGCAGCGCCTCCATGCGCCCCGCTCGCCCCTGAAGCTCCGTTTTGATCTCATTGTGCCGCATGCTGCTCACCTGTCGTTGAATTGTCGATACGGAAAACTCTCTCAATTGGGCAGCCGAGTAAAGAGAATCCTCGGTGTTCACCAACCCCAGCTGCTCCAGCATCCCGGGATCCGCGAAATATCGAAATATATCGTGACTGTAATTCACACACTGGATACAATAGTCACACCCCCCGCTCGTGAAGCTCGTTACCCCTGTTTGATAATGTAGTGTTACTACACGTGTTAGGGTGGATGGCGTCGATGGTACGGCTCTTGATGTGGCTCCCGCAGCAATTGGAGGAATCTGATGCCGGAATCCATTATCAAATCTGGGCTTCTGCTGCTGTTCGGGCTGCTGCTCGCGGCCGGACCGGCTGCCGCGATGCCCAAGACCACCGGCGCCGATCAGGTTGTGCGTGAGCGCGACCCCGAGCGGGTGCTCTATCTCGAGGACCTGGAGCTGAGCGGCACCCGCAAGACGCGCAAGGCGGTGGTCCTCCATCTGCTGGGGCTGGAGATAGGCCGCGAGGTTTCACTGTCCGAGTTGGCGGCGGGACGTCGGCGGTTGCTCGATTCCGGCTTCTTCTCCGAGGTGCGGTTCAGCACACGTCCCGGATCGGAACGCGCTCACATCGTGATCGTCCTCGACCTGCGGGAGCGTTACAAACCCTATCTCGATACCGGCGTCGGCTTCCGCGACCCCGAGGGTTGGTATCTCACCGCTGTGGGCTTGCGGCTGGAGAATCCCATCGGCCTGGGTGGACGCCTGGGCGCACGGTTGCGGTTCGGGTTCCGGGTCGTGGGCACCGAACTGGACTGGCGCATCCCCCTCAATCTCGGTCAAGACCTCTCACTGGACCTTGGACTCGACAACTACGAGGATCAGACGATCTGGTACGAGGAGCAGCCGGGCTGGCGAGGGCTCCATCACGAGTTCCGGCAGAAAGTGAGACATGTCGAGGGGCGCGTGATGATCCTCTGGCGGCCCCTGCAGCGGCTGACGCTGGAGGGTGGGTTCGTCGGCGGCAGGCTGACTGCGGCGGATGAGGGGACAAACAAGTCCCTCGACAGGCCTGTCCGCTATGCGGATATGCCCATGGAGCTTCAGCGCTGGAACGGTGGACTCGACCTGAACGCCTGGCAGATCGGCCTGACTCTGGGCGAGGGGGGTATGGAGGGGCGGCCAGGTCGTTCACTGCACCTGCAGGGGCGTCTTTACTCGGACCTGTTCGGCTCCGAAGCCACCTATCCCCGTCTCACCCTGACCTGCCGCTCCACAATGATTCTCAGCTCCGGCCATAGTCTGGGGCTGGGGTTGCGCAGTGGTTACGTGGGGGACGATGCACCCTGCTACGAGAGGTTCAAACTCGGCGGCTCCTATTCGCTGCGCGGTTTTCGCGATCACAGCCTCTCGCCGGTTCAAGGGCATAAGTCTTTCTGGACCCTCTCCTCCGAGTATCGTTTCCGTCTGCTGCAGGGAGACCACGGCAAACCCCGGCTGACCGGTCTGGTGTTTGTCGATACCGGCGGCGGGCGGCTCGCGGCGGATACGATAGCCACTGATATCGACTACGAACAGCTGCAGATCGGTGCGGGATATGGCGTCAGACTCGCACTGCCCTGGTTGGGAGTCGTCGGTCTTGATGTCGGCTTTCCCGTCACCAGCGGTGTGACGGGTGATGCCGTCTGGTTTTATCTGACCCTGGGGTACAGCTTTTGAGGCGGGTCCTGAGATTCCGGTGGCGATGCCTGGCTCTGGCGGCGCTGCTCTGCCTGGCCGGTCAGGCGCTCGCCAAGCGGGAGGCCGTCTCCTCCGTCGTGCCCTATCTTCTGGATGACGACCTCTACTGCACGGTTCATCTCGGTGATCTTTTTCCCGAGGCGATCGGCAATACGCTGCGCAGCGGTCTGCCCGTGGTGTTTGACCTCGGCATCGAGATGCTGGTTGTCGGCAGCGATTACGCTACCGCGGGTTTCCTGCACAACGAAGTCGATTATGATGTCTGGGACGATATCTACCGGCTGCGGCGCCGGGGCCGGATCAGCGAGTTCACCGACTTTGCGGCTATGGAGGTTGCGGCCAAACTCGTCGACAACATTTTCCTCTGCCGAACGGCTGAGCTGTCGCCCGCCTCCGAATTCCGGTTGAGTATCCTGCTTGAGATCAGCCCCCTCTCCAGCGAGCACAGGAGCCGCATGGCCAACTGGGTGACGCGAACGATCAACGATCCCGGTGATCCCGAAGCGCGTGAATTGCGTCTCAATCTCGGCGGCATGATCGGCAGCATTTTCGACCGGGGGCGGGATGAGGCGCTTTGGGGCGGACAAGGTGAATTCGGTCCCTGGCGGCTTGACGACCTCCCGCGCCGGGTCGCTCCCGCAGCGCAACCCCCAACCGAAACCGGGGGTGGGTGACATGAGCCTGCGCCTGCGGATCTTCGTCTTCTGCACACTGCTCGCCCTGCTGCCCGCACTGCCGCTCACTCTGGTGGTGCGCGATCTCGTGAACCGGAGCATCACGCTTGGTCTGAGCCCGGAGCTGCAGGCGGGGCTGACCGGTGGCGCGGAGGCCGCGCGCATCGCGCTGCGCACGGAACGTGACCGCTTCCGGGGAGATTGCGCCGCCCTGGTTCCCCTCGGTGATGAGATCGTGCGGGCTCTGATCGCGGGGGAGATGCTCGAACCGCAGTTGCCGGGCAATGCGCTGCTTCTTGATCGGGATGGCGACGAAGTGGCCCGTCGGGGCGATTGGAGCTCCGCCGAGATCATGGCGCTTAAGGATATGACTCTGGAGTCAACGGAGCCGCTCTCTTTCCCCCGAGGGGGCGATCGCACGCACCTGTTCGCATTGCTGAATCCGGAGGGCTCACCCGCTTTGCGCTTGCTGATCAGCCGGCCGCTTGATCCAGGATTCCTGACGGGCTTCACCCATGTGGTCGAGGCGCAGCAGTTGCTCGCCGGACTGAACCTCGAGAGGTCCCGCCTGCAGAGCGGCTTCATACTTCCGTTCATCGGCGTCTATGCCGTGGTGCTGGCGCTCTCGCTCCTCGTCGCCGCGCTGCTCAGCCGCCGTTTGACCCGCCGTCTCGGTCTGCTGGTCGATGGCACCCGCCGCGTCGGCGAGGGGGACTGGCGGCTCAGCTTGCCCAGTTCGGGCGATGACGAGATCAGTCACCTCATCACCGCCTTCAACGCCATGGTGATGCGGCTGGAGCGGCAACGTCGCCGCCTGACCGACCTCGAAAAAATGGCCGCCTGGCGGGAGATGGCTCGCGGTCTTGCGCACGAGATCAAGAATCCACTGACTCCAATCGCGCTAGTAGTGCAGGAGTTGAGGGATCGCTACCGGGGTGAGGATCCCGTCTACGGCAAGTTCCTCGACGAATCGGGGCGTATCATCGAGGAGGAGATCGACAGCCTCCGCCGCCTGGCGCGGGAGTTCAGCGAGTTCGCGCGGATGCCGGAGATGAACAGGCGGTCCGTCGATCTCAATGCCCTGTTGCGGGATCTGGCGCACCTCTACGGCTCGGTGGCCGTCGAGTTGAATCTGAGCGACGAGTCCGTCGACTTCACCTTCGATGCGGAGCACATGCGCCGCGCATTCAGCAATCTTTTCGAAAACGCTCTTGCCGCCCTGGCTCACAACGAGGGGGAGCGGAGCATTGCCATCAGCACCGAAGTACGCGACGGGCACCTGCAACTGGAGTTCGCGGACAACGGGCCCGGCGTTCCGGCGGAGATTCGGGAACGGGTATTCGAACCGCACTTCACGACGAAGGGGAGCGGTATGGGGTTGGGGCTGGCGCTGGTGCGGAGCGTCATCAACCTGCACGGTGGGGACATCCGCCTGGGTGATGGCCCCGGCGCACGCTTTCACATTGAGCTGCCTCCGGCCAGGCCGCCGGAGCATGAGGAGAGAACATGACGGGTCGCATCCTGATCGTGGACGATGAACAGAACATCCGCAGGACGATGGAGATGATCCATGAGGGGGCGGGTTATGAGGTGAAAAGCGTTGCCGGGGGGGAGGAGGCCCTGGAGCTGTTCGCGCAGGGCGATAAGGGCTGGCACCTCGTCTACCTGGATATCATGATGCCCGGTCTCGACGGCATGGAGACGTTGCAGCGTCTGCTCGAATTGAAACCGGAGCAGTCGATTGTCATGATCTCCGGCCACGCCAGCGTCGAGCGGGCCGTCGAGGCTTTGAAGATGGGAGCGGCGGACTTCCTGGAGAAGGGGTTCAGCAAGGCGCGTCTGCTGGCGACCACCGAATCGGTTCTGGAGAGGACGACGTTGCGACGGGAGAATGCCGCTCTGCGGGCCATGGTCGCGGACCGGGGGGAGATCCTGGGCAACAGCTTGGCGATTCAGGCCGTGCGTGGGCAGATAGACAAGGTGGCCCCGACAACGGCGCGCGTGTTGATCACCGGTGAGAGCGGCACCGGCAAGGAGCTGGTGGCGCGGGCCATTCATGACGGGAGTCTGCGGAGCGGCGGCCCCTTCATCCGACTCAACTGTGCCGCCGTGCCCGAGGAGTTGATCGAGAGCGAACTCTTCGGTGTCGTCAAAGGCGCATTCACGGGGGCCGATCGCACTCGGGACGGGCGCTTCCAGGCCGCCGACGGCGGGACTTTGTTTCTCGATGAGATCGGGGACATGAGTCTACGCACTCAGACCAAAGTGCTGCGGGTGCTGCAGGAGAACGAGTTCGAGAAAGTCGGCAGCCAGGAGACGCTGAAGGTCGATGTGAGGGTGATCGCCGCGACCAACAAGCATCTGGATGAGGAGACGGCTTCCGGTCGTTTCCGCGAAGATCTTTACTATCGACTGGCCGTCGTGCCTATCCAGTTACCTCCGTTGCGTGCGCGCAAGGAGGACATCGCCCAACTCGCACATACCTTTGCGTCACGCTATTGCGAACAGAATACGCTCCCGATCAAGAGCTTCAGCTCGGCGGCCATGGAGCGGCTCGGGCGTTATCGCTGGCCGGGCAACATCCGGGAGCTGAAGAATCAGGTCGAGCGTCTGCTCATCATGAGTGCCGGCTCCGAGATCGAGGTTGAGGATCTCTCCCCGGAGCTGCTGGGGGCGATTGAGCCGGTGCGGAATAAACACGATTGGACATCGTTGATGACCTCACTGGCCGAGATGGTCGATGGTCGCCCGCTTTCGGAAACTCGTCGCGCTTTCGAGACGGCCCTGATCCGTCTCACGCTCGAACGTCACGAGGGGAACGTCACCCGCGCGGCCCGGGACCTGGGGGTCGAGCGGACCAATCTGCACAAGAAAATCAGGCAGCTCGGTCTGGGCTCCGACTGAGGTATGGGAACCACAGTGTGATTTTCAGGCACACCTCCTGATGCGATTCATCTCGACAGGCAATGAGCGGGCGGTTTTGTAACCGCCCGTTTTGCTATGGGTTATAACCTCACTGCTCGGAGAGGAATAAAAGCCGATGCCGGGAACGACCTTTGCAGAAAAGGGGCGGATACGCAATCAAGCCCTTTTCCGATCAAGGAGGAGTCCCAATGAAACGCATCTCACAGAGCACGAAATTGGTACTGATGACCCAGATGATTCTGGCCGCTCTCTTGTTATTGAGTGGGTGTGAGCAGACGACACCGGTTCAGGATCCACCCGATTCCCGTACGGCCGCTTCGCTGGCAGTCGTTTCGAGAACACCGGCCACGGTGGAGGACAACCTGGCGTTGCAGACCATGTTCGACACCCCCATGAGCATGGCCACCGGCGAGTCGGGACTCTACGGTGATATCGAGGGCGACGCCTGGACCTCGGAGTCGATCAGCATACCCGAGATCTCGGCGTTGAACTCGTTGGCGTTCTCGGCAATCGGCACGTTCCGGGGGAGCACGGCCGGAGCCGTTCGCGGCAAGGGGAAATTCGTGGAGGAGCCCCATTTCGCCCAGGTGGAGACACGGGCCGATCCGGCTCCCGGCGATACGCTCTTCGTGAACCATTTCCCCGGCAATCCGCTCGTTGACGGCCTCGATGCCCTGATCTACGTGGACCCTCCGCACAGGCTCCGCTTTGTCTCCCTGCGCAACCACCCCGACGCTCCGGCGATTCTGCCGACCCGTTCGCTGGTCGAGGTTGTGTTCGACACCAACGGCACACCCCTGAATCCTCTGGATGACATACACTTCAGTCTGCACGCCGAGGAGGAGTGGGCGAACGGTCAGCGCATCACCGGTGACCTAGCCTCCGAAACGCCGGGTGAGCCCATCGCGGCGGATGGAGTCGCGGTGGCGCTGCACCGGACCGAGAACCCCATGTTCAACCCTCTTCAGTCCTGGCGGGAGACTGAGGTTCGGCTGGTCATCGGCTCGCTGGACACGGATGAGGATGACGCCATGCACTCGCTGCGCTGCACCGTCCACTGGTTGAGCGGTGCCGAGTTGACCACGCAGGTCAACGAAGTTGATGACGGTCCGATCATGGATGAGGTCACCGTCGATGTCAGCGCCACCTTCACCGCCGCGCCCGCCAATGCCTGGCTGGAGATGGTGGTCGATACTCTGCGGATGCAGCTCGGCGTGCAGGCGGACGGGAGCGACGACCTGCTCGAGTCCATCTCGCGCGAGAGCACCTTCGATGGCGTCGACATGAACGGCGACAACCCCCGCAGCATCGTCAGCTTCACGCCGGCCGAACCTGTAGGCAACGGTCAGGAGCCGGATGCCGGCGTTTTCGAGCAACTGGTTTTCTACCCCGTCGACTGGTGGCTGCTCAGGCTGGATCGCACGTTGACGATCAATGCCGACGGCAGCGGATCTCTCGACGCCGAGATGCTTTTCCGGGACGGCAGCACCTTCACCCGCCACGTCACCTGGGACGGCGCGGGCAATGCGACGCTGACAGAAGAGCGTCCCGGCGGCGTGGTCGTCAGCGGCACCTGGAACGAGAGCGACGGCGAATTCAACGTCACCACGACATTCGCGGCGGGTCATGATCCGATCAGCCGGGTTCAGAGTCGGATCTTCAGCGAGGGCGCCTACGAATTCAGTGACGAATTCATCTGGCTCGACGGCCACACCGATCTCTCCACCTTCAGCGTTACCGGCGATGAGGACAACTTCACGATCGTCGGTCACTCCGAGCGGGGCGATGTGATCGAGGACTTTACTCTCAGCGGACGGCCCGGTGCGCTTGAGGGCGACTGGTCGCGCAACGACGGAGCTTCCGGCTCCTTCGAACTCGACGAGTTGGAGGGGGGCGGCAGTCACCTGCTCTTCACGGCCGTCGAGAGCGACGAGGAGGGCGACTGCTCGATCGCCGGCGAGATCTGGTTCGCCCCTGACGGCAGCGGTCACGGCACCGTCGACGTCACCGAGAACGGCGTCACCATAACTTTGACAATCGAATTCGGTCCCGATGGGACCGGTCTCCTGCACGACAGCGAGGGTAACGAATACCCTCTGAGTTGACACACAACCGACAATCGATGAAGCTGATCCGGGTCGGCCGACCGGTCGACCCGGAAACGCTTCCGAAAGGAAACGACCCATGATGACAAGGCGAATGATGTTTGACCGATCAACCCGCGGCACCCTGCTTACGACCGTTTTGATGCTGCTTCTCCTCATCCCCGGAATGGTCTTAGCCGCCGAGAGCGTCGAAATCGAGAAATGGCGCAGATTCGAGATCGGCCTGGGGATCACCGGCGGCATCGCCTCCCTTCAGGAGGAGGGGCAAGGTACCGTACTGGAGACCGACGGCGACGAGGCGACGATGGGACTGGATCTGACGTTCGGGTACAACTTCAATCCCCGATTGAGTCTGGAGCTGGCGATAGTCGGTTCGCCCCACGATACGAACATCGAGAACATCGAGGTGCAGCAGGGGTTGTTCAGCATCGGATTGCGCTATCACCTGGTGGAGAGCGGCGCGATCCGTCCCTACGTTTACGGCGGCCTTTCTGCCGTCGGATCTGAGATCGTGTTGAAGGATGACGATGATGAGGAGCTCGAGGTCGCCGGTATCGGCGGCACTTTCGGCGGCGGCGTGCGCCTGGCCGTGTCCCCCCGCTTCCAGTTGGACCTGGGACTCAAGCACACGATCATCAATTACGAAGAGACCGATATCGTTGTGGGCGACGAGTACGATGGCGGACCCGTCGACCAGACCGGCGCCAACACCAGTCTGTCGTTCGGCATGCGTTTCCTCTTCTGATCCTCAATCTCCGCTGCGTGATGGAGTCCGGGAGCGTCTGCCGCTTCCGGACTCTATTTCAACAGCATGATCTTGGCCGTGCGCACCGTATCGCCAACCTGCAGGCGGACGAAGTAGACTCCGCTGCCGCATCCTCCGCCATCCCAGGAATATCGCTTCCAGCCCTTGGCGATGATCCCGTTCTCGATGGTCGCCACATGCCTGCCCGCGACATTGAAGATGCTCAGATCGCCTTGAGCCGTGTTCGGCATGGAGAAGTCGAAATGGCACTCCCCGTTGAAGGGGTTGGGCCAGGGCGTGCTCAGGATGACCGCCTGCACAGGCTCGCCGTTATCGTCGATGCAGCCGCAGTCGATGCTGTTGAGATAGCCCGGCGTGCCGTGGTGAGACTCCGTGCGTGACTGTCCCCAATTGGTGCTGAGGGCGTTGTCCAATGTCGGGTTGATCAGTTCGAGGGTGAAGCCGCCGCCGTCCGGTCCCGTGGGCCAGGGGTCGGCATCACCGTATGTGACCTCGTCGAGCACGGCGTCGAACGGGTCGAGCAGCTGGAGGCGCTCCCCATCATTGTCGAACCCGAAATCCAGGGGGAGCGCGGCTGTGGAGGGGAACCGCAACGCGAACGCATCCGGATCACGGCAGAGCACGAGGTATCTGTTGCCCCGCAAACCGGTCCCTTCGGGGAAGGTGAACCGGTGAGTGTCGTTGCCGTCACGGAATCCCCAACCGGAGAGGTCGACGGCCTCGCTGCCCGCGTTGAAGATCTCCACCCAGTCGCCGGGATCGAAGTCGACGGCGGAGTTGTAGTTGATCTCATTGATCATCACATAGCTATCCTCGAGACGGAAGCGGGCGGTGTAGGTGGTCGCCTCGGTTGGCGTGACGGTGATCGTCGCCGTGGCGGGCAACGTGGGATCGGACCAGCCGTCGAAGGCATAACCCGCGTGGGGCACCGCCCGCAGCAGGATGTCGTGATCGGCGTGGAAGTCCGCGCTCCAGGGGGTGGTGACATCCCGCGTCAACAGACGCAGGACGCCGGACGCCGGCGGATCGGCGGCGAAGGTCAAACGCAGCGTGTCGCCCAACCCGAACAGGTTCCGCAGATGCTCGCGCGCGTAGGTCGGCCGCTCGGCGATGAATGAGCGTACGACAGCGACGGAGGCGCTCCAGTCGGCGGGATCGGCGGCCCAACGCGTGAAGTGGCGCGGGATCTCGTCGGCGATGACGGCTGTGTGATCGTCGAGCGCGGCTGCAAGTTCCCCTGGCAGAAAAACACCGCCGAGCAGCTCGCAATACCGGTTGATGAAGTCGCGGCGGAAGTCGTCATTGGTGAGCAAATTGCGGATCAGGAATGTCGCCCAGGCCGGATTGGACCAGCAGCAACCATCGGGATCCGTAGCGAAGGCGAGCATGTCGAACTGTTGATCCATGTAATAACCCAGACCGAACTCCGTGTCATAGAGGATCCAGCGCCAACGGCTTCCGGACTCGTGAGCCCGCCAGAACTTGATGTTGTTGCCGGGCCAGTCGACGTTGTTGCAGAACACCTGGAAGATGAAGTAGTTGGCGTAGTTCGTCGTGTCCATGAGTGAGTCGACGACGGCGAAGTGCTCCGGCAGGGCGAGATCATGGTCGGCGATATAGGCCAGCAATTCCGAGTAAGCGTCGGGAGCACCCTCGATCACCTCATCTAAAGGGGCCAGCAGATCCACAGTCTCCGGATCGCAGCCGTGATTGTTGAACAGGTAATCGGAGCCTATCTGCTCGCGAATGTTGTGCAGCCCCCAGTACTCGCCGTTGAGGAACAGAACCGCCGGGCGAAAGGCCTGCCGGTCAAGATCGAAGCCGCTCGTGAGATTCTGGATCATGCCGTCGCGGAACTGGGTGTCGAGCCAGTCATTGCCGCCGTTCCGCAGCAGAAGACGGCTGAAGGAGGTGATCTCCTTGTCGGGGAAGACAGGGTAGTTGATTCTGTCGGCGCCGTAGCCGCCCCGGGCCATGAGACGCAGCGATTTCTGCGGAAAACAGCGGGTGGCGCCCCCGTGGATCTTGACCCCCAGATCCTGGCTGAAGCCGAGCGTTCCGTCGGGTTCGTAGAATTCGCAGTGGGCCGACTTCTCCCAATCGCTCCAGAAGTTCGCGCCCCAGTTGGGGGGCTCGGGGGTATAGTCGCCATTGCCGAGTACATAGATGCCCGTATCCGCGCTCCAAAGATCATCCGGGTTCAGACTGAGTGAGACGATCGGCAGGGTGGAGTTTTCGCCGATCAGGTAGGTGCAGGTGGCGATCCGGCTGGCGCCCTGTCCGGGCTGAAGGCAGCGCGCGCGGATGACGCCGGTGGCCGAGATGGCAATCGGTTCCGAGTAAAGCGGCGAGGTGTCGTCCGGTTCGCTGCCGTCGAGCGTGTAATGGATCGCCAAACCCGGAACCGGTGATGTGAGCTCGACAGCGACCGGTCCCGCGTGATGCCCACCCTGCGGCGACAGGATCGGCGCCGGACAGTGGAGGGCATAGCCGTCGAGCCCGCAGGGAGCGCCGGGTGTCGGAGTGTCGAAATAGAGCCAGTCCGGACCGCCATCCGGACAGCGGCTGCTGGATACGTCCATCCACAATCGGCGGGTGACCACCATGTCCCGCACCTCGCCGAGAGCATCGCACAGAATGATGACTTCGCCGTCCGCATCCAGTTGGAAGTCGCAGTGGAGATTGGGGAGGTAGGCGGCCATATGCGGAGATGGTCCCGCGTCTCCGGGTGTCCGTCGGCCCAGGGTGAGAATCGGGATGCAGGTCATGTCGGCCTGGTCGTCGGAGTCGTCGGCGTTGTGGACGCTGATCGCCAGCGTATTGGTGCCCTGACGCAATTGCTCCGTGTCGATTATCCACCTGTAGGGTGGTATCTCCCCGGAGAATATCGCCTCGGTCTGGTCGTAGGCGAGCGTGTCGTGCAGAGGCGGGGTACCGCTGACGCCGATGTTGCTGCGGGCGATCTCGACGCCGTTGAGGTAGGCCACGAAGGCGTCATCGAAATCGATGTGCAGCACGAGGAAGCGGATGTCGGGGAGATCGCCGATCGTGAACTGATGTCGCAGATAGAACGTGCGGGCGGGGAAGGTGTCGGTGGCGTCGTCATCATCGCCAAAGCCGAACCCGGAAGGACCGCTGGCCCAGGTGTCGTCATCGAAGTCGGAGGTCATCCAGTTCGTCGGCGGGGCGGCGACAAAATAGCGCCATGTGTCGCCCCAATCGATGACCGTCTCGAAGTGCTCGGCGAACAGGGTCCTGGGGTAGCCCGAAGCGCACACCAGCAGGTGCTCGGCGGGGGCAATTATGCGCGAGGGGAAGGTCCACCTGTCGGGGTCGGCTGCGTCGTCGCCCAAGGTCCAATCGGTGAGGTCCACCGGTTCGGCGCCCGAGTTGAAGAGCTCGATCCAGTCGCTGAATTCACCGTACTCGTCGTGAAAGCCCTCCAGACCCGCGGCGACGTACTCGTTGATCACAACCTGACCCATGACGGGGGATGCCATCAGGCCGACTACAATCAGGCTGAGCAATGCTCCGTGATTCAGGGACCGACACATCTGCATCCTCCAAGGCGCGACGTAATGTACTATAGCGTATTCCGTCGAATGTAGCAGGTACTTCCCGATTCGTCAGTGTCAAAGGGGGGCTGATCACTGAGTACGAATGACTTCGTAACATGAGGTGGATGCGCTCGTACCACCAGGCATCCGAGTCATTCCCCGATACCGATCCCGAAAGGAAATATCGTGAAGCGATTAGCTTGCCTGATGTCACTTCTCATGCTGCTCATACTTATCTCCTCCTGCGCCCAGCGCAACGAGGAGGTTTTTGTCGCAACGACAATGGCTGAAGCCCTTGATCATATTGCCGGCACCACCGGGCTTGTCGTCGTCGACTTCAAGATCGATGGTTGAGGCGGTTGTGTGGATTTCGCCCGTGGGGTGGAAAATGACGCGACCGTACGGAACGCTCTCCAGAATCAGGTTCTGATCACATTCGATGCCGGTACGCCTGTCGGCAAGGAGTTTGTCGAGAAATACGGAGTGGCGGTTTACCCGACCTTCATCGTGCTCAACGATAAGGGTGAGGTGCTGCACGCCTGGATAGGCTACGGCAGCGCCGAGAAATGGTCTGGAGTCATGGATGAGATCAAAGCCGATTCCATCACCCTCGAGACCCGAAAAGAGCGTTTCGCGTCGGCTCCAACGGCCAGGAATGCCATCCTGCTCGGCAAGGCATATCGCGCAACCGGCAAATACAGTAATGCCGTCAACTACTTCGATCAAGCCTTGGAGCTGGATGCAACCGCCGCCAAGGCGGCCGAGGTGCCGTTCAAGAGGATACGTTCACTGTTCTCCGGCGCCAGCAACGGATCGATCTCCTTTCCCGAAACCGTGGCAGCAACCGAGAAATTCCTGCTGGATCCGGATCTCGATTACGATGCGGGATTATGGGCCGCCAACACTCTCCTCCGCGCGGCCGGCCAGATCGGCCTGGAGCGGATCGGTCCTTTGCTCCAAGTTGCCCAAACGGTGATGCTCAATGCCGACGACGACCCCAGCCGCGGCGACCGGATGCAATTCCTGGCCAAATACTCATTGCAGATTGATGAGGATCCGGAGCAGGCTCTGATCTACTGTCGTCGGTCGTTGCCCGTTGACTGGGAGACAAACAGTTCCGCACTCAATGATTTCGCCTGGTGGTGCTACGAGGCGAATATAAATCTTGAAGAGGCCGAGGAGATGGCTCGCAAGGGGCTGGAGCTGAAGGCCGAGGATGGATTCGATAAAGCCAATTCCATAGATACGCTGGCTCAGATCCTCTTTGCCCAGGGCAAGAGGGCCGAGGCGATAGAGCAGATCCGTTTGGCGATCACTATGGTTCCGGACAACGACTATTTCCGGGAACAGCTCAAGGTGTTTGAGTCGAATTTGTAATTAGGCAGGCTGTGGTAGACGGTCGAAATCATTTGTAGTAGAATTATCTCAGGATGCACTGAAGGGCTCGGCTGCCGCTGGTAGTCGGGCTTTCTTGTTTTGAGCGACATGAGAGAAACCCGGCCGCGAATGCGACCGGGTTGCCAGGTGCTGCATGATGCGGATTGCCGTCAGATGTTCAACTCATCCTTGAGGCGACTGATGTGCCCGCGACCCATGCCCCGGACGTTGCAGCCCAGTTTGAGATAGGCGCGAATCCGATCATCGTCCAGCAGGTTGAAGGCATCTACGATCAGGGGCGGATTATCCCCACCGACAGCCCGCACTACGCGGGCGGGATCCAGGGCGAGATACTCCTCGTGGCGGGCGGCCAGGATGATTGTCCCCATGCCCTGCAGAGCCCCGTCGAGGTCGCTCTGCACGCGCAGGTCGATCAGACGTTCCTGGTTGCGGAAGAACCGTGACCAGCTGTAGCCTGGAGCGGGATAGGTCTCCTGCTTTTCGAACTCCCACCAGTGCTCGACGTAGGGGTCGTGCACACTCAGCAGGCCACCCATCTCCGTGAGTTTGCGGATGACCAGTTCGCTGCCGCTGTAGCGCGTATCGCCGACATCCTCGCGGTAGGAGGCTCCGAGCACCACAATGTCGGCGCCGCCGACGGATTGACCCATCTCATCGAGTCCGTCACGCACAAGCTCCGCCACATGCAGAGCACGAGTGTCATTGATGTCGATCGCCTCGGGGGTGATCTTGAAGATGTTATCCTCGAAGCCCAGGATGTGCTTGTAGGCCCAGAGGCCAAGCCCGCCATCCTTGGGCAGACAGTAGCCGCCGATGCCGGGGCCGGGGAACATCATGTTGGAGTGAGTGGGGCGTACTTTGATCGCCTCGATCACCTTGGCCAGATCAACGCCGTTCCTCTCCGAGAAAAGACTCCACTCATCCATGAATGCCAGCAGTGTCGCGCGGAAGCTGTTCTCCACGATCTTGCAGGTCTCGCTCTCGATGGGGCGATCAAGCACCGTGAGCGGGAATTCGTCGGTGTTGAGCACTTCATGGAGGAATTTTTCGACTCGATTGCGGCTCGCGTCATTGGCTCCGCTGCAGACGCGCCAGAAGTCGCGGATCGATTTGACGTACTCGCGCCCGGGCATCACCCGCTCGTACGAATGTGCGAGCAATGGGGGACCCGCGAGGCCACGCTCCTTGAATTTCTCGACCATGATCGGCAGTGCCACATGTTCGGTCGTGCCGGGTGCGACGGTCGTCTCAATCAACACGAGACAGTTCTCGGGCACCCGTTCGGCGATCGTTACGAAGCTCTTCTCCAGCGCCTCCATCTCGGTGCGGCCGGTTCGGAGCTTGCCGAGATCGGCTTTGAGGTAGTCGCACTGCACGTCGACAACCACAACGTCGGCCAGCGTCAGCACATCGAAGTGCCAGGTGGCCATGAGCGTCCTCTTGTCGATGACGCACCGCTTGATCATGGGATCCACCTCGGGATCCTCGGCCTTGACGGGACTGATCCCCTTGTTGAGCATGGGGATCTTCCAGAAGCTCCGTTCGCTGGGGCGCTGCATGCCGATGACGAACTTGCCGGGTTTGCCGGAATCCTTATCCACGGTATCGGCCACGACTGCCGCCATGACGGCGCCCACGAAGCCGACCCCCATGACAACCACAATCTCCATGCCGTTGGCACGCTGCTCATCGACGATGGCGCGGAGACGCTCCATCTCGACGGCGTCATCCTCCGGAAGAGGCATGGGATACCTGACACCCTCCGGGCTCACTGAATATGATAGCTCATTGGCCATTTTGACTCCTTGTCATTATTCCTCGATAGCAACGATATGTGCGCCGTTGATCTGTACTCGATCTCCGAGCTCCTGGACCATGACAAACCAGCCATCATCGTGTATCTCGATGATGCGGCCACTGAATATCCGATCCGAGCTGGTGATGACTTTGATTTTCATGTCGACTTTCAACTCCATGACGCCTCCCCGATTTGAAGACTTGACGAATCTTATATTGACCCTGCTCGTTTATGCCAGATCTGGCTTATCAGTTGAATTCCGTATTACCATACTGAGCCGATCAATGAAAGATCGTTCGTCACGGACGGGGGTGATTCTCGGATCGACTGGAATTCCGGTAATTTTGAACAAAGATGATGGAAATCCGATATCAATTGCGGAGGGCCCTTTACAGGGTCATCCCGATCCTGTACTTTCCCTTGAAAGAATGCCAGAAATGGCTGCAATTGACCCGGAATTAAGGAGCGTCAAACATGGCTGCCTCAAGCTTCAACGGAGTTCTGAAAGCTTGGGAAGGTGGTAGCGTAACCATCATCAACCCGCAAAGCTACACAGTTTCCAAGATCACCGACGGTATCTCATTTGAGTCCTACTCGGCAACGTTGAGTGTTGTCGCTGATGACTATATCAAGCTGACATTCATTCACCAGAAGAAGAACGAAGAGCAGCCCGTCGAGCAGTTCATCCCGGTTGCCTGGATTAAAAGAGCCAGCACCTGGGGCGATCAGCACTATATCCAACTCTAGTTCGAGTTGAGCAAACAGACTTTGAGCCGTCGCCTCCCTGTGAGGTACGGCTCTTTTTTATTGCGGATGACGCAACCCGCAAAAAACCCCCGGCAGGCGATGCTTGCCGGGGGTTCTATTTGAAACGTCAGGCACGGTCAGTTGCCGAAAATTCCGCCGAGCCAACCTCCAAGGAACTGAAAACGTCCCAGGAGCAGACTGATACGGGCCATGACGGTGTAACCGAACGCGGCGCCGAATGAGAGCATCAGGAACAGCACACCCACCCTGCTCAGTTGACCGAACACACCCTTGTGCTCCTTCGAGAAGTAGAAGTAGATCAGGCCGGTGAAGACGCCGATCGCCACGATCAGGAAGTTGAGCCAGGCCAGGAAACCCTGTCCCATGATCGGGGCCGGGTTGACCGTGCTCGAGATCTGCATCATCGCGTTGGACTGCAGGAACGAGTAGAGACGCAGTCCCGCGGCCATGCCCATCACGAAGGCGAGGGGCCAGCGGCTGAGATAGGAGATCTTGGGGATCAACCTGGTGAAGAACAGAATGCCGAGGACCAGGGGAATGTAGTAGATGGGGCTGATGATGTTCACCAGCTCCGCACTCGCCAGAACCTCGGGGCTCAGGGAGCCGTCGACCAGAGCGTTGCCCGGCAGTATCTCGCCACCGACGTGTACCTCGTCGACGAGGACGTAGGTGAACTCGGGCCACTTGCGCAGGAACCAGTCGGGCCACCACAGATTCCCGAAGAGGTTGGGGTGGATCTGATTCCAGAATGCAACCACCATCCAGTAGGCCGCCGATACACCGGTGAACAGGTGTTCGGCGAATCTGTAGAAGGGGTTGTCCTTGTAGAGGAAGCTGAATATCGCCAAGGTAAGAAAAGCGGCGCACCAGATTCCGATTGTAACGATCATGCGTTTACCCCCGCTAGTACTTACGTTGACGTCTACGCTCAACATAGAAGGCCAGATTGCCCACTACGATGAACAGTACGATTACCATGTGAGCGACACCCTGGGCAGCCATGCCCGAATTGGCGGCGCCCAGCTCCTCGGCCTCACCCATATCCACCATCAGCTGTTCGAACTCGGCCGCGCCGGACAATCCGCCGAGGATCCCCCTGCACTGACCCGATTCGACATAGGGGACGACCTCCGTCACCTGGACTGCGGTGCAGCCGGTGCTCATCGGGATGCCCAGCGGATCGGCCGCATACTGAACCCACTCCACCGTCCCGGGGAACCCGGCCGACAGACTGAAGATCATGTCGATGTTGGTCAGGTTCTCGATACCCTCCATGATGGGGTAGCTCGCCAGCGTGCGCCCGCGAGTGTCTACCGGGAAGGTGACGCTGAAGCTGCTGGCGATGGCGTTGATGACCACCTCGTTGCCCGGCTTGTAACCGAGATTGATGTAGTCCGCCCCATACTCGAGATTGTACTTGTCCACCGCGATCTCCCCCAGAATCTCACGGCTCATGAAGAGACCGTCAGGCCAGAGACAGGTCACGATGATCTTGTGATTGTGGGCGAACAGGTAGTTGAGCAGGCTCTTGGCCATGGGTCTGACTTCGGGCATGGTGCTGGGACCATACTCGAAGGAGACCAGGACGAGACTCCCATCGGGCAACTCCTCCAGGGCGTCATACACGCTCTGGACATGGGGCGAAACCTTGACGGGCTGACTGAAAGGGAACATGAGCGGCAGCGCCACACTGAGCCCGATCATGAGGAAGATCCAGCGTCTGTCCAACTCGTTGAGTCGTGCAAAGATGTTCATGATCTACTCCTCTCCCAGGAAGGATTTCTCGATACCCAGGATCAACCTGAGACTGGTCGAGACGACGCCAAGGGCGATGCCGATCATGATGGCCCTTTGTCCTGCGGCGTTCGGGTAGGTGTAGATCCAGTCGGCCACCCGCTCGATGCGGAGGAAGCCGATGGCATCGGGCATCCAGTTGGTGAGCATCTGGCCCAGAGGCACCCGGCCCAGCATGACCACGATACCCGCCAGGAGCAGGATGGTGGCCTCCAGGTTGCGTGCCCGGAAAGCCCGGTAGCTGGCGCTGGCGACGTAGAAGGCCAGCAGGGCGTACATCGTGGCGCTGAGCGGCGTGAAGATGTACCACCAGATCCAGTAGAAGGGGCTCGTGGCCTGGTTGACGTGAGGGCCGGCAATGTAGTTGAAGCCCTCGGGCAGGACGCCCATGGTGATGTGCCAGTTGATGCCGACGACGGCCGTGATGATGAAGCCGACGATCGTCACGATGCTGTACTGCCAGTTTCTCTTCCGTCTGAAGATCTTGCTCCCCTGGAGCTTGATCAGGTTCGCTGCGCCCAGAATGATGGCGAAGGAGGCGATGATATCGAAGAACTGGCTGAAGTTGTCCCCCAGACCGCCGATGGGATCATGCGGGACGAACCAGCTGATCAATGTCATCACGCCGACAAAGATCAGGATGAACAATGGTATCCAGCGTTTGAGTAGCATATTCGATTAACTCCCGCTGACGTCTAGGATGAGGGACATGTCGAGCCAGTTGGGCAGAGGTACGCCCAGACAGGCCAGACTGACATAGATGGTTCCGATTGCCAGTGCGATCATGAACAGCATCTTGATGCTGTCCTGACCCCGGATGCTGCCGATATGACGCATGTCGTTCGACAGGTAGGCGCTGGCCGCGAAGAACTCCTCACCGATCAGCGTGTAGTCGCAGGCCGTTATGAAGAACGGCAGCTGCGCGGGGCTGGCGGTGCCGGCGATCTGGATCGCTCCGATGGAGTTGCCGGTCTCGGCCAGGATCAGGCTCTCGGCGTAGAATTTGCCCTGATAGAAGCAGGCGGCGGGCTTGTCGCGCAGCATGATGCCGTCGACGGCCGCAGCGTATGCGAACTGATCGTCGGTCAGGTAGTGGATCATGTCGTCATGATACAGGTCGGGACGACCGGAGGAGAGGTAGCTCTCCTTGACGACTTCCCGCGCGTGAGCCATGACCAGCGAACGGCTGACGGGAACCTCCAGCTTAGTCTCGTAACGGGAGGTCATGTTCGCGACGTAACCGAGAATGCTGACGCCGGCCAGCGTTTCGATCTGATCCATGTCCATGATGCCCGGGACGAAGAGCACCGGTTGACCCATCTCCGTCGCACGACCGACAGCCTCGTCGAAAGCCTTGAGTCCCGCCACGGGGCGCAGGTAGATGTTGGTGTTGCCCTGCGCCTTCTGGATCCAGTAGATGATGACCGAGCTGGCGATCAGTATCGCGATCAGCATGGTCAGCCTGCTCTTGTCGAACCACTGGGCGGTAGCGATGACGGGCTCGTCGATGATTGTCGAACTGACGCCCGCCGAACCGTGGGTCTCGATCTTGTAGAGATAGGGGATGCCATTCTCTATCTCATCGCTGACATCCACGAAATCGAGTTCAGCGCCGACACCCAGGGCCGGGGAACAGATGCTGACCCGCTCGAATTCCGCAACCTCCGGTTGGACGCCGGGGAGACATCGCGCACGATAGATCCTGTATTCCGTGACCCTGCCCGTTGTCCCGTCATCCGGTGACGGATGCCAACGCACCAAAACGGCGTGACCCCGATCATTCGGATTGTCCTCGGCGATGACCTCCTGGACGGGCGCCGGCGGGGCGGTGTCCTGGGCCAGGGCCGATGTCACGGTTATTGCCGTGAGACAGAGCAGGAGGGCCAGTGCTGTGAACCTGGCGAACCTGGCTTTCATTGTCTCTCCCTTGTGGTTTAAGAACGGTTCCGTTTCCAAAACTTCCTGAAAAGTCCTTTGCGGGTCTGGTCCACCGTCTTGGCGGCGCTCTTTTCGGCCCGCTTCCTCTTGTCGGTCTCCTCGATGAGTCCCTCGATCATTTTGATCAGCAATTCCACAACATGACGGTCTTCAAGCAGCTCCGTATAACGATAGTAATTCGGAGATTCGAAAAGAATCCTGACCATGGGACCGAAGAACACCATGGCCTGGGCGCCGATGTAATTGAGAGGTTTGCTGGATTCGAGGAAAAATATCGCCGGAATCGAGAGTCCCCGCCTGTCGATCTTCTTGGCCAGGGCGAGCAGCAGGTCATAGTCACTCTCCTGCATATCCACAGGCCGGACCGGCAGATAGCCGTCCAGCATTTTTTCGCTAAGATTGCTCGGCAGGCTCATGTTCTCTTTCCTTGAGGCGGAGTCGGATGAAGTCGAGTACAGCCTCATCGTCTTCGGGCAGCATAATCAGCATGCCTCTATAATTGTCCAGACGCGAATCGCGGGTGAAGGTCACCAGCTTGATCTTGTCGCCATTGCGCCGCATTCCGCGGAACTCGCTCCATTTGCGGGTGCGCCAGTAGAACAGGTTGCGCACGGCGACTGTTTCCGCATCAAGACGAAAACGGGTAGGGAAGAAAAACGTGGAGAGGCTGGCTATCAGTATGAAAACCGATACGCCCGTAAGCCAGGCACTCTCCATCAGGCTCCAGACGAAGTAGGCCGTGAAGGCCACTACCGCCAGCGCCATAACTCCCCGTCCCGGATTCTTTTCCAGCAGAAAGACAGACCACTCGATTTTGTCCGCGGTGTCTTCGTTGCTTGCATGGCGAACGGGTTCGCCTCCTCCAGAGGGGGACATCATTTGTCTCTACCGCCTAATCGGTCTCGACCATTTCCAGGTTGGCCCTGGGCAACAGCACGACCTCGCCGGAGGGGAGCGTCACCTCCGCGACGCGCACGAGCGTGCCGCTCTCCATGTGACACAGTTCCGGCGGCAGCGATTTGACTGTGCCCAGAACACCGAACCAGGGGGCGCGAATAACGCGCACCAGGCTGCCGTTGGTGATGCCGCCGGCAGCGTCGATAGCCTGATCGACCCCCTGCTGCTGCTCTTTCGTCAACGGGATGATCACCTCGGGTCTGATCACGCCTGCACGAATCTGCGTGGCGCCGTTGATGCTGGCGACCTTGCCTTCATGACTCTTGAGCAGTTCAAAGGTGCGGCTGGCGATATTGATCTGGCCGAAGCCCTCGGTCACGATCAACGCGGTCGGTATATTCTCGCCGCCCGTGATGGCTACACCGAGATCGTAGCCCAGAATGGGTTTGAGATCCTGGTAGTTGAAGCCCCCGACGATGATGCCGGCCACGCCGATCTTCATCGCTTTCTGGAAGGCCGCCAGGCTGATGAAGCTGCCGCCGATCAGGATCTTCCCCTTGTACTCCTCTTTGAGCAAGTCGCCCGTTATCTCGCTGGAGGGATCGTCGACTATCGTCACGATCTCACCCTGGCGTTCGCCGCCGATGCCGAAGATGCCCTGGATGAATACGCCCGTGGTTTCGACCACGACCCCCTCCTGGGGCAACTCCTCGATGACCTCGCCCGTGATGTAGCCATCGACCTCGACGGGGATGGGGGCTTCACGCAGAACGACCTGCCCCGTGATCTCCGAGATGCTTTCGAGAGTGCCCGTCACCGGGCAGGGGAGCGTACTTTTGAACAGGCCGAAGATACCCTTGCTCTGCGCAAGCGCCTCGTTCTTCTCGATTACGTCGCCCGGCTTCTTGAGCATGATGTCCAGAACGTCATCGGGATCGGTATTCAACATACCGGCAACGTTCACCATCTGTACGTTGCCCGGCAGGGCCGTCGAGGCGACTATTGTCGCCGGGCTCACCTGCTGTCCCTTGTTTGCGTGGACCGTACCCTTGAGGGGGAGGAGCCGCGTCTTCTGGACTTTGCTTTCCTTCAGGACCTTGAGCCCGGGAGTATATGCATGTGCCATGTCTGTTTTCCTTTTCCTCTGGTCCAGCTACTCGGCTGCCGTTTCGGTTTCAGGGTATTCCGCTGTGGCCAGGCTCCATTCCTGCAGCTTGGCTACGCGGGTTGTGGGATCTTCGGGCAGTACGAAAGGCTGACGACCGCGGCCGTCGAAGATCAACCCAACCAGGCCGCCCTGCAGCTCGGTTGTGATCTCCTGTGCCTTGCCGGCGCCGATGTCGAGACCCTTGGCGGGTTTGAGGACGGCCTTGACCGGTTCCTCATAGGCGACCTGAATGGAGAACATGTCGCCCTGCATCAGTTCGTGGGTCTCCGTTTTGCCATCGGCGAAAGTCAGACTGATGTCCAGCATCTTCTTCCCGGGCTTGATCGGGCCGACGGGCGCGATGCAGGAGCCGAGATAGATCAGGCAATCCTTGGTGAAGACCTCGGTCGCGGCCTTCTCATGCACAGTGGACAGGACGCCCAGATGGGGCATCATGAAGATCGAGTCCACGGCCAGCTGGGTGATCCCCTCGGGCAGGAAGGCGTCGATCATCATGCGCGCGGACTGGTGGCGCCGGGGAGCGTGACTCAGCACACCGCCCGAACCGACCATCAGGTCCAGATTCATCATGTCGACCAGCGTCTCCCCGCTGCCGCTCTGGTCGAAGGCGTCACTGATCGTCCGCTCTTTCTGGACACCCTTCAGACCAACGGCGAACTGCTTGTGCTGGACGAACGACAGCCGCAGAGCTTCACGCGCGATGGCCTGCTCGATCTTGAGCTCCTCCATCGCCTGCGGAATCGTCGTCGGACGGATCATCTTGTTGCCGATGCGGTTCATCAGCTCGGTTTCATCCATCTCCATGGGCACCCAGCGCAGCACGTTGGGCAGACTCGCCTCGGCGAGCACGTTGCAGACGCTGTAGCTCATGCCCAGGTTGGCGCTCACCGTGCGGTTGAAGATGCCGTCGAAGACGCTGAACATGTCGGTGGTCGCGCCACCGATATCGACGCCGACCACGGAGATGTCCATCAGCTTGGCCACCGTCTGGATGATCGCGCCCACCGCGCCGGGAGTCGGCATGATGGGGGCGTCGGTCCAGCTCATCAGCTTCTTGTAGCCGGGGGCCTGGGCCATGACGTGCTCCATGAACAACTCGTGGATCTCATCGCGGCTGGGCTGCAGATTCTCACGCTCCAGCACGGGGCGGATGTTGTCCACGATCTTCAGATCGGTGACGCTGCCCAGCGTTTCCCAGATCGTCTGCTTGGCCTCTTTGTTGCCGGCATAGATCACGGGCAACTTGTAGCTCATACCCAGACGGGGTTTGGGATTGGCCGCGTGCAGTATCTCCGCGAGCTCCACGACGTGACTGACGGTCCCGCCGTCGATGCCGCCGGACAACAGGATCATGTCCGGGCGGAGTTGCCGAATCCGGCTGATCTTTTCGTGGGGGAGGCGGCCGTCGTTGCTCGCCAGCACATCCATCACGATGGCGCCGGCGCCCAGTGCGGCGCGCTCCGCGCTTTCACCGGTCATGGATTTCACGACACCGGCGACCATCATCTGCAAACCGCCGCCGGCGCTGGAGGTGGAGATATAGATATCCACGCCGCTGTCGCCATCCTGGGGGGTGATGATCTCCTCGCCGTTCAGGATACGACGATTGTCGTTCCTTGTCCGTGCAAGTTCTTCGACCTCCAGTACCGAATTGAGTACGCCTCTGGTAACATCCTCGAACGGTGCTTCCACGGTGGTGGGAGCTTCGCCCCGGAAAGTTTGCCGGTATTCACCATCGACCAGTTCGATCAAAATCGCCTTGGTGGTGGTGCTACCACAGTCCGTTGCCAGTATGGAACGGGCGTTACTGAAATCCCGCTTCTGTTCAGACACTTCAGACCTCTGTCAGGATTCGAATGAAATTGACGCGTTCCGCGTCCGGGCATTGCGGCTGGTTAGCCTGCAGGTTGAAGCATCGTATGGGATAAGTCGTCAGAAATCAAGAGGTAGGAGCAATGAAAACGGTCCTCCATAAAGGAGGACCGTTCAGGGGTCAGCGACAGACTAGCCGAAAGTTATAAGCCGCACTCTTCCACCCATCTGCCACTGAAGTAGCCTCCACGCCTGAATCCGCGTAGATAGTGGCCCCCAAGTGCTCCCTGGGTCACGCCATCCCGATCTCTCCATTGCCCCGAAAATACGCCGCGCCCCATTTCGGCGGAATCCACGTCGGGTGTCCAGTGCCCGCGGATGATGCCCAGGAATTGTCCATTACGGGCGATATATTTCCCTTTGAACACTTTTTCGCCCTCGCCATTGATCCCCCAGTGGCCCCGCACATAGCCTCTCAACCTGCCGTCATAGTTCAGGAAGCCGCCCCGGAAGACGCCACGCTCCGTGTTGGGTCCGCTATACCAGATACCGTGCAGGAAACCGTTGTCAACTTCGAGGATGGTGGGGGACTGCAGGGACATCTGATTGCCGATGTCGTCGACATCGATGATATCCTGATAGCCGTCGAGAGCGGCGACCAGCACCGAGACCTGCCCAGGACCCATGTCGATGGTCAGCATGTTGAGGTCGTCGGCTCCCGGATCGGGATCGATGATCTTGAGCAGCAGACCATCGTAATGTACGGAGGTCAGGGTCTCGAGCTCGAATTCACGCACATTCGAACGGGAGAGGATCAAGCGATCCGTACCGGGTTCGAAATGGATCCGCCTGAGAACCACGACGGCGCCACGATCGACACCGATCGTGCCGCTCCAGTTCGTGACGATCTCCTGTCCGGGACTGCCGTTGAGCTGCCCCCACGCGAGTCGCAGATAATGGATGGCCCTTTCCGGCAGGTCCTCCATCTCATCGACCTCATTCGAGTCGTTGAAGGGATCGAGGACATCCTCTTCATATGTGAAGAGGGCGTCGAAGGCCGGATCGCCGAAGGCGGGACTCTCGTCGGTCGTGTCATAGCCGCCGTCGGGATCGTCGAGGGGGTAGTTCAGATCCGTGTAGTAGGTCTCGTCATAGTAATCGGTATCCTGGGTACCCGAGCTGTCGCTCTCACCCAGGAGGTTCTGGCAGCCCGTCATCACGCAGGTGATGGCCAGGACCAACGCCAGTAGAGAGAGGGTGCGGAAGTGTTTCATAGCTGACTCCTTGTAATCCGGTTTCTGATCAACATCCTGAACATGCGGCTAATGTCCAGCCCACTACTGGCAAGGCGCGTTCCCGAGAGGGCGTCAGCGGGCAAGATGTTGTAACTCGGCAAGCAGCATAGAGATAGGGCGTGCATTGATGGGGCCTGAACCGGCCGATGACCCATATGGGACGGTTGCATGTACGCCCAGGTTCAGCGTTGGAGGGGGAGCGGGGGAGCAGGGCACAAAAAAAAGCCCCCTGAAAGGGGGCTGAATCCATCTCACTCCGGGTCTGCGGCAACTACCCCTGTTGTTTGTCGAGGGTGCGCAGGGCGCGGGTGGAGATCCACACACGCTGGAGTTTGCCGTTGATCATCACCTTTTTCTTCTGCAGATTGGGTTTGAACCAGCGTTTGTTGCGGTTCTTGGCGTGACTGACGTTGTTGCCGGACCGGGGGCCCTTGCCGGTGAGTATGCATCGCTTGGACATCGGAACTCTCCCCTGTCTCGTGCTGAAGTCGAAGGTACGGACGCAAACGCCCATTTGATTTACAGGTGCGGCAATATAGCAAAGGCCCTTTACACCGTCAAGGGGGTGTACGGGAGATTATGAGTACTGAAAACGATTATGAGCGTGTCACTTACCGGAGAACCGTGACTTGCTAAGCAGCGAAGACTGTGCTAGCTTCCTCGCCGACATACAACGACCAAGTCGTTTCCCCCACTTTCTTCTTAATTGGAGGTTGATGATGACCTTGTTCGGGGAAAACGGTCTGCGCCGAATCTTGACTGTCGCTCTACTCGCCCTTCTTGTCAGCGCACCTGCGCTCGCAGGCTATGAGGACCTGGAGAACGAGGTCAAAGAGATCAATCTCGATAACGGCCTGACCATTCTGTTGCTGGAACGCCACGACGTTCCCGTCTTCTCATTCTGGACCTACGTCAACATCGGTGGTGTCGATGAGGAGATCGGCAAAACCGGTATCGCCCACATGTTCGAGCACATGGCCTTCAAGGGCACCCAGGAGCTGGGCACCTTCAACTACAAGAAGGAGCGCAAAGTTCTGGAGCAGATGGACGATGTCTACGAGGAGATTCAAGCCGAACAGCTGAAATACGAGTTTGCCGACCGGGAGCTCCTGGCCGAGTTGCAGGCCGAGTTCGATGCCCTCCAGGAGGAGGCGGATGAGCTGGTCGACAGCAATGCTTTCTCACGCTTGGTTGATTCGGTGGGCGGCGTGGGCATGAATGCCATGACCAGCTCCGATGCGACCCAGTATTTCTACAGTTTCCCCTCCAACCGTCTGGAGCTGTGGGCCGCCCTGGAGAGCGACCGCTTCATCAATCCCGTCCTGCGCGAATTCTATAAGGAGCGCAACGTGATTCTCGAGGAGCGGAACATGCGCTCCGAAAGCAGCCCGCAGGGCCGCTTGTTCGAGGAGTGGATGTGCATGGCCTATATCGGGCATCCGTATGGACAGCCCACAATCGGTCACAGGACCGATATCGAAGCCTATAGCCGGCGCGACGCCCTGGAGTTCTATGAGGAGCACTACGGTGCCCGGAACATGGTGATCGCCGTTGTCGGCGACGTGTACTACGACGAGTTGAGGAAGATGGCGGGCAAGTACTTCGCCAATATCCCCCCCGGTCCCGGCCCCGTGCCCGTGCGCACCGTCGAGCCGGTTCAACTGGGTGAACGTCGCGTCGTCATCGAGGAGGAGGCTCAGCCTCTGATGCTCATCGGCTATCACATGCCCGATGCCAGACACCCCGATGCAGCTGTTTACGACGCACTGGCCGACATCCTGGGGCAAGGCCGCTCCAGCCGGTTGAACACGCAGCTGGTGAAGAACACCAAGCAGGCGGCATTCGCCGGCGGTTTCACCGGATTGCCCGGTCAGCGCTACGCGGGTCTGCTGACTCTGATCGGCGTGCCCAACCAGGATATCCTGATCGAGGATCTGGAGTCCGCGATCTACGATGTCATCGCCGAAGTGACTCCACGTCCTAATCCCGACTACACTCCCGAAGATGAGTTGACCGATGTGACCTCCAACACCGGTTCGTCCCGTCAAAGTCAGACCGACGCGGGTGACGGCACGCTGACCTCCGGCGCCGCAGGGGACAACAGTCCGTTCATCGTCGACAGGCCGATCACGCAGGATGAACTCGACGGCTACAAGATTCGCGCACGTGCCCAGTTCATCGGTGGACTGTCGGGCAATGGCGGCATGGCCGGTCAGTTGTGCACTGCGCACATGGTGTATGGCGACTGGCGCGAACTGTTCAGGCAACTGGACAAGATCAATGCCGTTACCCTCGACGACCTTGAGCGTGTAGCGAAGGAGACCTTCGTCAAAAAGAATCGCACCGTCGGCATTATCGCCACCAAGGATGATTCCGACCGCTAGCCCGGAAAGGAGAGAGCAATGAATGCAAAATACTACGTAAGGATTCTGGGCTCGCTGCTCGCGCTGTTGTTGCTGCTGGGAGTGATGACGCCGGACGCTGCGTTTGCCAAGAAGAACCGTTTCGACAAATTGGTCGAGAATGCGCCCGAGTTGCGCGATTTCCAGATCCCCGATGTCACGCGGATGGAGATGGCCAACGGCATGATCGTCTACCTGGTGGAGGACCATGATCTGCCCCTGGTCAACATCTCCGTCATGATCCGTACCGGATCGATGTACGACAACCCCGGCAAGGTCGGCCTGGCCGACATGGTGGGCACCGTTATGCGCACCGGCGGCACGAGCGCCTATCCCGGGGATGAGCTGGACATACTGCTGGAGAACTTGGGCGCCGGCGTGGAGACCGGAATGAATGCAACCTCCGGTAACGCCAACCTCAACTGCCTGACCGAGAACTTCGATCAGATTCTCCCCATCTTCACTGATATCCTCCGTCGGCCGGCCTTCCCTCAGGAGAAGATCGATCTGGCCAAGACCCAGTCGAAGACGGGCATCAGCAGGCGCAACGATGATCCCGACGGCATCGCCCGCCGCGAGATCGCCAAACTGTACTATGGCGCCGACAGTCCGTACGTCCGCACCGAGGAGTACGACACGATCAACGCGATCGAGGCGGCCGATCTGGTCGCCTTCCACGAGTACTACTACCATCCGGACAACATGATCATGGTGGTCGGCGGCGATTTCGATATCGCGACGATGTACGCCAAGCTCGAAGCCGCCTTCGGCGATTGGCCCCGCGGCGATACCTTCTTCCTGGCCGATCCCGTGCTGGAGGAGACCGAGCCCTCGGTGAACTACATCTACAAGGATGACGTCAACCAGTCCAACGTCAGGATGGGGCATCTGGGCATCAAGTGGGACGACCAGTATGTCTTCCCCCTCCAGGTTCTCAACAGTATCCTGGGCGGTGGTATGAGCAGTCGGCTCGTCACCGAGGTACGGACCAAGAACGAACTCGCCTACAGCGCTTACGCCGTGATGGTGGTGGGCAATCATCATCGAATGCCCTTTGTCGTCGGCACCGACACGAAGAGCGAAACCACGGTGAAGGCGATTGAGATCATCTTACGCGAGTTGAAGAAGGTCAGGGTCGAGGAGGTCACCTCCGATGAGCTGAGGGACGCCAAGAGCGCGTTGAAGAACGCCTTCGTGTTCAACTTCTCCAGCCCCTACACGATCGCCCGACGCAAGGCGCAGTATGAGTTCTGGGGACGGGACACCGACTATCTCGATACCTATCTCGAGAAGGTGGATGCCGTCACCAAGGCGGATATCCTCGCGGCCGCGCAGGCGCGGATCCATCCCGATCAGATGGCGCTGCTGGTTGTCGGCCGGCAGGAGGATTTCGACAAGCCGCTGAGCTCTCTCGGTCTCGGCGAGCCGAACGAGATCGACATCACGATCCCCGAACCCAGTTTCGTCGAGGAGGTCATCCCGGCAGCGACCGAGGCCAGCCTGAGCGAGGGGTTGAGCCAGATGGAGGCGGCCCTGACCGCGCACGGCGGCGCCCGCAATCTGGGCAAGATCAAGTCGCTTCAGATCGCTAGCGATCTCACCATCCAGGAAACTCCGATGGGTCCGATGACCTTCAGTCTGATCTCCCGCTATCGCGACGGGGAGTACATGCGGGTCGACACCAACACCCCCTTCGGCAGCATGGTGCAGATCATGACGCCAACCCAGGGGTGGGCTCAGAGTCCGATGGGGAACGAGGAGATGTCGGCGAGTGATTTGGCGGATGCCTGGAAGAGCGAGCGGACGGATCTGCTCAATGTTTTCCGGAATATCGCTACCTACCGTTGCCAGGCGCTGGGGATCCAGGAGCTGAACGGCAAGGAGTGCGACGTCGTTCACGTCACCGACGATACCGATCTCAAGATCAAGGTCTTTATCGCTACCGATACGCACAGGGTTTACGCCATGGAATACAAGGACAGGGGGCAGATGGGCCCGGTCCTCAATCTTACGGTGATTGGCGAGTTCAAGGCCGTCAGCGGCTTCCAGTTCGCCCGCAACAAGCAGATCCACCATGACGGAACACTGTTCGCCGAATTGAAGGTGTCCGATGTGCAAGTGAATCCGCAACTGAATGACGACCTGTTCACGGCGCCGGAATAGTTGCCTCTGTCATGAAATGGCGCAAGGTGATCGTTGAGTTTCTGAAAGCAGGTTTGCGGCGGGGGAGCTATGACCCCCGCCGCAATGTCTTCATTATCTTCGGGTTCCTCTGGGGTTTGCCGATCCCGATCTTCTCCCTCTACTTTGGGCTGATGTCCCAGGGGATGTCCTTCAACCTGGCCAATACCCTGATCATCTACTCATCAAGCACATGGGAGATATTCTTCCTGCTGCATCCATTCATTTTCGCCGGAGTATTCGGCATCCTCGGGACAGTCTACATGGGCAAGGAGCAGCAGGTCAGCCGCCTGCTGGTCGACCTGCGGGTCAAGCTGAAGGAGCTGAAGAGGGCCAACCGCGATCTAGAGGAGCTTGATCAGATGAAGGACGAGTTTCTGAGCAACGTGACTCATGAACTCAAGACGCCGCTGGTGACGATCCAGGGGTATACCGAGATGCTCCTGTCCAGTCGGCTTGGTGATCTCTCCGACAAGCAGGTCAAGGCGCTGGAGGTGATGAATCGCAACCAGGTGCGTCTGTCCGAATTGATTCTTCAGCTGCTTCGGTACGGGAAGATGGAGGAGCATATGGAGCGGATCCTGCAGGCCGAAATCTCCATTCACAAACTTTTCAAGTATCTGAAGAACAGTTTCAAGCCCGGAATGGAGAAGAAGAAGATTACGTACCGGGTCGATCTGCCGGAGGAGGATGTACAGGTCCTCGGGCAGGAGGATATGATCGAACAGGTGATGCGCAACCTCATCGCCAATGCCCGCAAGTTCACGGATCGTGGGGGGCATATTACGGTGTCGACCGATATGAGCCGATACCCGCGGGAGGTGGGTGTGGTGGTCGAGGACGATGGTTGCGGCATTTCCGAGGATGCGCTACCATATATATTCGAACGATTCCGCCAGGGAGATGGATCCGTACGGCGCAAATACGGCGGCACGGGGTTGGGATTGGCTATTGTCAAAAAAGTTCTGGATGCCCACAAAACTGAAGTAGCTGTGCAGAGTGAGCTGGGTGAGGGGACGCGATTCGTGTTCTTCCTCACTGTCGCCAAAGTCGGTCCATCCTCCACTTCGGACTCATTTCAAGGAGTATCGAGATGACAGAATCTCAAACGCGGAAAATTCTGATCGTAGACGATGAGGCCGACATCCTTGAGATGCTTGAAAGCCTGTTGGAGGTAGAGGGGTACGAAGTCATCGTTGCCGAGAGCGGGGCCGAGGCCCTCGAGGCGTTGGAGGAGAGGCCTGCGCTGATCATGCTGGACATCATGATGCCGGATATGGATGGTCACGCCGTCCTGAAGAGGATTCGTGAGAAGTACTCCAGCGATATGATCCCGATCATCATGGTCACCGCGCGCAATGATGTGCTGGATATCGGTGTCGCCATGGAGGCCGGCGCCAACGGCTTCGTTGTCAAACCTTTCAACATCGAGGATCTGATCCGCACCATCAACGGGGTGCTGGAAAACAACCCCGCTAATTTCTACTGCAATTACGAGAAGGTGGGGGGCGTTACCTCCCGCACCGGATCCGGCTATCAGCAGGGTGATCGGATCATCTTCCTTGATCTGGACGAGGACGAACCCGATTCCGATCTGATTCTGGAAGCGCTGGAGAGCGACGGGATTCACATGATGAGCATCCTGCAGCATGATGCGGGGGGACGTCGCCAGAGTTCGGTTCTGCTGTCTGCGGATGACGGCATCGGCTTCGGCGCCTTTCTCAATATGCTCATGTCCTCCGGCAAGGTCCACATCACGGCCTGTCACATCTACAAGGATCACCTCGATCTGCCGAGCAACCTCATGTCGTCCGGGCGGGACTATACTCTGGAATAGACCCCCTCCGGCAACTACGAGCCCCACGGCTTCGATGGGGCGCCGAGGTGCTCAAGGCGAATATTGCAACGGCGAGGTCGGACGACCCCGCCTTTTTCGTTTCGATCAAATATGGTATAATGAAACGGACCGGTTTCCCCTTTTCTGACGCGAGGAGATCGCCATGCGCTTGTTTACGAACCTGTGTTTGCTTGTCTGTATCACCGTGTGCGCGCTGCCGGCGTTGGCTGACGTTGCGCCTGACCCGGAATCGCAGATCAAACAGGATCTCTGCCGCGGACACGGTCGGTACTCCGGACGCGCGGTTACAGAGCGGGACTACGAGTGGGATATCCTGCACACCGAACTGCATCTGACTCCGGACATCCCGACGGAGATCCTGGAGAGCACGGTGACGTTCACGGTCCGCTCCCAGGTCGCCGGATTGACGGAGATCGCACTCGACCTGGCCCCCGCCATGATCGTCCAGTTCGCTACGGTTTTCGGCGAGACGGTCACCTGGAACCATACCGATAATCAGGTCATCCTGCCGCTTGATCCCCCAGCGGCGGAGGGGCAGGAGCTCGTGATCAGCCTGTCCGCTGTCGGCACCCCGAGCAGCACAGGCATGGGCAGCTTCTCCTGGACCGACCACGACGGCACGCCGCTCATCGCCACTCTCAGCGAACCGGAGGGATCGCGTGACTGGTGGCCGTGCAAGGATGTCCCCGACGACAAGTTCACGGCCGATATCTTCTATCGTGTGCCGATGGAGTACTCGGCGCCGGGTCCCGGTCTGCTGCAATCGGTGACCGTCAACGGGGACGGCACCCACACCTGGCACTGGCGGGAGATCTATCCGATCTCCACCTACCTGATCGCCCTGACCGTGACCAACTACCTGCACTATACCGATTACTACGTCACCGCCGAGGGCGACTCGCTGCCCATCGAAAACTACGTCTACCCCGAGAACTACGATGAGTCGGTCGAGGACCTGAGCATCACCCCCGAGGCGATGGAGTTGCTGGTCGACCGTTTCGGCGCCTATCCGTTCATGGCCGAAAAATACGGCCACATGTCCTTCCACTGGGGTGGTGCGATGGAGCACCAGACCTGCACGAGTTTCGGGGGGTGGCTGCTTACCGGTGGCCATCACTATGATCGCATCGTCGTGCACGAGTTGGCCCACCAGTGGTTTGGTGACGCTGTCACGCTTCAGGATTGGGAGAATGTGTGGCTCAACGAGGGGTTCGCCAGGTATTCCGAGGCACTGTGGTTCGAACATCGCGATGGAACCGAGGGCTACCTGGATTACATGATGCAGATCCGCCGCGCTCCGATCTTCGAGGGGCCGGTTTACAACAATCCGGTGCTCTTCGGCACCACCGTCTACAGCAAGGGTGCCTGGGTGGTCCATATGCTGCGCACCCTGGTCGATAATGACGAGCTCTTCTTCGCGGCCATACGCGAATATCTCGGACGCCACATGTACGACAACGCCCACACCACCGATCTGCAGTCCGACCTCGAGGAGATCCTCGAGATCGATCTGACCGCTTTCTTCCAGCAGTGGGTGTACGGCGCCAACAGGCCCGACTACCTATGGGCGTGGACCAAGACAGGTGCTCCGGGCAACTGGCAACTGCAGGTTTGCGCCCGTCAGACGCAGACCAATGCCGGACTCTTCGTGACGCCGTTGTCGCTGCGGATCCACACCTCGGCCGGTGAGCTGGATTGGCGGGTGGATAACGACAGCTGGACCCAGCTCTTCGTTCTGCCCCTCGGTGAGGAGGAGCCGCTCGATGTCGAATTCGATCCCGATCACGACATCCTCCGCAACGAGACCGAGATGATCTGGAATCCCACCCCTGTGGATGATGCTCAGCCCGCCACACCCACTGCGATCACGGGCAACTGGCCCAATCCGTTCAACCCCAGGACCCGCATCGCCTTTACCCTGGCTGCGGAGGGGGACGCGCGGCTGGCCGTGTACGATACGCGGGGGCGACAGGTCCGCATGCTCTGCAACGGTCCGCGCGCGGCCGGTCCCCACAGTCTGCAGTGGGACGGCCTGGATGATCGCGGAGGGGAACTGCCCAGCGGCGTCTACCTGGCTCGACTCGCGGCCGACGGCGAGGTGTGCACCCGGCGCATGACGCTGATGAAGTGAATCGTGAGAGCGATCCGCGAACAAAACTCTTGCCCGAGTCAGCCTGACTCGGGCAATTTGTCGGTGGAGGTATCAGTATGATCCCGCAGACGATGGAAGACCGCACATCCGGCGAACGGGTCACCTGGCTGGGCCTGTGGGGCAATGTCCTGCTGGTCATCGCCAAGATCGCCGTTGGCGTTTTCGGAAGGAGCCAGGCGCTGATCGCCGATGGCGTCCACAGTCTCACCGATCTGGTTTCCGATTTCATCACTCTGGCGGCTCTGAAGGTGAGCGGACGTCCGCGCGACCGCAATCATCAATATGGTCACGGCAAGGTTGAGGATCTCGCCGCGCTGGCGGTGGGGTTGATCCTGGTCATTACCGCCATAATGCTGGGGCGGCACGCGCTTCTCGTTCTGCAGTCGGGATTGGCGCCCAAGCGGAGTTTCCTGCTCCTGGCCACGGCCATGGTCTCCGTGCTGATCAAGGAGTGGCTGCATCAACGCACCCGGCGAGTGGGGCGGCAACTCGACTCGCCCACGCTTCTGGCCAACGCCGCCCATCATCGCAGCGACGCGCTGAGCTCCCTGGCCACCGTCGTCGGCATCGGTCTTTATCTGGTTCATCCCGCTTTTCTTTGGGCCGATACTGCGGCTGCTCTGATTGTGGCGGTGCTCATCATCTATGCGGGGGTGAAGATCTGTCTGCAGGCCTGCCGCGATCTCATGGATACTGCGCCGTCAGCTTCCCGGACCGGTGAGGTTGAGAAATTCGTCAGCTCCCTGCCGGGCGTCTGCTCGCTAAACGGGATGCGGGCCAGACTTTACGCCGGTCATATGGCGCTCGATCTGGAGATCGGCGTCCAACATGATCTCTCGGTGCTGGCCGGACATGACATTGCCCAGAATGTCGAGGAGCGGATTCTGGAGCAATTTCCCATCGTCTATGATGTCATGGTTCATATCGAACCTGCAATTTGTAGGGATTGCTGAGAGTGTGTCGGCGAAATCGATTATCGTAATACCTGTTCCCGTCTGCTATAATGACGGTACCCATATCAGGCTATCCATTTACTCAGGGAGGCGCTCGTGTCCAGATACTCCGGCTTGTTGTCCCGTTTAATCTGCTGCGTGCTGTTGTTGACCGCCGCCATCGGCGTCAGCGCTGCGGAGCACCACGCGTTGGTCCGTTTCTGGATCGACTCCGAGGCCGATCAGGCCTATATCGACACCAACCACAATGACCTCGATATCGCCACGGGACGACGCGGCGAATACTACGATCTCATCGTGCTCCAGAACGAACTCTCCTCTTTCATGGCCAAGACCGGTCGTCGCGAGGTGCTCCAACGCGATCTCGAGAATCACTATGCCGACCGACTGGGCAGCCGCGAGGGCTTTGGAGATTACCACACTCTTAGCGAGGCGATCGCCTGGTGGGACGAACTCCACGCCATGTATCCCGATGTGATCGGTGCGCGCTGGTCGATCGGCCAGAGCCACCAGGGCAACGACATCTGGTGTTTCCGCGTTTCGGACAATCCCGATGTCGATGAGGAGGGCGAGCCCGAGGTGCTGTTCGACGGACTGCATCATGCCCGGGAGATCATGGCCGCCGAGGTGTCCTCGATGCTGGCCGAGTATCTCGCCGAACAGTACTACGCCGGCGATCCGGAGATCGTCGCGCTGCTGGACAACTTCGAGATCTACATGGTGCCCATCGTCAACCCCGACGGTTTCCTCTACAACGAGCAGACCGATCCCAACGGCGGCGGCATGTGGCGGAAGAATCGCCGCAACAACGGCGACGGCACCATGGGTGTCGATCCCAATCGCAACTACCCCTACGAGTGGGGGTGCACGGGCGGCAGCAGCGGCGATACCTCCTCCGAGACCTACCGCGGCCCCTCCCCGGGCAGCGAGCCCGAGGTCCAGACGATGATGGCCTTTATCAACGATCACGAGTTCGTCACCCGTCAGAGCTGGCACACCTACAGCAACCTGACGCTTCTCCCGTGGGCCTATACCACCGCCCCGACACCCGACCACGCGCTCTTCCACGAGATGGGCGCCGTGATGACGCAGTACAACGGCTACACCTACGGTCAGCCCGGTGTGATCCTCTATGAGGTTTGCGGCGGCAACGGCGACTGGGACTACGGCGCTCAGGATGAGCATCTGAAGATCTTCAGCTTCTGCAATGAGATCGGGAGCAACAGCGATGGCTTCTGGCCCTCCAACTCCCGCAGGCAGGCGCTGTTCGAGGAGAACATCTGGCCCGCGCTCTACATGATCCAGATGTCCGCCCCGCTCCGTGGGGTGAGCTGGAGCCATGAGCCGCATCCCTTCCTGGCCAGCTCCACGACGAATATCACCATCGTGGGTACCCCCGCCGGTTTCGACGGCGCGGCCATCGAAACCTCATCCGTCCTCATGCACTATCGACTCAATGGCGGCACCTTCACCCAGGTTGCCATGCTGGCCATTGGCGGGGGCGAATACGCTGCCACGATCCCGGCCCAGGCGCAGGGTACCGTGGTGGAGTACTACCTGGTCGCTGCCGACGTGGATGGCCATACCGGCACCGCCCCCTTCCTCGCACCGGCCTCCAGCTACTATCTGGAGATCGGCGAGTCGTTCGATCACGAGATGGAGGCCGATCGCGGTTGGGTCGGCGGCGATTCCGGCGACACTGCGAGCACGGGCATCTGGGTTCGCGTCGATCCCCGCGGCACCGATGCGCAGCCTGAAAACGATCACACGGCCGCCGGCACCGACTGCTGGGTGACCGGTCAGGGCAGCGTGGGCGGCAGCCTTGGTGAGAACGATGTCGACAGCGGCTTCACCTCCCTGCTCTCTCCGGTCTATGATATGACCGGAGCGACGGAGCTGAATTTCAGCTTCTGGTCCACCTACTCGAATGACACGGGCAGCACCCCCAACACGGACTGGTGGGACATCTACCTGTCCAATGATGGCGGCGAGACCTGGACGAACATCTTCCACTCCATGGACAACAGCCCCGCCTGGACCGCCGACAGCTTCAACCTGTTCGACTACTTCCCGACGGCGGGCCTGGTGCAGGTCAAGTTCGTGGCCGCCGATGAGGGTGAAGGCTCGATTGTTGAGGCTGCGGTTGATGATTTCTCCATCACCGGTCTATTCGATCAGACCGGCATCGAGGATTTCCCAGGCGCATTCGAGGTAACCCTGGCGAAGAACTTCCCGAATCCGTTCAATCCCAAAACCACGATCCGCTTCACGTTGAACGAGGCGGAGCGGGTGAATCTGTCGATCTTCGATACGCGCGGTCGTCTGGTCCGGCACCTTCTGCTGCAGGAGATGCCCGCCGGCGAACATGCCGTCAGCTGGAACGGCACCGACGTCATGGGCCGCCCGGCTGTCAGCGGCGTCTACTTTGCCCGCCTCCAGGCCGGCGGTGTGGAACTGAACCAGCGGATGGTCATGTTGAAGTGACCTGCTGACCGTCCCACTGCCGGATCGATTCTTGCCCGGGTCGCCATTGTGGCCCGGGTTTCCCCTTTTCGGGGGTAGTTCACGAGCTATAAAAACGTTGTCAATATTGCATAAATGTGGAATAGTGCGCCCGTTATCGCACCCAGGCCTGGAGGCTGATATGGATTACAGTTTGAAAGAGAAAACGCAGGGGAATCTGGTTGTCTTCTCGGGGGAGAGCGATATTGCCGAGCGGGAGGAAATGACTGCAGTACTCCGAACTCTGGCTGACGCTCTCGAAAGTGGCGACAATGTCGGGAATCCCTTGCTGGTGTTGGAGGAGCAGTGTCTCAGACGTCTCCAGAACGCCACGCTAAAGGCCAATTCTGCCAAACCCTGACCCCCCGCGGTCGAGTGTTGATAATCGCTCCCGCAATGATAGCAAATTCAAGCGCCCTGTCGGCAACGACGGGGCGTATTGTATTTCTGGTATCGCGGTGCCGGTTTCTCCTGCTGACCCGGAGTGCCATATCTGTTACCATTAGGGGCAGCGGGGTTTGTGATCCCATGAATCGAACTCTTCAAAAGGAGTCACAATGAGAGTTAGCAGATTACTTCTCCTGGCCGCTCTATGCCTTGTGGCCACGGGGGTCTCGGCCGAGCCTGAATTCCAGTGGGTCAGGATCTTCGATGGCGGCGGAAGCTATACCGACGAAGCGCTCCACTCACTTGTTGATGAATCGGGCGACGTCTTCGTCGCAGGCCGCAGCGACAACGGGCACACGGGCCTGTCGCTCTTCATCGGCCGCCAGGAGACGATTTACGGTGACTTCGTCTGGACCCGACGCGTCCCCTCCGGTGATCTCAGCGAGATGACGGTCTCCGGAATGGCATTTGACAGCGCGGGAGATCTGGTGATCTCCGCCTATGTTATCGGCTGTGTTGGTTGAGGTCATGGCGACGATATCCTCATCTTGAAGGTAGATGAGGAGACCGGGGAGGTTCTCTGGTCCAACCGCATTGCATCTTCCGGCGAAAATCACGAATCATCTCACGATCTCGTGGTGGCTGCTGATGACGAAATATACATCGCCGGTCGTGGTTTCAACGACCCCCACGGTGAAGACATGATCATTATCCGCCTGAACGGCCAGACCGGGGATGTCGTCTGGGACCGCTTCATCGGCGGTAACGGCGAGCTCGAGGATCGTGCCTGGAGCATCACCCTGGCGACAGACGGCAACCCGGTCGTAACCGGGGTCACGAGCAACAGCGTGAGCAGCGCCGACTTCCTGACGGTCAAGCTCGATGCTGACGATGGCGGCACCATCTGGTCCGTCTCCAAACTCGGCGCCTATCTCGACACGATTGACTACGGCTGGCTGATCCCCTGCGCCAACGGTGATGTAATCATGGCCAACAACTACTGGCGCTCCGGGCAGGGCTACAACATCATCCTCGAACGGTACGCCGGCGCTGACGGCTCGCAGGTCTGGACTTCGGAGTTCGATAGTCCCGATTCCGCATCCGATCGCATCGTGCAGATGATTGCCGATGAAACCGGCAACCCGGTTGTGGTCGGTGTCTCCGATGGGGATATCCTGACCGCCCGCTTCAACGCCGTGAATGGCGATCTGTTCTGGACCGCCGTCTTCGACGGCCCGGTGGGTTGGTACGATTCTGCCAAATGCGTGACCCTCGGCCGCAAGGGCAGTATCGTAACGGGCGGGTACGTCAACGGTGGCGATACCTCCTGGGACGCCATCGTCATCGGCTACAGCCTGGAGGACGGCACCGAGTTATGGCACCATGTCTATGACGGGGCAGACAGTCAGAGCGACGAGATTCGGGGTTTGAGTTACGCCGACGGCCACCTCTATCCTGTGGGATACAGCTACAGCTCCGTGGATGAGATGGATTTCATGACGCTGTACTATTACGAAGAGGAGGGTACGGCCGTGCCTGAGAACTGGGCGAACGGTGCAAGCCCCGTGGCCTGGCCCAACCCCTTCGTCAACGATACCAGAGTGACATTCAGTTTGGCCGACCGGGGGCAGCTGCAGGCCGAAGTTTACGATCTCCGCGGGAGGCTCGTGCGGGTGCTGGCGGACAGGGAGGCTGCGGCCGGGGAGCACCCCGTAATCTGGGACGGCTGTGACGAAGAGGGACGCTCCATGGCGACGGGGGTCTACTTCGTGCGCGGTCGGTGCGGTACCGCCCGTTTCAGCACACGGGTTCTCCGTCTGCGATAATGACGACAGACCATCTGAACAAACCCGGCTGCCGCTTGAACGGCAGTCGGGTTTTGCCTTGTCGCATCCGTCCGGTCCACACGACCGCTACGGTATGACCTCAACCGCCAGGTTGGCGGGAGCCGTCGTACGACCTTCGGGAGCGTATCCGGGGGGCAGATCAGTTGCTGTCCTCCGGTTCGTGGAATTCGGCGTCCAGGTCATCCAGCTTGTTGAGCATGAAGCCGCGGGCATCCTGGATCGCCTGATTGTAAGTGGCTGGCCCCAGTTTCCTCTGGAAGAAATCAAGCAGCCCCTCGGCGCGAAAAGCGCTGAGCTTCTCCTCGAACTCATCGCTGTAGTATCGGGTCAGTTCCGATAGGATCGCCAGCCGGCGCTCCTCCGTAAGATTCATTCTCATAGGGCTCCATTCCGATGGTGATGGCCGTCAAGGACAGCGGACAGATTGAGGACCTGTTCAATCCGGGAAAGTGTGAACAGTGAACAACTCCCCAAAACTGGAGTCAAGGATCTCCTGAATGGTGACGATATTGTAACGTGCCGCAGGATTCATTCTCTGAAAATTAAAAGGGGGAGGATGTATAGGATTGCCTCACTCGGCTCAATCGTCCTGATGTTGACGATAAGTTTTGCCGCACTTGCGGATGAGACGAGAGACCTGCTGGAGATGGACCTTGAGGAGCTTCTGAAGCTGACGGTTGTCTCGGCCGCGAAGCAGGAGCAGACGCTTGAGGATGCCCCCGCGATCATCGATGTCGTGACTGCCTGGGAGATTGAGGCCTCCCAGTGTCATGACCTCTATGAATTGCTCAGCTATCTGCCCGGCATCGAGGTGATGGAGACCTACTGGGGGCGCACGGTACTGCAGTTCCGGGGCGTCATGAACGTGCACTACAACAACAAGGTGCTGTTGCTCGTGAACGGCGTGCCGATGTATGAGCCTATCTTCGGCAGCTATTTTCTCGAGCAGATTCCGATGAAATCCATCCGACAGATTGAGGTGATTCGCGGCCCGGGGAGTTCGCTGTTCGGCACCAACGCCTATTCGGGTGTGATCAACATCATCACCAAAATGGCGGATTGCGAGGGGGACCGGTTTGCTGCCTCGGCCGGGTATGGCCGATTCTCGACGGTCCATGCCAATGCCGAGATGAATTGGACGCTTGGGTCGCAGGGGGGGCTGTTTCTGGCGACGGAGATCGTCAACGGTGATGGTTATGACTACGAGGTTGTAGTCGATGAGATGGGAAACAGTGGAGTTATCGACTATTACAACAATACGGCCAGCCTGTTCGGCAACCTGGCCTACGGACAGATCTCCGCCGATTTCGGATACTTCAATCAACGTAAAATGGATTTTGGAATCGTCCCCAATCTCCTCTTCTCCGGTGAGGGGCGACAAACCCAATCCTGGTTCACGTGCCGATATCTGTTCGACGGCGGTGATAGATTCAACCTCAAAGCGACCGGGTCCGTCAGATTCACGGATATACCGGAAATCGATATCGGCGCGTTTCCCTATCCCGGATTTGCGGGCCACGATTCCAGCGGCGTCTACATCAATGCCAGCGGGCAGGTATATCACGGCGAATTGCAGGCTACCTCTACCTGGTCGGATGAATTCAGCACCGTGTTTGGCGTTGCCCTGACGGCCACCAGAAGTTCGGAATTCATATGGCGCTGGAGAGATGACGAAACGCGTCACCCACACAGCGCCTGGATGGGGGACCAGTCGGGAAACTCGGTGGCCTTTTATTCACAATGCCAGTTCGAGGCCGACCGCTATCAACTCGTCGGCGGTGTTCGGGTCGTGAAGAGCGATGACATTGCAGATCCCCTCGTTGCCCCGCGTGCCGGTCTGATCTACAAGCTGAATCCGATAAATTCGGTTAAATTCCTGTTCGGCAACGCCTATCGGAATCCCAGCTTTATGGAGAAGCATGTAGCCACATATGATGTCCTGTACGGCTCCGAGGATCTCAAACCGGAGGAGATTCGGACGTTGGATCTGAGCCTGGAGAGCCACGGCCAAAGGGGCGACGGGCGTTTGAATGTGTTCATCGAGGATATGTGCGAGGGGATAATCCGCGTCCCGACAAACGATCCGGAAACGCAAGGCGGCGCAGCCACTATCTATGCCAACGCTTCGCGACAGCGGTTGACGGGAGTTGAGCTTGCCTTCAGGTTGTCCCTGAGTCAAAATGCATATATAGGCCACAATGCCAGTTGGAAACAGGGTGAGGATCGTGACTCCGGAGATGATCTGCTCTACTTCGCCGAGTTGACGACAAGCGGCTGGTTGCAGTACGTCGTCGGGAATAATCTTTACATCGGTCCGAATTATCACTATGTCGGCAAACGCAAAGGGGTCAGCAGCAACGGCGAATACGTGATTGACGGGTATCTCCTGCTCAACCTGAATCTGCGCTACGCTCTTTCCGACGACTGGACCCTGATGGCCAACGTGAAGAACATGCTGGATCTGGATTACTCCTATCCTGAATACGTGCGTCACAGGATCGAAAAGGTGCCGGGTGGACCCGGTCGGACCATCGGATTTATCCTGAGTTATCAACCGTAATCGATGCTGGTCGCTTGGCACGAGCGGTCATAGCGCCTATACTCTCCGCGCCCCCGATTCGGGGTGTTCCTGAAACGGAGAGTTGGTACCATGTCGCGATCTATCGGAATCCTCCTCATTGCCCTTTTGATTCAATCGTCCGCTGCACTGACCCATGAGTCCGGCACGACGGCAAACGCTGCTGCCGAGTCCCGCGAATCCGCTGGCCTTGTTGTCGAAGAGTTCGGTGAAACGGCACCGTGGACCCACCTCGAGTTCAACAATGCGACGGACAACTTTCAATTCCTCATCGTCTCGGACCGGACCGGGGGAAATCGTGCGGGTGTTTTCCCCGACGCCCTGCGGAAGGCGGAATTGCTGCAGCCGGAGTTCATCATGTCTGTAGGCGACCTGATCCAGGGCTACACGGAGGACCGGGCCGAGGTCAACCGGCAGTGGGACGAGTTCGGCGGCTTACTTTCCGATTTGAGCATTCCGTTTTTCCATGTGGCCGGCAATCATGATTTCAGCAACTCCGTTATGGGGGAGATCTGGCAAGAGCGTCATGGCAGACCCTACTATCACTTCCGCTATCGTGACGTCCTGTTCCTGTGCGCCAATACCGAGGATGGCCGGAGAGCGACCATCGGCGAGGAGCAGATCGCCTATTTTCGCGATGTTCTCGCCCGCCACTCCGATGTGCGCTGGACGCTGGTGTTTCAACACAGACCGCTGTGGGTGGGCGATGCCGAGAGAGCGCCCGGCTGGATCGAGTTCGAAAACCTCCTGCAGGACCGCGACTACACGGTCTTCGCCGGCCATTTCCATCGCTACACCAAGCATGTGCGCAATGATCGCCGCTACATCATACTGGCCACGACGGGTGGCGGGAGCGATCTGGGCGGCCCGGACAGGGGTGAATTCGATCATGTGGCCTGGGTGACCATGACCGACGAGGGTCCGGTGCTGGCCAATCTCATGCTCGACGGCATCTGGGACGAGGATATCTTCACGACCCGCACAGCCGAGTTGCTGACTCAACTGGTCAATGTCAGACCGTCACCCCATCTGCTCTCATCAAGCGGAGAGGTCGTGACGGAGATGGGGTTCCGGGTGATCAACGACGAGGATATCCCCCTGCAGGTAACCGCCATAGCCGAGCCGCACGCTCTGCTGCCCGTTGCCTGGACCATGAGCGCCATGGTGCCGCCGAACTCGGTGGAGGACTTCGAGGTGCCGCTGCAACCGGCTCCGGCAGGGATCGGGGTGGACGGGTCGCCTGTGCCCGTCACCGTGACGACCGGCTATGCGCCTGCCGATCACCGTCCGCTTGAGATCACCCGAACCCTGAATCTGGCGGCGGCAAGACTGCGGACGTTGCCCGCCAAACCGGCTGGTTTGCGGATTGATGGGCAATTGACGGATTGGCCGGAATTGGGTTATCGCACCACTCCGGAAGATGGCTCCTCTTCACCCGGCATGGAGGGCAATGCCACCTTTGCTCTCGGCCGTGACGCGGAGATGCTCTACGTCGCCGTGCGGGTTGTGGATGATGTCGTGATCGCGGATGATCCCGCATCCGGCACCTGGGAGCGCGACTATGTCGAGGTGCGGCTCGATCCGCGCCCCTTTGCCCGCCGAGCGCCATACATAGGGCAGTGGGACAACCGCACCGCCATCTACCTGGCGGGTTTCCCCTCCCAAAAGGCCGGCGCCGCCGAGGTCTGGCGTAGGGACCGTTTCCCCGCGGAGCTGCGTGTCGAGCAACGCCTGACCGCCGACGGCTATGCGCTGGAGCTGGCGGTGCCCCTCTCCTGGCTGGAGGAGCGTAGCGGCGTTGGGCGTCTGGATGGGCTCAGCGTCAACGTGACCGCCGTGGACCTGGATATGATCGACGGCGACAAGAGGCACTCCTCCTGGCAAGCCGCCTGGCATGTGGATGAGGCCGTGGTCGGCGCGGGCAGCTTCGAACTGCGCTAGCCGGATTCGCAGTCTGCTCCGGTGAGGATTCGTTGCATCGTGTTGACGCATCGGGTACACTCGCGTCCCCGATGCAAGCTGTTCGGTCGCAGCGGGAATCCACTCAATCGCATAGCCCTACCGGAGGTGGCCATGATTCGGGTCAGGCTTTTCGCCGTTGTTCTTGTGTTGACGATTGCGGGTTTTTTGATCGTCGGTTGCGGCGGCGATGGTGAGGACGCCCGCAACACCGATGAGGCGGCCTCCGGCAAGAGGGCCGTTATCGGCGTCTCGCTGCTCACACGCACCCACCCATTCTATCAGGCCCTGGAGGCGGGGCTCGGCGAGGCCGCCCGGGAGCGGGGCTACGAGCTGATCATTCAGGCCGGTGAGTTCGATGTTGCTCGCCAAAAAGATCAGATCGAGAACTTCATCGTACGTCAGGTAGACGCCATCATCGTTTCACCCTGTGATTCGAAATCCATCGGCACCACGATCCAGGCCGCCAATCGGGCGGGCATTCCGGTCTTCACCGCCGACATCGCCGTACTCGCCGCGGGTGCGCAGGTCGTCTGTCATGTCGCTTCCGACAATGTCGCCGGCGGACGGTTGGCCGCGCAGGCGATCTCCAAGGCCCTAGATGGCCAGGGGCGTGTGGCGATCATCGATCATCCGGAGGTCGAATCGGTGATCCAGCGGGTCAACGGTTTCGTCGAGGAGATTGCACAATCGCCCGGCATCGAGATCGTCGCCCAACTGACCGGGAAGGGGATGAAGGATGTCGCCTTCCGCACCGCCGAAGATATTCTGCAGGCGCACCCCGATCTGAATGCGATCTTCGGCATCAACGATGATACCGCCCTGGGGGCGCTGGCCGCCATCGAGAAGGCGGGCAAGCGGGACCGCGTGCTCATCGTCGGTTTTGACGCCGTGCCCGAAGCGCGACGCGCCATCGCCGCCGGCAAGATTCACGCCGATGTGATCCAGCAGCCGCACCGGATCGGACGGAGCACCATCGAGGCAGTGGCGAACTACATGGCAGGTGCGGAGGTGCCGTCGTCGATTCTGATCCCCTGCGATCTGTTCACGCGTGACAGCGTCGAGTAGCCAAGCGGCGTCAAGCGGCGAAGTGCTGCTCCGACTCCGGGGGATAGTCAAATCCTTCCCCGGCGTCGTGGCCGTGCGTTCGGCCGACCTCGATCTCCACGCCGGCGAGGTGCTGGCGCTGGTGGGGGAGAACGGCGCGGGCAAGAGCACCCTCATCAAGGTGATCACCGGCGCACATCGGCCCGACTGCGGGCAGGTGCTTTTCGACGATCGGGATCTGGTCGGCGCGGGGCCGGTTTCGGTGACGCGCGCGGGCATCGCCACGATCTACCAGGAGCTCAATCTCCTGCCTCAACTCTCCGTGCGCGACAATCTCTTCCTGGGCAGAGCTCCCGGCCGTCTCGGTATCATTGACGCACGTGAGGAGCACAGACGTGCCCGCGAGATCTTCACCCGACTCGGCGCCGACATCGATCCGGACGCGCCGGTCGGCAGTCTTGACGTCGCGCGTCAGCAGCTGGTCGAGATTGCTCGAGCGCTTCTGACGAATGCCCGTCTGATCATCATGGATGAACCCACCGCCGCTTTGACCTCACGCGAGGTGGAGCGGTTGTTTGCCGTAATCCACGATCTGCGCGAGCGTTCGCTCGGCATCATCTTCATCAGTCATCGTCTGACCGAGGTGCAGGAGCTTGCCGACCGGACGGCCGTCATGCGCGATGGCGAACTGCTGGGTATCTGGCCCACGCGGGAGCTGACGCGGGACACGCTGATCGAAAAGATGGTCGGCCGTCCCCTGGATCAGGAGTTTCCCAAACAGGCGGCGACTCTCGGCGACGAGCTGTTGACCGTGAAGGGGCTCTCGGGGGGGCGCGTGCAGGATGTCTCCCTCTCGGTGCGCGCCGGAGAGATACTGGGATTGGCCGGTCTGGTGGGGGCGGGTCGAACCGATGTGGCGCGGCTTCTCTTCGGCGCCGATCGCTCCACGGCGGGGGAGATCCGCCTTGCCGGCAAACCTGTGCGGATACGCAGTCCGCGGTCTGCCATACGCCGGGGGATCTGTCTGCTGACCGAGGATCGCAAAACCCAGGGGCTGGTGCTGGGGCTCCCCGCCCGCGACAACTTCTCCCTGCCCAACCTTGAGCACTGGACGCGACTGGGCTGGATCGACGAACGGAATGAGACCGCCGCCTTCGCCCGGTACGTCGAGAGTCTGAATATCCGTCTGACGGGCCAGGGGCAGTTGGCGGGTCAACTGTCCGGCGGCAATCAGCAGAAGCTGCTGATCGCACGCTGGTTGGAGAACGATGCGCGGGTGATCATCTTCGATGAACCCACACGCGGTATCGATGTCGGCGCCAGGTACGAGATCTACCTGCTGATGAACGAACTGGCGTCGCGGGGCAAGGCCGTCGTGATGATCTCCTCCGAATTGCCGGAGATTATCGGGATGAGCGATCGAGTCCTCGTGATGCACGAGGGGCGGATCACGGGCGAGGTGGCGGATCCGGCGCGGGCCACCCAGGAACAGATACTGGCGCTGGCCGCTCATTGAGATGTCGGCATGAGCCGCTTCCGATCCGGTAACGAAGGGAAAGTGCGAGATGATGAACATGATGCGCGCAGTCAGGGAGCGGGTCTCGCGCTACGGTATGCTGGGTGTTCTCCTGCTGCTCTGCGCCCTTTTCTCCGTGTTGACCCTGCGTCCGCAGCACCCGACGGGGGGAGCGGCGGCCCGTCGACTGGCCGCATCGATAAGCGATGATGCCGTCGTGCTGATCGTCGCCAGGGGGGGGGAGGCGGATGAATCGTTCGTCGCGGAGCTGGCGGCCGAATTGCGCGGAGCCGGGGTGGAGGTGGGCGGCACGGTCGCAGGGGAGCCGGCGGCGATCCGTCGTACCCTCGCGGATTTCGGTGCAAGCGCTCCGGGCCCGTGTCTTGTCGCTACGCTGGAGAATTGTGCGCCCGTGGTCAGGTCTGTCCTGGCTGCGCTTCCCGACCTGGAGGGGACCACGGTCTTGACCCCGCAGCCGAGGAGGTGGCCCACTTTTCTGCTGCGTGAGAACCTGCTCAACATCGCCAACCAGATCGCCGTCATCGCGATCATGGCGGTGGGGATGACCATGGTCATCATCACGGGCGGGATCGATCTCTCGGTCGGCAGCCTCATCGCACTGTCCGCCGTCGTCGCGGCCTGGCTCATCGAACGTCTGGGCGGCGGTGGTGCGTCTGCCGGCGGCATGCTGGCCGGCGGCCTCGGCGCGGTACTGCTCTGCGGCGGTGTCGGAGCCTTCTCGGGGCTGATGATCACCCGCTTCAAGGTGCCGCCCTTCATCGCCACGCTGGGGATGATGCAGGTGGCCAGCGGTCTGGCCTACATCATCTCCCGCGGCATGCCGATCTACGATGTCCCCGACCGTTTCGTTGCCCTCGGGCGCGGCGCCGATCCGCTGCTTGGTATTCCGTGGGCCGTGATCCTGATGCTGGTCCTCTATCTGCTTGCGCACCTGCTCATGGGGCGCACCTCGCTGGGACGCTATGTCTACGCGGTGGGGGGGAACGCCGAGGCGGCGCGCCTCACGGGGGTCAGGGTCGGCGGAGTGTTGATGTTCGTCTACATCGCCTGCGCGATGTTGGCCGGTCTGGGCGGCGTCGTGATGGCCTCGCAGCTGAAAAGCGGCGCGCCGACCTATGGTGTGATGTATGAACTCTACGTGATCGCCGCGGTGGTCGTCGGCGGCACAAGTTTGAGCGGAGGCGAGGGTCGGATACTCGGCACCCTGATCGGCGCCTTCATCATCGCCGTGATCCAGAACGGCATGAATCTGACCAATGTCGAAAGCTACACGCAGAAAGTCGTTCTTGGACTGGTTATCCTGGGTGCGGTTCTTCTCGATAAACTCAAGCGGAGGTAGACCCATGCGTATTTCCTGTTTTTTACTCATTCTGTTTCTGCTGATCCTCTGTCCGGCTCCACCAGCCGCCGCAGCCGCGCCCACACCGGAGGATGCCGCCGCGGTCGCCGACAATGACGGGCAGCTCCACATAGTGGCCACGGCCCATCTGGACACCCAGTGGCGCTGGACGATCCAGGAGACGATCAACGAGTTCATCCTCAATACTCTGCTGGAGAATTTCGCATTGATCGAGAAGTACCCCAGTTATGTCTTCAGCTTCGAGGGCTCGTTCCGCTACGAGTTGATGGAGGAGTACTACCCCGAGGAGTTCGAGCGACTCTGCGGGTACATCGCGCAGGATCGCTGGCGTGTCGCAGGCAGCTGGGTGGATGCGGTCGATACGAATATCCCCTCGCCCGAGGCGCTCATCCGCCACACGCTCTACGGCAACGGCTACTTCCGCCGCACTTTCGGCAAGACCAGCCGCGAGATCTTCCTGCCCGACTGTTTCGGCTTCAGCTACTCGCTCCCCTCCATCGCGGCGCACAGCGGGTTGCTTGGATTCACGACCCAGAAACTCACCTGGGGCTGCTGGGTCGGCATTCCATTCGATATCGGCCTCTGGGAGGGGGTGGACGGCTCCACCGTCATCGCCGCGGTGAACCCCGGCAGCTACGGCGGCAGATTGAACACGGACATCAGCGCCGATTCCACCTGGATCGCCCGCGCCGCCGCACTGGGGCGGAAGAGCGGTCTTTACGCAGGCTACAAGTACATCGGCACAGGCGACACGGGCGGCTCACCCGATGAGAACACTGTGGCCTGGCTCGAGAGGAGCATCTCGGGGGAGGGGCCGCTGCGGGTGCGGAGCGTGGGCTCCGATCAACTGATGCGCGAGGTGACGCCCGAGCAGCAGGCCGGGCTGCCGCGCTTCAAGGGTGAGATGGTGATGACCAGGCACGGCATCGGCTGCTATACGTCGCAGGCGGCGATGAAACGCTGGAACCGGCAGAACGAGATCCTGGCGACCGCCGCCGAGCAGGCGTCCGTGCTGGCCCATTGGCTGGGCGCGGCGGAGTATCCCCGCGAAACGCTGCGCAAGGCCTGGACGCGCTTCCTCTGGCACGGCTTCCACGACGATCTCACCGGCACCAGTATCCCGGAGGCCTACGCCTTCTCCTGGAACGACGAGATCCTCAGCCTCAACGAATTCGACGCCATGCTGACCGAGGCCGTAGGCGGCGTGAGCCGGGCGATGGACACCCGTGTGAAGGGTGAAGCTCTGCTGGTCTTCAATCCGCTCTCCTGGGCGCGGCAGGACATCGTGCAGGCGCACCTGGATTTCGACGGCGATCCGCCGGCGCACCTGCGCGTCTTCGATCCCGACGGCGATGAGGTTCCCGCGCAATCTGCGCCGAACCCTGATGGCGGGCTGGATCTGGTTTTCCTCGCGGACCTCCCCTCGGCGGGTTATGTCGTTTACGATGTGCGGAGCTCCCGCAAACCCTGCACCATCGCGACGGGTCTGTCGGTGACGTCGAACACGCTGGAGAACAACCGTTACCGCGTGCGTCTCGACGGCTTCGATGTCGTATCCGTGTTCGACAAGCCGGCAGGGAGGGAGTTGCTGGCCGGGCCGCACACGTTGCAGATGCTCGATGACAGCCCCGCCCGCTGGGCCGCCTGGGAGATCGACTACGATGACATTATGGCCGCACCGAGAACCGTCGTCGGCGGTGATGTGACCAGCGAGATCGTGGAGAGCGGACCCGCGCGCGTGAGTCTGGCACTCTCCTGCGAGACGGAGAACTCCGGTTTCCGGCGCGTGATCAGCCTGTCGGCGGGCGAGGCCGGTGAACTCGTCGAACTGGATCTGGATCTGGACTGGCGCACGAAGGGGACGCTGCTCAAGGCGAACTTCAACCTGGCGACGGGCAGCGACGAGGCCACCTACGATCTGCGCCTCGGCGCCATCCGCCGGGGAGTGAACACGGCGACCCGCTACGAGGTGCCCGCGCAACGCTGGGCCGATCTCGGCGATTCGGGATACGGTGTGGCTATCATGAACGACAGCCGCTACGGCTGGGATCATCCCGACCCCAATACGCTCCGTCTGAGTCTGGTGCGCACCCCCGAGATCAGCGAGGGCTGGAGCTGGCTGGCCGACGAGCAGTCGCAGGATCTGGGGCGGCATCGCATCCGCTATGCTTTCTGCGGACACGGCGACGGGAATATCGCCGCCGTGAACCGGCGGGCCGATCGTTTCAATCAGCCGCCGCTGGCTTTCCATGTTCCCGAGCACAAGGGTGAGTTGGGCAAGCGTTTCTCCCTGCTGTCGATCGAGGGGGCCGGCGAAGCCATCCCCGCCGTAGCCGTGCGCGCAGTGAAGTACGCCGAGGAGAGCAACGAGGTGGTTGTTCGACTGCAGGAGCTGGCGGGTGAGGAGACGGGCGATCTGAGTCTCCGCTTCAGCTCGCAACTGACGGCCGCGAGAGAGATCAACGGCGCGGAGGAGCCGCTGGGACCGGCTGTACTGATCAATGGCGCCCTCCCCTTTACCCTGACGCCCTGGCAACCGCGATCCTTCGCCCTGAGACTGGGGGACGCGCCGCAGCCCTTGATTCATGGTGAATCCCTGCCGCTCGAATTGCCCTTCAATATCGACGGCATCTCGACGGATGACGATCGCCTGGACGGCGATTTCGACGGTCTGGGTCACACGCTGGCGAGCGAGGTGCTGCCCGCCGAATTTGAGCGTGAGGGTATCCGCTTCAAGACAGGGCCGCGTGAATCCGGATGGGCCAATATCGTCGCCTGTGACGGTCAGATGCTGGATCTGCCCGCGGATTGCGATCGACTCTACATCCTGGCCTCTGCGGTTGGTGGGGGCCGTCGGGCGACCTTCGAGATCGCGGGTGAGCCGACCGAAATCTGGATCCAGGACTGGGCCCGTCATGTGGGGCAATGGGCCAACCGGTTGCACGGCGGTCTGCGGCACGACGAGCCCGGCAATATTCTGCCGGCGTACATCAACCGCGACACGGTGGCTTGGATCGGCACCCATCGTCACGACCCCGAGGGTGAGAACGAAGCCTACGTGTTCAGTTATATGTTCCGCTACCGTCTCGACCTGCCCCGTCGCGCCGGGACGCTGCGTCTGCCCGACGATCCGCGCATCCGGATCATGGCGATTACGGCAGTCCGGGGCGGCAACGATGTTGCCCGGGCCGCTCAGCCGCTCTACGATCGGAGCGATTTCACGACGGTTGAGATCCGCACGAAGCGGACGGACTTCCTCGATGCGGTAACGGTGAGCCTGGTCTCCCCCAACCCCGATCCGGAGATCCGCTACACACTCGACGGCGGCGCGCCCACCCGGGAATCGCTGCTCTATTCCGGTCCGTTCACTTTGACCGCCGATACGCCGGTGCGCGCGCGGGCATATTCGCCCGGGCTGCAGGCCCGGTACACGGCGCGCGCGGATTTCCGCAAGCTCGCCATCATCGCACCGGTCCAGGTGGCTGCAATGAGTCCGGGACTTGATTGTCGATATTATGAGGGTGCCTGGGAGATGATGCCCGATTTCACGAAACTGACGAGTGTGGAGGGTGCGATCATCCCCGATGTCGGTGTCCCGGAGTTCGCCAATGAGGAGGATATCGGTCTGGTGCTCGCGGGTTATCTGAACGCGCCGCGGCGGGGGATGTATCGTCTGCATCTCTATTCCGACGATGGCAGCACCATGTATCACGGTGACGAGCTGATCATCGACAACGATGGCCTGCACGGCCGCGATGCGGTCTGGGTCGATCTGCCGCTCGAGGAGGGACCCTACCCGATCAGGGTCGAGTTCTTCCAGCACCTGGGCGGTGTGGCGTTCGAGCTGTGGTGGGAGGGACCGGGTATCCCGTTGCAGCAGGTGCCGCCGGAGGCGTTCAGTCACTAGCGTGGATTGATGTGATAAGTGTCGAGTTGAAGAGCCCCCCTGTCCGGGAGGGCTCTTTCGTTCTGGTGGATACGGACTGGTCAGGTCCGGGCCTCGATGGCGAATACGGCGGGAAGCCATCGACTGACACCTGGCACGTGGCGGGCTGAACATCGACCACTTGCAGCCTGCGCCAGGGGTGATCATCCATTCCCCTTCCCTCTCCCCGGAGCATGTGGCAATATGACATGGCGATGAACGCTCACCCTCTTGCCAGGGAGTGTTACATGCAGTTCTTGTTTAGCCGCGATCAAGGACCGATGCGGATCGGTTTCACGTTCGCACTTCTGTCCCTTCTACCGTTATTTCTGTTCGCCCCCGCTCTGGCCGCCGAGTGGCAGGGACGATCTGTCGAGCGTGAGGGGGTCATCTGGATCGAGAATCCTCTCGAACCGATGGAGCCCCCTCTCACACTGACCCCCGAGAAGCTCTGGCGGATCGGCGGCGCCACCGACAATGATGACGAATTCTTCGGCTTCATCGGCGCCCTGGATTTCGATGCCGCAGGCAATATCTATCTGCTGGATATCCAGCTGCACCAGATCAAAGTGTTCTCTCCGGATGGCGAATATCTACGTACGATCGGGCGCGAGGGTGAGGGCCCGGGCGAGTTTCGTCGCCCGACCGGCCTCTACGTGCGTCTCGACGGCACCGTCGGCGTGCTGCAGAGGGCGCCCGGCCGGCTGGTGCAACTCGACCCGCAGGGCAAACCCCTGCCCGATTTCCCGCTGCCGCCGCCGGAGGGGGAGATGCACGTGCTGGTGAGCGGCAGGGGCGATGGCGAGGATCTGGTTCTGGTGCTCGGCAACACGATCTTCGAGCCGGGCAAGGTCACGTCGGAGCGCACACTCGTGCGGGTGGATTCCGCAAGCAGGATCACGGCCGAGTACACGACGGGCATCCGTATCAGGGATATGGAGACCCGTCTCGTGGACGAGACCATGTGGGGCAACGGCTTTGAATCCAATTTCCAGGTCGGGCCCGACGGCAGGGTCTACGCGGGCGAGACCTGGGGGGACTACCGGATCTCGACCTGGGCGGCCTCGGGCGGGGATAAGCGTGTGATTGCCCGCGCTCTGGAGCCGCGCAAGCGCACCGAAGAGGAGTTGGAGGAGGTGCGTGAACTGATGCAGGTGTTCATCAACCATTTCCCCGGCGCCAAGCCGATCATCAGCGACTACTCGCCGCTGATCTTCAGCTTCCTGGTGCGTGACAACGGCAGCGTCTGGGTCGTCAATGATTATGACATACTCGATATCCCGGATGATGTCATGGGGGTCTACGACCTCTTCGATGACCAGGGGCATTATCGTCGCCAGGTCACGCTGAAGGGCGAGACCCATCCCCTGAACGATACCTATGTCTTCCACGGTGATCGTCTCTACGTGCTCAGAGGGGCGCTGGAAGCGGCCGTGGCCCGCGAGGGTGGCGGCGCCGATGTCGGCGATGACGGTGAGGAGCCCGAGCCCATGTCGCTCGTATGCTACCGACTGGATTACGTCGTCGACTAGGCCGTGATGTGCATTCGCAGAGGGTCGCCCCTTCCGGAGCGACCCTCTTGTTGATGTCAAGCGCGTCTACAGCTCCCGCTCGTGGGGCATCCAGGCGCGGTCGGCGCGGAAGAAGGCGTAGGGCGTTTCGTAGAGCAGGTTGGAGACGCGCGAGGTGTAGATGTCCGCATGTCGCTCCACCTGGCGCGCGAAGTAGCTCTTGTCGTTGCCGCTGGCCATGAGCAGACCCCAGTTGGGGTTGCCCAGTTCGCTCACCGCCTGCGCCAGAGGGGTGATCTGTTCGTCCAGTTTGAGCAGCGCATTGCGTATGCGCCGCACCTCGGCCTGCAGCGCATTCAGGCTCAGCTCCTTGGGCGGCGACTGTTTCATGCGGCGGTGCAGGACGCGCAGCCGCAGCAGGGAGAGGGTGAATTCCAGGTCCCGTTTCTCGTCCATCAGATCTGTGATCTGCTTTTGATCGGAAGCAAAGGTCCGCTTGACCCGCACCTCCTTTTCCATTTCACGAACGACGAGCGCCGTGCGCCAGCGGTGCAGGTTCTTGGAGACCTGCACGTCGCCGTAAACATGATCGCCGACGTAGAGGATCTGAGAACCGCGCAGGCCGAATATCCGCTCGATCGATTGCGCATGCCCGCCGTAGAGAATGCTGCCGGGTTGCGGCAGGCCGACCACCGGAGTCAGGAGCCCCTCCTCGCTGGTCACTTCGAAGTAGGGCTGCTCGCTCATGAAAAAGGTGGGCTTGCGGGCCGCGACGATGATCAGACTGAACAGGTCGCGCCAGGTTACGCCGACCGGCAGGAAACGGTCGAAGGCGTAGGACATCATATCGCGCGTGAACGGCCATTCGGAGTTGGTAATCAGCAGCAGCCGCTTGCCGGCTCGTTGCTGATCGAGCAGCGCCCAGGGGATCTCCGGATCGGGCACCACGTAGCGCTCCGGATGGGCGACGATATCCGCTTTGAGACGCCCCTCCATGTGCGCCTCGTCCAGCACCCTTTTCACGAGACGGTGCAGGTCGAAGTAGCCCATCGGCTCGGGGGCATGTCCCTGATCCAGAAGATCGACCAGCTGCGCGAACATGTTGGCTTCCGAAAGGGAGAAGAGCGTGTTGAGGAATACGAAGCGCGGCCCGGCGAGGTCCACCACCGTTTCCGCGTAGATCTGACGGAGTGTTTCGAAGTCGAGCATTGCCGTGCCGTGGGAGGCGCTCTTGATGTATCCGAACTGGTTGGCCTTGAGGATGTTGCCCAGCTCGGTATCGAGGATGAGCCCCCGTTGGAAGGCACGGGATTCGAAGCGGAGGGTCTCCACGGGCCAGTTCAGCGCCTTGAGTTTGCGCCGCATATGACTGAAGGAGCGCTGCTCCCACTTCTCGACCCGGTAGTGGATCAACGTGTAATCCATGTCGTAACCGATAGCGCGGATCGAACGCAGATTCAGTGTCCGGTTGCAGAATATCCGTCGGCCTGGGGACGCCTTCCCCAGACGAGCGCCCGGTTTGTTGACGGAGTCTGTTTTGCGATGTGAACGCGGCATGGTCATCTCCGGTTGGTTATGCTTTTCGGTTTTCCAGTATCGTACACCATAGCATGACGAACCTGAAGGGGACTATCGCTAATGGCTATTCTTCAAAACAGGAGAAAGGGGATGTCTCCATCCCCTTTCTCCCGTTAACGATGTTGCTGTAACCCAACGACTCTACTTGAGCAGAGAGATGTTCTTCTCGGCGCAAACCTTGTGCAGCTGCTCGGGCCAGACAGTCACGCTGACTTCACCGAGTGCCGCCTTCTTGAGCAACAGGCTGTAGATGCGACTCTGTCCGAGACCGCCACCGATGCTCAGGGGGATCTCGTCGTTCATGATCATCTTGTGGTACGGCATGTCCAGGAAATCCAGCTGATCCGTAGCTTCGAGTTGCTGCTTCAGAGTGTCCTTGGTGACGCGCACGCCCATGCTGGTCAACTCGTGACGACGCTTGCTGACCGGATTGTAAACGAGAATGTCGCCGTTGAGTCCGTGCATCGGTCGGCCATCTTCGCTGGTGGTTTCGCAAATCCAGTCATCGTAGTCGGCGGCCCGCATCTCGTGGGGATAACCGTCAGCGAGCGTATAGCCGATGCCATAGATGAATACCGCGGGGTAATCCTTGATGATCGCGGTCTCGCGCTGCTTGCGGGGCAGATCGGGATACTTGGCCAGGATGTCCTCGGCGTGGATGAACATCAGCTCATCGGGCAGCATCGGGTACTTGTTGAGGACGGGATACATCTCGTGGGCCAGTTTCTCGGCACCCGTGAGCACCTTCCAGATCTTCTGGACGGTATCCTTCAGGTAGGGGAGATTCCGTTCGGCTGTAGTGATGACCTTTTCCCAATCCCATTGATCGACATAGGAACTGTGATCGTGGTCGAGGAAGTAGTCCTTGCGCACGGCGCGCATATCGGTGTTGATCCCCTCGCCGACATCGCAACCGTATTGCTTCAGCGCCCAGCGCTTCCACTTGGTCACGGCCTGGACGACCTGGGTCTCGATACGCTTGTCGAGGCCGAGTCCGGCGGGGAACTCGACGGGAGTGCGGGAGCCGTCGCGGTCCAGATAATCGTTGAAGCCGCTGTGTTTGTCCATGATGAGGGGGCTCTGAACCAACTGAAGGTTCAACTCTTCAGCAAGACCGTCCTCGATGTAGCGCTTGACTGCGTAAAGCGCATGCATCGTCTCCTTGGGTGTCAGTAGGGGTTCATAATCATTGGGAAGCGATGCTGATACTTCTTCATACGTGCCGATGCCGGGTCCGGCGAGGTCAGCTTTTTTGTCAGACATGCCAACCGTCCTTCTAAAGTAAATGGAATGTTGTTTAGGGAGTGAGTGAAGAGATGGATTCATGGCGCCCCTGGCGCCTTTGATCCCGTCTTCCCGCATCCTGTACGATCTATGACCGGAGGCTAGCAAATCCACCCATGCAAATCAATACCGCTATTATGGAAACGTGATTAATGCTGTTGATGATGCGAATCCCGGCGACGGGTCCGTCATGTCCGGGTCTGCGTTTTGCCGACGATGGCCGTTCAGCCGTATTTATCGCAGGCATTGCTCCCTGAGTCGGGCTGCATTCCGAGGTGCCCCGCATCTTGCATCTGGTCACAAAGTACTACAAACGTGACCGGATTCTGATTTTCGGCATCCCGTTACCCCCGAAAAGACCCAAATTCACCTTTATTTGCAGGTTTTTCGCGATTTGAAGAGAATAGTACTTTCCGAAAATCGTGTACCGCGGCTATTATGCGCCCCGTCACGGAAGGAAATGTCTTCGTATCGCGATAACGATGAGGAGAAGGACGAAATGGCTACAAAGAAAGCTACGCCCAGGAAGAAGGCTGCTCCTAAGAAAGCCGCCCCGAAGAAAGCTGCTCCGAAAAAGGCAACGGCAAAGAAAGTTGCCCTCCCGGCCAAGCCGCCCACAAAGACAGAGGTCTATCGCACTATTGCCGATAAGACCGGCATGACTCGCAAGCAGGTTGTTGAGGTTTGTGATGAACTGACCACGATCATGGTCAAGTCCGTCAAGAAGCACGGCAACTTCAGCATGCTGGGCCTGATGAAAATGACTCTGGTGAAGAAGCCTGCCGTCAGGGGCGGCAAGCTCGTTCGCAATCCGTTCACCGGCGAGATGGTCAAGCAGAAGGCCAAGCCGGCTTCCCGGACTGTCCGCGTGCGCCCGCTCAAGGCCATCAAGGATATGCTCTAGGAAAACATCTTTTAGCTTCCGCTGACATGCAGACCCCGGTCCTTTGGACCGGGGTTATTGTTTTGCCCGCCGGGATGGCTCGGCCAGGTACAGCGTAATCCGTCTCCCTTCGCGTCGAACATCCGCGACCTTCAAATCGCCCGCCAGAACAGAGGTGCTCAACCGATGCGACTCACCGCTTGCATCCAGTTCGGGCTCATATCCGCCTGCTCATCCGGATTATTGTTGCCGGAGGGGGAAATTCCCCCTTCCATTCTTGTCGTTAAAAGGTTAAGGTTTTAACACCTGCGCCACTCCTCTAGCTCCGGAGACAACCATGTCCTCTGCCTTCAAACTGCTGTTCTCGATTATCCTCCTGCTGCTTTCCGGACCCGGTATCGGGGTTCAACTCCAGTCTGAGCAGGTGGTCAGGATTGAGAGTGTTCTCACCGCCGACGGCCTCGACGCATCCCTGAACGTGATGCGGGGGCTGGATGCGGAGAGCCTCGCTGTGGCGGAGAGGGGCATCCTGACCCTGACCGACAGGCTGCTTGCCGAGGACAAGATCGTCGCCGCGGTGGAGATCCTGAAACTCTATGTCGAACTCGTCCCCGAGAGCGAGCGGCCTTACCGTGCCTTGAGCAGTGCCTGCAACCGGTATGGCGACAGGGAGGCCGCTGCCCGCTACAACGGCATCTTCATGGCCAAAAGGTCGGATTCGGCATTCGAGAGGATCATCGCCGGCCAGAGTGAACCTCTGGCCACCACCGCCGACGAGGTGATCTCCGGGGCCATCAAAGCCATGGGGGGGCGCGAGGCCGTTGCTGCATTGCCGTCGACGCGGATGACGATGACGGGCTACCAGATGGCGGGCGGCTTCGGCGGATCACGTTTGCTGCAGCCCCCCAACCTGGTGCGTCAGGAGTTCGACAATGGCGGTGCGATCGTCTCCAACGGCAAGCGGGTCTGGTCGATTCGGAGCGGAGGGTGGACCGAGATCGACAACGCCATGTGGTTGAAGGTCCACAGTATCTCCCTCGATCTCCTCGATTACGAGGCCAAGGGTGTGACCTATGATTTCGTCGGCCTGGAGGGGTTGGAGGGTGCGGCGCTTTACAAGCTGGGCAAGATGCACAGCAATGGGGACAGGCATTTCGTCTACTTCAATGTGGAGACCGGCCTGCTGGTGATGGAGGAGGATTTCCTCAACGGCGGCGACAGCGCCAACCTCTATTTCGACTACAGGGAGTTTGAAGGTGTGCTGCTGCCCCACATGCGGGTGCGGATCGGCTCGATCATCAAGACGCCGCACATCGCTCTCGTGAATTATGATGCTCTCAAGACCGTTGACCCGGCGCTTTTCGAGATCCCGTAGATTCGCAGCCAGCTGGTTGACCTTAAAGCCGAGGGTGTCGGGGATGGACCGCGATACCCTCCGTTTCGATTCGAGAGCATGCCACTATCATACTTGACTAGCCCTCTATCAGTATTCAGACTCCTCCATCTCAGTGTGATCGGGCAATCTCCAGGAATTGCAGGACACTAATCTTCTTACTCGTGCAGAGCGAAGTTCCGGGAAGGTGCATTCATGTCGCGTTTCATAATTCTGATCACCCTTGTTCTGACAAACCTGATTCCGCTCCCGCACGCGGCGCATGCCGCGGATCTGCCGTGGGCCGAGCAGTACCGGGATCGCCATCTGACCCTGCGTCCCTCCATCAATCAGAATCCCGTTGTCTACTCGTGTGCGGACGGCGTATGCGTCACCATGGTCTGCCAGGGTGATCTCTTCCCCCTTCTGGCGCCGGAGCGGGTGGTGATCGATGGGGTGAAGATCAAGGATGACGGCAAGCGACTGGAGCTGCATCTGCGCAGTGAGCATCTGGGCAAGGGGAAGCTGCGGATCGAAAGGGAACGTGATGCCGAGTCGCCGCTGGATCGGACAACCGTGGCCCGGCTGATCGAGTTGCTTTCCGCCGACGGCAACGTCAATCTCTGCGCCGCCCGCACCGACGGCGACGTCCTCCACTATACCGGCAGCAATCATTGTCCGGCTCCGGGTCTGCGCCGGGAATATGCGGACACGACTGATGGTCTCGCGGCCGGACTGCGTCTCTGCCCGGCCTGCTTCTCCGCGATTCACCGGATTCCCGATTACCGGGAGGAGGTGAGTCTGGGCGAATCCGTGGCCAGTCAGATCCGCACTCAGTACATGGTCGTGCCGGACGATGAGCATCAGGTGCGGGTGCAGATGCTCGGCGAACGGGTTCTGGCGCAGTGGCCGTTCGAGTTGCGCGGGTACAATTATCGTTTCACGCTTATCGACTCGGATGACGCCAATGCGGTGGCCTGCCCCGGCGGTTGGCTCTTCATCAACAACGCGCTGATCGATCTCTGCGAGACGGAGCGGGAGCTGGAGACCGTGCTGGCCCACGAGATCGCCCATGTCGAGATGCGACACGGCATCCGTCAGCTGCGCAAGGCGAAACGGAATGCCATGATCGGCGGCATCTTCGCCGGCGTATTTGCCGCAGCTGTCGCCGGAGAGGGGGAGGGCGCCCAGATGGCCGGAGCGATAGCGAGCATTATGATCTCCGTTGCGATGGAGATCTCGCTGATGGGGTATTCCGCGGATTTCGAACGGGAGGCGGACGCCTACGCGATCAACTACCTGGCCCACAACTACGAGCCCGGAGCCCGCCGGGAATATGTCAACCTGATGAGAAAGCTCCGCTATATGAAGGAGTGCGTGTCCCGGGAGCGGTACAGAGTAAGCGAGTTCTCCACCCATCCCGATCTGGAGTCGCGAGTGGATTTCGCCAATGACGCGCGCATCGAGTTCTTCGATCCCCAGCCTGTCTTCCCTTACGACAAGAATGGCGAGTTGGCTCTGGAGCTCCGGGTCAGCGGCATCACCGAGCATAGCTATCGCAGGGTGGAGGTTATCCAACTGCGCTCCCGTACGAGTGAGATTATACGCGAGGGGAGCGAACTGCGTATGTTCGTCAGCCTGAAATCAACGAATGCGCTGGGCGAGCCCATGGAGCTGAAGCACATGCACTTCAGACTCGGCGAGGACTGGTATAAGATCGACAACAAGGAGGACACCCTCATCTACCCCTCCCACTCCGTGTCCGTTTGTCTGATCCGCGAGGGGGGGGACCCCCTCGACAAGGAGTCCCTGCTGCCTGAGGAGATCAAACTGTCGAATGGGGACAGTCGGCACAGAACGTACCGGGACCGCATGAGTCGGGAATGAGCGATTGATATGAGAAGGGGGCGACTCAAGGAGCCGCCCCCGGCCGTCGATCGCTCCCGCTAGCAGCAGGACCCGGTTTTACCTTTGAAGAGCGTATTCTTCAGGATCGTCTCCATTAGGCACCAACGGGTGAAGGCGCTCTGAATCAGGTTCACGCCGACGAAGGCGGTGAACAGCAGCCACCAGGGACTCACCCAAAGGGCCAGCGCCAGGCTGATCAGGATGAATGTTCCGGCGATGGCGCGGATCGTCAGTTCCATACTCATTGTATCTCCCCTCCTAGAAACTGTAACGCAGTCTGAAGTAGACGTTGCCGTTGTCGGCGAATTGGCCGAACTGGGTCCATGTGTCGTCGCCATCCATCAGGTTGGCCCCCAGAGTGGCCTTGACGGTATCGGTGACCTTGTAGGCGATGCTGGGGCGAAGATGCCAGTCGTCGTCCGTCGGGCTGTAGAAGCCGAAGAGGGACAGCGTCAGGTTCTGGTCCAGAGCCATCTTGGTGACGCGGGTGGTGAGGTACTGGCGCAACTCCTTGAAGGCCGGACCGCCCGACATGGTGTCGGCCAGGTAGAGGTCATGCTTCAGCATGGAGATGCCGTACCACTGGCCGCTGACCATCAGGTCGCCGCCCAGCGATTTCTCGATGCCGACGATGGTTCTGATCTCTGAATTGGGGATCATGGAATTGTCGCCCGCGGAGTCGTCCACCGAATGATAGTAAGCGCTCTCGAGGTTGAGGAGGAACGGACCCAGGGGACCGCGCAGGCTGGCGCCACCCGAGCGGAGCCCGGGGTAGGTGACATGGGTCTCCTCGGGGATCGGGGTCTGCACCAGTTGCTGCGGCGTCGGCCAGAAGCCCTGATAACCGTAGAGTGCCCACTCGATGCTCCCCCGGTTGCCGAAGAGGCGGGCGAAGAACTCCCCGTTCTCCAGGGTCGCCGCGGGCTCCACGATCGGCGGCATGCCGCCAGGGAAGGGGCTGTGAGCCGCGATGCGGCTCCCGTCGGGCAGGGTGTCGGGGGTGAACCTGGGCGAGAGGGCCAGTTCGCCGGTGACGTTCCCCTTGTAGATGCTCAGACGGAGCAGATCCTGGGGAGGTTTGAGGTAGGCATCGTCAAGACCGGTGAAAAAGGCCTGCCAGTCCTTGGCGAAAAGGTCGTTGGCGAAGACGAGATCACCCGTCCCCCAGGTAGCCACCTGCCTGCCGATCTTGATGTCCAGCCAACTGGCGGGATAGAGCTTGAGGTAGCCTTCACGCAGGTCGACCGAGTTGCGTTCGCCGGCGGTGCCGTCGCTGAGCAGGTCGAAGCGGAGATAGAATTCCGCATCGCCCAAGCCGTCCTGAACGGTGAGTTGGGCGCGCAGCTCGTTTCGCGGATAGGCCCGCTCGCCGAAGGGGAGACCGCCGTCCAGAGCCAGGTTCTCGTCGACTCGGAGGGCCTGGTTGTACTCCACGAAACCGCCGAGCAGCGGCTGGGCGACGGCGGTGCCGCCCAGTGCCGTCAAGAGCATAAGAGAGAGAATCATTTTACGCATGTTGTTACCTCGTGTACTCGCGGGGAGGATTCTTGAGCAGACGCTCGGTGAAATCGCCGGCTTTCAGTTTGATGCTGTAGGTGATCTCCTCGAAGTTGAGCGAGGTGAATTTACCACGTTTCACATCTGTCATTTTGCGGACGGTTGCGGTGGGGAAACCCTCGACCAGCTCGATGGCGCCGACTTCGAAGACCTTCGCCAGCTTGCCCTTTTTGTAGAACTCCTCTTTCAGCGGGAGGTCGGTCTCCTGGCAAATCCAGGTGAACTTGTATTCCCACTCGGCGGTACCGGTGTCCTTGGGTTCGCTGCGGATCTTCCAGGTGGCGCGATCCAGAACGGTATCCTCGCCGGCCATTTCGTGCTTATCCAGCGAGGGCAGGCGTCCGGAGACATCCTCGAAACTGAAGTCGGAACCGATGAAGCTGCCGGAACGGTCGTCGGCGGCGATCCGCTTGACCAGATCCAGCGCCGGCACATAGAGCCAGCGGTCGTCGTTGCCGTCGGCATGCTTGTGCACCAGGAAACCGGTTTTGCGGACGTCGGCTGGCGTGATGAAATAGGTGTAGTAGTTCTGGTCGCCCAGATCCTCGATATCGCGCCGCAACATCCAGAAATTGCGCTCCCGGGTGCGCCCCTTCTTGTCGGTGAGCACCATCTGCACCTTGGCCTGGCCGCCGTCACCGGCGTAGTAGTAGGCCTTGTGGGCGGCGGTCATGATCTGGGCGGCGTCCTGGGCCTGGGCGATGCCGGCGCCAATGGCCATAAGCAGCAAAGTCGTGAGCAGGGTCATACGGAACTTCATCAGTTTGCCTCCTTGGCAATGTTCTCTTTGATGCGGGGTGTCCAGGTTTCTGCCCGGGCGCCCCAGGGTTTGAATGCGCTCTCGCCGCGCAGGCGGATCAGTCCGGGCAGGATCAGGAAGGTCGCGCCGCCGGACAGGGCCATGATGGCGAGGAAGAAGATCCCTACGGTGATGTAGGGCACCAGGATCGCGAAGAGCAGCGGGACAAAGCCCAGGGCGATCACCACGATATTGCGGGAGATTGCGCGGGCCGGTTCCTGGAACAGCTCCTCGAGTGTGCGGTCAAGATTCTTGTGTCGCTTGTACAGCTCCTGACCCCGTTTGAGAAAGTGGATGGCGAAGTCCACGGAGAGGCCGAGTGTCAGAGAACTCAGAACGGCGATGGGCATGTCGTAGGTCTTGCCGCTCAACCCCACGAAACCGTAGACGATGGAGATCGTCACCGTGAGCGGGATCATGGAGATCAGCCCCATGAAGACCGAGCGCAGCAGGAAGATCATCATCAGCAGTACGACCACGAAGGAGCCGAGCAGGGCGTTGCGCATACCGATGACCATCTTGTCCTGCCAGATCACGTTGATGTAGGTCAGACCGCCCCAGTCGGTGTTGAGTCCTGCGGGCTTGGCCACTGCGGTCATATAGGCCTGGGCCTCATCCAGCATTTCGATGACCGCCTGGTTGTCGCCATCCTTGAGCTGTATCCAGAGCACGGCCTTGTCGCCGTCGGGATTGATGAACTTGTAGAGGTCGTCCGGGTTGCCGCCGGCCACCTCATAGAGGAAGAGCTCCTGGGCGATCTCCTGTTCATCATCGGGGATCGAGTGCCTGGTGGAGTCGCCGTCGCTCAATTCGAAGCGAACTTTCTTCACGATGTCCGTGAGACCTGTGGTGGCGCCGACCTGAGGCAGCGTTTCCAGACGACGCTGCAGGCCATCCATGTAGAGCAGGGCCTCCGGTGTCTTGACGGAGCCTTCGCTCGTGTCGACGGCGTCGAATTCGAGGTAGGCCATGTAGGTGCCGGCCAGCTTGGAACCCAGTTCCCGCTCCGCGACACGGATGGAGTGATCGGGTTTGAACCACTTGGTCGGGTTGTCGTTGACGACGATGTTGCTGATGCCGTAGGCGCTGACCACCAGGGCCGCGACGGTGAAGAGGAGCACCGGCCAACGCATGCTGACCGCAAAACGGCCCACTGCAGGGACGGCTCTGCCCATGAGACCGGCGCTCTCATCCTGACGGCCGAATCCCGAGAGGGTCCTCTTGCGCAGCAGCACGGCATAGGCGGGGTTGAAGGTGACCGACAGCAGCCAGGCCACCGCCACGCCACCGGCGACGAAGGCGCCGAATACGCGCACGGGGGGGATCGAGGCGCTCATCAGGGAGCCGAAACCCACCACGGTGGTGGCGGTGGTGAAGATCATCGGCTTGAAGAGCTCATCCATGGTGGAGGTGATGGCTTTGCGCTGGGAGCCGGACTTCTGATAGCGCTCATGAAACTCCGACAGTATATGGATGGAGTTCAGAACCGCGATGGGCATCAGGAAGATGGGGATCATCGAGCTCATGATGTGGACCGTGAACCCCATGGCGATCAACGCGCCCATGGTGATCACGACCGTCATTATCGCGATGATCATGGGGGCCGCTACGACGGCCGCCTTGCGGAAGAAGAAGAGCATCAGCAGGAAGATCAACAGTCCGGCCATGGGGGCGGAGAGACCCATCTGCTTGAACATCTCCTTGCCGAAGGTATCCTGCGCCACCGGCAGACCGGTGATGTGGTAGTCGTTGAAGCCGCCTATGCTCGCCATCTCCGCCTCAATGGCGGTGGAGACCATATGGGCGTAACGTTTCTCCGCCAGCGGGATGTAAACGGCCAGCACCCGCCCGTCCTCAGAGGCCAGCTTGCCTTTGAGCATGGGGTTGGAGGCGATCTTTGCGGTGATGCTCGGCTGCTCCGCCCACCCCATCCGTTCATCGGTCAGCTCACCGACAACCATGGAGCCGTCCGGCGTGCGGTAGATGTCGTCAACCGTGGAGGGGGCCATGATGTCGTCGGCGACGACACCCTCCATCTCCTCGATCGCGCCCACCAGAAGGCCGAGACGCTCCGTGAAGTCGGGGGTCAACAGATCGGTCTCGCCGGTGAAGCCCAGCACGAGGTACTCCGAAAGGCTGAACTCCTCCTTGATCCGCGTGTGGGTGACCCGCACGGGTTCATCGGGACTGAGCATGTTTTCTGGATCCGTATCGATGAGAGCCCGAGGGATGAAGGAGCCCATGACCACCGTAAGCAGGATCGCCAGACCCATCACCCATTTGGGGTGCTCGACTGCAAAAGTTACGAGCCTGTGTTTTGACTTGCGCATAATGACCTCTAACGTGTTGTGCTTGTAGCGACCTTGCCCTGACCAGTCAGGCGGTCACTCATCGGTTAATTGGTTTCCAGATCCATACCCAGGGCACGCCATTCCATGGGGCCCTCCTTGAGACTGCGGGCCTTGATGCCCCGTTCACGCATTGCGCGCACGGCTTCATCGGCCATGATGCAGAATGGTCCCCGGCAGTAGACCACCACCTCCCGGTCGGTGGGCACTTCGCCGAGTTTGTCATTGAGATCGGCCAGCGGGAGGGATGCCGCGCCGGGGAGATGTCCGCAGCGGTATTCCGTTTCGGGTCTGACATCCAACAGGTAGATCGAACCCTCGGCCAGACGTTGCTGCACCTCGGTCGGGTCGATGGCTTCGAACTCCTCATCACTCTGAAACGAGCGGAGGAGCTCACGGACTTCAGCCAACCGGCTCATGGCCAGTTGGCGGAATCCGACCCAGAAGCTGACCACTGCGGGATCGGCAATGTGATAGTACATGTAGAGGCCATCCTTGGTGGCCTCCACCAGGCGGGCCTCCTTGAGTACCCGCAGATGCTGAGAGACATTGGCCGAGGTCAGCCCCATCTCATCGGCGAGGTGCTCGACGCTGCGCTCACCCTGGCAGAGCAGGTCCAGCAGCTCCAATCGCCGTGGACTGGATATCGCTCGGCCCAGAACGCCGAATTGCTCGTAGAGCTTCTCCTTGAATTGCCCAAGCGCCTCACTACGGTCCTGCATTTACGCCCCCTGTTTAAGTATTTAAGCAACTGCGCAAATACTAGCTCAGGTTGAGGTGTTTGGCAACCCCCTATTTTTGCCCTTCAGGTTGGTGGTTATGCTAAGTCGCAATGTCATAAAGGTATAGGGCGACAAAAAAAGTCACCAGCGCTGTGCGAGGCACAACACTGGTGACGTTTCGGGTTTGGCCGGAGAGGCCAAAATCAGCGTTTTACCCGGGTTCGCTTTACTTCATCAACACTACTCGTGTCTCATCCGTGATCTTGCCCGCCACCGTGAGGCGCGCCAGGTATAGTCCGGAGGGGAGGTTGTCGGCCGTCCAGGCGAGGGTCTGCCTGCCGGCGCCGAGCAGCCCCGCTTCAATTTCGCGGACTCTGCGTCCGGAGGGATCGAAGATGGAGAGGGATACCTCCGCCGCTTCGGACAGCACAAAGCTGAAGGTGGTCTGAGGGTTGAACGGATTGGGGTAGGCGGACAACGCCAAGGCGGCCGAGGGGTTCTCATCGTCGATGCCGGTGATGCCCATCTCGACCTCATAGGTGTAGGTGCCGGCGGAGTAATTGTAGACGTTGGCGATGGAGACTATTACCTGATCGTAGCCCTGAGCCTCGGTGAAACTCAGACTGCCGTCATTGACGCCGTCGAGTTCGACAAACCGGACAACGGTGGGGAGGAGAGCGTCCACGGCCATCAGCGCCACACGGAAATCCCTGGTGTCCTGGCCGTTGAAGGTGAAGATAGGCACGCCGGGCATGTCGTTCAGGCGGATATAATCAGTGCCCCAGTTCTTGACCGAACCGTTCCCTGAAGCGGGATAACTTGTGTGCTGACGGAAGGCGCTGAACGGGGGCAGCTCTTCGCCGACGTAGCCGAACCGACCGTCGGCGATCGTGGTGTCATCCAGGAAATTGCAGGCCGACCAGTTGCCGAAAATCTCCTCGGCATCAATCTCGAAGCCGTGTGTCGTGAGCACGCTTTCGAAACCGGCCATGCCGTTGGCCGTGTTGTGGCAGACATCCCAGATGAACGGCTGGCCGCCGAACTGCTCGTACATGTACAGGGACCAGAGATAGGTCTGGATATAATCGGCCCAGTTGCCGTCCCAGGTAATCAGGCTGTTGTCGGGATTGGTGTTGAAGGAGGAGATCTGATCGGGGTTGCCGAAGAGCCACATGGCCAATTCGCCCATCCCCTCATCGACCCAGCTGCTCTCGTTGCTGTCGGTATTGAAGTGGATCATATGCTGGAACTCATGGGCGGCAACGGCGCACATGTAGTCTCCGGCGGGATCGCCATTGTCCACGGCCATGTATATCACGTCGGCCTCATTGCTGGCCCAGTCCTGACTTCCGTCGGGATACTGGTCGAAAACCCAGAAGTAGCCATCGGACGAGATGTCGAAGCGGTAGTAGAGCAGGAAGATTCTCTCCAGACCATCCAGAGGGTTGGGGGGAGCGCCGAAGTGGCTGGTGTTCAGATCCCAGATACCCTGCGTGGGCCAGTTGCCCGGACTCTGGCTTTCGAATTTGGCCACGATCAGATCGACATCCGTCTGGTCAATGCCGACATTCCACTCCTCGTCGTCGACGACGATGTAGCAGTTGTCGCCCATGCCCCGCACCGTGCATGGTTTGAGGTTGGCCACCGGCATGCCGCCCAGGTCCCATATGTACCAGTTCCAGGTGTCGCCGACCTGGGGATCGGGTGGGGGTGTCCGGTCTGCCGTGGCGTTTCTGTGCCAGGCGTCCGCTGCTTTCAGCTCCGCTCGGATCTCCCCGGCGGGGGCATCCAGCTTGGGCAGTTCCGATTGCAGGCAACGATGATTTTGGGCGGAAGCCGGCAGGATGTTTGAGGCAACCAGGGTCAGCAAAACCAGGGTCAGGAAGGCCAGAACCTTGGTGCGGTGTTTATTGGAGGTCAACATTGTTATACCCATTCCGGCTTGTAATGAAGAGATGCTCACTGAGGACACTGAGCCATATCGGATCCCACGGTACATCCGCAGATCGCAGCAAAGCTGTATCCCGCTACAGCATTGTATTACATCCCTTAAACGTCTGACAAGTGGCGGGAGGATAATCCTGAGCCGGAAACGACTACCGGGTGTTTCGGTAGGGCGGTCAGGCTACGGCAAGTCACGCCGGATCCATCTGCGTCGTGCGTCCCCGCCCTCTGTGGTCAAGTTGTCGATCTCTATCTACCGGACCCTCGGCTCCGGCTTCCCTACCGATCTTGTCCATCGCCTTGAGGGGGATCCCCAGTGTCCGGGCGGCGTCGACGCCGGCGAAACGGGAGCTCCCCTAGGGGGGGACAGGTAGGGAGAGCACAGACGATATTGATGGCGATGATCTCGATGTTCTGACCCTGAATCACCCTATGGCCGGCACTGCCGAATCACATCCGCGGGCAGAGTCTCGTTCATGCTGCCTGAGCGGTAACCCCGCAGATCCAGTGCAACATAGGTATAACCATACTCTTCGAGTTGACTATGGATCTTTTGGCGCAGGTTGTCGTCAAGGAGGCGAGAGAGCTCCTGAGGCAGCACCTCAATCCGCGCCAGTGTGCCGTGATGCCGCACTCTAATCTGGGTGAAGCCGCAGCTGCGCAGGTAGTCCTCCGCCTGAGAGACCTTAGCCAGACTTTCAGCCGTGATCCGCTCACCGTAGGGGAATCTGGACGACAGGCAGGCGAAGGAGGGTTTGTCCCAGGTCGCGAGATTCATGCTCTTCGAAAGATGGCGGATGTCGTCTTTGGTGAGGGCTGCCTCCTTCAGGGGGCTGCGGACACCCTGCTCCCTGCAGGCTGTCATTCCGGGGCGAAAATCACCAATGTCATCGTGATTGGAACCCTCCGCCACCCAGTCCATATTCTCTTTCCGGGCAACACTCCTGAGGATGCTGAAAAGCTCCGTCTTGCAGTAGTAGCAGCGGTCGGGCGGGTTGTCGGCGAAGTGATCGATGTCGAGCTCCTGAGAAGTGACCGTGAGATGCCTGGCTCCAATCTCCTGTGCCAGATGACAGGCCGCCTCGTATTCACGTTCGGGGTAGGTTTCCGAGCGTGCGGTCACGGCCAGTGTCTTATCTCCGAGGACATCCTGCGCCACCAGCAGAAGAAACGTACTGTCCACACCTCCAGAGAAGGCAACCAGAACGCTACCCATATCCAGAAGGATTGCTTTCAGTTTTTCCAGTTTCTGTTCGGCTTCCATGTTGATCCCTCCGCAATCGGGGATTGAACCGCATCCTTCAGTCCACTCCGAGCGTAGCGTTCCGCGAATCCCGCCTATTGCCGGTTGTTTGCCAGATATGTCGAAAATGAATCAGATCTCCAACGGGAATACCCGCGAGTAGTTCCCGGAACCGGATTGAGCAGCAAAAGTGCTTTTTACGTCAAGGTCACATGTAGCACGTATTGATGTGATGCCGGTGAGGATATGTAATCACTGAAACGGAGAGGGCGATGAGAGTTGGATCTGTCGGCGGGAGCGTGAACTCGAAACATTTCGCATGGATCCTGTTCTCTCCGGAACAGGATCCGACTTGGGCTGGCGGGATCGCCGCGGCTAGTCTCGATACCTCAGTCTCGTGCCTGTCCGGTTGGAGAGATCGATCTCCGTCGCCTCCAGTCTCTTGGGGAAGAAGGTGCCGGACAGTTTCGCATCCAGTAAACTTGCCCCCTCGAGTATGCAGGTGCTGAGATCGACACCCCTGAGGTCGGCCTGGCGGAAATAGCAATTGGTGAAATCGATCCCCGCCACATCGAATTTGCGCAGGTCGATACCGCGAAAATCCAGACCGATCAGTTCACATCTCTCCCCTTTGCCCCACCGCTCGTTGAACTTCTTGTGCTCCTCCAGGCGCATCAACTGGTAGAGCTCGTCCTGTGCGATCTTTGGTCTGTCACTAACCATTGCCATCCTCCACGAATGTGTGAAACTGGTATGAAAAGCAGTCCTCAACGGTTATCGGCAGAATTACCGTCGAGTTGACATCTTTTTGCGGCGACGGCTCCGGCGTGGTTAATTATTGACCGGATTCGGTCGAGTCACCTCTCCCCGGCACTCGACTATGCAGGGGATATCACCCGATTCAGGTATGCAGGAGATCATGCGGGTGTGTTATTTCATTTCCAGATGAACACGTCCGGTGTCGATTGACGCGGGGTGGTTCCTCCTTTATATGTCAGTGGCTGGCCTCAATCGCGTCGGGAGGCCGGCCGCGTTGATGCCCCTCTTTTGATTCGATCCGGCATGGAGGTATGACATGGCTGGCCGCCGTTTCCCGTTGCACTGTCTGATACTATTCGTGATGCTTGCATCGCAATCGGCGATCGCCCAACCGATTCCGTTCACCTCCGACCGGTGGGACATGAGCACGACGCAGCACCGAATGGAATCCTGGCTGGGGCGGGAGAGTCTGTTCCTGGAGGGGGGGACGGCCTGGCTCAAGGATGTGGATTTCACCGATGGCGTCTTTGAGTTCGATATCAGCTGCAGCGGGCCGCGCGGCTTCAACGGTCTTGTCTTCCGCTATCAGGATGAGATCAATTACGAACATTTCTATTTCAGACCGCATCAGTCCGGCAATCCGGATGCAACGCAATATACACCCGTCTTCAACGGGGTGTCGGGTTGGCAGCTTTATCATGGTGAGGGTTTCAGCACCGCCGTGGAGGTGGCGCGCGACCGTTGGCAGCACGTGAAGATCGCAGTTGCGGGCGATCAGGCGGAGCTCTATCTGGACCGTGCGGATGAACCCTTCATGTTCATCGCGGATCTCAAACGTGCGACCCGGGCCGGACGGATTGGAGTTCACGTCAATCCCGGATTCTCTCCGGCCCATTTCACCGACTTCCGGGTGATCTCGCTCGAGACCCCCGAGCTGAGCGGGGCGGGGGGGACGGGGATCACAACCGAGCCGGGCACCATCATGTCCTGGAATGTCTCCAGCGCATTCAATTACTTTGATCTGCACGAGCAGACCGCCATCCCGTCCGCTCTGAAGTCGGGACTCAGCTGGAATAACCTCGAATGCGAGACCTCGGGTCTGCTCAACGTTGCGCGCATACGCACCCTGGCGAGTGGACACAACTCCGTGTTCCTCCGCACGGTTCTTGAGGCGAGCGAGGAGCAGGTTGTTGGTCTGGATCTGGCTTTCAGCGATGTCGTCATGGTCTATCTCAACGGCACGCTGCTCTATGCCGGCAACGATATCTACCGTTCGCGTGATTATCGATTTCTGGGATCCATCGGCTATTTCGACAGAGTCTATCTACCCCTGGACGCCGGGGAGAATGAGCTGTGGATAGCCGTAGCCGAGAGTTTCGGAGGGTGGGGATTGAAAGCGTGTTTGGCGACGGTCGAGAATGTTAAGGTTGACGGGGGCGTACAGAGGTGAAGCGCCGGTCGGCACTGACCTCGTGGTGCAATCGGTTGCTCAAGAGATACGGCTCCCGCTGAGCGCTAGTGATTCCAGATAGACCGAACTCTGTTCTTCTCCCGTTTGATCTTTGTCCCCGTCAGACGCTCCCAGAGGATCAGACCCGAGTAGCGCTCCACTGCGGATGTCGGGACCAGGAACTCCTTCAGGGGCTTGCTGGAATTCTTATGGGGCATCAGGAAGGACCACATCTTCAACGTGCCCCGGTTGTTTTCGGTCAGGATGGATTTGAAGAACCAGTGGGGGATCGGCAGGGTGACTCCGTTGTTGTCCGTCGAGCCGATGCTCTTCACGGGTTTGGAGAAATCGAAAATCGGTCCGCATATCACATAGGTCTCCATGATCTTGTCATCGCCGGCAAGGGCCCGGACGGCCCTCTCCAACCTCAACCATATCCGCTGGTTGAATGCCGGGACCTGGGGCGATATGTTTGAGAGCAGGAAGGTTTCGCTGTTCTGGATCCCCGTCTCGATCTGATTGTCGCTGGCGACCAGATGACCGCGATCATAACCGGAGCCCCGGTAGTCGGCCTTGTCCGCGCGGAACATCTCGGGGATTCTGTAGTCGGAGCGGAACGGATCCTCCCGTTCGACGTCGGTCTTGTCTGTGTCCACAATCTCCAACGCCCATTTGGCCTGCCTGAAGTGATAGGAATATCCCAAGGAGTAGAACCGATTGAAGAGCACCTGGTCGGCTGCGGGAACTCCATATCGCGTCTCTCTTCTCAAACTCGGTAATTCGAACATCAAAACCTCCTGATCAACGCAATGATAACAAGTATATGTAGTATAGCCCAGGACCTCTTGATTCCGACGATTGATCTTGGCTTTTGCCCGGCTTTTAGTTAGCGTGCATTCGATGCCGCCCGTCACACGCAGAGACGCAAACCGCGTTGCTACCGCCTGCAGAGAGAAAAGCGAGATGCCGAAAAAGACATTGTCGATACTTGTTCCGGTTGGAGTCCTGCTTCTCGGATTCCTTCTCGTACGGATCGCTACCCGAGATGACGCTGCCCCGGTCGCAGCCGTGCGCATCGGTCAGTTCAACATCTGGGAGATGTCGACAACCAAGATCACCGATGTCGACGAGGCCGGAGCCGGTCGTAACGGACAGCTTCTCGCGGCGGCCGCGATCATCCGGGAGATTGCCCCGGAGATCCTGATCATCAACGAGATCGACCACGACTATGACGCCGTCGCCAGGGGCGAGGATCTCGCCCTCAACGCCCGCCGCTTCAATGATCTCTACCTGAACAGGGGCGCGAATCCCCTCGATTACCCGTATGTCTATGCCGCGCCCTGCAACACCGGTTTCCTGACGGGCAAGGATCTCGACAATGACGGCATCGTGGCCACGGCCAGGAACCTTGGTGAGCGGGAGCACGGCGGTGATGCCTACGGCTACGGCGTCTATCCCGGCCAGTACTCGATGGCGATACTGTCCCGGTATCCACTCGATGTCGGTGATGCCCGCACGTGGCGGATGTTCCGCTGGATCGATCTTCCCGACAATCTGATCACTCCTGATCGATTTACCGATGACGAGCTGAGCATCTACCGGCTCTCCAGCAAATCCCACTGGGATGTCCCCGTTCAGATCGGTGACAGGCGGCTGCATCTGCTGGTCTCCCACCCGACGCCGACCGGCTACGACGGCCCTGAGGATCAGAACGGCCGCCGGAACTACGACGAGATCCGCATGTGGGTGCATTACCTCGACAACGACTCGGTGCTGGTGGATGACGCCGGCGTCCGCGGCGGACTGGATGGCGGCGAGAGCTTCGTCATCATGGGCGACCTGAACGCGGATCCTCATGGCGATGTTCTCGAGACGGGACAGCGCGCCATCGAGCAGTTGCTCAAGCATGAGCGTGTCGTCCCCACGGGACGATTCCTCACCAGCGCCGGTGCGCTGCAGGGCCGTGAGCCGGGAGCCCCCGACCACTTCGAGCGCCACACTGTTGGTTGGGAGGGCGGCGGCCTGCGTATAGATTACATCCTGCCGAGTGTCGATCTGACGCCGATCGGCGGCGGAGTCTACTGGCCCGCCGAGTCGTCGGATCCCGCAGGGGCCGCCAGGGCGGAGCTCGCATCCGACCATCACCTGACCTGGCTGGACATCAAACTGACGGATCCGTGATCAGTACATACACCTGCGGATGTCCACGATTGCGTGGATAATCGGGCAGCCCATCTCCCCGACAAAAGGATCATCACTTGCTTCATATCTTCATAGATGCCGATGCCTGTCCGGTCAAAAGCGAAGTCTACCGCGTCGCCGCCCGCTGCCGGCTCCAGGTTACTCTGGTCGCCAACTCCTGGATGCGCACACCCCATGAACCCTGGCTCAAGCTTGAGGTCGTCGAGCACGGCGCCGATGCGGCCGATGACTGGATCGTCGAGCACGTGCAGCCGCAGGATATCGTTATTACGGCGGACATCCCCCTCGCGAGCCGCTGCATCAAGCAGGGCGCACGGGCCATAGGTACGTCGGGCCGACCCTTCACCGAGGAGAACATCGGCCATGTTCTGGCGACGCGGGATCTGTTGACGGGCCTCCGCGACGCGGGGGAGAAAACGGGTGGTCCGCCGCCGCTCACGAAGCAGGACCGTTCGCGCTTCCTCCAGGAGCTCGACAACCTGATTCAGGCCATCCGCAGGGAGCACCCCGCAGACACAGATTAGAGGGGGCCGTCGCCGCGGGTTCCCCTTGCCATATCCATCCGGTTCTGCCAGAGTTGTCGGGATTCATGAGACTTCACATCCCTACCACGGTGAGGTTCGGCAGATGGAGATCGTCCGCGTTGATACGAAGGTTGATTATGATGGGGAGCTCTACATCTCCTCCGATATCGATAACTGGGAGGAGCTGCATAAACGTGAGATCACCGTCGTGGTCGATGTCGACGGCTCTCTGGACGATGTGCCCACCGAACCGGAGGATCTTCTCTACATCTATTTCCCCTTCGAGGATGACTGCCTGCCCGACCGGGAGAAGCTCCATGGCGTCGCCGTCCTTATCGCGACATTGGCCCGCCATGAAAAAATACTCGTGCACTGCAGCCTGGGCTACAACCGATCCTGCCTCGTGATGGGCCTGGCTTTGACCTATCTGGGGATCTCCGGCGTCAAAGCCCTGGAGCATCTTCAGACCATCCGCCCGGGCGCGCTGTACAACCCGATCTATGCGGCCTACCTGGAGTCGACCCCCGCGTCCAGTATCGGTGGAGGACATGGTCCCCTCGCCGAAACGGATGACTGGCACAGGGACGGCATCTAGACTCGGATTGAAGATTACGGTCGGCAGCACCATCCGATTACATTCCAGTCATGAATGGGGGAATGATCGGGGCTGATGCTCCGCAAATCACCCGATATGGCAACTGAAGATCCCCATTATTGCCCCAGCCGCCTTGGGGGCTGCTCCGTTTGGGAATGCGACGGCAGGCGCGGGATGGCGGTCTTGCTCCAGGTGTGATATAATCTTGCCTGAATCCGGAAGCTGCCTGGAGACTCAGGGCGGCCACATCCCCTAGTGACATCAACGCGGAATTCAATCGAGGTGGCGATGCGACAGCATCTGACAATTACGGCAGTTTTTATCTTCTCACTACTCCTCATGCCCAGCGCAGCGTTTTGCGATCCGCCGCCGGGGTACTACGACTCGGTGGACACGACGAATCCGCAAACCATCAGGCAGACTCTCCACGAGGTGATCGACGACCACCAGCGCTTCCCCTACAGCTCCGGCAGTACCGACACCTGGAACATCCTCGAGGCCGCCGATGAAGATCCGAACGATTCCGGCAAGATTCTCGATGTGTACAAGAACGAGAGCTACACGAAGTTCGGCGGGGGGAACGGGCCGTACAACCGGGAGCACTCCTGGCCGCGCTCACTCGGCTTCCCCGACGACGGCTACCAGAACTACCCTTTCACCGACTGCCACCATCTGTTCCTCTGCAATGTCGCCTACAACAGCGATCGCGGCAGCAGAGCGTTTGACTACTGCGCAAGCGGTTACGAAAGGACGACCCTGGCGAACAACGGCCAGGGTGGCGGTAGCGGAGTCTACCCCGGCAATTCCAACTGGAGAAGCTCCTCCGACGGCGCCTATGGATCATGGGAGACCTGGATCGGGCGCCGGGGCGATATAGCCCGCGCGCAATTCTACATGGATGTGCGCTATGAGGGGGGCACCCACGGGGGGACCGGCGTGTCCGAGCCGGATCTGATTCTGACCGACGACAGGGCGCTCATCGCCGCCAGCTCCACCGGCGACAACCTGTCGGTCGCCTACATGGGCTTGATATCGGTGCTCTACCAGTGGCACCTTGAGGATCCGGTCGACGACGTCGAACGCGCGCGCAACGATGTGGTCTACTCCTATCAGGGGAACCGCAACCCGTTCATCGACCACCCCGAATGGGTCGCGATTGTGACGGCCGTCGGTGTCCCATCCGCCACGCCCGCGATGGTCATGCTCCACCAGAACTTCCCGAATCCATTCAACCCAACCACGACCATCGTCTTCGATGTCGTCCAGCCGCGCAGGGTCACTTTGGCCATCTACACCGTTACCGGCCGCAAGGTCGTTACGCTGGTCGACGCCGCGATGTCCGCCGGTCAGCACGAGGTCCAATGGGACGGCAAGGATCAGGACGGCAACGAGATGCGTTCGGGCAACTACTTCTACCGCCTGATCGACGGCGATACGACCATCTCGAGGAAACTGCTGCTGCTGAAGTAGCAGCAGTCCGGGCAATGAGGATGGCGCTCCAGCTGCCTGCCCGTAGATCAGCCATGTATGAAACAGGCCGTCTCCAGATCCCTGGAGACGGCCTGTTTACGGGTGGCGGGTAAGGCAATATACCTTCACCCTAAGGCTTGCGAGGCGACAGCTACTTCAGCAGCACCGCCTTCGTCGTCACAACGCTCCCCTGCCCTTCGGCTTGGATCAGGTAGATGCCCGAGGGCAGCGATGCGCCCGTATCGTCGCAGCCGCTCCACTCGATTGCGTGATCGCCCGCCGGGAAGCTGCGCGTCGCCAGTTCGACGACCTGCCGGCCGGAGACGTCATAGGCGGCCACCCGGTAGTGGCCCGCACTCGGCAGGTTCAGACTGATGGTGGTCTTCGGGTTGAACGGGTTCGGGAAGCAGCCGACCTTGAGCTGCGCGGCCGGAACCTCCGCCACCGTCGTGATGGCGCCGCACTGGTGCCAGGCGACCGAGAAACCGCCGTAGCCGTCGGCCATCAAGACCACGCTCTCCCCGGCGAACACATCGTAGGTCCGGCCGCCCCAGGCGGGCGCCAGATTGCCGCACAGCAGCGGCTGGGCCGGATTGCCGACGTCCAGGATGCTGAGTCCGTAGCGGTCGTTGGCCGCGTAGAGATAGTCGCCGCTCAGGCTGATTGCGTAGGTGTTGTAGTGCCCCATCTCCTGCTGAGTCACCAGATTGGGCAGTGCGGGGTCGGTGAGCCCGAAGATCAGCACTCCAACTCCATTGTCGGCAACATAGAGATACTCGCCGTCGGTCAGGATGCTCTCCGACCGGCCGAAGGTCGGCAGTGTAGCGACGAGCGTCGGCGTTGCTGGATTCGAGATGTCGATCACCCTGATGCCGTCCCCGCCGTCCGCCGCGTAGGCGTATCCGCCCGCCACGGCCACGTCCCAGTAACCCTCCTCCAACTGGGTTCCGACGACGAAGGGATCGTTCGGGTTGCTGACGTCGACGATCTCAAGCCCGGTGTGCGAGTCCGCCACGTAGGCCAGGGGGCCGTCCACGACCAGCCCGCGCGGCCAGCCCATGGGGACCGATCCGAGGAAGATTGGGTTGCCCGGATCCGCCAGATTAAGGACCTGGAGGTTGAAATCCGTGAGCGTGTAGGCCAGATCGCCGGAGAACTTCATGCCGCTGATCCTGTAAGGCCAGGAGGCCAGGATTTTATGATCGGTCGGATCGGTGGTGTCCACCACGATCATCGGGGCATTCTGTCCGCACAGATAGGCCAGGTCGCCGTTCATGAATACGTGCTGAAGGAAGTAATTGTCATCCTCACTGGCACCCCCGGCTCTCTGGGCGGGAGCACCCCCCTCCAGGGCGATGACCTGAAGACCGCTGTAGGTGCCGATGGCCAGGATATTGTCCGGTCCCGGAGCGAGTTGCGTGCTCCCCGCTCCACCGAAGCGGCCAAGCGGCTGCATGTCGGTCGGGTCGGCGATATCCACCACCTCGAAACCGTGAGCGCCGCTCTCTGCTCCTCCGTATGCGACGTAGGCCCGGTCTCCGTGCAGGTAGACACGGGAGGTCCCGGGGAGCTCGATCGAGTCCAGCGTTACGATAGCCAATGGGTTGCTGATGTCCAGCGAGTGAAAGCTGAGCGTTCCGCCGAACGTGGTGAGATAGGCCCTGTCCCCGTCGACGGCTATCCTGTCCGCGCCGTTGAACGGTTCGACGGCCGCCGTGTGCGGGTTGACCGGATCGGTTACGTCCACGACGATCAGACCTTCATAGGATCCGGGGATGTAGCCGTAGCCGTTGGAGATCTCGATCTCATAGGCTGCGTAGGGCCAGCCGACCGGCAGTGCGATGGTGCCCGCGAAGGCGGGTTCGTAGGGGTTGGCCAGGGAGTAAACGTTTAGATAGCTGGTTCCCCATTCGACATTACAAAGAGCGTAGAGGTAGCCGTCGCTCACCTCGATGTCATCCGATCCACCGATGTAATCGGTGGCCATCAGGGTCGGCGTCAAGGGGTCCAAGATGTCCACGATATAAAGCGCCCCCTCCCCGAAGGGCTGCCAGGATGTGGCCAGGTAGGCTGTCGATCCGTCAAGCTCCGCCTCGCGCACCGGATCGGGTGTCGGGATCGAGAGCATGCCGATGACAGCGGGGTTCTCCTCGTCGGAGACATCGTAGATTATGAATTCGGCTGCTTCGACCACGCTGTCGTAGCCGATCACGTAGGCCAGATCGCCCTCCCGTGTTACGTCTATGAGGCTGACGTCGGGGTCGCGCGAGGTCTGCGAAAGCAGGTGCATGTTCAGGCAGTAGTCGACGCACTCATGAGCGAGCGCCGGAGTCGTAATGCAAAGCAATGAAATGAAGATGATCGAGGATACTACAGAGCGCATGATCTCCCCTTTCTTTTCGTTCAGGATTCAAGATTCTTCCCTAATTGTACCACCATTTCGGATTCGATTGTTACGGAAATGCGGCCGAAGAGGACAATCCCTCAGCTCTATCGCCCCCGGCGAGCTACGATGAATTGCCTGCCGGGCGACATCATCCCTGAATTCGGGGAGTGCTCTGGCTACTTATCGCTAATTCCTTTAGACTCTAGTGCAACCAGGTATGCGTATTTCAGACTCAGGGAAACTCCATTGAGTTTTCAGGCTGAAGATCGACCGCGCCTGGTTGACCTGGGGATTCCAATATAACTGTATGGGGGGAGATCATGATGAGTGGATCACGAACTCTGCGGCAGTTCATCTCATTCACCGCAGGCGTCGCAATACTGATATTGGTTCTGTCGGCTCAACGCGCCTGCCCCGAGAGCGATTCCAGGTCGGAGAGGGATATTATTGACTATACTTTCAGGACGCACGATGCCGGTAATCTGGCCATGTGCATCTCCAACCATGGATTCCTGGGCAACAACTTCTCGACACGCGATGCCTCCATGGAGTACCCGCGAGGTTCCGAGGTCGATCACATGGTTCGGGGAGGGATCTGGATCGGCGGAATCACCGATAACTTCGAGACGCTTGTAACGACAGGCGCCCATGACGGCTATTGGGGCACATATTCACGGCCGACAGAGTGGGTGCCCGTGGGGATACCGGACGATGAGTTGGAGCTCGGTTGGATTCGGGAACGAAGCACACTGCCGGAGAATCCCGGATATGATCCTGTAAATGCCGTCAGCGAGCAGGATTTTGTCACAGCATTTCTGGATACGCTGAGTCGTCCGCACCAGCCCGTGAGCGGCAATGCTGATGTCTTCCACTACGCCTCCGGACTGAGAATCGAGCAGGAGACCTATGCCTGGAGCTTTGAACCGCTGGATGCGATTCTCTTCATGCGCTGGACGCTGGTGCCCGATCGGATACTCAACGGCACCACTTTTTCCCTCTATGCCGAGCTGACCTCAGGCTGGAAAGGGAGATATCCGGAGGGCTCGGGCTGGCCCCCCGCCAGCGCCAACTGGTTCCATCACCATCTGCTCTACTGGGTTGATGACATGCCCGAGTATGCGGACTGGCAGGAGGAACCATTCAATCTTGTTGCCGAACACCATTACACATACGACTCCGGCCACGCTCCACAACATGCCGGCATCAAGTTCCTGGGGGCGGAGTACAGGCCCGTACTCGGAGAGTGGGAGAATTCGAATCCCGATATTTCCTGGCGTTGGTGGGATTGGAGTCCGAGTAATTACGATAGGGACAACGACTCCGAGAAGTATTTGCTAATGACGACGCCGGGTATCGATGACTGGACACAGATCACACCTTCGGTGGGGAGTGATGGCAACAGCCCTGAGCAGTTGTTCAATATCGGAGCCTGGAACCTCGAGCCTGGCGACACGCTGAGAATTCACGCGGCATTCCTCGCAGGCGACAGCTTCGGTGATCTCGTCGAGAACGCCCAGCATGCGCAACAGACCTATGAAGAGGGTTATACGCCTACGAATACCAACACGCCGACTCTGCTCAATGACTTCACTATCTTCATCGAACCCGGTTGCGTAACCGCCAGCTGGGAACTTGAACAGGATAGCGATTGCCCCGATTTCCGCCTGGAGGCATTCTCGGCAGCCGGCAGTCGTGAGGTCCCGTTCGATCAGGTGTCCCCGGGCAACTTCCTGGCGGAAGATCGAGCACCGGAGTTGATTGAGGGTGGGACCTTTGACTATCGGCTCCATTCACGCGCAGAGGGCGGCGACTGGATGCTGATGGACACGAAGAAGGTTACTGTTGAGACCGTCCATCTCGCCACCGGTCTGGAGTGCGCTTCACCCAATCCGTTCAACCCGAGGACCATTTTACGTTTCACGCTGGAGTCGCGCCAATGGGTGCGTCTGTCTATTTATGCCGTGACCGGCCAGGAGCTTGCGGTGGTTGCGGATGGAATCCACGAACGTGGCCGGCATGAGCTTGTCTGGCGGGGCCGGGACAGCCGGGGACGGGAGCTTGCAGGCGGCGTCTACCTCCTCCGCATGGAGACGGCAGGCAGAGCCGAGACCGGGAAGCTGGTGTTGCTGCGATAGCAGGTCACTCCGGGCAGCGGGCTTGAGGAAGTCGCTACGCCCCGATATTCGGCGAAAAGACGGGGTCCCACCTCACGGCGGGACATTTTTTCAGCCAACGATTATCCGATTAATCTGAATTATTCCCGGTAATTGTTGCATAACTGTGGTAATTATGGTTCAATATTTCCCTTATACCTTTAGCTGATGCCGACTGTTTGTTGATTCAACCACACAACCGAATAAGGAGAACCCAATGAAATCGCACCGCAATGGCTTTCTCTTCCGGATGCTGCTTCCCTGCCTCGTGCTGCTCGCGCTCAGCGCCGGTACGGCCGAGGCGGGCAGGCTCTATCAGCTCGAGTTCACATGGCGCGGCGCACTGCCTACACTGCCGGCGGACATCGAGCTGCGCGTCTACGATAACAGTGACGATCTGAAAGGTACGTCCACGGTCACCTACGACGGCAGCGATCTCTCGAACTTCGTCCACGACGACATCGCGTTCATCACCGGCGTCGGGATCGAGGGAGGAGAACTCTTCGTCTACTTCGTCGGCTCCGGTCACCATAACGGCCACTTCCATGCGAACTCAGCCTTCGAAATCCTCGTCAACGGTGTTTCATCCTTCCTGGAGTTGCACACCTCCTGCTCCCAGCCGCTCGACCTCAATGTCGAGTACCCGGGCGACCCCGCAGGTGGCTTCACGATCACCGGTGGCACCGGCTCCTGCATTCCCGGAGATCCCGACTGTCCGCCCGGTGACAAACTCTACGAACTGAACGGGTTCTTCGAGCTGCCCCTCGCGGGCTGCACCCCGGGCGCGATCGTCTTCAACGCCTACAAGGACACCGACGATTTGAAGGGCACCGGCACGGCGACCTGGAACGGAAGCGGGCTCAGCGGCATCGTGTGCGACGACGTCGCCTGTCTGGTCGATGCCGAGATGGACGGCGAGAACCTCATCGTCTACTACGAAGTGTTCGGCTGGAAAAACGACGGGGAGTTCGACGCGAACATCTCGCTCGAAATAGACCTCGGCGCTTGCGGCACGTTCATACTGGGCTTCCACGCCTCCTGCTCGCAGCCCATTGTGCTGGACACGCCCTACGGGATCCCCGGCGGCGGCAGCATGACGCTGACGGGCGGTTGCGGCGCTTGCCTGGTCGATCAACCGGTCTCGACCGAATCGCGCACCTGGAGCGCGGTGAAGAGCCTGTACTAGCGGCTTGGTGCGACAAATCGAGGGATAGAAAATGAGAGGACCCCGCTCCGGCATGGGGGTCCTCTCTTCGTAAATCCCGGTTCCGGGTTGACCTCGTCCTCTATTGAGATGAGATCTCCGGTAACCTGGGGGCAGATTTGGACCTGCAACCTTGATGCAGTAGATCCTCAGGGATCCGTTCGGTTGCCGCCAACGATCCATTCATCGTAGAGATCTTGCGGCACAGCCGCGTGCAGTTCATTGTCCACTTCGTGAAACCTGACAGCCTTCCTCGGTAGCCAAATCTCCTTTCCCTTCCATCGAGCCAGGATGAGGTAGTCCGTCTCCCGGATGACTTCGTCAATCGTGATCGATAATCGCTCGTCCAACCTGCCGGCATTGTACCTTTTCAATTTTGTGTAGGGACTATCGTTTAGTACTACTTCGGTCTTGTTGCCGACCACAGAGCCGACGACGGCTCCCACTGACCCGGTCACTAATCCATACAGAAAGATAACTTCGGCGTAGGGTGGTTCATGATCAATCCAATACAGCAGGCAGGCCGGAATCAGGCCCGCAAACAGGAATCCCTTGAACGCGCTCGCGGCGCGGGCGCTCGCAGTGCTCGACAAGATTACGATCTCGCCGACCTCCTTTGTCGGCAGGGAGGACTTGCCTGCGAATCCGCCGAAAGCGCAGGTTGTCGTTTCAGGACTCAAGCGCAACCGGTGAACCTCATCGTAAAGAGTGCCTTCAGCGGTGATTACTTTGGTTCGGGAATCTCCGATGCGCCGGTTGATGTCGGCGTAGTCGGTCTGTTCCTGTCGCTCCCGCGTATCCAGCGACGAGGCGCATGCGAGAGAGGTCAGCATCAGCACGAGAATACTCAGATTGACTCTGGTATTGCCTCCGCCCATCGTCCCAATCCTCCTTGTCGGTACTGAGTTGAGCGTTACGCTATCAGCCTAGCTCGGAAAATCCGATCCGCAACAGGAATGCAGACTTGTGCTCGAACAGGGAGGTAAACGGGAAGTTCGGTTGGCCGAATCGGGTCTGCATGAAAACAGGCCGCCGCCAAGTTCCTGGCAGCGGCCCTCATCATTCAGGCGGTGGGGGGCGGATGCGAATCTGTAGCCTTTGGGCTATAACCCCCGGGGCTCCAGAGACAATCGTTATTTTACTCTCGGTCCCATGGTCCGGATTCCGGATAACGGTCCCGAGGCATCAACGATTCCGGCTCTTGACGCCTACTTGCACAAAGTCAGCTTGCCGACGGCGGTCGGTTTGCCGTTCTCCACCAAGCGGGCGAGATAGATGCCGCTGGGCAGAGCGTCGCCCCTGTCGTTGCGGCCATCCCAGCTTTGCAGATGCCGGCCTGCGGGCAGGGTGGCATCGCGGAGCACACGGATCAAACGCCCGCTTGAGTCGTGCACGCTCAGAATCGCGTGAGCGCTGGCCTCAAGGGTGAAGCGGATCTCCGTCGTCGGATTGAAGGGATTGGGGGCAGCCACCAGAGGCCGGACAGGCGCCGGTGCACCCTGATCGTCTACAGCGGTCTCATCGGGACCATACTTGACCGTGGCCCAGTTGACGTAGCCGGTGGCGTCATAGGAGTAACCCGTCACGAAGACGTTGCCAGATCCGTCCACGGCCAGGGCATAGGGCCTGTCGTAATCATCGGCATCGCTGTTGTAGGAAACAGCCCATTGCTCTTCACCCAGCGAGTTGTACATGATGGTGGCATAGTCATGGTCTGAGTTTGGGGTGTCGACATCTCCGGTTACATAGACGTTTCCGAGCTCGTCCACGACGATGGCAACCACGTCCTCGTGGCCATCCGCGGGTCCGTTGTAGGTGGCAACCCACTGCGCAACGCCGTTGGAATCATACTTGATCGTGCAGAAATCGCGTCCCGTAACCTCGCTGTCGGTATCTCCGCCCACATAGGTGTTCCCCAATCCGTCCGACGTAATGCAATTGCCGCCGGCGCCTTCATCCTCGACTCCCCTGTAGCTTCTGACCCATTGCTCAACACCACTCGAGTTGTATTTGATGGTGAGGCACTCAAAGTCATTAATTGCAACTGAAGTGGATCCGGTTATCACGACGTTGCCCAATCCATCCAGGGTGATGTCATTGGCGGAGTCGCTGCCATGGAAGTCGCCATCATAGGCGCTGACCCATTGCTCGACACCGGACAAATCGTACATGATCGTCATGCCATCGCGATTGCCGGCGGCATTCTCGGTAATTCCGGTCACAAAAACGTTGCTTGATCCATCAACGACCAGGGCGACACCGTAGTCTCGTCCATCGCCGGTTCCGTCGTAAACGTTAACCCATTGCTCCGTACCGCTGGCGTCGTACCTGATCGTGACGCAGTCTTGATCTCCACCGGGGGTTTCGGTTTGTCCGGTCACGAAAACGTTGCCTGATCCGTCCACGGCGATGTCTTTGGCTGTGTCACTGCGATTCAGGGATCCATTGTAGCCGGCGACCCATTGCTCAACCCCGCTGGAATTGTACTTGATGGTGGCGAAATCCGAACTGGTTCCCGAGTTATACGTCGATCCGGTCACGTAGACATTGCCGGTCCCATCCACGGCAATGGCGTAGATATAATCGTCATCACCACCGGTTCCGGAATGGGTGGCCGACCACTGCTCAACACCGTCCGTATCGTATTTGATTGTGAGCCATCGGTCATAACCATCCACGTCTGTTTCATATCCAGCTACGTAGATATTGCCCACATCATCGACCGTCATGGCGTTGGCTTCATCATCGTCACCTCCCGGGCTATCGTAGATTTGGACCCATTCTTCGTTGACCTGGGCTGAAGCCAGAGATGAGAAAGCCAGGCACAGGATAAGGGTGAGGATCGTTTGCAGTAGGCGATTGCTTTTCACGTGTTTCTCCATCGTTTGTTGTATTCGACTCGGGTGCTATCATAACACAAAGGGAAACCCGGGTTCAATCACCACGGCAGTCGTGATGAAATGCGCAATGTAAATAAACGCCACAGTTTACAGCTTCACAGGACATCAGGGGAGGTTGTGAAACAGCCAGAGCCAAAACGGGAAGCAGATGGGAAGCTTGACCGAAATCTATCTATCGGCAAATGCCGTTTGTCTATCCGGGAGGCTATGAACCGCTACAGGCCAGTCTGTTCTTGCGTATTCATCAAAAATGGAGCCGTCCTCCGGGGCGGCTCCATCTTTTCTACCCTGCTTGCCGGATTGGTTGCGTAGTCCGCCTTTCGGACAGCGGACCGAAGCGAACGGAGCATTCCTTCGAATCAATCCGGAGACATGTTCTCGATTCAGTCTCTCTGGGGAATCGGTTTCTCGTAGCCGTCGATAAGGTGCCACGGCCTGAAGCCGCAAGAGCGGTAGAGACTGCGAGACGCTTCGTTGGTGCCCTCATTGACGACTTCGGCCTGCTCCATCCCCACCGTGGCCATATGGCGCAGGACGGTGAGCAGAAGCGCCCTCCCCAGACCTTTGCGACGATGATCGGAGTGGGTGCCGACCGGTTCGAACAAACCCATCCGATTCACATGGTCGTGCCAGGTCACCGTGAACGCGGCGAACGTGCCGTCCGGCGCGACGACGACGAACTCCCGCTCGGCGGCATAGCCGGGAGATTCCATCACCTTGCGGTAGATTGCGGGGGTCCAGGGGACGCCGAACGAGGCCTTGTGAACCTCGGCCAGTCCCGCCGCCTCCTCGACACCCGTGGCGGCTCGAACCGTGTAGCCCGCCGGCAGATCGGGTTTGGCCAGATCGTCGAGTGTGATGCGATTGAGCACCCACGGCGGATCGCCGTCGCGTACCCAACCCGAATCGGCCAGGTACTGCTTCAGAAACGGATCGCCCTGGAACGCCGTCGCGAAAATCTTGTCGCCCTCGATGCCGTGACGACGGATCAATTCCAGCAGGTGGATCTCGGCGTAGTCCAAAACTTCCCGCTCGAACTCGCTCCCCTTCAGGTCGGGGCGCACCTGGATGTCGGACTCCTTGTGACGTGGACCGTCAAGAGCCCAGGCGGCGACGCCGTTGTCATCCTCCCAGATGGTCATCACCTCGGATAAGTCGTACATCCTGTTGCCGTTGAACATGTGGTGCGGAATGTCGCCTGGATGCAGGTACCCGAGGCCATTGGTGGCGGCCGCCGCGTGCGCGTTGAAAGTCTGCAGCAGCTCGACATCCGTTTCGTCGCGATAAGCTCGGCGATTCATTAGAAGGCTCCTCCTATGGGTATGAGGTTAAATTCGCAATCTCCGCCGTCCATGCAAGGGTGAACGTGATATATCACGCTCCACTGGCTGAACGGAGTCGGCGACTGTGACCGCTTCCGAAATAGTAGGCCGTCTTGAAAGGGGGAGACGGCCTTTTCAAGGATGGTGGGGTGGGGTGTGAACCTGTGAGCATCGAACCGGCGGCAAGGATGCCCCAGTTGCCGCCGTCGAATTCCGCCACGATCGTGGCGCAGAAGCTTCCTGCGAACTTTTCGTGTCCGGCATAAAGGAATTAGTGCTCGCAGGCGATGCGGACTGCGGCTCGGGCGGTCCGGCAAGGGGTGCGGAGGCAACAGCCAAAAGAAATTGAGCAGCGCATGATCGACCCCATTGACCAATGACAGACAGGTAATTCGCGCGAACCTACACATCAGTAGACAGCAAAAGCCGATTTCGACCATCAAATGTTCGACCGCTCCCTCCCGACCACCGGAGACGGTTAATACTTATGTGCTTCACCGAACGGCAGCGAGGTGGATATCGCCTAGCGGCCGAGTCGCAGAGGCCGCGCTGTCAGCGGCTTAACGGAGATCGATGGCAGGGTTCATGCATATGCCAGCCGCATGGTATATCTTGCATCCCGATGTAAAGCCGGTAGCCGCGACGATGTGTCAGACTCGTCCGAACAACCATCCGGCCTTCCGATCCCGAACACTGGAGAACCGATGAAGATTCGCACTGCCTGGATAGGCCTTCTGTTTTTGATGTTGCCCGTAATGATTCTGCTCAGTTGCTCTAGCAGCTCCACCGAACCTCCCGTCGAGGAGCCGCCCATGATCGACGCCCTCGAGGATTACTGGGCGGACACCGAAGGTTGCACCTCACTACTGATCGGACTGGGCGCTGAGATGGACGCCATCGAAAACGCCATCGCCCTGCTGGGCAGCGACCGTTCGGACAACGACGATATCGCCGCCATGGTCGAGCAGTATCTCGCCGACTCCCAGGCCGCGGCAGCGAAGTTCGACGACCTGATCGATCTGGAGGATTCCATCCACGGCTACGGCAACGACCGGGGGATCTTCACCGACACCGCCAGCGCGGTTGCGCGTGGGCTGCTGTCCGCAGCGAAGAAGACCGTCGTCTCTTCGGGCCAGATGGTCCGCACATCATGGCGCGTGCTCTCCGGCTCCCACTCTCTGCGGCAGGCCCTGTCGGCCACGGATTCGGGAATTCCGATCGTCTCCGACATGGCCAAGCGGCTCCAGGAGCACAATACTCAGCGGGACGACGCCATCGTGGCCGCCATTCTGGCGGGGGACACCCAGGAGGGTTATGTCCCGATCGGTGAGCTTCAGGGTTCAACTCCCGAAGAGCGGGCGAACTACTACCGCAATCTCAGCGATGACAGCGCCATCAAGAAGGACACCCGCGGTCACGTTCACTACTGGCATTCCGGAGAGCGCGCGGCTATCGCCGAGACGATGCGCAAGGCCGGACAGGACGGCGTCAAGACATACGCCGGCGCCGTGAGCGGCAGCGAAGCCCTGGTCGAGGTGGGCGATCAGTTGACGTCACCCAATCAGGATCCCGCCGCTAAAGGCGCGATAGCAATCGATATCAAGAGGGCCGTGGATGCGTCCAGTGTCGCTGCGAGCAAGACGATGATCATCCAGAAGCGGAACCAGCCCGAGGATGAACCCAAGATCGTGATCCTCGACGGAGTGGACGCCGATGTCGACGCCGCCCTGCCCGAGGGTACGTTCGATATTATGGTGATCGCGGAGGACTACATTCGCGCGATTCAGCCCGCGCTGGAGGTCGCGATAAGCACCACCACCAACGCGCTGATGGAGATGTACGAATATGCTGACAACGCCGTGGTGCTCGAGTCGATCAGCTCCTCGCCTGAGGTCTGCGTGGTCGATGAGCGGGTGACGGTGAGCGCCATCGCCGCCAGCACAATCGACGGCGGACTGGACTTTGCCTGGGAGATCACGGGCGGCGGCTACACCGGGTTCGCAACGGGCACGGCGGCGTGCAGCTTCACCCCTGTCGAAGCGGCGGACTACACCGTTAACCTCACCGTCACGGGAGCGACCGGCGTCGTTAAAACCGGCTCCACGGTCGTCACCGTCACACCGGTGGATATCCAGGTGAGCGCTTTCGACTTCAGCGGCGAACAGATCGCCGACGACGCACCCAACCCCGGCGAGACCCTGAGCATCGACATCGATGTGCTCAACAGCACCGACAGCCCCATCACCGGCACCGTGGTGCTGATCGGCCAGCGGGGAATAACGTTGAGCAACGCAAATCAGTCTGGCTTCACGGTTCCCGCCCAGGGAACCCTGACGGCGATGAGCGGCATCCATCTTCCCGTCGATTACTCGGAGAGTACCGGCACCGTGGAGTTCCGGTTCATCTCCGGCGGCTACACGATCAGCCAGGAGCTGATCTTCGACGTCGAGTTCTACGCCGAGATCGACCCGATCAGTTCGCCCGTCACAGACCGCGTGCTCACGATCACCGGTATGGTTGCGAATCCGGATCTCAACAGCGCGAGCCTCGTGCTCGACGGCGATATCGATCAGGTCTTCGAGGTCAACCTGACCAACGGAGAGTTCAGTCAGGACATCGCCGTGCCCTCATCCGCCTCCTCCGAAAGCCACACCGCCCGCCTCACGGCGGACTCCGGCAGCTGGCGTGAGGAGGACACGGCCACCTTCACGTCTCAGGTGGCCCCCGCCGGGTTCCGCGTGACCATGACGTGGGACACGAGCGGCACCGATGTCGATCTGTGGGTCACCGATCCGAACGGCGAGAAGTGCTACTACGGCAACACGACCACAGGGCTGGGTCTGCACCTGGATTTCGACGACACCGACGGCTACGGACCGGAGAACATCACCACCGGCGATCCGGCCCCGGGCGCCTACCTCGTGCAGGCGCACTACTGGGATGATAATGACGACGAGGCAGCGAACCCCACGAGCGTGAACATCGTGATCCGCCTGAACGAGGGTACGCCCGAAGAGACCGTGCTCAACTACGGCGGCGGCCTGGGCGAAACCGATGACGTCTGGACGGTGACGACCATCAATATCGAGCCCGACGGGGCCGCGCATTTCAGCGGCGTTGAGAAGGTGGAGCGGATACGCGCTCTGACCCTGCCGCCCAAGTAGAACATCGAGAGACAAACCAAAACGGGCCCCGGGATCGACTCCCGGGGCCCGTTTCGATGTCACTAATATTGACCAGGAGGTGAATGTGGACCTTGGGCTTCATCCTGCGGATATCGGGTAATCAGCGGGGAGATATCCCGACGATTCATGCCCCTGCGGCTTTCTACTTTCCGGCTTCCTTCAGCACCTCCACGGCCAGCCTGTAGGCCACGCTGACGGCCGGGAAGCAGACCTTCTGGGGGATGTCGCTTTTCACGAGCTGCGCGATCTGGTCGTCCTGGGTCAGGTCGAGCCCCGTCAGCTCGCGGCAGCCGATCTCACCCATCTCGGCTTCGAAGCGCCGACGGAACTCGCGAGCTATGGCGAGGTCCCGGAGCTTGTCCTCCAGGAGGTCGGCCTTGCCTAGTTTGAGCCCCAGGGCCATGATACCGCCGACCACCGCCCCGCAGACGGCCCCCGAGTTGCCGATACCGCCGGCGAAGCCGAAGGCGATGTCGGGAATGGCCGGATTGTCGGTCTCCAGTTTGAATTCCTGGCACACGGCCAGCAGCACGGACTCCGATCAGACATATCCGGTGGCCATCAGCTTCGTGGCGCGATTCTCCTGCATGTCGTCCTCCAATACGGTTGTCATCCATCAATCGGATCGGGCCTCACAACTCCCCGTGCAACCGGCCTCCGGCTCCGGAGACCATGCCGGGTCACCGATCGCGACCGCATCCTCACTGTGGGGATAGTCAAATCGTAGACCCATCAAGGCGAACTTGGTTCCTCCGGCGCGCTGTCCAACCTGGCTCTCCACGCAGAGGCTTTGGCGTCATGGCCGCCAATCGGGTCAGTTAAGTGCCAGGTTTCGTAGAGATTGACAAGCTCGCGAGCGAAATCGATCGTGCGTCGATGATTCTCGCCGACCGTCTCCAACAGCATGCCATGCGCCTCCAGGATCACCGCTTCCGCCTCGTCAAGGTGCCCGAGCTTGATGAGTGTGACTCCATAACCCCACAGGAACTCCGCCGTGTGCGGGTGGGGCGCCGGAAGCGATTCCCTTGCCCAGGAGACGGCTCTGGCGCCATACTCTTCAGCCTCGTCGAATCGGCCAAGCTCGCGCAGCAGGTTGCCCATGTTGTGGACCACGGTGATCGTGTTCAGATGATCGTTGCCCAAAACGCGTCTGTTCCCCTCCAAGGCCTCGCGATAATAGGGCTCCGCCTCCTGTAGGCGCCCCATCCTCTTGAGCAACGCGCCCATGTAGTTGATGGTGATCAGCGTATATGGGTGGTCATCGCCCAGCGCACGCCGATTCCCCTCCAGCGCCTCGCGCAAGTAGACGAGAGCCTGTTCGTGCTTGCCCATAGACATGAGCAGACCACCCATGTTGGCGATCGAGACCAGGGTCTCCGGATGGTCATCCCCCTGAATGCGGCGACGAATCTCCAAGGCCTCGCTGTGGTATCGTAACGCCTCCTCCCCTTGACCCATCTGGTGAAGCAGGTTGCCCAGGTTATTGATCACGGAAAGAGTAGTGGGATGATCATCACCGAAAATGCGGCGTTTGCCCTCCAGCGCTTTATGGAAGTACACCAGCGCCTCTTCGAATTCACCCATGGATTCGAGCAAGGTCGCCATGTTGTTCAGGGAGTTCATCGTGTCTTCATGATCATCTCCCAGCACGCGCTGACGCCCCTCCAGGGCCTCTTGATACAGGGCATGCGCCTCCTCGAGCCCACCCATTCTGGCGGCCAGGAGGCCGAGGCTGCTGATGGTGGTCAGCGTAGCCGGGTGTTCGTCGCCAAGCACCCGACGCTGGCCCGCCAGGGCCTCGGCATAATGATCGTGGGCCTCTTCGAACCTGCCCATTGAGGCGAGCAGGCTGCCCATGCTGTGCTGCGAATTCAAGGTGACCTCGTGATCCTCGCCCAATACCGAACGTCGGGTCTGCAACGCGGATTCCTGCAAGGGTAGCGCCGGAGGATAGCGGCCGATCCTCCAGTAGGTGTCGGCAACGGTCTGCTGGAGAGTGGCCCGGATCAACGGCTGGTCGGCGAAGTCCGATTCGATCGTCCTGGCGGCCCGGTCGAGTATCTGCTCGTCCAAAAGGGTGAGGGAGATGTCGGTGGCGTTGGTGCGGTTCAGCAGGCTGTCGAAGCGGGCGATCGCGGCCTCATTCTCGGCCGGGACTAACCCCTCCGCCTCCAGGTCCGCGCGCAGGTGATCCCGCAAGTCGGCGTAGAGGGCCTGGCCCATCTGCTCGGCGTCGATCTCGCTGAGCATGGACTGCTGGAAGGCGGTGACGATCTCCAACTCGTGCCGGGCGGTCTCGGCCTCGCTGCGGGCGCGGCTCTGGTTCCGGTACATGATCGACAGCGCGATCGTCGATCCCGCCAGGACGAGCACGATCGCCGCGACCATCCCGGCGACGAAGCGGTATCGTCGCAGCGACTTGCGGAGGACGTACCAGGTGCTGTCCCGCTTGGCGTCGAGGGGTTCTCCGGCGAGGTAGCGTTCGATGTCGCCGGCCAGGGCGTTCGCCGTCTGGTAGCGGCGGTCCTTCTCCTTGGCCAGGGACTTGAGGATGATCGTCTCGATCTCGTCGTTGATCCGGGGATCATGGGTGGAGGGTCGGCTCGGCTCCGCCTCGGTTATGTCCCTGAGCACCTCGGGCACGGGACCGATCACCCGATACGGATACTTCCCGGTGAGCATCTCAAAGAGGATCACGCCCAGGGAGTAGACATCCGTGCGGATGTCCACCAGACGCGGATCGCCGCAGGCCTGCTCGGGCGAAGCGTAGGCCAGCGTCCCCTTGAACTCGCCGGGCACCGTCATCGGGATGTCGTCCTGCAGGTCGTGACCCGCCGTCTTCGCCAGGCCGAAGTCCAGGATATGCGGTTCGCCCTCCGTGTCGACGCTTATGTTGTCCGGCTTGAGATCACGGTGGATGACGCCGCGCTGGTGGGCGGCGTTAACGGCGTCGCAGATCTTCATGAACAGCTTCAGCCTCGCCTCGATGCTCGGCTTCGCGTCGGCCAGGTAGCGGTCAAAGGAGGTGCCGTGGATGTACTCCATGGCGAAGTAGTAACGGCCCTGGGCCAGGCCGCTGTCGTAGACCGTGACGATGTTGGGGTGCTGGATGCTCGCGATGAGGTCGATCTCGCGCTCGAAGCGATGCTGCTGTCTGGCCGAGGCAAAGGGGCCGTGCAGCAGCACCTTGAGGGCCACCGTCCGTTTCGTGGCCTTCTGCACGGCCTTGTAGACGACACCCTGGCCGCCGCGGTGGATCTCGTGGAGGATCTTGTAGCCCTCGATGAGATCGGTTTCGCCCGGCTTGTCGCCGGAGCCGATCTCGAGGGTCAGGGTGGCGTTGGGATCGTCGACCTCGGTCGGTGCGTCAACGTCCCGGTCGGCATTGCCGACCACCTCGCGGCATCTGCTGCACGAGGAGATGTGCGTGTTGAATCGCTCCATGTCCTCGGCCGACAGCGATCCGGCCAGGAACGCTGCAAGCTCATCGGGTTTCAGGCATCTATCCATTCGCTGCCCTCCCATTTGAAATCTGCCAAGCGTGACCCATGGAATCTGCAGCTGCAATCATACTTCAAATCGGCGTGGCGACCAAAAACTATTACCTTTATACATGGCTGGGACGCGGATGGGAAGTTCCGAGGTTGATTCCTGCCTATAAAAGGGGGATGTTATTTCAGCAGGATCATTCTCGTGGCGTGATCCTCAGCCGGGCCCCGAAGCCTGGACAGATAGACGCCGCTGGCCATGGGGTGGCCATGGGCATCGGTGCCGTCCCACCTGAACAGGTGCGATCCGGTTTCGAGAACTCCTTCGTGGAGGGTTTTCACGAAACGACCGTCGATGGTCAGAACCTGAAGAGCAAGTGAGCGACTCTCCCTGACCTGCACGGGGATAGCGGTGCTGGGGTTGAAGGGGTTGGGATGGTTTTGACCGAGGATGAGCGCCGCGCCGGGGGTGTCCCCCAGGTCGCCCACACCGGTAATCTCCTCCAGCATGTATGCCCAGACGCCTCCTCCGCTGATCCCGGCATAAAGATGGTCGCCGTCCGGCCACAACGACAGCACCGGACCCCCGGACGGTAGGCCGCCCAACTCGATCCAGTGGATCTCCGAGGGCTCGCTATAGAACACTTCACCTGCATCGGTACCGGCAAAGAGGTAGGACCCGTTTCCCGCCAGGCTGCGGATATATGTCCAAGGCGGCAGACCCAGGTTACTCGAGGTCCAGGATTCGCCTTGATCGTCGGAAACGAACACGCCGGTGTCGGTTGTCCCGGCCAGTACGCGGCCATCGCTCGTCAACAAAGTGGTGATGTTGTCGCTGGCCAGCCCGTTGCCGCAGGCATTCCAGCTCTGCCCTAGATCCTCGGAACGATAGACGCCGCTGTCGGCCGTACCGGCGAATACGCGTACTCCATCCGAGACGAGCGCATTGATCGTCACACTCCCCAACCCGTTGTTGCGCGGACTCCAACTGACCGCATCGTTGGTGGAGAGGAACACGCCCTCATCGCGACTTCCGGCGAAGATCGCGTCGCCGCAGAATGCGAAAGCCTGAATCCAGTCGCTGGTCAATCCCGAGTTGGATTGGCTGAAGGAGCCGCCATCATTGACGGATCTGAAGATCCCCAGCATGTCGGTGCCGGCAAGGATCAATGGGCCCTTTGCCGTCACCGCCCGGATCTCGACTGTCCAGACTGAAGATGATCGAGCCCAGGAGGCGCCGCCGTTGATGGAGGTGAAGAGGCCGGTTCCGTGGGAACCCGCGACGAGCTTGCCCGCGCTGGTCGCCAGGGCGCCGATGCTGCTCGGGAATGAGCTATCTTGGCTGAGTGTCCAGGAGTCCCCCTGGCCGCTGGATGTGTAGATATGGCCGCTGGTGACTCCGACGAAGAGACGGCTGCCGTCGGTGCCGATAGACCACAGGTAGGTTTCGGCCAGGCCGAGGTTGATCGGATCCCAGGTCTCCCCGGAGTCGTCGGATTTGTAGACGCCCTGTCCGAACAGGGCCGCGTACAGGACGTCTTCCAGGATGGCGAAGCCCTTGACCGAGGGGAGGTTCGTTCCCAGCGGAGCCCACTGGCCGCCCTGGTTTTCGGATACGTAGACACCGCTCCACAAGGTGCTGGCGAAGAGCCGACCGTCGAAAGCGATCATGGCCATGACGTTGAGTTCGCCGAGCCCGCTGTTGGCAGCCGTCCAGGTATCTCCCTGATCATTCGACCTGAAAATGCCGTCCAGGTAAGTGCCGGCGTAGAGGAAATCGTCGTCGTCGGTCAGCCAGTAGATGTACTTGGCCGGCAGCCCCGTGTTCACGGCCTGCCAGCTGTCCCCTCTGTCCGTGGAGCGGAAGACGCCGTACAGATACGTGCCGGCGAACAACAGCCCATCATCGGCAAGCAGCGTTTTCGTGTACTTGCCCGTCAATTCCGTACCGCAGGCTTCCCAGCTAAGGCCGTGATCTGCCGAACGGAAGACATTTTCATCACTGGCTACAAATAGAGTATCGCCCAAAGTCGTCAGAGATTTGAGGTCATGGCTGCTCAAACCGGTGTTGCTGAAATCCCAGGATTCGCCGCCGTCATTGCTGGCCATAATTCCGCCGCCGCCAGTGGCGGCATAGACACCGTGTTCATCGGCAACGATCGACCGGACGTATCCGCCAATCGGCCCGCCGGTGGGTTGCCAATCCGCCAGACTCGGCAGGGCCGTAAACCCGCCGATCAGAAGGCACAGAATGAGCGGTATCCGGATTCGCAAGTTCGCTCCTTTGATATCGGGACTGAGATCATTGTATCACAAAGAGCTTCTCGAGAAAAACCCGACACTTTCGGTTGAGCGATTCGCCCGACCGATCTCCTCAGGGAGGTCCATCCGGATGATCATCCTGAATCCAGATACGCCTTGATCACATCACCGTGGCAGTTCTTCGGTTTGCAGTAGCAGCCGAGTCGTTTGCCACGCAAGGCGAGCACGGCCGCGCGGAAGGCGTCGTCCGTGGTCAGTTTACCGCGGAAGTCCTCGCGGAACGCCGCGATGCACTCATCTCGCGTGTGCTCCAGATCGCAGAGGTCGCAGTATCCGATGGGGTGGGGATTGCCGAGCCAACCCCTCTCGCCCGGTCGGACTCCGGCGGTCAGCATGTGGGTTCGCGGATCCGATCCGCGACCGATATAGATGTCGTATTCATCAGCGGCCAGGTTGACGATGAGGGTGGCCGACGGAGTGGTGCGGATGTCCGGATCGCCACTGCCCGCGGCGCAGCCGCAAAGCAATCCGGCCATGAGGATCATTGCCGATCTCAGTATGCGGGCACCAGGTCGTGGGTACACGGGATCCTCCTCGCTTCTCCTTTCGACATTGCCCGATAGCGGATTCGACTTCAAGTCGAAAGCGGGGATGGCCAACTCACTTGAGCAGGGTCATCTTCCTGGTCCGCGAAAAGTGACCCGCGTCGAGCCGGTACAGGTAGACTCCCGAAGCCACGGGATCCCCCGCCTCGTCCGTGCCGTCCCAGGTGACCTGGTGCTCCCCTGCGGGGTAGACCGCCCCTGCGATCAGGGTCCTGACCACGCGCCCTCCGAGGTCGTAGATCCGCAAGGCAACCGCGTTCGCCCGGGGCAGACCGAAGCGGAGCGTGGTCGCCGGGTTGAAGGGGTTGGGTACGTTCGGCGCCAGAGTGTACCGCGTCGGGGGCGGAGTGTCGCCCATTCCGGTGCCGTTCCAGAGGATCAGGGATGGATCGCTTTCGTTGCCCGCCGTATCCCTGGCGGTCACCGCGAGGTAACGACCCTCATGACCTGACACGTTCAGTTCGAGGTCGATGGTGTTTCCCACCAGATCGTATGTGGTGAACTCCTCGGTGTCGGAGGCATAAACGCTGTAATAGTTGAAATCGTCGTCGGGGACCATGTCCCAGGCGAGAATGTTGGGGGCCGCCAACCGGAGATTGGCCGGTGCGGCGGGGAAGATGTTGTCGATCGAGTAACCGCTGTCGGGCGGCGCGTCGAAGAAGAAGAACGGGTCGTGTGTCGTGGCGCGAATCCGGAAAACGGACCAGCAGATGCCGGTCGTCTCCGTGGAATCGCACAGGGTCGGCGAGACGAACTGGTAGATCTCCTCTCCGTGGGCGGAGATCCAACCCATCGAATCCCAGCCCAGCTCCCGCTCGCCGCCGACGGTCGTCCCCGGCAGCGCTTTATATATATCCTGTCTGCGGTAGATGTCGTAACCGGTGATGTCGATCGAAGTGCCCGGCGCGTCATGGCCGGAGCGTTCCCAGAACAGACGCACGTAGCGCCCCTGGTCTGCGGGAACATCGAAGATGCCCAGGTTGCGCGGCGCATTGCGCATGTAGATGCCGTTGAAGACGAGGGTCAGGCTCTCCTGCAGGTTCCCCGTGGCCGGGTTGGGTTCCGGTGAACTCCAGTCGGGGACCGGCATCCAGAACAGGGTGTAATCACCGTCGGGCATGTTGATCAGGAGCGTGTCGCCGCTGCCGGTTGCATAGATGCCTTCCGGTCCCAGGAGCTCCCAGACGGCGTTCAACTCATTCGGATGCGGGTCGATGTCAATGCTGCCGCTGCCCTCCGTGGGTGGAGCGTCGGCGTAGATGTTGCAGACCCCGTCGCGATCGTCAGTCCAGGAGATCGCCGCTTCGTCGAGGACGCCCTGAGAGGAGTTGACCGTGAGGCCCGGCCGACGGTAGGCAGCGGTGGCGTAGTTGCCGTAGTTGACCATCTTCTCGTCGGTCCAGAGTGTGGGGGTCAGGTAATCGGTCGACTGGTACCCGATCTGGCCGTCATGCCAGTAGGCGACGTGTACCCGTCCCCTGTCCAGGCTGGTGGCCAGGACCGGGGAGCTCTCCTCGTATGAGCTGATGGCCAGACCCTCGCCGTTCGTCCGCCAGGAGAGGCCGTTGTCCCATGTGTAGTTGTACCAGATATCGGAATCGGCCCCCTGCCAGAGCCTCGAATAGGCCACGACCACCCTTTGCGAGTCCGGCAGGGACTTCGTCACGCAGATGGCCGGGTCGAACTCGTCGTCACTGTGGGATGTGAGTTGCGTGGAGCTGCTCCAGGTGCCGCCGAGGTCGCTGCTGGAGATGACGTAGATCTCCTTGCTGTCGACGGTGCACGGGGGGTTGTAGTTGTCGTAGGCCACGTAGAGCATGTTCGAGCCGTAATCGATGTCGGGGTGGGTCGCGGTCCCGTCGTAGACCCAGGGACCGCTGGCCCCGCAGTAGCTGGCGAGTGTCGTCGCCGTTTCCCAGGTTTGACCGTAGGTCAGAGAGCGGGTGAAGAGGAGATCCCAGTTGGTCGCCGTCTTTGAGTTGAAGACGACATAGGGATACCAGTAGTCGTAATCGGTGCCGTCCGTGACCAGGCGGGGATTGGCCACGCCGTTCGCGTTGTAGTGAGCTGTTACGGTGCCCCAGTTATAGATGTCGTTGAGGTCGATCCTGAAGATCGCGATGAGGTCGGTCCCGTACTGGAAGGCCATTATCAGCCAATCCTCCGATCCTTCACCCGCGGCCAGGGAGAGATCGGTGATGTCCTCGGCGCTGGAGAGCCAGTAGTACTGGTGCCAACTCTCGCCGTTGTCGGTCGAGCGGTAGATGTCGGCCCCCCGATTGTCGGTGCCCGCGAGCTCAACGGCCGTGAACAGCGTGCCGTCCTCGAGGCTGGCCATGCTCGGATTGATCTCGTCGTGTGCATTACCCGTGACCAGGATGTCGTTGTTCTGCCAGCGGGGTTGGGTGGATGTACCTGGAGGGTATAAGCCGACCTCCAGAACGACACCGGCGGGTGGGCAGATACGATCCTGCCCCGACGGGTTTCCGGCGATCAGGGCCAGACGCCGTTCGAGATCCCGCGCGGCGGTCACATCCCCCGAGCGTTTGGCAATGAGTAGAGCGTCCACGAGCGCCGCCCGCTCCGCGGAGATCTGGTGCGGATGACCGGGCATGGTGAGGTGTGGGGCGGCAGGATCATCATGCCGAGGTGCCGGTTCGGCGCTGATCGGCGTCGCTGTCGGGATTGCGATCGTGAGGAGAGCGGCGAACAGAAAGGCGGATGAGAGCTTCATGATTCTTCTCCTTGGCGCTAGATGGATATCGTTACTGCCGGAAAGAGAAATTCAGCAGCATTGTATCACACGCCGGCATCCCATGGAACGGAAACCGGTCGGAGGTCGATTGAGCGGGGGAGAGCGGTGGGGCGGGATGTGTCGTCCGCTTGCGATTTTCAGTAAAACCTGGCTCATCAATTGACATCTCAGGAGCAGCTAAGCTATTATCGGATTGTGGTGATTTGAGTCGACCGGCTTGCCGCCACATTAAACAAGGCGCTAAAAGGTCGGGACTGATCTGGAGGAAATCACCTTCCGCCAAGCCCCGGACGACTGCGTCGTACGGGGTAATTTCATGGCCCTGCCCCGGGGGTCCGCGGGATTTGCGTGTATTGCAGCCGCGTCAACAACTGCTAAAAAGCCTCCCAGCGAGCGGACATCAACCGTTCCGAATGGGTGGCGATTCTCAAACTCTTTGGAGGGGATCGCGATGAAGATCGATCATCTGAATCTCTGCGCCGAGCTGCTGCTCGACGATGCCGAACTTGCCGTCTTCAGACAGCTCAATGACCCTGAGCGCATGCATTCCGTTCTCGAAATCAAATTGCAGTTCGGATTCGTCTCCGACGCTGCCTGGAAATCTCCAGCAATCCTGCCACAGATCCGTGAAGTCACTGCAGGCTCGGATCCAGTGGGAAATACCGAGATGCATGCTCTTTGGGTGTGTGAGTCCCATTGGCCGGATCTGGATGTCCAGGACTTGACCGCACTGGCACATCACACGGTGAGAGATGTGGCGGAGCGGAGCGACCTGGCTACGTTCTGCGCTCTGGGCCGGTTCTGGATTCATCTCGACTCGCGGATGTCAGCGACCGAGCGCATGTTGTTGCTAGTCGACATCATCGATTCACTGTACGTAAATGACCTTTCCCCGCTGGGGCTGATCCCGGTCGTGATAACAGACCGCGACAGATCCGTCGCCGGCTCAGCCTGTCTGACACTACTGCTAAGCTATCCCCGGCCGGAGGGCGTACCCTTCGTCGGTGTGCGCTGTCTGCTGGATCTGGCCAGGAGATTGCGGGAGAGTGATCCTGAATGCGCCGTCACAATTCTCGGCACGATGCTGGCTGCGGGGGACGAAGAGGCCATCGATGGTATGGAAGCGTCTCTCGCTGATTTCGATCGGGCCATCGAACTGAGACTTGCCCGGATGTGGTTCACTGTCGATATCGCGAGTACCGCCCATGTGAAGTTTCTCTTACGACGTTGGAAACTGGCAGCTGAAAATCACGACGAGGAGCTCTACGAAGCCTATGGCGATGCTGTATGCCGCTTTGGAGAAAGTGTGAAAAGAAGAGGCATCCAGGACATGCGCTTGGTGCCGCTGGCCGAATCGACCAACGGCAACGGCCTGCTCGTGGAACGAACCTGGCAACTCGCGGAGTTCAGTTCGACTATCGAGGGTAAGATGAAATACTTGTGCTGCAACACTGGCATGAGTAGTGGAATTGTGGCAAGGGCCATGCGGAGCTGGGGGCTCAGTACCGACAGGATTGTGATCGAGCAATTCATTTGATCACTGATCGATCTCGTTTCAATCCCAAACCGGGAAGCAAATGGGAAGTTTGGCTGGTCCAATTGACCCCACAAGAAAATAGGCCGTCCCCGCAAGTAATTGGGAACGGCCTTCTTAATTAGGTGGCGGGGGCTGGATTTGAACCAACGACCTTTGGGTTATGAGTCCCTTGATATCGAATCCGTGTATATCCCGAAGTCACGCAGAACGATAAAACAAGCCCCGCATCAACCGTTGCATGCCCTCGGGTATCACCTGATATCGTGGGGTGTGTTGACAATCTGTTTACAAGGTCTTTCTGAGTCTGGACCGCCCCTCCTGGCAAGGGAGGGATGTAATGCGTAATACCGACAAATCCAGCACCGATTACACCTCGTCAGATCGGAAGAGGGCCATCAGACAGGTGACCGATCGTGAGGTCCAGCGCGCTGTCAAAAACATGCAAAAAAGCAGGGCTCGCGCACATCGCCTGGGCACTCGTAGTGCTGCTATCCGAGCGTACTGCATCGAGTGTGTGGGGGGAGAGTCGGCTGAGGTGCGATGTTGCACTGCTACCGACTGTCTGCTGTATCCCTTCAGAATGGGGCGGAAGCTGGATGATACCCCCAAGCAGGAGGGTCACCATGGCTAACTCCGAGGTCCAGGACTACTGCCGCATTCCAGAGAGACTATGGGAAGACCCCGGCTTTCGCACCTTACCCAAGGATGCAAAGCTCCTCTACCTTCATCTCTGCACGGGACCATATCGCCGACCACGGTCGTGTGGCCTCGTATGCGCAGGTCCTGCGGTGATTGCCGAACATCTCGGGTCAGACTGGACAGTGGAGGATGTTCTGGAAGCTGGCAAGATATTGAGCGCTAGTGGACTGGTTGAGTGGGACAAGGAGTCCAGAACATGGTGGGCACCAGGGGTTCACTTCTCGGTAACGAACGCGAGGTGGTGGAAGGGTAGGATGCGGTCACTGGCCAATATGCCGGATAGTCCGCAACGAACGCAACTGCTTCTTAGGACAATACGGGAGTGTCCGGAACTCGATGAAGAGGATAGAGGGTTTGTTGAAGCCCTGTTCGAGTCCGGTATGATCGACGAAGGAGTGTATACGGAGATCTGGGATGAAGGGATCCTGTAGGTGAGAATCTGATTCTCCATTCTCTCCGTTTTCTAAAGCATATGGGTATGGATATGGGTATCGAACTAGAGTAAGGGACAGGTGCAGAGTGAGTGTTAGGATCAGTAAGCAGGAGGAGGGATACCCGTGAGAGCGCCACCATCGGATCGCTTAGCGTATACTCCGTAATCCAGAGTTATCCGCATAAGAATTGTCCAATTCGGAGAGACCTTTGAAGACGCGTACATCCGCCAACGCGAATACCCTATGATCACACCCTACCGAGGGCCCTGCCGTATGTACTGCGGATTGTGGAGTAAAATCAATTGGTTGGGGTTGTGTCCCCATCCGCTATTGCTGCTGAAATCTGATCCAGATTGTCTTCTAATCTCCCTTCCACAGCGACGATCTGTTGTTCCACGTTTACACCCCAGTAGGTTTCGAGACGCTGTTTTAGGGATTCTGCTTGGCGGTCAGCAAGGATTACTCGACGTGATTGATACTCTGGAGTGCGAAGAACTCGAGTATGGAGAAGTGTTAAGAACCAGTCTTCCGGACGAAGTGAACATCCAATAACGACAAGCTGGGGACATGATTCTGCGGCTTTTAATGCTTCCAGCATAAGGTAGGTCATTTGCACGCATGGGATTTTCACATAACTTGGCGCGATAACGTAGGGTTTCCCTTTCCCTGCGCCAAAGCCAAAGAACTTGTGTTGTCCCGATTGCGGGAAAAACGAGGAGTTGATTTGGAAGCCAACAAAACGGGAATCAGGGTTTTTACGATCGGGAACAGAAACGAAGTTAGCTGATCCATGGATTTTCAGTATGGTTACTGGGCTTGGCAGGAGGTCATCAACTAGGGGATTCTCAAGAATCGCTGTATATCCTCCGTTGGGTGTCCATTTCCCGAACCAGTCTAGAAGCCCTTCTATGGCGCAATCGTAGTTCAAACTAATAATCACGTCCCCCTCGGAGATCACGTTCGTACAGAACTCCTCTATCCAGGGTGAGCGGGTGGCAACCACTTCCGTGATTGGGAACTGTGTGAAAAAAGCAGCCAGTTCGTTCTCAACTCCCCGACGGATACCTTCAAGTACTTGTCTTTCTTCAGATGTCATAGATTTGGAAATGATGTCCATGTCGAGGTGAGTTAAAGCGACTTCAATGTCTCCGGTTTCGTATCGTTCGATCAGCCTATAAGCTGCACTTGCGTCAGAAAGGGATGCGAGGGTCTGTAAGAGATCACGGTTCAAAGGTGCATCAGGGAAAACAGCCTTTGTGAAACCTGCCCCTAAGATAAAGACAGCCATCTCAATAACCTTCCAGGTAACAGCCCATTAAAAACCTGTATCACCGGCGACCATATCACAAATGCCAGTGCTATACAATCGGCCACAGGAAGTGTCGTTTTGTTGTCCCATGTACCGGGAAACAGAAGATATAAGCAGATTGTGGGCAGGTGACACCTGGCAGACCGCCCCCACCTTTCCGGGGGGGGGAAGGGGGGACGACTTCCGTTTAAAGTCAGTTCAATTGAGATCGCCTTGAGGCGCAATAACCGCTTCTATATGCCTCTGGTTATCGTATTGGGAGATCGGGTCTACTAGCAGCATGAACGCCGTTTACATCTACATGGAGTGCGTGAAAAGCGGGCTTAAGGACACTCGAATCAAGTAGAATGTGTTGAGTCATCTCCATGACCCTGTATACTCATTATCGCCCTTGCGACTACTCTTTGTAACTCGGTCAGCAAGCATGATCAATCGGAAGGAACTAAACTGTGGTTACCATAAAACTGATTGCTTCCCTTTCCCTCTTTCTGCTGATCCTGTCAATGTCGGGAACAACGAAGGCTGACACAATTGAGGATGCAATAACCACAAATGATAATGAGGAGTACACAGAGGCGTTCGAATGGTGGCACTCACTCGCGGAACAGGGGTATGCCGATGCCCAGTGCAATCTTGCCAACATGTATGAAAACGGGAAGGGTGTACCACAAGATTATGCCGAAGCGTTGAAGTGGTACCGCCTGGCTGCCGACCAAGGGTATGCCGATGCCCAGGCACTCCTTGGCGAAATGTACTACCGCGGCAAAGGCGTAGTACAAGACTACGCTGAGGCTGTGAAGTGGTACCGCCTTGCCGCGGAAAAGGGGTCTGTCTTTGGCCAATTTGCCTTGGGTATAGTGTACTACCGCGGCAACGGCGTAGTACAAGACTACGCCGAGGCCGGGAAGTGGAACCGCCTTGCTGCCGACCAGGGGCTTCCCAAAGCCCAATACATCCTCGGCATGATGTACTACATTGGTGAAGGTGTGCTGCAAGATTACGTCATGGCCCACCTCTGGTTCAATCTCGCCTCAATGGATTTGGAGATTAGAACCGAAGCAGTGGAAGGGCGAGACATAGTCGCGGCCGAAATGACTCCCGCCCAAATAGCGGAAGCCCAAAGGTTGGCGAGAGAATGGAAGCCGAAATGATCGCGAGAGGATTTACACTAAACTCATTCTCCTGTAGCTGAAAGCCTGTACGCCTAGCCTGGCTTTAGAAGCATGGGGACTACCGCCACGATCTCTTCCGTGAATAATCCCCCAAGTATATAACCAAACTGAAATTTCTCATCAGATTGTGCGTGAACCTTAACAGATAGACCCACCCCCACCATTTCGGGGGTACGGGGGTTGTTTTCCGTTGAAAGTCATTCTTTCTCGGTCATAGAGACCACATTTCTCATCTGGATGTCAGCGATCATCTCTCTGTTTGAAAACGGTTTAAAGCTCGTAACTTGTAGATAAATAACCGGTTATAATTTCCTTTCGAATCCCCTTGCATATATTCAGGGTTGAGTCTATGTTAAGGGTGTTCACGCTATCACGCTATCACGCTATCACGCTGGGGGCTGCGAAAGAGGTGCCAGGATGGATGCAGAGAAGGTTACACCGGATCAAGTCAAAACGGCGAAAGAAGTATTGGCGCAAGCGGCTGAACAGAACCGGGGAAAGCGAACGCGTTTGAGCGTCTACCTACCTCGACCCGGAATGCTAACTCGATTGAAGATGATTGCCGTCAGTCAGTCTGATCAAGAGGGAAGGGTTGTGCGCGTGAATGACCTGGTTGTTGAAGCGATCAATCTCATCATAGATGAGAGATTGCCGGTTACGATAACTGGGCAGGAGGAAGACAAAGAGGCCGTCGAGGACATTTTCGATAGAATGCAATTGGTTCATCCAACCCATCCGGATGCTGCCAAGATCAACCCTGAGGACGTGCCCACTATCACCGCTGAGGATTTGGAAGGGGAGGACAAAGCACCAGAATAAAAGGACGAGAAAGCCCGCAGGTGGGTGTGACCACCTACGGGCAGCAGAGGCCGAGGCCTCTATGCAACCTGAAAACGACCGCTGTTAACCGACGTAAGGAGGCTGCAATGCCTAGAATGAAGTCAGACCCACCAGCTGTCAACCCCAACTCCCAAGGTTCCGCTCCAAGGGTGTCTCCTACAGGCACTCAGGAGTTCTTCAACGCCCGTCAGGCGGCAGGCTATCTCGGGTTGGCACTTTCAACAGTGCGCCGCAAAAGCCGCGATGGTTCTCTTCCCTGTCATCGAATCACCCCGCGAAACATCCGCTACATCCGGTCCGAACTTGATGTCTGGGTCAAGTCGCAGTCGCACGAGGTGGAGTAATGGGTGTGTTTACCAACAAGCGTAGGGGCAAGAACGGGAAGACGTACGGCATCTGCTATCGCGATGCTCAGGGTCGTCTTCATCAAAGGATCGTCTCCAACGACAAGGATGAGGCGAAGAAGGCACTGACCAAAGCCATGCGAGAAGTCGATCAGGGACTTCACCGACCTGATGCCAGGAAAGTGGTCTTCGGCACCTATGCCCGAACCTGGCTTGAGGGGAAGAAAGCCGAGATTAGACCAACGACCTGGCGGGCATACCGAACGCATGTCCTTCGGCATATGCTCGATCCCGACATTGGTTTGTCGGCTGTGCGTTTCCACAAGATCACGCTGCCGTTGTTACGCAGTTTCCGCACGGCCCTGATTGATCCATCCCGTGAGTTGAGTCCGAAGTCCGTGAATGCCGTGTTGACGACGCTCGGGTGCATCCTTGATCAAGCCCGCAAGGACGGCTTCCTCACTGTGAACCCCGCACGTGATCTTAAGAAGCTACCCGTTCCACATCGGGAGATGGATTTCCTCCAGCCGTTCGAGGTCGCTCCGCTTCTGGAGCAAGCCAATGTAACGGACAAGACGCTACACGTCGCCGTGACTCTGGCCATCTTCACAGGTTTGCGACGGAGCGAACTGCTGGCCCTTCGCTTTGAGGACATCGTGGATGACGGCTCCGGATCATACCTCCGGGTGACCCGAACCTACCACGGTAAGGGCCGCTTCGAAGAACCGAAAACACAGAGGTCACGGCGCAATGTGAGCATCCCGAGTTTTGTGTTGAGGACTATCCGTGGGCATCGCTTGCGCCAGGGGAATCCGTCTGGGGAGGGCCTGATCTTCGACAACGGCACGGGACAGCCCCTCGATCCGGATCATCTCAGCAAAACGCTCTGGAAGCGTCTCCTTCGCTCTGCTGGCGTTCGGGAGTCTCTTCGGTGGCATGACCTGCGGCACACCTATGCAAGCCTCATGTTGGCGGAGGGAGTGAACATGAACGTGATCAAAACGCAGATGGGTCACTCGTCGATCTCGGTGACGATGGACCGCTATGCGCACTTGATGCCGTCGGCCTGCCAGGATGCCGCCGACAAGCTACAGGAATCCGTGTTCAAAGACGCGAATGTTGACAATGTGTTTACAATTCAAGGAGGGCAGTAATGCTCAACAAAATACCCTCTCTGCAAGTCGTTGCAAAGAGGGCTTCTGTCAGGTGGCGGGGGCTGGATTTGAACCAACGACCTTTGGGTTATGAGCCCAACGAGCTACCGAACTGCTCCACCCCGCATCAGTGGTTGGCCAATGTACATTGGGGCGTGGGTCCTGTCAAGACTCCGAGTGCATTCAGTTTACATGTCGTTGTGCCATCTCGCCCCAGGTCACCGGCAGCACGAAAGTCATGATAACAGCACGATATCCGGCGGGAAACCGAACTGGCCTGTCAGGGCTCAATCGTCAAAATGGCAACCGGTACAACGAACAATCCGGATGATCCCGGGTGTGTCCCGGAGTCGTTGCAACCATCATCGTGGCATCCGTCCAGCGCGCTTTGTGTCCATCGACCGCAATCCGACAGTCGCCACAATCTCTCCATTGTGGGGAATTTCGGCCTCAAAATCGCACGTCGCCGACCTTGAAGGTCAACAGATAGTCGCCATTTCAATAGCCGCCTTCGACAGTAGCCCTGCGTCCTCATGGGGACCTCGGGGGCAGAGTTCGCACCGGATCGACCTTTCCTTGTTACATAATCTTAAAGAAATGTGTGTGGACATCCGATATGACAGCAGGTACAAGCGTATCCGCATGCCGGGGCTATGGCAATGCATCCTTACTATATGGAGGCGGCAACGCTCATCGTCAGGGATGTTGGGCGATTCCAGCTTGCTGAAGCAGACGGCAAGTCGGACCGCATTTGGATTCGGTGGGGAGCGATACGGAGTACGACCTGATTATGGACGGCAGAGGTAGTTCATGCACACTCTGAAAAGCAGAATAATGCTGGCCTTCGGGCTGATTATCATCGCGGCGGGCGCTTCCGTCTCCTATTTGATCCAGCGGGATATTGCAGCCAGCACCAGGAATTCCGAACTCAAGCATGCATCCAATATCCTCGATCAGACTGTACTGGTGATCGAGAATGAATATACCAACAATCGCTTCCAGCTTGCTCAGTTGGAGCAGGAACGAAAACAGAATCTCAAATTCATCATGGAGATTGCCACTGCTGCCATTGATGATTCGTACGCGCAATTTGTCGCCGGCGAGATAACTGAAGAGCAGGCCAAGCGCACCGCCATGGAGGCGGTGCGCAGGATGCGCTACCACGATGGCTCGGGTTATTTGTGGATTCAGGATACTGCTCTGCCCATCCCCTCCATGCTCATGCATCCCACAGTGCCCGGGCTCGAGGGCAAACCCGGAGATAATCCCCTGTTCTACAGCGCGCTTGCGGGTGGGGCGAATCTACTCGCGGAATTCGTCATCAGAGCCGAGGCGAATGACGGAGAGGTGTTCCTCCCCTACAAGTGGCCCAAGCCGGCTAAAGGTGGACTCACGGAGATTCAGCCCAAGCTGTCCTATGTCAAATCGTTTGAGCCCTGGGGCTGGTTGATAGGAACCGGTCTTTATGTCGATGACATTGATGCTGCATGCCGAGACCATCTGGAAGAGGTCAGGGAGATAGTATTCCAGAGCATCTCTGAAATCCGGGTTGCCGAATCCGGCTACGCTTTTGCCTTCGACAAGGACTTCAACATTCTGGTCCATCCCAATCTGGTGGGCAACGTGGCGAAGTTGTTGAATCCCGCTACCGGCAATCCTCTGTTTCCCGAAATGATAGAGGCCTCGAAAACACCCGATAAGCTGTTTCGATATCTATGGACGAAACCGGGCTATGCTCAACAGGCGAAATTCGAGAAAATCGGATTCATCCGCTACTATGAACCGCTCGACTGGTACATCGGATTGTCGGTGTACAGCGATGATCTGCTGGCATCTGCGATCGCGCTGCGCACCAAGGTCATAATCAGTATGGCGATCATACTCATAGTGGCGATGTTCATCGCCTGGCTCCTCGCCAGGGGTATCTCCAAACCCCTCTCCACATTGGCCAATACTGCCAAGAGGATCGAGTCGGAGGGTTTCCAGGGAGAATGGTTGCTGGTTCAGGGCACTCGCGAAACACGCACCCTGGATCATTGCATGCGCAAGATGATCGTCAGACTGCAGAGTGAGCAACAAGAGCTGAGGAAAGCGCGGAGCTACATTTCAAACATCATCGACTCCATGCCCTCGTTGCTGGTGGGTGTTGACAGCAATGGGATCGTCACCCAGTGGAATTCCGAAGCTGCAAACATCACCGGGAAGTTTGCAGAGGAGGCGATAGGTCGACCTCTCGCGGATGTCATCCCCTTCCTTGCGCCGCAGATGAGTCGCGTACATGATGCGATTGAGACCGGCACCGAGCAGCGTGGATCCAGGATCAGACGAGAATCGGGAGATAGTGTCCGCTATGAGGAGATCATAGTGTATCCGCTGTACGCGGACGGGGGCGCGGGGGCGGTGATTCGCGCGGATGATGTGACGGAGCAAGTGAGGATGGAGCAGATGAGGGTGCAGACCGCCGAGGCGGAAGCCAAGGCGGAGGAGGCTGAGAGGGTGAATGAAGTGAAGGGGGAATTCCTGGCGACAATGAGCCATGAGATCCGTACGCCCATGAACGGCGTCATCGGTATGACCGGCCTTCTGCTGGATACGGAGTTGAATGATGATCAGCGCCAATACGCCGAGACCGTGCAAACCTGCGGTAAATCGCTGCTCGCCATCATCAACGATATCCTGGACTTCTCCAAGGTCGAGGCGGGCAAACTGGATCTCGAGATCCTGGATTTCGATCTGGAGAGCTTCCTGGACGATATCGCCGCCATGATGGCGCTGCGGGCTTATGACAAGGGCATCGAGTTGATCTGCGCAGCCGACCCTTCGATCCCGACGCGGGTTCAGGGAGATCCGGTGCGCCTGCAACAGATCCTCATGAATCTGGCGGATAATGCCATCAAGTTCACCTCCACGGGGGAAGTGGTTGTGCTGGTCGCTATGGAGTCGGAGACCGCGAATGATATACGGTTGAAGTTCACTGTGCGGGACACCGGAATCGGTATCCCGGCGGACAAGATCGACCTGCTGTTCGACCTGTTCTCCCAGGTAGACACTTCGACCACACGGAGGTTCGGGGGGACCGGGTTGGGGCTGGCCATCGCGAAGCAGCTGTCCGAACTGATGGGCGGCGAGATAGGTGTGACCAGCGAAGTCGGCGGTGGGTCGGAATTCTGGTTCACCACAGTCCTGCGTAAACAGCCTGAGGCTACTCAACCCTCGTCGCCGCAGCCGGCAATTCTGCAGGATGTGCATGTATTGATTGTGGACGACAATGCGACCAATCGGGAGATGTTGGCCGCGCGTCTCGGCGACTGGGGTGTGCGAGCGACGCAGGCCAGGGACAGGGGCGAGGCGCTTGAGTCTCTTCACAAGGCGCTGGCCGAAAAAGATCCTTTCCGCATCGCCATACTGGCAATGCAGGTAGCCGATGCGGATGGGGTGGAACTCGGCTGTCGGATACGGACGGAACCGGGGCATGACGGGATTCAAGTTGTGATGCAGGCCTCTCCGGGGGTGAGGGCTGATACGGACCGGTTGGCGGACAGCGGCTTCGCGGGTTATGTGACGAAACCGGTGCGACCTCGGGAATTGATGAATATCCTCTCTCGGGCGTTGGCTGATCGGAGCTGTGCCGCAGAGCCCGCGCAACTCCGGAAAACAGACGCCACTGTTTCTCCGGCTGAACTTCGGTTCGATGAGCGCAAGTCGCGTATCCTGTTGGTCGAAGACAACAAGATAAATCAGAGAGTTGCCCTGGGTATTCTCAAGAAACTGGGTCTGCAGGCCGATGCTGTGGCCGATGGTCGGGAGGCGCTGAACGCATTGGCATCCCTGCCCTACGATCTGGTGCTTATGGATTGCATGATGCCGGTCATGGATGGATACGAGGCCAGTCGTCGGATCCGGGATCCGCAATCATCGGTCAAGGATCACAACGTGCCCATCATTGCTCTGACCGCCAACGCCATTCGGGGCGACCGGGAGAAATGTCTGGCGGCGGGCATGAACGCCTATATCGCCAAACCGATCTCCCGGCAGGAATTGAGGGAAACATTGGAGGAGTGGCTCCCCGTGAACGGAGATGACGGCTCGCGACCCGGGAACAAGGGGGCGTTGGCGTCCGCAGATGAACCTCCCGCCGCTGAACAACCCATCTGAAATCAGCCTTTCCGGCATTTGTGGCCGTGGTCAATCCCGGCCGATTAATCCAGGGCCACCTTCCCTGTTGACGCCGCCCACCCGGAGGCTTTTACTATCCCCTCAATAATGGTCCAGCCTATGGGGGAGTACACTTGTCGTCACAGCCATCCAATTCCGGACGGATAATCCGCCGCCGTTTCGAGGCTGCAGGCCGCGTGCAGGGCGTGGGTTTCCGCCCCTATATCTTCCGCCTGGCTACCGATCAGAACCTGGCCGGACACGTAGGCAACAGCCCCACGGGTGCGTTCATCGAGGTCGAGGGCCCAGCTGACGAGATCGAGATATTCGAGAAGCGCATCGCCTCCGAACGTCCCCCCCTGGTCGAGATCGTCTCCCTGCAGGCGACCGATCTGCCGCCTGAGGATGAGCGCGAGTTCACGATCCACACCAGCACTACGGGGGGGGAGCAAAAAGCGGAGATCACGGCCGACACCACCGTCTGCGCCGATTGCCTCCGCGAGATGTTCGACCCCGACGACCGCCGCTACCGCTACCCCTTCATCAACTGCACCAATTGCGGTCCGCGCTACTCGATCATCCAGGGAGTTCCCTATGACCGCATCGCCACCACTATGGCGGCCTTCACCATGTGCCCCGACTGCCGGGCCGAATACGACAATCCGCGCGACCGCCGCTTCCACGCCCAGCCCAACGCCTGTCCCGTTTGCGGTCCCCGCGCCTGGCTCACCGATCCGACCGGTAGCGAGCTGCCCGGTGACGCGATTGCCATGGCCGCCAGCCATCTGCGCGACGGCAAGATACTCGCAGTAAAGGGGCTCGGCGGCTTCCATCTGGCCTGTCGCGCCGATCTGGGCGAGGCCGTATCCGAGATGCGTCGTCGCAAGAACCGCGAAGTCAAACCGTTGGCGGTCATGGTTGCGTCGCTGGAGGACGCCGATCGAATCGTCCACCTTGATGATCTCACCCGCAGCGCCCTCACCAGCCTGGCCCACCCCATCGTCCTCGCGCCCAAGCGGCCGGACAGTACTATCGCCGACGAGGTCGCCCCCGGCACCGGCACGCTGGGGGTCTTGCTCCCCTATACGCCGCTCCACGAACTGCTGCTGGCCGAACGGCCCGGTCCTCTGGTCATGACCTCCGGCAATCCCAGTTCCGAACCCCTCTGTCGCGACAACGCCGAAGCTCTCGAGCGTCTGGGCGGGATCGCCGACCGCTTCCTGCTCCATGATCGCGACATCGAACGTCGGGTTGATGATTCCGTGGTGATGGGCGTCGAACTGCCCGGGGACAGCTCGGCCTCACGTATCCAACCCCTGCGACGCGCCCGGGGATTTGCCCCCGCGCCGCTGCAGCTGGAGTCCGCCGCCCCCGCGTCCATCCTGGCCGTAGGGGGGGAGCTCAAGTCCACCGTCTGTCTGCTCTCCGGGCACGACGCGGTGCTGAGCGAACATCTTGGCGACCTGGACAATCCCGCCGCCTACCGCAACTTCATCGCCACGGTGGAGCGCTTCCGGGATCTGTTCGACAGTCGACCCGCGCTGGTGGCCTGCGACCTCCACCCCGATTACGCCTCCACCCGCTTTGCCCGGGAGCTGGGGTTGCCCCTCACCGAGGTGCAGCACCACCACGCTCACATCGTCAGTTGCCTGGCCGACAATGGACTCGAGGGCGAGGTCCTCGGCCTCTCCTGTGACGGCACCGGTTTCGGCACCGATGGCGCGGTGTGGGGCTGCGAGTTGCTGGCCTGCACGGCGTCCGATTTCCGACGACTCGGACATCTCCGCTACTTCCCGCTTCTCGGCGGCGACGCCGCCGCTCGCGAAACGTGGCGACCGGCTGCCGGCCTCTGCCGGGATGTCCTGGGTGTCGACTGGCACCAGGCTGAACCCTTTATCGGGCGGGTCGATCCGGTGGCCCTGACATTCGCCGCAGGGCGATTCGAGTCGGGGGCAGGTGTGCCGACCTCCAGCCTGGGTCGCCTTTTCGATGCCGTCGCGTTCCTGACCGGCGCCTGCGACGTCAACCGTTGCGAGGCCGAGGCGCCGATGGCTCTGGAGGCCCTGGCGATGGGTAGTCTCGAGACCGGCGCCGAGCCCCTCGCCTGGGCGGTCACCGCCAATGAGGAGGGTCTCGAGCTGGACTGGCGTCCCCTGGTTCTCGATCTGCTCGAGCGCCGACGCGCCGGTCAGGCGGCAGGTGAGATTGCTCTGGCTTTCCACGAAACTCTGGCCCTGATGCTGGCCGAAGCGGTCACTCTGGCCGCGTCGACCACCGGACTGGATCGGGTACTGTTCTCGGGCGGCTCATTCGCCAATCGCCATCTGTTGACAAGGCTCTGGGGGCTGTTGCGGGAGCGGGGGCTGGCTGTGTATATTCATCACCGTGTCCCGCCCGGAGACGGCGGTCTGGCCCTGGGGCAGGCGCTGGTCGCCTCGGCTCGCCTCGCGAGCACCACGCACGATTAAGCGGGCAATCGAATACCCAAGCGACAAGGGAGACATTATGTGCCTCGCCGTTCCCGGCAAGATTCTCGAGATAGTTGACTCGGGCGAACCTGTCATCGGTCGCACAGCGATGGTCGACTTTCAGGGCAGCCGCCTCGAGGCCTCCCTGGCCATGGTCCCCGAGGCGGAGGTCGACGACTGGGTGCTGGTTCATGCCGGTTTCGCCATGAGCGTGCTCGACGAGAAAGAGGCGAAAGAGAACTGGGACATGCTCAAGGCCGCTCTGGGCGACGATGTCGAACTGGTCGGCAACGAGCCGACCCCGAAGGGTGATGAAGATGACCAGTGATGTTCAGGCGGTTGTCGCCGAGTTGAACGACCTGTGCGCCGATCTCGAAGCAGCCGGCAAGCCGGTGGCGATCATGGAGATCTGCGGCACACATACTGTGAGCCTGTTCCGCACCGGAGCAAAGAGTCTGCTGCCGTCGTCGCTGCGGCTGGTCAGCGGTCCCGGCTGCCCCGTCTGCGTGACGTCGCAGGGCTATATCGACCTTGCCTGCGATCTGGCCGCCGAACCCGACGTGATCATCGCCACCTATGGCGACATGGTGCGGGTGCCGGGTGCGCGGGGCAGTCTGGAAACGATGCGCGGCGAGGGTGCGGAGATTGCGGTCGTCTATTCCGCCCGCGATGCGGTCAAACTCGCCGAGGAGAATCCGACCAAGCGGGTGATCTTCCTCTCCGTCGGCTTCGAGACCACCACGCCGGGCACCGCTCTGAGCGTGCTCGAAGCGGAGAACAGGGGGATCGACAATCTCCTGATCCTGGCGCAGAACAAGCTGGTGATCCCGGCGATGCACGCTCTGCTCGGTGGGGGGGAAATGCCGATCAACGGCTTCCTCTGTCCGGGGCATGTGAGCATCGTCATCGGTTCGGACGCCTACAAGCCCATTGCCGATCAATACGGCAAACCCTGCGTCGTCGCCGGCTTCGAGCTGCACAACATGTTGCTGGCGCTGCTGCACATCGTGCGTCAGGTGGCGGCGGGGGAGAATCGGGTCGAGAACGTCTACAGCCTGACGGTCACCGAACCGGGCAACCTGCATGCGCAGGCCATCGTCGACAAGGTGTTCCAGCCCTGTGACGCCGTTTGGCGCGCCATCGGCATGATCCCCGCCAGCGGACTGGAGTTGCGCGAGGAGTACGGACGTTTCGATGCGTTGAGTCATTTCGATCTGGAGATGGGGCCCGATGTGTGTCCGGCCGGATGCATCTGCGGCGAGGTGATTCAGGGCCAGGCGACGCCGGCGGAGTGCAAACTCTTCGGTACCGGCTGTACGCCGATCAAACCGGTGGGTCCCTGCATGGTCAGCAGCGAGGGGACCTGCGCCGCCTGGTTCAGGTACAACCGCAATACCGCGCGCACAGTCGAATAGGGGGAGCAAGTATGAGCGAGCGTAAGCGCAAAGAGGAGCCCTGCATCACCATGGCCCATGGCGGCGGCGGCGAGATGACCCAGAAGCTCCTCAAGGAGCGGATCATCCCCAAGCTGGCCAACGACCTGCTCAATCCGCTGAACGACAGCGCCGTGCTGCCGCAGGTGGATGGCCGGTTGTGCATGACTACGGATTCGTTCGTCGTGCAGCCGCTGGAGTTCCCCGGCGGGGATATCGGTCATCTGGCGGTGTGCGGCACCGTCAACGATCTCGTTGTGATGGGGGCGAAGCCGCTGGCGCTCAGCCTCGGGATGATCATCGAGGAGGGGCTGCCGCTTGCGACCCTGGACCGGATGGTCGATTCCATAGCCGCCACGGCCCGTGAGGCCGGTGTGGTCATCGCCACTGGAGATACCAAGGTGATAGAGCGGGGCAAGGGTGACGGCCTCATGATCAACACGGCGGGCATCGGCGTGATGCGCGATGATGTCGAACTTGACGCCTCCCGGATCGAGGAGGGGGACCTGCTGCTAATCAACGGCAACGTGGCCGATCACGGCCTGGCCGTGATGTCGGTGCGGGAGCACCTGGAGTTCGACACGGACCTTCTGAGCGACGCGGCGCCGCTGGGGAGCCTGATCGATACGTTGCTGGCCGCCGGCGGACGCGAGGTCAAGTTCCTGCGCGATCCGACCCGCGGCGGCCTGTCCGGTGTGCTCTGCGATCTGGCGGCCGACACCGGTTTCAGCGTCGAGATCGAGGAGGCCAATGTGCCCATCTCCCGAGTGGCGTTGCACACGGCTGAATTACTGGGACTCGATCCGTTGAGCGTGGCCAACGAGGGCAAGGTTGTGGCGGTGATTGGCAAAGACGCTGCGGATGCGGTGTTGTCCGCCTGTAAGGCTCACCCTCTTGGCGGCATGGGCGCGCTCATCGGACGATTTACCACGGCGACTCCGCCGCTCGTCGAGTTGATTACCCGCGGTGGCGGCAGGCGTATGGTCACCCGCCCCTACGGCGAGGAGTTGCCGAGAATTTGTTAGGGTCGCAAACAGAGGCTGTTTGCTCACACGAATTGAACAGGTCTGGCGTGATGCCGGGAGTTGACATGCACGAAATGGCGATAGCGGAGGCGTTGCTGCGGCAGCTGGAGGAGATCGCGGCGGCGAACGACGTCAGGCAGATCGATTCGGTCGTGGTTGCCGCCGGTGTGAATCGCGGCGTCGTTCCCGAAGCGCTGGATGCCGCCTTCGAGGCCGCGGCGGAGGGAACTGTGGCCGAGGGGGCGCAGGTCGAGTTGACGATCGTTCCGCTCAAGGCGAAGTGCCGCGCCTGCGCTCACGAATTCGAGCCGGAGGTGGATTCGTTCCTCTGCGCTCAATGTGGCGTCGCCGATGTCGAGTTTCTGACCGGTGACGACATCATCCTGAAATCGATATCCTGTAGACAAGAAGGAGCCGAGGGCAATGAAGAAGATTAACGTGGTCACCAGCGTGCTGAAGGCCAACGACGCCGTGGCGTCGGGCAATCGCGAACGGATGGAGGGGGCAGGCATGCTCGTCCTCAACATCACCAGCGCTCCCGGCAGCGGCAAGACCGCACTGCTGGAGAGGACGATTCCGGCTCTGGCGCCGGAGATGAAGTCGGCGGTGATCGTCGGCGATCTCCAGACCACGCGTGATGCCGAGCGGCTGGGGGATCTGGCGGTCGAGGTCACGCAGATCAATACCGAGGGGGGCTGTCACCTGTCGGCGACGCAGGTTTCCGATGCTCTCGACGGGCTCGAACTGAAGGATCTGTCGGTGATGTTCATCGAGAATGTGGGCAACATGGTTTGCCCCTCCGGTTTCGATCTCGGCGAGCATGTGCGTGTCGCCATGCTCTCGGTACCCGAGGGAGCCGACAAGGTGGCCAAGTACCCGACGCTGTTCCAGCCCGCCGATGTGATCCTCCTCAACAAAATGGATCTGGCCGAGGTTCTTGAGTACGACACATCCATCGTTCGTGAAGACCTGTCGCGGATCAACACCCGCGCTCCCCTGTTTGAGATCTCGGCCAAGACGGGTGAGGGGATGGACCAGTGGCTCGACTGGATCCGGAATCGATATCAACATCAGGGGAAATAATCTCTCCGGATAACGTCATCATTATATAGCAAAGTCCGCGCAGGAGATCATCACCTGCGCGGGCTTCGCATATGAGGGTGTAAAGCTGTGGGAATTGCAGGTAATTTCAGTGTGCGATTACCGGGAATTACGGTGTTTGCTCGAGTATGGGCGACCTCTGACCATGTTGACAGCATACTGGTATTCTGCCGATATTTAGGATACAATATGGCCAAGATATTGCAGAAAGGTGATGATATGGGGCTTTGTACTGAATCAAACAATCAAGAGAGTTCGAATCCCATTACGGACAATGGGCATCCTCTCCCCGATCTAGGGAATCTGAATCGCATCTGGGGGCGTCAGATCTCCTGGCAGGTTCGCTTGCGCTGGTGGGTGGCACCGGCGATCCTGGCGGCGGTGCTCATGGGCAGGCAGATGGGTTTTGAATTTCGCATGCAGCCGATTCTGTGCATCGCGGGCTTGATCCTGGCCTACAATGCCGCTTTGACAGTGTTCATCCTGAGCAGATCGGCAGAGGGGGAACAGCAGGACCGGCGGTACTCGATCGTCGAGGTCTCCCTCGATTACGCCAGTATGTTTGCGCTCATATTCTGTACGGGTGGAGCAGCCAGCCCCCTGATCTTCTTCTTCATTTTCCATGTCATATTTGCGGCGATCCATTTCAGGGCAAGCATAGCCTTTCTCTTTGCCGGGATAGCAACGGTCGGCATGTGGGCTCTCGCCACCTGTGAATTCCAGGGCATCCTCACCAGCCTGCCCCTGAGGTTCCAGGGGCAGACGTTCTCCATGGAGACCCACTCCGGCTACGTGATGAGCATGTTGGGTTTCTTCTCGGCATCCGTGTTGATTGCCGCCGGATCGACTGCCAGCGTGATGGGGCGTTTGCGCGACAGAGTGGACGCACTGGTGCTGCTTGCTCGACGAATCGCGGATCTCAATGATCGTCTCCAACGCCTGCACACCATGACCAAGTGCATCGGTGCCGAGCGTTCGTTGAATCCAATTCTGGATATCGTGACCCGCGAATTCGCCGCGATTTTGCATGTGGAGATGACCTCCATCAAGTTGCTGGACAAGCAGAGGCGCGTTCTGGATTTCGTGGCGAACTGGGGCCTGCCCGAGAGCATCACCAGAGAGAGGGTGCCGCTGACCTCGAGCCGGATCAACCGGAGGATCATCGGCGGCGAAACGCTGGCAATTGGAGCGCTGACTGATGATGAGGATTTTTATCTCAAGGAGCAGCTGTGCCGGGCGGGGGTGAAGTCTCTGGTTTGCGCTCCCCTCAAAATCGAGGACAGAGTGATTGGTGTGCTCAGCGCCTATAGTTGCGAAGCCAACCAATTCAGCAACGAAGAGGACATCCGGTGCATCAACATGGTCGCAGAGCTGACGGCTCTGGCCATCGACAATGCCGACGCTTACGGAGAGATTCGGTCTCTGCTTGAGGAGCGCTCCCAGTTCACCCTCCAGGTCGCCCACAACATGCGAGCTCCACTTGGCGCGTCTCTGGGTATGCTGGAATTGATCTCCTCCGCCTATATGGGAGATGTCACCGAGAAGCAGCTGGAGTACCTGACGCGGGTGGAGAAGCGCCTGCAGGCACTGAACAGAACCGTTGGCGAATTGATGACCCTGGCGCAGACGAAGGACAGAAGTCGTGAGATCGTCGATACTCAGGTGAATGTCGGAGACCTGGTTGCCCATTTGAGGCAAACCTTCAACGATGACGCCCGCAAACGCAAGATCCGCTTGAATCTCAAGTTTGACGAATCTCTACCTCTGATCGATAGCGGTGTCGATCTGATGTACGACATGATGGAGAATCTGATCTCCAACAGTCTCAAATACACACTTGCCGGAGGGCGGGTGGATATCGAGTTCTCCCGTTTCGACGACGAGAACATGCGCATAATCGTTTCGGATACGGGGATCGGGATCCCCGCGGACGAGCAGTCAAAGCTGTTCAGGGAGTTCTTCCGGGCCAGAAACGCCAGGCAACTTGATGAGGTGGGCACGGGGTTGGGATTACCCTTGATTCAGCAGACGGTGTTGCGGCATGGCGGCTCGATCTTCTTTACCAGTGAGGAGGGGGAGGGCACCCGGTTCGTAATTGACCTGCCCTTCCGGCGGGAATCGCAAGGCCTCTCCTGGGACAGTGTGGGAGCATAGGGAAATACTGCGCAATAAAACGCAGGAAGATCGCACGGGATCCGCTATACAGGATCTCAATTGGTGTTGATAACAAACACCTTACATGCCATTAAGAGGATAATGTGAATAGAATTCAACTTTCCTTGCCCCCCGTCTTGACATCTCTCTGCATGGCTGACTATACTGTTGTGAATCACGTAACGTCGTTACAAATGGAACAGCAGTAAGGGGCGATGCCATCATGAACACTAGCCGCAATAACAAGCTGAATCCCAATGTCGTCGGGCGTCTGAGCCTGTATCGGCGGATTCTGCAGTCATTGGCGATGGAGGGGCAGGCGAAGGTGTTCTCGCATGCCCTGGCCAAACGCGCCGGAGTGACGGCGTCTCAGGTTCGCAGGGATCTGATGACGATCGGCTACACGGGGAGCCCCAGCAGCGGGTACGACGTCGTGGCCCTTGGGGAGGCGACCAATCTGGAACTGGATGCCCCGACGCGGCAACCGGTCATGTTGCTTGGCGTCGGTAATCTGGGGAGGGCGGTACTGGAATATTTCCACCAGGCCCACGCGAGGTTGGAGATGGTGGCGGCAGTCGATGTCGACCCGGAGAAGGTCGGTCGCGTCATCAGCGGAGTGGCGACATACAGCGCTGCGGATCTGCCGGATCTGATCAAGGAGAAGGGTATCGACGTGGCAATTCTGACCCTGCCGGCCAGCCGCGCCCAGGAAGCAACGGATCTCATTGTGGGAGCGGGGGTGCACAGTCTGCTCAACTTCACGAATGTGCGCCTGCGAGTCCCCGATGGGGTCTTCGTAGAAAACATGGACATAGGCATCGCGCTGGCCAAGGTAGCCTACTACGGCCGTCGCGAAGAGGGGAGACGAGGCGAATGAGTGCGCCCTTAACAGATATTCAGCCCATCCTGGATCGTTATCCGAATGCGAGCAGGGATGCCCTGATTCCATTGTTGCAGGATGTTCAGGAGGTTCAGGGCTTCATCTCCAAGGAGACCGTCGTGAGCATCGGCAAGCATCTCAATCTGCCCGCAAGCAAGATCTATGGTGTGGCGACATTCTACAACCAGTTCCGGTTTCAACCTCTGGGTAGATACCATGTCCAGATCTGTCGCGGCACCGCCTGCCATGTCAAAGGCTCCGCAACAATCTTCGAGACCCTCAAGCGGGAGCTCGGCATCGAAGCCGGAGAAACCGCGCGAGACGGCCAGTTCAGCCTCGAGGTTGTGGCTTGCCTCGGCGCCTGCGGGCTTGCGCCCCTGATCTGCGTCAACGGCAAATTCCACGGCAATGTCACGGGAGATTCAGTCAGGAAAATTCTGAGGGCTTATCGCAAAGAGGCCAAGAAAGAGGCTACGAATGAGTAAGCATGAGAATCCGCGGGGGGCCGCGAACATGAGTCCCGACGATAAAGCACGGCTCTGCAGAGAGAGTGTGGATAAACCCGTGATCTATATCGGCACGGGTACCTGTGGTCTGGGCGCCGGTGCCGGTGAGGCGCTGGCCGTCATCGAGGAATTCCTGGAGGGGCGGAACGACGATGTCGCGATCATCCAGGTCGGGTGCATCGGCCTGTGCGCGATGGAGCCGATGCTGGATATCCAGTTGCCCGGCAAGACCCGCCTCTGCTTCGGCAACGTGACCGAGGACAAGGTCGTGGGCATTCTGGAGCCGATGCTGTCCGGCGGGCTGCCCGAGCAGGCTCCGCTGTTCCAGTTCAACGGCGCGGGGCAGACCCCCTGGAGCGATGTCATCGGCATCGACGAGCACCCCTTCTTCGCCCCCCAGACCCGCTGGGTCCTGAAGAACTGCGGCCTGATCGATCCGGGCAGTATCGATGAATACTATGCCCGTGGCGGCTACGAGGCTCTGAACGCGGTCATCCACGGCATGACGCCGGCTGAGACCTGTGACGCAGTCGAGCAAAGCGGCCTTCGCGGCCGCGGCGGCGGCGGTTTCCCCGCCGGGCGCAAATGGAAGTTCGCGCTGAACACCGCTGCCGAACAGAAGTACCTGATCTGCAATGCCGACGAGGGTGATCCCGGCGCGTTCATGGATCGCGCGGTGATCGAGGGCGATCCCCATCGTCTGGTGGAGGGGATGGCAATCGCCGCCTACGGGATCGGTGCCACGAAGGGCATCGTCTACCTGCGCGCGGAGTATCCGTTGGCGATCGAACGGCTGGAAGTTGCCCTGGCGCAGGCGCGTGAGCATGGACTGCTCGGCCAGAATATCCAGGACAGCGGTTTCGATCTCGACATCAAGATCAAGAAGGGCGCCGGGGCCTTTGTCTGTGGCGAGGAGACGGCCCTGATTCACAGCGTCGAGGGCAAACGGGGCATGCCTCGCCCGCGGCCGCCATTTCCCGCAGTGCGCGGCGCGTTCGGCTGCCCGACGATCATCAACAACGTGGAGACCCTGACCAACTTGCCCGAATTGCTGGCCAATGGCGCGGATTGGTTTGCCGCGGTCGGCACCGAGACGAGCAAGGGCACCAAGGTCTTCGCGCTCTCCGGCAAGATCACCAACACCGGTCTTGTGGAGGTGGCGATGGGCACCAAGCTGCATGATGTCATCTACAGCATCGGCGGCGGCATCCCCGACGGTAAGAAATTCAAGGCGGTGCAGATCGGCGGACCATCCGGTGGTTGCATCACGGTCGACTACCTCGATATCGCCATCGATTACGAATCCCTGAAAACCCTGGGCGCAATGATGGGCTCCGGCGGTCTTGTGGTCATGGACGAGGACAACTGCATGGTCGATGTCGCCAAGTTCTTCATGGACTTCATCCAGCGTGAAAGCTGCGGCAAGTGCATCCCCTGTCGGGAGGGCACGCGTCGGATGCTGGAGATCCTCGAGAGCATTACGCGCAGTCGGCGCAACGAGGACAAGAACATGGCCCTGGAGCGCTTCCAGGGTGTGGTCAATCTCGAGGAGCTGGCGGAGGTCATCAAGGACACATCGCTCTGCGGTCTCGGCCAGTCAGCTCCCAACCCGGTGCTGAGCACCTTGCGCTACTTCCGCGACGAGTACGAAGCTCACATCTATGAGCGGACGTGTCCGGCGGGAGTCTGCACGGAGCTGCTCCACTATTCCATCGACGCGGAGGCCTGCACCGGTTGCACGGTCTGCGCGAAAAAATGTCCCACCGATGCGATCATGGGTGCGCCCAAGAGCCCGCATTACATAGTGCAGGACAAGTGTATCGCCTGCGGAAACTGTCTGACGGTCTGCCGCTTCGACGCGGTTTCCACAAAATAGTCGGGGGAGAGAACATGATTAACATCGAAGTAAACAATCGTCAGGTCCAGGCCAAAGAGAATGAGATGCTGCTCGTCACGTTGCGGCGCGAGGGGATCCATGTGCCAACCATGTGTCACCTGGAGGACCTCAGCCCCTCGGGTGCGTGCCGACTCTGCGTCGTCGAGGTCGCGGGGCACCCCAATCTCGTGCCGAGCTGTTCATTCCCGGTTTATCCGGACATGAAGGTGCAAACCCATTCGCCGCGGGCGCTCAAGGCGCGGAAGACCATCATCGAGCTGCTGCTCAGCAACCACCCCGATGACTGCCTCTACTGCGAACGCAACAACACTTGTCAGCTCCGTTTGATGGCCGAGGAGATGGGCGTGCGCGCTCGTCGGTTCCGCGGCGAGAAGAACAACTTTCACAAGGATATCTCCAGCCCCTCGATCGTACGCGATCCCGCGAAGTGCGTTCTGTGCGGCAAGTGCGTGCGCATCTGTGAAGAGGTGCAGGCGGTGGCGGCCATCGACTTCACGGGCCGCGGCAGTCAGGCCCAGGTGGGTCCCGCCTTCAACGAAGGGCTGAACGTATCCAGCTGCGTCAACTGCGGGCAGTGTATCCGCGTCTGTCCCACGGGCGCTTTGGTCGAGCATTCGCATCTGGCCGAAGTCGAGATGGCTCTGAACGATCCCGAGATGATCGTTGTCGCCCAGCATGCGCCCGCAATTTCGGTGACGCTGGCCGAGCTGTTCGGCGACAAACCCGGGCGTGACGTCAACGGTGCTCTTGTCACCCTGTTGCGCAAGCTGGGTTTCGACCGCGTTTTCGACACCAGCTTCAGTGCCGACCTGACGATTATGGAGGAGGGCTCGGAGCTCGTTCACCGCATCAAAAACGGCGGCGTGCTGCCGATGATGACGACCTGCTCGCCCGGCTGGATCAAGTATGTTGAGCAGACCTTCCCCGACCTGCTGCCCAATCTGTCCACCTGCAGGAGTCCGCAGCAGATGCTCGGCGCGCTGATCAAGAGCTTCTACGCCGAACGCGAGGGGATCGACCCGAGCAAGATCTACAGCGTGTCGATCATGCCCTGTACCGCCAAGAAGTTCGAAGCGGAGCGGCCGGAGTTCTCCAGGGATGGCCTGGCGGATGTCGATGCCGTGTTGACTACCCGTGAGCTCGCGCAACTGGCGCGCAGGCGCGGGCTGAACCTTGCCGACATGGAGCCCGAGGTGGCGGACAATCCTCTCGGAAGCCGCTCGACCGCCGGCAAACTGTTTGGTGGTTCCGGCGGCGTGATGGAGGCGGCTCTGCGGTCGGCCTTCTTCCTCCTGACCGGGAGGAATCTAGACGAGCTCAAGGTGCAGGCCGTACGAGGCCTTGATGGTGTCAAGGAGGCCACGATCGACATCGACGGCCTGATGGTCAATGTCGCCGTCGTCAGCGGCCTGGAGAACGCTCGCGTTCTTCTCGAAGAGGTCCGCGCCGGACGTAAGGATCTCCACTTCATTGAGGTGATGACCTGCCCCGGCGGCTGCATCAATGGCGGCGGTCAGCCGATCGAGACCGACATCGAGGCGGTCAAGGCGCGGATGAAGCTGCTGTACCAGATCGATCGTGACGAGTCGGTGCGTCTGTCGCACGAGAACAAGGCCGTGCAGCAGGTCTATCAGGAGTTTCTGGGCGAACCGCTATCGGAGTTGAGTCACAAACTGTTGCACACGCACTATGATCCCCGTGAAGTGCTGAAGTAGGCTGCGAATGAATCTACAGCAGAAGGCATTGGTCGTCACAATCAAGGAGCGCTGCAGGACGTGTTACACCTGCGTGCGCGAGTGTCCGGCCAAAGCGATCAGAATCGCCGATGGCCAGGCCGAGGTCGTGACCAGTCGCTGCATCGGCTGCGGCAACTGCGTGAAGGTCTGCAGCCAGAAGGCGAAACTCGTCAGCAGTTCCCTGAATCCGGTGGAGGCGCTGTTGGCTGAATCCGGCCAAGTGGCCGCCTGTCTCGCTCCCAGTTTTCCGGCGGAGTTTTCGGAGATGGAGTATGGCTGCCTGGTGGGGATGCTGCGTGCCCTGGGGTTCGCCATCGTGCATGAGGTGGGATTCGGTGCCGATCTGGTTTCGCGCAGCACGCGTGAGATGCTGCAGGGGGAGCCGGACAGACATTACATCTCGACCTCCTGCCCGGCGATCGTGGGCTACGTGGAGCGTTATCACCCGAAACTCGTCCCCTTCCTGCAGCCGGTGGTCTCGCCGATGATCGCCAGCGCCAAGGCGCTGCGTGAGCTGCATGGCGCGGATCTGAAGGTGGTCTTCATCGGGCCCTGCATCGCCAAGAAGGGTGAGGCCGCAAGTGTTGAGGGTGACGGACGGGTCGACGAGGTACTTACGTTCCGTGAGTTGCGGGAGTTATTCGAGCGGAGGGCGTTGGCCCCAGAAAAGGTGACCCCGTCCGAATTCGATCCACCCCATGCAAAGCTGGGGGCGGTATTTCCCATCGCTCGCGGTCTGCTGCAGGCCGCCGGTATCGACGAGGATCTGATCACCGGCGAGGTGGTTACGGCCGGGGGCAAGATGGATTTCCCCGATGCGATCAGTGAGTTCGAGACGGGGGACCTCAAGGCGCAGTTGCTTGAGGTGCTGTGCTGCAACGGCTGCATAGTCGGTGCCGGTATGGAGACCACCGCGCCGCTGTTCCGTCGACGTGCCTGGGTGAGCCGCTACGTTCAGGAGAAGCTGAACCGGTTCGACGAGAAGGCCTGGGTCGAGAGCATGAAGGATATGGAGTCGCTTGATCTGGCGCGCGGTTTTGCCGAGCAGGATCAACGGCTCCGCGAGCCCGATCAGCAGGAGATCATGGAGATCCTCCGCCGCATGGGCAAGGAGCTGCCCGGGGATGAGCTCAACTGCCGGGCCTGCGGCTATGACACCTGCCATGCGCATGCGGTGGCCATCTTCAAGGGGTTGGCCGAGAGTGAAATGTGTCTGCCCTACCTGATCGAGGAGATGCGTTCGACGGTGAAGGAACTCAATCTTTCACACGAGCAGCTGGCCAATGCCCAGGAGCAGCTGATGCACTCCGAGCGCCTGGCCAGCATGGGGCAACTGGCGGCGGGGATCGCCCACGAGGTGAACAATCCGCTGGGTGTGGTGCTGCTCTACTCGCATCTGCTTCTCGACGAGGCCGGGAAAGGATCGGCCATGTCCGAGGAGCTGAATCTGATCGCCGAACAGGCGGATCGCTGCAAGACCATCGTGGCGGGCCTGTTGAATTTCGCGCGCCAGAACAAGGTGGCTCTGGTCGCGACCAGGATCAGCGATTTCCTCGACCGCAGTCTCAAGGGCTGTCTGGTGCCCGAGAATGTCAAAGTGACTCTTGAGTGTGCTGATCCCGATCTGCGGGTTGACCTCGACGGGGATCAAATGTGCCAGGTGATCACGAATCTGATCAGCAACGCCATTGGCGCCATGCCCGAAGGTGGAGCGCTGGAGATAAATTCGCAGCGCAGCGGAGTTGAGGTAATGATCTCCGTGCGCGATACCGGCATCGGTATCCCGCCCGAGAATATCAAGAATATTTTCGAGCCGTTCTTCACCACCAAGCAGATGGGCAAGGGGACCGGACTGGGCCTGGCCGTCAGTTACGGCATCGTCAAGATGCACTGCGGTACGATTCAGGTGGAATCCAATGCCGATCCCGAGACCGGTCCGACCGGCACCACTTTTATAGTACGACTGCCCCTCAAGGGGCAGGAGGATCAGGCGCCGCTCATGACCGAGGGTGCCGATGAATCTCTGAACCTAGGAGCCGAAAATGAGCGCGACTGAATCCAAACGAACCGTTCTGTTGGTCGATGACGATATCGATTTCCTGGAGCAGATGAAAATCAGGCTCAAGCAGAACGGCTTCACAGTGCTCACCGCCGAATGTGAGATTGATGCGAAAGCGGTTCTCGAAGAGACACGTCCGGACCTGGCCATCATCGATCTGATGATGGACGAGGTGGACAGCGGCTTCACACTGGCTCATCACATCAAGAAGCTGGACAAGAAGATCCCCGTCATCATGGTGACCGGGGTCACAAGTGAGACTGGCTTGATGTTCGATGCGAGTGCCGGCCAGTCCTGGATCAAGGCCGATGCGCTGTTGGCCAAGCCGGTTCGTTTCGAACAGCTGCAGGGTGAAATCGAGCGTCTGTTGGGTGGAAATGAGTAGCCCTCGGGTGATACGAGTTCTCGTCGCGGATGACGAGAAGGGTATGCGCCTGGGCGTGAGCCGCTCCTTGCGCGATGTCGTGATCGACGTCGAGCATTTCACCGGGGAGTTTCACGTCGAGGTGATCGAAGCGGAGGACGGCGACGCGGCCTGGAGCATCATCAGCGAAGATACGCCCGACATCATTCTGCTCGATCATCAGATGCCCGGCATCACCGGCATGGAGTTGCTTGCGCGCCTCAACGAGCAGAAAGTAGACGCCCTGGCGATCATGATCACGGCGTATGCCTCTCTGGACATGGCGGTGAAGGCGACTAAGCAGGGGGCGTTCGACTTCCTGGCCAAACCCTTCACGCCCGGGGAACTGCGGACGGCGATCGAGAAGGCGACGCGACATCTCGTCCTGGGACGGGAAGCGCGCCGCCTGGCGCAGGAGAAGAGACAGCTGCGTTTCCAGTTCCTCTCTGTTCTCGCTCACGAACTGAAGGCGCCGTTGGGCGCTGTGGAGGGCTATCTGCAGCTGCTCAGCGACGGCACCGCCGCCGCCGATCCGGAGACCGTGCAGCAGATGATAGACCGCAGCCTCCTCCGCGTGGAGGGGATGCGCAAGCTGATCTATGACCTGCTTGATCTGACCCGCATCGAGTCGGGGCAGAAGACGCGCGAACTCGTCGAGGTGGATCTCCGGGAGCTGGCGCTGCTGTCGATCGAAACGATGCAGCCGGATGCCGACAAGCGCCGGATAAACATCGCACTGGAGGCCGGCGACGATATCCTCTACTACACCGATCGCAGCGAGATGGAGATCATCCTCAACAACCTGATCTCCAACGCAGTGAAGTACAATCGCGATGGCGGCAGCGTGCGGGTGACGATCGGTTTGAGCAATGACATCATCGATATTGCCGTCGCCGATACGGGCATCGGCATGAGCGAACAGGACCAGAAGCGGTTGTTCGGCGAATTCGTCCGCATCAAGAACTCCAAGACGCGCAAGATTCTGGGCAGCGGCCTGGGTCTCTCCATAATGAAGCGTCTGACCGGCGTCAATGAGGGCAAGGTGAGTGTAATCAGCACCGAGGGGGAGGGGAGCACTTTCTCGGTGAAGCTGCCCTACCACGCCAATCGCAATACCGGCGACAATGAAGTGTAGAATCGGCAGGAGGGGCGCATGACCCCGTCACGCATGGAAATCCTCACCTGGCTCAGTGATGAGAAGCCCGCAGATGTGGCCGCCCTCCGAGCCAGAGCTGATGACGTTCGTCAGGCGGAGGTGGGCGATGAGATCCATTTGCGTGGGCTTGTCGAACTCTCCAACCATTGTATCCGCAAGTGCGGATACTGCGGCATCCGGGCCGGCAATCCGAATATCACCCGCTACCGGATGAGCGCTGCCGAGGTCATGGCGTGCGCTACTCGGGCGCGGGAACTCGGACTCGGTACTGTGGTCCTGCAGTCCGGCGAGGATCCGGGGCTTGATGCGGAGCAGGTAGCCCATCTGATCCGGTCCATCAAGGCCATGGACCTGGCGGTGTCGCTGAGTCTCGGCGAGAGAAGCGACGATGAGCTGCGGCTGTGGCGCGCCGCCGGCGCCGACCGCTATCTGCTTCGCTTCGAGACGAGTAACGAAGAGTTGTATGCGCGTGTGCACCCCGATCATCCCGGCCGCTCCCGGGATCGACTGGAGCAGTTGCGCCGGATGCGTCGACTGGGGTACGAGATCGGCACAGGCATGCTGGTCGGTCTGCCCGGTCAGACCCGCGAGGATCTGGTCGACGACATCATGGTTCTTGGCGATCTGGACCCGGACATGATCGGCATCGGGCCCTTCCTGCCCCATCCGGACACGCCACTCGGACAAGAGATGCCTGGGGACTCGCCGACGGGGCAGGTCCCGAATACATCCGGAATCACCTGCAACGTGGTCGCGCTCGCCCGTTTGGTATGTCCCCAGGCGAATATTCCCAGCACCACGGCCCTGGCCACGCTCGACCCCGTTCAGGGGCGCGAGAGTGCCTTGAGCTGTGGCGCCAATGTCATCATGCCCAATCTCACGCCTGCACGCTACAGATCCCTCTACGAGATCTACCCCGGCAAGGCCACCCCTGCCGGTGAATGCGGTGAAGAGGTGGTGGCGCTGCAGAAGCGGTTGATTGAGATTGGCCGCCCGGCCTCTGTCGGCCGTGGCGACTCCCCGGCCTGGTTGGCCAGATCGCGATCCCATGAAGAAGGAGGCACGCGATGATGATTCCCACGACGGTTCCCATCGACGGCGACAGAATCTGGTCGATGATCGAGAATACGGACAAGGTTGATGACGGGGAGGTGCGCGAGGTGCTTGCCGCCGCCCGAGAGATGAAAGGGTTGTCGTCACGGCAGGCGGCAGTACTTTGCGGCATCAGCGATCCGGAACTGCTGAGTGAACTCTTTACAACGGCGCGGGAGGTCAAGGAGGCCATCTACGGCCAAAGGCTGGTTATCTTCTCCCCGCTCTATGTCTCCAATCTCTGCGCCAATGATTGCGCCTACTGCTCATTCCGGGCAACCAACAGGAGCATCAAGCGACGCGCTCTGGACCAGGATGAGATCAGGCATGAAGCGGAGATGCTGATCGAGCAGGGGCACAAAAGAGTGCTTCTGGTGGCCGGTGAGTCATACCCGCGCGAGGGCTTCGACTATGTGCTCAAGGCTATCGATTCGGTATATGCCGCCAAGGTAGGTGCGGGCGAGATCCGGCGGATCAATGTCAACGTGGCGCCGCTCAGTGTCGATGAATTCCGCCAACTGGGTGACCATCGTATAGGCACCTATCAGATTTTCCAGGAGACCTATCACCGCGATACCTATGTGCGGGTGCATCTGCGCGGCAAGAAGACGGACTACGACTGGCGGATCAGCGCCATCGACCGCGCCTTCGCAGCCGGGATCGACGACGTCGGTATCGGTGTTCTGTTCGGACTGGCCGACTGGCGCTACGAACTCCTGGCGATGCTGCAGCACATCCGGCATCTCGAAAATCACCATGGCATCGGACCGCATACGATCAGCGTCCCGCGCCTCGAACCGGCAGAGGGCGCCGATCTGGCGAGTCATCCGCCTCAGCCGGTATCCGATCTCGATTTCAGGAAAATCGTCGCCGTACTGCGCCTGACCGTCCCCTACACGGGCATCATCATGTCAACGCGCGAAACGGCGGAGATCCGTCGTGAAACCTTCGCGCTCGGCGTGTCGCAGATCTCGGCCGGCAGCCGGACCAACCCCGGCGGCTACGCCAAAGGTGAGGCGGAAGATGAGGGCACCCAGTTCAGTCTGGGTGATCACCGCTCCCTGGACGAGGTGATTCGGGATGTCGCCGAACTGGGTTATATCCCCTCCTTCTGCACCGGCTGTTATCGCCTGGGCCGCACCGGGGCCGATTTCATGGATCTGGCCAAGCCGGGCGCGATCAGGCATCATTGCGATCCGAATGCCCTGAGCACCTTCACCGAGTATCTCTGTGACTACGGGTCGGAGGGGACGAAACAGGCGGGCGAGGTATGCATCAACAGTGTGCTGGCGAAGATGGAGGGGAGTGTTCGCGCTCGCGCCGAGGAGATGATCCGCAAGGTGCGGGACGGGCAGCGTGATGTGTTCTGTTAAGGAGGAGCATGGCAAAGCGGAGCGAACGGGATCAACTGGGTGAGCTGACCCTCGACACCGATGCTCTCTCCGGTATCCACACCGAGCGGGCTGTAGCGAATTTCCCCCTGAGCGGACGCCACGTGCATCCGGCGCTGGCTGCGGCGTTCGGGCAGGTCAAACTCGCAGCCATCACCACTCTGGCCCGTCTGGATCACTGGCGGGACGATACCGCCAAAGTTGAAGCGATGCGGCAAGCCAGTCGTGAACTGGCGCTGGGAGAACTGCTGCCGCATATCCGCGTGGATGCGCTGCAGGGTGGTGCGGGTACTAGTCTGAACATGAACGTCAACGAGGTCATCGCCAACAGAGCGCTTCAGATTCTGGGGGGGACGCCCGGAGACTATGAACGTGTTTCGCCGCTTGATGACGTCAACCGCTGTCAATCCACCAACGATACCTATCCGACGGCGTTGCGCGTGGCGGCAATCACTCTGCTGCGCGGGCTGGAGAGCAACCTGGTCACCCTGCAGGAGGGCTTTCAGGAGAGGGAGCGCGAGTTTGCCCACATCGTCAAGGTGGGACGGACGCAACTCCAGGATGCGGTGCTGACCACGCTTGGGCGGGAGATGTCCGCCTATGCCGAAGCCGTGGGGAGGGACCGTTGGCGACTCTACAAGGTCGGCGAGCGTTTGCGTGTGGTCAACCTGGGCGGCACGGCGATCGGCACGGGACTGGCCGCTCCGCGACGCTATATCTTCGAGGTCGTCGAGGAGTTGGGTCAGGTTGCCGGCATTGCCCTCGCGCGCAGCGAGAACCTGGTCGACGCGACTCAAAACGCCGATGTTCTCGTCGAATGTTCAGGCCTCCTCAAGGCGTGCGCCACGACGTTACTCAAGATCAGCGGCGATCTGCGCCTGCTCTCCTCCGGCCCCGCTGCCGGTCTGGGGGAACTGATCCTCCCGGCGCGGCAGGCGGGATCTTCGATAATGCCGGGCAAGGTCAACCCGGTCATCCCCGAAGCCGTGAGCCAGGCGTCGATGCAGGTGATGGGGAATGATGCGGTCATTGCCCAGGCCTGTGCCGCAGGCAGCCTGGAATTGAACCCCTTCCTCCCCCTGGTCGCCGATTGTCTGTTGACCAATATCGATCTGCTCGCCAACTCTACCGATATTCTTCAGCGGCATTGCGTGAGCGGTCTGGTGGCGGACGAGAAGCGTTGCCGGAGTCAGGTCGAGAACTCGACTGCGGTGGCGACGGCACTGGTGCCGCAACTGGGTTACGAAACGGCGGCGAGGGTTGCCAGAACCGCCGCTGAACGGAGTGAAACCGTGAAACAGGTCGTGGTGGAGGAGGGGTTGCTTACGGAGCTGCAATTCGCCGAGTTGGTGAGTCCCGAGGCCGTATGTCGCTTGGGATCACCCGAACGGAACCTCGGAGATGAGGACCTGGAGAGTGAACGATGAGCCGACAACGTCGTACGAGCAAGGGGTTTCGTCTGCACATAGGTCTCTTCGGCCGTCGCAATGTGGGCAAGTCCAGCCTGCTCAATGCCTTGACCCGTCAGGATGCGGCCATCGTCTCCGATGTAGCCGGCACGACCACGGACCCCGTCGAGAAACCGATGGAGTTGCTGCCGCTGGGACCGGTGCTGTTCATCGACACAGCCGGGTTGGATGACCTCGGCGCTCTAGGGGAACTGCGCACCGACAAAACCCTTCGCGTATTCGATCGTTGCGATATGGCCGTGATCATCGCGGCTGCAGATGGCTGGGGCGATTTCGAGGATGATCTGTTGCGCCGCTTCCAGGCGGATGACGTGCCGGTTGTCGCCGTGTTCAACAAGTGCGATCTGAGGCAGCCCGCAGCAGAAGTGAGGGGAAGGCTGCTTGGCGAGAAGGTGCAGGTGGTCGATACGGTGGCCTCGCTTGGAGAGGGGATAACCGCCCTGCGTGCCGCGCTCCTGACTGCAGCTCCTGCGGATTTCATCGATAATCCGGTTCTGGTCAGTGATCTCGTCGGCCCCGGAGAGTTGGCCGTGCTGGTGGTTCCCATCGACAAGGAGGCGCCCAAGGGGCGGCTGATCATGCCCCAGGTGCAGTCCATTCGCGACCTGCTCGATGGTGACGCCAGCTGTCTGGTCACCAAGGAGAGGGAGTTGCGGGAGGTGCTCGATAGTCTGAAGCGGCCTCCGAAACTGGTGGTGACCGATTCCCAGGCATTCCTGAAGGTCGCCGCCGATACGCCGCGTGCAGTTCCGCTCACCAGTTTCTCGATCCTGTTCTCCAGGTTCCGGGGCGATCTGTCCGCTCAGGTGGAGGGGGCGCTGGCGATCGAGCGTCTGCGCGCAGGGGACAGGATCCTGGTCGCCGAGGCATGCAGCCATCACCCGATCGGTGAGGATATAGGCCGGGTGAAGATTCCCCGCTGGTTGACGCAATACGTCGGCGGCAAGCTGGAATTCGATACCGTTCAGGGGCATGACTATCCGGATGATCTCTCGCCCTACTCGCTGGTCATCCATTGCGGCGGCTGCACGTTCAATCGTCGCGCCATGCTCACACGCATTCAACGCTGTCGCGCCGCCGGCGTACCCATCACCAACTACGGGCTGGCCATCGCCTTCAGCCTCGGGATCTTCGAGCGGGCGCTGGAGCCCTTCCCGGCGGCACTGGAACTGTTGCGACGGAGTTGATATCTCGGGACAGTTGCGGACATGAAAAAGCCCGGAGCGCAATGCTCCGGGCTTTTCCTTAGATGCCTGTTCGACTAGCCGAGCTTTGTCTTGATGACGCTCAGCAGTTTGTCCTTGGCGATCGGCTTCTGGAAGATGCCCGCCAGACCCAGTTCATTGTAGTCAACCATGCGGTTGAGGTTGTCACCGGTCGAGCTCAGCATGTAGATGGGGACCTCGTTGCCGAGAACCTTCATCTCCTTGACGAAGCTCGTGCCTGCGTCAACTTCCTCCATCATAAGGTCAACGATGATGAGATCAGGGTTTGCATCCTTATAGACCTTCAGACCCTCTTCAGCGCTGGCCGCCTCGAACATCACGAAGTTCTCCGCTTCCAGAACGATCTTGAGGAACGAAAGGATATCCGGATCATCGTCTATGCACAGAATTACATGTTTTCCGTCTTGCATTTGGTTACCCTCATGGTTCGATTGTGGGCTTCATGCCCTGGCCATCCCCGGAACGTACTGCCGCTATCTCACCCTTGCGGATGGCGGATTCGAGAAAGGCCACAGCCTCGGCCAGGTTGGCCTGAGCTTTGTCGCTCAGAACCTCGCCGAATTCGTTGAACTCGTAACCGCGAATGCCCATCAGCCAGCATTCCGGTTCGGAGTGGAAAAGATCTCTCGCCAGTTGCAGCACACCCGCCGGGCTGATGCTGTGCGTGCTGAAGGTAAGACTACCTTCGGACGGCAGGAGGCGCTTGACCCAGAAGGGCTCGGCACCGCTGGTGTCCGCATCGACGAAAATGACCTTGTCGTATTTGGCCACATCCCCTGCATCCTCAACGGTCAACTGATAATCCGAGTCCACCGAGACGCCGGGCAGATCGAGCCCCGCGATGGCTTTCGCCACCGCGGGTCCCAAACCGTCGTCCAGGCGACCTGGATTTCCGTAACCTATCAGAAGCATTGTCGCGGACGTGTCGCTCATTACGTCGTCTTCCGATCCATGGTCGTGCCCTCACAGTCGACCAACTCGACCTCCAGAGGCATCTTGCCCAGCGCATGCGTGGCACACGACAGACAGGGATCGTAGGCACGAATGCCAACTTCGATGTGATTGAGCAGTCCGTCCGTGATCTCCGGCGCTCCGGAAATATGATCCTGGGCGATCTTCTCAACAGCCTTGTTCATCGGCACATTGTTGCTGGTCGTCGAGACGATCAGGTTCGCCATCGTAACCTGGTCGTTCTCATCAACCTTGTAGTGGTGGAACAGTGTCCCACGCGGGGCTTCGATGATGGCCGCGTACTCGCCGCGACGATCGCCCTTGACCACAAGGTCCTCACCCTGGAGATCGGGATCATGGAGCAACTCCTTGATCTTCTCGCCGGAGTGCAGCAACTCGATCATCCTGGTCCAGTGATAGGCCAGAGTGATGTTGTTGGGTTTGCCCTCGGTGACGGCCATGAACGCTTTACGCGCCTCTTCGGCTTCCGGAGTGTCGATGAAATCGCAGGTATTGATGCGGGCCAGAGGACCAACGCGATACCAGCCATTCTCCGGACCGATCTCCTTGATGAAGGGGAACTTCATGTAGGACCAGGGGCGAACCTCTTCAGCCAGCACCTTGTTGTAGTCCTGAGGATCGACTTGATCGAAGATCTTGTCGCCGTCCTTCGTGATCGCGCGGATGTTGCCGTGGTACAAATCCATGCAACCGTCTTCGCGAACGATGGACAGGTGGTTGGAGTCGAAGGAGCCGAAGGGCGCCGCAAACTCCAGATTTTCGACCGTGTAATCCATGGCGATCTTGAGAGCGCCGCGGCACCAGTCCATCATCTGGTCGATATCCTTCAGGAACTCGTCCCGCTCGGCGATCGACAGGTTCTTGTTGATCCCGCCGGGGATAGCCCCTGTGCCGTGGATCTTCTTGCCGGCCGTGGCCTTGATGATCTCCTGGCCGAACTTGCGCATCATGACGCCCTGGACCGCCAGATCGGGATACTCGGCAGCAACGGCGAAAACGTGACGTTTTTCGACCGGAGCACCGAAACCGAAGAGCAGGTCCGGCGACGCAAGGTGGAAGAAGTGCAACGCATGAGACTGGAATGTCTGCCCGTAGTGCATCAGGCGACGCATCTTCTCGGCGGTGGGGGTGAGGTTCTCGCCCCCGACGATTCCGTCCATGGCCTTGGCGGCGGCCAGGTGATGACTCACCGGGCAGATGCCGCAAAGACGCTGCACCAGAACCGGGACTTCCCAGAAGGGCCGTCCCTGGATGAAGCGCTCGAAGCCACGGAACTCGACGATGTGCAAGCGGGCCTGTTTGACCTGGTTGTCCTCATCCAGCAGGATCGAAACCTTGCCATGGCCCTCAACGCGAGTCACCGGCTCGATGATCACTCGTTTCAGATTTTCGTTAGCCATTTTATCTCCAATCCTGATTAGTCGTACTTGACCAACTCGTAGGGGAGCGCGACCGGCTTGTCAGTAAGCAGGGCGACCAGAGCTTCCCACAGAGTGTCAGCAGGCGGCGGACAACCCGGCAGATGATAGTCGATCTTGACAATCTCACTCGCCGGGTAGACCCGGTTCAGAATGAGAGGCAGTTCGTCATCGTTCGGGATCTGATTCGACGGGTTGTGCACGGTCGGGCCGTTGAGATAGGCCTCTTCCAAGCACTCCTTGAGCGGAATGTTGTTCCGCATCGCAGGGATACCGCCGTTGATCGCGCAATCGCCGATGGAGATGAGAACCTTGCAGTGCTTGCGGAAGTCCTGCAGCACCTTGACGTTCTCTTCGTTACAGCAGCCGCCTTCGATCAGGCCGATATCCACAGGGCCCGTGAACTCCTTGATATCATCGACAGGGGACTTGTCAAAGTCGATCAGCTCCACGAGCTTGAGAATCCTGTCGTCGATATCCAGAATCGCCATATGGCAGCCGAAGCAGCCAGCCAGCGAAGTTGTTGCCAGTTTAGGTTTAGCCATTTCCGCCCCCTTATTCCTGACCAGCGTGCTCGATATCCGAGCCGATGGGCTTGTGGTCATAGAGTCGTTTGCCAACCGGCGTGGAGAAACCGACACGCTTGCGCAACAGGGCACCGACAGGACAAACGTCCAGCGCCTTGTCGTTGCCGTCAATGTCGGTGTCGGCGAGCCTGGCTTCGGCGTTCACGGCGACACACTTTTCGTGGCCGCGACCAACGAACTCGAAAACATGCTTCCCGTCAAGATCACGAGATGCCCGCACGCAGCGGCCACACAGGATGCAGCGGTTGCGATCGATGAAGATATCGGGGTGCGAGGCATCCACGTCCCTGTCGGGGAAGAGGAATGGGAAACGCGGAGCAGTGATGCCGAACCTGTACGCCATCCCCTGCAGTTCACAATTACCGCTCTTTTCGCAGAACATGCAGAAGTGGTTTCCCTCCACGAACAGCATGTCAACGATATCACGGCGAACCGCCTGAACGGATTCGGTTTCACTCTCCACAATCATGCCGGCGGCGGCAGGCTGTGTGCAGGCCGCCTGGGGCCGGCCGTTGACCATCACCGTGCAGACGCGGCAGCTGCCGTGGGGGACTAGATCCTTCATGGCGCAAAGACGGGGGATATAGACCCCGGCATCTTCTGCGGCCTGCAGGATAGTCTGTCCCGGCTTCGCCTGGATTTCCTTACCGTCGATGGTAAGGGTGAAAGTATCACTCATGATATTCCCCTACCCTTTGAAATGGACGGATTTGCGTCCGATGATGGTTTCAGCGTCATTCAACGCGGCCTTGATGTCGAACGTGGGCTGTTTGCCCTCGACGGCCTCGGTGAGCAGCGCCTCGTAGGACGAGCGGAAATTCTTCAGAGTTGTCAGCACCGGATTGGGAGAGGTCTGACCCAGACCGCAACGGCTTGCGATCTTGACCGACTCGCCCAGGGATTCGAGGTAGGCCAGGTCGGCCACCTCGCCCTTACCGGCGATGATTTTCTCGAGGCCATTGAGCAGGAGGGTATTGCCAACGCGACAAGGCGTGCAATATCCGCAGGACTCCTCGACGAAGAACTCCATGAACTTGGCTGCGACTTCAAGAATGTTTCTGCTGGGTCCGAAGACCATGACCGAACCGCCGGTGGCGATGTGGTCGTAGCAGATCTTGTCGTCGTAGCTGTCAGGGCAGATCATCTGGCCGCTGGCGCCACCGATCTGAACCGCGATTGCATCGACAGCGCCGCACAATTCCAGCATCTCCTTGACGGTGATGCCGAAGGGAGCTTCATAGATCCCGGGTCGGCTGCAGTCACCGGAGATGCTGAGCAGCTTCGTACCAGTGCTGCCGTCGGAACCGGTCTGGGAGAACCAGGCGGAACCCTTTTCCATGATCCGTGCAACGCAGCAGAGAGTCTCCACGTTGTTGACGGAGGTCGGGCACTGCAAGTAACCCTTCTGAGCCGGGAACGGCGGCCGGTTCTTCGGGTCGCCCCGGAGACCTTCACAGGAGCTGATCAACGCCGACTCCTCACCACAGATATAGGCGCCTGCGCCCATCTGGATGCGGATATCGAAATTGAAGCCCTCTTTACCCAGGATATTGTTACCCAGGAGGCCGTTGTTACGCATTTCGCTGAGCACATTCTCGAGGAAGGCGCGCAGGTAGGCGTATTCGGCACGGAGGTAGACGATACCGGTGTCGGCACCGATCGCGTAGCCGCCGATGGCCATTCCCTCGAAGACGAGAGAGGGCTTTTCAGTCAGGATTCCCCGGTCCTTGAAGGTGCCCGGTTCGCCCTCATCAGCATTGCAGATGATGTACTTCTGATCGCCCTCGGCACCGCGGGTGAATTCCCACTTCATGCCGCAGGGGAAGCCGGCACCGCCACGACCACGCAGACGTGAGGTCTTGACCTCGCGAATAACCTCGGCGGGACTCAGGGCCAACGCCTTCTTGAGTCCTTCACCGGGATCCATGTCTGCGAAGATTACTTCGCCCTTTTGGCGAATGTTGTTATTGACTGCAGAACGGACGAGATCATGGCTGTTGTTGCCATCGCCCAAATCCTTCACCAGCATGACCGGATCGGGATTCTCACGAAGTGTCCTGACGGCTGCACGTGCAATGTCGCCGGAGAGCTTCGGGAGAACTACATCGTTGATCAGAGCCGCGGGGGCCTGATCGCACATACCGATGCAGGGGGTATATTCCAGAGAGAACAGGCCGTCGGCCGTGGTCTCGCCAAAATCGATTCCAAGCTCGTCCTTGAGAGCTTCGGCTACCTGTTTGCTGCCCTTCATCTCGTCGATGATGTCGTCACAAAGACGAATCACCACTTTGCCCGTGGGCTTGGTGGAGAGGAAGGCGTAGAAAGATACGAGACTTTCCACTTCAACACGATGGGCCGAAACTTCACTGGCGATCAAGCTCATCGCCTGGCTGTCTACACAGCCAAGTTTCGCTTGAACGTCGCGGACGATATCCATCATGCGCATACGATCATTGCCGTATGCTTGACAGATTTCCTTAACCGCTGTTTCGAGTGTCGCGCTCATATTTACCTCTAGTTACCTAATTCACCGTCCGACCCTGCGATCGCCCCACGGACATCCGCGAGAAAATTTATGTTCAGGATCATAAGACTGAGTATCAGTGAGATGGGTCCCAATGAACCCTGAGAATCAAGAGACTTGATCCCAACGGCAGTTTATCCAGTTTGGGTCAGAATTCAAGTATCCTTTGATAAAGAATGGTTTTGACAGGGAAAAAATGAAGCTGTATGGGTATCTGCCACTATATGGGCGGAAGTACGGTAAGGCGTAGCTTTCCCCGTGTCGTGAAAAACCCCCCGTCATCTTCGACGAGGGGCATGTTTTTAGGGAGATCGGATTGCGATTCAGGTCTTCTGGGACAGGCTAGCTGTCGTCCCTTTGGATATGATAGACCCGTTCGCCAGGCCTCTTGAAGCCCCACTCCTCTCGAGCGATCCGCTCCCGGTACTCAGGGTCGGTTGCCAGGCGTTGGGCCTCCTCCTCCAGTTGCAGCTCCTTGCTGATGAGCGCGCTGACCTCCTCCTCCAAAGCCGCCTTCACCGAACGTTGGTGTAACTGGCTGAGGATGCCGGCATCGCTGATCAGAAATATCCAGGCAAGCAAAAAGGTAAGCAGAAGAATTCCACTTTTGGCGGCACGCCCACTGATCCGTCCGCTGGTCCACGGCAGACGGAGAAAGGGAGCCTGGGAGGAGGTCCTCTCTTTCGACATGTTTCCCATTCCGCGTTCAGTTTGGTTCAACCGGCTGGCCTCTATGCCCTCCGGCTAACTCAGGCGCCAAAATTCAGAGCCTGTAACCCTTCATAGCGCCCCTGATCTCCGAGACTCTCCGCGATACGGAGCAGTTCATTATACTTGGCGACACGATCACTGCGGCAAAGACTGCCGGTTTTGATCTGGCCCGCATTGGTCGCGACGGCAACATGGCTGATGGTTACATCCTCGGTTTCACCGCTCCTGTGCGAGATGATGTTGGTGTAACCGGCCCGTTTGGCGGTTTCGATGCAGCCAAGCGTTTCGGTCAGGGTACCGATCTGGTTGAGCTTGATCAGGATCGAGTTGGCTATGTTGTCGTCAATGCCGCGTACAAGCCTGTCGGTATTCGTCACGAAAAGGTCATCACCGACCAACTGGATGCTGTCGCCAAGTTTCTCGGTAAGCAAGCGCCAACCGTCCCAGTCATTCTCGTCGAGGCCATCCTCGATTGTCACGATAGGATACTTTTTCACCAGATCGGCATAGTAATCAATCATTTCGGCCGCATTCAAGCGACGGCCGTCCTCACCCTCAAGCACATAGGCACCGTTGTGATAGAACTCACTGGCGGCTGCGTCCATGCCGAGATGGATGTCCTCGCCCGGCCGGTAGCCGGCCCTCTCGATAGCCTCTATGATGACCTTGAGTGCCTCCTCATTGGAACCCAGATTGGGGGCGAAGCCACCCTCGTCACCCACGGCGGTGGAGAGGTTCTGGGCGGAGAGGACGCTCTTGAGGTTATGGAAGATCTCCGTGCCCATACGCAAAGCGGTTGTGAAATCGGGTGCGCCGGTCGGCAGGATCATGAATTCCTGGATATCCACGTTGTTGTCGGCATGGCTGCCGCCATTGAGGATATTCATCATCGGCACGGGCAGGGTTCTGGCGGAGACTCCGCCAAGGTACTGATAGAGCGGAATGTCAAGGAAGGCCGTGGCCGCTTTGGCAACAGCCAAACTTACGCCGAGAATGGCATTGGCTCCCAATTTCTCTTTATTGTAGGTTCCGTCGATGTCGATCAACATTGAGTCGATCCGGGTCTGGTCAAGGGCATTCATCTCGACCAGTTCCGGTTGAATGATCTCGTTGATATTCTTGACGGCATTCAGGACGCCCTTGCCCATATACCGCTCGGGATCGCCATCACGAAGTTCAATCGCTTCATGCTCGCCAGTGGAGGCGCCGGAGGGAACAGCCGCTCGTCCCGCTTCCCCACTAGTCAGGAATACCTCTACCTCGACTGTGGGATTACCCCTGGAATCCAGAATCTCGCGTCCCAGGACGTTCTCAATGATGCTCATAGCATCTCCTTCTTTGATTGCGGATCGAATCGACCACGAGGTCCTTACAGACGTACGACCGGGCCAATTTTTATCATTGAAGTCATGATTCTGGCAAGCCGAGAATAGAGCAAGTCCAGAATCTGTATATGCTCTTTTTCGGACTGATCGGGAATTAACTTAAGAATGATTCCTCAGGAATTCAGTGCGTATGTTCTCTTTTCCAGACTCCGGCATTTTCGTAGCCTTTTAGTCATATGGACCCAACGAAACCTTTTATGGAACAGATCGTTCTCAAGATACGTCCGGGTATATAAACCGGGTAATCCACTACATGGAATGTCGTGACGTGCAAGTAGGCTACTCCCAGGGGCGGAGAAGTTGTTTGAAGGATTTTGGCTTGGAAGATGATTCTTCATCTGAATCATATTCCTCTTCTGGGAGGTGAGGTTTCAGCGCTATCCGGACCGAGAGGCAGGCGTGCAACGGCAAAAAAGAGCCCAATGCTAAAAATGGTCCGAGACCCGAGAGTATCAGCAGAAGGCCAATAAGCTGTCTTAGCGCGAAATGACGGATTGTACGCCCTGGTTTCTCAAGGAGCAGGATGACGGTCAATCTGGCAGTATCACCCAGAGGCGATTCTTGCCTGAACAGGAGAGGGAGAAAATAAAAGTGCCAGATCCTCAACATCAAAAGCAGCCAGGAGCAGGAGCCAAGGGCAAACAGATCAACGAAGTGGAAAGCGACCTTTTGGGGACCGAGCATCAGGTATATGTTGTGAATTATGAATACTGCCAGAAACAGCTGAAGGATTGCGCCTGCCAGAAGGGGCAGGTAGTAACGTCCGAATCCGGTGAATATACTACGGTCAGGGCTGTCTCTTCGAACCAGGTTATCGGCGAGATGGTAAGCGGCGCCAGACAAAGCCGGTTCGATCAGGATCGACAGGAGGCAAACGCTCCCCAAAATAAGGGCGTAGTTTTCGGTTGAGAAGCGAGCATGAGGGAGAAAGGTGAACAGCAGGATGGGGATCAGCCAGGGCAAGCAGCGAATGATCCCCCAGAGCAGGAGTATGTTGATTTTCTCATATGCTAGGCCAAGAAACTGTCTTGTGCTAGATTCCCGCATTCTCATCTCCGGTCGTTTTGTCCAATTTTGGGGAAGACCCTCGGAGGAATTCAGAGTAACGTATTGTCATTGATCCCGTAAGGAGGACATTGAGGTGAGCGTAGAGGATCGCGAAATAATTCGCAATTGTCTCCGCGGTGACTCGAGAAGTTACCGGACGCTCCTCCTTAGATTTCAGGGGCCCGTATTGAATTACTGCAAACGGATGGTCCGGGATTCCGGACAGGCGGAGGATATCGCTCAAGAAGCTCTTGTCCGCACGCTTACCCGATTGGAACGATACGATGAACGGTACAGTTTTTCAGCATGGATTTTCAAGATTGCTACGAATTTGTGCATCGATCATCTGCGAAAAGCGAAACGGATCGCCTTCTCGCTGGATGAGGATATTCAGGGTGGTGATGGATCGTTTCGTCGTGAGATGCCAGGGAAGACCGCTCCACCCTCGGAAGAGACACTGGCAAATGAGCAAATGCAATTACTCAACGAGGCCCTTGCCACCTTGCCGGAACACTATCGAGCTATTCTTCTGCTGAGGCACCGTGAGGATCTGAGTTATGATGAGATTGCCCGGGTACTGGACCTGCCGATCGGTACAGTGAAGATCCGGATTCACCGCGCTCGCGAGCATATCAAGAGGAGTCTGAATCGTGATGAGGTTCTTTAGATTCACAATGCGTCCCGTTGCCTTGCAGATCGCGTTAATGATCTGTTTGACTATGGGAGTGATCGATTGTGCTGTGGCTGCAGCGGTGATGCGGAGCGAAAGCCGCACTGTTCCGGTTGGTCCCTGTCATGGGCTGATGATCAGGAACTCCTTAGGGCAACTTGAGATTCGCGGCGAGGATCGTGAAGATGTGTTCATCGACATTCAGTTCCGCGTTCGGGGGAAGAAAGAGGAGGAGATCAAGGCTATTAGCGATCGCCTGTCGTTGGTGGTGGAGCCGGAGGGAGGGTGGTTGCGTCTGTCGCCCAGGTATGCCGGAAAGGATATCAGAGTGCAGGATCCAGTCTTCCATAAGATCAAAATCTACTCGGATATCAAAGTTCGTCTGCCGCGCGATTTCAATGTGGATGCGAGCATCGTTCGTGGTGATATGACGGTGCAGGATATGGATGGCGATATCCTGCTGAATGGGACAAGTGGTGATGTTGAAGCGCAACGTCTTCAGGGACGTTTTGAGTTGAAGCTGACCAGCGGCAATCTTGAGGCCGAAGATATTGGGGATGAAGTGGCAATTGTCGTGACCAGTGGCCGTATCCGCCTGAGGAGAATTGATGGTAATGTCAGGATCAAGAGCGATTCAGGTGGATTGGTGGCGAATGATCTTGCGAGCAACCTTATTGTCCAGACTGAATCGGGAGATGTCAATGTCGAGCGTGTGACTGGAGACTTGAGTCTTGTGAGTATCTTCGGTGAAATCTATATTGATTCACCTGGAGGTCAGGTTCAAGCCCGGACATCTAATGGCGATATTACCGTAATTGGGGTTGGAGGACCGGGTCAGTCCTGTCATCTTACAAGTTCAAGTGGCGATGTGGAGGTATTCCTGACGAAAGAAGCTGATTATCAGGTGGATTTGAGCACCTCTTCCGGTGCGATTCACTGGAAACTTCCGCTGGAGGTCCATTCTGTATCTCGTCAGGCCCTGTTGGGGCTTCTTGGCGAAGGAATGGATACCTTTCATATTGTAACAGCTTCTGGGGACATGCGTATCAGTCCCACGGAGGATTAATCGACATGACGAAAGTGCGTTACAGAAATCGCTGCGAATCGGTCAGGGATTCCCTAGGTGACTACCTTGATGGAAATCTGTCCAAGGCCCTAAGGGGGCCTTTGCTGGCGCATCTGAACCGCTGTCCCGATTGTCGTCGAGCCATGGACCGTGAGAAAGAACTGTTCTCTATGCTTGGTGATCTGGAGCAATTCCCTGTCCCTGACGGATTTACAGAGAGTGTCCTCGCCAGTGCCCTGCCTCGGGTCAGAATTCAGGAAGCTACTCGTCCCAAGGTCAGACATGGTCGTCTCGCATGGTTCTCGCTGCCCGTTGCCCTCCTCCTCTTGGTCATGATGCTTGGCCAGGTCTTCACGATTTACGATTCGACTCCAGATTATCTTCGTGAAACTGTTGGACGAACTTTAGTTGAAGGTGGCCGTGATATTCCCCAAATCGTGCAGACACTGCATGATGTTCAAGGTCAGACTCGCCAGTTCATCCAGCCCGTTCTTATCAAAATCGAGAACATTGTTCAGTTCGAGCGTGTATTTCGCTCAGTGCTTCCCACGAGCACAATTGCGCTAATTCTGCTTGTCGCAATTACCCCAGTCGTGCTTGTCTTCACCATCTACCGTCTCAGGATCAAGGGAGTGCTGAGTAATGTCCTGGTCTCGCTCTAATCAGTCGCGACTAATACTGTCGTTGCTGTTATGTGGACTTGTCTGGTCTGCGGGTTTCCCTGGATTGGGCATTTCAACATATGCATATGCTCAGGATGTGGATAGCTCCTCCACCGATGCGGATGCTAACCAAACTGGCGAGATGGTGAGTGGAGTTCTCATTGATGACTCCGGTATTGTTCTTTACGATGAGGAAGAGTCCGATTTCGAATCCGGGGAACACTCGTTCGAACGTGAAATCCGCCCATTTACGGCATATGATGATTATGACGATGAAAGTGTTATCTTCGGGCGCGATGTGATTGTTGACGAGGATCAGAGTGTCCAGAAGGACATGGTCATCGTCGGTGGGGATCTGGAAATCTATGGGGAAGTTGTAGGCGAGATTGTTGTTATCCTTGGTGATGTCTACCTGTTCGATGGCTCCTCCGTCACTGGAGACATCCTCAGTATCGGCGGTGAAGTCGATATCTCGGCTGGTGCAGAAATTATCGGTGAAGTAACCCCGATTTCGACAAACGTATGGGGTTTATTCAACGACGACTGGGATTGGGATTGGTATGACGTTGGTTTCCATCCAATCTTCAGCCCCTTTAACCGTGGGAATATGTTCTCCCAGCTGCTCAGAACCTTGCTGTTGGCCTGGATCGGGATGTTTCTCTTGGCCAAAAGAATTCCAAACCTCAGTAAGGCCTTCCGACATCGTCCCTGGTTCAGCATGCTGGTGGGGCTTCTGACAGTCGGCAGCTCCATTGTTCTTCTCATTCCGGCAGCTATCCTGATTGCCCTGCTCGTACTTGTGTTGATTGGCATCCCCGTGGCGATTCTTGGTATCATTGCCATTGTCGGCTTGATGATTATTGCTTGGCTAGTACCAATCTATACTTTCTCCCGTTTCACCTTCGAGGCACATGGTATGCACCGATTCCTGTCGGTATCACTCTGGGTGGTCTTTTTCTGGATGCTGGCGTACATGGCGCAGTTACACGGTATTTTCGGATTCGTTCGCATCCTGCTCACCCTGACGGGATTGGGGGCTGTTGTTTTATCCCGTATCGGGTCGAGAGATGTGACATCTCAATAATCAGGTGCCATCCCGGTAATGACTTGAACCCTTTCATCCTCCCCCTTAAATTCCTCATGGGGGAACACTCAATGTATCACAAAGAGAACAATGGCCGCCGGTGGCGGCTTTTTCGATATTCACTGACTCAATTCTCAGTTGTCCTGCTGTGGATTGCGTCAGCGAATGCCGGATTGATCTCCCTCGGCTGGGCTGCGACCGACTCATCTGTAGTATTGCCTGAAATTGCGATTGAGACGGCAATACGTGTGGAATCCGGTGAGGTTGTCGAGTTGGAAGGTCGCATCATCAGTGCGATCCGGCTACGGGGCAACCTCAAAACCAAAGATGAGACCATTCTCCGAGAACTCTTCCTGTTGCCGGGGAGCACACTTGATTGTGAGATCCTGGCCCGGGATGTGAATTTCCTCAAAGGTCTTGGGCTCTTTGCCGAGGTCAAGGTTGAGCCTCGTCCCGTCGAAGGTGGCGTTGAACTCATATATCTCTTTGTGGAGCGTGGAGATACTCAATGGGGATTCGCCTACCCTACAGGACAGCTTCAGGATGGGCGATTACAGGCGGGGATGGTCTACCGTCATAGGAGCTTGCAGGGGGGGCGTGAGAGTCTGTTTGTGGAGGGCTCTACAGGATACAGGAAGTTCTTCCGTATCAATGTCAGCCGCCCCTGGTTTGGGACGATCCCGATAGCGCACTACCTGAAAACCCAGTACCTGGATCGGGAAGATGTTGAGGATTTTGGAGATTTTTACCAGGTTTTCACACGGATCGGCTTTCTTGTCTCTCTGAATCGACAGCGTCCACTGGATCATCGGCTTTTCATGGAGCTCTCCTATGGGCATCGCCGCTTTGATGTCGATGGGGACAAGCGGCGCGAGAGAACCAATACCATCTCTATAGGATATTTCAGGGACACCCGGGACAGCTTCATCCACCCCTCAACCGGCGGACGTTTCGAGGTGCAGGCCTCTTTGGCGGACGAGATCCTGGGCAGCAGTATCTATATGCTTCGCACACATCTCCGGTGGAATGGGTATCGAGCGTTCAACCATGGTTTTGTCGGTGTTCTTGCCATGGAGAACGGTACTCGCTGGGGGGAGCTGTTCTATCGTGGAGTGTCGTCCCTGGGGGGACTCAACTCCGTGAGGAGTTTCCCATCCGGGCATTTCGACGGCTGGGATCTCAATGATACAGCGAATGGAGCTGTGGGTCGCCACAACCTTATTCTGCATGCTGAACTACGTAACTCAATCCTACCGGCATTCACGATCAAGCTACCGGTTGTCGGTATTGTCGATATCCAGACGGAGAACTGTCTCTTCATGGATGGTGGCTTCCTCTGGAATGGAGACACACCATTCGTCCCTTCAGGTGATTTCATTGATGCGTTTGGCTTGGGAGGGGGAATTCGCCTCTATACCCCCTTTGGAGATGTTCTTCGGCTTGAGGTCGGATTTGATAATGAGGACAATTATTGCTTTCATCTCGGAACCGGTTTAAAATTCTAGACTTAGCCCGCTGCGTCTAATGCCCCAAATACACTGATTCTGGGGCAAAGAACTCAACTCCCACAAATTCAACGTGTTAAGAAACCCTGCTCCCTCAGGCCTGGGTCTTCTGCCCCAACCCCTCAGCTTGTCGAATTGCTCAGTCCAGTAATCCTCAAAATGTTCAGATCAGGATTGAGGCGTGGTTTTGCACGACACATGCCTAACTCTTTAGGATAGGTGTGGTTAGGGGCTGTTGTCCCAATGCAGAATACCACTTCGGTTTCTGACTCCCATCGAGAGATTGCAGGATCCTTTCAGGGAACAGCCTATGCGGAATAGCGGGCAGATTCACCTGAAGGAGTTCAAATGCGGAATTCAACCAAAGATCGGAAAAGCACCTCTCGCAACGTCTTCGCCCTCTGCCTGGCGATGATTGTGCTTTTCCTGGGTCAGGTTGCCTTGGCCGCCGACCCACTGCATGTCTCCTTCGCGAACGGTTCTGAAGCTACAATCTACGATGGCGACTACATTCTTGAGAATTACGCATACCGCTCTGAAGGCCGGCTCTACCTGGCCATCCCCGGATACCCCCTGCGTGAGTTGACCTTGACTCCTCTGACATCAAATCCGAAGGGTGAACGCTATTTCCCTCACAAAATCGACAATGTCGTCGCCGCGCTTGACGCCATCACTTTCAACAAACCGATCAATAGGGTAGAGATCTACGTCCTGCCCCTGCCCCGCGTCGCACTGACCAGCAGCTCGGCCATCAAGGGTAAGATCTTCCTGAGCCCCGGTGCCCGTAGTATCCCTGAAGAGGTTACTCACATGGTCGTCACCCATGAATTGGGGCATGTGTTTCACTATGCCCACATGGATGACAGCAATATCGCCGCCTGGAATGAGTATCGTCAGATTCGCGATATCGAGAACCATGTCGTTTACTGCTCAAGCAGCAGTCACCGCAATCGTCCCCACGAGATCTTTGCAGAGGACTTCCGTTTCCTGTTCGGCGGAGCGTTGGCCAACTACTCCGGCAATATCGAAAACAGCTCGCTCTCGTTGCCTTCGCAGGTTACCGGTCTGAGCCAGTTCATCGTGAACCTTGCCTATTCCTTCTCCAAGGGGGAGGGGACCTCCGTTCTGAAGGCCGCCAACTATCCCAATCCCTTCAACCCGGAAACCCAGGTCACCGTAACCGCCGCCGCATCCGCATTGGGGCAGTCGCTCAATGTCCGCGTGTTTGATGTCCAGGGTAGATTGGTCAAGACTCTCCATACCGGCACGTTGGAAGAGACCGAGATGCAGTTCAGGTGGGATGGCCGCGACAATTCCGGCGACGCACTCCCCTCCGGCGTCTATTTTTCCCACATTCGGCTGGGTGAACAGCAGATCAGTCACAAGATGATTTTTGTAGGTTAGTATCCCTGGATACCTCCAGAACCCCGTTTCAGGCTCCACCACCTGGAATGGGGTTCCTCCTTTGCAGACATCCGCCCAAGGGCTCAATTGACATGCCGACCCGCGCGCTCTAAGTTCGGTATCATCCAACCCGGGAGGTGTGACTTGAATCGGGAAATCATCGTGGCGCGCAGTGCGGGACAATGTTTCGGCGTCAAACGCGCCTATACCATTGCTTTGGAGGCTGCCGCCAGCGGCGATAAGGTCGTCATGCTCGGGGATATCGTTCACAATGAACATGTTGTGGCGCGGATAGAGCAGGCGGGGGTGCGGGTGGCCCCAACCATTGAGAGCATTACCGAGCCATGCACGCTGCTCATCCGTGCGCATGGCGCCGCTCCGGAGCTTTACGATCAAGCTCGTGCGGCGGGGCTGAAGATCGTGGATGCCACCTGTCCACTGGTTCACGAAATCCATGAGGCGGCGCGCACACTGGCTGCAGAGGGATATCGACTCATCGTCATCGGTGACGAGATGCACGATGAGGTGGTCGGTATCGCAGAGCAGGCGGAGGGGGCGATCGTCCTCTCGTCGCCGGAGCAGGTGCCGGAGAAGGTTGTCAAGCGTCTGAGCCGTGCCGGTGTAGTCGTCCAGTCAACCCAGAATATCGACAATGTGCTCCAGATTCTCTCCAAACTGATCCCGCTCGTTCGGGAGTTGCGCTATATCGACACGATCTGTGGGCCGACCAAAACCCATCAACGGGATATCCGTGAACTACCTCTCAAGGTGGATGTCATGATCATCGTCGGGTCATTTCGTAGCGCTAACACCTGCCGATTGACCGAGATAGCGCAGGAGAGCAACTCGCGCACCCACCAGGTGGAGGATGTCGCCGGACTGCGTGCGGATTGGTTCCGGCAGGCTGAAACCGTTGGGGTCAGCGCCGGAGCCTCAACCCCGGACTGGATTATCAAGTCGGTTGTACAGGCTATTGAGGAGCTGCCCTGATCCGGGGCATACCTTAGAATCTCCACCTGTATGGGACTTCATGGTATCCCCTGATGGAATATCCGGGGCTGTTATGGTACAATTCATAAGTACAGTTCTCATTAATAGTGCCGGCAATGCCCCTGTCGATACTGGAGAACTACCGGATATGCCGCAGGTCGGGCTCCTGCCACCCCATTTTTGAAACAGGATGTGCTGAAGATGAATACCGCTAAAGTGCGAACATTTGCATGGCGCGTTGGTCATGTGCTGTTGTTGCTTGGATTCCTAACCCTTTCCGTATCGGCCATGGCCAGTGAGATCCCCGTGGACGACAAGGGGTTACCTCTTTGGGAAGAGCGGATTTTCAGCGATTTCCCTGTACGTATCCAGCTCAGCGATGCCCGTGGGCTGGATATCCTCCTCGCCCGGGTCCCTATCGCCTCCTTCAATCGTGAGCAGGTTACCGTAGTTGGGGACACCCCCTTCTCCGGTCACATCGTGTTCAGCCCCCGTGTTACGACCGAGGAGCTGATGGCTCTGGAGCGCGCAGGATTCATCTGCGAACGTCTGGTCGATTACGAGATGCAGGGCCGGAAAGCTGCCGAGAGCGCCTGGGCTTCTCAATACTCCCGTGGCGGTGATGCCGCAGTGTTCGGCGAGAAGGGGGAATGGCACAATAACTCCCAGATTGGCGCCATACTGGATCAAACCGAAACCGACCACCCCGCACTGGCCCGTACATTCAACTGGGGCACCTCCGTTGATGGACGTCCGCTGCACGGTATAGTCATCTCCGCCAACGTGAACACCAATGAGGTTGAGCCTGAGGTCAGGCTTTCGAGCACGATGCATGGCGACGAGGTTGTCGGTATAGAGATGTACCTCTATTTTGTCGAGCTCCTCACCGATCACTATGGCGAAGCCGGGTATGAAGATGTCACCTATCTGGTCGACAACTACGAAATTCACTTCATGCCGCTGCATAATCCCGACGGAAATTCGGCCCATCAGCGTTCAAACAGCAACGGTGTCGATCTCAACCGGAACTTCCCCGAACCCGACGGGACGCATCCGACTCAGGAGATCGAGAACATCCATTTCATGAGCTATGCGAACAGCCACCACTTCGTCATCAGCGCCAATTCCCATACCGGCGCGCTGGTCGTGAACTATCCCTGGGATTATACTTACGATCGCGCTCCCGATGATGCCGCGATCATCCTGATGTCCCTGGAGTACAGCTACTACAATAGCCCCATGTACAACGGCAGCTTCACGAATGGCATCACCCACGGCGCCGATTGGTACATGGTGCAGGGAAGTGTTCAGGACTGGTCCTACTACGTCACCGGTTGTATCGATGTCACCCTCGAGTTGAACGATGTCAAGTGGCCCGACGCCAGCCGGATCGATCCGCTCTGGGAGGACAATCGCGAGAGCCTGAAGCACTTCGTCAAGTGTGCCCGTTACGGCGTGCATGGTGTAGTGACCAGCGCCGAATCGGGATTGCCCCTCGATGCGACCATCACGGTGGCCGGCATCGAGGACGCGCCCGTTAAAACCGATCCCCAGAACGGCGATTACTACAAGCTCCTCCACACCGGCTCCTTTGACATCACCTACGAAGCGTATGGCTATCTGCCGACGACTATCTATGGCGTGAGCAGCACCTGGGGCACCGAGACAGTTCAGGATGTCGCCCTCACCCCCGAGCCATCCGGGCTCGTTTCCGGTACGGTCACGGCGGGCGGGCAGCCGCTAAACGCCACGATCGTCATCTCGACATCGCCCGCCGGGAATTACGTCACCACCGCCTACAGCACGGCGGGCGCTGGCGGCCTCTACGAGGTTGATCTCCCTTATGGCGAGTACCTCTTTGATGTAGCCTGCACAGGCTATTCATCCGATGAGGCTGTCGTTATCGTGAACAGTGACAACCACGAGCAGAACTTTACCCTCTTTGCCACGACCGAGGTCGTACTCTTCAGCGATGATATGGAGAGTGGTCCGGGTAACTGGACAGGCAGCTGGGATGTCTCGGACGAAGAGGCGCAGAGCCCGACAATGAGTCTCACGGACAGCCCCGGAACCGACTACGCCAACAATGAGTCCAGCGCCTGCGAAATGGCCGCGGCCGTCAGCCTTGTTGGACTGACCGACCCTGAGCTGAGTTTCTGGGCCCAGTGGGAGATTGAGGACAGTTGGGACTGTGTGCGCCTGCAGATCACAACCGACGATGGCGGCTCCTGGACCGATCTCGCCACCCAGCACACCACGAGCGGCAGCGGTCAGGGTACGCAGCCCGATGGTGTGCCGCTGTTCGATGACAATCAGTTCAGCTGGGTTTACAACACCGTCGATCTGAGCCCCTGGGACGATGAGGCCGCGGTCAGGTTCCGCTTCCTCCTGTCCACCGACACCTCGCAGAAGAAGGATGGCTTCTACTGCGACGACTTCGAGATCAAGGGGATGAGTACGATCATCACTGGCGTTGACGACAACCCGGTCGCGGTGACGGCATTGTCGGGCAACTACCCGAACCCCTTCAACCCCACGACAACGATCAGCTTCAGCCTGGCCGCCGACGGCCCGGTGCGGCTGAACATCTACGACACGCGTGGTCGTCTGGTGCGCAAGCTCATCACGGACACAATGACGAGCGGTCCGCACAGCGTTGTCTGGAACGGCAGTACCGAAAGCGGTGAACGGGCCGGAAGCGGAATCTACTTTGCCCGCCTATCGGCGACGGGCCTCGACCTGAGTCGAAAACTGGTTCTGGTCAAGTAGGAACTCAAGCGCCCCGGCTCAGGTCGGGGCGCTTTTCACAAGAGGGTGTACGATGAGAAAGTTTGCGAAATCATATGCCGGTATCGGCCTTGGTGGTCCCCTGTGTCGCCTGGCGATTCTCGTCTGCAGCCTGCTGATGCTGTCGCCGGGGCCGGCCTGCGCCGACGCGGCGCGCATCGCTCACGCCCTCCCCGAACTGCTGCTGGACGGTCCGCGCCCGGTCTGGTTGTTCTTCACCGACAAGGATGCCGTTGACGCCACCGCGGCCGAGTCTGCCGCCCGACATCTCAGCCCTGCCGCCCTTGCCCGCCGCGCCAAGGTTCTCCCTCCGAATGAACTCGTGACCCATCTCGATCTCCCCGTCGCCGTGAGCAATACGGACTGGCTCACGCAGCGGGGCTTCGTGATCCGCACGCGGAGCCGGTGGCTGAACGCAGTCAGTGTCGTTGCCGCCGGTGAGGACCTGCCCGTGTTGGCCGCCGCACCCTTCATCGCCTATATCGCCCCCGTGGCCTCCTCACCGCGCCGTGAGGACTTCGCACCCGATCTGGCGGTTCTCGGACATCTGCCGGCCCCTGGCAGTCCGTATGATCCCTGTGGACGCTACACGGGGGGCGGGCTGCGCAGTATCGATCCGCCGCTCGATTACGGCGAGAGTCTTGCCGAGTTGACCCAGATCAACGTGCCGGCCGTGCACGAACAGGGGAACCACGGCGAGGGTGTGATCATCGGCATGCTGGACTCCGGGTTCAATACGACGCATGAAGCGCTGGTAGGTGTCGATGTCCTCGGCACCTGGGACTTCCTCAACGATGATCCGATCGTGGCCAACGAGGAGGGTGATTTCGAATCGCAGGAGAACCACGGCACGCAGACGCTCTCTTCGGTTGGCGGCTATCTTGAGGGCGAACTGATCGGCAGCGGATTCGGCGCTTCGTTCTATCTGGCGAAGACGGAGGACACCTCTCAGGAGGTGCCGATCGAGGAGGATTATTGGGTCGAGGGGATCGAGTGGCTCGAGAGTGTGGGCTGCGACATCGTCAGCTCCAGCCTCTGCTACTCCAACTGGTATGAGTTCGAGGATTTCGACGGCAACACGGCCGTCACGACCATTGCCGCCGATGCGGCCGTCGCGCTGGGGGTGGCGGTCTTCAATGCGGCCGGCAATTCCCGAGAGACATTCGGGCATATCCTTGCCCCCTCCGATGGCGACAGTGTCATCTGTGTGGGTGGGGTGGATGCCGATGGCCTCTTCGCCAGCTTCAGCTGTCCCGGCCCGACAGCCGACGGTCGGATCAAGCCCGATATCGCGGCGAGGGCCGTCAACTGCCATACCGTAGCTCCGGGCACCATCGATGAGTATCGCCTCTCCGGCGGCACCTCTTTCGCCTGCCCTCTGGCGGCGGGGGTCGGTGCGCTGGTGCTCAGCGCCCATCCCGAGGCGACGCCCATGCAACTGCGGGACGCCCTGCGCAACACCGCCGATCGTGCGTACGCTCCCGACAACGACTACGGCTGGGGGATTCTCGATGCCCTGGCGGCTGTCCATTACCTCGACAACACGGCAATAGCGGAGGTACCTCGGTCCATCTCCATGACCGGCAACTTCCCGAATCCGTTCAATCCGACGACGACCATCACCTTCAGTCTGGAATATGAGTCGGATGTCCGGTTGACTATCCACGATCTTCGGGGAAGACTGGTGAGCACACTTTGCGCCGGTCGTCGGGCGGGGGGCAATCACTCGATCGTCTGGACCGGACGGAACGATGAGGGGCTGATCGTGGCGGGCGGTCTCTACTTCGCACGTCTGACCGCTGGAGATCAGATGCTGCACCAGAAGATGTTGCTGCTGAAATAATCCCGGTGAGGACGCCCGATATCCGGTTCAGCTTGACTGAAACCTCCCGAGGAGCTAGGCATAGCAGAGCCTCAGGCTCACATGCTCAGCTTCAACCCGGCAGGTTGCCCCTTTGAACACTATCCTGAAGAACTTCCTCTACCTTGTCGTCGGTAAGTATACCGCCGCAGGGATCGGCCTGATCGGCAATGTCCTGGTGGCGCGCACGATCGGTGTCGAGGGGATGGGCAACTGGACCGCCGCGATGGCGGCCGCCACATTGTGTGCGGCGTTCCTCGATCTGGGGTTCAACCGTATCCTGGTCAAGGAGGGGGCCGCCGACCTGAAGAGGGTGGACACCCACCTCTTCAATATCCTGATCAGCAAGGGCGTCCTGTCGGTCATCGTCCTGGCCGGGGTCCATTTCTACGCAGTTCGCAACGGCTGGATGAGTCCGATGTACAAACTCATCCTCCTGCTCACGCTCTGCAAGATGGCCGACAACTTCAACATGACCTTCGACAAGGTCTTTCAGATTTTTCAGCGGATGGAGTTCTCGGCGATCATCCTGGCCTGTGGTCGCATCCTCCTGTTGATTGCCGTCTGTTTCGGTTGGGTGACCGAAGCCAATGTGCTCTTCTTCGGTTGGATCTACCTCCTGATCAGCCTGTCCACCTCGATAGTCACGTTGCTCCTCAGCAGTCTGAAATTCGCAAAGCCCCGCCGGGGCGCGATTTCGATCTGGGGCACACTGGGCAGGGAGAGCATCTTCTTTGCGATCTCGGCCCTGGTGTTTCAGGCCGTCGTCACCCTGGATGCCCTGATACTCAACGAAAACATGGACAAGGCCACCGTCGGCTACTACGGCGTTGTGCAGCGGTGCATGTGGGCCTTCCACATGCTGCCTCAACTGGTGGAGACATCGATCCTGCCGGTCATCTTCAACCTGGGGCGCAATCATCGCGACCGTCTGGCCGCCTTCTATTCGACCTATATGAACCGCTCGCTTATTCTCGGGCTGTTCCCGTTCCTCTGGGGGCTGTTCTTCCCGACCGCCCTGGTCAGTGTCTTCGGCGCGGAGTTCCTCCCCGCAGCGCAATGGCTGCCCTGGATGGTGCCGGTGCTGTTGTTCCGCTTCATCATGATGGCCGCCGGCAATGTCCTCACCGCCGTCGATCGCCAGTGGGAGCGAACGATCTATTCGATCATCTGGTGCATCGTCACCGTGACGCTGCTCTGGCAGCTCGTTCCCGAACAGGGGATTAAGGGGTGCCTTGCCGCGCTGGTCGGGGGGCACGCGCTGATGGCCGTGATCTGCGTGGTCGCGGTATCGCGTCTCGGCTACAAACTGACCCTGCCGCCGCTGGTGCGAACCGGACTGGCCGGACTCCTGGGTGCGGGCGCGCTCCACCTCGTGACGAGGGTTCTGCCCGCGTCGCTGACGATAGGTGTCGTAGGTTGCCTTGTCACCCTGGCAATCACGTCCATCATCGTCATGGCCTCACTGCTGGCGGTCCAAGCCACGAGCCTGAGCGAGATGAGATCATTTCTCCGCCCCCGTCCGGAGTAGATACGGATGGAATTGCGATAACAAAAACAACCCGGGGCCATGCGGCTCCGGGTTGCGTCGTTAACGGGGCGAATCGTCGCCGGCATCAGTTTCTGATGGTGTAGGTGATCGTCGTCTCGCCAGCGGCCGGCACCTGCACCTCGAACTCGAAACGGTTGGATGTGATCTTCTCCCATTTGTGGCTGGCGTTGAAGATCCGCCACATCTGGCGGGAGGGGGCCATCTCCTGCACGGAGACGGTGATCGCCTCCCCTTTGTGGTTGCGGAGGGTGATCCGGTAACTCTGCTCGGTGATCCTGCCGTTGCGACCCTGTTTGAGGTCGGTGCGGACCCGTTCGCCGCGCAGGTCGAAAGCCGTGCCCAGTTTCAGGCTCAGGGTCTCATCCTTGGGCGTGTGGTCGATCCTGTCTTCGCCCGCGAACTGCAGACGCCCCTGCTTATCCGCCTGGTAGACTCGCACGATCCCTTTGGGCAGAGGGATTCCCAGGCCGTCGTTTTCGCTGTTGTCGAACTCGATCTTGACGTCCAGAGCCCTGGGCTCCCGATCCTCCTGATAGGAGCTAGAAGCGAAGACGTAGCGCCGTTCGGCCTGCACGCCGGCGGCGCTGAGCAGCTCCACCTGCTTCTGCTCCTTGTCGAGCACGGTCGTCGGGCGCCCCAGCGTGTAGAGATGGTATTCGAAGAACTCCTCCTCCTGGAACCCCTTGGCCGCATTGCCGAAGGAGCGCGCATCCATGGCCATCTCCGGACGGGCATTCTGAGCCCGGAACGATGATACCCGCTGGACGTCACCCGCCACCAGCTTGAGGCGAGCGTCCTCGTAATTGCGTCCGCTATGATTATTGAGGGTGACCCAGGAGGTGAGGTCGAGTTTGTTGTCGTTGTCGATCACGGCGACGTAATCCGCTCGCCAGCCTAGCCCCTCGGTGAGATAGTCCAGTTCGATCTCGTGGCGGCCTCTCTTTTTCGCATCGAGCAGCCAGAGCAGTGTCGGCTCCAGCAGCAACCCCTCGGGTAGTTCGGGCAGGATGAAACCCTCGATATGGATCTCGCCGTCGACCTCCAGGATCCGACCGATGGCCTGCCCCTCGCCGCCGGGATGGCCGTGGGCCAGCAATGTGACGGTGCGCCACTCGTCATCGACCAGCGCCTTGACCTCCTGCCCCCGATAGCGTTTGAGCAGGCTGCCGCGGTCGAGGAGATCGTAGCGGTAGTTCTGCTCGAGCACGGCGGTGCCGGCGGGATCAGTGAGACTCTTGAAGTGGACGGTCTCGGGAATCAGTCTCTCCGGGACGCCGACACAGTTGTATTCGCCGATCCCCCGCTCCAGCGTGAGGATCCTGGTCTCCTTGACCAATGCGAGGTTGTTGTTGTAGACGGTCAGCTCCAGCTCCTCCGCCAGAGCCCCGCTTGCTGCGAGAAGACCAAGTAGGATTGTCATCAATCTGAATGCGGTTTTCACGATATCACCTCGTGGTTCGAGATCCCGACGTCGCCGAAGGCCTATACCCGATCCTAGTACCACTGTTCCGATTCGGCAAGCATTTGGAATCTTTGCCCCGATCAAGCTAATGCTTGGCAAGCCCGGGCGGCTGCACTAGCCTGTCTCCGAATCGCTCTTCACGCTCTGGAGGTTCCCTTGTCTCTGCATCCGGTGGACATATTGGTCATAGTAATCTACCTGTCCCTGATGCTGGGGATAGGTCTCTGGTTCTCGCGGCGCGCGGGCAGGTCCACGCAGGAGTTCTTCCTGGGGGGGCGCAGCCTGCCCTGGTTCGTGGCGGGCTCCAGCATGGCGGCGACCACCTTTGCCTCCGACACGCCGCTGGTCGTTACCGAGATCGTCCGTACGAGTGGAATCACGGGCAACTGGGTGTGGTTCAATTTCGCCATCAGTCATGTGATCACGACCTTCTTCCTGGCCCGTCTCTGGCGTCGCAGCGGTGTCACCACCGATGTGGAGTTCTGCGAGATGCGCTACAGCGGACGCGGCGCCGCCGCTCTCCGTCTGTTCAAGGGATTGTTCTACGCCTTCATCACCAATGTCATCGTTTTGGGTTGGGTGATCCTGGCGATGACGGCCATCGCCGGTACCTTCGGCGTGCCCAAGCTGGTCACACTGGTCGCGTGCATCGCCCTGGCCTCGGTTTACGCCTCGGTGGCCGGATTGTGGGGTGTTGTGGCCACGGACCTGTTGCAGCTCGTCGTGGCCCTGGGCGGTGCGATCATGCTCGCGGTGAAGGTGATGGCCGCCGAGGGGGGCTTTGCCGTTTTGCGCGACAAGTTGCCGACGCTGCTGGATTCCGTTGGTGAACCGGCTGCGCGGATGGCCCCGCTCGGCCAGTTCGACTGGGCGAGTCCTTCGTTTCGGGGTGCGTTCATGGGCTTCATCGTGGCCGTGCTCGTGCAGTGGTGGAGTTGGAAGTACTCCGATGGCGGTGGTGTCCTGATTCAGCGGATGAACTCCACCCGCAGCGAAAAGGACAGCCTGCTCTCGACGCTCTGGTTCACTATCGTCACCTACGTGATCCGCCCGTGGCCCTGGTTCCTGGTGGCGCTGGTCAGCCTGTGGGTGTTGCCCGACATGACGGACCACAAGGCCGTCTACCCCGAGATGATGGCCCGCTACCTGGGGCCCGGACTCCTGGGTCTGATGCTGGCGGCGATGCTGGCGGCGTTCATGTCCACGATCGATACGCACATGAACCTGGCCAGCAGCTACTTCGTGAACGATGTCTACGGCCGCTTCTGGCGTCGGGGCAAAAGCGAAAGGCACTATGTCAATGTCGCACGTATCGCGGGGATCGTCGTCGTGCTGCTCGGCAGCCTGGTGGCCTGGCAGAGTGTCTCGATCAGCTTCCTGTTCATCTTCCTGCTGCAACTGGTGGCCGGAGCGGGAGCGGTGTTTCTGCTCCGCTGGTTCTGGTGGCGCATCAATGCCTGGAGCGAGATCTCGGCGATGCTGACCAGTCTCACTGTGGCGACGGTGCTCAACCTGATCAACAAGCGCGAACTGCTTGAACATACTTTCGTCACCTGGGAGATCTTTCTCATCAACGTCCTCATTTCGGGCGTAGTCTGGATTGCCGTGGCGCTGCTTACTGCGCCCGATGAGGAGGAGCACCTGCGCAATTTCGTCGCGAAGACCCGTCCGCTGGGGATCTGGCCCGACCGTTTCTGGCCCGACGGCGTGCGGAATCCGGTCGGCGGCAGCATAGCGGGTGCCTGGCTCAATGTCGTCTGCACACTGGCTCTGATCTACGGCATTCTGTTTGGTGCGGGGCATGCGTTCTTTGGTCATCGCGGGCAGACGATCTGGTTTCTGGGGGTGGGGGTGATCGGTGGGTGCGTCCTGTTCTACCGATTGTCGCGACTGAAGGAGCCCGCGGGGCGCTAGGCGGGCGGAACGCTTATGATCGGTCCGTGAGGCGGGTCGGCTTGCTCACCCAAATCGTATCCCCGCAAGCCAGCCGCCACGGCGCCTTGCGGTGTTCGGCCGAAGCATAGTCGATACCTACCCTGGGCCCGCTGAGCACCCTGGCCGGCGGCGCCTGGTCCAGAAGGTGCAGGCCGTCCCGTTCGAACAGGGAGTTCCCGCTCCATGAACGGTCGATCCCCAAAGCCGCTCCCACCTTGCCGGGACCGGTCAGCAGTGCCCGGCCGCTCAACCCTCCACGCCTGGCCCGGATAGTCTCAAGCCCCGCCACCGGTTCGCAGGCCCGGATCAGAACCGCAGCGGCTTCACCATCGAGGTTGGTTACGAGGTTGAGGAGATTGTGGACTCCGTAGCACAGATAGACGTAGGCGTGCCCCGGCGGACCCCACATCGCGGCGTTGCGGGCGGTCTGGCCGACCCGGGCGTGACTGGCCGTGTCGTCGGGCCAGCGGTAGGCCTCTACCTCGGTTATCCGCAGGGCTACATCATCGCGAACCAGCAGTTTCCCGAGCAGATCCCGGGCAACCACGAGAGCGTCCCGGGCATAGAAAACCGGTGGCAGGATCTCAAGGCCCGCCACCGGAATCATGATTCCACCTCTGTCATCACCGAACCATGACGACTGATCGGGTGATCTCCCCGCCGGGCGCCTGGAGCCGGACGAAGTAGACGCCGGAAGCGGCAGACTGGCCCCTGGTGTTGAGACCGTTCCATTGTGCTGTGTGCGGTCCCGCGAGCAGGTGACTCTCCTGCAAGAGCGTTTTCACCAAGCGGCCGTTCACATCGAAGATCCTGAGCGACACCGGTCCGTCGGCAGGCAGCTCGAATGTGATCATGGTCGAGGGGTTCATCGGGTTCGGCACGCAATGGTTTAGCGCCAGACGATGTTGCGGCACCTCTTCCGGTTCGGCCACTCCTGTGAGATCGGCGCGGATGATCGTGACCATGATGTCGTCAACCGCCGCCTCCACCAGGGAGTTGGCATCCTCGTCCGCGGCTACAAAGCGGAAACGGACATTGTCGGAAAACAGGATGTAAGTGCTCAGGTCGAAGGTCTGCTCCGTCCAGGAGTTGTCGCTCGTCACCGTGTGTTCCAGATGGACCCAGTCCGTGCCGTTGGTGGAGACATCCACATCCCAGTAATCCTGGCCCGGATTATTGCCCAGGTCGTTGGTGTACCAGCGCCAGTACGAAATGGTGGCCGAGGTCGCCCCCTGAAGGTTGAATACCGGAGAGAGGAGTGTGGTTTTTCCACCGTCGAGATCGTTCTCCCCCGCGGTACCCCCGACGGTGCCGTTGCCGGTCACGAAGCAGATGTGTCCGGGGTCGAGCGTGTGATCGTCCTCGGGTTGGACCGGTTGGGACTCGTAGGTGGTCCCCACGGGGTCGGATCGCTCCCACAGTCCGGTGGTGGCGGTATCCTCAGCCAGGCCGATGGTCCAGGCCAGATCCGTTTCGGCCGTATCGAACCAGGGACCCACCATCAGTGTCAGGTCGACCTGGGCCGCATAAGATCCCGCCCCCGTCAGGGCCAGTGTGAGTTGGCCGCTGTAGATCTCCGGACAACCCTCGTCGATATGCACCGAAAACCAGGCAACATCGGCGCTGCTGCCGCTGGGGATCGCATTCATGTTGTGAGGCGTCTCGTCCGCCTGGAAGAAGCCGCCGCTCTGCAGCACCGCGTTCAACTGCGGCGAATCGCTGCTCCCCAGATTCTCGATCCTCAGTTTCAGGGCGACATCCTCGCCGGGATCGGCTATGCCGTCTCCGCCATTGTCGTTGATCTCGATCACCGTAACGGCATAGAGGGGCGCCGAACCCTCCAGCGCGAGGGGCAACTCATCCGGCGCTTCGTTCAGCTGCAAAATCAGGTCGAGGGGTTCGCCATCAGGGATGGCGTTGTCCACCAGGAAGACATAGGGTTGACTGTTGGCGACGGTGGCTTCCGACGGAATGCCGTTGTAGTCGCCCGCCTCGGTGGTGATGGTTACGTAGGGCGAAACCGATGTCAGCGTGCCAACCACATCATCCGCATCGGTCAACCCCATGTTGTTCAGCGCCACCGTCAACTCAATGGTCTCGCCGTACTCGATGACACCGTCGCCGTCACCCTGGGATGAGCCGAAGTTGTCGTCGTCTATCGTAACCCCGTCGAGAGCCAGATACACACCGTCCATGCTGCCGAACAGGTTGAGCATGTTGCCCAGCTCCGCAGGTGTGCTGCTGTATTGCGGCTCCTCATCCTCGAAGTCGTTCGCCTCGGCATAGATGAAAGCCTCCTGCATCGAGACTATGCCGTCGTCGTTGGTGTCCGCATCGACGGGATCTCCGTATGGTGTCTGCCCGGCGACGGCGCTCGTCCAGTGGTACACGAACGTGTCGTAAATGTAGTCGGGTCCCATCGCCCAGGAGAGCTCGCTCCAATGGCAGGCGGTGGCGATGACGCGTCCGTCGCCCTCGAGATCATCGATCATGCCGCCGCTGTAACACTGCTCAAAAGTGCAGATGATCGTCTGACAGGGGAGAGCCGTAATATAGGCGGCCATCTGATCGTCCCGCAGGTCCTCCCAGTTCCAGAGATTGAGCAGGCAGTCCTGGCCCGATTCCTGACCGCCGTGATCGGTCGTGAAGATGAACAGCTGATCGGTCGCGGTGAGTGTCGCCGCCAGTTCGTTGAAGACCTGTCCTACATACTCCAGCGTTGCCGGGTACTCGATGTCGTCGTCGCCGTCGCCATCCAGATCGGGGGGGGAGTTGGTGCCGTTCGAGCGGTCGGCGGCAGGGTTTGTCCCGTCGGCGATGCAGACGCGGATGTGATCATCGGCATACCCGTAGTATTCGACCAGGGTCCTGTAGATGAAGGCGCTGTCGTTCCAGTAGCGGATATGGTTGTTCGACTGATCGGCGCCGCCACTGATGATGAATGCATAGGATTGTCCCCGTGTGGCTTTCGGTTTGGGGAGCTCGCGCAACCGCTCGCTGAAACCGTCCAGGATCGCTTCGGAGACACCGGGTTCCGGATTGTCGCGACCATTGGTGATCTCGATCATCTCCGACCGCAGGCGGGGAGGGACTGTGGCCTCTTCACGCCGCACTTCGCCGGTGATCGCATCGACCATGATATAAAGGCAAGGATGCTCCCAGTTGGCGGCCGGGTGCAGGTCGACGAAGATGAACCAGCCCTGGGTCTCGGCGCTGATGATTTCGGTTTTCCAGGTCGAGACCATCCGCCCCTCTGGTACCGGGTCCGGCATGATGTACAGCCGTATCCCCTCCAGTGAACCGGCAAGCTGCGAGTCGGTGACGATGGCGACCGCCTCGTCGCGACCGATGCCGGCGGTCTGCGCCTGCAGATCGGCCGGAAGCGATATCAGCCCCATCAGGCCGATCAGCAGCAGCATCAATGTGGCGGCTGCCGGGAAACTGTTCATGTGTTGTATGGGGTTCTTGAACATCGGTACATCTCCCTTTTTCAGATTGTATCCGGAATCCCGGAGCACGGCGGTCTGAGTTGTGCGATCAATTTCAAAAATCTGCTGCAGAGTCTGTTACTTGAGCATGTGTTGCTGATTCGCGGTCTTCAGCCGCAAAGGCGCCCCTCTCGGCATGTGGGTCTCCGAGTCGGCCGCGTATAATACCGGAGTAAGCGCTATGCCTGCCATAACGACAACCGCGTCCCCGGCCTGGCGGCGAAACATATCCCACATTCCAAAATCCAGGGTGGGATGAAACCATCCGCCCCGGAAGGTGGCATCAGTCGTTTCAAGTAAGTGTACGGGATGTTCGGCCCACACCACAAGCGGGATTACCTTACCGGGCCTGCCGCAAAGCAATTCATCAGGTGAAGCCGCCACGAATCCCAAGCTGAATGCGGTTCGGGGTTGGGACTCAATGCCGTCCGACATCTATTGGAATCCCAATCGGTTGGAATCTCAATCGGTCGACAGATCCGGCGGGGCTACACCGTCCTCCTCAAGTTTGCGACCGCGGAGTTGACCGCAGCCGCCGTCGACCTCGGTGCCCTGGCTCCAGCGTACAGTCACCGCCGGCACCTGCGGCAGCAGCTTGCCGACGAACCGCTCCACCTCGGCCGGGGTGGGACGACGCAACTCCCCTTGCGCGGGGCCCTGCTTCAAGCTCACCTGGTCGCGGCCGGGATTGAAGGGGATGATGTTCATCTTGAACGGCCGTCCGCGTGTCAATCTGCGCAAGCGGGCGGCATCGTCGTCCCGGTCATTGATCCCGGCAAAGAGCACATACTCCAGGGTGACGCGACGCCCGGTCCGCTCCGCGTAGTATTCGCAGGCGGCCAGGTTTTCACGGATGGAGTGCTTCGCCGCCCGCTGCATGAGGGCAGTCCGACGTTCATCGTCCGACGCATTGAGACTGAAGGCCAGCCCCGGCCTGAAATTCTCATCCGCCAGTTGCCGGATCCGCTCGGGAATCCCAGCCGTGGAGATCGTGATCCGACGGGCGCCGTAACCGAGACCATCGCCATCGCCCAGAATCCGCAGGGCACCCAGCAACGCGTTGTAGTTGAGCAGCGGCTCGCCCATGCCCATGAAAACGAGATTGGGGTGCGGAGCCCCTGCGGGGGCAGAGGCCATCAACCGGATCACCTGGTCCAGGATCTCGGCCTGGGTCAGATTGCGACGAAAGCCCCAGAGCCCCGTTGCGCAGAAGGTGCAGTCGAGGGGGCAACCTACCTGTGAAGAGATGCAGAGCGTGGGGTGGCGGTCGCCCGGCATGTAGACGGCCTCCACGGTCTCTCCGTCCGACAGGCGAAACAGATGCTTGACCGAACCGTCTCCGCCACCCCCGCTGGTCTCCAGCGGGGAGATCGTCATCAGCACTGCTCGCTGTTCGAGTTCGTCGCGCAGGGCCTGGGGCAGATCGGTCATGTCGGCGAATGCGAGCGCCCGCTTGGCGTAAAGCCAGGAGCGGACCTGTCGCCTGCGGAATGGCTTGTCTATGAAAACCGCCAGCCACTCCTCCAGTGCGGGCAGCGACATTGTCTTTAGAACGACGCGATCCATTGGACACCTGTTTTTGCTCGTTACCGCGCAACCTGTGCAGCAGACGTTGACAGAATGGTGAGGCGCGGGACACACTGCGGTATGACGCCTCTCGGAATAGATAAGGTAACACGACTCGTCGTGCTTTTCACCCTCCTGATGGTACTTCTCCTCGTCGGCGGGGGCTGGACTTTCCACGGCCTGATGATCCACGGCTTCCGCGATGCCGGTCTGCAGGCCGTGCGGGACCAGGGTCGATTGATCCGCTCTCTGCTGGAGGCCCATCCCGACGGTCCAACGGCGGCCTGGAGGGCGATGGACCATGAGGCCATGCGGCAGTCCGCCGGGCTTGATCGCCTTGAACTTGTACCCGCCACCGCCGACCGCACTCTCGTCGATGTCGCATCACCCTGGGGTATCCCCCCGCTGCCCGATTCGCTGCGGGAGGAGCTCGAACTGGGATTCGAAGTTGTTCCGGAACACATCTCTGAAGATCGCGAGTTCTTTCAGAGCATATACGAACCTCTCCTCGATGCCGAGGGGTTGATGCAGGGCTTCATTCTGCTTGAAGCCGGTGACCGCACAAGCAGACGCATGGCCGCCATGCGCCGGGGCTTGTGGATCGCCACCGGGCTGGGAGGGCTGTTCACGATCTTCGTCTTCATCGCCATGAGCGGGATCCTCAATCGTGTGCGGAAACATCAGCGGCAACTCGATCGCGCAGAGCATCTGGCCGGTGTCGGCACCTTGGCCGCCGGGTTGGCTCACGAGATCCGCAATCCACTGGCGATTATCGCCGCCAACGCGGAGTTGATCGAGATGCGCGGGACGACAGCGCCGGAGCGGGAGAAGGCGGATGATATCCTGGAGGAGGTTGAACGTCTCCAGCGCCTGCTGGGCGACTTCCTCCACTTCGCCCGCCCCAGTGAACTGCAGCTGACGCCACTCGACTATGCCGCCTTCTGGCGCAGAACTCTGGCCGAGCAGGGGGAGTTGTACCCCGAGATCGTTTACGATCTGGATACCCCCGCAGATCTGCCCGTGGTGACTGCCGATGCCGATCGTCTGCGTCAGCTCGCTCTCAACCTGCTGGGCAACGCAGCCCAGATCCAGGAGGGCGAGGGGCGGATTCGTGTTCTGATCAGCCGCAAACGGGACCGTGTCCGTGTCCGGATCCAGGATGCGGGACCCGGCGTTCCGGTCGAACTGCGTGATTCTCTGTTCCAGCCGTTTGTCTCGCGGCGTCAGGGGGGCAGCGGGCTGGGATTGGCTGTGTGCCGGACCGTCGCCCGAGCTCACGGCGGCGCATTGTACCTGGGCCATTCGGGGCCGGATGGGAGCGAGTTCATACTGGATTTGCCCTTGACTGCCAAGCCGTCTCCCGCGGGGAAAGGACGATCGAATTGACGGATTTCAGAATCTTGCTCGTAGATGACGAACCCAAGCTGGTCAAGTTGCTCGCCGAGAGCCTGGAGGGGCCGGGGCGTACGATCGTCAGTGCGTTCACCGGTAAGGATGCCTGGCGTCTGTTCTTGGCCGACGGGGCCGATCTGGTGATCACCGATCTCCACATGGAGAGCGAGGATGCCGGTCTCGAACTGCTGCGGAAGATCTCGAAGAGGAGCCCGGAGACTGCGATGATCCTGGTGACGGCTTTTGCCGCCATCGAAGCCGGGGTCAAGGCTCTGGCGCTCGGCGCACTGGAATACCTGATCAAGCCGATCCGGGTGCGGGCTCTCCTGGAGACGGTGCAGGATCTGGAGTCGAAGCTGAAACGGGGGGAGATCCGGGGGAGGGTCGATGAGTCCCTCGAGGATATCCCCCATCTGTACGATGACATTCTCGTGGGCACCCACCCGGGTATGCGTCGGATATACGAGCTGTTGCCGCGCATTGCCGTGGGCAACTCCAATGTTCTGATAACAGGGGAGAGCGGCACGGGCAAAGAGGTGTTCGCGCGTGCGATCCACAATCACGGCGCCCGGGCGGGCAAACCGCTGGTGAGCGTCAACTGTGCGGCGCTTGTCGATTCTCTGCTGGAGAGTGAGCTGTTCGGTATCGAAAAGGGTGTGGCGACCGATGTCGGGGCGCGGAGGGGAAAGTTCGAACAGGCCGATGGCGGCACGATATTCCTCGATGAGATCGGAGATATGACCGCGGGCACGCAGGCCAAGGTTCTGCGTGTGCTGCAGGAGCGCGAGTTCGAGAGGGTCGGCGGGACACAGCCGATCAAGGTGGATATCCGAGTCATTGCCGCTACCCACAGGGATCTGGAGGTGATGGTGAAAAGTGGCGATTTCCGGCAGGATCTGCTTTACCGGCTGAACATAATCCGTCTCGATCTGCCGCCGCTGCGGGAGCGCCTGGGTGATCTGGATCTCTACTGCCGCTTCTTCCTGCGGCGATTGGAGACCCGGACCGGTCGCCATGTCAATGGCTTGAGCGAGGCGACGCTGGCAGAATTGCGCAGACACGACTGGCCGGGCAATGTCCGTGAGCTCGAGAATGTCCTTGAGCGGGCGATGGTCCTCTCAGCCGGGGATAGGCTGCAACCGGCTGATCTGCCCAGTCTGGAGAGGGGGGCGACCGCTCAGGGTGGTGATCTTTTCACCCTCCCGGTCGAGGGGATATTGCTTGAGGACCTGGAGAAGGATCTGTTGCGCCAGGCTCTGGAGAGGGCGAACGGCAACAAGAGTGCCGCCGCGAGGCTGCTGGGATTGACCCGACGTACAATCGGGTACCGACTGGAAAAGTACGGGTTGCTGGACGGTGAAAAGGAGGTATGAGCGGTCGGTTGTCCGCTTGTATTGGGACCAGCCCGAACGCTGACCGTACCATATCGTGCCGTAATTGCCGCGGCAGGAGGAGTGTTCCTGGCATGGCGCCGTAAGTTGTTGATATGTCAGGCGATCCCGTGACGCTGTTTTTACGCTCCATCTGGTATCGGGCTTGCTGTAACCTCGATAACTCAAAACGGAAACTCGGAAGAGATCATGAAAAACATCCGCAACACATTCATTATCCTGCTGGCGCTGCTGCCGGTGATCTGGTGCGGCGTAGCCCACGGTGTGGAGTCCGGGACGAAACAGAGGGGCTCCGATCTGGGGAAGCTGGAGCTGGAACGGAAGTTGGAGAATCTCCAGCGGCGGATTGGTGATCGCAATTCCGGACTGATTGCCCGCCATACGAAGACTCTTCGGCGCCTGGAGGATGTTCTTAATTCTAATGATTACAGGGATTTCGGTGATTTCATCGAGAAACGGATCGTCGAACCCTGGTCATTCGTCAATTACAACCAGATCATGCAGTTCGAGCAGTCTCCTCCAGAGATGACAGCGGACAACAATGCCCAGATTACCCGCATCATCAACCGCAATGACATACGTGTGAAGCATATCTACACGAATTTGCGGCGTGCTCGTCGTCTGATAACCCGACTGGAAAAACTCCAGGGCGAATCCCGGCGGAACAACCTGGAACTTGAACGTATGCACCGGCGCTATGTGGTTCTCCTGACCGAGTTTGAACGGATTGCTCCTCAAGAGTCCAAACCATACCGTGAGTATCTGGACACGCGTCTCACCTCGGTGACCCGAAGTCTGCACAGTCGGGTCAGTATCATGTCCGAAAAGGTGGAGATTGTGTTGAGCTGGTCGGAAAAGCCGGGTTTGCGCCCTCTGTTGAACCGATTGGGTCAAGTGCGCCAGGCTCTGGATTCTCTCAAGCGACATTATCAACTGAAGAGACGATAGCAGATCGAAACCATTCTGCTGGACTCCAGGCGGTATTTCGGCATCTATTCAATGTCGTCTATCCCTATTTGCACCCGTACCGTTTCCTGGGAGTTGCTTTGTCGATCCGCCTCTTCGCTGTTCTCTCCACGCTCATTATTCTGCTTTGGGCCGTATGCCCGTGTGCGGTGACGGCACAAACTGAATCCGTATCCCCGGGCTGGCGGATTGACGGCGAACTCTGGACAGCCTGGCAGGGGTATGTCAGCGGCGAGCTGAACGAGTCGATGTGGGCCTCCGAGTTGGAGGTGCAGGCGGAGCATCTGAATGAAGAGGGCGGAATCTCATCTCTGAGGTTGAACTGTCGCGACGATCTCTATACCCGCATCGCCAATGCCCTCGTCAACGGTCGGTTGCTCACTGAGCGTCTGAGTTTCACGTACGAGGCCTGGTTTGAGCGCAATGAAGCCGGGCAGTTGGATAAGCATCTGCTGTTCTTTGATCCCGGCTCTATCCTGGGCACCAGCCTGGCCAATTTCGACAGCGACATGTTTCGCGTCAATGCCGGCCTGGCTATGGGGACTCCGGGCTGGGACGCCAATGTCAATATGGGGTGGTGCGGTTCCCGATTCGATCGACCCGGCGAGTACACCTCCGATCATAATGAGGTGGAGATCGATGGTCTCCTCTCACTGCTCCTGGCGGGTGATGCGCGGCTTGAGATTGATATGGAGTATGTCGGGACGACCTACCTCCAGAGAGCGGCCAGCAACGCAAGCGAGCTTTACACGAGCTGCCGTCTGTCGAAATCCATCGGACTCACCTGGGATCTGGGATTGGCGGGGTGGCGTCGGGGGCGATCCGTTGAGGATGAATCCGAGATTCAGTATTACGAGTGTCCGGGCGGAGCCGCCATGGCCGGCGGCATCGTGCTTGATCTCTTCCCCGTCAGTGAGCTGTTCTGCTCACTCGAGTACGAGTACGGCCGTGAAGACTGGGATCTTTATGAGGGGTACTATGTTGATGGACTTTTCCAGGATCTGGAACTGGGTGGCTGCTACTATCCATCGGACGACTCATCGCTTGAGTTCAACGGCAGCATCGCCTCCTTCGAGCCTAAAACCCCGCCCATCGACAACTGGTCCATATCGCACGGCAACGAATTACAGGTGGAGGGGAGTATTCTATATCGTCATGGCGGGGATTCGCGCATACCCTTAGGCTGCGAGTTGAGTCTGGAGGAGCACTCTCTCGGCAATGAGGAGGTGGACAGGTTCCGCTACCTGCGGGCGGCTGGGGATCTGGGTTGGCGGATCACCGATGCCTGGTTTTGTGGTCTCTGTGCCGATATTGAGCGGTACACAACCGAATACGCTGGAGAGAGCGCGGAGAGGGAATTGGGTTTCGGTGTCGAGATCGATATCGAATACCGCTCTGATGCCTGGCTGGTGCAGGCTCACGCTCAAAACAGGACATTCTATAGTTTCCTCGAGGAGGATGGTGAGATACGCGATGGCGAGATCGGGTTACGTATCTGCTGGAATCCTTGAGCCCGAGAGCATATTGTATTGGTGATCGAGTTGGCCGGTTTGATCCAAGGAGTATCTATGGCTGCGAACATTCTCATTGTGGATGATGAAGCGGGAGTGCGTGAATCCCTGGGGAAGATTCTCCGCTACGAGGGCTTTGATGTGATCGAGGTGGCCGACGGCAAGCAGGCTTTGCAGCAGCTGGTCGATACCAGTTTCGATTGCGTATTCCTGGATATCAAAATGCCCGGCATGGATGGGCTGGAGGTTCTCGCCCGCGTGGGGGAGATGAATGTCGAGGTGCCGATAGTCATCATCTCCGGGCACGGCAATGTGCAGACGGCTGTCGAGGCCACACGCCTGGGAGCTTTTGATTTCCTTGAGAAGCCGCTCGATGCCGATCGTATCATGGTCACCCTTCGCAACAGCCTGGATTGGGGCGAATTACGCAGAGCGAACCGCCGTCTTAAAAGTGAACTCGCCGGCAAGGACCGTATCGTGGGGGACAGCCTCGCCATCCGCGACCTGGTGGAGGCGATCGATCGTGTGGCGCCGACGGATGCGCGCGTTCTCATCACCGGGAAAAACGGATCCGGCAAGGAGCTGGTGGCGAAGGCCATCCATCGGCTGAGCAAGCGTGGAGAGGGACCTTTCGTTGCGGTCAATTGCGCCGCGATCCCCACGGAATTGATTGAAAGCGAACTCTTTGGACACGAGAAGGGCAGCTTCACGGGTGCTCAACAGAGAAGGATCGGTCGTTTTGAGCAGGCCGATGGCGGGATCCTCTTTCTGGATGAGATAGGCGACATGTCGCTTAGCGCCCAGGCCAAGGTGCTCAGGGTTCTGCAGGAGGGGAAACTGGAGCGTGTCGGAGGAACCGTAACCCTGGAGATCGATGTGCGGGTGATCGCTGCGACAAACAAGGACCTCCTCAAGGCCGCACATGAAAACGAGTTTCGTGAGGATCTTTACTATCGCCTGAATGTCGTGCCGCTGCATGTGCCGCCTCTATGTGAGCGGGTTGAGGATATTGAGCGTCTTGTCGGCTATTTCATGGAGACCAATGTGGTCGAACAGGGGATGCGCCCCAAGGAGTTCAGTCCGGAGGCGCTGGACAAGCTTCGCGGTTATCACTGGCCCGGGAATATCCGGGAACTCCGGAATCTGGTAGAGCGGCTGATGATCATGACTCCGGGCGAAATTGTTCGAGCTGAGGATGTCCCCCTTGGATCGGGAAATCAAGGCCCCGAGTCCGTTATATTGCAGGCAAGTACATTTCAGGAGTTCAAGGATCTTAGTGAGAAGATGTTTCTTCAACGCAAGTTACAGGACAATGCCGGCAATGTGAGCCAAACCGCCCGCCTCCTGGATATGCAACGCAGCAATCTGTATAAGAAGATTGAGAAATATGGTCTGGGCTCGGCAAAGCGTAAAAATGGAGATATCGAGAATTAGTCGAAGGTATTCAGCCCTATTATTTGACTCGGTTTCCCGCTTATCTTATCATTGAGGTATGTAGTCACAGTACATTCTCCCCCTTGTGACGAATCAGCACTTTCATCAGGAGATTTCATATGAAAAGGGTCACTATAACCATGATTGCAGCCCTCGCACTTTGGGTTTGCATGGGGATGGTTTTTGTTGGGCTTGCACCCAGCGAAGCACTAGCTGTCGATGAGATTGGCGTTTATGAGCCTTTCGGCAGTCATGACGCCAATAATGGCGAACACAATACCGCTGGAGATGAGGGTGATGTCGAACCGCCGGGACCTCTGAGTCTGATCGATACAGGCGATGATGATGATTTCGGTGGTGAAGTTAACGATGCTGGAAATTCCGGTAAAAGTTTGATTGACGATTATCTCTTCGAAATCGTCTTGAACTGGTGGGAATTGGATTTTCCCTACTGGCTGTAATCGTTAGCTCTTAGATGCCCCTGTTAAGAGTTCATCCCCACGAAGGACTCGTACATGATAGATCCAGATCGACATAACCAAGAGGAATTCCATCAGGATACCGGCCCCTTTCAGCTGCCAAGCCTGGAAAGCTCCTCGGATCAAGAGACGATGGGTGATTTCCACATCTCGTCGGAAAATTACTCTCTTGCTCTTGAGTATTTCGAAAAGGCCTACAAGGCCACGCAGGAAAATGGTCCTCAGATGGACCTCTGGCGCCTGGCATTCAAGGTCGGCCAGAGCTACCGCTGGAAAGGGCTTCTCAATGAAGCTCGAGAGTGGCTGTATCTGGCACAGAGCCGCCTGGCGGGCCACGAGGGGACCATTGAATACGGGATGGTGCTTCTGCATCTTGGCGCAGTGATCGCCAAGGCGGGTGCCCCCGAGGATGGTCTGCGGCATTGTTTCCAAGCCTATGAAATTCTCAAGAATTCGTCTCTTCATGCCGAGGTGGCGGAGAACCTGAACAATATAGCCATCATCTACACCCGGCTGGGATACCAGCAGGAGGCCAAAGAGTTCTTTACGGATGCTTTGGTGACTCATCGTAGAATCGATAACCATCTGGGCGTTGCTCAAGCCCTGATGAATCTCGGCTTGTTGAAAAAATACAGCTGCGATTTCGAGGAAGCTCTCCAGTTGTTCGAGAAAAGCCTCGCTTTGGCAAAGAAGTATTCCCTGCAAGGTGTGCAGATCAGTCTGCATCTGAACAGCGGGATCGTGTACTTCAAAATCGGTCGTGACCGAGAGGCTGCGGATTTCTTCACGCACGCCCGGCAGTTGGCTATTGCCGCCGGTGATGAAGCCAGGATTACACGCTCAACCATTTCGTTGGGACGTGCTCATATCCGTCTGGGCAATCATCGTCGGGCAGAGCTGTTGCTCCTGGAGGGACGTGTTCTTGCCGAGAAGAACAGCCTGTTGCGCAGCGTCGCACTCGCGGACGAGTTCCTTGGGGAGCTGGCTGAGGCGAGAGGCGACCTTGAAGCTGCGATGGCCAACTACGATGTAGCTATGGATCTTGCCACACGCATCGCCCCCAAAGGTGATGTCGTCGTGGAGATCCTGCAGCGGATGGCCAGAGTCAAACTGGCTCAGGGGTTGCCGCTTGATGCGATTCAGTTGGCAGCCAAGGGGCTGAAACTGGCTGCGGGCAATGGCGAATTCTACGAAGTGCCTTTCCTCGAGCGCACACAGGCGCGGGCCTGGGTGAGGCTGGAGAATTGGAAGAAGGCCGACACCGCCTTCCAGGCCGCTCTCCGGAATTTCGACAAGATCAGCAGCATGGTGGAGGAGGATCAAACCCTCTTCGAATATGCCAGCTTCCTGTTCGGACGCTCCTCGCTTGAGGGCATCCTCAGGGCCAGGAAGATTCTCGAAGATCTGTTGCAGAATCCGCAAGAGGACCGCACTGATCACTTCCTTTTCAAGGCCAGCCTGTTACTGGCCCAGGTAGAGTACTGGCTTGGCGATCTGGATCGTGCCCTTCTGGCCGCGTTCGACGCCGAAGGGTATCTGCCGGAGGATGCCACCCGGGATGAAAACGAGAGCCTGGAGGGGCTGCGCGGGGATATTGAGAGACGCAAGTTCGCTCAAAGCGGAGATCATTTCGGTTTCCTGCCCGGCAATCCGGATGCGATCTTCTCCTCCGGCGGACGAGAGGATCTGCCCGAGAACCTTCAGCATGCGTGGGAATCTCTATTCGAACTGTGTAACGCCGACACCGGCTGTCTCTGCATGGATGGCGTTGAGGGTGAGGCGTTCGAGTTCCTGGAGGGGATGACCCGCAACGAAGTCAAGAATCTCCAGGAATCCCAAAGAGAAGAAGGCCTGGATATCTCGTCTGAGATACTTGAGCCAACCGATGGCGAAGCTCGAACCGGTTTCCTTTATCAGCCGCTTGAGTATTCGGGTACCCATGTCGGATTCCTCTGTCTGTGGCGCAAGGAGAATCGGGAGGGCTTTTCCAGGGAGATGATCCGTTATCTGGCGGGCTTTGCCCGCATGGTGACCTTGATCGTCTTCAGGGATTCCAGACAGAGCCTGCGCCAGACGACCCTTCCGAGTGATTTGCCGGAGGCCACACAGGATATCATCACTCAGGATCCCAATATGCTGAATCTCCTCCATCTGGCGGGGAAAGTCGCCGAAACTCCCGCCTGGGTTTTGCTCAGCGGTGAAACCGGTACGGGTAAGGGGATTTTCGCCTATGCCATCCACAGGATGAGCGCCAGACGAGATCAACGTTTCGTCCATGTCAACTGCGCGGCTCTACCGGAGGAATTGCTGGAGAGCGAGCTGTTCGGACACATGAAGGGCTCCTTCACCGGGGCGATTTCCGACAAGCCCGGTTTGATTGAAGAGGCCAATGGCGGGACCCTGTTCCTGGATGAGGTCGGCAAGACATCGCTGCGGATGCAGGCGAAGTTGCTTCAGTTCCTGGATACGCGTGAAATTCGACGGGTCGGCGCAACCAACAGCGTTCCGGTCAATGTCCGTTTGATATCGGCGACCAAAACCGATCTCAAGGAGCTGGCCAAGCAGGGCCGTTTCCTGGAGGATCTCTACTATCGCCTCAACGATTTCCCTCTGCGGGTACCCAGTCTCAAGGACAGGAAGAGCGATATCACCTTGCTTGCGGAGTACTTCCTGGATCGGTACTCAGCCGAGTACAAAAAGAAGATTCCGGGCTTCACCAAGGTTGCCCTGGGCAAACTGAATGGATTCGACTGGCCCGGCAACGTTAGGGAGCTGGAGAAGGTCGTCAAGCGCGCACTGCTCCTGACCGCGGACAAAACGGCGATCGGACCCGAATCCATTATCCTGGATGGGTGCATCCTTGGCAGCTCACGCTCACAAGCTCCGGATGTCGATTTCAACATGAAGCGCAAGGTTGAGGAGCTTGAGAAGCACTTGATCTCCAAGGCGTTGGATGCGTATCGCTGGAATCGAACTCATGCTTGTCAGGGGTTGGGGATCAGCTATCCGACGATTCTGCAAAAGATCCGGAAATACAAGCTGGAGCCATGATCCAGCGAGATTCTCGTGGTTGATATGGGGGCTGTCCTTAATCGGATGGCCCTTTTCCTTGCTATAGATTCCTTAGAATGTGCCAAAGAGGTATCAAGTAAGATGATTGAATGCAACTCGTGAGATTACACGTAGTTGCGTCAATATCCCCGTTTGTGCCCTAAAGATGTTTTACAGATGGCTTTTCGAAGGCGAATGTCTCAAAATAGCGCAATGTAACTGTTTAAAAATCAACGAGATACGGAGGGCGTTTAGTGCTCCAAGTGGCATGCAAACTGCAATACTTTACAATAGAAGTAGGGAGTAAGGCTTGGCAGGTTTTATTGCTCTCTGTTTCTTTAGCTTGAGGAACTCGAACGGGATTGATTGGGGAAGTCAGCCGAATCGAAAAATCCTCAAGTCGATTTGAAATAGTGATGGATCGTTTGATTCAGTTCTTTGGTGAAGTGTGGGGCAACGCTGAAGAACAATCACTTTCTTCAAATCCAGGGAGTTGGTTGCTACCTCTCCTTGAAGCTGAGATGTGCCGGACAAGGGGGCTGCTGTCCCCTTGTCATTTTTTTTAGGGGCTTATCGAGTTGCCGCTGATCAGGATACCGCCGTGGACCTCGATGCCGGATGCGAAGGCCTCCGCAGCATCATCGCCGAGAATGGGATTGTCGGTGATCTCGAGGACATTTCGTCGATCATCTGTAGATCCGACGGAAACAAGATTTGTCAATCCGTACAGGCTGCTCAGCATATCATTACCGTCAATTATCAATGCCTCCTGCAGAGTAACGACCTTTTCCAAGCCATTGAGATTCTCCAGTAGAGGATTGGCTATTAACTCTATCTTGCCCGTAATCGCCACGTCCTTGAGCCCCCGAATCGATTGCAGAGAGATACATTCCGTCAGAGACAGGCCGTTACCGATGGTCTCGAGCTCAACCAGATCATCCAGATTCTGTAGCTGATTGATATCCTCTAGTTGGAACTTCCCGGTGATTCTCTGAAGAGAACTCATGCTCTTCAGGTCGGCGATGGTCAGGCATCTGTTGTGTTGAGGGCCGATGACGATGTTGCCCTGGACTTCGGTAATGCCCTCCAGTATCTCAAGGTCCTTGGCGGATGTGATTACGATGTTCCCGACAATTGACGTGCCGGAATCCGAATCCGGTAGAGAGATATCCTCGCAGCCGAGACATAACAGGACAGCACAGATCCCGACGACAATTGCCCTGTGATTTCCCATCAACCGGTTCCGCAGCAAGGCTGACCCCTTTCTGAATTTCACGCAGCAGATTAACACACGGATAGTGTCTTGGGAAAGAGTGGACTTGCCAATCGGTATATGACGACTAGTCAGTGTAATATGAGTTCATGACCTATGTCCAGATGGGAACCCGATTACCATAAGTCAGGGAACTAATCCCCAATCTTGACGATACGAGCACCTAATCCTATACTCCCCAAGCTCATGTTCCTTTCTCTATATGAAATGCTCCTCAATCATTACAGGCGGTTGCACTTGCGACACTTCAATGCGACTCGACTTACCTGCTCATCCCTTCAGGTTGTTCTGCTGATTGCACTTGTGGCGATGATTCCCGCAGTGGTTGCCACTGCGAATCCGGTGCCGCCACCTACCTCCTTTTCAGACGTGAATGTACCGGAGCCGGTGATGCCCGAGCATTCCGCCCGTCTGGGGGAGAGCAGCCGGGCTCTTTTGCGGGATCTGGTTTCAGGCACCAGGGACATGGGAAACGTCGCGGGAGTGTCGCGAGCCACGGGAACCTGCACCTGGCTGACGATACTCGTAGAATTTACCGATGTGCATTTCCCGGAGAACTACACCGAGGATCTCGACCCGCTCAACATTCTCGGACAGCCCGATGAGATCATTACGACTTCACGTAGCGACTGGTTCGCCAATGAGTTGAGTCATGTGAACGATTACTTCCGGACCGTCTCCCATGATAATCTTGAGCTGGATATCACGCTGTGGGACACCCCCGTCCGGCTATCCGGAACGATGGCCGCTTACGGTGCTGAGGGGGCACCCTGGTCGCAGCTCATGCGGGAGATCGTGGCGGAGGTGGTGGATTCGCTGGATGCCGATATTGATTTCGCCGCCTACGACCTGATCTCCATTATCCATGCGGGACCCGGTCAGGAATCGGACCTGCTCCAGAACTCGACGGACCAGATCTGGTCAGGCTATATCGACTATGAATCGCTGACAGAGGCCTTCACCGACTCCATCCCCACTGAAGAGATCCCCGGTTTCCCGGGGGTGGCCACGAATGACGATGGCGGCGAATTCGTCATCCGGCGCTTCGGCATCCTGCCTGAGAAGGAGATCGAGGAGCAGATGGATCCGGATTATGTTTTGGGATCTCTCGGGGTTTATGTCCATCAGGTCGCGAGCTATCTCGGACTGGTCAGCCTCAATGATTACACGACTCCCCGCGGACAGGGGGCCGGGAATTTCGATCTGATGAGCAGCGGACTATGGAACGCTCTGGGTTTCGTCCCCGGGCCGCCATCCGCGTTCAATCGGATGCTGATGGGTTGGGAGCAGGTCGAATCGGTCGACAGGGAGGATTGCATCTCCGTTTCCGCCGACGGAGGGCTGGAGATATCGATACCCAGTTTCGAGCAGAGGCCCGATTCGGTTCTCTTTAAATTCCCCATTTCGGATCGAGAGTACTTCCTGGTCGCCAATCGCAACCAGGATGCCGACGGCAACGGCGCCTTCACTTTCTCCGACGACAACGGCAACCATATGCCCAATAATGCCGAATCGCTGTTGGGAGCGGAGTTCGATTATTATACGACCCAGGCCAACGCCTCCGATCAGGAGCCCGGCAGCGGTCTGTACATCTGGCGGATTGATGAGGAGATGCTCCACCTGACCTTCATCCACGACATCAATCTGATCAATGCCTACAACGATCACTACGGCGTACTGCTTCTGGAGGCCGATGGGGCATCCGATCTGACCGAGCAGGGCTTCGGCTCGGCTGCATATGGCAGCGATTTCGATGCCTTCCGTTCGGGGGCCAACAACCTGCCCGCCACGCAGACATTCATCAACAGCGGGACTTACCCGAATACCCGCACCGCCGAGGGCGCAACCAGTGGGTGGAGTTTTCACAGCATCGGCGGGCACGGACCGCGCATGAATTTCATCAGCCGCTGGGAGCCGGACTGGGAATCCTCCTCGGTCACCCTCTCCGGTGTGTGGCCCGCCGGGGATCCCCTGATGGCGGATCTGGCCGCGGATGACGCTGAGCGCCCCGAATTCGCTTTCCTGGCGGTGGATTCCCTGACTGAGACCACCTACGTTTTTGTCTATCGTGACGGCATATCACTCTTTGAACCGGACGTTGACCATCCCCTGGGCGCAATGGCGGTCGAGGAGGGGTACCCCGCCGGTTCTCCGGTCGCAGGCGATCTCGATGGTGATCCCGATGGTGACGGTCTGGCGGAATTGGTCGTTTTGATGGCCGACGGCAGCATCAAGGCCTGGACCTGTGCGGGCGGCAGCTGGATCAGGATGACCAGTATCCATACTCCAGACGCTCTGAACAAGGTGACCTCCGCCAGCGTTTCACCGATTTTGTTCGACATTGAGTCCCGAGCGGGGGAGGTCTCCCTCGAGCCCGGGCTGGAGATCCTGGTTGCCGAACATATCCCCGGAGGGGGAGACGTTCCGGACAGCACCTGCCTCCACTGGTTCGACATGAACGGTGATGAGCTGCAACCGGCCGACCTTGATTCACACTGGCCCTTTGGCGCTCAGGGAGCGGTGATGGGCGAAATGACTCTGGGGTTTGAGGTCACCCCGAACCTGCGGGGATATGATCATCCGGAGCCGGATGGCGTTTTCGTGAATGCCTGTCTGGTTGATACGATTGTGAACAGCTCCGCAGCGGTCCACCGTGTTCAGTGCATCACATCCGCAGCCTGGTCAGGAGTTGATCTGGCGATACGCGAACTGCCGTTTGCCCCCGGCGGGGATGATCGTATTGCGCTTGCCAGCGGCGATCTTGATGGTGACGGTTGTGACGAGTTGTTGATTGAGACGTCGTCAGCGGTGCTGTTCTGGTATCCGGGGGGGCGCTTCAGCGGGGACAGCTCCGACGAAACGTTGTTCATCGCCGATGACCTGGCGGCATCCACTGCCCGGGAACTCATGATGATCGACCTCAACGGCGATGGTGCGCTGGAGGCTCTGGCCGGTCAACCGAGCGAATTGGCCGCCTGGGGGGCTGAGGCCGTCCTGATATCCGACTGGCCCATCTCCTTTCCGCAAACGGCACCCAGTCCTGCGAATTTCTACGATCCTGCACTCTGGTGTCTTTTTATCCGCGATGATGCGGGATGTGATAGGCCTGTCGTCATCACGAGAGATGGACGCCTGCTGGAGGGCAAGGGGGGGGCGGAAACCGGGGATGCCGTCTTTATTGGCGGCAATATCGCCGGTAGGCCGGTACTCTGCCTGCCCGGCGAGGGCGATCGGCTGGAGTTGCATGGCCTGTCGACATTTGAACTCATTACCGGGGTCTCCAGCGCCGAGGATACCCTTTTCTCCGCACCTCGGATTCGCTACTGGCAGGTCACGACGGATTGGGATACAACCGGGGCGACCGGTTGGCTGGATCTGGCCGCCGATGCCGCAGGAGCCGGTCGCATGACGGCTGCGAACAGCGTCAATGTGACGACTGCGGGCGGAACCGAGTTCACAGAGGCGTACGCCTATCCCAATCCCGCGACAGAGAGCGTCACCTGGCGCGTAAATTGCGCTGGGCCGGACCACTTCACAATCTGTCTCTATGACCTGGAGGGGCAGAAACGATTGGAGCTGGAAGGCTCCTGTGATGGGATCAATTCCTGGGAACGAGAATCCCGGCTTGTCGGGCTCGCTTCAGGAGTGTACCTTTATACCATTCATTCAGATGATTCCGATCGCAAGACGATTGGGCGTCTGGCCATCATCCGTTAATTCTGGAGGAGTGTAGATGACCGCGCGACTTCACACCCTGCTTGCTATGTTCGTCATCCTGATTCTGTGCACTACGGCTGCGACAGCCTTCGAGCCTGGAACATCGGGGTTGCTTTTTCTGAGACTTGGCGTCGGTGAGCGGGCTGCGGGTATGGGTGAAGCCTATACGGCCATGGCCGACGACGCCACGGCGCTCTACTGGAATCCAGCGGGACTCGCAGCTCTGGAGAACACGCAGCTGCACCTGATGCACAACGAGTGGATGCTCTCCCTGCGGCATGAATTCATCGGTATTGCGCATCCCACATCCCTGGGAACATTTGCCGTGGGCGTTACCGCCTTGAATATGGATGAAATGGAGCTGAGGGAAGATACCCCCAGCGCCACGCCGATTGGCCATTTCTCCGCATTCGACCTGGCTGTTCATGCCGGGTATGGGCGGGAGATCAAGTCCGGTGTGCAGGCTGGAGCCGCAATGAAGATGATCTACAGCCGCTTGTACGAGGAGAATGCCAAGGGTCTGCTCTTCGATCTGGGCATCCGGTACAGGGGTGAGATCCCCGGGTTGACCGTGGCTGCCGCAATACTCAACCTCGGGGGAAAATTCAGCTACGTCAACGAGCAGTTCGATGCGCCTCGGACCATCAAGTTGGGCGGTGCCTACAACCTGCCTTTCCAGCCTGCGGAGGGCGAACTCTATCTGGCATATGATCTGTTGCTGGTGAGCGATAGTGATTCCGAAACAGATGATGCCCTCGGCGAAAGCAAGGCGATGAATGCCCGACATCACATTGGAGCAGAGTACGATTTCAGGGGGCGCGCAGCTCTCCGTGTCGGATACAAACTGGGATATGATTCTCAGGATCTCAGTGTTGGTGCCGGTATCCGTTGGCAGAACTACAGACTGGATTATGCCTTCCTCAATGTCGACAACGATCTGGGAAACGCTCATCGCTTTGGGATGACGCTGGATTTTTAGAGTAATCCGGAAGTTATTCGGCAGGGACGTCGGCCACTGGTCGGCGTCCCTTTTTAATCTTCACCGATAGAGTCGTATTCCACTTTGCCGCTGCGCGGCGTGATGTCCGGGTTCTCGATCGCTTCAGGCACGATGGTCCCACCCTGTCTGTCATGAAGGCTGATGACGCCATTCTCGAGCTTGGCATGATTGAATGCAGTGATCCAGTCGCCAAGACAGAGTATCTCCCAGTTCCGGTATTTGTAATGGAAGCTCAGATGGAGATGGCCAAGGATCAATATGTCGAATGTGTTGTCGAGTAGTCTGGTCAGCCTTAGTGAACGACAGGGGCGGCCCTCCTCTTTGTCCCTCTGTTCGAAATAGCGACTGCCGTCGGCAAGTTTGTCGGCTGCCCACATTGTGAAATCCGGGTGAAGCAGGTATTTTGCTGCGGCGATGAATACACGATTCCGGATGACGGATTTCAGCATTAGATACTTACGATCATTGCTGAGGACCTCATCGCCATGGTCGATGAGCAATCTCCGTCCCTGGTGCTCGGCGACCAGCCCATCCGGGGCGAGAATCAAGCCTATCTCCTCTTCAAGGTGCCGGCCAAGCCAGTAATCATGATTGCCGCCAAGAATCGTAACCGGGGTACCTTTGAGACACAATTCTCGAAGAGGATATAACACATCAACAAAGCCGGTAGGGGCGACTCTCCGGTATTCAAACCAGAAGTCGAAGAGGTCGCCGGCGATATAGAGGTGCTCCGCGTCGCTCGCCATCTCAAGGAATTCCCGGAATGCCTGACGCTTTTTCCGCTCTTCGATGGTTTTGCTTTTGTAAAAGTGCGCATCCGATAGGAAGTATACGGAGTTTCGGGACATGAATCCTCCTGTTGGGAAACCCTGAGGGACCGAAAATAATTCAAACGGGGCCGGCACCCAAGTAAAATCTGGAACTTACTGGAAATAAAGAGGTTGGTAGAGGTCGAACCTGCTGTGATCCCAATTACCCTTGAATGATGATTTGATTGCCGTCCGAAATAGCGGTAGGATACTGTTATAGAGGGCAATGGAGTCTGAAAGGATACTCGAAAGTGAATATCGATACTCGGCACTGGGGAAGTGAACTTCGTCGAATTGTGCAGAATAGGAGCACAAGTCTCCTGATCGTATTGTCCTTTGTCTGCCTGTTGGCCTCCCCCCTTTACGCCTCAGCCAATACCGGACTGACCGAAAATGGTCAAAGCCCGTTCAGACGAGTTGCCGAAATTGTTGTCCCATCCGTTGTGTCCATCGAGATCATCCGTGAGATGGACAGCTCCCTTCAGGATCATCCCTTCTTCGAGCAATTCCGGCAGTTCATGCCCAGACAGCAGGATAATCAGGAGCCGCGGATGGTGCCTGGATCCGGATCCGGTTTCCTGGTGAGTGACCAGGGGATCATCATCACGAACAATCATGTCATTCAAGACGCCACAACCATCTCGGTCACACTTCCGGGGGAGAAGGACTCATACACTGCGGAGGTGCTTGGGACCGATCCCCGCACGGATCTGGCGGTAATCGGGATCATCGATGGTGAGGACCGGCGTTTTCCCTTCATCGAATACGGGGATAGTGACACAGCCCGGGTTGGGGATTGGGCGATCGCCATCGGGAATCCACTGGGGGAGCTCGAAGGGTCCCTAACGGTTGGTGTGATCAGTGCAAAAGGGCGCAGCAATCTGGCGATCGCCGGTAGTGCACCAACCTATCAGGATTTCATCCAAACAGATGCAGCGATTAATTTTGGAAACAGTGGCGGTCCTCTCGTTGACATAGAGGGACGGGTCATTGGTATCAACACCGCAATCAATGCTTCCGGCCAGGGGATAGGGTTTGCTATCCCTATTAATCTGGCGAGCAAGATAATTCCTCAACTGATCGATCATGGTAGAGTTATCCGCGCTTATCTGGGCGTTATGCCTCGAGAGCTTGACTCTGATTATGCCGAGGCTCTGGGGCTTGAGATCAACAGAGGGATACTGGTTGAGGATGTTGTTTCCGGCACACCTGCTGATCGTGCCGGACTGCGGGAGGGGGATGTAATCGTCGGGCTTGATGAGCAAGCCGTCGATGATGTCGACCGTTTCCGTTTCATGGTGGCCGAGCGCAACGTGGGGGACATGATTGTGATCAGTGTTCACCGTGATGGCGAGGTCCTCGAGATGAGTATCGAACTGATGGAATTCCCGGAGGACGAAACCTCTCTGGCCGAGATGCAGGCTACGGAAGAGACGGATTGGTTCGGGATGGAGGTTGAGGATGTTTCCTCCAGCAGTTTGGTCGAGAGCCTGGATCTGGAAGCCGATTCCGGTGTGGTCGTTACCCGTATTCGTATCGGTAGTCCGGCACAGCTAGCGGAACTGCGGGTTGGCGATGTGATCCAGAAGATAAAGAACGTCAAGATTGAAGATATGGATGACTTCAATGACGCAGCAAGAAAGTTTGGCAAGTCGGACAAGAGAATCGGCTTGTTAGTGCAGAGAAGAGCCTATTCGACTTTTCTCTTTATAACTCCGGAGAAGTAGGGGGGCCCCCGCCCCACGGTTGAAACCCCTGCTGGAACGGTTCCAGTCACGAATCCGAATCGTGACCCAGCGAAAGGAATGACAATGAAAGCCTACCGCGAACCAATCCGGCACAGTGGCGAAAAGAGTCTGGACATATACTTGAAACAGATTCATGACATTCCGTTGCTCACTCGTGAGCAGGAATGTGAATTAGCCCGCCGTATTCATGAAGGTGATACAGAAGCGCAGGAACTTCTGGTGAAATCCAATCTCCGATTCGTTGTCTCTGTTGCAAAACAGTATGCGGGCCAGGGATTGAGCCTGACAGACCTCATCAATGAGGGCAATGTCGGGTTGATGAAAGCCGCTGACAGATTCGATGAGAAGCGCGGATTCAAGTTCATCAGCTATGCCGTCTGGTGGGTAAGACAGGCGATGCTGCAGGCCCTTGCAGAGCAATCCAGGATTTTCCGTATTCCGCTCAACCGCGCAACAACGCTCTATCGTGTTGGTAAGGTTCAGCAGAAGTTGACTCAGGACCTCGGGAGAGAGCCCAGCGTCGATGAAATCGCGGAACGTCTGAAAATTAGCCGACGTGAGGTGCGGGGTACCCTGAATATAGCCAATGTTCCCCTCTCCATGGATGAGTCTTTTGGAGAGGATGAGGAAAATCCCCTCAAGGATTACCTGAAGGATGAAAACTCTCCGGGAACGGATTGCGGTACCTATTCCAGGACACTCACGGAGGATGTCGCCAAAGTCCTTGGTACTCTGGACGAGCGGGAGAAGCAGATTCTGACCTATTACTTTGGCATCGGGCGCGAAATGCCTGAGACACTTGAGAGTATCGGGCAGCGATTCAGCCTTACCAGAGAGCGAATTCGCCAGATCAAGGAGGAGACCCTCCACAAGCTGCGTCAATGTCGGCAGGGGAAGGCTCTGAAGAGCTATCTTGAGAGCTGATTAACTCCGATATTTTGGGATTCAGAGACGGGAGCCAGCCAACGCTCCCGTCTTTTTTCATTCCTAACCTATTTTACCCATGGTGCCCCGGAATAAATCCTGCTAGGTTGTAGCCGCTTCAAAAGGGCGAACTGTATCCAGTCGCGGTACTCGACAACACCCTACTTCTGTATGTGACCAGGACAATGGCCAAGAAAAAGAGTCAAATCTTTACATTTGTGCTGATTCGGGAGACTGAACACCCCATCCGGCAGGTCCGGCTCAAAGCCTGGCAGCTGCGTATGGTGTTGGGAAGTGTTGGTGGAATCTTTGTCGTATTGCTTGCCCTCTCTGCCCTGGGCTTGGCCAGGAGCACCGATATGCTGCAACTGCAGCGTCTGACTGAGGAAAATCAGCGATTGCACCGCGACATCAGGATTGTGGAGGACAAGGCGGGCGGCGTCGAGGCCGTTTTGCAGGAGATCGATCAGGTTCAGCGCTGGGCCCGGAATTTTACGGGGCTTGAGGCGATGGAGCGGGACATCACCGCCGGTGGTGTTGGTGGCCCCGCACCGGTGCAACTGAGTACTGAGGTTGCAGGTCTGGACACGCGTCTGGAGCGGCTGTCCGGTCAGGCGATGATTCTGAGAACAAGCGCTCAGGACGTACTCCAAGCGGTTCGGGATGACAAGGAGGCGCTCTCCCGGATCCCCTCCATCAGGCCCATTATGGGGGGGAGGATCAGTAGTCGGTATGGCCGCCGTGTTGATCCCTTCACGGGGCGTCCATCCATGCATCACGGGCTGGATTTCGCCGCTCGGCGCGGTACTCCGATATATGCCTCCGCCAATGGACGGGTCAAGAAGGTTCGTCGCTCCAATAGCGGGTATGGCAACGAGGTTGTCCTGGATCATGGAAACGGTTTTCAGACCCGTTATGCTCATTGTGACCTGATTATGGTCAGCAAGGGGCAGAAAGTGGCCCGTGGAGAGATAATCGCCACTGTCGGCAATACCGGTCGCTCGACTGGTCCCCATCTCCATTATGAGGTAATCGAGAGCAAGGATTCCCATAATCCCTCACGATATATCCTTTCCAAAGAATTCATCGTTGACTGATTTTCAACTCTGCGGCTAACTGGTGGTCAGCGGGCTTGAATCCCGCCAGGAGTTGTCATGGACAGTCAGCCTTCAGATCACCGCACCATACTCGTCAGCGCCTGCCTACTTGGTATCCGATGTCGCTATGATTGTGGATCCCAACCGCACTCTGCGGTAAAAGCCGCTATCGGTAGTATTGAGATCGTGCCAGTCTGCCCGGAGCAGATGGGCGGCTTGACGACGCCGCGCGCTGCCGCCGAGATTGACGGCGGCGATGGAGCGGATGTCCTGGCGGGACGTGCGAAGGTGATTGATACAGCTGGACTGGACCGCACCGATGAATTCGTCCGGGGGGCGCATGAGTGTCTGGCTCTGGCCCGGCTCTACTCCTGCTCGATGGCGATTCTCAAGGAACGGAGCCCTTCGTGCGGTGTAGGTGAACTTTCGCACAAAGGTCGATCGATTCCAGGGCGCGGAGTGTGCGCAGCCCTGCTGGCAAGCGAAGGTATCACAGTAATCAGTGAAGAGGACAAAGAACTTGCGTCAATTCTCGGGGAGCGCCATGAAGCGGATATTTAACCTTCTGGCATGGCTACTCATCCTTCCCGCCACGTCTCTTTCTGCCGCCAAAGATGTCCAGGTGACCGGTATCCGCTACTGGACCGCTCCAGGCCACACACGCATCGTACTGGATCTGCAGGGGCAATATACGTACAGGGTCAGTACGCGAACAAAGCCGGAACGGGTCGTCATCGACGTGGCCGGCGGGAATTTCAGCTGCGCCACCGATGTCAGGAAGGTGGGGGACAAACTCATTGACCGTGTCCGCTGCAATGAGTTGAACAGTGGCGCACAGGTCGTTATCGATTTGAGCGGCGAGTACAAGTACCGCTATTTTGCGCTGGATCCAATTCCCGGACGCAAGCCGCAGCGAATTGTGATTGATATCTTCCCCGAGCAGAGGGGTGCCCCCGACAGTTCATCTCCGCCTGTCGAGGAGACAATTCCCGAATCCAAACCCGATCCCCCTATTGCCGTCAAGCCCCGTGTCCGGACGGCACCTATCCCCTCAGACTTCAAACGTGAAATCGTTATCGCCATAGATGCGGGCCATGGGGGGGAGGATCCCGGTGCCGTTTATCGCGGTCTGTATGAGAAGCGGATCACTATGGACATCGCTCGACGTCTGAAGCGGAAGATCGATGCGATCCCCGGCTTCCGTTGCGTTCTGATTCGGGATGGCGACTACTTTATCGAACTTTCCCAGCGACGCAAACTGGCCAACGAGACAGATGCCGATATGCTGATCAGCATACACAGCAACACGGCGCCCAACAGGTCCGCCCGCGGGGTTGAGGTCTACTACCTGTCGACCAAGGGTGCCACCAGCCGGGCGGCGCAGGCCGTGGCGGATCTGGAAAACCGGTCCGACCTGGTGGGTGGTGTCCATCCGGCGGCGAATGAGGAGCAGGTCAAACTGGTTCTCGGCGAAAAGTTGAGTCGGTCCATCGAGAGAAGCCGATTGCTGGCCAATATCGTCTGGCAGGAGGCCAAACGTGACAAGGGGTTGAGATCCCAGCGGCAGGTGAAACGTGCTAACTTCGCTGTCTGCAAGATGTTGAGTATGCCGTCGATCCTGGTGGAGGTCGGGTTCATGACCAACAACAACGATCGCAAACTCCTCAACAGCGACAGCGGATTGGATACTCTGGCGAAATGGTTGTCCCGTTCTGTGGAGACCTATTTCAAAAAGTTCCCCGCCACCCTGTTCGATCCGTTATTCTCCGAGAACGAGAAGCTGATGTACAAGGTGCGGCGGGGCGACAGCCTGTCGCGTATTGCCAAACGTTTCGGGGTGAGTGTGGATGATCTGATGAGCGTGAACAATATCAAGAGGCCGGATCGACTGTCGGTCGGTCAGAAACTGCTTGTGGTCGCCGGTATTGCGCAACCTGTGATCCACAAGGTGCGCAGAGGGGAGAGCCTGACCCGTATCGCCAGCCGCTACGGCGTGACGGTCGAGTCGCTCCTTGAGGCGAACCGGTTGAACCGCAACTCAATCCTGCATCCCGGGCAAAAACTGGTCATTCAGCCGGATAGTCAAGCCGGGAGCGTGCAATGATGTTGAAAATGCTCACCCGCAATCTGCCGATCAAGGTGACCAGCCTGGCCCTGGCGACCTTTCTCTGGCTGATTGTGGCCGGGCAGCGCGAAGTCGTGCGCCAGGTGCAGGTGCCCGTAGTCCTGCCCGATGTGCCCGCCAACCTGATGTACATCATCCCGCCGCCGGAGACCGTCACCATAACTTTCAATGCTTCAGCTCGCCGCCTGCTGTGGTTCCGACTGCAGCCGCCACGTATGGCGCCCCAGATCGCATTGACTGAGACGGATGAGCCGCTCTCGATCGCGCTGCGACAGGAGCTCCTTGATCTGCCGCGACAATTCACGGGGGCAGTCCTGGATATCCAGCCCAGGGATATTGAGATCCACCTGGCTGAGGTGATGGAGATCGAGGTCCCCGTTTTCGTGGTTGTGGGGCGAGAGCCGCGACATCCCTACAGGTTGATGAATCCTGATCTGCCCACTGAGCCTTCAACCGTCACCGCCAGAGGCCCCAGGGCACAGGTGGAGCACAGGAACTATGTGCGCACGAAGCCCATCAATCTGGCTGATAAAACGACAAATGGCGAACTGGAGGTGGAGCTGGAGGTGCCTGGATCGCTGATTACATTCGACCCGGGGAAAGTGCGAGTCAGATACGAGATTAGAGAATGGCAGAATGAATGAGTGCAGTTCACTTGACTACTGGGCCCGACCTCAATAAACTGGCCGGAGAATAACCTGGAGGCTTTGCAAAGCTATGCAACTATCCGACTATCTCAAGGAAGATGCGATCAGACTTGATCTTGAAACTGATTCCAAGCAGGGATTCTTCAAGGCGGCTTTGGCCCATCTTCACGAGTGCGGCTATGTATCGGAACCCGAAAAGGTTCTTGAGGATCTGGATGTCAGGGAGAATATCATGAGTACGGGGATCGGTCTCGGTATCGCCATCCCCCACGCTCAATCGGAGGGGGTCACTACCACCCACCTCTCTTTCTGGCGTTCATCCCGGACTATCGATTTTGATGCGATGGACAAGCAACCCGTTGACCTGATATTCATGATCCTCGGTCCTCGCGGCATCGGCAATGAGCATGTCAAGATCCTGGCGAAAATCTCCCGTGTCCTGCATGGTTCCAACCTGCGGGAAAGGCTGAGGAATACCGCCACACCACAGGATGTGCTGGCCATCGTGCGGGAGTTTGAGGAGAATTAAGCGGTTTCGTTATCGCAGAGAACCGCCATCAGGCGGTTTTTTTTTACCTGAGGCTTTTCAATGAGAGGGAATTGTCGTGAGGTGGTTGTGGCTTCTATATGTAATGCTGATATTCGGATTGTCTTCGATTCCCGGTCAGAGTCTGGGGTCGGGAATGCCGCATAATCTCGACAAGGTTGCTCACTTCGTACTTTACGCGGGATTGTCCGTGGTCTTTATAGCGGTAAGCGGCATCGAGGTCGCAGGCGCAGGCCGTACGCTGTTGACAGCAATAACCCTAGCGGCCGTTGTCGGTGTTTGCGACGAACTCTATCAGGGGCTGATCCCCTATCGTACGCGGGAGTTGGGCGATTGGGTGGCCGACTTCACTGGCGGTAGTTGCGGCGCGCTGTTGATGGTGACCATCCGGAGATCAGGACTCGCAAGGAGGGGAGATACCCGATGAAATTTCAACGCCCTCGCGGTACCAATGACTTGACTCCCGAGCAAAGCCCGCTCTGGCGCTATCTCCGGCATCTCTTTGAGCAGATCTCAACCCAGTTCGGTTATGTCGGCGTAGATACTCCGGTCTTCGAACGCACGGAGCTCTTTACCCGCACTGTCGGTGAGGATACCGACGTGGTCGCCAAGGAGATGTATACCTTCGCGGACCGCAAGGGTCGCAGTCTCTCTCTCCGGCCCGAGGCGACGGCGGGTGTCGTGCGACTGGTGGTGGAGAACAGCCTGCTGGCCAGCGGAGGGACACATCGACTGTGCTACTGGGGGCCGATGTTCCGTTATGACCGTCCTCAGGCCGGTCGCTATCGTCAGTTTCATCAACTGGGCGTTGAGGCTTTCGGTACTGGTGGGGCGGCTCTGGATGCGGAGACCATCGAGTTGTTCGTCACCCTGTTGCGTGAGGTGGGTCTCTCCGACCTCAAGGTGACGCTGGGCAGCGTTGGCGATGATGCCTGCCGCCCCGGGTACATCGAGATATTGCGCAAATTCCTGGCAGGCAAGGGTGATGTCCTTTGCAAGACCTGTCTGACCCGCACCGGATCCAATCCCTTGCGGGTGTTCGACTGCAAGGTCCCCGGATGCCGCGAGGCGATCGCGGATGCTCCCAAGATTCTGGACCATCTCTGTGACGACTGTCGGACGCATATGGATCACGTGGGTGAACTCCTGCAGACGGCCGGTATCTCCGTGGAGATCGATCCCTCTCTGGTGCGTGGGCTGGACTATTACACGCGGACCGTCTACGAAGTGCATTACCCGTCACTTGGCGCTCAGAGCGCTCTGGGCGGCGGGGGACGGTACGACGGGCTGGTGGAGCAGTGTGGCGGACCGGCGACACCGGCGGTCGGCTTTTCGGCCGGTATTGAGCGGTTGATTCTGGCCATTCAGAGCGAAGGCACCCTTTCCGAGAAGGATTGGAAATCCCGCGGTGCTTACCTCTGCCTGATGTGCGCAGGGGCTGAAGCGGCCGGCGGTCGGATTGCCGCCCATCTGCGCGAGGCTATGCCCGTGGAGGTCGACTACACCGGGCGAGGACTCAAGGCCCAGTTGAAAACAGCCAATAACCGGGGTGCGCGATTCGCGATCCTGCTGGGTGAGGATGAGATCGCCAACCGAACCGCGACCCTGAAAGATCTGGATTCCGGCGAACAGAAGGTTCTGTCGGAGGAACAATTACTGACATTGATCAAAACCTGGATTGCCGGCGAAACCCGCCAATCCGGTCTTTGATGGGTTCCCGCAGCCGTAAACAGGAGGCCCCTCTTGCTGGACAATCTGGGTGACTGGAAAAGAAGTGATGCCTGCGCCGATCTGCGCCAGGATGACGACAATCGCGAGGTTCTGCTCATGGGCTGGGTGCATCGTCGCCGGGATCATGGCGGACTCGTGTTCCTCAACCTGAGGGATCGCAGCGGAATCTGTCAGGTGGTCATCGATAGCGAGGATGCCTGCATCCTCGAAAAGGTCAAGCACATCCGCTCCGAGTTCGTGCTTGCGGTCAAGGGGCGCGTCCGTTTGCGTCCGGATGGCATGCGCAATGCCGAGATGCCGTCCGGCGATGTCGAGGTGCTAGTTGAGGAGCTCAGAATTCTCAATGCCAGCAAGACGCCCCCCTTCCCGATCGAATCGGTCGTGCAGGATGAGGTTTCCGACGAAATACGCTTCAAGTATCGCTATCTGGATCTCAGACGTCACGAGATGCAGGAGAGGATGATCTTCCGGCACGATATCGTCCGTGCCATCCGCGATTTCCTCTCCTCGGAGGGATTCCTGGAGATCGAGACTCCACTCCTGATCCGGAGCACTCCTGAGGGCGCACGTGACTATGTGGTGCCCAGCCGTCTCCAGCAGGGTTGTTTCTATGCCCTGCCCCAGAGTCCCCAGCTCTACAAGCAGCTGCTGATGGTGGCCGGATACGAGAAATATTTCCAGATGGCTCGCTGCATGCGCGATGAGGATCTGCGCGGCGACAGGCAGCCCGAGCACACACAGATCGATATGGAGATGAGTTTCGTCTCGGAAGAGGAGATCTTCGCGGTTGTGGAGTCCCTGCTGCAGCACATCTTCAAGACGGTGATGGGTCAGGATCTGCCCGGCTCCTTCCTGTGTCTGAGCTATGCCGAAGCCATGGATCGCTTCGGCACCGACAAGCCCGATATGCGTTTCGGCCTTGAACTTGTTGACCTGAGCGAGATTGCGGCCGCCAGCACCTTCAACGCGTTCAAGTCGGTCGTCGAGTCCGGCGGGCGCGTGAAGGGTATCCGCGTACCCGGCGCTGCCACCTTCTCCCGCAAGCAGATCACCGAGTTGGAGGATCTCGCCAAGCACTTCAAGGCCAAGGGCCTGGCCTGGATGAAGGTGACCGAAGAGGGGCTGTCCGGCGGCGTCTCCAAGTTCTTTGCCGATGCACCGGGGGAGGCTATTGCTCAGGCGATGGAGCTCGAGGTCGGCGACCTGCTCCTTATGGTGGCGGACACTCCTCAGGTCGCGGCGGTCTCCCTGGGGGCCGTGCGCAGTCGTCTGGGTGCGCAACTCAAGTTGACGGAACCGGGCGATTTCCGCTTCCTATGGGTACATCGGTTCCCCCTTTTCGAGTGGAACGAGGATCACCAGCGTTGGGACGCCATGCATCACCTGTTCTCAATGCCCTGCCTCGAGGACATTGACAAGCTCGAATCCGATCCCGGTCAGGTGCATGGGCAGCTGTACGATCTGGTGTGCAATGGGGTGGAACTGGCCAGCGGCAGCATCCGTATCCACCGCCGCGATATCCAGGAGAGAGTCATGGCTGTGGTCGGAATCGACAAGGCGGAGGCTGAAGAGCGCTTTGGATTCCTCCTTGGTGCCTTTGATTTCGGCGCCCCGCCGCATGGAGGTATCGCTCCGGGACTGGATCGACTGTTGATGGTTCTGGATGGCGGTTCTTCGATCAGGGATTATATTGCATTCCCGAAGACATTGAAGGGGACGAGTCCCATGGTCGGCAGCCCGTCGCCGATTGACGACGAGCAGCTCAAGGAGTTGGGGCTGGAGATTCGGGGCGAATAAGTTAGCTCTGGAATACTTGTTGCTGCATCTGAAAGGCTATTATTAGCTTGACAGTATGAGGCTTCCTCATCTAAGTTTTCTAGTGGCTGTATGAGCCTTTAAGCTCTTGAGATACAAAGAGTTGACAGGCGGATGTAAAAACCCAAGGAGGGTTGGTTTGAGCCTGAGCACTGGTAAGGGACGGCTGGTACTTGTTTTAATGATGGCGGTCTGCATTGTTGCGGGCTGTGGAACACCTCCTCCATGCAACGTTGATTCTGCTCAGGTTGAGCAGGCGCGTGGGGAATACGAGGCTGCGAAGGTCAAAAGCGACAGTCAGGCGGCTGAAGTTGAGGCTCTGGAGGCCAGATTGGCCACCATTAGTGTGGATGTCGTCAGTGATGCCGAGTTGGCCGAAATGAAGCAGCGTCTCGAAGAACTCAAGAAGGGCAGCGGCCGATAGGCCAGACCCAGAGAAGGAGCGCGTTTATGAAACGTGTACTAGTGCTGGTAATGATCTCCCTGCTGACCCTTGGGCTCTTGGGGACATCCGGTTGTAGCAAGAAGACTACTCGTCAAGCCGATGTCGCTACCGGCGATTACTATACCCAGGATGAATACGACAATCTTGGTAAGGAGCAGGCTGAGGAGTACTGCGCCGAACTCGCCTCTGAGCTGGAGCGTCTGGCGGAGTCTACCGCCGATCTGAAGTCCGGCAACGATGATGTTCGGATCGACCAGCTCAAACGGCAGCTGGCAACGGTTCAGAGCAGGCATGAGGCCCAGAGAACCGAAGTGGAGCAGATTCGCGGCGAAACCAACTACTTCGAGTCGCTACCCGGATCCTATGAAGTCGTGAAGGGCGATTGCCTGTGGTGGATCTCCGCCAAAGAGGCGATCTATGCCGATCCCGTGAAGTGGCCCCGCATCTACAGGGCGAATCGGGATCAGATCAAGGATCCCGACCTGATCTATCCGGGCCAGGTCTTTGCGATTCCCCGTGACTGGCCGAAGCAGCACAAAGTCGTGCGTGGCGAATGGCTGGCCAAGATCGCCGGTTACTGGGAGATCTACGACGATTTCCGCGAGTGGCCTAAAATCTACGAAGCAAATAGGGACCAGATCAACGATCCGGATCTTATCTATCCGGACCAGGTCTTTGAGATCCCCCGGTAGGTCATCATTGGCTGAATCCCGGTATATGCAATCCTGAATTATCCGAGACTCTTGGCGCCCGGCGGGGCGCCAAGAGTTTTTGCATGAAGGAATGACTGTGAAAGAACACCAGGAAACTCTCTCGATCGCAGATGTTGATGCCCTGAACCTGTTGGGGGTCAGTGATAAGCATGTCCGGATTCTGGAGGAGGATTTCGAGGGGCGGATAACCGTTCGCGGCGACAAGGTGATCCTGACCGGTTCTCGCCCGAAAGTCGAGGAGATGGCCAGCGTCATTCTCGACCTGATCGAGCTGGGCAAGACGGGGCGCGCACTCTCCGAACAGGACATTCACTACGCCCTGGGATTACACCGGGAGCACAATGAGCGGCGGTTGAGTGATCTCGACGGCGTCGTCTTCCATGCGGGACGAAAAGGTGGCGTCAAGCCGAAGACTTTCGGCCAGAAGAAATATGTCGAGGCGATGCAGCAGCATGACATCGTCTTCGCCGTCGGCCCCGCAGGCACCGGCAAGAGCTTTCTGGCCATCGCTCATGGATTGGCTCTGTTGCGCGACCACAAGATCGAACGACTGATGCTCGTCAGGCCCGCGGTGGAGGCTGGAGAGAGCCTGGGCTTCCTGCCGGGGGATTTGCAGGAGAAAATCGATCCCTATATCCGTCCCCTTTATGACGCCATGACCGACATGGTGGGCAGCTCAAAGACCAAGCGGCTGATCGAGAGCGGCGTAATCGAAACCATCCCGCTGGCCTACATGCGCGGTCGCACGCTGAACAACGCCTTTGTCGTGCTGGATGAAGCGCAGAATACCACTGCGACCCAGATGAAGATGTTCCTCACGCGGCTGGGCAATGCCAGCCAGGCGGTGATCACGGGGGACATCACCCAGATTGATCTGGAGGACAGTGGAGCATCGGGTCTGATTGCTGCGCGGAAACTACTATCGAATATCGACGGGATCTGCTTTGTTGATCTGGACCAGAATGACGTTGTGCGTCATCATCTGGTCCGTAAGATCATTGAGGCGTTTGAGCGGGAATCAAGCAACAAGGATAGTAAGCACTAAATGCACAGGTACTCGCATAGACAGTCGGGACAGCGGTTCGTGTCCGGTGACGGCAAAGAGGTTCTCAGCGCCGGCGGTTTGACGCGCTGGACGATCATCTTCAATATCCTCATCGGCCTGGCGATTCTGACTGCGGCCCTGCTTCTGTATCCTCCCGCCACCTATATTTCTCACTTCGAATACCAACTGGGCGATGTGACGCAGCGCGGCGAGGAGGTCATCGCACCCATCTCGTTCCGTGTGCCCATCAACGAAAAGCAACTGGATGAGCAGCGTGCGGTCGCCTCGCTCGATGTGCATCCCGTTTACCGTCTCGATCCGAGTATCGATGCTCAGATGGATCGCCGTCTCGATAAGCTCTACCGGGATCTCACGACGATTCAGGAGCTGGATTCGGTCGTCACCATGCAGCAGCGTGTCGATCAGTTGATGGGCCTCAATCCCGCCATCAAGGGTGACGATGCCGCTATCCTTCTCCGGGAGGGCAGCGCTCTGCTGGATGTCGTCAGTGCCGTTGTCGACAGTATCCTTGCGGGTGGCATCCTGGATACCCGTCGTCCCCTTTTGCGTGGGATCAACGGGCAGTCCCGGCTCACCCTCATCCGCCCGGAGGGGGAGACACTGGTGGATGCCGGCCGGATGGAGGATCAGGAGGCGCTGGATCGAATCCTGGAGCGGCAAACCCGCAACCTGCGGAGCTGGGATCCCGATTCGCGGCAGACGATCCGCTCGCTGGCGAGAACCCATCTGCTGCCCAACTGCTTTTATGATGCCGAAGAGACCTCCGTGCGCAAGCAGGAGGCGACCGATGAGGTGGAGACATTTATCATCGTGGCGAAGGATGTCTCGATTCTCGGCTCCAATGTGCAGGTAACCCAGGACCATATCGATAAACTGACCGCCCTGGAGGAGGCGTTGGGTGTCCAGAGCGACAGTATCTGGAAACGGATCGGTTACGTCGCCGGTCATCTGGTGCTGTTGTGTTTCCTGATGACCCTCACCATCCGTTTCCTCATGGCCTATCGCTCCGATTTCTTCGTGGACAGCCGCCGGGTGCTCCTGATCGGCATTCTGACGCTCCTGTTCCTGATTGCGAGCAAATATGCGCTGATGGTCGACAGCGGCGAGTACATGCTGCCCATCACATTCGTGGCTCTGATTATGGCCGGCCTCTATGATATCCCACTGGCGATCATTACGGTGGTATTCTCGATCACGATTCTGGCCGTGAGCACCTCCGTCCCTCTGAACGGCATCCTGGTCGCTCTGCTCGCGGGCGGCACCTCGATCTTCTCTATCCAGCAGTTCCGCAGCCGGCTGCAGCTCTACAAGAGCGTTGCCTACGTTTCGCTGGCCTATCTGCTCGGCATCCTGGCCATCGGCTTGGTCGAGGGTGGTGGCGATGTGCGCGGCATCGCGATCAGCTGCCTCAAGGGGATGGGCAACGGTCTGATCTGCACCTGGCTTGTGATGCCCATTCTCCCGCTGCTCGAAAGATATTTCGACCTGACCACCAACTTCACGCTGCTGGAGTTGACCGATCTCAACCGCCCCATCCTGAAGCGGATGAAAGTCGAGGCGCCCGGCACGTTCCAGCACAGCCTGGTTGTCAGTAATCTGGCGGAGGCGGCGGCGGATGCCATAGGCGTCAATGCTCTTCTGGCCAAGGTCTGCGCCTACTATCATGATATCGGCAAATTGCAGAAGCCCGACTACTTCTCGGAGAATCAACAGGGCGGTCGCAACCGACACGACAAGCTCAGCCCCAACATGAGTGCGCTGATCATCGCCTCCCACATCAAAGAGGGGATGGATCTTGCCGAGAAAATCAAGCTGCCGGGAGTAGTCAGACGGGGGATCCCCGAGCATCACGGCACGACCGTGATGAAATACTTCTACCACAAGGCGGTCGAACAGGACGCCCACGGCCAGGTCAAGGATGACGATTTCCGCTACAGCGGCCCCCGGCCCCATTCCGCCGAAACGGCCATCCTCATGCTGGCCGACAGCGTGGAGGCCACAGCCCGATCGTTTGATTCCCCTAGTACGGCGAAGATTCGGGCGGTTGTGCGTGAGTCCATCGACATCCGATTGAGCGACGGTGAACTTGAGGAGTGCGGGCTCAGCATCAGAGAGTTGGCGATTATCCGTGAGAGCTTCATCACGACTCTCCTCAGTATCTACCATCCGCGCATTCAGTATCCCTCCGATAAATCGAAGGAGAGCCCCGAGAAATCGGGGAGGAGGGAGAGGGGGGCGTCTGCAACAGCGGCGGTCGAGTCCGGAGATACTTCCGAGACCGTCGACGATGCTGTCGATCTCGGGCCTGAGGGGGAGATCACCGGGGAGGATGACGAGCAGGGGGACGAGGCCGAAGCAAAGCCCGTCGATGCTGCTGGATTGGAAGGTGCCGATGCGATTATTGATCCGGGAAAATCCTGAATTCCCCGAAACTGCTCCGAGCGATCACCCCTGGTGGGATCATCTCGTCGACCTTGCCCGGGAGATCGGGCCGGCGAACGGGCTGGTGGAGGTCAATTTCCTCTCCGATCGGGAGATTCGTGAGGTGAACCGCGATTATCGCGGTCAGGACAAACCCACGGACGTTCTCAGCTTCACCTATGGTGAGTCCTCTGACGGCCAGGCGGATCCCGAAGACGATCCGTTGGGGGAGATCCTCCTGTCGGTCGAGACTGCACGGAGCCAGGCGCGTGCGGAGGGGCATTCCGTTGCCGAGGAGCTCTCTGTTCTGGTAATTCACGGATTGCACCATATACTGGGTATGGATCACCAAACCGAACCGGGGGCAGCCGCCATGCTGGAAGCAGAACTTCCCTGGCGTTGTCGTCTGACGGCCTATTTTTCATCACGGACCGAAAGGGGTTGATCGCCTTGGAGCCTCTGTTCCTCTGGTTCCTCTGCGCCTGGGGCGCCACTCTGTTGTTCTCCGCCGTCACCACCGCCTTTACCACAATACTGCGGGTGGAGCCGCAGATAACGGAGAGTGAACAGAAGGGGATGCTGGCCAGGATCCACGAACACTGGCCACGCGAACTGGCGCTGACACTACTCCTTTTCCCCTTCCTGGGGATGACCGCCACTCTCGTACTGGGCGGCATGCATCTGGCGAATCTGGTGACGACGGCCAATGGTTCCCTGCATGGGGGGCTGACCACTCTTGGCTGGCTGGTCCTCATGCTGGGACTGGTTCTGTCGGTCAATATTCTCCGCTACGTGGCCCTGAAGTTCCCGGCCTCGATAACGAAGATTCTGGGTTGGGTGCTTATACCCGCCTTTTTCGTGCTGTACCCGCTCAACTCGCTGCTCAATCCGCTGCTGTCCCGGTTCCAACTGGCGCGCAGTCTGGATCTGGCCGGCCCCATCGTGTCGGCTCGGGATGTTCAGGATTTCGTCGAGAATGAGGGGGGGGAGGATCTGCTGCACGATACGGAGCGCCAGATGATCTCTTCGATTATCGACCTGCGCGATACTCCCGTGCGCGAAGTGATGATCCCCAGAATCGATGTCGTCTCTCTCGATGTGGATACCTCTTTTACGGAGGCGCGGCAGTTCATGGCCGAGAAGGGTCACAGCCGTATGCCCGTCTACAAGGAGTCGATTGATCACGTCGTGGGTATTCTCAACTCGAAGGATTTCCTCCGTCAGGAGGGCGAAAAGGAGGAGCCGCGCGTCATGCAGTTGATGCGCAAGCCCTACTTCGTTCCCGAAACCAAGATGGTGGGCGATCTGCTCCGTCGGTTCCAGGCGCTCCGTCAGCACATTGCGATCGTGGTGGATGAGTACGGCGGCACTGCGGGGATCGTAACCCTGGAGGATCTGCTCGAGGAGATTGTGGGCGAGATCCACGACGAATACGACAAGGATGAGAACCTTTTCGATCTCATCGACGCCAACTCCGCTCGCGTCGACGCCAAAATCGACCTGGATGAACTCAGCGAGATGCTGGGACACAGTTTCCAGGAGGTTGAGGAGGAGGAGTTCGAATCGCTGGGTGGTTTGCTGTTCTATCTTTCCGGAAGGATTCTGCGGGCCGGGGACAAGGTGCATCAGGAGCCGTTCACCTTCCGCGTGGAGAGTGTGCAGCGGCAGAGGATCGCCAAGGTGATCATCTCGCGCGACGGGCTGGCTGACATCGTGCGGGAGAACAGCAAGGACGAACCCGGGGAGGCAATTGAGTGAGACGGGTTCGCAAGTGGCTCCTGACGGGATTGGCTGTTACACTGCCCACGGCGATTACCGTCTGGGTGTTGTGGAAGCTGTTCGTCAATCTCGATACGCTGCTGCAGCCCGTAGTCGAGCGGGGTCTGGGGTTCCGTATCCCGGGTCTAGGGGTGATGGTTGCGTTTCTGCTGCTGGTCATCGTCGGTTTCCTGGCAGGCAACTTCATTGTCCGCAAACTGATTCAGTACTTCGAATCCCTGGCGGGCTCTCTGCCCCTTGCCGGCAAAATCTACACCTCCATACGCCAGATTCTGGATGTCTTCTTCGGCGATCGGAAGAATACCTTTCGCAGCGTGGTGACCGTTCAGTATCCGCGACCCGGCCTGTGGGCCCTGGGTTTCATCTCGTGCGACACTCCCCCCGATCTCCACTCCCGTTCGAGCGAACCTTGCTACAATGTCTTTCTGCCGACCAGTCCCAACCCCACTTCCGGGTTTGTGCTCATCGTACCCGAATCGGAATTGATACACGTCGAACTCAGTGTCGAGGAGGCCCTGAAGATCATCGTCTCCGGAGGGGCGTATATCCCGCCAGAATTTTTGCCCCAATCTGACGAAGGCCCGACCGGAGGGGACGCATGAGCCTAGATGTCAGCCCTCCCCATTTCGAGGATCGGGTCCGCGCTCTGCTGGCAAAAGGTGATACTGACGCGCTGCATCGGCTGGTGCGCAAAGTATCCACGGCGGAGATCGAGGAGGCTTTCGAGTTTCTGGACACCGAAGAGTGTCAACTGATTCTGGATATCCTGGACACCGAGACGGCTGCAGAGGTTCTCGGTGGTGTGGATGAGCACATCCAGGAGGATCTTACCGACGCCCTGAGCGAGCGGAAACTCGCGGATCTGGTTGAGGAGATGGATTCGGATGAGGCCGCCGACACCGTGCGGCTGCTGGAGGATGATGAGCAGGAGCGGGTGCTGGATCTCCTCGAGGATGAGACCGAGGAGGAGGTTCGTACCCTTCTCCAGCACGAAGAGGACACTGCGGGCGACCTGATGATGGTCGAGCTTGCCGCAATCCATGAGCAAGCACTGGTGGCCGAGGCCATCGAGATGCTCCGCGAGAACGCCGACGACATCAAGCGCCTGTACAATGTCTATGTGGTCGATTCCGAACGGCGGCTGAAGGGGGAACTGCCGCTGCGTGATATGGTTCTGGCCCGTCCGGGGATGCCGTTGCAGGCCGTGATGTCCGCAACCGAGGCCTGGGCCACACCGGGGATGGATCAGGAGGAGGTGGCCAACCTCTTCCGCAAGTACGATCTGGTTTCGCTGCCGGTTATCGATGGGGATGACAAATTGGTGGGCCGGATCACCGTGGATGATGTGCTGGATGTGATGGAGGAGGAGGCGAGCGAGGATCTGTCCCGTCTCGCCGGTCTCGGTTCGGAGGACTCCTTCCACGCGCTGGGCATTTTCCGTCTCAGTCGCGAGCGGCTTCCCTGGCTGATCCTCGGGCTTGGCGGCGGCCTGGTGTCCGGGCGGATTCTGCAGGGCTTCGAGACCTCCCTCTCCACCGTGCTGGAGCTGGCCTTCTTCGTCCCCGTGATCATGGCGCTGGCCGGCAACATCGGGATTCAGTCCTCGACGATCATCGTGCGCGGTCTGGCCACGGGTGAGGTCAAGGGCGATGCTCCCTGGCCTCGGATCAGGCGCGAGATTCTCGTCTCGATTTTCAACGGTGCCGTGATCGGCATGCTGACCTTCGGCGTCGTCTGGTTCTGGCTCCAGAGCCTGCCGCTGGCTCTGCTGATCTCCTCGACCATGATGCTGGTTGTCCTCTGGGCCACCCTGACCGGAACCGTGATTCCGATGGTGTTCACCCGCTTCGGTATCGACCCGGCCTACGCAACGGGACCCTTTGTCACGACGACCAATGACATCGTCGCCCTGACGATCTATCTGGCCATTGCCTGGCGCTTCCGTCATATCCTGGTGTAGATCGTGAGCCTCTTGCGCACGCGCGCCCGCGTGTTGAGGACCTGGCCTCTGGGCGAGACCAGCCTGATCGTACTTTTGCTCACAGAGGATGACGGCACCCGCCGCGCCGTTGCCAAGGGGGCGCGGGGCATCAAGAGCCATTTTCGCGGTCTTCTGGAGCCCGGAACCCCTGTCGAGGCCGTACTCTATCTGAAGCGGCGGAGCGACCTCCATCTGCTCAAGGAGATCTCCCTGGCCGGCACGTTGCCCGGATCCTCGCGAAGTTTGCAAACTTTGGCACTGCGCCTGGCGGGCATTGAGCTTATTATATTGTGTCACCGTGAGGAGGCGAACCACGATGGCCTCTTCGATCTCCTGGATGAATATCTGCGGATATTCGACAGCGGCGAGGAGGTGGGTTTCGCACCCCTGTTCGCTTTCGAGGCCGCTCTTCTGGCGCTCAACGGTCTGTTGCCGGAGCTCGATACCTGCTGCATCACGGACAAGCCGTTGACGGATGACAACTTCCGCTTTCTCCCTGTGGAAGCGCTCTTCGCCCGCGCGGATTGCGGGCATGAGGGAATTGATCTTGAAAGGGGGGACCGGGACTGGTTACAGTCCCTGTTCCGCACGTCGCCATCCGGGATGCGGGACCGGCTTATGCCGGACGGAGTCCGCAAGCGGATCGGACGTGTCCTCCATATTGCGCTTAGCCACCACCTGCCGGGTTATCGCCTGCCGCGAGCTCTTGCCATGCTGCGTAAGGACGAGTCGCCCGGTGGTCAGATCGACAAGGAGTCGTCTGCATGACTTACCAGGACATGATCCTGCGCCTGTCCCAATTCTGGTCCGATCAGGGTTGCGTACTCCTGCAGCCCTATAACTCGGAAGTGGGGGCGGGTACCTTCAATCCAGCCACATTCCTGCGGGTCCTGGGACCGGAACCGTGGCGCACCGCGTACGTCGAGCCGAGTCGTCGTCCCAAGGATGGCCGCTACGGTGAGAATCCGAACCGGGTGCAGCAGTTCCTGCAGTATCAGGTCATCCTGAAACCGGAGCCGCCGAATGTCGTGGATCTGTATCTCGACAGTCTCCGTCACATCGGTATCGATCTGGATCTGCATGAGGTTCGGTTCGTCGAGGATGACTGGGAGAGCCCGACTTTGGGTGCTTCCGGTCTGGGTTGGGAGGTCTGGCTCGATGGAATGGAGATCACCCAGTTCACCTATTTCCAGTCGGTGGGGGGCTACGATCTCAAACCGGTCACGGCTGAACTGACCTACGGCCTGCTGCGCATCGCGATGTACCTGCAGGGCAAGGATCACCTCATGGACCTCGACTGGGGCGGCGGTCTGACCTGGGGGGATGTCAACCGCAGCTACGAGAAGGATTTCTCCCGCTTCAATTTCGAGCACGCCGATATCGACCTGCACTTCGAACTGTTCAACCGTTTCGAGACCGAAGCGGTGCGGATGCTGGAGGCGGGGCTGGTGGCGCCGGGATATGATTACGTGATCAAGTGCTCGCATCAGTTCAACGTGCTGGAGGCGCGCGGCGCGATCAGCGTTTCGGAGCGGACGGGGTACATCACCCGCGTTCGTAAACTGGCCCGCCTATCGGCGCAGGCATACATGGCGCAGCGGGAAGAGCTGGGTTTCCCCCTGCTGCGGAAGGGAGCGGATGAAGATCATGGCTAACAAGAGCTTCCTGCTGGAGATCGGGAGTGAGGAGATTCCCGTCAGTTATGTCGAGCCTGCAATGAATCAGCTGGCCGCGGAGATGGATGAGTGGTTGACCGGGGAGCGGCTTGCCCACGGTGAGATTCTCTGTTTCGCAACGCCGCGCCGGATCGCCCTGCTCGTCAAGGACCTGGTCCTGAAACAGGATGATTTCGAGGAGGAGGTCACCGGTCCGCCCAAGGCTGCAGCTTATCGCGACGGTGAACCCACCAAGGCCGCGACCGGCTTTGCCCGGGGGCAGGGTGTCGCGATGGAGGACCTGTACTTCGTTGAGACTCCCAAAGGGGAGTATCTGGCGGCGCACAAGAAGACGCCCGGACGTCTCGCTGCGGAGATCCTGGCCGAGGGATTGCCCGCGCGGATTCTGGCTTTGCGTTTCCCGAAAACCATGACCTGGGGTGACGGCAGTCTCCGTTTCGCGCGACCCATCCGCTGGGTGGTCGCACTGCTGGGCGAGGAGATTGTGGATTTCAAACTGGGCACTTTGCGGGCATCGCGGACGAGTTACGGTCATCGCCTGCTGTCGCCCGGCCCGGTGACAATTCCGGTGGCGGACGAATACGAGCGGAGTCTGGCCGGCGCTAATGTCACGGCTGATCCCCGCGTTCGCCGCGCGGAGGTGTTGCGACTGGCTCGCGCCGAAGCGGAGAAGATGGGTGGCTGCCTCGTCGAGGATGGGGAACTGGTCGATACGGTGAACTACCTTGTCGAGAAGGCCGCCGTTCTGAGCGGGAGCTTTGACGAAGATTTCCTGGAGTTGCCGCGCGAGGTCATCACCACAGCCATGAAGTCGCACCAGCGTTATTTCTCGGCCGAGAATGACGCCGGCAGCCTGCTGCCGGGATTCATCGTCATACTCAACGGTGAGCGGAGTCGTCCCGATGTCGTGAGCAAGGGCAATGAGCGGGTTCTGCAGGCGCGACTCGAAGATGCCCGCTTCTACTGGAAAGAGGACTGTCGGGCGGGGCTCGTCGGGATGCTGGAGAAACTGAAATCGGTGCTGTGGCTCGAGGGCTTCGGCAGTATCGCCGACCGCGCGGACCGTCTGCAGACACTGGGTGGGCAGATTGCCGATCTGGCCGACGGGCTTACCCTGGACAGGGAAGCTCTGAAATGGGCCTCCAATTTCTGCAAGGCCGATCTGGCCAGCGAGATGGTGAAGGACGGCAAGGAGTTCACCAAGCTGCAGGGTTATATGGGTCAGGAGTATGCCCGGGTCGCGGGTGTGCCGGATGTCCGCGGCGCGATAATTCAGGAGCACTGCTATCCCCGTTTCGCCGGGGATCGTCTGCCGCAAAGTGATGAGGCGGTAGTGCTGGCGCTGGCCGACCGTCTTGACGCCATAGTCGGCTTCTGGCTTGCGGGCTTCATGCCCACCGGATCCAAGGATCCCTATGCTCTCCGGCGGCAGGCGCTGGCGGTATTGCGGCTGATGCTGGAGCGGGAGTTGCCTCTGGACCTGGTGGAGTTGCTCGAGCGGGCGCTGGCTCTGTATCCCGGCAAGGAGCGCGAGGGGGCGGACGTCAAGCTGCGCGACTTCTTCAAGGGGCGCCTGCGGGTGATGCTCGAGAGTGAGGGGGTCGCCCCCGATATCTACGACGCGGTCATGGCCACCGGCGAATCACGGATACTCGATCTCAAGGCGCGCGCGTTGGCCCTGAACAGCCTCCGTGGCGATCCCGCCTTCGAGAAACTGGTGATAGGTGCCCGGCGAGTCGGAAATATCCTGGCCAAGGCCGACTGGCAGGCCGACAGCATGCAGTCGCTGACCACTCTGGACAGTTGGGCCGATGCCGCCACCCCGGAGTTCGGGTTCACGCACGAGATGCTGGTGGAGCAGGTGGAGAAAGATCTGTGCGCCACGCTGGGCGCTGCAGCGGGACCCTTGCGCGCAGAGGCGGGGGACAGGCAGTACGATGCCGCCTATCGTCGGTTGGCCGATCTGGGTGAGGCGATCGACAGCTACTTCGATGGTGTCATGGTGAATGCGGAGGATCAGGCCCTGCGGGAGAACCGACTGGCGTTCCTGAAAAACCTGGCCCAGACGTTTGCCCATTTTGCCGACTTCTCCAAAGTGGTTTTGGAGGGGGAGCGGGAGGACTAGTTGGTCACCCTCCCCTGAAGAGTCACATCGATGTCTTACCGATAACCCCTCCCCGAAAAGGAGGGGTTATTCCGTTTTTGCATCACGCCGCGGACGATGTCTCCCGCCTGTAATGATGCCGCAGGTCCTGCCAGATAATAAGAATTTTATACTTGCATGATCTCCTTGACCCTGGATAACTAGGGTTATATAATACACTCGCTTGTTTAGAGGTCTTGAGTCTGGATCAGTTTGCAGACGGGGTAGCCAAGCCCCTCCACGTTTCCTTTCCGGAATTCTGTATCGCCTCCAGATTAAACTCAGTCGTGGTCTTGCCGTTTCTCGCATGGAGAATTCGGAGAGATGAACCATGACCGATACTGCTCGCATGCGTCTCTCACAGCGTGAGTCCTGCCCTCTTTCAGGTGCCCCGCACATCAAGCGCCCCACATAACCACTCCTGACGAGGATGCTTGCATTCTTGTCCGTTACTACAATTGCCAATTGGGGGTATCATGAAGAGGATTCTCTCTCTGAGTTTATGCTTCGTGCTCGTAACCTTCCTTGCCAGTGCTGTCATGGCTCGCACTCTTCCGGAGAACGAGTTCAATTTCAGTGACACCAGGGAATCAGTAGTCAAGGCCGCGAACACATCGGTCCGCGCGGACACCGTGTTCCTGTTCCCCGCTTCCGGTCCCGGTTCCTATGGTTCCGAAGGTACATATAATCGTGGATTTAACTTTGATGGTGCAGGCGGCACGGCTGACGCCGCCGGCTGGACCGCCTATGACAATACCGCTCAGGATGGCGAGTGGTGGCATGTCGAGTCGACGACTCTCAATGCCGGTCACGCAACCGATATGAGCGCAGTCACACCTTTCGGTGGCGGCAACAACCAATACGCGCTCTGGTGCGGTCGTACCGCCGTTTGTGGTTGGGCGATCCCCAACGGCTACGGCGACAACTGGGAGCAGTATGTGGTTCTGGACTGTGGTTCATGGACCGAGACTGCTCAGGTTCAGTTCCAGTTCCGGTCCGATTACGAAGCCGACGACTGTGACTGGTTCCAGGTCGTGGTTGAAGTG
>JAAEPZ010000011.1 GCA_024231955.1 bacterium | reverse complement strand
TCCGCCCTGCGGGCTACGCGTTTTCCACATTTCCCACAGGCCCTACGACGACGACGATGAGAAGCTGGATTCATCATGGGATCCAATATACAAGGGGTTCCACAACGCCGAGCCTCATCTCAAGTTCGTACAATGCCATCTCGTCTGTGGTTCCGGCTTTATGAAACCCTTTCAGGGTATGGGGATGGCTCTCCTGCTACCCAGGGTTGCGCTTCGCTTACCCTGGGCTGATGAATACAACTCCTTCGGGGTAAAGGCGCTCTTGGCCTCGATCATCTCCCTGCCCTCTCGATCATCTTGCCTTCCTTCGCCTCTGTCGCTTTCCCTCAAGCCGCACGAACGGCACAGATCAGGGGCGCCCGTCGCCCACCTCTTAACGCCCATCGAAGCCGTTGTCCGCTCAGGCACTACAGGCGGTAGATGTGCCTGAGGCGTCCCCTGAATCTGATGGTTCTGCGGCCTCTGTGCTCGTCCCGCCGGTGGTTCCAGAAGTTTCACCATGGAGGTGTTTCAAGTATATTCGACTCATGGAGAGGCATTCCTTCTAAAGGTCATCTCACCAAATATAAGGAAACCGCTTTCCGTAGTGTCTTCCGTAAAGAAGTATCCCTTAACAGGGCCTTCCGCAGTGATGTCTAGCAAGAACAACCCCGTCCATTCTTCGTGAGGGGTACCTACGTTGTGGGCAGAGTAAACAATGTAAGCGATATCGCTATCATATGTACCTCTACCCTTGACCTTGCCCGGAAATTCGGCTTGCGTCTCATTATTGATTGCAATCATATCAAATTCCAGCTCCGCCGTCTTGTCGAATAGGGTGATCTTCCCCTGCGGAACCTCGTATCTATATATTGCGTTGAACTTACGGAAAGCGTCGAGGTCCGTCGCTCCGACATTCATCTCCACGGGAGATAAGTCTCGCCCCGAGCCAGTCATGGGTATCTCCCTGCGGTCCACCATCCATTTTGGCGGTACCGGAAAGTACGCCGTATAAATAGTCACTGCGATTGAGCCGACGCCAAGGAGGAAGCCGACAAAGATTCCGGCTACAGTAAGGATCAGCGCAGGATTTTTGGAGTGTGTTACTACGAACAGTACATATTGGAAAAGCTTTCTCGTTGAGCGCGGGATCCCTTCATGCATTGCTGACTTGGTGGTGGCAGCCTTTGCTGTCGCCACAATTATTTCTCCATCTTCGGAATTCATAAGTGGTCGATCCTCCTTCCTCTCTTCTCGGTTCGTTCCTCAACTAGTACTAGTGGGCCGCAGGCCGACAAACGGCATTCAGATCACGGGCGCCCATCAACCGCCTCTGGCAGCAATCGAAGCCGCTGGCCTCCACGTATTAGAAACGGTAGGTACGGCTGTGGCGTCCTGTGAATCTGATTTGTTATGCATCCGATTATGCTCTATCCGCCATTTCGCTCCAGCAAATCGACATGCAGTGCTCCCACTTTCAGCGTAGTAGCATCGCTAGTACGATTATTCCTACAATGAGTAGCAGTATTAGACAACCGCCGCCTCCGCCTCCGCCTCCGCCTCCGCCGCGACTAACTGGTGATGATGTCGTGTCCATCTATCGCTCTCCTTTCGCAGTTCGATCGAATTCGACTACTGCTTTCTCTAACCACGTATTATCGAGAAAGTCACTAACGACAACCTCCACGTATAAAAGCGGAAGCCCTACCTCCTTGGTTCTATCAGGAAGTCGCAACAACCAATCCGTCTTCAGTGCTGTTTTCGGCTCTAGGGAAAAGGCACCTGTGCCCATGAGCTGAAAGTCTCTGTCGTAGTCCGACAGTAAATTGCGATTGGTATCCCAGTGCGTGAACTTGTGTCCGTCGTGTGTAGAGACATCGGCCCTCATCGTCTTGGGCACAACTCGAACATTTCCAACGTTATCGAAGATGAATCGAATGATAACGTAGACTGCATCTTTGTCCACGATCGTAGTCCAGAGTTCTATCCGAATATCAACTCGATAGCTGAAAGTCCGACCTCGCACGAACACATAGTAAGACCATATTGCGCCAACCATTATCGTTATAGGCGCGAGAACGATCTTCAGTGCTCCTAATAGCTCCTTGCCGGAGTTAGAGGTGAGCCAAACTATCGACGACTCTCCGAATCTACTCCTAAGAGCGTGTAGAAGAGCTAGTGCGCAGAACACGGAAAACAGGCTTCCCAGGACCTGGCGGCGATTGAGACGGTAATCGAGGCGCAGGTCCCGAGCGATCGCTCGAAAGTTCTTACATAAATATCCTATGTAACGGAGCGAGGTCGCTCGGAGGTTCTTGGATAGTAATCCTATGTGCCGCATTGTGGGAGTGTCTTAAGACTTGCGTGTTTCGAGAATGACGGCTTCTATTTCAGCGACGCGGCATAACGGCATGCCAATCAGCGGCGCCACCCTGATAGTACATCGTCCTCTGCCAAGCACGAAGATCGCGCTGAGGCCACAGAAAGGTCGAATCGGCAGTGGCGTCCGTCTGCATTGGCTTTGTTCTGCGGCTTTCGCCGAGGTC
>JAAEPZ010000010.1 GCA_024231955.1 bacterium | reverse complement strand
TGCGCCCCCTTCGACAGGCACGGCCTGGTTCAAGCTCAGGGTGACTGGAAGACGATACCTCTGCGTGTAGGTCAATACCCTTGTGGTTTTGACGTCGGGGCAGACGGGACGTCTGCCGCCCACGGAAGCCTCATAGCTTGCTGTGGATTCGGTGGCAGGGTCAGCAGCTACTCCGGTTCCACACCCCAAGCCTCCAGAAAGGAACGCGTCGCCTTCGAGTTCGGGTGGTCAGGGCCGAGGGCCGTCAAGAAGATGCGGTAGGCGCGCCTGACCATCGCGACTCCCTCTTTCTTTCGGCCCATTTCATGGAGCATGACCCCAAGATTGTGGAGGCTGTTGGCAACGCTCGGGTGCTTGGAACCAAGGACTTCCTCCCTAATCGCGAGCGACCGCAGATAGAGCGGTTCAGCCTTGGCATACTTCTCCTGAGTCTTGTAAAGCAAGGCAAGGTTGTTGAGGCTGGTGGCCGTATTCGGATGCTTGGGACCGAGGACTTCCTCTCTGATCTCAAGCGACCGGAGGTAGAGCTGCTCCGCCTTATCATATCTGCCCTGGGTATTATGCAGCCCGGCGAGGTTGTTGAGGTCAACAGCGACATCAGGGTGATTAGAACTGTAGGCTGCTTCATCAATCTCCAGCGCCCGCAAGTAGAGCGGTTCGGCCTTATCATACTTATCCTGAGTCTTGTACAGCAAGGCGAGGTTGTTGAGGACCACGGCAATATCGGGATGCTTGGGACCGAGGACTTCCTCTCTGATCTCAAGCGCCCGCAGGTAGAGCGGTTCAGCCTTCTCAGACTTACCCTGAGTTTGGTACAGCGCGGCGAGGTTGTTGAGGCTAGTGGCAACAGAGGGATGATTGGAACCGCGGACTTCCTCCCTAATCTCAAGCGACCGCTGGTAGAGCGGTTCAGCCGCTTCATACTTGCCCTGATTGTCATACAGCAAGCCGAGGTTGTTGAGGCTAACGGCAACGTTCGGATGCTTAGAACCAAGGATTTCCTCCCTAATCTCAAGCGCTCGCAAATACAACCGCTCCGCACGATCATAGTCAGCACGGTCGTCAAGGTAGTAGCCGACATCGTTGAGCAAGGTGCCGTACTTCCCGGTTTTAAGACTCAGGCGGTCGGCATGCTCTACAAGGGAAAGAACGTGGGGCACGATCCGATCGCAGACAGACCAGTTGCGATAATCAGACACATCTGGAAGAGCGGTTGCGGCACATGCTATTCCTCTCTCTACCCACCCGCGTCTCTCTTTGCCACCTATACCGTCGCGAATGACCGCCTGAACAAGACGGTGCATGCTGAACTGGTCAGCCCCCTGACGACGCCTGATAAGTGAATACTCCTGAAGAGCACCCAACGACTTGTTGAGTTCGTGTGAGTCGGTGACAACTTCCTTGGGCGGTTCTTCAAATGAATCTGCGCCGCTCTTGAAGAGCTCAAGCAAGATGCCGTCCGGAGCCAGGAGAGCTGACAACTTCAGGATATCCTCAGCGGCCGGGTTCTTCTCACGCACCTTCTCGATTGACATCAACCAGGTTGTGGCTACGGTTCGAAGGGCTCCGCCTTCCAGTTGGTAATCTTCCGCTGCATAGTCAGAATCACTAAGGATATCCACTCCCTTGGCCTTAAAGGACTCAAGGTAATCCACGAGATTGCACCCGGTCTGCTCGATGAAAGCCCCGGCATGATCGATAGCCAGAGGCAAGTAACCAAGTTCGCCACAGATATTCCCTGCCCCGGTGCGATCAACCTCGTTTGAATCTTCAATT
>JAAEPZ010000009.1 GCA_024231955.1 bacterium | reverse complement strand
GCACGACTCGATGGCCTCACCCAGCAGTTGGAAGGCGGCGGTGGCGTCGACGTCGAGCTCCAGGGGTTCGAGCACCTGGAGCGCTTCTGCCGCCAGACTCAACACCTCCGAGCTGCGACCCTGGTGGTGGCAGCAGAGGGCGAGCTCAAGCGAAGCCAGCGCAGCATAGCCCATCTCACGCAACTCGATCAGACCCGCCCGGGCTTCTCGAAACAGCACCTCTGCTGCCGCCGCATCGCCGAGGCCCTGCCTGGCGAGACCTTTGATCCACAGGAGCTGCTGCCCGACCAGTCGATTGCCGAGGGCCTCACAAAGTGCTTCGGCTGCGGGGAGGACGTCAAGAGCTTGTTGATGGTCACCGCGCCATGTGTACGAGGTTGCCAGATTGGAGTAGACGCTCAGCTTCAGGTAGGGCTCATCCCCATCGTTGAGAAGTTCGTGAGCCAAGTCGAGATCAGAAATCGCAGCCTGATGCTCACCCTGGTAGTCGAATAGCTTGGCGCGCTCGATGAGGCATTGGGCCAGGTGTTGAGAATCGCCAAAAAATTGGCGGAACAGGGGAACTGCCCGATCGAGCAGGTCCTTTGCCTCGGCGAAGCAACGTTGATCGATACGAAGGGTAGCTTTCCGAGCAAGGACCTCGGCCTCAACCCCGTGATCACGGCGTTGCCGGGGTATTGCCCACGCT
>JAAEPZ010000008.1 GCA_024231955.1 bacterium | reverse complement strand
TCGAAGGGAGTGGTCCCTGGTTCAAGTCCAGGTGCGGGCACCAAGGGGGGCTGGTGTTAATGGCAGCACGACACGTTTGCACTGTGTAAGTATGGGTTCGAGTCCCATGCCTTCCACCTTGGGGGTGATCGGCTAGATGCCGGATAAGGCGCACACGCTTCCGGCAGATACGGGTTCGATTCCCGTCACCTCCACTGCGGGCCGGAGCAATTCCGGTGCCCGCAATTATGGCGCTGTAGGGGAGTCCGGAGTCCCCGTTACCCCGTCAAGGTAAAAATCGCCAGTTCGAATCTGGTCAGCGCCGCCTCGTTGCCGGGTCGTCTAGTGAAGGAGCAGGGCTTTCCCGGCAACATCAAGCCGCAGTAGAGGAATTGGCTAACTCACCACTCTTTCAAAGTGGAGATTGCGGGTTCAAACCCCGCCTGCGGTACTTTGCCCTCGTAGCTCAATTGGAGGTAGCGCCTGGCTTCGAACCAGGAGGATGCGCGTTCGAGTCGCGCCGAGG
>JAAEPZ010000007.1 GCA_024231955.1 bacterium | reverse complement strand
GGTTCCAGAAAACCGCATGGACCAAAGTCCATCCTCCCACTACCGCCTGGGAAGCGACTTCATCGGATAGGTTTCGAACAAGCTCCATGTACCGCATTGCCGCGTTGCCCCTCGCGATCTCAACGTCGGCGGCGCCTCGCTGAGTCGCGACATCAAGTTCCGTCGCGTTGTAGCGGCTGGTGAGCACCCAGCCAACGACGCAGATAAGCGGCAGCCTTTAGGCTGTCCGATCTGATCCGCTGGTTATACAGCTTTATCCGTTGTTAAATGTAACCAAGAGCGACCAGTGCTCCGAAGACAATGACCACGATCCCAACAATCTGGTAGAAGCGATGCACATTCTCTCCCCAGAGTATTCGAGAACGGGCAGCCATTAGCCGATAGATGATGAACTCGCTCTTTAGACGGCCACATATCGCCATGAACAGGCCTGCTGCCACAATCAAACTTCCCCAGAGCAGACGATGTCCCAGTGACAGTTGGAGGTTGAGCGGCCACTCCATCGATTCATAGTCTACGCCACCTTCACCGTGTGGTCAACGGTGTCAGTTACCGCCAGGTCTTTGAGTTTTGCACCCAACATCCACAGCTGCTCATAGCCCATGATCCGCTTGAATCGCTGTTCCATGTCCAACAGGGATGCGGCCACCCAGCGAACCACCATGGCGTGATCGCGCCAGTGCTTCACCCGACGCGTTCGACTGCGAATGCCGCTGTTGGGTGACTCAATCACATTGGTCGAGCCCAGGCAACGTCGCAGAGCCTTCGGCAGCCCCAGGCGGTTGATCGTAAACATCTCATCAAGGCCTTCAAGCAGGCTGCCGGCAGCAGAAGGATACTCCTGTTCAAGCCACTTGGCCAACTGCTTCAACTTCTTGATACCTTTGTCGGCATCCAGCAAGAACGCCGCCTGCATCGCACACTTGGCTTGGTCTTTCTGATCCTCGGGAAGATAGCTCAGGACATTGCGAATCTTGTGATTGCGGCATCGTTGGACCGCATTCTTTGACCCGTACACGGCATCAATGGCACATCGCAATGCTTTACTGCCGTCAATGACGAACAATCGCGGGCGATCCGGTTGAACGCCGCGTTCGACCAGATCGTTGAGCAGGTCCGTGGCGACCCGGCTGTTCTCACTGGAGCCCTCCCGCAGCCCCAGAACGTGCTTGGAACCATCCGAATCGACCCCTATGGCCACAATCACATGGCAATCGCCGAACTGAATCCCATCGATATACACCACCAGAATGTCCGTGTCATCGAACCGACGTTCACACAAGGCTTTCAACTGCTGCTCACTGGCGGCAGCGAACTGGCGGCTGATCTGGGACTTGCTCACGCCCACCGTCTCAGCCATGGTCGGGAGGATCGGCCCGTAGTTGCGTGTCGAGACTCCCTTCATCAGAATCGACAGGATACGGCAGCCCAATTGGCTGTTCATGAGCAGGGCTTCATACGCTGGAATGGCGACTTCTTTGCCTGCGCCGCGGCCCTTTCGCCGAAGACGCGGCTTCTCGATCCGCAGCTTTCGCTCGGATAACGATACGACACCCTGTTGCCGCCCATGCCAGGTGATAACGCCGTGAGATTTGCCTGGCTGCTTAGGGCCGGCGAGTTGTTCAGCCGACAGCAGCAGCACGGCCTCAATGGCCGCTTTGCCAGCGACATCGATCAATTCATCGACAGCCTGCTCGGTGTTGCAGATCAGTTCCAGGAACGGCAGCAGCAGTTGTCCGTCCTTGCTGAGAAATTCCGCGATTTTACGACTGTCGCCCTTGTTGGTGTTTTGATAGGCTGGCCTCTGCATGGCTACTCCTTTTTGAGAAACGGTTGATAATATGGCTGCCTGATCTTACTCAAGACCAGGCGGGAGTAGCCATTGCTTCATTTCAACCTCCAACTACGCTGGGGACAAGCTCTTGGCTACGCTCGGATTCATCGATCTATCTATTATCGTTTGTTATCTGGTCATTGTGGTAGCGATTGGCCTTTCCTTCGCCAGAAAGGAACGAACCAGCGAGAATTACTTCCTTGCAGGCCGCCGTTTGACATGGCCGGTTATAGGAGCCTCGCTGTTTGCCAGTAACATAGGAACTGAACATCTCGTCG
>JAAEPZ010000006.1 GCA_024231955.1 bacterium | reverse complement strand
CCGTCCATCCGACGGCGTTTGCGCCTGACCACGGCGACACCACAGGCAGGGCATTGGGCCTGCTCTGGTGAATCGGGACCGGCTTGGATGAGTTGGTCGTTTACTTGAGCTTCTTGCATAACCTACCCCTTGATGTTGAGCGCAATTGTCATATCATAACCCCACTTTTGTCAATTCCTCTTTCAATGCCCGCAGACGCCGGTTCTGTTCTCGAATTTCGGTGATAAGCGCCTGCCATATATCCTCCCCACCCAGGCGCTGGTACAGATCGCGCACACGCACCAGGTATGCGGCTGCTGTGGCATAATTATCACGCCCTCGGATATCAATCAGACGTCTGACAGCCGTCGTGTAGATGGAGATAGCTTGTTGGGGGTGGTTTTCCTCCGCCGCCTGTGCCACCCGGATAGATAGCGGTGTCTGCCAAGTGAATCCCCCATACATCCTACCAGAGACGCGTTCGACCGTTTCGAGCGCTCGGTTTACCTTTCCCTCTTTCAAATGAATCTCCGTCAACAGAGTATATCGCCCATCTTGCGCCAACCGATCCACCATCTCTTCCCGCAAATGTTCCCACCTTCCCACCGCACGCGCCTGGACCTGTACGTCGTCATATCCTTTCAAGTCGGGACGCTGCCAGAATAACTTTTCCGCCAGCGCCAGAGCTTCCGCCACATCGCCCCGCTCCACCGCCCGTTTTTTTAACCACTCCAGCAGACGTGTGTCTTGACTGGTCTGCGCTCGTTTCTTCACAAGGCGGGTCGCTTGATCCGTGTGTCCTTGGGCCACAAAGATGTCAGCCAGTTGGAGCATCTCATAGTCCCCAGCTCGGCGAACATTGTTCTCGGCCTCGTCCACTCGATCCAGTTCCAGGAGCCGCTTCACCAAGTCAGCCAATCGTCCCGTCTCTCGGCATATACGCAGAAATGCCTCGTCATCGAGTACATTTTGCTCCAGATCCAATAGAAAGCCACCATACCTCTGACGATGATAGTCGTCGCTCCACGTACTGCCTGTGGGGATGGCATCGCGCACCCATTGTGCGACGAGTTGCCGCTCCTCCAGCACACTCTGCTCCAAGATGATGCCGGAGGCCTCGTAGCCCATATCGATCCCTCCGAAATCCACATCCCACCGGTAGGTTTCGAACAATGCGCGCAAGATCACTTCCCGCTGCACACCATCATCTGTTGCATCCAAACATTGTCCCAATCCCTCGACGCATCGATTGACCACCTCGTGCAGGTGGCCTTCCTCGTCGTGTATCTGGTGATACTGTTCTAGCACTCTTTCAATGATGACCCGGTAGACGATCACTGCGTCACGCCACGCACTCTGCTCCGCGTATTCGTCGCCAATATCCACCAGACCCAAGAGATCGTGCGCCATCCCAGATACCGCTCCCCATTCATTCCCAGCACTCTGAAAGGCGTGATCCACCTGCCGCCGGATGCCTGCTTCATCCACAGACTCTTTGCCGGGTACCGGCAGTTCCAGCAATATTTCCAGATCCGGATAACGGTCGATCATTTTGCGGATTAGTGTGATCAATTCCGCCTGGCTGCGATCTTTCAGAGATGCTTCCAACTTGGCCATCTCTGTAAAGTCATTGGGATGATACAACCAGGTCAGGAGCAATGCGGCAGCGTGTTTGCAGTGTCCTCCTCCACCAACCGGGCAGGAACAGCTGCCGATCAAGATGCCCTGCGCGCCCAAGGTCACTTCCACGCGGTAGGGTTGGGGACGCGAACCTATGCATTGTGCCGTGAGGGTCTCCCCCTGGCAACGCGGGTTGAGGATAGAGCCACCCTGATAATATCCCTGACCGCGATGGAAAGATGCATCACCCACCCATTGGCGGATATCTCGTTCAGTCAAGTCTGGTAAACCAGTCATCTGTTTCACCTTTCACAATCCTATGCTGGAGTAGATTTCCCTGATTTGTTTCGAGTACCTTCTTTCTCCTGCCAGACACTGCCAGCACTGATTTTAGTTCATCCTCCAAGACATCGATTACGATTTAGTCTTGGCAGCTCGAAGAATCTGTCTGATCTCGTTAATGATCTCAAGTGGAGTGGACCTGAACTCTTTGGTCCTGAGGAACTCGCGAAAGCTCATCCTGTAGGCACCACCATCTTCTCCATCCAGACGTTCTCCCCAAAAGATAACGCCCTCATCCGGTCGCAAAAGCACACCCTGACGCCAGGCATCATCCTCGTCCTGATAGGTCCATTCAAGCTGAGGGATTTTGTCAAGATCGAAATCCATAATATCCTCTCCTGGGCTACACAGAACGGGAACTAGTACAACTCGTCCACACACGATTGCTCGCGACAATCGCCGACTATCACTATCGGTTGGTCACCCCATCGTGCTGAGCAGCACACCGGGCCGGGGATGTTGGTTCAAATAGATCAACGTTCCCTGCATCGGATCGCCGTAGGATGATGCCAGGTCACTATCCATACGCAGCTTGAAGAGGCGCGGCATCTCGGTGACGACGAACCGGCCATCGGCATCGAAAAAGACCTGCTCGCCCCGGCTGAACCGGGCTTGGTAGTTAAAGATAGGCCGGTCGGCGTAATAGACCAGCACCGCCACGTCTCGCGTGTTCGTCCCGTTGGTCATCCGCAACAACAACTTGACCATGCCCATCAGATCCAGGAGATCCTCGTCCGCGATACGAGCCACGTGGAACGGCTCACCGGCATAGACAGAACCGTTTCGGCGGTTCTCCGCATCCTCCAACACAAAGCCCACTCGTCCATCATACGTGAGCGTCACGGCATCGGTGCGGTGAACGGTGGGGCGTTTCATACGGGCCTTGACGACAGGGGCCAAAGTATGCACCTGCTGCATCGTGGGCGATAGCGGCGGCTCGACCGGTTCCGGTCCCTGGCCAACCTCGTGCAAGCGCTGTTGAATCATATAGTCACTGGGGTCTATCTTGAGCGCGCGCCGCCACCAGGCCAATGCCTCGTCTCGCCGTCTCAACCGCTCGCAAGCCACGCCCAATTGGTACAATGCGGACACATGCTTGGGATCCTGGTGCAGAGCGCGTTCCAGCCAGGGGATGGCCTGTTCTGGCTTGTCCAGTTTCAGGTAGGCGTGGCCGATGTTGTAGAGCGTCGGTTCATGATCAGAGACGCGGTCGTGGGCTTTTAGGAAAGCATCCAGGCTCTCGGTATAGCGGTCCTGTTCCACACAAGCAACCCCCAGGGAAAAATAACCCTCGGAGCGGTTCGGGTTCGCGACGATCATACGCCGAGCCTTGCGCTCCACAATATCCCAATCACCCAACTCGACGTTGTGGGGGATCTGTTCTTCAAGATGTCCGATCACGTAATCACCGGGAGGAGCTTTGCCGCGTTGGATGTGGTTGAGCTGGCGCAGGATATCACGAGTTTTATGTTGGCGGGCCTGTCTGGGCCAGCGGCGAGCGAATTGCTCAAATGCAGCGATGGCCTCCTCAATACGACCCGCGCAGGCATAGACCACCGCCCGGCCTTGGACGGCAGTCGGATCATCCGGTGTGTATCGTTCCACCTCGTCTAGTGCGGTCAGGGCGTCGTCGTACTGCTCCAGCGCCAGGTAACAAGCGCTCAGATTAAAGTAGGCCATCCGGCACTCTTCGGGCGTGTGGACCAGTTCCAGGAATCGCTGCAAGGCTGCGACGGCCTCGTCGGACCGTTCGTCGCCCATACACGCCAGGGCATGCATCCAGGGAACGATGGGATCAGAAGCCCGGTCGGGTCGCACAGCAGACGTGGGGGCCACTGGCCGCTGTGAGCGACGTCTGCGAGATTTTCGACGTCGTTTTCTTTGTGTTGAACGTTTAGTATTCATCGCTCAAATGCCTTTTCCCAACCGTGTCGCCAGATCATCCAGCCCCGTCGCTGGCTCCTCAGATCTCACTACAACAACCCGATAGCCCAGTGCCTTGAGTCGTCTCCGCTTGCGCTCATCCGCCGCTTGAACGTAATCCCGGTGGTGCGGCGAGCCATCCACAAAGATTACGATCCGCCCACGCTGGTAGTAGAAATCAGCGATAGCTAACGGGCTTCCATCGCTGTCGTAGAGTATCTCCTGGGCTGTGTCCGGAAGCGATAGGTCTCGGTCGTGAATGGCTTGCAGAACCTGGCGCTCTAGATCGGACTGGCATTGGGCATCCAGGACAGCGAGGGCATCCTCATCTACCACTGCCCCCACGGCTAGTTCCTTCAATGCTCGCAGCCAAGGCAGCACCAGTTGCCGATCCAGCGACTTGTGATTCCGTTGATTGTAGAAACTGAGCAAACAATCGTAACAGGCCCGCTCACACCCACCTTCTGCATCATCATCGTGGAGTAACTCTAACGCTCGCATCACAGCCATCCCCAGACGCCCCGGCTCTGCCAGCGAAGCCAACACGCCGCTTCCCCCAACGGTCGTCTCATAGATGACAATACGGTAGGGAATCTCTTCATCTGTCCCAAGAGTCAGAAAACCGGACAGTTCGCTCTCATCCAGGTTAAAGGCGACCATCAACGACCGCATCCATGTGTGCAACAGCGTGGTGTAGAACGAATCCGCTTCCTCCTCGGCATGCTCAGGGCAAAGCGGCACATCCAGCAAGGCCAGATCGCTTTGTATGGTCTCTGTCAGCCACAAGCGCCGGACAAGGTCTTGGGATCGAGCCGCTTGCGAGCACTCACCCCGCTGCGATGGCGTGCTGACGTGTTTCTCATCCGCATCTTTTCCCACCAGCCAACGATGGCACTTGCCGCAGAACGTAAAGCCTTGCGGATCACCCTCACGCTCGCGCTGTCCCTGATTCAACAACAGGATATTACCATCATGCTCCAAGGTGAGATGGAATGCTTCTTTGCCGTCTGTCGAGACGCAATAGGAGCACCGCTGACCTCCTGCCCGGTAGTGCGCCGTGACCACGTATCCCAATCGCAACCGCTCTTCCTCGTCCGCCGTGATGCGGGCGCGCCGTTGAGCGTACATATTGGT
>JAAEPZ010000005.1 GCA_024231955.1 bacterium | reverse complement strand
CTTCGTCATTCCGGTTGGCGAAGGCTTCGACAGGATCGGCGGCAATATAAGCCTTGCCGCCGCTCTGGAAGCGATGGTGAGTGAAGGCGAGTATCCCGACGCTGCCCGGCGGCTCCTTGAGAAGTTGCGAGGAGGTTCCCGATGAAAAGAACGCTTTTCCTCGTCGTCCTGCTGTTGCCTTCAACCATGTCGGCGCAATCCGCAAACGGACAAACCGTAAACAAGGACACTGTCCCCGGCTTTCAGGGGACCACCCTTCCGGAGCGGAGCTATTCCAACGGTTTGATGAACGACGACGCCGAAAAGCGCGTCATGTGGGGAAAGGGCCAGGATGGTGAAGCCGCCCGGACAGTTACAGGCGGAGCCCCCGTGCGCCCTAAAATAAAAGTGGATCGGACTGAAAGCTGGTACACTGGAGCCGCCAAAGGGGAGAAAAGCCCGAAGGACTTCTTCTCTGTCATGAAAGACAGCTATGGCGATTGCACCGGTGGGGACAGCAATACCATACCGGCGCTCAACGCCTATGATTACAACTGCCGCTCCAGTCTCACCGTTTGCCGCAAGATGCGGGTTATGTCCTGCTCCAGAAGAGGCTGGGGCTGCCTGAAGCTACTCAGTGTCGGCGACAAGAAAGCCGGGATATCAACATATCCCCCTCATCAGGATATTATAGGCGGCATTACGCGGTTTTTTTACTCACCCCCCGAAGCCCTGGCAATTTTGGGGAATGTTACCAAAAGCATCACAAAAGGCTCTACGTATTATGAGGAACTAAAGTTCCAGGCATTCAAACAGGAGGTGACCTGGTTTGGATTGTATAAAATAACCCATAAAGACCCCGTCGAGTTATCCCTTAACGGGGTAACGTTCTACAGCAACCTCAATCGCAACGCGAGTGACGGCTGGGTGTTCTGGAACAGGTTTCCCGACGTCGATCTGCATCATCATCTTGTCGACGGCGTCAATACCTTCCGTATCTACTATCCCAGGCTGTCTCATGGACGCATTCGCGTCAACTTTTTTATATTAAGTAATTGTTGCAAGGCATTGAGCGACACATGGCGGGAAACCTGCCCATGAGGACATTTATATTATCACTGGCGGATAACCGCCCTGAAATAATTGGCGACTGCATCTTGTCCTCAGGGGACTGCCGGGACATGTTGCCCGCGATAACCGAGAGAGTTTTTCTCCAGGTGGGGAAGAACCTGAACAAGGGAGATTGTTATGCAGTTATGGGCCGCCAAATACATGGAAGAGGTACTTCCACCAATAGGAAAATACCGGGGACCTGTCTTGAAATACGACACCAGATGGTTCGCAACCCAGCCCGAGGCGGAGGCCTGGATTGCCGGTCAGGGCAAGACCTTCAGGTTGATTACCCTGAAAAAAGTAGTGCTTGCAACAGACAAGCAATCATTCATCCGGTTTTTGAACAGCTACAAGCACAACGCATAAAGGAAGGAGCAAAAGAGCATGAGCACTGAGAAAACTGGCTGGCAAGCGATTGAATACGCGCCGCTTGATGGAACCAAAGTCGATTTGCTCCTTAACGGCGTGTGGCGTATTCCCGACTGTTTTTTCGATTACCCGGACGGCTATGAGGAAATCGAAGAAAACCGCATGTGGATTACCGACTCTAGCCATCATCCGGTGGTCATGGCCTGGGATCCGTTTAACGAGATTACCCATTTCGCCAACATCCCCAAAATACCCACCCACTGACACGAGTGTGAACACATACCAATGCCCATGAGGACATTTATATTATCAGTGACGACGTTCCTCGCATTCCTGTGCGTAGCGAACCCGCCAGCTGTGAGCGCCGCACCCGCCGGGTGCACCGTCGCCGGTGAGCATTGCGTGGACAAGGGTGGAACGCGGACTTTTCTCGGATTGCAGATCGAACGCGACTGCTGGGAAAAGCAGATCTTCTATTCCTGTCCCGGCGGCCCGTGTTCCACACTCTCCGGCGATACCGACTGCACCCATACCGGAACCTCGTGCGTCAAGCGCGACAAAAGCGGGTTTTGCCTTGATGAGGACCGGACATTCAGGTGTTCCAAAACGAAGAACGGCAACGGCATCACCCTGAAGAAAACCGTCGTGGTCGTGGAGAAACACGAAGTGCGCTCTCCCATCCAGTGCGGCAAGAACTTCTATTGTCCGGGCGGCACCTGTGACGGCCTCGGCAAGGACGAGGCCAGCACCGACTTTACCAGGGCGGCTTCATGGATGGG
>JAAEPZ010000004.1 GCA_024231955.1 bacterium | reverse complement strand
TTGCGCTGCGGTGCGATGACCTCGGCGACGCCGTCGCCGTCGAGGTCGGCGGCGGCGAGGTGGCCGATGGGCAGCGGCAGGGGATTGTCGGACGAGGAGCGGAAGGTCCACACCTCGGTGCCGTCGAGGCCGCTTACGGCCGTCACCGCGCGTCCCTGGGCGTCTTCGGTTAGGAAGACGATATCCGGTACGTCACGGCTGTCGATCGTGGCGTCGGCGTTGTCGTCGGAGAGCTGGACCACGACCGGTGCCGTCTCCACTTCGATCCCGGGTAGGAACCACTCCGCCTCCGGGATGACGGAGACGGCCGGCTGATCGCGTTCGCAGTCTCCGAAAAGGGTGGTGAGATTGTTGTCTTCGCGTTCCTCGGTGATCGCGTGGCCGGCGTCGACTTCGGCCCAGATCAGGGGGTGGAAGAACGAGGTCGTGGCGTCGAGGCTCACGGAGATGAAGTGCGCGCCCCCTGCCGGCACCGGATCGGCGACCGTGGCCGTGGCCACGACGAGATCCCGCTCGCTGGCGATGCCGTCGCCGTCGGTGTCCTGGAAGAGCCGGACCACGAAAGGAGCGTCGACCTCGGTGCCGCCGAGGTTGCGGATTTCGAGGTCGGCCGTCCCGTGCAACGCCAGAGTTACCGGCGATTGGCTCAGGCCGGTCGTATCGACGATTGAGATCACCAGGTCGGGCGCCGAGACCCGCGGCACGGCGACGTGTCGTTGCGCCTGGTTGTTGGCTTCCGAGTACTCGCGGATGACGTCCTCGGGATCGGCGACCGCGGTCAGGGTCGTGAACCCCGGGGTGGCGTACCAGGTGAAAGTCACCCGGTGGTTGCCGGAGGCGGGTATCTCGGCTATCTGATCCACAAAGAGGGAGCTACCGCCGGCCGCGGGGTCGCCGGAAAAGATCTTGAGGATCACGTCCTCGGCCGCGCTGGTGCCGGCGTTGCGAATGGTGACGTTGACCTCCACGGGCTCGCCCGGCCGGGGTTCGGCGGGATCCGTTTCGAAGTTGTCGAAGCCAATCGCGAGGTCGGGGAGCTCGGAGGTCCGAACCAGGTTGGTGTCGGTAGCGATGTTGTTGTCGGGGTTGGGATCAAGGCCGACGGTGCCGTCGTCAGTGACGGTTGCGGTGTTGGTGAGACCGGTCACTCCGGGAGGCACCACCTCGGCAACCTGGACGATTACGGTACGGGTCACAGCCGATTCGGGCGCGAGATCGAAGAGCGGCCAACTCACAATACCCGCTGCCTCGGAACCGGCGTCGCTGGCCGACAGGAAGGTGGTGGAGCTCGGCAGGGTGTCGGTGAGAACGACGTTGCCAGCGGAATAGCCGCCGAGGTTGTTGACCGTGACGGTGTAGCTGATGGTATCGCCGGGTTCCACCGCAGACGTCTCGTCTTCGATGCTGACGGACAGGTCGGGACCTACCGGAGCCGTCAGATCAAGGTGTGAATAGCCGTCGAGCTCCCACACGGCCGTTTCGGTGGTGTCGGCGTCGAGCACTTTGAAGACAATGGGTTGGCCGGCTTGTCCGCCTTCGATCTCCTGGGTCTCAGGGATGTCCGCGGGTATGGCGATCAGGTAGACCGGCGAGCCGTCGACCGAATAGACCGGAGCCTCGGCAAAACGGACGCCGCCGATCCATGCCGAGACCACCGTGCCGTCGGGCACCCGGGCGTCTCCGGCGGTCACGTTCCCAAAGAAGACCGAGGGATGGGGATTTACCGCACCAAAGGCCGCGGGCGTTCCCATGATGGCGCTTCCAAGCAGGCCCAACATGGCAAACCGCCCAACAAGTCTCCGGGTGAGTCCTGTATCCTTCGACATCTTTCCTTCCTCCTTCTCCTCTCAAAGTAGCTACCTCAACGAGCTACGAGACGACACCTGGACTCCAAGCGACTACATACCACCGCTCTCCCATCCGACGGAGCCGGACATGCTGGTTACCTGCCGACAATGGCCCTCTGTAGTCACGAATCTCCACCACCGCTTCCATTGGCTTCCTGGAGAAGATCCTCCACCTGACCTCAAGTACGCTCATCCCGTATTCATTCCACCAGCTAAACAGGTCGGCATCAAAGAGAACCGGACCACCATATCCCCAAATCGGCACTCTCTCGCACCAGTCCTCCACGATAAAGAGATTCCTTGAACCACTGAGTCCGAAGGTTGCAAAGATTGCCTGTTGGAGGATTCTCTGCCCTTCCGTCAAGCTCTCCGCGGCACGATCCCTTTCGTCCGGGGTGGTGTCGTCACCGTCCTTGATACCATCACCATCCGAATCGGGATCATTCGGATTCAGACCCAGCCGAGCCTCCTCCAGGTCTGTCCGGCCGTCATCGTCGGAGTCCCTCATGACTTCTTTGATGTCGATTTCCCAATTATGCCGACCGACCCTACCTGCTTCTACCTGAATATCATCTGTCTCCATATCCCATCGTGGCAATCCCACCACATATTCGGGCTCCGCCGGATCGAAGGAAAAGCGCAGGTGACCCGGCTGATCCACGACAAGGTCCTCATTCTCCACACCCCACACGTGTACGTTCCGGACGAGGAGAGGCCTGGTCCATGCAGTGCGGTCGGTGGGATTCTCGCTGGAAACGAGATAGACGTCAAGGCCGCCGAGGTCGCCGCTGAGCACCAACCCATAGGTTATGCCCGAGTCGGTGTCCACCGTCGCAATCGGTTCCACCTCGAAGCCGGATACGTGCCAACTTGCCGAGGGCCAGTAACCTAGAGAAACCAGTCTCGGCGTGAGCTCAATGTCTCTTCCCCGTTCATCGATTCGCTCAACCGCCGCGAGGCTCTCGGGTGTTCCGATTTCACCGAGTCGCGCATACGCAACCGTACGCAGATTAACTTCCACCATCTCCTCGGTCACACGAGAGAAGGAACCGGCGATTGCCTCGAGCCAGGCAATGTCCATCGATTTCGCTATCTTTTCGAATGGGACTTCATCTTGATGCCCTAGCAACGCATATAGATCAGATTCTCGTTGCGCGCAACCCGCGACAAGAATCGCGCAGATACTCAATTCCATTGCGAATTTTTTTAGTAATCCCATGGTTTTACTCCAAATCTCCAGTCGCCAACTCCTGATCTTGCAGGATCTATTTGTGATATTATGATCGAAGCGCCATTCTCCCATCGGCAATCACTACTCGCGCAACCGCGATTCTTTCCTATCATCTCGTGTATCCTCTGATCTTCGTGATTTCTTGGTCAGTGGCTAGGAGACGAGCCCTCGCTCCCAAGCTACTACGTACCACTCTTCTTGAATCCGACGAAGGAACACCCTCTGATAACCTGAGGCAAATGGTGCCCTGTAGTCGCGAATCGCCACTTCGGCCTCAAGCTGCGTTCTGGAAACGATTTCCCAATTGACGCCAACCACAACAAATCCATACTGCTTCCGCCACTCGTCGCCGTCAATATCATAAAGGATTGGACCGGCATATCCCCAGATCGGCACCCTCTCGGACGGTCCGTCCACAATGACGAGACATCTCGATCCGCTGAGGCCAAGGGTCGCGAAGATAGCTTTTTGAAGAATTTTCTGATTTTCGCTTAAGGATTCCATGGCTGGATTCTTATAGTCAGGTGTAATATCATCGCCGTCGTTGATACCATCATCATCTGAGTCTGAGTTGTTTGGATTCAGACCGAGTCGGGTCTCCTCGGTATCTGTCCAACCATCGCCATCGGAATCGTGAGTAATCTTATTGAGGTCGACTTCCCAGTGCTGTTGACCCGATTTACCTGTTTCTAGCCTGCGAGCGATCGCTTCTAAATCTGAGTCGGCCATGCCCATAATAGAAAGCAATTCTTCACGTGGCATGGCAAAATATTCAGGTTCCGTCTCGTCGAAGGAAAAACGCAGATGACCCGCCGATTGTGCGGCCAGTTCAGGATTCTCGATGCCCCATTTAAGTACGTTGCGAACAGGAATTGGTCTCGTCCATCTAGCTCGATCAGAAGGATCACGGCTTGAGACAAGACTGATATCAAGGGCACCCAAGACGGGAGTAAGAAGCAATCCATAGGTTATGCCCTGGTCGGTCTCCGTCGTTGTGAACAGTTCAACCTCAATGCCCGAGATATGCCAAACCGGAGAAGGCCAGTAACCTAAAGAGAGTCGTTTTGATATAGGTTTAATTTGCTTTCCTCTCTCGTCAATTCGTTCAACTGCAGCCAAGCTCTCGGCCGTCCCAATCTCACCAAGTCGCGCATATGCGACAAATCGCAAGTGAACATCCACTCTCTCGTTAGTTACATGGCAAAAAGAATCAGCAATTGCCTCCAGCCGGGGAATGTCCGTAGACTTGTATACCTGCTCATATGTGAGCCCCGATTCCAGCACCATAGAGTTACACGGTTCAGAAACGTCTCGGCCACAACCGACAAGAAAGAGAGCAGCCATAACCAGTATTCCCACTTCAAAACACATCCGTGTTGCCGGCCTCCCTCTCTCGCCTGCACGTCTAGATCGCAAACGTGTCGACTGTCTCAACTTGCTACCACTTGATTCGACTATCGTTGAGCACGAGGGATCCTCTTCCGAATAATCGTTGCTCTCTGAGGCCTTAGTCAATATGTCCGTTGAAGAACATCCCGTGCCTCCGTCGCCAAACCGCTGAATCTGAAGTGAAAGACTATGTTTCTTTGTTATCATCTCGCCCTCGTTCTAAGTTGCATGATGTCCAATTTCAGAATTTTGGTGCCGATCTCCTCCTATGGCGTGGCCAAGTTCATTCATGGGCAGCAGTAAGCAACGGCGTCTTCCATTTCTGTCCCTCGCCGAGGACTTCATGGAACCAGAAACGGCCAACTGTAGCACCTTGTTCATCGCTTCTCCATCTAGCTAGGGCCGAGGCCCCGTCACTTCATATTCCACCTATTCCAAAGACCCAGGGGTGAGTTCTTTCAACGCTTCAGGACAGCGATATCAACGGTACTCCCGGTTTGGACGTCAAACGTTATCATAACCGCAATACGGTAACCCCGATAAATCCACTTTTCCCCATCATCCAGTCGAACGACCTCGTCAGGTTCCCCAAACACTTCCCGATATTCTTCTCTATCGGACTTGGCCTCGAAGAGCTCTCCCGCTATCCTCTCAAGACGCTGATCCCCTAGTTTCCCAAAGTATCTCTCTGGCATTCTCAAGTAGTAATCCAGCATCCTGAGGTGTTTCTCTGGCAGCCACAGGAATGCCTCAGGCAGCCAAAGGTATCCAGCCCAAGTTAGTAACAGGAATATTAGCAATCCGGATGCTGATGCCAAAAGGAAGCGTCGGATTCTCATCACCATCTCGCCCTCTCTCTGATTTGCCTGATCTCCTTTTCCAAGACATTATCCCCGGGGAAATCGAGGTCACCCATGAGGTGGTACCGTTTATAGTTCTCATCGAGATTTCCGACCGCGTGACCGAGTTCGTGAGCCGTCGTCAGAAGAGGCGTCGTCCGCTTGGTGCCCCAAAAAATGATCCGGTGTTCTCTCCGCCGAACATACTGCCAATATCGACCAACAATAGCCCCGCGGAGAACATGGCTTTCGAATTTTGGGCCAATACCTATACCTGCCTGCTCCGGCAAATAGCTAAACTCCTTGATGAATATCACGGGTATCGTTTTCCCGTCGCCTTTCGACGGCCGAAAGTTCTCTACTACAAGCTGTTCCGCTTTCCAATCTTTGTGGACAACCTCAGGCACTTCCCTGGCACTCTCAGGCTGACCACTGATGTCGTGTTCTGAGAGCAGGGGATTCCACTGGAGGCGAATGCCGAACTTGTCACCATAGACCCTTTCGGCCTCGAGTAGTTGCTCTCTTACCTCGTCGTAGGTCCATTCGCTGCTAGCGATAATCGGCTTTATCCGAACGACGATGGGATAGTAGGCAACATTAACTTTGATTGTGTTGGATGCTCGAGCCGACACAGAGGCAACTGCAAGTGCTGCGACAATGGAAGAAATATCGCCGGCGAAGAGGCCGCTGGCATCTGTCAAATTGGCAGGATTGGATCTGGCGTAAATATAGGAATGAAGCGAACCAGGATCCGCATTGAGCCCTTGGAAGGGGTCCATCCCAGCGAAACGCCCCATGCCCGGGGCCATCCACCTGGCGCGGAGGTGGTAGAAGCCGGAGTCGGGATCGAGAGATTCTCCTGCGAAGAGGTAGGTATTGGGATCTTCCCCTTGGTGCTCCAGCAACTCGCCAAACGCGGTAAAAGCGTAGCGATCCGTCGCCTCCCCCTGCTCGTCCGTCAGCACCCGGATGCTTCCCAATCCATCGTGGTGGTAGAAGTGGTCATCAGTCGCCCGCAGCACCGCCAGGAGGTCGTCGCCCCGCACGTAGTAGGCGGTAAGCGCCCCGCTCCCGTCGGTCTCGGCGACCACCTGGCTCAGGGGCCCTGCCGTGTCCACCAGGTAATCGGTGACCCGGGACGGCCCGCCGGGCGGGGTCACCTCGGTCCGCACTCGCACGCCATCCGCGTCATAGGTGTGGGTCACCACGGTACCGTCGGCCAGGGTCACGGTCTCGAGCCGATCCTCGAAGTCCCAGCCGTAGGTCGCCTCGCCGGCCTTCTCGGTCAGATTCCCGTTGGCGTCCCAGCTGTAGCTCGTATCGCCCGAGGTG
>JAAEPZ010000003.1 GCA_024231955.1 bacterium | reverse complement strand
TGGATCCTCCGGATTCTCGTTGGGCCTCGAGTCTTGGCCTACCCAACCCGATCTTACCATCTCGTCGGTGCCCGATCCGATTCAAGTCCGGTTTGCCACCCCCGCGACCTCTCGCGGTCGTGTGAGCGCCAAGTCGTGGGAGGTGCCCGACGCGGCAGAATCGGCCGGCCCAGCCGGCCCTTCCAGTCGCGATCGATGGCGATGAAGGTCCCCCACTCATCCTCCACCCGCAGCGATGCCAGTGCCTCGGGCGTGACGACCAGCACCAACTTGTCGGCCTGGTCGAGGCCGGCCTGGAGCTGGCTGACCCAGGAATGTCCGGTACCAAGGTCGACCTGGTCGAGGAAGACCTGCCGCGGCTCTCCGGCGTGGGCGAGGCAGGCTTCCAGGTTGGCGTGGAGGACCTCCACCCAGTCCGCGTAGCGGTGGGAGTAGCTGAGGAAAGCGGCATACTTTCTGGGCATGTACGGATCATAGCCCACAGGGGGCACCCCAACGGGGTGCGATACCAAAGCCCAGGGTAAGCGTAGCGCCACCCTGGGTACTAGGCCATCGAGCAGCAGCAGCAAGCGCCCCTCCTGGGCCTCGCGATCGAGGACCGCGGTGTGGACCTTGCCTCGGACGGAGGTAGGGCGATAGGCTCAGTCCGACATGGCGACGATCGCGGCGACAAAAGGCCCGAAGAGGCGAAAACAGGGATCCGGAACGCCGGACCTGGCGGAGCCACGGCGCCAGAGTAGGCACTCTCCCCCTGACCCGGAGTCCGATCGCTGCTCCCGGGGACGTGTCTTGGCCGTCCTCTCGGTCGTCTTCGCCGTGATCGCCATCCTGGTCCCCGGCCCCGGCTTCGGCACTCCGCCTGCGACCAAGACGATCATGATACCGATGCGGGATGAAGTGGAGCTGTCGACGGATCTCTATTTTCCTGATGATACGGCCACCGACCCATGGCCCGTCGTCCTCGTGAGGACACCCTACAATAAAGAAAAATTACGGAAATACGGTCGCTACTTCTCCGGACATGGCTACGCCGTAGCCATCCAAGACGTAAGGGGACAGTATGACTCCGAGGGAGAATTCGAGCTATGGATCAACGAAAAGGACGATGGGTACGACACCATTGAATGGCTGGCAAAGCAGAAGTGGTGCGACGGCAAGATCGGCATGGCGGGTGGATCGTACAATGGCTGGGTCCAGTTCATAGCCGCCATCGCAAAGCCACCCCATCTGGTGACCATCATCCCCGTGGTGCCGATGACCGAGCCTTTCTTTTATCATGTCTACCCCGGGGGCATGTTTCACATGACGCAGCACGCTCGTGCTCTGCCTCTTTTCGGCGGTAAACACAGCGGAAACGCGCCTGCAGGCAGGCTGGTTCGCGACTGGAGAAACCAGCTGGATCATCTCCCCGTGATTGATCTGGACAAGAAAATCTTCGGAGGGGAGCGCGAAGATTGGCGCCAGCACCTACGGCACAACACCAACGATTCGTACTGGGATCGATCCAATTACCTTGAACGGCTGGAGCAAGTGAACTTGCCCGTTTTTCTGGTGGGAGGCTGGATCGACTTTGCAGGGATCGCCACAAAGGCGTCCTATCAGCACTTGAAGAATTCCAAAAACGAACACATCAAGCTGATGATCGGCCCCTGGGCTCATCAGACGATAGGCTCGGCGCGCATGGCGGACATCTACTTCGGAGAAGCCGCCGCGGTGGATGTTTTTGCCCTCTACCGGGAATGGTTCGATTTCTGGCTGAAGGGAATCGACAATGGGATTGTTGAAGAGCCGCTGGTGCAGGTATTTGGCATCGGCCTGGGGCGATGGTTGAAGGCGGACACCTATCCGCTTCCGAAGACGTCCTACCGGAGATTCTTCCTGACCTCGGAAGAAGGGGCCAACACGCTGAATGGAGACGGCAAGCTCCGGTTGCAAGAACCTCCGTCTGGTGATCATTTTGATGGGTATACCTATGATCCGGGCGATCCCACGCCCTCCCTGTTTTTTGACGCAGCATCAAGCTACGGCGGCCGGGTGAGCCGCCGCCAGGACATCCTGGTCTACCAGACCGAGCCGCTTCAGGAGTCGTTGATGGTCGTGGGTCCCGTTTCCGCGGAACTCTATGCTTCCTCCTCCGCCAAAGATACCGACTGGGTCGTTTATTGGCGCATGATCGATGAGGGGAGCGGCGAGCAGCGGTTGATAGGAAGAGGCACGCTCAGGGCCCGTTTCCGGAACTCTTCACGGAACCCGGAGCCGCTGGAAAGTGGCAAGATCTATAAATATACACTCGATTTGTGGCACGTGGGCGTTCTCATTCCGAAGGGTTGGCGAATTCGCATGGAGGTCGCATCGGCGTGTTTCCCGGAATTCTCTCGGAATTTGAACACCGGCGGAAATAATGAGACGGAAACGGAGTATATCGCGGCAAGGCAGAGAATCCACCATTCCAGAGAATACCCCTCCTGTTTGGTCTTGCCCGTCGTCGACCCGGAGAAGCATCAATAAACGAATCGGACGCCTGTCCGCCATCGGGCGGAGCGGCACAAACTGGTCAACCACCGCAGCGAGTTCTGCAAAGGAATCGAGCCATGCCCCCATCCGATCGCCCGGAAGGGCAAACCCACCAAGACGCCGGAATGACACCGGACGTCCAGCTCCGCATCATCATCGGTGCGATGATCGCAGCTCTGGTGCTTTTTGGTCTGACCGCCACTTTCCTGGTCACGAGCGGTACCATGACGCCGCAACCGGATCTGGCCGTACTCCTGTTGGGAGCCCTGGCCGCTCTCGCGGTCAGCGAGCTCGCGGCGTACATCGTCCTTCGGCAAGCCTTCATCAAGAACCAGCAACAGGCATGGCGGAACCGGTCCCGGGACGAGGAGCTCGCACCCGATCTGCTCACGCCCTTCACGACCCTCACCATCATCGGCACCGCGATGGCCGAAGCGCTGGGTCTTTTCGGGGTCGTGATCTTCCTGCTGACCAGTCACCTGGGGGGGCTGGCGGGCGCGGTCGTCAGCCTGGCCCTGCTGCTGAGGCAGCTCGGCGTCCGCGACCGCTTTCAGGACTTCGTCCGCGCGGTTACCGGCAGCCGGTGAACAGGCGCATGAAGATTCACTTCCTCCGCCATGCCACCCTGATCGTCCACAGCGGTTCGCAGCAGATTCTGGTGGATCCGATGCTGAGCAGGAAAGGTGGCCTGCCGCCGCTGGCCTATGTCCGTCACCGCCCGAGGCGTAATCCCACGGTGGATTTGCCGCCCGATGCCGTGTCGGCCCTCCAAACCATCACCGCCGGGCTGATCACCCACTGCCGCAGGGGGCATCTCGACCATCTCGACCGGCCGGGCACGCGGCTGCTGGCCGAGCGGCAGGTGCCCGTCTACTGCAACGGCCGGGACCGGGCCTACTTGCGCAGACGAGGCATCAGGACCGTGCCCCTTCACGCCGGGCAACTGCACGAGTTTTTCGGAGGCACGATTACGCCCGTCGAGACCGCTCACGGCTACGGCGTGATCGGCAAGCTGATGGGTCCGGGCCTCGGGTACCTGATCGAGCTGCCGGGGGAGCCGTCGCTCTACCTCAGCGGCGACACCGTGCTGACCCCTACGGTGGGTCAGGTGCTCGCCGAGCGGCGGCCCCACCTCTCGATCCTGGCGGCCGGCAGCGCCAGTCTCGACCTCGGCAGGCCGATCCTGATGCCGATGGAAGAGCTGTTGGAGTTCGTCGTCCTGGCGCCCGGTACGGTGATCGCCAATCACCTGGAGGCGTTCAACCACTGCCCGACGACGCGGGCCGGCTTTCGGGAAGCCGTCGTCCGAGCAGGGATGGCTCAGAAAGTGCGCATCCCGGAGGATGGCGAAGT
>JAAEPZ010000002.1 GCA_024231955.1 bacterium | reverse complement strand
TCACCAGATCTCTTCAATATCTTGACCATTCATCATCTATCTACGCTGTAGCTGTTCACAATTTACTTTGCAGCATGATCAGGCTTAAGGATTTCGAGACAATCGCCGAATTGACCAAGGCAGTGAAGGCTTTGAGCAAAAATGTACCGCGGTTTCACGCAGCCAGGGCGAGGCTCAGTTGGGTCATCAAGCTAGGGCTCATGCGGCTCGGCGCCGACAGGCCGGCGATCGGTGCATTGCCAGGAATAATCCACCGCCTGGGAAAGGACACCTGTAGACCTGATGAAGTCGCTGCTGCAATGATGGACCTCGCTCAGGCATATCATAACGATGGAAACTGGGAAAAGGCATGCGCCATGCTGGAAGAAGCTCGCGAACAATATCGCCTTGCCTCCGGAGTGTCGCCGGCCGTAGTTGCGGATCTGACCCAACTTATCGATGAGTTGCGCTCCGGAAGCCGTACCGGCGAGCCGTGGGAAATTCGCCCGCTTCTTGGCGAGTCAAACTTGCCCATGTCAATTCCCGAATGCGAAACCACAACCGAGGTTTTCCCCGGCACGTCGAGCCGGCACTTCATCCCTGACCGCCCAAACCCCAACCCTGTCCACCATTCGCGAAAAAAGACCCAACGCAGCTCCCACCGCATGCGCTATGCCCAATACTTGGCCGCTGGCTATCCCATCGCCACAGGGGTGATCGAGGGCGCCTGCCGGCATCTCGTCAAGGACCGCCTGGAGAGAACTGGGATGCATTGGGTGCTCGAAGGAGCGCAGGCCATGCTTGATCTGCGTAGTGTTCACCTCGCCGACCAATGGGACGAGTTCACGGCATTCCGAATCCGGAAGGATTTGGAACGGCTATACCCC
>JAAEPZ010000001.1 GCA_024231955.1 bacterium | reverse complement strand
TCGCAATCCCCCGAAGGGTCCTGGTCCGATTTCCACTGCTGGCTCTCTAAGTGTTGCAAACAAAGGACTTAGCATACACGATGCGCTAACCTCCCCAAAACGGGTGGCCCCACCGGGCATTAGGGGGCCGTGCTGCAAACAAAGGACTTAGCGGATTCAGCTCCATGCGCTAACCTCCCCCCCTTTTTTGGGCATTTCGGAGGTTAGCGCAAATCGACCTGGCATGGTTTTTGCTAAGGACTTCCGTCTGATTACCGTCAGGCTTTCCCTTTCAAGTTGTCAAGGAGCCAACTACGCAACCACTCCATCACGGCGTTGCAGGCTCGGTATCACCGGGTTTCCCTCGATAGCCATCTCACCGAGGACCGCCGGTTTGCCTTCGTGCCTATCTGCAACACACTGAAGTATACACGAGAGCAGGCTCTTCGTCGATGACCGTCTTCATTCCGCCAAATCGGGCACGCAACGCCACCAGGATCCGAGGACTGCCGCACCGGCCCGATGCGCCCTTGAAGTCCCGCTGGAAGCAGGTCAGAATCCGTGCCATCTCCACCGGCAACGGCCAAATCGAGGATCGCAAATGGAGGTTCACCATCACTACCTGACCGAGGCGCGACGAGTCCGGCTACTTGAACAGGCCGGAGAGGAGAAGCTGGGGCCGGGCATCATCCGCTTGCTGGTCGCGATCCCGTCGCATCCCGACCCGGTGGCGGCCGTCATCCTCGGAGCCTCCCCCCGCGAGGTGCTACTGCTCGATACCGGCGGCGCTTGCGAGCGCTCGAGCGAAGCTCTGAGGACCTGGCTCGAACAGCTCGACCTGGGCTGGGGCCGGCCCGCTCTCCGGCTCCTGCCGGGCGACGGCAATCCCCTGACCATCGGGGAGATCCTTCCCGAGCTTGAGCGCGTGATCCGCACCCCGGCGCGTCAGGTGGCGTATCTGATCACCGGCGGCCGCAGTCACCAGACGGGTCTTCTGGTTCGCCACGCGCAAGTCGTGGGTTCGCACATCGTGCACCTGGAGCCCGAGTACGTGCCCTGTACCGGGGGACCGGACCGGCCCCAGGCCGGGACCGGCCGCCTGATGCGCATCCCGGAACCGGAGCAGGTGATTCGTCGAGATGCGTTGCGCGATGCTCGGCGATTCGTGAAGAACCGCGCCTTCGACGCCGCTGTCGCGGTGTTGACGGGGCCGTTGGAGCAGGGTCTCGACGGCGTCGGGAACCCGCTTTCTTCTGACCCTGAAGTGGATCGAGCTCTGGCAGCAACGAGACGCGATGCTCTTCGACGAAGCGCTGGCGACGGGCGAGGAAGT